>NZ_JJMU01000054.1 GCF_000757725.1 Sphingobacterium deserti
AACCAAATTAGGAAGGAGCACCACTATGGGAACGAGAGAATATCTATTGGATAAAGCTACGAAAGAAGGTAAACTTGAGGGTCGTCTTGAAGAGCGTGCAAAAGCGGAAGCTGATAAAAAAGCGTCAGCGAGAAAGATGTTGCAAAACGGTTTTGACGTGGCGCTTATCTCCGATATCATCGGTCTTTCGGTTTCTGAGGTCGAGAAGCTTAAGTAGTTTTTTGGTAGGTGTAAGTTGTTGGTTCATATAATATCACCAGCTATCTTTGAGAGAGAAGTAGAAACCAAATTAGGAAGGAGCACCACTATGGGAACGAGAGAATATCTATTGGATAAAGCTACGAAAGAAGGTAAGCTTGAGGGGCGTCTCGAAGGTAAACTGGAGGGACGGCTGGAAGAGAGAACCAAAGCAGAAGCAGAAAAATTAGCAGATAAAAAAGCGTCAGCGAGAAAGATGTTGGAAAACGGTTTTGAAGTAGCGCTTATCTCCGATATCATCGGTCTTTCGATTTCGGAGGTCGAGGATCTCAAGTAGTTCTTTGCATTTAACAGATTTCTTAGGGATTATTTTAGGTTGCAATTAACGGTATGATCATAAGCTCTGAAGCTGATTTAGCTCGCTGTTTGCGTACTTTGCTTAAGCAAAATAACATATATTGCCATGACAAATGAACATACGGAAACTGAACTTCCAAAAAGTGCAGTTCCCGTTTCATCTACAAAAACCTTATCCGTAAATCAGAACATACAGCAGTACCGCAAACAGGGCGCCTGCTATTGGGCCGACAACTGGAATCCAGGCATATGCTACATCGAAGCCTGCTTTGTTACGGATCGGCAATAACGCATGCATAATACGAGGACCAAGATCTCGTGCCGGGTTAATGGCATAGCCGGTCGTCCCACCCAGTGAAAGGCCGATTACCCAAACCAAAAACGCAACAGGGATAGCACCAATAGAGCCTAGTCCTATCGGCGTTTTGTCGCCCATCATCGGTTCTGTGAAATGGAGAATCGTAAAAATCAAGACGAATGTTCCTACAATTTCACTGATCAGGTTAATTGGTAAATTGCGTATGGCTGGCGCTGTACAAAATACGGCTTGCTTGGTGGCAGCGTCATCTGTGCGCTGAAAATGGTCTTTATATACCAGCCACACGAGCAGCGCTCCGGTCATAGCGCCCAAAAACTGTGCAGCAATGTAAACGAGCGACGTGCTAAGGTCAAGCTTTCCTAAAACAAGGTTTGCTATAGTAACGGCACAGTTAAGGTGCGCGCCACTGTAGGGTCCAGCTATCGTAACGCCTACAAAGACAGCCATTGCCCATGCGGTACAGATTACAATCCAGCCCGAGCTATTGCCTTTGGTATCTTTCAATACCACATTGGCAACCACGCCGCCGCCAAGTAAAATCATGGCTGCGGTTCCTATAAATTCTGCAAGAAAAGGACTCATAAGATATGGTGTTAAAATGTACGATCAGTTTATTTGTAATTTGCCCAGAATTTGACCGTCTCGGTCGCTCTTTTCCATTCTTTAAGCCGTTGGCTATAATCACCTTGTTCATCAAAAGCGAAAGTTTTATCTTCCTGCCATAAGTTCTTTAGGTGGTCTATATCCTTCCAAAATCCGACAGCCAGTCCTGCCAAGAATGCCGCACCAAGTGCCGTGGTTTCTGTAATGGCAGGACGCACGACATTCGTTTTCAGGAGGTCTGCTTGAAACTGCATTAAAAAGTTGTTTTGCGTTGCGCCGCCATCAACACGAAGTTCTTTGATGCTGGCTTGCGAATCTTTCTCCATAGCTTGCAGGATGTCATAGGTCTGATAAGCAATGCTTTCCAATGCGGCTCTTGCGATATGCGCATCATTTGAACCTCTGGATAGTCCTAAAATGGTCCCTCGCGCTTCGGCATTCCAATGTGGAGCGCCCAAACCTGAAAACGCAGGCACTACGTAAACCCCCTCTGTCGTATCTACCTTCATTGCTAAGTCTTCAATTTCGCGTGCATGTCGTACAATACCCAGCTCATCGCGCAACCACTGTACCACAGCGCCGCCAATGAATATGCTCCCCTCCAAAGCGTACTGAACTTCATCGCCGATTTTCCAAGCCACCGTGGTTACCAACTTATGAGTTGAGATAACTGGTTTTTTTCCAATGTTCATCAACAAAAAGCACCCTGTGCCGTAGGTGTTTTTCACCATTCCCTCTTGCGTGCAGAGCTGCCCAAACAGCGCTGCCTGTTGGTCGCCGGCGATGCCGGCAATCGGGATAGGGCGGCTGCCAAGTTCCGTACTTGTTTCCCCGTAAACTTCAGAGCTGCTACATACGGTAGGAAGCATTGATGCCGGAATGTCGAAGATAGCGAGCAGTTCCTCATCCCAAGCGAGAGTATGGATGTTAAAGAGTAGGGTGCGCGACGCATTTGTGACGTCTGTAATATGTTTCTTGCCGCTGGTTAGGTTGTAAA
Source organism: Sphingobacterium deserti (assembly GCF_000757725.1). Classification (GTDB taxonomy): domain Bacteria; phylum Bacteroidota; class Bacteroidia; order Sphingobacteriales; family Sphingobacteriaceae; genus Sphingobacterium; species Sphingobacterium deserti. The sequence continues at coordinate 2,475 of NZ_JJMU01000054.1, forward strand.
CCAGCCAAGAGTCAATTGTACCAAAGGCAAGCTCCCCCTTTTCAGCAAGTTCGCGGGCACCTTCCACGTGGGTCAACATCCAGTTAATCTTGGACGCAGAAAAATAGGCATCAATAAGAAGGCCTGTTTTTTCCTGGATAGTTTTTGCAAGCCCTTTCTCCGCAATCGCTTGGCAATACTCTGCGGTTCGTCGGTCTTGCCATACGATAGCATTATGGATAGGTTCGCCCGTTTTTTTGTTCCATACGACGGTCGTCTCCCGTTGGTTAGTAATACCAATCGCTTTGATTTCATCCAGCTTTACTTTCGATTGCGCGATTACTTCCGTTAGGACGGCCAATTGTGTAGACCAAATCTCTTGGGCATTATGTTCTACCCAACCTGACTTTGGGAAAATTTGTTTAAATTCTTTTTGGGCAACATTTTCAATCTTCCCTTCCTTATTGAACAAGATCGCACGCGAGCTGGTGGTGCCTTGATCTAATGCTAAAATGAACTCTTTTATCATGCTTTTTAGTTTATTTGGTATCTCTCTATATTTCTGTGTTCCTTATATAACGTATTTTTGAACAAGCTGCTTATAGTCGGCCAGCTCATTTTCTATCCATTGCTCGTCTTTGCCCAGTTGTTCTGCCATTAGCGTTGCTACTGCAGGTGCTGCCTGCCAAGATGCCTCTGCATCAAGTAGGAGTAGGCGAATTCGGCGCGCCAAAAAGTCTTCTACCTTACAAATCATTTCATGCTGACAGGCCCAAACCACTTCCGCCAGGCGAAAGTCGTAGCTAGGATGGATCTTTTCCGCCAGTCGAGGTTGGCTATTCATCAGCTCTTCAATATGTGGCATATCGGCACCATAAACCTGCCAGTGCCCTTCCAGCTTCTGTTGGCTGTATCCATGCAGGTGAAGCGCCTGCGTTTTACAGTCTGTCGGTGCAAGGTTAGCGGTGCGAATGGCAAGGTCAACCGTCTCTTCGCCCATTTTCCGGTAGGTAGTCCATTTTCCGCCCGTAATGGTGATCATTCCTGATGCACTCCGTATAAGCTTATGGTCGCGTGATATCTCTTTGGTGCTGTTGCTGTCACCATTAGTCGGGGCAGCTAACGGTCGCAAGCCCGCAAATATACTTTTGATGTCCGCGCGCGTAGGAGCGCCCTCCAGATAAGCATTCGCCGTGTTTAAAATAAAGTTTATCTCTTCTTCTAGAGGACGGGGTTCAATTTGGTGTGCGTTTAGTGGCGTATCGGTGGTGCCAAGCAACACCATGCCATGCCAAGGTACGCCAAAAAGGACGCGACCGTCACTTGTTTCGGGTATCATTAATGCGTCCTGATTACCCAAAAATTTCTTATCAATAACGATGTGGGCACCTTGGCTCGGGCGGACAAGGTTTTTATGTTCTGCCGTATCCAGCTTCAAAATTTCATCAACGAATATCCCTGTTGCATTAATAACGGCTTTCGCTTTCACGCTGTAATCTTTTCCACTTTGTGTATCCTTGAATAGCAAGCCGTTTACAAGATTTTTTTCATCCTTAGTAATCGCTAATACATCTGCGTAATTCAGAACAGAAGCACCTTGTTCAGCCGCCGTCTGTGCCAAGTTGATGGCAAGGCGAGCATCGTCAAACTGTCCATCATAATAAAGAATACCGCCCTGTAAGCCTTTCGTTTTTATTTTGGGAAGTTTTGAAACCACTTCGCTCTTGTTCAGTAGACTTGATTTACCAATTCGAAGCTTACCCGCCATCCAGTCATATAATTTCAGGCCGATAAGAAACTTCATTTTGCTGAAAAAGGAGTAGGAGGGGATCACGAAGCTCTGTACAGAGGAAACATGGGGCGCGTTTTGGAAAATAAGCCCGCGCTCCTTTAGTGCAGATAGCACGAGCTTCACATCTCCATTTGCGAGATAACGTACACCGCCATGTACAAGTTTTGTACTCTTGCTGGATGTGCCTTTGGCAAAATCATATTTTTCCAACAATAGTGTTTTATAGCCGCGAGAGGCAGAATCTACTGCTATTCCCAGCCCTGTCGCTCCACCGCCAATAATGACGATATCCCAATCGGCATCTTGCTCGACTTTTCTTATGGCTTCGATTCGTGTGAATTTCATTTTGATTTCTTTCGTTATTTGTTGTTTTGTAGTGTAAAAATAATAAAAAACGTAAACAAACGAAATCTTTCGAAATAAAAATTGCTTTTTAATCTTTCGTTTATGGCCTAAACATGTATATTAGAATTATGAATAATGTAGAGCGGCATCAATTTATCATTCGAAAAGTAGAAAAGCACGGACACGTTTCCGTCGTTAACCTTTGTGAAGAATTGGGGGTATCATCTGTAACAATTCGAAAGGATTTGCAATTTTTGGAAGATGAACAAATGTTATTGCGCACACACGGTGGTGCAACAAGCGTTAATCCCTATCAAAAAGACCGCTCCATCAATGAAAAGGCGCAGCTCCATGCAGATGCTAAAGAACGGATCGGGCTGGAAGCTGCGAAGTTAGTAGAACCTAACGATTCGATAATTATTGCATCGGGCACCACCATGCAGTTTTTCGCGCAGGCCATTGTGCCGCAAGAGCGCCTCACCGTCATCACTTCCGCTATTAATGTTACGATGGAACTTATCAAACACGAGATGGTAGATGTTATACAGTTGGGCGGGTCAGTGAGGAAAACGTCGGCTTCCATTATGGGGAGCTATGCCGAGGCCTTGCTGAGTGATTTTTTTTGTTCGAAGCTTTTCCTTGGTGTGGATGGCATCGATGCGGAGTTTGGTATTACCACAACCAATGCACAAGAGGCTTTACTGAATAGAAAGATGATGGAATCTGCACATCAAGTAATCGTATTAGCGGATTCCTCAAAATTCGACCGGAAAAGCTTGGGAAAAATAGCTGCAATGGCAAAAATTGATATGTTAATCAGCGATGCGATTCCCCCAAAATACCAACAATTGTGTGACAATTTAGGTATTGCGTATAAAATATGCTAATTTGAAAACTATTTATACTAACTATTAGAAATGAAAGAACAAAATACTTCACGGCGTGATTTCATCAGAAATACGTTGATTGGAGCCGCTGCGTTTACCATTGTACCCCGCCATGTGCTGGGTGGTAACGGTTTTCTGGCTCCGAGCGATCATCTAACAAAAGGTGTTATCGGAACGGGGTCTATGGGGCGGGGGCACTTTGCCTATGCTGGTACGAAAACTGTGGCTATTTGTGATGTAGATACCCGACATTTAGCCTTAGCGCAGAAAGAGCTCGGAGGCGGTATAAAAGAACATCACGACTACCGGGAGTTGATCCAAAACTCGGAGGTAGATATCGTACACATTGCGACACCACCGCATTGGCACGGTATTATGGCAGTTGAGGCAGCACGTTCTGGAAAAGATATATGGTGCGAGAAACCCATGACGCGCACTATTGGCGAAGGGAAGAAAGTGAAAGAAGCCGTTGCGCAGCACGGCAATATTTTCAGGCTTAATACTTGGTTTCGTTTTGATGCCAATTTCTATGGCATGAATGTACCGGTCAAGAAAATTAAAAAACTCGTAGACACAGGGATGTTGGGCTGGCCATTAAAAGTCACGATTAGCAAGCATACTGGTTTCGACTGGAAATTTTATTGGGTAGGTAAAGAAAACTTGCCTATAGAACAAGCTCCGAAGGAATTAGATTACGATATGTGGTTGGGACCAGCCGCTTACAAGCCCTACAGCAAACATCGGGTACACACGACGTTCAGGGGCTATTGGGATTATGATGGTGGTGGCCTGGGTGACATGGGGCAGCATTATCTAGACCCTGTCCAGTACTTTTTAGGAAAAGATGAGGAAAGTCCAATTAAGATAGAAGTGGATGCGCCGCAACAACATTACGATGCTGTAGGCACTTGGCGTAAGATAACATATACCTATGCAGATGGCTGTCAGATTATACTGGATGGTGCTGGTACGGAAGAAGGGCAAGCTTATATCGATGGACCTAAGGGCAAGTTGTACAAAGGATTTGTTTCGGATATTCCTGATATGGAGCGCAAACTATCCCAGTATCCAGAGCCGGCTGCGCAGGTTACTGATTTTGTGGAAGCTTGCCGCACGCGGCAGAAGTTCGCACTGAATGAACAAAATGGTTATTATTCAGCCACGTTGGTAAACTTAGGCTTAGCCGCGTTGCGTTTGAATCGCACCTTGCATTTCGACTCGCAGAAGCAGGAATTCGTCAATGACGAGGGTGCTAATCGCCTGATTAATCAACCTATGCGAGGGCCCTGGACAATCTAACCTATCTGAACCATGAAAAACATATTTAATACGTTATCCGCTTTGCTGTTGTTACAGGTGGCGGCATACGCACAACAACCCGCGAATAGGACTTCCGTAACGAAAATTGCTGATGTTTTGGCACAACAACCTGCTGAGGAGCAGAGCAAGTTTCTTGCTGCCATGAAAGAGCTAGAAGGCTTTACAGCCGACGATATCGCTAATTTACTGAGCGGGATGAAAGGAAACTCGATTGAAAATGTGCCGATTACCTACGCCGCAAATTCATATGCATTTTATGTGATGCAAGAAGGTAAGGAAAGCCTGCGTGCGCAGTTTTCTCAAGGTCTTGTTCAAGCGTTGGAACGTTTACAGGACAAAGAGCACAAAGCCTTTGTGCTGCAATTGATGAAGCAAGCTTCCAAAGATGAGGCCATAGCGGCTATCGTCCCTTATTTAAAAGACGAATATCTTGTTGACAAGGCCGCACTTGCACTAAACGGCGTGCGCACGCCGCAGGCTGTAAAAGCACTCTCATCAGCACTAAACGCGGTATCTTCTGAAAAGATAACGATAGCAATCGTTTCTGCCTTGGGCGATTTGCGGTCAAAAGCTGATGAAGATGCTATCATCGCGACGTTGAAGAAGTACGATGATGAAAATTTTCAACGCGGTGTTTATACGGCTTTAAGTAAAATTGCAGGCGCTAAATCAGCCCCGGTATTTTTAAATAAATTAAAAGCTGTAAACTATTCCTTCGATAAGACGAACGTCGGTGGATTAACCTTGGATTATGCGCACAACCTATTGCGCGAAGGTAACCAAAGACTAGCCCTTTCTGTCGCAAACACCGTTATGAAAGGCGCTGCTACACAAGGATCGGCAACTTTGCAAGCTGGTGCGTTGGGGCTATTGGTGGAAATTAATCCTGCCAAGGCTAAGAAGCAGCTGCTAAAAGCGGCGCTTTCGGAAAATGCGCTTTACCGTAGTACGGCATTGTCTCTATTAAGGGAAAAACCTTCCGCAGCTGATGCAAAAAAATTGGTGACCGCATTAAAATCTGCCTCACCTGATGTTCAAGAAAGCATATTTCTTTATTTAGCTAAAAACGGAGATAATTCAAACGTATCCTCATTAAAGGATCGTGTATCGACCATAAAGGACACGCGCGCAAAAATTGCAGCATTAAATGCCATGTCTTCGCTAAGCGATACACAAAACGCGGCGCAGCTTATCGGAGAGATTAAAGCTAGCGACGAGGCTACTGTACAGGCGATAAGTGCATTGTTGCTATCTAGCAAAGACCCACAAACCGTTCCATTGATCACGAAGGCACTTCCTTCTGCTGATGTGAAAACGCAGCTTGTGTTGTTGGATATTTTGTCGAAACGTACAGATGCCTCGGCATCAAAAGCTGTGCTGCCACTTGTTTCCTCTACAGACGCGCAGGTAAAAGAGGCTGCACTGAAAGCGTTACCCACTGTAGCACAACCCGATGATTTCGATACGCTGGTGCAATTGCTGTCTGCCGCCCCAGAAGCAGATGCCGCTCACCTTCAGAAAGCATTGGTGATGGTATTGAATGCGAGTGACGATAAGGATGCGAAAATACAACGCTTAGCAGCAAATATTTCGCGCTCTGCGGCACCTTCCGCAGCCAATTATTTTCCGGTCTTTGCTGGTGTCGGCGGTGCGGAAGCGATGCGTGCCGTACAAAACTACCTGCCGAATGACGGGCTGAAGGCGCAAGCGCAGCAGTCGCTCGCAGCATGGTCGGACCCAGAGGTGTTGCCAGTGCTTATTGAACTTAGCCGCAAAGAGAAGGGAAACAATTTTGCAACGTTGTTTGCTGGATTGGTGAAACAGATCAATGCGAGTGATCACACAGCGGCGCAAAAGACATTATATCTAAAAGATGCTTTTGCTCAAGCGCAAAATGCGGCGCAGAAAAAACAAGTATTGTCTAGTCTTCAAGCCACAGAAACCTATCAAGCGATGATGTTTGCATCGTTATTTTTGGATGATGCCGAGCTGAAAGGTGCGGCGACTAATACCGCCATGAACATCGCGATGGACAATCCTGATTTTACGGGAACCGATGTGCGTAACATTCTTGAAAAAGCCATGGCAAACCTTTCGGGAAGTGAAAGTTCCTACCTGCGTGAAGCCATTGTGCGGCACCTCGCAGAGATGCCGAAAACACAGGGTTTTGTGTCTATATTTAACGGTAAAGACCTGACGGGATGGAAAGGTTTAGTTGATGACCCTATTAAACGCTCCAAAATGTCGGCAAAGGTACTCGCGGAACGTCAAACTGCTGCGGATAAAAAAATGCGTGAGAGCTGGAAGGCGGTAAACGGAGATCTAGTCTTTAGCGGTCATGGCGATAACATTGCCACGGTAAAGCAATACGGCGATTTCGAAATGTTGGTTGATTGGAAGCTGGATCCAAATGGTAAGGAACCTGACGCGGGCGTCTATCTTCGTGGAACACCGCAGGTGCAGATCTGGGATATTTCACGTACAAATGTTGGTGCGCAAGTGGGCTCTGGTGGGCTTTATAACAACAGCAAAAATCCGAAAGACCCACTCAAAGTAGCTGACAATGCATTGGGCGAATGGAATACCTTTAAAATCCGCATGCAAGGAGAGAAGGTTTCAGTATGGCTGAACGGTGAACTGGTAGTAGATAGCGTGACTCTGGAAAACTATTGGGACCGCAGTCAACCAATATTCCCAATGGAACAAATCGAACTACAAGCCCACGGCTCGCAGGTTTGGTATCGGGATATTTATGTCAAGGAACTACCTCGCAAAGAAAAGTATAGCTTGTCAGATACGGAAAAGAAAGAGGGCTTTGAAATGCTATTCGACGGTACAAATTTGGATAAATGGACGGAAACCTCAGCCTACGAAATAAATCCTGAAGGGTTTATTAGAGCTAATCCTGACGCGAAATTTGGAAAGAATCTGTATACCAAGGCGGAATATGCTGATTTTGTATATCGTTTTGATTTCAAGCTGACACCGGGTGCCAATAATGGCGTAGGCATACGCACACCAATAGAAGGTGACGCCGCGTATGTAGGTACAGAAATTCAGATTCTGGACAATGATGCGGATGTGTATAAGAATCTTAAACCGTATCAATATCATGGTTCTGCCTATGGCATTATACCTGCCAAGCGCACGGCGATGAAACCGATAGGAGAATGGAATAGTCAAGAGATCCGGGTGCAAGGAAACAAGATCAAAGTGACCTTGAATGGTGTCGAGATTTTAAACGGCGATCTAGCCGAAGCTTCCAAAAACGGAACGTTGGATGGTAAAAATCATCCTGGCCTGAAGAATACAAAAGGTCATATTGGCTTTCTGGGTCATGGCTCGGAAGTGTTTTTACGCAATATTCGTATACAACGGTTGTAATACGGATTAACGGTTTTGCAACTAAAAAGAGCGAGGGCGGTTGTTCCTCGCTCTTTTGCGTGATGGGGTAATGCGTATTGGGACAGAATGATTAAATAGTATTTAGTACTTAGTATTTAAAAACGTAGCATTAAAAAATAATTGCACATCCTTCCTTAACAAAAATGTCGCATCGAAAGCTTTGCAATGTGTGAAAATTTGCCATCGCACAAACCTTCCCTGCAAAGGTTTCAAGCGACGGGGTTTTGATTACTTTTGCCCTACAAAAGTAATGCCCTGTCCTGGCAAAGGACGGAAGGGGCGTGCGACGGACAACCGTTTGAACAAACCTTCCCTGCAAAGGTTTCAAGCGACGGGGTTTTGAATACCTTTTGCCCTTCAAAAGTATTTGCCTTGCCTTGCCGCGGCATGCGGCGGAAGGGGTGTGCGATGGACAAACCTTTTAAATAAACCTTCACCCTACAAAGTAATGCCCTGTCCTGGCAAAGGACGAAGGGGACGTGCGATGGACAAAATGCTTACAAGCAAATCATTACTTTACAAAAGTTAAGTTAGTAGTTGAGAGCCAAGCCAACTCCAAATCCCATATCGCTATCATAGTGTGTGCGTATGCCCATATTCTTGTGAAGAATGTACCGAAGGTCTACCATATATTCACGGTCTGTATTCACCATAAATCCAGCGCGTACCCTTCTAGAAATAGGAATATCTTCACGCATGAGAGCGAAGCGAACAATGCCGTCATGATAAACTTCTGCCTGCAGGTTTATCAACAGCGGCAACGTGTACATCACCCCAAGACTAAATGCTCCACGGTCGTCTTTTTTATTAGTTTGGCCGAAGATGTTGGTTTCGTGCTCGTCCATTCCGAGCCTTCTATAGCGCCAGTCGAAACCCACAAACGGCATCAACCATTGCATTTTGCCAATGTAACGTCCGACATGCGTTTCTACCTCGTAGCCGTGCATGTCATTGTAGCCCAGTCTCCATTCCGTTCCGACGCTCCATCGTGCATTTTGCAACATGGCGGAACCATCGTTTCCATTGGTAGCAAAGTCGTTATCAGCCATGAAATGCCACATATTGCTTTCCCGTTGCAACATTTTGTATGATCTATCTGGATTTGGAAGCAACGGGTTTTCGTAATCACCTACCTTAAAAACGCGGTTCATTCCAGCCATCATGTGGTATAGAATATGGCAATGGAAAAACCAATCGCCGTCCCTGCTAGCAGCAAACTCGATGACATTGGTCTCCATGGGCATAATGTCCAACACGTTTTTCATGGGCGAGTAATCACCGTTTTCGTTCAACACCCTAAAATCAAAACCATGCAAATGCATGGGATGTCGCATCATCGAATTATTGTAAAGCGTGATGCGAAGAATCTCCCCCTTCTTAATCTGGATTTTATCCGACTCTGATAAAACGTGATTATCCATACTCCACACATAACGATTCATATTTCCAGTTAGCTCGAAGTGCAATGCTTTCACCGGCGCTGTGCTATCTAGTAGCGTCGAATGCGTGGCGCGAAGCATATTGTAGTTTAAGGTAACTTTCCCTGTGCTCGTTCCAGACCTATGTTGATGATGGTCGTGGCCTTGATGAGGATCGGTATGGCCAGCATGCTCGTCCGTGGCGTCAGGGGATGAAGCGTGCTCGGCCGATTTCTGTTGTTCTGGATACATCACCGCATTCATATCCATTTTTTGCAAGCTCATATCCATCCCCATGTCATTCATGTCGCCATTCATCTTCATCATGTCGTTCATCATCTTCATGCCTTCGAAATATTGCAATCGAGGTAAACGACTGGTGAGTTGCTTGATACCTTTCCCAAGGAATAGAGAGGCCGAGCCCGTTCTATCTTCGGCAGTAGCCAACAGTTCATAAGCCGTGTTTGCTGCGGGAATTTCCACAACAATATCGTAACTTTCCGATACCCCAATAATGAGCTTGTCGACAGCAACAGGTTCCACATCGTTACCATCTGTCGCAACAACGGTCATTTTTTTGCCTGCGTAGGTTAACCAAAAATAGCTGGATGCTCCGCCGTTTGCGATACGCAACCGAACCTTATCGCCCGGCTTAAACTGTGAAAGCTGTTGCTCTGCGTGTCCATTGATTAGAAACTGCTCATAATAGACATCGCTTACATCCATGGCCTCCATGCGTTTCCATTCGTTTGTCAGCTTTGTCTTGAAACGCTTTGCTGCAATAGCTTCTGCATAACTTTGCACGGTATTCTTTTTAATGCTAAACCAATCGTTACCCGTATGCAATAGCCTATCGACCGTGTGCGGATTCATATTGGTCCATTCGCTGAGCACGACGGAGACGCTTGGCAGATCATCAATTCCTTTTCGGAATGTTGTATCGCTCTGCCGCTTATTGAAAACCATAGATCCGTACATGCCTATCTGTTCCTGTAATCCCGAATGGCTATGGTACCAATACGTCCCATTTTGCATAATAGGGAATTGATAGGTATGCGTGGTGCCAGCAGCTATGGGCTGCTGGGTCAAATGAGGCACGCCATCTTCCTTGTTTGGTAGCCATACGCCATGCCAATGCAGGGAAATGCTCTCGTTGAGTAAGTTGTGCACAATTATTTCCGCGGTGTCGCCTTCGGTGAAGGTAAGCGTGGGCATAGGGATTTCTCCGTTTACGGCAATAGCCCGCTTTTCCTTGCCAGCGAAATTTACCAATGTATCTTTCACATACAACTCATAGCGAACTGTTTGTTGCCCATAAACAGTAAAGCCTACGCAAAAATATAGGAGTAGCAGCAGCCACCTCGCTGTGCTTGAAATGTTCCACATAATATTCCCTATAACGTATCTACTGTTTTTCCGCAACTAAGCATTTCTGATCCGTAGTATGGATTTTCTATTGCGCTTTTCTCGCTTATCCAATAAGCGCCCTTCCCATCATTGTACATAGGACAAAACTGGTAATACAGCGCGCCAGATGCTTTATCTGCTTTTAGCAGTTTGTAAAATGAGCTGGAAATCTTCGCAAATTCTTGCCGTTGTTGATCCATAGATTTTGCAGCTTGGAAAGCTTGAAGCGTCTGGTTAAGATGCTTACTCTCGGTATTCCAAATAGCTGTTTCGATGCTGGGTAACTTTTTGCTATTTAGCGCTTGCAGAGCTTCGCTTAGTTCTTTAGCGGCCATGACAGCCTCTTCTTTGTTTGCCTCAACCAGTGCGTTTTTAACCTCTAAATAGGGTGTGATGAGTTTACCCAAACCGGAGGCTGGGCTATGTGCAGCATGGTTTTCATCCGTCGCGTTGGAAGCTATCTTGCGTCCCTCATGTTTGTGTTCAGGTGTATGTTCTGCATCGGCTGTCGCTGTGTCTTCGGTTTTTTTGCTGCGTTCATATTGGCAACAATCATGTAGTGCGCTATATGCTTCGTCGGGTGCTAGATAACGTTCATTGTCATAGCCGGAAAGTGCAATCCGTTTTAAAATCGCATCCTCATTTGTTTTGGTACCGTCGAAAGTAATGGATGCTTTACCGTTTTTGCTGTTCCAAATGACGGCGGCCTCATTTTCTTTATTGCCAGCCTTTTCGATGTTTGATTTGCACATGCCGCAGTTACCATTGATGTCAACGGTAACCAGCTTGCTGTTCCTAATTTGTGCGAATGTTGTGTGCGATAATAGCATTATTGCTACTATCCCTATATATGCGGATAATTTCATGATATATACGAAATAAAATGTAAAAAAATCGTTTGCGTGAACCTGTTGCATACATGCTGAATGATACAACAAGACGTACCTATGGCTAGGCTACGAAAATTTATGCTATTTTAGGAAGTAACCAAGTTGCTGCAAATCCAGACTTAGGTGCGGCTGTAGAAGCTGTAGGATAATGTGCAGGAACAAGTATTGCAATATGGTTTTCGACTGCTGAAAAAGACGTTATAAACATGGGTGTTTTAACGATCGGACAATGACAAGATGCATCGTTTGCACAGTTGTCTTTATTTCCTTTGGCATCGTCTGTGTAATCCGTGCAGCAGTCCTTTGTTAATTCTTTATCAGCTTTTTGATCTTCATCGCAACAGGACATAGAGGCATGCGTATCTGCTTCTTCGCACGCGAAAGAAGCGACAGGCTGTAAGAGTAAGCCCATCAGGAAAACCGATATGTATATAAGCCGTTGCAGCATAGTAAGAAAACAAAAGTAACGATTTTTTTGTAGATGTTCAAAACGACAATATTTTGATTGCGGCGTTTCACTGCTGCTGAACGTTTGGTCTTGCCAATCGCTGAATTGTTTTTCCGATGACAATAAGGAGAGTGAGCATCAAGATCGTGACTAGCGCTATCAGCCCGATGTTTATTGCGGTTTGAGTAAGACCAATGTGCTTCATATTTAGAAACGGATAAGGGTAGAAGCCTGAAGTATACCCGCGACCCAATGCGAATAGGAGATATCCAACAGGGTATAATAGCCAGTTGTATACCGACTTCCATCCGAGATTCTGGTGCTTTATTGTCCCTATCCAATATGCCAACATAAAAAGCGGGATAACGGCGTGCAAGAGTTGATCAACAAGAAGACTTAATCCGGTAGGTTGCCAAAGATCTTTCAGTAGTGCCTGGTAGATGATTCCAACGATTAATATGCAAGTTGTAATTGCTGTTGCAGCCCCGCTGCTGCGTAAACTATTTCGCCAGCCCGTGTTTTTGGGAAACGCTATAGCGGTAAAGTAGCATGCTACTAAAAGATTTGTCGTAATGGTGAAATAGCTGAAAAACCGAATAATTGACTCCATTAACGAAACCTCGCGATTCAAAAGCATAAGCGCAAACTGTGCGAGGATGGCAAACCAGCTCAAACACATGCCAGCACTTGCTAACTTCTTCTTAATGCCCATTGTTAGCGTATAAAGTAAAACTGATTTAAGATAGGTATTATAAAGCTAACTAATAAGTATTGAGGCATTTTACTTGATAGCAAAATAACCTCAATACTTTTGTTATATGCTTTTTGCACTATACCTTTTTGAGTAGCTTCATGCCGAAGCCAGGGCTGCTGGGCGGGGTGAGCTTGCCTTCCTGCAGCTTGTATCCTGACAAGTCAACGTCGTCTGACACACTGCTTACGCCCTCGATGGTGGCTGTGTTGCCGAGTCCGCCCGATAAATGGGCGGTGTAGTAGGTTTTAAGGAGCGAGCCCCAAGCGTGCGGAGAGGCTTGTGCACCCATTCGTTTCAGCTCAGGCATTAATTTCCGCCAGTTGGTAAAGCCTAAACCCTCAATATCTGTTAAATGCACGTCAAGAAGTTTTTTCTCAATTAGTTCTTTAAGCTGTCGTTGGTCTGGGTCTGCCTCGCCGTCGGCCAACAAGGTTTTTATATTTTCTTTCTTTAACCAAGCTCTTAACTTAGTGTAGTCAGCGACTGTTTCGTGGAAAGGTTCCTCAATCCAGAATAAATTGATACCAGCGATACCTTGTAAATACTCCGTAAATCGATCTACGGTGAACCCATTGTTCCCGTCCACAAGAATTTTGCAGTCCGGAAATGCTGCTGCGACCTGCTTCGTCACTTCGATATCTCTTTTTAACCCTTCATCGGGTGACATCCAACGATGGCCACGGCCTATTTTGAGTTTGAACTGCCGATAGCCTAAATCATAGTCTTGTTTACATTCCTCCACAATTTTCCCTACACCAGCTGGCTTCTCTTTCGGTTCTAAATCATCGAAATATAACATACCACTGTAGCAGTCATGAATAATCGGACTTTCCCGACCGAGCAAAGCGAATACCGGCTTATTCAAGATAACGCCTGCCAGATCATGCAAAGCGATATCAAATGGAATGTATTTCGCTGCTGTGAGCCCGATGTTAGTTTGAAATACATCAGCAACCGATTTGCCTAAAAGCTCTTTTGCCAAAGGCTCCGCTTCTTTGCGTGACCCGCGGAGTGATGCCCATCCCATCGCACCCTTATCGGTATGTATGGTACAGATGTCTACCTGCGGGCCATGTCCGTGAAGATCTAAACGGGCATTTTTTCCGACCAGACGGGGATAGCGGAGCTGCACATTTGAAAATCGGATGTCTTTGATGCGGTGGTAACCAAGTTCCTTGTCCATGGCGGTTTTCGTTTGCATGGCAAAAAGGTCGGTACCAAACAATGTGGTGGATGCTATGCCCATGTTTAGGGCATGTAAAAATGTTCTTCTTCTCATAGGTGGTTTATTTTGTGGTTAGGATGAGTGCTCACCAACAATTAATACTAAAACGTTTAACTACTTGTGCTAATATAAACATATTTTGTATTAAATTCGATAACTGCATGAGAGTGAGTAGCTTTTTCTGCATAATTTTTTGTGATGAGGATAGTAGGTGATGGCTGAATCTTAAAAAGGATTTTTTGAAGACGCTCTTTTTGTTAGTTGGTTTCTTCGGTACGTTTTCGGACTGATACCAAATTCCCGGATGAAATTTCGAACAAAGTGCGAGGGTGAACTAAACCCAACCATATTGGATATCTCGTATATCTTGTGGCTGCTCTGAAGCAAAAGTTCCGCACCTTTTTTGAGGCGTGCCATGTTTATTAGCTCCTTCGGCGATAAACTTGAAAGCAACTTGATGCGGCGGAAGAGTGTGGGTCTGCTGATATGCATACAAGCAGCCAAATGGTCAACACATAACGTTCTTAACCCCATGTGTTCCGTAATAAAGAGATTTAGTTTATTTAAAAAATCGCTTCCAGGATTTTCTATATTATGATTTGGAACCGTCCTCGCTGGCGAATGATTGTAATGAAAACGGATATGCTGCCTATTTCTAAACAAACTATCTATGTGTGCTAAAAGAAGGTCGGGAAGGAATGGCTTTTCCAAATACACATCGGCTCCATGTTCGAGACCTTCAATTTTTGCTTTCAGCGTGTTTTTGGCCGTGAGCATAATAAAAGGAATATGCTGCAGTTGCACATCTTCTTTGACTTGTTTACATAGTTCAAACCCGTCGACTAGTGGCATCATCACATCACTAACGATAAGATCAATTGGACTGTCATCGAGGTAGTGGATCGCTTCCATACCATCGCTTGCTTTAATAATGTAGTAACGATCGCTTAGCGCATCTTCCAAGAATTCTATCATATCCGGATTGTCGTCAACGATCATGATGCTGTATTTGACTTTGTTGCTGTTGTGCATAGCCAGGAGGCGAATTTAATGACAAATTAATTAAGCACATTATAAAGAGTAGTACCAGTAACGCACGATGTCCCCAAAGGGTACACATGCGCTACCGGTATAGATATCTTAACGGTTTTTACAACGAGCTACTTAAGGGCTCTTATAGCGGAAAGTACTCACTTCGGCTAATCCGGGTTGTTGTTGGTTGTCGTAGCCTGTTACAGGGTTTAGCTTGAAATACCGAAAGCGTGCGCTATTCGGAAGCGCCACATATTGGTTTCGGCCTTCGATATTTAGTAGTTCAAACTCGCCTAAAGATTGCCAAGATGTATTATCATTGCTGAGAGCTATCGTTAGCGTTTTTACCTTCCTATCGCCATTTTTTTGCGTGATAACGAAGCCATCGACATCGAGTTCCTGATTCATATCTATTGTGATCCAGTGATCTGGATAATTTGTCGGATTATTCGAGTATCGTGTTATCCAATATGAAGAAAGGTTGTTGTCAATAAGACGGTTGGCAAGTCTGTTATTAACAACTTCTTCCGAACTAAAACCTGAGATAGACCAATCGTCCTTAACATGTAGTTCGCGCAGCAGCTCGCCGGACGGCCGTTTGTAGGCTTGGCCTATTTTGGCAGGTACGCCAAAGTTTGGTGTGCCATCAGCCAGCCATTGGAAAGCTTGAATTCGTGCGTTTCGACCATTGTTGCTTCCTCCATTTGGGAGGCTGCGGGCGTGGTAGATGATCCAGTCTTCCGTGCCGTCGGGCGATTGGAAAAAGCCGTTATGTCCAGGACCGTAGGCACCACTTTCAGCAAGCATGGAGAATACAGGTTCGGCTTTCTTCGTCCAGTCTGCAGGGTTCATCGGATCACCGTTTGTTTTAAGACGCAATAAGCCAAGGCAATAGTTGTCTACCCAGTAGCCACTCCCCGAATATACCACGAGTACATCATTTGCTGGATTGCGCAATATCTGGGGCCCTTCATTGATAGGGTTACCAAATTTTTCCCACGGATAGTTAGGCGTTGCTATGCGCACTTTTGGGCCTACGATAGTCCATGGGTCGCTCATTTTTGCAATAAAAATATCTTGGGGAGGGGCCCCGGCATTACCGCCAGACCATAGCATATACATATCATTGCCGTAATGGAGTATGGTGCCATCTATTGCCCATTGATTTGTTGCATCACCCACTTTCCCCTTGAATATCCACTCACCTTCCATAGGGTTTGGTGAATCATTTTCAACAACATACATGCGGTGATTTGCGTTGCTGCCGTTGTCTGCAGAGAAATAGATATACCATTTACCATTTATTTCATGTAACTCTGGTGCCCATAAATTTTTTGAGTAGGCAGTGCCGGCTGGCGGAATCCATGCATCATGGCTTTTGGCAAGAGCAAGTTCCGAAATCCGCCCCGTTTCGTATAGCACTAATTTACTCCCTTGGGTGTAGGTGAAATAGTATTTTCCGTTTTTCTGCGTCACCCAAGGATCGGCTCCTCGTGGTAAGATGGGGTTTATAAAACTATCTTCCAAGACCACGTTGTCTTGTGGAATCACAATATTGAGCTCGCCCATTTTTTCGCATGATACGACAGATAGTAACGCAAGTAAACAGCCTAGTTTAATCATAATTTTTTCCATTTTTAAAGTTTCTTAAAACAGTTGTAGCCTATTATTATTAGTTGCCAAGGGTAAACGTGCCTATTTCTGCCAATCCAGGTTGCTTTTGCGAGTCGTGCCCGCTGAGCGGAACGATTTTGAAGTATCGGAATGTTTTGCGAGCACTCAGATCAATGTATTGATTGGTGCGGTCTACAGCGGCCAGCAGATGTCTCCCCATGCTTTCCCAAGTTTGATTGTCTTGGCTAATTAAGATTTCCAATTCCCGGACTTTTCGGTCGCCATTTTTCTGCGCAAAGAAAAAGCCATCCACCTCTAAGGCGTCTTTCATATCGATGGTGATAAAATGGTTCGGGTAATCAGTCGGATTCACGGAATAGCGTGTAATCCAGAAAGTGGCTACATCACCGTCTATTGCTTTTGTCGCGGAGCGATTGTTAGCAGGTTCTTCGGAGCTAAACCCTGCGACGGACCAGTTTGTTCTGGAATGCAGTGTGCGCTCCGTAGGGATATAACTTAGGGGATCTATATTCTGCGTAGCGGCATAGAAGGTATCAATGGCTAATGGCGTGGGCTGAAAAAGTGTGCGGTAGTTTATACGAGTATTGGCTTTGTAGTTTATAAGTCTTGTTTGGTGAATAGCAGCCTCCGTAAACACTTTTGCTGAATCTCCGGCAGGCGTCAAGTAGGTTACTTCCGTTCCGCGTAGCGTGGTATCTCCCGATTCAGGAATCCAATTAACAACAAGGTCTTGTCCATCTTTCCGTATTTGCTCGATAATTCGGTTGTTTAGATTGGATGAATAATCCGGGCCATATACCCGACCAAAAACCTCGGCCCGCATAGATTGGTTTCCTTCCGCATCAAAGGTGCGGATATCAAACGTGTATATTCCTTCCTCAATGTTTGGGATGAGAATTTCTTTATAGTGGGCAATATCTTCGGCATTGATGGCTGTTTCAAAAGTGCCATTCAGTCCCCAAGAGATCTTCAGTCTCGTCACGCGAGCATCCGTGCTGATTAGTGATTGAATTGCCGCCCTGTTGTAACCAGGCTTGAATGAAATGGAGTCTACGCGCCCGGGATATACCTTTTCGGCATTTTCAAGAAAATCACTGTAATAATAATCGATTGGTGTACATCTGCACAGCAGCATCACGCTCGCGACGAGGAACGTCATGCTAATGAAGTTTTTTGTTCGTTTCATTGTATTTAATCGTAATGATATATCTGCTTTATCTCATGCTTGTATTACTGCGTTTGTCCATAGAAGGTCAATTCGCCCAATGCAACATCTGAGTTTCCACCCCAAGTATCGAGCGTCCGAAAACGCCAATAACGATAGGGTGCGGTTTGTGATTCGACGTCGAATTCTTCACCCGCACGTGCATAATTTATATCGTCTGCCGTTTGTTCACCCAATGGAAGACCAGATGGTTTGATGGAGGTGAATGTGCCTACCAATGTCCAGGAATCGAAGCTTCCATCGGTGCTTGGGTTGCTGGATCCCCATAACTCAAATACTTTGGGATGATTAAAGCGGTACTCGTTGCTCAGGCGCGAATACATGACGAATCGGCTCAACATAGCGCTCACACCCATATCAAAACTGAAGTGTTGTGGAATGCCGGAGCCCGGCTTGGTATGTAGTATTGTCGTTGCGACACGATCTGCACCATCCCAAAGAACTTCCGTAGATCTAAAGCCGGTGTGCGCAGCATACGTATCAGTAGGGAGGTTGTACGTTTTGAAAAGCGACTTATTCATCATCACCTCAAAGACCGGTACAAAGGTGCGCACTAAGGTGTCTGAACGATTGTTCCAGCGGTCGGTGATGTAAACGCCAAAGTCCCGGGCTTCAGCGGAGTATCCACGAACGTTGAATAGACCTGTGCTTCGCTTGGTGTAGTGGTCTGTAGCACGTTCCCATTGCCCTTGCGCATTTTTTGCCAGCACATGGATAACTAAGGGGGCTTCCGCGCTGTTCTCATAATTTAGGCGTATCCCACCGAAGGTAGGAAGCAGGCTTCCATCTTTTTCCAGTGCTTCCAATGTTTTAAGATAGGGTGGGGTGAGCGTTTTAACGGTCAACGGTTGTGGATCTGATTCGACTTCTCCGACACTCACCGAAATAAGGCTGACCGGATAGTCGCCGGCTTGTGCAAAGCCATCGACGACAATGCTGTTCTTGTATATCGAGGCCTTGTTCTCCCGGATACTGCCATCACCAAGTGTATATACTGCTTTGACGTAGCGAAGGTCTCTATTGTTTGGAAGGTCATAGCTTATGATTGCTCCGCCCGCTATGCTTTGTATTTGATAGTTGACGATAGGATCTGGTTTCTCCCCAACACGGGAGGGGGCTGGCTCTTGGTTGTCTTTGCAGGCGCCAACTAGCAAGACAAAATATACTGCTATGCTAATTTGTAATATTCTATGTAGGGTAATCATTACAGTCTTTGTGTTTAGTAAAACCATCGTTCGTTACTGCCAAAGGGGGGATTGCAACAGCCGCGGATTTCTGCGGATTTCTGCAATACTGATCGGCCAAAAGTAGTCGCGCTGCGTAAACGTTCGGTTGTACATCACGACTCTTCGGTAATAGGTTTGCGGGGTAATCTGTCGAATGTCCCAACCGTAAATCGGGGTATTCAATTCTGTTTGTGCAGTCTTCCACCGTCTTAAATCCCAAAATCGTTGCGATTCAAAAGCCAGTTCGATGCTACGTTCGCGGCGTATAATTTCCCTTAGCCCTTCCTGTGAATTTGGCTTGCCTGGATTAATCGAAAAATCTGCCCATGATTCTACCACGCCGCGCAATCCGCTACGCTCGCGTATGCGGTCTAGGTAGGTAAATGCTTCTTCACTGGGTCCATCAATTTCATTGAGTGCTTCGGCGTAAAGCAAGTATAAATTTCCGAGCCGCATCATCGTAAAGGGATAGAGGTAGGTGGTAAAGTTGTTGTTTTCGCCGATCGTATTCATATAGCTGACGAGTTTTTTCGCCGTGTATCCTGTACCGGAGTATTGCGTGGGCGAGTTTGTAGCAGCGATGTTTCCGCCCGGCCGAGCGTTGGTTGCGTAGGCCAGCGAATCGTTGTTATTGTTGTTCATAAAGTAGCGACCGCCGTCGAAAGATAAAGCGCCGTAAAATCTATCTTCCCGATCAAAGTGCATGCCCACGGTGGTATAGCCCGGTGTGAGGTTGTAGGAATATACAGACTCGCCGATAGGCACGGTACGTAGTTCAAAACGCTTAGCGTAATCGTAGGTGAAGTCTTCTTCGATAGGCACCCCATTTTTACTGTAAAATTTTAAAGCCATATTTAGGGTAGGTGCCATGTATCCACCCATTGATTGGTTCGTGATGCGGGCTGGATCAATGCTTCGTGGCATAAACGCCTTTGCTTGTTGATCTGTTCCCGCTGAACTGCGGTTGTTCACCCAAATGACTTCGGAATTATTTTGTCGTTCGGTGACGGCCTGTCTAAGGTTCATCTGGTTAATTGTGCTCTGTTGGGGTATCTTTGCCATAGTAGGTGCGGGCACCCATTTTTGTAGGGAACGTCCAGCAGCATGTGCTGCTTCTATCGCCTCCTTGCATGCTTGTGCTGCCGCGCGCCATTTCTCTGGACTAAATGTGGCATTAAAAAGGGGTTGACCAGCGGCATTGATATACCCAGGGTAGTCGGTATTACCGTTAAATAGCGGACTTGCGGCCGTCACCAGTATCTCCGCTTTCATGGCTTTGGCAACAACTTGAGTAACTCGACCATTTTCCTGCGCGGGCAACGATAGATCTGGCATCAACGCCGGCATCACACTATCTATCTTGGCGACGATATATCCAAAAACTTGATCTGTAGCGGCTCGTTCAAAGATAATGTTTGCCGGGTCTTCAAAGGTGGGTATGTTTGTATCCACGATAGGAATAGGACCATACATGCGCAAAAGATAATAGTGGTAGTAAGCCTTCAGAAATTGAACTTCTGCCGCCCAGCGATCTTTTTCTGTTTGGTCCATATCTGGCACGCCCTGCACATTTTCTAAGAAAATATTACAATCCCGAATGCCGCGCCAAAGTGAAATTTGTTCGTCGTCGCTGCCGCCCTGACTGTTGCCGTCCCAATAATTCAATAGCGGGCTGTTGGTATTTTGTCCAGCTCTGGCGACATACCAGTTAGGCCAACTTCCTTGCGAAAAGTTGGTTATCGAATTCAACCAAAATTCGTCTCCGGCGAGTAGTGCTGGGTTTGAACTCAGGTTGTAGCCTTTGGGCATCCAGCTGTAACAGGTAAAAAGATACCGTTCTGCCATAGTGCGCATCGTAAATGCTTGTTCCAGTTGGGCAACATTGTCGGGGACAATATCCATAAATTTATTGCAGCTTCCGAAGAGCATCAGGCTCAAAAAAAGAACTGCTTTTATGTTATTTTTCATATGTATAGCTCGATTAGTCATCTTTTTATAAAGTCATTAGCAGACCAAGGTTAAATACCCGTTGAATAGGGTAGCGCAGTCCGGCTCCTCCCATTTCAGGATCCCAAAGATCAAAAGAGCTTAGGTTGAAAAGGTTGGTACCACTTGCATAGATCCGGAAGCGATCAATCTTGTACCGCCTTGTAAAATCAGCATTCAGCGTATAGGATAGTTCAACTTGTTTTAGGCGTAAAAACGCACCATTACGCATCCAATGCGTGCTATTTTGCGTGTTATTCGCTAAGGGGTTTTGACTTAACCGTGGCCATAGTGCATATACATCACGATTATCTTCCGACCAATGGCTATCTGCCCAAGCCTGTAAGACAGCATTGGGCGCGGTGAGGCTGCCGAATGGTGCCGAACCACTGTTCTGGGGGTTGTTGGGGTTCCAGGATAGGGGGTTGATAAATAAAGATGTCCTTGACATACCGCTGAAGAAAAAGGAAAAGTCGAAACTTTTATAGCCCGTAGTCAGTCCAAACCCAAAATTTACCTGCGGTGTTGTTGGAAACCCTATAGGAACCACATCATTCGAGTTGACCACCCCATCGCCATTCACATCGAGGTATTTGATATCGCCCCCCATCACCATCTCGCCAAACAGCTGCTGTGGGCTGTTGCGCACCTCTTCGTCATCAATGAATAGCCGCTCGGCAATGTATCCGCGGCGTTGATTCGCGTCTGTACCAATACGCGTGAGATAGGGATATTCAAAATTAGGCTCTTCATAATAGAGGTACTCTCCTTTAGCAAAGGTGAATGTACCGCGTCCTTGAAACCAAAGGTTTTGGTTCACGCTTTGCATATACGTCAGCTCGGCATCAAAGCCCTGACTTTTGTATTTTCCTAGATTGGCGAGTACGGTAGCAGCAAGTCCCATCGATGAGGGCAGGGCAGCCCGATCCTGTACGATATCGCGTCGGATTTGCCGGAACATATCGCCCGTAAACGTGAATTTGCCATTGAACAAACCAAGATCGATACCCAAATTTGTCTGTTGAGAAACTTCCCACTTGACATATGGATTGGCGTAACGCTCTATGCTCACCCCATTTCTATTGTAGTTCTCATTTCCTGTGCTCACGCCAAAGCTGTAACGGCGGGCGGCGTTGTTTAACGCGACCTGTGATAGGTAAAAGAAGCGCGTATCGTGAATGTTGTCGTTACCCACCAGACCGTGTGTCATCCGTAATCTGGCTGTACTGACGATATTCTCCAGGGGCTCCATAAACTTTTCATTATGTATCGTCCAGGCGATACCGGCAGACGGGAAGAAACCCCACCGATGATTTTTAGCAAAAACTTCGGATCCATTGTAACCAAAGGTAAACTGGGCGTGGTAGCGATTGTCGAATACATACGTGAAATTTCCAGAAAAGCTGGCGTTGCGGTAGGGCAGCGTATTGATAACTGTCCCGGCCTCGTCTCTGGGCAGCGTAATACGGTTTCTTATGGTTGAAATCAGCATACCTGTGACGCTGTGTTTCTCTTGGAAAGTACGTGCATAGTTGATCGCGTTTTCCATGTAGAAGAGTGATTCTTGTCCGCGACCGTTGTCGCTGTAGTCTAGGTATTCAGTACCATCTAATGGATTTAAGTTCAAGAAGGAGTACTGATCTGTAGCCGGGTCAATCGATGTTGGCGCGTAGTAGAACGGGTTATATTGCCTGCGGTATTCCATGTAGGCCCCTCTGGATGCGTTTGCCAATCCGCGGTAGCTCAGCCCTTCGATCCATTGCGAAAGATCTTGTTTCAACTCAATCTGCATTTGCATATTGCTTTCAGACCATTCCGAATATCCCCGCACGATTTGTGCATAAGGGTTTAGGTACATATTGCCGCTACCGTCTTCAAAGTTACCAAACAACGGGTGGCGGATGTACGATTGCTGCTGCCCGACTTGATACACGGGTTGGAACAAGGCGGGATTGGCACGCAATGCATTGCGGAATGAAGAGCTACCGCCATCTGGCGGGCCGCTGTAATTTCTATAGTTAGCGATGGCGCGCACCATCAATTGTGTAGACTTGCTGACGTTGATATTGATGTTGCTGCGCAGGTTGTACACCTTGAAGTCTACGTTATTATTAAAATTATTGATCGGGTTTACGCGGATGAGACCATCATCCTGAGTTAAGTTCCCACTGACGAGGTAGCTGGCCACCTGTCCACCGCCCGATATGCTCAGGTTGTAATTTTGGGTGCGGGTGTTCGGCTTCGTTACCTCGCTAAGCCAATCGACAGCTGGATAGCGAATAGGATCTTCACCTGCCGCCGTCATGGCAATCTTCTCTTCGGAATACAGCGGCGGATCAAGAGGATTACGCGTTAGTACAGCTTCATTATGCATTTTCATGAAAGTCACCGGATCCGCTATTTTCGGCATGTTCGTGGGTGTAGAAAGACGCTGCTCTGCACGGAAGGTGATTTTTGGTTTGCCCTCCTTCCCGAGTTTGGTTGTAACGAGAATAACGCCA
Organism: Sphingobacterium deserti; assembly: GCF_000757725.1. GTDB lineage: Bacteria > Bacteroidota > Bacteroidia > Sphingobacteriales > Sphingobacteriaceae > Sphingobacterium > Sphingobacterium deserti. The sequence goes on from NZ_JJMU01000054.1 coordinate 25,950, forward strand.
TTTGCGCCACGCGATCCATAGACGGCAGATGCGGTAGCATCTCTTAAGATAGAAAAGCTGGCGATATCATCAACCGGAATTCTTGCAAGATCATCGGTAGATACCTCCATGTTATCAATTAAGATCAACGGTCGTTGATTAACGCCAAAAGTGCCCACACCGCGTATGAAGAAGTCGGCATTATCCAACCCGGGCTCGCCACTTCGCTGAAAGGATATAACACCAGCAACACGCCCCTGCAAGGCACCGGTAAGATTACTACTCGGGATGCGCAATTCTTCCGGGTTGATAGACGATACAGAACCTATCAAGTCATTTTTGCGCTGACGTTGTCCAAATGCAGTCACTACCGTTTCCTCGATCATGTTTTCGGATTCGCTCAGTGTAACGTCAATGACATCGCGACCTGTAGTCGTAAATTCTTGCGTTGTAAATCCAATAAGGGTGAACACGAGCACCGCGTCGGCCGGTACTTTTAAAACGTAACGGCCATTTAGGTCGGTCGTCGTACCTACGCTCGGTTTATTCTTGACGGTGACGGATACCCCCGGCAGAATATTCCCCTTATTATCTTTGATGATACCGCGAATATCTTTTTCCTGTTGCCACACTTTTTCAGAATGGACAGTTTCAGGTGGACTGATAAAAATAACAATAGCTGACTTTTCAGATGCTATTGCATTTGCGGCATAGAGCACGTGTAGCAGAGACACTATTTTTAGAAGTTTGTACCGCTTCTTTTTTTGGTGACTACGTGTACAGTGAGAATCGAGTTTACGCATTCCTGGTACGTTTTAGATTTATAATCGTGGTTAAATTTCAAGCATTCTTTGTTGCGTGCATGCAGCAGAATGCTGTGCATAACGAGGTAAAAATGCAAAGTAAGATCCCTCTTCCTAGCAAGATGACGGCAGGAGGCTTAGCTCTAGCCTAGCACCATTAAGGTCGAGTTTATAGAAAGATTGTTTATCAATAAAAAGTAGTATGATACTGAATTATTTTTAGATTTTTTTCGTTAAAATTTAACGAGATCATGGTTCCGAGGTTAGCGTTTTCTCTCATAAGTATAGTGCGTAAGCGCTTGTCTTACTTGTTTATAATTTGGTGGTTCGTTATATTACAAAACAAATATCCTCAATCAAATTGATATAAAGTTTCTGCTGCGTATCAATTGATAGTTAATTTGTCTCAATGTGCGGAGCAGTTATTGCGATGTGTAATGAAGAACGGTTAATTTGTAGGATAGCCTTATTAAATATCTACAATTTATCTATCATCAAATACTTAAATTATGCTATATATACAAACACAACGGTCCGCCAGTTTCGGGATTTTAATAATAAGCTGTCTAGCTTTTATATGCTGCCACACGCATGTGAGGTCACGGACAGGAGTCTCAGCTGTTGAAAAATTACACGCGTCCGCCAGACCCAATGTGATTATTGTTATGGCCGATGATTTGGACAGTAGACAGCTGAGCTGTTATGGCGGTGTGAATTTGAAAACTACCCATATCGATAGGCTGGCGAAGGAGGGATTGCAATTCAACAACTTGATTGCGTCTGAAGCGATGTGTGTACCCACACGCGCATCTTTATTTACTGGACTTTACCCAGCTAGACACGGCGCTTACCAAAATCATAAACCAGTTATTGATACGCTAAAAAGTGTTGCGCACTATTTGTCCGACTTGGGTTATCGGGTGGGCTTGAGCGGCAAAGACCATGTCACGAAACCTACGTCTTCTTTTCCATTTACAATTGTTCCAGGGTTTGAAACAAATTGTGTAGCGGAAACAGACGAATATTTTTTGGATAGCATTGCAGATTTTATACAAGATGAAGGTCCCTATTGCCTTTTCCTAATGAGTATCAACCCGCATGCACCTTGGACTGTCGGTAATCCGGATGAGTTTGATCCGAAACAGTTAAAATTACCGGCGCATTGGGTAGATACTGAACAAACACGGAAGCAATTTGCAAAGTATTTGGCTGAGGTACGCCGTTTGGATAATCAGGTGGGCGAAGTGTTAGCTCTATTGGAGCGGCAGGGCCAGCTTGATAATACCATTGTAGTTTTTTTAGGGGAGCAGGGGCCGCAGTTTCCCGGAGGTAAATGGACGTTGTACGATAATGGGCAAAGAAGCTCTATGCTCATCCGCTGGCCGGGTGTTGTAGAATCATTATCTAAGACAGATGCTATCGTGCAATATGAAGATATCACGCCTACGCTAATTGACATTGCAGGGGGAAAGCCAGCACGTGGTCTTGATGGGAGAAGCTTTCGAAAGGTGTTAAAAAGTCCGGGTAAGACGCATCGGGATTTTGCTTACGGCATCCATAATAACATTCCGGAAGGGCCAGCTTTTCCCATCCGCAGTGTGCGTGACCAACGTTACAAATTAATTTGGAACATTAATCCGGACAGCCTTTATCACATTAAATTCATGACCAATACGTCCAATAAAGGTCAAGTGTTTACGTCTTGGAATAAGCTTGCTGCTACTGATACGCACGCTCGACTCTTAACAGATCGTATCGTTAAGCATCCAGAATTTGAATTTTATGATCTGCTGCACGACCCAGATGAGTTGCATAACTTGGCAAAAGATAAAGCTTATCAAAAAATTATGGGCAAAATGCATCAGCAGCTGCGGCAGTGGATGAAGGCACAGCATGATCTTGGCGTTGGCATGGATACACCTTTCTAAAGTATAGAAAAGCCCAACAGTTAGACAAAGAAAAGCACGCGTTTCAAGCTTGCAGTAAGCTGTGAAACGCGTGCGCGTGATACGACTTTGAAAGATAAATTGCCTGCTAATTACTCTGTGCTGTTTTCATCGGCTACGGCATCTTCCCAGTTTTCCCACTTCGGCGTTGCTGCGTTATACCCATCGTAGCCAAAATTTTGGCTGAGCTGCCCACGTTTATTGCCCGTGATGGCTGCTTCGGGAATAGGCCAATACATATTCTTTTTGTCCATTGTGTAATTCGGGTTGCTATTTCCAGTGGAATTGATTTGGATAGGCCCCTTATTATACATACTGTAATGGACAATACGTTGGTACCAGTAGCTTCCGCCTTGGGAATCTGTTCCCGCCTGTTTGTCAAATGTTTCTAGCGAATATGTGTTTCCCCATTCGTCTGGGCGACCGCTACGCGCCAGGCATACCGATACTCTTTTTAACTCCACATTACGCCATTCTTCCCAATACAGCTCCCGGGCGCGCTCGTTCATAATATCGCCTATGGTTACCGCGCCTTGGTAAAGCTGCGTACATTGGGCCCTTCGCCTGATGATATTTAGATCATCCTTAATTGTTCCATCGCCAGGGTTAAGGTAGAATTTGGCTTCCGCGCGTAGGAGGTAAGCTTCCGCTAAACGATACAGATACCAATCTGCTGTCGAGCCGTTGGTGGCTCCGCGGTGGCCGTCCGAACCAACAATGTTAGCCTCGCTAACGGGATCGTCTAGGTAAAACTTATAATGCGGCACATCAAACCACCGACGAATTGTATCGCTACATAACAAACGTCCATTGTCAAAAAGCATAAGTGGTTTTCCAAATTCTGTCGATGTTTTATTATTTACTTTGTAATCTTCCATACGGATCCAATTTCCACTGGCTGAACTGTGTCGCAAATCCGTGGCATCCATAGCGCCATTGACACGCCATAAGGCCTTTGTTTGAAAGCTGGTGGGTCTGAACGTTGCGATACCGCGCCCGAAAGCCCGCATATAATCATACGTTGGATTGTAATCTCCCGTGTTACGACGTATGTTTAAAAGGGCTTGCTTACCATCTTTTGTTTGTATGCGATTATCAAACACGAAAGGGTATAGGATACGCATGGTTAGCATTTTTACAAACGATTCCGCTTCGGCACCACGATTGGGCATGCCCATAATAACTTCCCGATTTGCTGCAATAAGCTTATTTTCCGGGCGGTGCATGTCCCAGATCACATTTCTCGTAATCGGCCATGTCCGCGCCTCACCACCGTCGTTAAAAGTTCCGAAACTATTCTCCATAAGAGCATAGCCCGACTCGTTGATGATGATATCCGTTTGTTCCTTTGCTTTTGCATATTCGCCTATGGCTAGGTAGCATTTGGCCAGTAGCATACGACAGGCGCCTTTATTGACAACGCCCACCAACCCAACTTCGCTTTGATTAGGCACCCACTGCACGGCAAGTTCCATATCACGGGTGATCATCTGTAAGATCGCATCACGCTGTGTGCTGCGGTAATTCTGTTTTGGAGCTTCCAAAAGAGTGGCTACTAGAGGTACATCACCAAACTGAAAAACGAGCGCCATGTACCGAAACGCGCGGTGGAAGTAAGCCCTGCCTTTATATGCATTTTTGGTAGCCTCATCAATTTCCTGAACACCATCAACATAGTGAATAACGGTATTGGCAAACATAATGCCTTTGTACGTTTCCTCCCAAAGGTACCAGATGCTGTTTGTGCGGTCTATGTTTTGGTAGGAAGTTTCACTTGTTGGCGTCAGCATATTGGCAATGTCACAAAGCATATTGCGCTTGTCTGTAGCTGCAGCAACCATAAGCTCAGAGAAGATATATTCCGTACCCATGGTGAGCATCTCGTTATGGTCGGTCGCCCAATACAGTTTCAGATGCCTATCCGCTATCGCCATCGCTGACATTAGGCCTGCTTCCGTTGTAAATGTAGCATTAGGCTCGTAAAAAGATAAGGGTTTTGGTGTTAAGAAGTCTCGACTGCAACTGCCGGTCAATAGCATACTAGCCATCAAGAGCGCGAATGATATGGTGTTTACTTTTTTAAATTTCATCGTTGAATAATTTATAAACGCAAGAGCGTTCTGGATTAAAAAACAAGGTTCAGACCAAGGTTGTACAATCGTGTTGCTAAGCCACCGCCTTGATCGAAAGCGGGATTTGCTTCTGGATCACCGTATTCCCAGTCCTTGGCCCAAGTAGCAACATTGCGGATGGTGCCAAATATTTTAACCCGGTTGATGTTATAGCGGGATGTCCAGGCATGTGGCAAGGTGTAGCCGACTGATATATTCTCAAGTCGGATGAACGACCGGTCATACAGTTTTCCTGCACCCGCGGCACCCGTAGGACCAGCAGCTTCAATACGACCATATTCATTTGTTGGGTTATCCGGTGTCCAATATTCCTTCGCCGGCAGATTGGCCATGCCATACTGCATTCTACCACCGTTATCATCGTTATTCAGGTAATCACCGAATAAGCTTTTATGTCCGGCGTAGGAATAGATGTTGAATGAAAAATTTAAGTTCTTCCACAGAATAAACTCGTTACGCATTGACCAGTGGTAAGGGGCGATGCTCTGACCGAGAAACTCTTTGTCAAAATTATTGTAAACGTGCGTCACGGTTCCATTGGCATTCACCACATCATCTGCTGTATAGTTATTTGCGACCTTAGGGTCACCGGGCTTTTGCCCATAACGAGCCGCCTCCTCCACTTCGTTGGATTGCCAGATACCCGTAACACGATAGTTCCATATAACGCCGATAGGCTTGCCGATAAACCAATTGTTTTGTAGATCGTCCGACTCTTTCCGACCTACTACGTTACCTTGATCATCCAACACATCTACGTAGTCATAGTATAAATGTTTGATGGTATTCTTGTTGTAGGAGAAACCAAGTGTTGTAGACCATTGGAAATTGTCTTTCCGGATATTGACTGTGTTTAACGCTAATTCAATACCGCTATTGTCTACCCTTCCGAGGTTGGTAGCGATGCCTTGAAAACCAGTAAAGCTAGCGAGGCGCTCCGTCATAATCATATCCTGCGTCATGGTCTTGTAATACTCAAACGTACCCGAGATACGATCATTCAAAAAGCCAAAATCAAGACCTACATTATAAGAATCCGTTTTTTCCCAGCGTAAATTTGGATTAGCGAGTCGATCCATCATGAGATAGCGATAGAGCGATAAGTCGCCGGTTGAATTGATATACCCATGCATTCGGCCTGCGCCGGCAGAAAGGTTAGCGAGTGCAAAGTAGGGGTTGCCAAGGGCGCGGTTTCCGTTCTCTCCATAAGAGAGTCGTAACTTACCGGAGTTCATGATGTCTCCCCATTTGAAGAACTTTTCGTTGGTGAAAGACCAAGCGCCCGAGATGGAACGGAAAGTTGCATAGGGATTAGATGTGCCAAATGCAGATGAGCCGTCGCGACGGATAGAAGCGGTTACTAAATAGCGGTCGTCGTAGGAATAGAAAAGACGTCCTAAAAGACCATCCGCAGTTTCTTGTGTGTCATCATTGAAGAAATTACTATCCTCCTTAGATCCATAACCTACGTTGTGAAATCCGAGGGCGTCCGACGGGAGTATATTACGCGCTTCGATTCGATCGCGCCACAATCTAAGTTCTTCCGCTTCTTGAACGAGTGTTACGGTAAAGCGATGTTTATCGGCAAATGTCTGATCCCAGGTAATGGTGTTGTTAAGCGACCAGTCCAGCCGTTTCGCTTGTTCACGATTTGCGCCCCGTGTGGCGGGGTTTGATCCGGGTAGTTCTGCCGACATGAAATATCGATCATAGAAAAATTGAAAACGTGGCGAAGCGTTAAATGCATACGTAATATTAAATGGCAACTTAATCTTTGCATAGACGATGCTGTTTAGCACTGTATATCCCTTGTCCAATTCCAAGTATTGGCGCTGGAAATCGTAGTTGTAGCCGCGTTGGCTATATTCTGCGCTCAACGGGAATTGCGTGGGGTTGCCAAACTCATCTCCATAATCAGCGAACGGACTGTTACGCATAGATTGATCCAAATCTATACCCACATTTCCATCCGATCGGTCTTGGAAATTAACGTTTGCACCTACTTCAAACCAGTTGGTTATTTTCGTGTCTACTTTCATATTGGCGCGAATAGCGCGGTAAGCATCACTTACCTCAGCGCCTTGGTTTTTCAGGTAGCCCATAGAAAGGTAGTAGTTCGTGCGGTCGCTTGCTCCACTTACACTGATGTTATAATCTTGATCGAATCCGCTCCGATACGTGCGATCGCGCCAATTCTCTGTTTTGCCGTCAAGAAAATTCTGCAATATATTTCCCTGAAAGCCCAATCTTCTCGCCCAGATACTTAAGTCAGACTGATCGCCCACATTTTGGTCATAGGCGCGCCAGTCTTCCACGGCAACGGAAGAGGGCAAGCGATCTGGGCGAACAAAGTATCCGGGTCTATTGTTGTATCCTCCACCTTGGTACGCTTCGTAGGCACCTGTTTCAGGATTCACGCCGTAGGTATTTTTGGTTAGCCAGTCTTCGCGATGCTGTAAGTAATCCTCTGTGCTGAACCGCTCCCGAATTTTGGCAACCGTAGTTGTACCAATGTTGCTGGTTAAATTGATGACAGGTTTCCCCTGCTTACCCTTTTTGGTGCTGATGATAATAACGCCGCTTGCTGATTTGGATCCGTAGATCGCAGCGGCTGAAGCGTCTTTAAGAACGTCGATTTGCTCAATGTCATCGGGGTTTATTTCGGAGAGTTCCCCATAAAATGGCATACCATCCAAAATCAACAGTGGGCTGTTGCGGTTTCCTGCATCAAAAACGGAACGTTGGCCGCGTATGTTGATACCACCACCGCCCTTTGCGGATGCGTTGTACCCTACGCGAATACCCGGCGTGCCGCGAAGAATATCTTGAACGGTCTTCGGGTTTTCGTTTGCAATCTTATCGGGGCGAATTTGGATGATCGAGCCCGTCAGATCTTTCTTCTGCATGGCACCGTAACCCACGACTACAACCTCTTCAAGAGATTCATTTGTCGAGGTGAGGGTAATTTGTAATGTGCGCCTGCTTTGCAATGGGATAGTTTGGGTTGCATAGCCCACCGAAGAGATAAGTAAAACCGCGTTGGCTGGCGCCTCTATGGTGAATTTCCCCTCGAGGTCCGAACTTGTCGCTACATCAGTGTTCTGTATTTTAATGACCGCACCTTGTACGGAAGTTTCCGTTTGCGCATCCGTCACTGTACCTGTTACGGACAGGTTTTGCGCCCAGGTAAGCATCGGTATAAGGAGGATGCATAGCGATAACAGGAAGTCTTTTTGTTTCACAAACTTACAGGTATGCCGTAGCATGTAGGTGTTTATCATAGGTTTATATTTAGAAGTTTATCATGTTAGGTTTTTGTCGGCAAGTATTGGATGTCGCTGGGCATCCCTATTCGTCATATTTACATAAGCATTCTCCTCGTTTTGGTATCTCATCATCACGCAAATTTTTCCGTTGGCATTCAGGTTTATAGATACTCCGTTGGTAGGAGTAACGGTTCATAGCGCAGGAAAAAGTATTGTGCTGTGTTTATAAATGCGTTAACTATATTTCAAAGTAAAGCAATGCCTATTGTAAAATTTGTTCATCTTTTTGTCGATGCGTCTCAAAATGCATTTCGAAGATTTTAGGCTAGTGGAATCATTGTTTCTTAAGGCGGCTTTAACAACCACTAGCGGCAATAAATCTGCTTTAATGGAGTTGTAACTTCTCCCCCGAATTGTATATATTTGGATATTATAAACTATGCGAAGCCTAATCTTATTGATCTTTATTGAAGTCCTTTCATTTGCTACCGCATTTATATGTCGGGGACAGGATCAATATTATTTCAAGCATTATCAAACGGAAGATGGCTTAGCGCACAATTCCGTTTCTGCCATTATGCAGGACAGCAAAGGCTTAATTTGGGTGGCTACACGCGGCGGATTAAACCGCTTTGACGGGTATAACTTTAAAAGTTTTCGCAATAAGCATGACAAGTATGGCTACCTAGGAAATAATATTATCACGGCGTTAGCGGAGGATAACAACGGGATGTTATGGATAGGTACGGGGCGAGGCATCTTTTGCTACGATCCATTCAAGGAAGTGTTTACCATGCTTAAAACGGTGCCTGACTCCTATGTTAGTCATCTGCAGGTAGATCGTCATAACAACCTCTGGTTTTCACTGAACGCCGAGCTACACCAATATGATATTGCCCAGCAGCATTTAGAAAACTTGAGGATTCAAGCTTCCTGTATCAGTATTGATCAACAAAGAAATGCACTTTGGATAGGAAACCATCAAGGCTCTATTACGGTATACGACATTGACCGACGGCAGCAAGCTACTATTCCCGTACTTGGGCAGCATATTCCGGAAAATTTAAGATCCATCAGTAAGATACTATTCACCGAGCGTAACGAGGTGCTGATAGGTTGCTTTAAACAGGGGTTAAAATCATATGATTTAGGTACCCGTGAATTGAAATCTTTAAGGCTACGATCGCAGGCGAATGCCGATATATATGTTCGCGATCTAGCGCTTTCGGGAAGTGATGAATGCTGGGTGGCAACCGAATCTGGCATTTATATCTACAATTTAAAAACACAGCAGAGTATAAATTTACGTAAACATGCTGACGATCCGTACGCAATCGCTGATAATGCTGTATACAGTGTTTATCAGGATCGGGAAGGGGGCATGTGGGCTGGTACATTTTTCGGAGGGTTGAATTACTATTCACAAGAAAACGCACGCTTCAAAAAATACTATCCCGTGGCGGGTGTAAATGCCATCTCAGGAAGTGCTGTTCGAGAGATTTGTCCAGACAGTCAGGGAAATCTTTGGATAGGCACCGAAGACGGCGGGCTAAATAAGTTAAATTTAGGGAACGGACTATTTACCAATTACATGTATGCTACGGAAAAAGCGATGGTACCCTACCCAAATATTCACGGCATGCTAGCATCGGGTGACGATTTGTTTTTTGGACCCTATTACAACGGTTTGGAGATCCTCGATATAAAGAAAAATGTGGTGAAGAATCGTTTTAAACTGATTGGCGAAAATGGTGGTCCGTCAAGTGATTTCGTACTCTCCGTATATGAAACGCGTGATCATACGATTCTTGTAGGAACGGGATATGGCGGTTCTGGCCTGTTTACATTTGATAGAAAAAAGAACACGTTTGCCCGAGTAAAAGAAATCCCAACGAACAGTTATGTTTTTGACATCATTGAAGATAAGCAAGGTCGAATTTGGACCGGTAGCATCAATAAGGGGGCGTTCTTCTACCATCCTAAAACAGCTGAGAAAGGCAATGTTCGATTCTCCGATAAGGTCAATGGAAAATATGTAGATGAATTTGCGGTGTATGGGATCTATGAGGATAGCGACCATTGCCTTTGGTTTACCACGGGTGGGGGTGGATTGATGAAAGTAAGTCCTGAAGGAAAGCTTCTTCAAAAAATTACCATGGAGCATGGCTTGCCGACCAACATACTTTTCCGTGTGCTTGAGGATGACGAGAAGCGACTTTGGATAAGTTCGCTAAAGGGGCTTATTTGCTATGATCGCCAAAGCGGTAACATAAAAACGTATACGAAAGCAAATGGATTGATCACCGATCAGTTTAATTTTAGTTCAGCCTACAAAGCGCCAAACGGCAAAATGTACTTTGGATCAGTGAAAGGACTGATTGTTTTTGATCCAAAAGATTTTCGACGAACGAGTTCCGGACCTGCAACCTACATTACTGGCTTTCAGATTAACAACAAGGAAGTGGTTCCGGAAACGGAGAACAGTCCGCTCACACGCTCCGTGCTGTATACCGACACGATCGTTTTAAGCTATTTGCAAAATAATTTTAGTATTGAGTTTGCCGCCCTAAATTACGCCTCCCCAGAGGTGACAAGATATGCTTTTTTTATGAGTGGGCTGGACAGCAAAGGTACTTACCTGAGCAGGAATCGTAAAGCCTATTTTACCGATTTATCTCCCGGTGATTATACCTTCACCGTGAGGGCAAAATGTAATGTAGATAGTTGGATTGGCCAAGAACGCCGATTGCATATTAAGATTCTGCCACCATACTGGCGAACGGCCTACGCCTATGCCTCTTATGTGCTCATCTTCATTCTTGCTATTGTTTATGGTGTGCGGGCTTACCATCGATATTTAGAACGTAAAAATCTCCAAAAGCAAAGGCTATTTGAACATGAGAAGGAAAAAGATGTCTATCGTGCAAAAATCGAATTCTTTACCAATATCGCCCATGAGATTCAAACACCGATTACGCTAATCGTGGGGCCGATAGAACTTATGGCTGGACGTGCAAAGGAAGAGTCGATGAAGAAAAGCTTAGCTATGGTGCAGCGAAACGCCAAACGGCTGGTAGAGTTGACCACGCAGCTATTAGATTTTCGAAAAACCGAGATTGATCAGTTTGGATTGAACTTCGTAAATACAGATATTAGTGCATTGCTTATGGAGCAGGTTTCCAATTTTATGCCGGAAGCGCAGCAACAACATATTAGCCTTATGGTGGATGTGCCAGCGGATCCGATATTAGGCTTTGCAGATAAAGAAGCGTTGGTCAAAATTTTTACAAATTTGCTTTCGAATGCTATAAAATATGCCGATAAAATGGCCTCCGTAAAGTTATTTGTTGCAAATGATGGAAAGCAAGAATTTACCTTGCGGGTGCGCAACGATGGTAAAGGTATCCCCGCCGCATTGCGGGAACGGGTGTTTGAGCCATTTTTTCGATTACGCGGAAATAATAGGCCCGGAACGGGGATAGGCCTTTCGCTCGCTAAATCCTTAACGGAATTGCATCATGGATCGTTGACACTGCTTCCTGACCATGAAGGACATGTTGTTTTCGAGCTTAAACTTCCCCTTCGCCACAAAATAGAATTTGAATTAAGTAGTTGGAAAAAAATGTAGAAGGTATGCAGCATAAAATTTTGATCGTTGACGATAATGAAGAAATTTTGGATTTCCTTGCCCAAGTATTGGGCGATGCCTATACGCTTTACTCGGCGATGGATGGCGAGAATGCCCGGAGGATATTGGATGTTGAAATTATCGATTTAGTGATTTCTGATATTATGATGCCCGGTATAGATGGCTTTGAGCTGTGCCGGCTGATCAAATCTAATGTGGATTATTGCCATATTCCTGTTGTACTGCTGACTGCTAAAAACAGCTATGATGCACATATTGAAGGCTTGGAAGTAGGTGCTGATCTCTACATACAAAAGCCATTTTCGCCCGAACTTTTACTCTTGCAGGTAGCAAATCTTTTAGGCAATCGCTTAAAGATAAAAATGCATTTTGCCAGTTCGCCATTCGAAGATGTGCGAGTTATGGCGCATTCCAAAACAGATGAAGCTTTCCTGAAAAAGCTTGATGGCTACATCCGTAAACACCTCGATGATACGGCGTTGAGTATTGATCTATTGGCAGATCATATGAATATGAGTCGGCCAACATTTTACCGGAAAATTAAATCCATATCAGACCTCACACCAAAAGAGCTGATTGATGTAACACGTTTAAAGAAGGCCACGAAGCTTATTGCGCAAAACGAATTTACCATGTCTGAAATCTCAAAGATTGTTGGTTATAGCAGCCAAAGTTTATTTAATAAAAACTTTCAACGCTACTTTAATATTTCACCGCAGAGCTACCGAAATTCATTGGAAAAAGAATCCTGATAGCACGCAAACAAAGTTTGGCGCTATCAGGTTGCAGATTACTTTACATTTTCAAGGAGCGCCACTGTGCACCAAAGGTAGGGCGCTTGGCCGTGGTAATCCCCCACATGTCTAGGCCTATCATAGTAATATTGTTTATCATTCTTTTTGTTCGTGCCTACACAAACCTCTCTGACATCACCATTTTCATTGATGTAAGAGACCAGTGCCAACCATGCTTTGCGAGCGGCGGGTCCATATTCACGGGCATCTAGCCAACCATGCTTTACGCCAGTGATAAAGGCATAGGTAAACATAGCAGATCCCGATGTTTCTGCCCATGAATCTTTTTCGTCAATCAGTTGATTCCACATACCATCCGCAGTTTGGTATTGTTTCAAACTGCTCATCATTAATTGATAGCCTTCCAAGATACGTGGTCGGTGCTTATGATCTTTAGGAAGATAACGAAGCAACTCCGTTACCCCAGCCGCCATCCAGCCATTTCCGCGTCCCCAGTAGAAAGGCACATCGGGCGCATGATAGAAAAGCCCATTGGGGCGTTGCAGTTCATCCAGGTAAAGTACCATCTCTGCAGCAGCACGATCAAGGTATTTTTGGTCCTTTGTCACTTGATAGGCCTGCGTTTGTACAATCGTAATCATATACATATCATCGATCCATAAGCGCGTTTGCCAGGAATAGCCTTTCAATGCCCATTCCTTTTCTTGGGTCTTTGCATTTTCTGGTACCATCCATTGTGTGTCTGCATAGGGCAAGCCTAGCTGATAATAGCGTTGCTCTTTTGTGGTTTGAAAAAGCAAAAGCGGCAAGCTACCAAACATATTTAGATCAACGTGATTCATAGGTGGCAACAAATGTTTTTCTGTCGTGAAGAGCGGCTCAAATCTATCTTGAAGCAGCTTAGCGAGCTTGTCATCTTTTGTTAAAGTAGCGAATTTTACAGCACCTGCCCAGTTGAAAGTTTCCGGATAACTGATCCACTTGCCTGCATGCAACATATGCTTGCCTTCTACAAAGCGGTAGCCTAAACGTTTACCAACTTGTTCAGGGGTGTAACCATCCGGGAAATTTGTCAATAGCTTTTTCTGCCCAAGAAGTCCTGTAGAGAACAACCCAGCAAGTAGAATTAAAAGAAATTTATACATCATAAGGGCTTTAAGTTTATACTCAAAGAAAGGAAATACTACTTGATATTCTCACTCAACCTTTTGTCGATTTGTATCATATTCCTCGTTTTATTCTATAGTGAATAAAGCAAATTTGGTAAATATGGATATGAAAGGTGCAGTATAATGACGTTAGACGGCGAGCGTTTTTTAAAGAAGCTGTTCTGGCGAAATCCCCTTAAAATCCGTTTATTTGTGAGATTGCACTACAATTAGTTTCGTATGGATAATTATTTTGATGAGCTTGCAGCCTTGTTGCGAGATGAGGAAGATTTTGATAGGAATATGCACGAGGCGCTATTACTTAATAAATCTGTAAATGAACGTCGCGCGCAAGGCGTCACTTGGTTTCCTGTGATGTTGACCGATAGTGAAATTGGTCGGGGTGACTATCTAAGTATCACGATCAAAAGGACGAACAGCTTAGAGGAATCGCATAAATTCCGTTTTGGTATGCCCGTCGCGTTGTTTTCAAATTATGCGCCAAATGAAGATCGGGTGAAAGGAACAGTTGCGTATGTCAATAACGATAGCATGCGGATCGCTTTTCGTTTGGACGAGTTGCCCGATTGGAGCAGGAGGGGAAAGCTAGGCATTGACCTGCTATTCGATGAAAATTCCTATAGAGAAATGCATGCTGCACTACAGCAAGCGAAGAAGATAAAGGATGATCCGAAGCAAGGTACACTCGTTCGCATGCTTACAGGCGCACAGCCTATAGATCAGGGTGTTGCTGCCGACTTTTACAAAAACAATATGCTCAATGCCAGTCAAAATGCTGCCGTGCAGCAGGTATTAACAGGCGAAGCGCTTACAATTTTACACGGCCCTCCAGGCACGGGAAAGACAACGACCATTACCCAAGCTGTGAAAGCATTGCTGTCAAACGGGACAAAACAGATTCTTTTGGTTGCTCCCAGCAATACCGCTGTTGATGTGTTAACGGAGCGTTTGGATGCGCTAGGCGTTTCTGTGGTTCGTATAGGGAACCCTGTGAAGGTGTCATCGCATCTTCAGGCCTTGACGCTAGATGGTAAGATAGATAATCATCGCGCAAATAAGGAATGTAAAACCTTGGAGAAACAGGAGCGTGCATACTTGGATATGGGACATAAATACAAGCGTAATTTTGGAAAGAATGAACGCGAACAACGTAAAGCCCTCTTCGAAGAAGCCCGTAAAATACGAAAAGAAATAGATAAAGTCCAGGATTTCATTATGGCTGATATTCTGGATAGTGCATCGGTGATAACAGCTACTTTGGTCGGCGCAAACCACCATAGCATTCAGCAGAGAAACTATGACATCGTGATTATAGACGAAGCTGTACAGGCCTTGGAGCCCGCCTGCTGGATTCCTTTGTTGAAGGCGGATCGTGTGGTGCTCGCGGGGGACCATTGCCAATTACCGCCGACCGTAAAATCGTCAATGAATACACAGAAAGGACTGTATATAACCTTGTTCGAGAAGCTTGTGAAACGTTACCCTGCGCAGGTGTCGCTGTTAGACCTGCAATACCGTATGCATGCCAACATTATGGCCTACCCATCTTTGCGCCTTTATGACAATCGATTACTCGCAGCTTCCGAAGTAGCTGATTGGACGTTGAAGGATGACGATGCGCCAATCCTTTTCATCGATTCGGCAGGAGCGGGTTTTGAAGAAACAGAAGAGGATGGCGCTATTTTTAATACAGAGGAAGCGCAGTTTGTGCGCGCACATCTTCGGGAAACTATCAAGGCATGCGCTATGTCTTATTCAGCCGAAGATATGCCCTCTCTTGGTGTTATAACACCCTACCGAAAGCAGGCACAACTACTGAAGACGCTGATCGAACAGGACGAATATTTGAAGCCTTTTCAAGGAGCAATCCAGATAAATACTATCGATGGTTTCCAAGGGCAGGAAAAGGATATTATCTACATCAGCCTAACACGGTCTAACAATGAGCAACGGATCGGTTTCCTTGCTGATGTGCGCCGTATGAATGTGGCCATGACTCGGGCAAAGAAGAAATTGATTGTGGTAGGGGATAGCAGTACCATTGGCGAACATGAATTCTATAAGGGTTTTCTTGACTACGTGGAAACGCATGGCGCATATAATAGTGTCTGGGAGTGGGTGGGGCATAGTGACTAAATAGTCGAAAAATGAAAATAGCAAATCGCTTGCTCAATTGCTTGTTAGTCCTATCCGTCATCCTTTGGTTGTTCGACATATTTTATATGAGCGAGCACGTAACCGCCATTTCTTACGATAAGACGCTCGGTGATAAACAATCGGATACTGGGTATGGTCTTTATTATCAGTATTATAATTTGGATTCTTTGGAGAGCAGGTATAAGGTAAGAAAGGAGCTAGGAGGATGCTTGTTGGATCCAGCGACACGTTTTCCCGAAGATGGTCTTCTTACCGCTCGGTTCTTGGTTCACAAAGATGGCAAAGCAGACCGTTTTAGAACGGATTACCTAGATGAGAATTACCGCAAAATTGTGGGAGCTGAGGCATTTTCCGGAGTAAAGCATGTTGTTAGCTGCCTGAAGAAAAAGAAACATTGGCAAACGGGAAGGGTAAATGGAAAACCGCGAAAATATATACAATTGTTAAATTTCAGGATAAGAGGAGGGCGTATTGAAGAAATCTTCTAACCAATTATCGGTACGCTCCATCATTGTGTTCGTCAAGCTTCTGTTGGTTGCGATCTTGTTGGCCCCGCTGCTTTACAACTATTATTTAGGGCCTTTTGACTACCGTTTTAAATACGCTGAAAATCGTCAGGGTACGCGTGCATCTGATTATATATTTTCCGTAATGTCTTCCCAATATCCAGATCGCGCGGCTGTGCCTTTGGAACGTTCAGTAGCGTATAACAAGCGCGGTCTGTACGTCAAGGGTTTTGAATTACTGAATAAAGCTGTTGCTATAAATCCGGTGACATCATTAGGATATCGAGGCTACATGAAATTGTATAAAGTAAGAGACTATGCGGGAGCGCTAAGCGATTTTGAGCGGTTAGACTCATTGACAGTGAACCATGTAGATTATCCCATGAGTGAAAATATCCATTTCCTGAAAGCAATTTGTTTGTACAAATTAGGTCATATAGATGCGTGCCTTTCCTCATTTGATGATGCATTGGAAACATCGCTCCCGGGTTTTGTAGATTACAAGATTAAGCTGTATAAGGCGGCAGTATTAATGCAGATGGGAGAATACCTTGATTCACAAAAACTCTTACGTAGCATTTTGCAGGAATACCCAAAAAGTAGTGAAGCAAATTATTACTTTGCGGTAAATCTATTGAGATCGAATCAACTTATTGAAGCAAAGCAGTATGCGTATTTAGCGAAGCGTTACGGCCAGGAGGGATATACGATAACGGATGCTTACAGTGAACTTCCATTCGCAGTTTATCCCGAGAATATTGAAGATTTGATAAATACAATAGAAGAGAGGTAACCTTGTTAAATAAGATCTACATGTAAGTGTTTCAATAATAGGTAGTAAGCAATAAAAAGTCAGGGTAATCGTTTCAATTATATCTAAATTAAGTTGAAAGGAATATATGGCTTTATTCGATAGATTATGGACTAACTTACCTACCAATCTGGTCTTTCCTTGCGATCAAGTTAGGTATCAAAACCAATGTGCGATCCGTATGAGTGTTGCATTGCAAAAGTCTGAGATAAGTGTTAGAGATTGCCCAGCCGTTAAATGTGATTTTCACCTCTCGGAACACAACACTATCAAACACTTCTTGCGTGCTCAAGAACTGGCAAATTGGTTTAAGCAAAGCGGGTTGTTCGGCAAAACGAACATTTACGAGCGAGCTACGCTAAACAAACTGGGAACTAGAGCTGTTTTTAGTAATCGTAAAGGTATAATTTTTATTGAAGACGGTTGGGGACCTACAGATCATATCGATTTATGGAACGGTCAGTTTATAAAGAATGGGGGTTCGGATTATTTAGAAAAGGGTGTTCGAATATGGTTTTGGGACGTATTGCAGAAGGGGCTTCCGGGTTTAGACCATTGCTTGATACCTGATAGATGACACGGCCCACTAACGTGTGGGGATAACAAAATACGTGTATTGAGTTCCTGAAATAATTATATAGACATGAAAAAATATCTTGTTGTAATGAGCAGCCTCTATGCGCTGTTGTGTTTTAGTTTTTGTTCATCCTCCGGTAAAAAAGCGACAGAAGATAACGAAGTTGCTATCAAAAAGGATAGTGTCACTGACTCGTGCACGATCAATGGAACGCGCTTCGTGGTATACCAGAGAGATTCGCTCGCCTATATCAAAGCTTTTGGGAAGCAAGATACCATTTATGGCGAATTGCAATTGCGGGCGCCGGTGTACTTTGTTCGAGCGCATCAGAGCGAGAAAGTGCTGCATTATGCCTATCCACAATTTCAGGTGAATCAGGTGTTGATGTTGTTCGGCAACAAAGCAGATTCCGCGATGCTGGAAGCACGAGGGTTAGCGCCAGATTTATGGTGCGGCACACATATTCAAGGCTTGTTATTGAAAAATGGCCAGGCGTTATTAACCAAGAAGCTCCATGACGGTATAAAATGTAAGGGGTTTTCATCTGATGAGAAAGACTTTTATTCCTTGGCTAGCGAACGCTAAAATCGAAGCTTATTGCATTGTGATTACGAAATTGGTTAGACTGCTCTTTACGCTACATAGATTGCTTTTTAATACTATACCTCGTTTTGTAGTTAATTACCTGTTGATTCGGGTTGACAGGTTGTTTAACAGGGGATTTTTTTATAAATTTAAGTTTCCGCAACCTAAATCGGAAAAAGCTTATGAAACGGATAGACTTAAAAGCAAACGGGGATTCCCTGCAGACTCTAATAAGTATGGATGGTGGCCACGTAACAGAATATTACACTGTACACTGTGATGGTTTTTTAGTCGGCGTAGGCATTTTTCACAACCACAATGAAAAGTGCACTTGCGCCATGGTAAAAGATGAAGTGGGCGAGAAGCATATACTCGGCCGGCTATCCGACGAATTTCCACTAGAAGTGACGGAACTGCATCAGCTCGAAGAGTACTACAACAAGATGTTTCCCGATAACTCATTGTAAATATTCCATCATGATGAACACGTAGTAGGTATACACCTCCAAAGCATACCATCTTGCATGGCTTATTTATCAGCTATGCTATCGAAAAGTGTGTCGTCGAGTATATTGAACCTGCCTAATCTTTATGCGCTTGCACGGATATTTCGACAGTTATTCTCAATTATTTGAAGAATGTCGGTCATTTCAAATGGTTTTGGCAGAAATTGATTTGCACCGGCACGCATCGCGACTTCCTCGCCGTCATCACTGGCGGATAGGCATAAAATGTACATGTTTTTCATTTTATCATCCATCCTGATCTTACTGATGATCTCTTGTCCGGAAAGATTTGGCATCCATAAATCTATAATCAATAAATCTGGACGGTCTTCATTTAGCCGACCAAATAGTTTTGCGCTATCGTCTTCGACCAATACTTCGGCTCCGGAAAATTCGACAATAAGTTTTAATACTTCTAAAATATGTCGGTCGTCATCGCAGACTATTACTTTTTTTGCATCCATAACCCTTCACGTATATCTATATCTATTTTGCATATCTTCCCAAGGTATGTTCAGGAAGCTCCCCTTCTGCACTATAACCTATTAGCAAATTAAGAACCAATAAGTTGTAATTTAATGCGGAATAGCATTTCGCGTATAAATTTGTTTATCGCAGCGTATAAATAATCTGCTCAAATGGAATTAATCGCGCTTATTGAAATCTGTAGCGCAATATAAGATATCACCGAGGGCTCCCATGTTGGCCCACCTTATGTTCGTAGTTGAGGTAGCAGTAAGCGTATATTTCTTCATTTATGCTGTTAAATTGGTTGAGACCATGCTGATTGTTAATATAAAATTAATAATGTAAGCAACGAAATTGAAAAACTGTTATATTAGCTTTGCACGGAGTAAGTAGTGTATGCAAAACCTAAGCAACCATACAAAAGAAATTGAGCTATTAGAGTCTATTCGTCAGGGCGATGAAAAGGCTTTTCAACGGTTGTACCGTATACACGTTGGTCGGGTAGCGCACGAAGTAAGCCGAACGATCCCTGCAAAGGAGCAGACCATGGAGGTGGTCCATGATACTTTTTTAACGCTTTGGCATGGCCGCGCGGAAATTTGTACTATCCGAAATATGGAGGCCTACCTCATAACCGTAGCGCGGCGCCTTTCCCTAAATGCCCTGAAGCAAACCGTTCGAAGAGCCGCTATAGAGAAAAGGTTTGCCTTAGATAATGAATCAGAATTGCACAATCTACCCGAAGACAATAGTGAAGAGTTGCAGTATAGTTGGTTGAATAAAGCTATCGACAGATTGCCACCTCAGCAAAAGCGCGTGTATCAGCTGAGCCG
Source organism: Sphingobacterium deserti (assembly GCF_000757725.1). Classification (GTDB taxonomy): domain Bacteria; phylum Bacteroidota; class Bacteroidia; order Sphingobacteriales; family Sphingobacteriaceae; genus Sphingobacterium; species Sphingobacterium deserti. The sequence continues at coordinate 46,092 of NZ_JJMU01000054.1, forward strand.
ACACGAACGGAAAAAATATGTAGAGATCGCAGAAGAGATGCAGATTTCCCGTGAATCGGTTAAGAAATACTTACAGATTGCTTCTGATTCTATTCGAAAGTACCTAGTGAACAATAGAGATTCCATCGTTTCTATATTTTTTATTTTTTTACCCTTGCAATACCCCCCTTTCTAATCCCGTGTTGTCTTGTATTAAAGCGCGTGCCTTTATACGAAGAATGCAAGACGATAATAAAACATTTATACAATTACTGAAGAAGCAGATTAATGGCACACTGAGCGACGATGAGTTGTTTTTGTTGAATACGCTGTTGGCTGTAATCCCAGAAACCGAACAACGAGCGCTTTTTGATAAGCTGATCGATGAGCATCTGGATGCTGTCGAAACTAACGATCAATATTTGAGCAAAGAGGAAGAAGAAGCAATTATTCAGCGTATTATAGAAAACGAAGATAAAGATCCGAAACCATGCAACCAGCGGAACCAATGGTTTCCGTACAAATGGTTCGCGGCGGCAGCATGTTTGCTCGTGCTGGGCTACAGCACGATAACCTTATGGAATAGGAATGCCGCCTCAACCGAGAAAGTGGTGTCAGCAAGCTTGAACGCTCCAAATGCATCTTTAAACCCTGCTGGGGAGAAAGCAATACTGACTACTGAAGACGGTAGCTTGATCGCACTTGACTCTATAAAGGTGGGAGAGGATGTATTGGGAAGTAATTTCAAAATTGTGCGGATGCCATCAGGTGAATTGCACTATCAGAGCTTATCCAATGTGACTGCCGATGCGAAACACATGATCAATACGCCAAAGGGTGGAATCGTAAACTTTGTTTTGCCCGATGGTAGCAAAGTCTGGTTAAATGCGGCATCGTCACTTACGTTTAATCTCGGGATGCAGCAAGCGGATCGTTTGGTGGAAGTAACTGGAGAGGCATATTTCGAAGTTGCTAAGCGAAAGGCCCAAAAATTCATCGTCAAAAGTCTGTTTGGTGAGATTGAAGTGTTGGGCACAAAATTTAATGTGAATACCTATGTCAGGCAACAAAATAAAATTGCCCTGTTGGAAGGAAGTATACGTCTAAAGACTGCCAAAGCTGCTGTGCGCATGATCCCCTCACAATTAGCTGTTGTGGGCGCAAACGGTAAAACCGAATTAGCGCACCGCACAGATATAGCTGATGTATTACTTTGGAAAGATGGATTTTTCAATTTTCAGGATGCAGATGCTTATCAGGTGGCTGATGAACTTTCACGATGGTACAAAGTAGATGTAGCCGTAACGGGATCAAATTCGAATCATGAAATCAACGGTAAGATTTCCCGCGATCTGGAATTATCAAAGATGCTGGAAATGTTGGGATACCTTGGTCTTGAAGGAAAATATAAAAGTAATAAACTGATTATTAATGTTAAAATGAAGCCACCTATGTAAACAGAAACAGCGCACAGGTAGGGCGATAAAAAGATCAGGAAGTGAGGGAACACTCCCTGAAAGCGATTTCTCGTCCTGCGTAAACAGACTCTTGACATCATCAATATTTTTACAGAACTAAAATCGAACTAAAGTATGCATTTTGATTTAAAAGTTTATGGCGTTAACCGGAATAAACTTTATCGACTTCTAGGAATCATGAAATTTGCTGTAGCAATTCTCCTCCTTTCACTCACATCTGTGAGTGCATCCACTTTCGCCCAACGCATCTCGCTGCATGAACAAAGGGCCAGCCTAACAACCTTACTCTCGAAAATTGAAAGACAGATCCCCTATAGATTTGTTTACGACAATGCTGAGATCGGTGAGATCTACATCGAAAACGCCTATTTAGAGGCGGTAGATCTAAACGCCGGACTGGATATCGTCTTGCGCAAAAGAGGCTTGGACTATAAAATTATTGAAGACTATATCCTGGTGAAAAAAATGGATAGACCGAACATTCCCGTTTTGAAACCTTTGCAAACGATGCTTCGTGGAACGGTACGTGATGAGGCAGGTAAGCCTATAGAAGGAGTAACAATTTCCGTTAAAGGTCAAACCGCCAAAAGAAGCAATAGCGACGAAAACGGAACCTTCAATTTGGCATTAGACCCGGGTAATGCGACGCTTATTTTGGAGCATATAGCTTTTGCAACGAAAGAAGTAGAAACACAAGGACGCCCCAATATTGAGATTACACTACAACCGCAAATGGGTGATATCGAAGAGGTTGTCGTCGTGGGCTACGGTACCCAAAAAAAGGCAAATCTGACGGGCGCTGTAAGTGCCATTTCGGGCGAAGAGTTGGAAAACCGACCTATCGCCAATATAGGGCAAGGCTTGCAGGGACAGCTACCAGGACTTACCGTGCGCAGCACCGGCAATACGGCGCCAGGTAATCGCGCACCACAGTTCCGCATTCGCGGTGTAGGCACCTGGGGCGATGCAAACCCTCTTATCGTTATTGACGGGATACCGGGTGGCAATCTAAATATTCTCAATCCGGATGACATCGAAAGCATTTCGGTATTGAAGGACGCTGCATCGTCTTCCATATACGGTGTGCGAGGCGCGAATGGCGTTATTATGGTGACGACGAAGAAGGGCACTTCGGGTACGCCAAATATCAGCCTAAACAGCTACATGGGTTGGCAAACGCCAACGGCGTTACCTAAATTTCTTGGATCGGCCGACTATATGACTTTACAGAATGAGGCCAACGTGAATGCAGGGCAAAACCCAACGTATACCCCCGAACAAATCGAAATCGCGAGAAATGGCTCGGATCCAAATTATTTCGCGAATACCGATTGGATTTCCGAAGTGTATCGCGCCAGTGCGCCACAGCAAAACCACAACCTGAGCATGAATGGCGGTGCAGATAAAACGCAATATTACGCTTCTTACGGCTATTTAAATGAAGGTGGACTGGTTATAGGTGATAATTTTAAAGCGCATCGCCACAACGCGCGTTTGCGCGTAAGCACACAACTGCTTGATCGATTGAATGTAGATGGAAACTTAGGCTATGTGGATAGATCTTATGACGGTAGCGCCAACGGGTTAAGTGCGCTTTCCGCCGCGACAAGCATACGTCCCCTCGTTCCTGTTAGGTTTACAAACGGTAGCTGGGGATATCACGGCGGGCAGTCGAATCCGGTAGCAATAGCTACTGACGGCGGAACAAATAGCTTTACCTCACAAGAGATTACAGCCAATATCAGCGCCACGCTTAATCTTTTCAAAGGTCTGGATTTAAAAGGTCAATATGGATTAGTGAAGTACAACTCTAAACGGACGACCTTGCTAAAAACCATCAATTATTATAGCCCGGATGACAATGCATTGATCTACCAAACTAACAATCCCAACCGGGTTAATATGGATCATTATTCCGGTACTTATCAAACATTTATTGGAACGGCCAATTATTTCACATCGATCAAAGACAAACATAATATAAAAGGTTTATTGGGTTATTCTCTGGAAGAAAATGTGGGCAATGATTTTGGGGCCTCGAGAACGCATCTTCCTGTCGACTTACCTTCGCTAGCTATTGGGACGGAAAATCAGCTGAACAGCAGTGGAAGTGGACAAAACGCCTTGATGTCTTTCTTTGGACGGGTAAATTATGACTTTGATAATAAGTATTTGTTTGAAGGGAACTTCCGTCGTGACGGCTCATCGCGCTTCCATCCTGATGTGCGCTGGAACTGGTTCGGCTCTTTTTCCGCCGGATGGGTGTTTACCGAAGAGCGCTTTTTTGAACCGCTTAAAAGTTTCTGGAACTTTGGTAAGCTGCGGTTTTCCTACGGAACACAGGGGAATGATAAGGTAGGTCGTGACCATCCATTTATGGCTATCCTTGCTTCAGCCCAGGTAACGTCAAATAATCCCATCGGAAATGTAGGACGCGTAGGTTTTAGGCAGAATTTCATCCCCAATGAGCTGGTAACATGGGAATCCTCTGAAAAGCTTAATGCAGGTTTGGATCTTGCGTTTCTATCGCGCAGATTGAATGTTACCGGCGAATTTTTTGTTAATAAAACGAATGCGTTACTGCTAAACACACCATTGCCGGATGTTATAGGCGTAGGAACTGATTACCCTTCGCAAAATGCTGGAGCGATGGAGAACAGAGGGTGGGAACTCGCAGTAAGTTGGCAGGATAAAATTGGCGCTGTTGGATACCGCGCAAACTTCAACCTTTCCGATGTCCGCAATGAGGTTACTCGTCTCGACGATTATGCGATAGCCTTAGGTGATAAGGTACGTATTGTTGGAGCACCTTTCGATGCGCTATATGGTTTTAAGGCCGATAGGATAGCGCAAATTAGCGACTTTGATGTGGTCAATGGTGAATACGTCCCTAAATTTCCGTTTCAACGCGGTGATCTTGTGGGGCCGGGCGATTTGATCTATGTTCCGACGGATCCCAATGCAACAGAGATTACGGTTGGAGCAGATAGACATGTGTTGGGAAGTGAGATACCTCGCTATACCTATGGCTTTCGCGGGGATCTTTCATACAAAAACTTTGACTTCAGTTTCTTTTTACAGGGGGTTGGCAAGGCTGATGGCTACTTGACTGGAAATGCGCGTCATCCTTTTATCAACAACAGTGCTATGCCGCAGGACATACATCTTGACCGTTGGACACCGGAAAATACCGATGCCAGCTACCCGCGCTTTGTGTATATGCGCACGCATAACACACGTCTATCTTCAAAGTGGGTTGAAGATGCCTCTTACCTTCGCTTGAAAAATGTGCAGATTGGCTATACCTTCTCTCCACAATGGACAGAGAAAATTCGTGTTGCAAAATTCCGTATTTACGCATCGGCCGATAACTTGCTAACAAAAACTGATTTCTTTTACGGATACGATCCTGAGGTGCCGACAGGAAATTCCGGAGATTATTACCCTCAAGTAAAGACCTTTATTATTGGACTGAACTTAAACTTAAAATAGCTAACGATGAAATTTCACTATAAAAATTATACTAGACTTGCCATCCTATTGGGTGGTGTAAGTATCCTTGCATCATGCAGTGATTTTCTTGATAGAGTGCCGCAGGATCAAATTGTAAATGAAACCTATTGGAAAACCCAAGAACATTTGGAAATGGCGGCAACGGGCATATACTCCCGAGTTAAAGCCAAGAATTTTGTAGATATGGAAAACTTGGCGGAAAACACGATGTGGCCTACTACAAACCAATACAAAGATATTGGGTCGGGTGTGTTTCCCGTTACACAACCTACGGTAAATAGTGAATGGGCAAATATGTATCGAGATATTCGGGAATGCAATGCGTTTCTCGAAAATTATCAAGGAGCAACTGAAAACGAACCAGGCGCAAAAGAGCGGCTAGCCGGTGAAGTACGCGTGATTCGTGCCCTGGCGTATAGTTTTCTAACCTCTTTCTATGGTGACATTCCACTCGTTACTAAGACATTAAATCCCGATGATCCAGAACTTTACGGGGAGCGCACGGCGCAAAGTGTCGTGGTAGATTTCTTGTTGAAGGAGTTGGATGAGGCGGCTGTAGCACTTCCTGAGACGATTCCTACTGGCGAGAACTTGGGTCGCGTTAGTCGAGGCACCGCCCTTGCCTTAAAATCTAGAATTGCCCTTACCTATGGGCGTTTTGAATTGGCCGAGCAAGCTGCAAAAGCCGTGATGGATATGGGCGTTTATCAACTTTATACCAGCGGCAATCCAGCAACAGCATATGGTGAGCTTTTTACACGTGCCGGTAAGCTATCGGGCGGACGAAACAAAGAAACGATCTTTGCGCGCTTGCATTTGACGGATGTTATTATGCACAACTTAAGCCGCGAGATCCAGGTGCCCGACCAGTTCGCGCGCTTCGTGCCTACGCGCTCGTTAGTAGAATCTTACCTCTGTGCGGATGGCCTCCCAATAGATAAATCACCGTTGTATAGCGATGCTTCGTATGCGGATGTCTTCAAGAACAGGGATCCACGTATGACACAAACCATCTTGGTGCCCGGCGATAAATGGGGCGGACGTTACGACGGACGACCAGTGGCACAAAATCAAGACCCCTCTATTTTCCAAGTGCCTAAATTTAGTCAGGATGGACGGGGTTCTGTTACCACTACCGGTTATTACTTCAAAAAATATGTAGAACCTACAGCGGTGCCTAATTACAACCGGGATGATAATGATATTCATCATATCCGCTACGCGGAGGTCTTGCTAAATTATGCGGAAGCGCGTCTTGAGCAAAACAATTTAACCCAAGCAGATTTAGATATGTCTATTAATCTATTACGCGATAGGGTAGGGATGAAGCGCATGGATTTAGCCTTCCTTGCACAGCACAATATGGATGTGCGCGAGGAAGTACGCCGCGAGCGTCGGGTGGAACTGGCACTCGAAGGGCATCGGTATTTTGATGTGCGGCGTTGGAAGCAGGGGGAGCTACTTGGGAATGATATAGAAGGCGTAAAAGCGTCGTGGTTTCCGCAACTAAATTCGGCTACCTACAGAAAGGGCGAAGACGGCTATCTATCCGTGCAGTGGAATCGGGCATTTGAAAGTCCAAAAAATTACCTATGGCCCGTGCCGCAAACGCAGTATGATCGGAATAATAAACTGGGACAAAACCCAGGCTGGTAAACCATCAAATTTAAGGTTATAGGTATCGATAATAGGCTGCGGAGGAATTATTCCGTAGCCTATTACTTCTTTCACTTCTGAAATATCCATTATTGTCAAGTGCGAACAAATTTAAAATGAGCAGGCACCTGACATTAAGAAGGATGCTAGTAATTGACAAACTGCGCACAGTGCGCTCATATAATCGTAATAACTTATGAAAATGATACTATTCCGTTATCTGCTCGTATGCAGTTTATCCGTTTACTTAACCGCTAGCGTTGGTCAACATCGGCAGGAACCTGATAAAGGTATACCGCTCAAAGTGATGAGTTACAATATTCACCATGCAAACCCGCCGTCCAAAGATTCGCTTATCGACATTGACGCGATCGTGCAGGTCATCCGTGCCGCAGATGCGGATGTTGTGGCTTTGCAGGAAGTAGATCAATTGACGAAGCGAAGCGGAAAAATGGACCAACCCAAGCTAATTGCTGAAAAGCTTGGCATGCATTATTTTTTTGCAAAAGCTATGGATTATGATGGTGGGGCATATGGTCAGCTGTTATTATCAAAATATCCTATTGCGTCTACGGCAATACATAAATTACCCTCGGTTGCAGGTTTCAAAGGTGAGCCGCGGATTATGGGTGAGATACAAGTTCAGTTGGATCAGAACACAGTAATACGATTTGCAACGGTGCATTTAGATGCCCAAAAAGATAAGGAAAACCGTTTGTTGCAAGCAAAGTACATTGTTAATAGCGTAGGGAAAAAGAAAATTCCAGCTATCGTAGCAGGCGATTTTAATGCTACAGAATATAGCATGCCAATCGAAATTTTAAAGGGTAGCTTAAAACCAACTTGTACAAATTGCGCATTTACCATTCCTGTAATCAATCCGAAAAAGGCAATAGATTTTATTATGCTGGATAAGCGATCAAACTGGGAGGTTGTTTCGCATCAAGTCATTGATGAGCAGTATGCTTCCGATCATTTACCGGTATTGTCTTCGTTGATTTTGCAACGCAAGAAAAAGTAAGCCACAAACCATACGCCCTTAACGTTTGCAGGCATTTGAGGGCGTATTTGTTAAGGCAGACGAGGTTCCGAAAGGCAGATTTGTAGCCAGTATTTTTATGTTAGTCTAAATTATAAAGCTATAGCTTCGTCGTGCCTGTTTGATAGTGTAGGGATTCGAACGTAAAATGTTGATCCTTTGCCTAAAGTACTTTCCGCCCAGATCTCGCCAGCATGATCGAAAACAATTTTTGATGAAATATACAGTCCTACACCCAAACCGGCGATCTTTTTGCTAACGTTTGTAACCCGATAAAACTTGTCAAATACCTTCTTTAAATCATCTTCGGCAAGGCCGATGCCGCTATCTTGAACGGCAAGCAGAATACAATCGGTTTCGTCTTCATAAGATAGTGATACGTTGATAGTGGAACCGTTTTGGGAGTATTTCGCAGCATTACCTATTAAATTGTTGACAACTTGCTCCATGCGAAGTTTATCAATCCGTGCTGCGCAGGGCTCTGGGGAGTCCGTAAAAACTATAAAATGCTGCGGCACGAGGTTTTTGATTAAATCGTGCTGGCTGCGCAAATAGCTATTCAGCTCGACCTCCTCAAATTTATAGTCCATCTTATCGTATTCCGATTTAGAGATATCCAAAAGCTGAGAGATCATATCTTGCATCTTACGCGCCTGCATATCTATCTTTAGCAGTTGTTCGGATAGATCGGCATCCGCATTTTTCTTTAAGGCGAGTTGCGTTAATGCCCGTAAAATGGTCATCGGTGTTTTCAACTCATGGCTTGCCACAGAAAGAAATTCATTCTTTTGTTCGATAATGTACTCCGCAGTGCGCAAAGCCTCGGCAGACTGTTCGTTAGTTTTGAAAAGTTCGGTGTTTCGCTTGCGAAGATTTTCGTAGGGCGTTTGCGGCTCGATCTCCTGAAAGTAGTGTTTTATGCGATTAACGTGGCTTCGGCTTATACCTGCGCTTTGCGGAATTTTCAGCTTGAGAACGACAGTTCCAAATCCATCTTGTACCTGGTGATCGAAGTAAGTTAACAATTTTCCCGCGTAGATGAACCCTTCGCTTCTCTCGTTAAGCGGAATAACTTCTTTATAACGAAGATTCGCTACGATGTGATAACCAATACTTTCATCCGTTTCTACCGCAACGTATAGCTGCCCGTCCAGTCCTTTTTCTATCACTTCCCTGCATACCTCGGATACAGCGGTAGCAAAAGCGGTCCGCATCGATATGGAAATCTTCGTCAGTTCGCCCGCTTTAATAGATTTTCTATAAGCTAACGTTAAATCAAGCTCATTCTCTACGGGTACTTCTATTAATTTAATCATCTCAAAACGTCTTTACAATAACCACAGACATGTCATCAGTTTGCCTTCCATAATCTTTATAGATGGCAGCCGCTTGAATACTGGCGTCATACCTCGTGATAGCCGGTAACTTTCCGTGTTCCCACTTTGATCGGATCCCATCGGAACAAAGCAAGAGATGTGGATATTCCACAGCATCGACCACTTGACTATTAATGGTATTTGGGATGGTATGCCCAATGATGCCATTATAAGGAATGATACTCTTCGTTTTCAGGTAGCTGAAAAATTTAGTGCTGATATTGCCAACACCTGCTATATTCCATTTTTTGGTTTCCAAATGTAGCACGCCGATTGTGGCAACAATGCCTCTGGTTTTCTTTATCGCGTCATGCAGGTGGCGAATTCGTTGCTCTGCCCGGGAGGAACTGTGGGCCTTAAAAGCCTTAATTGCTTCCATCACCGCTTCATGTGCCAGTTGTCCGTGTCCCAAACCGTCGGCTACCAAAAGAAACAAGTGGTTACCTACCTTTTGGTAAAAAGTGCCATCACCGCTTTTCGTCTCGCCCGGCATTCTTATCACCATAGGCTTTATTGTGACTCCGGGTATTGACGGGTATTTTGCCACGCTAATATTTATTCTGCTTAATACGATTGTTCCCCAATTTTTTTGCGAGTATATTTCGAAATAATCTGATAGCCGTTTGATACTGCCCAGACCGATACCCATCGATTGACCGGTAGAAAAGCCATCGACCATAGTGCGTTCGATATCAGCAATTCCGACGCCTCGGTCAAGGCAAATAAGCTCAAGATAGCGCTTTTCATGGCTTTCAAATACGCCCACTAAAATTTCACCTTCTTTCGCATACTTCGTGAGATTAGATGTCATTTCAGAAAGGACAATGTCTAGGTTAGCAAGGCGTGCGCTATCCATACCTTCCAACTCGGCAAATTGCCGTATATCTCTTTTGAGCGTAGCGAAATAACTCCGATCATCTGCACGGTAGCTTACATATGTTTCTTCACCCATTTACCCATTTTATTATGGTAACAGTGGTTCCGCTTCCTACCGTCGATTTGATATCAAACTCGTTCACAAGGCGTTTGGTTCCGGGCAATCCCAGCCCTAGGCTGTTTCCTGTAGAGAATCCGTCTTGCATAGCTTGGTTAATATCGGCGATGCCCGGTCCGTCATCTTGAAACGTCAATTTTACGCCTTGATTCCTTCCAACAGAAACCGTTTCTACGAGTACAGCGCCGCCCTTGGCATAACGCAGCATATTTCGTACAAGCTCGCTCGCCGCAGTAATAAGTTTGGTTTGGTTCACCAGGCCCATCTTAATTTTAACGGCGCATTGCTTGACGGTATTTCGCAGTGGTACGACATCTTGCTCCTTGACAACCAGAACTGTCTCCTTAGTGATCGTTATCGGTATCATCGTCCCACTCTTCTGTAGTGTCGTCAAAAGTTATCAGACTGTTTAGCAATTCCATTCCTCGTTCCACATTCAATGCGGTCCGCACTCCGGTTAGGGGTAAGCCTAATTCTACCAACGTAATAGCTACAGCCGGCTGTATGCCTACCACGACTGTTTGCGCATCAAGAAGTCGCGACATATTGGCTATGTTGCCTAAGATACGTCCCATGAAAGAGTCAACAATACTAACCGCTGAAATATCGATCAATACCCCTTTGGCAGCATTCTTTTCCACGGCATTGATTAAATCAGCTTCGAGGTCTAATGCCAATCTATCATAAAGATCTACTTGGATGGTCACCAGTAAAAATTGACCCATTTTTAAGATTGGGATTCTTTCCATGAATTACTTTTTGATGGTTTTGGTTGTATCGTTATTTCTTACTGCTAAGTTTAAGATGCGAAAGGCATGTTGCAATGCGCTGGCGAGAGTAGATTTGGTCACTATCTGTGAAAGATCGATGCCTAGATACACAATGGTCTGCGCTATCTCTGGGCGGATACCACTGATGATACATTCAGCTCCCATAAGTCGCGTAGCACTAACCGCTTTTAATAAATGTTGTGCGACCAGAGAATCTACAGTTGGCACACCCGAAATATCAAGTATAGCGACGCTGCTGCCCGTTTCCACGATTTCCTGCAATAAATTTTCTAATACCGTTTGTGTACGTGAGCTATCTAGGGTTCCTATTATGGGAAGTGCTAATATCCCGTCCCAAACTTTGATTACAGGTGTGGATATTTCTGAAATCTCGTCTGTTTGTCGATTGATAACGTCTTCCCGCCCTTCGATGAATGTTTCAAAAGTTACGGTAGCTAAGCTGTCCATCAACCGGCTCAACGTGATAATAAATGGAATAGCTTCTTTGCTTTTCTTCAAGTCATCACTCAATACTTCCAGAATGGACTCCTTCAACGAGAAAATGAATAGCCCTGTTTCCCGCGGACTAAAGCCTTGACGTGCGCGTTTGAAAGATACCTCTCGCAATAATTCGATTACAGCATCAAAGTCTGCAGACTTGATGTCGTCGATATTCGAATTTTCAATACTATCAACGAACGTATCAACTAATTTTTCGACGTAGTCATTAATCTCCCCCTCGTCAAAAGGGTTGCCATTGAGGGCTGCGTCGTGTGCCTGCTTATCCAACCAGAGCTTCAAAACATTTTGCTTTCTTTTTTTTAATACCTGAACAATTTCCATAGGGTATGCTGATCTTATAAGTAGAAGAAATTAAACATTCAAATGTAATTAAATTTGTTCCGATTTGAAGATGCTTATTATCGCCAAAAGCCCCTGTAGTAAGGGGCTTCGGAGGTATGAGGATATCCAATATGCTTGTTTTCAACAGAAAAGAAAAGTCTAAAAAATGCCATGTAATATGGTGCGTATTTTTACCAATGCAAAACACGTATTTTCCTATCACTTTTACGTAGATCGCTTGTTGTACAATGAGATGACTTACATCTTAAACGATACGCTAAATTAGGACGTTACTGGAATAAGAGGTAGACTATTGTACTTTGCTATAGACAAACTTCTCGGCCGCATCTCCTTCGATCACTTCTCCTTTTTTATCAAGATGGAGCAGCTTATCTTTTGCAATCTTCAATTTCAGGTCAGTGTCTTTACCTTGAAGGTGTAGAACAGAACCATTGTCGGCTAATTTAAACCGGCCATTGTCTTCTGTTTTTTTGGAGGTTCCTAAATGTTCGGTCGTAATTTGGAAGGTCTCGTTATTGTTGATAACGATTTTCGTACGGATGCCTTGGCAATCATCACAAGGGATAGTGCCCTCATAACTTCCTTCGAAATCAGTTGGATTCACCGCTACGTCCGTAGTAGACTCGTTGTCGCCAGCTGCGGCTGTACCTTGTTGTCCAGTTTGCGCATCAGAGGATGCAGAACCTGTTTCACTAGCCGTTCCTGTGGCGGCTTGACCATCATCTTGCGGTTTTGATAAATCAACACATCCTACAGTAGATAAACAGATTAAACAGGCAAGAGGCAACCATCTGTATTTTTTAAGTTTCGGATTTTTGCTAAAAAAAATTTTATTCATCATTTTCTCCTTCAATAAATAATAATTAAAAAGTAATAAGTGAAAAATAATACACCAAAATAACTATCCTTTTTAGGAACAAACCACGTTACGCATCTATTGCGACATCGTCTTAAGCTTGATATGTATTAAAACTCTTCATTAAAACGCTATTCGTGCCAAGCTCGTTTTTTAAAATCATTATAACGGGTATTTATAGCGCTGCAAACAGGCACTTATTTCTAGCTGTAAACTTTTGAAATGCTATGTGATCTTAACGTGGGTGCAATTCTAGTATTGAAATAAGAGCTGCTCAATTGGCCAAAGTATATTACGTTAAAGCCAACTGTTTTGGCTATCGTGCGTTAATAAAGTAAAACGATGTGGATTATATACGCGTTATTGGCTGCGGTTTCGGCGGCTCTAGTGATTGTCTTGACAAAGGCCGGGTTAAAGAACGTAGATTCCAGCTTAGCATTTGCTATTCAAGCTATATTCATTGTATGTATAACTTGGTCAGTGGTCTTTTATAAAGGGAATTCTTCCGAATATACCAGTATTGATGCCCGCACGTGGATTTACCTCACATGCGCTGGAATTTGTACAACGCTTTCTACCTTACTTTCGTATAAGGCCTTGTCTTTAGGACCAGCGTCATACGTCGTTACCATCGAGCGGACATCGTTGGTCATTGCCATTGTTCTGGCAGTGATTTTTCTGAAAGAAAAAATAACATGGCAAATTGTGGTTGGAAGTTTAGCTATTATAGCTGGGGCCGTGTTGATCGCGGTGTCGGGGAATTCTGACTAGGAGGGGAGGGCTTCGCTAGCTTCTAACAACATAAAATGAGCTACCGTGGCAGCCCATTTTATGCATGTGTCTAAATGCGATTGGCTGTTATTTAAGACCTGCGATTTCTTTGTTGATCGTTTCTTGTAAGGCATTACTTGCAGGTACCAAAGGAAGGCGTACCGCGTCTGACGTTATAATGCCCAATTGTTTCAAAATGTATTTAACTCCACAAGGGTTACTCTCCACAAAGCAAAGGTCAGTAACGCGCAATAAATCCTCATGTATACGACGTGCTTCGACATAATCTCCAGTAGCGCACAGCGCAGTTAGTTTACTCACTTTTGCGGGATAGGCGTTTCCGATTACGGATATTATCCCAACAGCGCCAAGTGCCATCATAGGCAATGTGACAGGGTCATCACCTGAAATCAAATCAAAGTTAGCAGGCTTATCGCGCAGGATTTGGCTGAACTGTGCGAAATTTCCTGAGGCTTCTTTTGTTGCTACAATATTGCTAAAATCTTCTGCTAAGCGTATTGTCGTAGCAGGTGACATGTTGCTACCCGTACGTCCAGGAACATTATACAGAATGATAGGGAGCTTCGAGGCTTCAGCAATTGCCTTATAATGCTGGTAGATACCTTCCTGCGTTGGCTTATTGTAATAAGGTGATACGGAAAGCAATGCACAGTAGCCGCTCCAGTTGAAAGAAGCGATTTGTTTTGCAATTTCAACGGTGTTATTTCCTCCTATACCAGCCACAAGCGGCACCCGATGGTCAACACGCTTCGCCGTATACTCCCAAATTTCCTCTCTCTCCTTTGCTGTTAATGTGGCTGTTTCGCCCGTTGTTCCCAATGAAACCAAATAGTTCATCCCTTCATCGATCTGAAAGTCTATTAGTTTTCCTAACGACTCAAAATCAATCGATCCATCTGCATTAAAAGGGGTAACCAACGCTACACCTGCTCCTTGAAGCTCATTCATTGTATATTGTCTAAATTTTATTATGGAGTAATCATCTTTAAAATGTCCTGATCGGAAACGATAGGAACGTTCAACTTTTCTGCCTTGGCAAGTTTGGACGGTCCCATTTTATCACCAGCGACAAGATAGTTTAGCTTTGCGGAAATGCTTGATAACATTTTTCCACCGTGAGACTCAATCAGAGCAGCCAATTCTTCGCGAGAAAAATCAGCAAACACACCCGATATCAAGAACGTCTTCCCGCTAAGGCTCGTACTTGCCAGCACCGTGTCTTTTTCCGTGATAGCAAAGTTTAGTCCTGCTTCTTTTAATCGTCCGATCTCTATCAAATGTTGTGCGTCATGCAGATATGTATATACACTTTCTGCAATTCGTAACCCTATATCTTGCACTGCGGCCATTTCTTCAGCAGTAGCAGCAATCATATTATCGATATTCTTGAAATGTGTAGCCAACTTCTTTGCGATCGTTTCTCCGACGTGTCGAATACCCAATGCAAAGAGTACCTTTTCGAACGGCTTTTCTTTTGACTGCTCGATGCCGGTAAGCATATTATCGATCGACTTTTCGCCGAAACGAGCTAAACCTTTGAGTTCGCTTTGGTGATCTTTCAAGGAATAGATGTCTGCAATCTTTCGAAGTAAGTTTAATTTAAAGAATGTTTCCATCGTTTCATCGCCCATTCCCTGAATGTCCATCATCTTTCGCCCGATGAAATGCTGTAATTTGCCTACAATCTGCGGTCTGCATCCTTCTTCGTTAGGGCAATAATGCACAGCTTCGCCTTCTTGTCTTACCAGTGTTTCTCCACATTCCGGGCAAACACTCGGATAGACTACCGGTGCGGTGCCTGTTGCTCTTTTTTCGTTATTGACGCCAATAACCTTGGGAATAATTTCGCCACCCTTTTCCACGTACACCGTGTCGCCTTCGTGCAGATCCAAGCGAGCTATTTCGTTCGCATTATGCAAGGACGCTCGTTTTACGGTCGTACCCGCCAGCAATACGGGTTCAAGATTAGCGACGGGTGTAACAGCGCCCGTTCGGCCCACCTGATAGGTGACGCTCTTTAGCGTGGTTTCCACACGCTCAGCTTTGTATTTATAAGAAATGGCCCAGCGTGGCGATTTTGCGGTAAAACCTAATTCTTCCTGCTGCGCATAATCATTCACTTTGATGACGATGCCGTCGATATCGTACGATAAGGTATGTCTAGCTTCATCCCAATAGTTGATAAATGCTAGAATTTCGTCAATGGAATTGCACAGCTTAGTATGTTCGCAAATTTGGAAACCCCAGTTTTTCACCGCTTGTATACTGTCCCAATGACTATCAAATAATTTGTTTCTATTGTCTGCATATAGAAAATATAGGAAGCAATCCAATGGTCTCTTGGCCACTTCCTTCGGATCCTGCAGTTTTATGGTTCCTGAAGCAAAATTTCTTGGATTTGCATAGGTTTGCAAACCAAGATCTTCACGCTGCTTATTTAGCCTTTCGAAGGCTGCACGATGCATGAAAATTTCTCCACGGATTTCAAAAACATCGGGATAATTTGATTTTTTTAAATGATGGGGCACACTGCGAATCGTCTTCACATTATTGGTCACTTCGTCACCCTGCGTTCCATCGCCTCGGGTAACAGCTTGTGCCAGTTCACCATTTTCGTATGTCAAGGAGATAGAAAGGCCATCAAATTTTAATTCACAAACGTACTGGACTTGATCGCCAACGGCTTTTCGCACACGTTCGTCGAACTCACGCAGTTCCGACTCACTATACGTATTTCCCAAGGACATCATCGGCCAGCGGTGACGAACAGTATTAAATTTCTGTGTGATATCTCCGCCAACTTTCTGCGAGGGTGAATTCGGATCTCGATATTGCGGATATTCCTTTTCTAAAGCCTCCAGTTCCTTCAATTTCTGGTCAAAATCGTAATCAGAAATAACAGAATTAGCCAATACATAATACTGGTAATTATAGCTGTTGAGCTCTTGTGTAAGTTGTGCAATTCTCTGCTGTACATCCATTGACATAGGTAGCAAATTTAGTAAAAATAGGGCGTAAATAAATTAAAAGAGCCGTTTTTCGAACAAAGCCAAATTAGCTTTAATCGCTCAAGATAATAATCGAAACGGCACGTTCCGTATTAAGGATGTTATTTAAAATTATCGACTTTTAACGCAGTGAATTTTTGTATTTTATTCACATAAAATGCCCAAATTATGCTTTTTGTATATTGACCCTTTTCGTTTTCTGGCGCCATATGTCGTTGCCGTTTGCTCGCGTTACGGAAAAAATACAATAGAAAATGCTGATGGGCACGGCTGACAGCCCAGGCATCCCTCGGCTTACGGTCTGCAAGAAACTTAATTAGAGCGAGCAGGTCTAGCCACATCCGCGCGAAGATAACCCAGCAAGCTGTAAAAAAAGGAAGGTTCTTCTGCAGCATAACCAGGTTGTTTCTGAAATTAAGGTATGTTTTTTTCGGGTTGCTTGTGCTTAATGTGCCGCCGCCTACATGGTATACCGTGGATGCTGATACATAGCCAATACGATAGCCCATGCGCTTTAATCGCCAACAAAGATCGATCTCCTCCATATGTGCGAAGAAGTCGGCATCAAAACCTGCCGCCGCCCTCCAGGCAGAAGCACGAATGAAGAGCGCAGCGCCAGATGCCCAGAATATTTCGCTGTTGTCGTCATATTGCTGTTGATCCTGCTCGACGATATGAAAAAAGCGACCTCGACAAAAAGGATAACCATATTTGTCGATAAAGCCACCCGCGGCACCCGCGTGTTCGAAATCGCCTTTCGCATGGTAGGCTCTGATTTTAGGCTGTGCCGCTACCATCTGATCTTGCGATTCTAAGTAAGCAATGACCGGCTCGATCCAAGATGGTGTAACTTCCACATCCGAATTTAGCAAAACAAAATAATCTGCCTCTACATGAGACAATACCGCATTGTATCCACCCGCAAAGCCTAGATTTTCATTATTTCTGATAACCCGAATTGTCGGGTAATATTCTTCTACAAACGCCACAGAATCATCAGTAGATGCATTATCGCCCAATACGAATTCTACGTTGGGATAGGTGCTGTTGTATACAGAAGGTAAAAATTTCTCTAAAAAAAATCGCCCGTTCCAGTTAAGGATAACGACGGCTACACGTGGGTAATGCTTCATGTTCTGCGTTTTCTTTTCCAACGTCTGTGCGACCATAGCCAGTATTCTGGCTGCTTTCGTATCATTTCCTCTGTAAAGAGATTATGCTTTAGTGTGATTTCATGTGGTTCGTAATCGTCGGGATTTTCAATCAATGTAGTAAACTTACAATAATAATATCCTCGCTTTTCTTTGCGCCCTATATGGCAATACACAATAGGGTTCTTTGTTAGCCGCGCGATGCGCTCGGTGCCAGTATAGACCAGCGTGTCCTGATTAAGGAAATTCATGTAGTAGTCGGAATCCTGGTACATCGGTGTCTGATCGGCGACAAACATGCTAATGTGGGGTTGATGCCGGAGCTGAACAATATGCCGCAATATCTGTTTCATAGGAACCATCGTAGCACCAAATCTGCAACGCAACGCATTATAGACATCATTGAAATCGCTATTGCTAAGCGGCTTGTAGATGACTAGCCTTGGATATTGCGTCATAACAGACAGCCTGTATATTCCGAGTTCCCAATTACCGTAATGTGCGGTAACACCAATTACGCCTTTACCTTGCCGGAAATGCCTATCTACCTCTTCCTGATTAATTAACTCGATGCGTTTTTTTACGTCTGCTTCCGTCATGCTTCGCATTTTTACCGCCTCCACAACGAGATCGGGCAAGTAGCGGTAAAACTTTTTTGCGATGTCCATGTGTTCTGCAGCTGTCTTTTCCGGGAAAGAATTCCTAATATTTTCAAGAACAACACGCTTCCTGTATTGGATAAGGTAAAAGAGGATATAGTACAGCAAGTCGGACAGTGTGTATAATAGCCAAAATGGTAACAATGATAAAATATAAAGTAATCCCGCTATGCTCTTTTTTCTCATGAATTATGGTCAAATTCCCCTCGGATTTCCTGCAAATATCCCTAAATAAGTTTACTTTTGCCTAAAATAGTTAAAATCGATGAGTTCACAATTGCTTTTGCCTGCATTTTATTTACCTCCTGTGTCCTACTTTCATGCTATAAAACAGCACAGTAACCCTGTTTTGCTGCTAGAACGGTATGAGCACTATGCGAAGCAAAGCTACAGAACGCGGGCAAAGATTGCTACCGCTAATGGTATATTGGATCTCATCGTGCCGATTGTGCACGGGCGGAAAGAGCATGTGCCGATGAAAGACATCCGTATAAACTATGAGCATGATTGGCAGCGCCTGCACTGGCTAAGCCTGCAAACTGCATACCGGAGCTCGCCGTACTTTGAATATTACGAAGATGACTTTTATCAATTTTACGAACGTAAACATGAGTTTCTTTTTGATTTTAATAAAAGCCAATTGACGCTCCTACTGAAGTGCCTGAAATTGGATCGTGATATTCAATCGACCGAAAGCTTTGAAACGCTTGGCGATCACATGGATCTTCGCGCATCTATTCATCCCAAGCGAGATAAGTTTTGGCCGGAGCAGCCCGCCTACTATCAGGTGTTTGAAGAACGTCACGGATTTATTCAAGATTTAAGCATCGTAGACCTTCTTTTTAACCAAGGGCCGCAAAGCAAAAGTTTCTTATAGGTATCGTTTCCGAATGAAAACTTTTAAACCGATTTATTGTTAGAGGATAACAATACTGTTGGTCTCATGAAAAAGCTAATCATCGTGCTGTTGTTGGGCATGTTTGTTCAACACGGATATGCACAAAACGAGCGTGACACAATCCATTATCATAAAATATACTATTTTGGTGGCACCGGGCTATCGTTTCCCTTAGGCAAATCCAATGAAGTATTTACCACGAAGCTTTTCTCAGGAAGCATGGGGCTAGATATTTCGCTTAAAGATCCGCGGTATTTTCTCACACCAACTCTTTATTTGCTCACCTACGGCTATAACCAGCAAATTCCAGACCCTGATTACAACCACATGGTGGAAAATGGGCGTGCTAATTTTTATATGCTTAGTATGGCAGCCGGCAGGCGTCGTCAGTTTAAGCGTCTTAATACCTTTGTTTATCTGGGGCCGGCGCTCGGTGTGGTTAGTGAACCGCGTGGAGAATTGGTAGGGCAGGTGCTCAAGATGGATAATAAATATTCCATGTCTTTTGCCGGTAAGATGGGGGTGGGCGCAGATTACAAATTTCCAGGTTTTTTTCTCGGTGCAGAAGTTGGATACTTGCAACATTTTAGAAAGATAGAAGGTAATTCGGCCCAGTTTCTCACCATTATGTTCGGCTTAAAATCAGATATCACAAGTTTGAGTGAAAAGGTATCGCATGCCATTGGCTTGGATAACTACATCCGTTAAGATATGTACAGTGTTCACAAATTAAAACGCATCGGACAAATTCTTCGCATCCTGTCCAAGCATGGCTTTGAAGAGGTGATTTCACGATCGAATATCGATCGACTGATACCAGATAGCGTATTGCTTTGGAATACCCACACCAAGCGGATTTTTGAGGAAGACTTCAATAAACGCGTTCGATTGGCTATAGAGGAGCTAGGCCCCACGTTTATCAAGCTCGGGCAGCTACTAAGTAACCGTGCAGACATTATTCCAGACGAACTAAGGCAGGAACTTGTGAAACTACAGGATGAGGTGCCGCCCGAAAAGATGGATCTACGCGAAAAGTTAAGCAACTCGCTTGATATTGATGTCGATGCCCATTTTGCACATATCGAACTGCTGCCTATGGCCGCAGCGTCAATTGCACAGGTGTATCAAGCTACGCTGCACGACGGGAGTAAAGTCATACTGAAGATTAAGCGCAGCGGGATCAACCGCCTTGTTCGGGCTGATCTCGACTTTATAGCAGATTTAGTGAAATTGCTGCGTACGAAGTACGAGATCGTGCAGAAGATAAATCTCTATGAAATAGTGCAGTCGTTTGCTAACTCGCTATTAAATGAATTGTCCTTTACAAATGAATTGAATAATATCGAACGGTTTAGACGAAATTTTCGTGGGAACAGCGCTTTATATGTGCCGAAGGTTTATCGATCGTATTCAAACGATGAAATTCTCTGCATGGAGTATATCGACGGGATGAAGATCAATGATTTGGATAGCCTTGCAGAAAATGGTTTTTTACCTAAAGATATTCTCCAGAATTGCTTGGATCTTTATTTGGAACAAGTATTACAGCATGGTTTTTTCCATGCCGATCCGCATCCGGGAAATGTTCTGGTCAATACCAAAGGACAGATTGTTTTTATCGACTTTGGGTCAATGGGCTTTATGATTCCGCATGATCGGGACATTATTGAAGCGATGGTGATTAACTTTTTAATGAATGATGCGAAGGATCTCATTCGGAACATTAAGAAACTAGCTATTGTTCACGACATTGAAGACGAACGGCAGTTGGAAAGAAGCGCCTATGAAATTTTCCAGATGATTGAAGAAAACGCGCTAGACGATATCGATATATCCATCATGTTGCATAAGCTCAACAATATTTTGCAAACCAACAGTATCTTACTGCCTGATTTTGTTTATCTATTGCTCCGCGGTGTCTCGATTTTGGAGGGCACAGGCCGACAGCTAAATGCCGAGCTAAATATACCCGAGAGTATCAAGCCCTTTGCTAAAAAGATCGCCCAACAAAAAATGTCTGCCGAATATATAAAAAGCCAGTTGTTGGAGAAGGTTAAATTTATGAAAAACATACTTACAGAGGTGCCTGAAGATCTTTTAATGTTGTTGGAAAAGGCGAAGTCCGACAAGCTAACACTAAATCATAAGATACAAGATTTCGATCGCATGCAGTTGGTATTTCATCGGATAG
This sequence comes from Sphingobacterium deserti, assembly GCF_000757725.1. Classification (GTDB taxonomy): domain Bacteria; phylum Bacteroidota; class Bacteroidia; order Sphingobacteriales; family Sphingobacteriaceae; genus Sphingobacterium; species Sphingobacterium deserti. Next base: position 67,316 of record NZ_JJMU01000054.1, read on the forward strand.
GTAATAAGTTTTTGCTTTCTATTTTGGCAATGACCTTTGGTGTCGGTGCGAGCATTTTGGCCCATGGAAGGGTAGGTTATTTGCTATGGGGAATGCCGATCCTATCCTGGCTTGGCTTCACAATGAGCTTCATTTTATCAGGCACGTTGCTGATCTATTTGATTCGAAGCAAGTAAAGACAGCGTTTTCTGCGCGCACTAACTGTACGCTTTGCATTTTGGCTTCTGCTTCCTTTTTGCTACATTGGACGCTAAACATGAAAAACAATGCGAACGATACTACCTTTATTTCTGGCGCTCACCTTATTTTTTTCTGCGAACGCACAAGACCGTACCTACAAGACAGAGGAGAATATTCAGTATGTAGAAAAACCCGCCTCTGATTATCAAAAAACGCAATGTAAACTGGATGTGCACTATCCTACATCAGGAGATTCTATGCCTATCGTATTGTGGTTTCACGGCGGAGGGTTAACAGGTGGGCAAAAAGAAATACCTGCTTTTTTAAAGTCCAAAGGATTTGTGGTGGTCGGTGTTGGATACCGGTTTTCACCAAAGGTGAAGGTGGAAGACATTATTCAGGATGCAGCGAAGGCCGTGTCTTATACGCTAAAAAATGCCCAGAAGTATCGTGGTGATAAACGTAAGGTCTTTCTTTCGGGACATTCCGCAGGCGGTTATCTGGCGCTCATGCTTGCACTTAATAAACGTTATCTTCAGGAAGAGGGCATTGATGCTAACACCTTAAAAGGGATTATTCCCTTTAGTGGGCAAGCAGTAACTCACTTCACAGCGCGCAAAGAAAAAGGTATTGAGGAGAAGCAACCAACGATAGACGAGTATGCCCCACTTTTTTGGGTCAGAAAGGATGCTCCACCCATTATTTTATTGACCGGAGATCGGGAGAAAGAAATACTGGGACGCTATGAGGAAAATGCATATTTAAAGCGAATGCTCGGACTGGTGGGACACCCTGACGTCAAGCTGATGGAATTTGATGGCTACGGACACGATATGGTTTACCCCGGGCTTCCAGTGTTAATAGATGAAATGAATCGCCTTTTAAAAGCGAATTAATAGTTTTCGGGATGGTGTATCTAAAATATCACCATCTCGAAAAATACGCTAGTATTATATTTCCTGCTCGTCTTCTAAATTTGGGAATTTCTCATTCTTGTAGTAATAGTGTTTGTCGCTGTCCGTAATACTGCGAATAACCCGACACGGATTTCCCACAGCAATAACATTTTCAGGAATGTCTTTTGTGACGATAGATCCGGATCCTATGACGGTATTTTTTCCGATGGTTACGCCGGGATTGATAACCGTGTGTCCACCGATCCAAACGTTGTCTTCGATGGTCACCGGCTTAGCAAATTCCCATCCAGCTACGCGAGGTTCAGGGTGCACCGGGTGCCCCGCCGTAAAGATAGAAACGTTAGGCCCAATCATGACATTTGCACCGATCGTCACCGGGGCACAGTCTAAAATCGTTAAGTTAAAATTCGCGTAAAAGTTGTCGCCCAAAAATATATTATAGCCGTAATCACAGCGAAAAGGTGGCTCTATAAAAAATAAGTTCGTCGTTTTCCCAAACAGTTTTTTTATAATCTGATTTCTGCCTTTGACTTTAGACGGTTCTAGGTTGTTAAAGATGTGCAGTTGCTCTTTGGCATACTGTCTCTCGTCAAATAATTCCCTGCCCATAGCCTGATAAATTTCCCCGGCAATCATTTTTTCTTTGGATGTCTTCATCTTTTGCGTTTTTAGGACTGGAAGATACGGAAAATAGTTAGAAGCATCTTTTTAAAACAAAATGCCTGCAAATGCCATTCTATACGGTAGGAAACTTACCATGAAAATAGCTCATATCAGTACATACAGTCCCCGCCAGTGTGGGATAGCAACATTTACGACAGACTTACTCTCTTCGTTAGCCTTTTGCGATAATCGAAAGCAGCTGGAACAGCATGTATTTGCCATCGCCGATACGCCCGGCACTACTGCATATCCCGAAGAGGTTAAATACGAAATCGGGCAACAGCAGCTCCCAGATTATTTGTCGGCACTTCAGACTATCAATAGCGGCGGGTATGAGCTTTGTATCTTACAGCATGAATATGGTATTTACGGGGGCAATAGTGGTGTCTATATCTTATCGATCCTGAAAAAATTGCAAATACCACTGGTCGTTAACTTACATACTGTATTGGACAATCCGTCTACGGATGAAAAAAATATTTTACAGGATATCGCGCAGGTTGCGGATAAAGTTATCGTCACATCCAAATTGGGCGTACAGTTGTTGCAAGACGTGTACGGCATAGCGTTATCCAAAATTGAAGTTATTTCACACGGCGTTCCAGATTTTCCGTACACACAGCGCGAAGCGAAGGGCATGCTCGCACTATCAAACCGGAAGCTATTGCTAACGTTCGGCTTTTTAAGCCGCAACAAAGGAATCGAGACCGTTTTGCACGCTCTCCCGGAAGTCGTTAAGCAAGTTCCTGATCTGCTGTATATCATCGCTGGAAAAACGCACCCGAATGTGTTAAGAGACGCTGGGGAGGAATACAGGGAGTATTTGGAACAGCTCGTCCAACAATTAGGGCTTACGAACCATGTGCTATTTGATAATTCTTTTATGGAAGAGAAGCGTTTGACGACCTATCTCTCCGCCTGTGATATCTATTTAACACCATATCTCAACGAAGCACAGATTAGCAGTGGTACCTTGTCATTTGCTATTGGAGCAGGTGCTTGTGTGGTTTCAACGCCTTATTGGCATGCAAAAGAGTTGCTAGCTGATGGAAGAGGTGTATTGTTTGAAAAGGAAAATGCGAAGCAGCTCGAAAAGATTCTTTTGAACCTACTGTTGCACGAGAAAAACCTACTCCAGATACGTGATACAGTTTCAGCATGCAAAGATACCTTGTCTTGGAAAGCCATTGCGTCAACCTACATCGCGCTTTTTGCGCAGGTAACACAGGAATTTGATGCCGCACGTCGTCATTCGCTGTTGGCCGACAAAGCTGCGAACCCAACACTTAATCTTTCGCACGTGAGACGGCTCACCAACCCGGTAGGCATTGTTCAACATGCGACCTTTGCCACGCCCAATTATCATCACGGCTACTGTTTGGATGACAACGCTCGGGCGCTTTTATTGTTGTTGATGGTAAAAGAGGACGATCCCGCACAAGATGTAGATGCTCTTATATCCACCTACATCAGTTATATTTATTATGCCCAACGGCCTGATGGTTTGTTTAAAAACTTCATGAGCTTCGATAATCGCTTCTTGGAAGATATTGGCTCCGAGGATGCATTCGGCAGAGGAATCTGGGCTATCGGATATCTTGTTCGCTCGCATACGAATTCCAGCTATAGACAAATCGGTAAAGAGATGTTTGTACGTGCATTGCCACATTTCAAAACATTTCGCTCGCTGCGCGCCGTGGGATATATCGTTCTGGGCTTGGTCCACTACCTTGAACACGAACCTCAAAACCAGGAACTGCTGAGCGAACTCCGTCAGCTGGTTTCTTTTATGCGTAGTGAATACGAAAGTAATAGTAATGAGAACTGGCCGTGGTTTGAAAAAGTAGTTTCCTATGATAACGCAATATTGCCTTTAGCACTACTGCGTGCAAATGCTGTGCTGCACGATGACGCTGTAAAAGTCATGGCTATGGATGCGGCAGAATTTCTGGATGGCGTACTGTTTCGTACTGCTCATCTATCGCTGATTGGTAATGAAGGCTGGTATGAAGAAATGGGCGCTATTGCCGCATTTGGACAACAGCCTATAGAGGTTTATTCAACGATGTTGATGTATGAAGAAATGTATAAAGTTTCTGGAGCCGGGCGCTATCTGCAGCAGATCTACCATTCCTTTCAATGGTTTCAGGGTGAAAATGATTTACAGTTGCGTTTGTACGACGCAGAGACTGGCGGCTGTTGTGATGGATTGGAAGCCTTTGGCGTAAATAGAAATCAAGGAGCAGAAAGCACGATCACGTTTTGGCTATCAAGCGTCCACATGAATCGTGCTTTTAAGAACTATACGGAATTGCTAAGTGCATTAAGCAGCTCTTCCAAATTAACAGTGGCGTAGGTCGATGCATAGTCAGACATCGCATAAGGGATGATGAGATTCCCGTTGTGCACCATTTGGCCGCAGGAATACACGACATTAGGTACATAACCTTCACGCTCGATACTATTTGGCGAAAGAATTGGATCTTTTAAACGTCCGATTACTTTCGTTGGGTCATTCAGATCCAATAAAGTAGCGCCAACGGTATACATGCGCATAGGGCCGACACTATGGGTGATAACCAACCATCCTTTTTCAGTCTCGATGGGCGAACCGCAATTTCCTAACTGAATAAATTCCCAAGGTTCTTCCGGTTCGCTCAACAGAATTATTTCTTCATGCCAATTGGTAATGCTGTCCGAAAAAGAAATGTAGTTATTTTCGCCATCAACACGGCAAAGCATAGCATATTTGCCATTGATCTTTCTGGGAAACAAAGCAGCGCCTTTGTTGGCGATCTTCCCGTTTATAGGCTGCACTTTGAAGTGAATGAAATCCTTTGTAGAAAGCAGTTTTGGGAGAATAGAAAAACCATCATAGGCCGTGTAGGTAGCGTAATAGGTAATCTTTCCTTTTTCATCTTCAAATTTTACGAAGCGCGCGTCCTCAATACCGCGTATCTCCGTCTCAGCTATCGGGAAGATAACACGTTCTGAGATGGCCGTGTCCAGAGAATACGTCATTTCGTAATGCGAAGACGCGAGCCACTGCATTTGGTTTGTCAACGTGTCGCTATCTAAACTTAACGTATGCTCTTCCTTAATCTCTTTTACGTACTTACGCAGCTCCTCGTAGGTGAATACTTCAGAAAGTTTGTTCTCGATGATGGTTAGCATTTCCTCCTCCGGAGCATGCAACGCAGATAATCTAGCGATGAAATCTGTTTTTTCGTATTGATGGTTTTTGATTTGTTTTGGTTTTTCCAACAATCTTCCCACTTCGTCGAGCTGAATATCCAAATTCTTATCGATAATTCCAGATCGGAAGACAATAGACGACACATGACCTTCGCCGGTCGCCCTAAAACTCAGGATGATTCGTTTTTCACCATCACGTAATTGCGACTGGTCAGGGTCTTCAATAATGGAAGGATTGAAGAATGCCGCCGCTTCAATGGAATATTCCATCGTAAAATAAGCACCTATGATCAGACGCTCTTTATACGTTATCTCATGATCATCCAGCGCTATCTTCTTTAAAAGTGGGGACACGCGCTTGAAATTTTTCTCCAAGATGGAGACTACGCTACGATGACGTTTAGAAAAACCCCGAAGTATTTGATTGAGCAACTCGTTTTGCCTCGTGCGCGATAAGCCCGTGATGCGTTTAATAATTTTTATCGATCGCTCTTCACTTAGTTGGAAGAAACGTGCTAAGACCCTTTTTGAATCGGGGCTGAAAATGATTGGCTTGCGCTCAACTTGTACCGACATATAGCTATTTTTTATATATAAGCGCCTGTGAGCCGAAATTGTTTTAATAGAAGTTACAACATGTGGTTTGTGTTACAGAATGCTTACTTTTGCCGGGACAACGAAAACAAAATATACTATGTTAGAGCAATTAGAGCCGAAAGCCGTATGGCACCATTTCGAAGCACTAAACGCAGTGCCCCGGGCATCCAAAAAGGAAGAACAAGTTATTCAGTTTATGCTGAATTTTGGAGCAAACCTAGGACTGGAAACAGTGAAGGATAGCGTAGGGAATGTAATTATTCGGAAGCCTGCTACCAAAGGCATGGAATACCGGCAGACGGTCGTGCTGCAATCCCATTTAGATATGGTGCACCAGAAGAACAACGATACCGTGTTTGATTTCGCGAATGAAGGAATACGTATGTTTATAGACGGAGACTGGGTGCGCGCAGAGGGTACCACGCTAGGGGCAGACAATGGGATGGGCGTTGCCGCTATTATGGCTCTCCTCACTGCGCATGATATCGCGCATCCGCCGCTGGAAGCTTTATTTACTGTTGACGAGGAAACCGGAATGACAGGGGCGAAGGGGCTAAAAGGCGGACTGCTGAAAGGAAATATTCTATTAAATCTGGATACCGAGGAGGATACAGAAATTGATATTGGCTGCGCAGGTGGTGTAGATATTACAGCTCGCTTTTCTTATGCACAAGAGAAACCAGCGCAAGATGCATTACAGTACCGCTTGCTAGTGAAAGGCCTTCAGGGCGGCCATTCAGGAATGGAAATCCATAAGGGTTTAGGAAATGCTAATAAAATAGTAAATAGAATCTTGTATGCTATGTCGACTTTGGGACTACGGTTGTCATCCATTGACGGTGGAGGTCTCCGAAATGCAATACCTCGCGAGGCGACAGCTGTCTTAGCTTTTGAAAGCGAAGGGGAAGAGGCTATCTTATCCCATTTCGAAACGATCATCAGCAGCATAAAAAAAGAATTTGCGACAGTGGATGCGGGACTAAGTATGAGCTTAGAGCCTATGCAAGATTCAGATATGCAGGTTTTACCTCTAGAAATACAGCAGAATCTGTTACGCGCTCTATACGCAGCGCCCAATGGTGTTTATCGGATGAGCGCAGACTTTGCCGACTTAGTCGAGACGTCTAATAACATTGCAAGGGTAGAGGTAAAAGATGGTGAAGCTACGATCAAATGCCTCACGCGCTCTTCGGTTGAGTCATCCAAATGGGATCTTGCCACAGCAATCAAAAGTTGTTTCGAGTTGATCGGTGCAAACGTTACATTTTCTGGGGATTATCCCGGTTGGACGCCAAATCCGAATTCCGCTATATTAGAAGTATTAAAGGCTACCTACCAAGATCTTTTTCATGAACCATCAGACGTAGTAGCTTGCCATGCTGGGCTGGAATGTGGAATTTTAGGTGCGCACTATCCAAGTATGGATATGATTTCATTTGGTCCGACAATACGGGGTGCACATTCTCCGCAAGAGCGCGTTTCTATCGCATCCGTTCAGAAATTTTGGAGATTTCTGCTAGAAATCTTACAGCGAATCCCAACGGAAAAACAAGTATAACCATTCCGCTTTCATGAGGGCGGGATTTGGGTTAATCCAAGATTTATCACCTATAAAAAAGGGCCACCATTGCAGGTAGGCCCTTTTCGCTTTGTTTCAATATGTGTTTAGTATTTAGCTGAGCTGAAGCACGAAGTTTTCCTTCGAAACCCGCACTTTTTTCAAATTTACCAACCAGTCGTTGGTTACATCGCGATAACCTAATGCTAAAATAGTTACCGATTTCAATCCGAGTTTACTGAGACCAAGGAGCTCATCAAGATCTGCATTATTAAAGCCTTCCATCGGTGTGGCATCTACTTTTTGTTCTGCTGCAGCCGCTATCGCTAGTCCGAAACCGATGTACGCCTGACGCGCAGCATGCTCAAAATGTTGCTCTTTGCTTTGCTGTTGGAAGTTACTTAGCAACATGTTTTTATAGTCATCTGCATAGCCTTTAGGCAATCCGCGTTCGTTCTCTTGCTGCGCAAAAACCGAGTCTACGCGCTCTAGTGTGTATTCATCGTATGCCGCAAATACTAACAGGTGCGACGCATCCACGATCTGCGATTGATTGAAAGCGATGGGCTGAATCTTAGCTTTCAACTCCGGATCGGAAATTTCGATCACTCGGAATGGATGTAAACCAGATGAGGTGGGCGCTAGCCGTGCGGCCTCGATGATATAGTCAATTTTTTCTTGTGCTACGGCTTCGCCGTTCATTTTTTTTGTAGCATAACGCCAGGATAGATTTTCTAATAGACTCATTTTCTTATTTTTTGTTAATTAAAGTAAACTTAAAGCTGTCCATAGCATCCACGAACATCGGCGTAGGCTCCGCGGGGATAACACTGTTGGACAGCAATTCTATGGATATAAAACCGTGCAGCATAGACCAAAAGGTTTTTAGCTTTAAATAGATGTCTTGATGTTCGTAAGTTTTCGCAAGCTTCTCAATGGCTTCGTACATCAGGGTCGACATTTGCTTCATTTCCACGACACTATTCACCGTTTCGCAGTGCGGGATGCCCAAGCTAAACATGATGCGGTAATACGCTGTGTTGCTCGCTGCAAACCTCCAGTAGGCAAAAGCCATTTCCTGAATACATCCCTCTGGGCTACCTGCTTTTTCCTTTGCGTTTCGCATGTCAGTAGTCAAATTTGCAAAGCCTTCCTTAATGAAATATTCTTGGATAGCTTCTTTGTTTTCAAAGTGTTTATAGATAACAGGAACGCTATATTCAATGGCATCTGCAATACGACGAATGGAAAAAGCTTGCCAGCCCTCCGTTGATATAATCTGCCAGGAAGCCGCTATGATCTGCTGCCTTATTTCATCTTGTTGACGTAACCGACGTTCATTTATCCCCATTCTTGTTTAAACATTTTGTTAACAGTGTTAGCAAAAGTAACAATAATAAATATTCGTGCAATAGATCGTTTGTAAATCGACAAAATTATGACAGACGCTGAAACCTAATAATTTTCTATATTTATACTTATGCAAGGATCAAACGAGGAGAAAAAAGTTTCGTTAGTGCTTGGCAGCGGTGGCGCCCGTGGCATTACACAGATCGGTGTTATACAATATTTGGTGGAACGTGGCTATGTCATTGACGAGATAGTCGGTTGTTCAATAGGCGCATTGGTGGGCGCCGCGTACGCGAGCAACCGTGTTGTCGAGCTTGGCGACTGGATGAAGACGCTCACGAAAGCACAGGTGTTTCGTTTGCTGGATTTCTCGAATCCAAGATTTGGCCTGCTAAAGGGGCAGCGGATTATTGACAAGCTGCATACGGTCTTTGAGGATGTAAATATCGAGGATTTGCCTTTCAAGTACACCGCGGTGGCTACAGATCTGGATCGCGAAGAAGAAGTACTGTTTACAGCGGGGAGTATTTACACAGCGATCCGCGCTTCGATTGCTATTCCAGGTATATTTACCGGCGTTGCTTATGACGACCGTTTTTTGGTTGACGGGGGCGTGCTCAATCCCTTACCGCTCAATCATGTCACGAAAAAAGGTAATATCGTAATTGCTGTAAACCTAGACGGCTTGCCCACCAAGGCAACCGGGTTCGTCGCTAAACTTAATCCAGTTGCTCTTCTGCAAGAATCTTATTTTGCCATGCGCAGACGGCTTAGCACCTTGACGCTAGCCTATTACAAGCCAGACTTTACGATTACCATTCCGCATGATTCCGCCGGGATATGGGATTTTCACCGCGCTATGGAGCTAATCGAGATGGGCTATAATTTAGCAGACGAAATATTGAAGGCTAAGAAAGATAGTTCAATTAAACCTTCTCAAGAAATTCCGTCAATAGATCGGTAAATCGCCTTGCATCTTCTAAATTTGGAAGATGTCCTGCATTTTCTATTTCCACAAATCTATTGTTCGGTATAGCATTCGCCATGTCAGTCATATCCTGTTTAGACGTAATTTTATCTTCTGCACCTCGAATCAACAGACAGGGAACTTCAATTTGGAATAAACTTTCTGAAGTATCGGTGCGTGACGCTAAAGCCAGTAAGGTTGCACAAATTGTACTTATGCTATTCCTGCGAATACTACTTTTTATCAATTCTGTAGCATCGGGCATTTCGTCAATACTGCGTGCCGCGAAGACATTTTCAACAAAACCTATGGCAAAGGGCCTGCGTCCATGATTAAGCACGGCCTGTATACTATCAAAGCGCTTTTGTTTTGCGGCATTGCTATCCGCTTTACTGTGCGTATCGGAAAGCACGAGGCCCGTAATTTTCTCTGGGAAAAGTTCATATGCACGAAGCGCAATATACCCCCCCATAGATACGCCGCAGAGAACGCATTGCTGAATGTCTAATTTTTCCATAAACACCCGCAAATCTTTGGCGAACACATCAATCGAGAAGAAGCCGTGCCCGGCAGTACTGTTTCCATGTCCACGAATATCTACAGCAATGGCCGACACATGGTCTGGTAAATTTTCCAATTGTGGACGCCACATATTTTTGTTAAACGGAAAACCGTGCAGAAAAATGATGGTCGTTTCTGATTCCGTCTTTGCTTTTTTGTGATAATAGGAGATGCTTATGTCACCGATACGAATTTTGTTGCTTTTTATTAAGCGTTCAGCCATGTCATTAAAATTAATAGAAAAAATCGAATTACGTTTTAAATCAACAATATACATACCACACATCACTTAAACGGGGATTTTTTCGAAAAATAATTTGGAAAAAAAGAAAAAGTGTCGATATTTGCATCACTGAAAACGACAACAACGTTGTTGCCTATTACCTTCAGTAAATGCGCTCATAGCTTAATTGGATAGAGCACCTGACTACGGATCAGGAGGTTAGGGGTTCGACTCCCTTTGAGCGCACACTTTTCTTTTTACGACCATATTCTTTTTAGCTTTCACACTTTTTTTAATTAGCAGCATCAATTTTCGGGCAAACTCTCGTGGTGTTAATTTAATCGATTAGAACTCGCTAAAACTAGGTAGCCGTGAAATGCTGCTGAAGTTTTAAATGATACTCGTTTACCTATCCATCTAAAAAGCTCAGTACATTGTCCTTATCTTATAGGCGCCCCAGCAAACACTACAAAGTTGAAAAAAAATTTGCAGAGCAAATCCATTTCCCTATATTTGCATCACCAAAACGGAAATGGCTATACGCCTGAAAGTGTTGGTTGCCGCGCTCATAGCTTAATTGGATAGAGCACCTGACTACGGATCAGGAGGTTAGGGGTTCGACTCCCTTTGAGCGCACATAGTACACGAAGCCTAATTCTCATTGGATTAGGCTTTTTTTTCGAACATAGAACAAAATATACTAAAAACTATGCTAAACCTTGTCTTATTCGGTCCTCCAGGTGCTGGTAAGGGTACTCAATCAGAAAAACTTATCGAGAAATACCAACTGGTACACATTTCAACGGGTGACATTTTCCGTGCTCATATCAAAAACCAGACTGAGCTCGGGCAGCAGGTAAGTCAGATCATTGCGGAAGGTAATCTTGTGCCGGATTCCATTACCATTGCCATGCTGGAAAAAGAGATTAAAGAAAACTCGGAAGCTAAAGGGTTTATTTTTGATGGCTTTCCACGGACTGTGGCTCAGGCCGAAGCATTGGATGCGTTCTTGACATCGATAGGTCAGCGTATAACGGGTGTTGTAGCGTTGGATGTGAATGAAGAAGAACTTACACAGCGTATCGCCAAACGTCAGGAAATTTCCGGTCGTGCAGATGACGCCGCAGATAAATTGAAAAAACGTATTGAGGAGTACTTCAATAAAACGATTCATGTACTTCCATATTACGAAAAGCAAGGCAAGCTTGCTAAAGTTGATGGTATAGGAGAGATTGATACAATCTTCCAGTCTTTGACATATATCATCGATAAATACTAAATAAATAGAAAAGGACTATGGCCCAAGGCTCAAATTTTGTTGATTATGTGAAGGTATGCTGCCGTTCTGGACACGGCGGATCTGGTTCTGCGCATTTACATCGCGATAAATTTACCGCGAAAGGCGGGCCGGATGGCGGAGATGGTGGTCGTGGCGGCCATATCATTCTAAAGGGATCAACGCAGCACTGGACGCTATTGCATTTAAAGTTTCGTAAGCATATCATTGCGCCAAATGGCGAACCGGGAGGATCCGCATTGCGTAGCGGTGCAACGGGTAAAGATGAAATTTTAGAGGTGCCGCTTGGAACGATCGCAAAGGATGCTGAAACGGGTGAGGTGCTTTTTGATATCACGGAAGATGGTGAAACAAAGATCTTAACGCCGGGCGGTAAAGGTGGTTTAGGAAACTGGCACTTTAAATCGTCTACGCAGCAGACGCCTCGGTTTTCTCAACCGGGATTGCCGGGCCAAGAGCAGTGGATTATCCTGGAGCTGAAAGTCCTCGCAGATGTCGGTTTGGTAGGTTTCCCCAATGCTGGTAAATCGACGTTGCTGTCGGTGGTTTCGGCGGCTAAGCCAGAGATTGCAAATTACCCGTTCACAACCTTGGTACCGAATCTAGGAATTGTAGGCTACCGCGATAACAAATCGTTTATCATGGCGGATATTCCGGGGATCATTGAAGGTGCTTCGCAAGGAAAAGGGCTTGGCTATCGATTTTTACGCCATATCGAACGTAACTCTGTATTGCTTTTCATGGTACCTGCAGATACGGATAGAAGCATTGAAGAAGAATATCAGATTTTATTACGTGAATTGACAGCCTATAATCCTGAACTTAAAGACAAACCACGTTTGTTAGCAATTACAAAAGCAGATATGCTAGATGATGAATTGGAAGCCGAAATGGCGGAAACGCTGCCGAAAGGCATACCGGCTATATTTATCTCATCAGTTGCCGGCAAAAACATTACACAGCTAAAAGATATGCTGTGGAAAGCGATTAACACGGAAGCATAACATAACATAAAAAAAAGCACTCTCGAGTGCTTTTTTTTATATCTTAAATAATTGGGAATAATTTTGTTTCTACTTCTATCTTAAAGTTTTGATTCAGCGCGTCAAAGAATTGCCTGTTTATGGACGCTCCATGCTGTTCAACCAAATACGGAATAACCAGTTCACCTTTTGACGTGCGTAATTTGTAATATCCAAACAGCGTTCCCTTATTTGCTTGTACCGACTTTACTTCTGATACCGATTGAACATCACGCAATAGATTAAAGTGCATGCTTTCGCCAGCGGCATTGTATACCAGCACATCGGCCTGTTCAGGATCGTAATACATCCGATATTTCCGGATTGCCTTCAGATGATTGCTGTATACGAATAGCTGACCGATGAGGTAAAGGGCGAGTGGAAGTGCTATCCATAAAATCTTGATTTTAAATCCAATCAATAGGATAACAAAGAATAGTATAATGCCTATTCCGACGGTGACAAGGGTGCTTTTTGCTGCTTTCGCAATCACTTGGGTGTCGCTATCGACCAGTTGCAGATTGTGCTGCTGTGTAGGCTTCATGATGCTCGTCGTCGGCCCCTTCATAAAGAACCGCCGAGAGATGTAATACATCAATATCGCAACGAGAATAACAAGCAGTAAAATGCGCATAGTTTATTAGTATTGCTCTTGCTCGTTGGGGTATGTTCCAGCTTTCACATCAGCCGCATACTGACTTGCTGCCTGAACCATATCGCCATACATATCCATGTAACGTCGCAAAAACTTTGGTTTAAAATCCTTCGTAAATCCCAACATATCATTAACCACCAATACCTGCCCGTCACAGCCGTTTCCAGCGCCTATCCCGATTGTTGGTATGGCGACAGATGCTGAGACTTCTTGTGCTAATTTAGCTGGAATCTTTTCCAAAACAACTGCAAAACAGCCAATTTCTTGCAGGGCTAATGCGTCTGATTTTAATTTTGCTGCTTCAGCCTCTTCCTGCGCACGCACGCCAAAGGTGCCAAATTTATTAATAGATTGCGGCGTGAGCCCTAGATGTCCACAAACAGGAATGCCAGCATCTATAATTTTTTTTATGTTTTCCAGAATTTCTACGCCACCTTCGAGCTTTAGGGCGTGGGCACCAGATTCTTTCATCATGCGTACGGCGGCTTTGAAAGCGTCTTCCGATGTTCCCTGATATTCTCCAAACGGAAGGTCGACCAACACCAACGCCCGTTTCGTGCCGCGCGCCACAGCGCTCGCGTGATAGATCATGTTATCTAAAGTGATAGGAAGGGTGGTTTCATATCCGGCGAATACATTGGCCGCAGAATCACCCACTAATAAAATGTCGATCCCAGCCTCGTCCAGTGCCTTTGCTGTAGAAAAATCATAAGCTGTCAACATGCTGATCTTTTCACCAGTTTGTTTCATGCCCAATATCGTATTCGTGGTTACTCGTTTTATAATCTTATTTACTGACATTTTCTTCGCTTTAGTTCAGCAAAACTAAATAATTAAAATAGAAATATGCTAAATAATCCCATATTGGAAAGGCTTCCTCTTTTATCTCTCCTAGAATTTGTACTTTTGTGGTTATGCAAGAAAGCGAAAATCGTTTATTTAAATTCCCGAAATTTGAGGACCTAATTATTTTCGAGGATGATGACTTGATCGTGATCAACAAACCCCCTTTTGTGGCATCGTTGGACGATAGAGGTGGCGGTGAGGTGAATATACTTCGCTTAGCAAAGCGGTACCATGCCGATGCTCAAGTGTGCCACCGATTGGACAAAGAGACATCAGGCATATTACTTATTGCAAAAAATCCGCAAACATACCGCGCCGTTTCTATGGCGTTTGAGCATCGTCGGGTAAATAAAGTTTACCACGCCGTTATCGGCGGTACGCATACTTTTGAACAGCTTGTTGTCGATCTGCCAATATTAAACCAAGGGAATAAAAGTGTTTCTATCGATCGGGCGAATGGTAAGGCGGCTGAGACAATCTTTAATTCCATTCAGTATTTCAAGCATTATACGTTAGTGGAATGTAAACCTGTCACAGGCAGAATGCACCAGATCAGGATCCATTTAGCCACGCAGCATGCTGCTATTGTAGGTGACGGGATGTACCGGGGCAAGCCGGTTTTCTTATCGCAGATTAAGAAGCGAGGTTTTACGATGGCGAAAGATCAAGAGGAGTTGCCTATTATGAAACGATTTGCGCTCCATTCAAAAAATGTCAGTTTTTCTATAGAAGGTAAGGATTATGCTTTTGAAGCGCCTTATCCGAAAGACTTTGCGACTTTGGTAAAACTTTTGGAAAAATTTGACAGTTAAGATTTACAGGTATGACGGATAAAAAGAGAACATGGAAAATTGTAGGCAATGTAGTATTTGTCGTGCTTATCGTCGCTATGATTATCCCAACAAGCCGGTCATGGTTTCAGCAAGGTTTGATGAAGTTAGGCTTATTCAAGCCTGATTTGGAGACGCCGCAAGATACCGTTAAGCCGACGGACGCTACCTCAACCACCACCACACAGCAGGTTTCTTTTACTGATGACGATGGCAAGATTATTAAAATTTCTGATCTGGCCGGCAAAGTTGTTTTCCTAAACTTTTGGGCTACCTGGTGTCCACCGTGCAAGGCCGAGATGCCATCCATCCAAGCGTTGAAGGATAAATTCCAAGATGACGATCGCGTTGTATTTATGCTGGTTGAGATTGATGGAGAGGCCGAGAAAGCACATGAATTTATGAAACAGGGAAAAATGGATCTCCCGATATTTTACCCGGAAAGTGAAATTCCGTCTAACTGGCTCGGACAATCCATTCCCACTACAGTTATTTTAGATAAGGAGGGCAACGTTGCTGCCCACCATGAGGGTATGGCTGATTACTCCCGTAAAGAAGTATTTGATTTTATAACAACCTTAATAAACAAGTAAAATGACGAGAGCGGAGTTGGTTCGCGAGATTAAAACAAAGAAGAGCTTCCTTTGTGTCGGTTTGGATACAGATATCACTAAAATTCCGGAGCACCTGCTCGAAGATGAAGATCCAATATTTAGCTTTAACAAGGCGATCGTAGAAGCGACCGAAGATCTTTGTGTAGCCTACAAGCCCAACATTGCTTTTTACGAATGCTACGGTGTTAAAGGTTGGCAATCTTTACAGAAAACTTGGGAGATCTTACCGAAAAACTGTTTTAGTATAGCGGATGCGAAGCGCGGCGATATCGGCAATACCTCCGCGATGTATGCCCAAGCATTTTTCGATCAACAAGTTTCGGGTCTTGGTTTCGACTCGATAACTATTGCTCCCTATATGGGTAATGATTCCGTAACGCCTTTTCTTACCTCCGCTGATAAATGGGCGATCGTTTTAGCCTTAACATCAAATGTAGGAAGCGGAGATTTTCAAAATATAACAAATGGACAAGGAGAACAGCTATTTGAGTCTGTTTTGCAAAAGGTTGCTTCTTGGGGCACAGTAGATAATACGATGTTTGTCGTGGGTGCGACACGCGGTGAGGCTTTTTTGACGGTTCGTAAGCATGTTCCTGACCACTTTTTGCTGGTACCTGGGGTTGGCGCGCAGGGCGGTTCGCTTCAAGAGGTTTGCCGTTATGGGATGAACAGCAATTGCGGCCTACTTGTAAACAGCACGCGTGGGATAATCTATGCTTCTAAAGGAAGGGATTTTGCGGAGCGTGCTAGAGCGGAAGCATTGCTTTTGCAGCAGGAAATGCAAATCGAACTCGAGCGCGCGGGCATCTTGTAAGTGGAGTACTAACGGATTTTACGCTTGTCAAAATTGCAGAATGTGATATCATACTTCCTCGCAAGGAAGCGTTTTTTAGGTGTTTACTATCCTCTTTAGAAACGCCTTTGCTTTTTGCACTATATTTTGGCACAATAATTACTGCGTAAGACTGGTGAAAATAATTATGCGTATCAAAAAATCCCATCTTGTAGCTTTACCCATTGCATTGTCTTTGGGAGCTTGCAGCTCCATATATATGCCGAATGTGCCGGCAACCCCTATGTTTAGGGAGCAAGGCGAAGTTTACCTTGCAGCGCATAGCAATATCAAAGGAAACATCAGTGGCAACGCTGGTGTAGCTGTTGGCAAACATGTGGCTGTTATTGCTAACGGATCTTATATCGATAACGGTGGCGACAACAGTAATGAACTCTTTAGGCAGCAATCTGTGGAAGGCGCTATTGGCTATTTTACAAAAATCGGAAAGGAGAAAAGACAGGTCTTTGAGGTCTATGGCGGTTATGGCGTCGGAACATCAACCGAGGTTGATCGTCGCGCGACGACGACGGGTATGGAACCGGTAGAAACGCGAGATATGGACTTTGACAAAATCTTCGTACAAATAAATTATTCGTCGACACGTAAGCAAAAGCTCAATCTATTTGGTAAAAGACGGGAATTGAACTACGGTACAGCTATACGCGCCAGCAGAGTCGCAATGAAAAACTTTACAATTAACAATTTGGCGAGTCCAACGGAGGAAGCTTTTTTTATTGAGCCACTGTTTTTCACAAGAATGGAGCTTCATAAAGGGTTGCAATTGCAATACACAAACGGTTTTAATTTTAACGTGGTGGATAACGACTATTTGAAAGCCGGAAATGCGGTGTTCACCCTGGGCGTGACCTATAATTTTGGGGGTAGAAAAAGATAATAATATAGATTGTAAGCTATGAAAAGAAGAAATTTATTTTTGATGTGTTTAGCCGTTTTGGCTATTTGTGTAGGGGGATGTGCCGTCAGCAAAAACAATATAGATGCGTTGGCGAAGTGTGATTATACCGTGGAATCCCTGCAGGATGTTCGCTTGGCTGGCCGCGCCGTAAGTAGTTATACACAGGGAAATAGCGTGAATATCGCGTCGTTGCCCGCAGTAGCGCTAGCAATGTTGCGCAAGGAATTGCCGCTAGAAGCGCGCGTTAATATGAAAATTAGCAATCCGACAGCAAACAGGACCTCTATTAACTCCTTCAAATACCTTATCGAAATTCAAGGAAAACCATTATTTGAAGGTGATGTGAACCAAAACGTTCAATTAGCAACGGGTGAGAGTACGGTAGTGCCGCTAACATTCAAAGCGAATATCTTTGGCGCCACGCAGGAAAAGGGCTTGGAGAATGTGTTGAACGAAATTTTTACCCGAGAAGGAGAAGGTTTTCTGGTTTTAAAAATCAAGCCTTCCATGAGAATCGGAAACAGCAATATCTACTACCCAGGCTACATTACCGTCGATAGAAATCTAGCAAAAAGCATCCGCAAGCTGGTGATGTGATAATGAGTAGTGCGTAGTGAGTAGTGAGTAGTGAGTAGTTAGTAATGAGTAGTGAGTAGTGCGAAAAAGAGCGTCATTGCGAGCCGGAGGCACGACGGCGCGGCAATCTTTAATCTTTGGTATTGAGTAATGTGTAGTGGGTAATGAGTAGTGATAATAGATGATAGTAGGTAGATTTTAGTACTTAGTATGTAGAATTGTTACTGTCTATAAAATTCTTTTAATTTTTACTTTTTACTTTCAAATGCGAGCAGGAGGCACGAGGACGAAGTAATCTTTGCGTTTGCAAAAATGCAGATTGCCGCGGCATGCGACGTAAGCATAAACTATTTTCTATTAAAAGTATACCCCATAGTCCACTCAATAAAATCTGCTTTCCCTTTATGCGCTTTTATCGATACGCCGGCATTGATATTCTTATATACATAGTATCGCGCGCCTGCGCGTAAAAAGATGCGTGTTATCTCGCCATTAAAGTATTGTTTGTGCAGGTAATAACCAACGTTTCCATTCAATACTAAATTGCGGGTGAGCACATGGGCAAGGTAATAGGAGGGGCCGTAGGAAAGTTTAGCGCTGAGCTTGCCGCTTTTGTCGCCGGCGATTTGGTCGCTGTTTCCAGATTCTGAGTAAAATAAATCTAATCCCGCTCCCATGCGCCATTTGTGCGATATGTGCTTGCTCGCATAGGCACTAACAGTAGATTTAAAGAATCGACGGTCGTTATCGCGCTCTAGCTGTTTCCATCCCAAGCCATAGTTCACATGAAACAAGATCCGCTCGCTATAGGGTTCTATATGGCTCTTATCTGGTAAGACGGTTTGCCCGTTTGGCTGATAGGTGATAGACGCTGTAAGCGGAATAAGGTTTACGCCTTTATTGGGCAATCGCATCGCTCCATTGGAGAAGTGATGGAAAGCCAGACCCAAGCCTGCTCTCCAATTGGGATTGATCTTGTATTGTGCCCGGATACCCAAATCAATGAAAACATTGTTCTTGGCACCAATGACAACGTTCAGCGGATTGGTTTCCTCATCGTACGGGGTGAAGTTTCCGGAGATACCTAACCCGATTCGATAATCAAAACCCCATCTCTTGTTGGCTAAATTGCCAAAAGGCGATTGCATAAAGCCATATATAGCGTAAGGGCTGCCTATAATATCCGTATTAAAAGTACTACTGTAAAGGCCTACGCCATAGATAGGGTTATTGTACAGCGTAAAATATTGATCATCAGAATGCTGTATTTTCCAACCTATCTTCAAATTTAGACCGTTGTAAAATGCACTTTGAAAAGCAGTCTCTTTGACCTCTTTTGATGCTATTATCCCCCCGTTTTCCACCTCCAATTCGATAATCAATGGGTTTTTTACGCGCTTGGCCTGCGAAACGGAATCTGTTTGTGCCCACGCGACAGATAAACCAGAAAATAACAGACCTATTATTAAATATATATTTTTCAATTTTACTTCCTAAATAATCGATAATTTTGGGTTGCAAAGTTATTAATTTTTGCGAAAAACCGAGACCCTATCTTCGTTTTTAAATGAAGATCTCAGACTATTTACGAATTTATGTCAAACTTCTTTATTATAATCTTTTGTCTTGTTGCGGGCTATGTGTTAAAAAAGCAGAAAATTGTTCCAGCACATGGATTTAAAAGTATAAACGCCTGGATCATCTACATTGGTCTACCTGCTACATCATTTAAATATTTGCCCGGCCTGCAATGGGATAACAGTTTATTGTTGTCGTTGGCGGCGCCGGTTTTCATTTTAGGTGGATCAATCTTGTTTGTCTCTATACTAAGTCCCTGGCTGGGTCTCTCTCGTCGCAGCACACATACCTTAATGCTTGTTTCTGGGTTTAGTAATACGTCTTTTGTTGGCTTTCCACTCGTAGCCACATATTTTGGAGAAAAGCAAATAAGCTGGGCAATTATTAGTGACCAAATGACGTTTTTCCTATTGTCTACAGTGGGTACAGTTATAGCCTTACGGGGAAGTGCATTACGCAACGAAGGATTGCAGATCTCACAATTAGCGAAAAGAGTGTTGTCTTTTCCGCCACTATGGGGGTGCATAGGAGCATTGGTAGTTCCCCGGGTTTTGGATATTACGCCCTTAGCACCATTTTTCGCGCAACTGGCCAGCACCGTTTCCCCTTTAGCTTTATTTTCCATAGGGATGCAGTTATCATTTTCGTTTTACAGATCCGAGCTGTATCTCGTTTCGCTTTCTTTGCTTTACAAATTAGCGCTCGGCCCTATGCTATTGATCGCGGTCTGCTATTTTTTAAATATTAAAGGAGAAATTGCGCAAGTCGCTGTATTCGAAATGGCTATGCCGAGCCTCGTTGCGACGAGTCTTTTACTACAGCAATTCAATCTCAATGCCAAGTTGGGAAATACGATAATTGGGATAAGCATACTGATAGGATTGTTGACTACCTGGCTTACCTACCATTACCTAGTTTTATTTTTGTAACTTGCTTGTTGTAAAACCTACTTAGTGTATATTTTACAATATATTTTATATATTTAGTTCCAATTACAAAGATCTAGATTGATGATGTTAACTATCGTAAGAAAAAACGCAATCGTTTCCGGTCTACTCATAGTATGTCTTTTTGCACATGCGCAAACCAAGCATGAGCCTTACATCCAGAAACTGGATGGGACAAATTTACAGTTTTCCATGGAGGCTATTCCCGGAGGAGAATTTGTTATGGGTAGCGAAGTTGGCGGGAACGACGATGAAAAACCTTCGCACAAGGTCAAAATATCGCCCTTTTGGATGGGCACTTATGAAGTTACTTGGGATCTTTACGAACCGTTTGTTTATAAAGATTTAGAGGCTAGCCAAACCGTTGATGGTAATGTCGATAGCAAGGTGGATGCCGTTACGCGTCCTACAAAACCTTATTTGGATATGACATTCGGGATGGGCAAAGAAGGGCACCCCGCATTGGCCATGACCCACTACAACGCGATACAATTTTGTAAATGGTTGTATGTTCGTACTGGGGTATTTTACAGACTGCCTACAGAAGCCGAATGGGAATATGCGTGCAGAGCAGGGTCACAAACGGCATATTTCTTTGGTGATGACCCGGCTCAATTAGCCGACCACGCCTGGTTTACAAGCAATAGTGATGCACAAACCGCCCCTGTAGGAAAAAAGAAGCCGAACGCATGGGGCCTATATGATATGTTAGGCAATGTTGCCGAGTGGACTTACGATCAATACCATGCTGATTTTTACGCGCAATTTGCAGATAAGGTAAGCGAAAATCCAATTGCGATACCAACAGCTCTTTACCCCCATAGTGTCCGTGGCGGCTCATTTGAAAGCGCTGCAGAAGATTTACGATCAGCGGCACGCGGTGCGTCCGATCCGATATGGAAACAGTTGGATCCGCAGATCCCAAAATCCAATTGGTGGTTTCCCGAAGCTCCATTTGTTGGGCTACGACTCGTCCGTCCTGCTGTGCAACCGTCACACGAGGATATCATGGCTTACTATGACAAAGCGCCAATAAAAGATTTCTAACGAATAACATTATAAACTGAAATACTTATGGATACTTTTAAAAGACGGGATTTTATCAAAGCAGGGTCAGCTTTGGCCGGCGCTTCGGTTTTAGCCTCGACGCCGGTAGGCAGTGTTTTCGCGGCCGGAACGGATGAGATCAAAATAGCACTTATCGGTTGCGGGGGTAGAGGTACGGGCGCTGCTTTTGACGCTTTTGCATCTGGGCAAAACATCAAGTTGGTTGCTATGGCGGATGCATTTCAAGATAATCTGCAAACTACATACGACACCTTAAAAGAAAAGTTTGGCGATAAAGTCGATGTGCCTGATAGCCGCCGATACGTGGGCTTTGATGGCTACAAAGCGGCTATTAAAGATGCTGATGTGGTATTGTTGACAACGCCACCCGGCTTTCGTCCGCTCCATTTCGAAGAGGCGGTAAAAGCAGGTAAGCATGTTTTTATGGAAAAGCCGGTCGCAGTGGATATCCCCGGCATACATAAGGTTTTAGCTATTGCAAAGGAAGCAAAGGCGAAAAAGTTAAACGTCGTCGTTGGTCTGCAGAGACGCTATCAGACTAATTATAGAGAGGCTATAAAACGTATCCAAGATGGTGCGATTGGCGATATATATTCCGGGCAGGTGTATTGGAACAGCGGCGGGGTGTGGGTTCGTCCGCGCCAAGCTAATCAGACGGAGATGGAATACCAAATGCGGAACTGGTATTATTTTAACTGGCTATGCGGTGATCATATTGTTGAACAACATGTGCACAATATTGATGTAGCGAACTGGATAAAAGGTAAATATCCGGTATCAATACAGGGAACAGGAAGCCGTGCGCACCGAACCGGCAAAGAGTATGGTGAAATCTACGACAACTTCGCTGTAGAACTTACCTATGACGACGGCACAGTCGTCTATAGCCAATGTCGCCATTTTGAAGGTATCTCAAACCGTGTTGATGAAACCTTCCAAGCATCTAAAGGACGTGTATATCTTTCAGCAGGCAACCAAGCAATTTTATGGGATGCAAAAGGAAACGAAATCTACAGGCACAACCCCAAAGGTAATCCAAATCCGTACCAACAAGAGCACAAGGAGCTATTCGAAGCTGTTGCAAACAATGAGTATAAATTTGACAATACGGAGTATGGCGCCTACAGTACGCTTACGGGAATTATTGGTAGAATAGCTTGCTATACGGGTAAAGTTATCAAGTGGGACAAAGCTATGGATTCGACCATTGACCTTTCGCCGGCAACTTACGCCTGGAATGCCAATCCGAAAATCGTTCCCAATCAAAACGGCGAGTATCCAGTCGCTATCCCAGGAATCAATACAGAATTATACCTATAAAATTGTTGCGGTTTTTTACGATATCGATCATCTTATTGTGTGGATTTACTGCATATGCCAAGCAGTTGAAATTCACGCTGGATGGCCGTGCTCAGGGAACAACCTATCACGTGCATTATTATGCTTCTCAAGCTTTAATAACGCAAAAGATGATCGACAGCACGCTACATGTGATCGACGAGTCGATGTCTTTATACAAAAAAAGCTCATTAATCAGTAGATTTAATGAACCTGGGAAGTGTAGTATGGCCATAGATAGCCATATTAAAAATGTTATCCAACAATCATTTACCGTGAATAAGGAGTCGAAGGGAATTTTTGATATCACGGTTAAACCGTTGGTAGCGTTATGGGGTTTTGGTGCAGCGCATATCACTACGTTTCCTAAGCAGGCAACACTGGATAGTGTGTTAGCTTTCGTCGGGATGGACAAGCTTGCGCTACGAGGCAGTACGCTTTGCAAGAGCGACCCGCGCGTAGCAATAGACCTTGACGGCATAGCGCAAGGCTACTCCGTTGACGTTTTAGCAGACCTGCTCGAAAAGCATGGTATTCGGAATTATCTTGTGGAGTTGGGTGGCGAAATTAAAACAAAAGGAGCGAAAGCGAACAAAGTACCGTTTGAAGTAGCTATCGAGCGCCCTACGGGCGCCGAAGGCTCTCGCTTTGTCTTGCAATTGAGCAATAGGGCTGTCACCACCTCGGGCAATTATCGGAAGGCTTACAACTATGCCGGTAAAAGAATTCATCATCACATCAACCCTATAGACGGTTACCCATCACAGAATAATGTGGCCAGTGTCACCGTTATAGCCAAGACGGCGATGGAGGCTGATGCTTATGATAATGTTTTTATGGCTTTGTCGGCAACGGAAGGTGTAACCTTCGCTAACCGTAGAAAGGGAATGGAGGTTTATATCATTTATACAGAGGGAAATACATACAAAGAAGCGTTTTCGAAAGGTTTCTCACGCTATATAAAAAATTAAAAGGATCATATGAAGCGATCAGATTTTATAAAAAGTGGTGCCGCGCTGCTAAGCAGCTCGGTGCTTTTAAATAACGACCTCATGGCAGAGAATAAGGAGGTAACTAAAGGGGCTACCTTCAAATTAGACTATGCCCCACACCAGGGTATGTTTTCTGCAACGGCAGGAAAGAAATTCGTCGATGAAATTCAGTATATGCACGATCTTGGTTTTCGGAGTATCGAAGACAATGGCCTGCCTGAACGATCTATTGAAGAGCAAAAAAGCATTGGTGAAACCTTGGCTCGCTTGGGCATGCGTATGGGTGTTTTCGTTGTTCCGAAAGGCGGAAATGGAGCAAATACGTTGGCTGCTGGTAAAAAGGATTTCGTCGATATCTTTTTGAAAGGCTGTCGCGAATCTGTGGAGACTGCAAAACGTGTAAACGCTAAATGGGCTACTGTGGTGCCCGGCGATTACCAGCGTAATCTTCCTATCGGTGTGCAGACTGCCAATGTAGTGGAAGCGCTAAAAAGAGGAGCCGAGATTTTTGAGCCACATGGCATTACGATGGTGCTTGAGCCATTAAGTGATACACCTGACTTGTTTCTACGCTATACAGACCAGACTTACGAGATATGTAAAGCGGTGGGAAGCCCATCTTGTAAGATACTGTATGACGCCTACCATCAGCAAAAAAATGAAGGTAATCTTATCAACTTGATGGATCTGTGCTGGAGCGAAATCGCCTATATTCAGGTGGGTGATAACCCAGGTAGAAGGGAACCCACTACCGGCGAGATCAATTACAAGAATGTATTCAAATGGTTGAAAGAAAAAGGGTATTCGGGTATCGTAGGGATGGAACATGGCATGTCCAAATCCGGCGTGGAAGGCGAAAAGCTGCTCGTCGCCGCCTACAGAGAAGTGGATAATTTCTAAACTAAATGAATTTAGCAGCAAAATATTTCTGTTATTTACAGAGAAGTAATATATTTATACTATAAACCTATCAATAAATGTCAACATCAATAAAATTCAAATTGTCTTTTATGATGTTCCTCGAATTTTTCATTTGGGGAGCATGGTTCGTAACTTTAGGAAGATTTCTTCCAGTAAATTTGAATGCGTCTGGTTTCGAGATTGCCAATGTATTCTCGACACAATCCTGGGGAGCTATCATTGCTCCGTTTATTATCGGTATGATTGCCGATCGCTTTTTTAACGCTGAACGTATTTTAGGCGTATTACACCTTATAGGTGCCGTGCTCATGTACTTGATGTATCAAGCGACGGACATCTCCGCCTTTTTTCCTTACGTTTTTGCTTACATGATTTTGTTCATGCCTACGCTAGCTTTGGTGAATTCCGTATCATTTAGGCAATTGACTAATCCTGAAAAACAATTCTCCAATATCCGTATTTGGGGAACAATTGGGTGGATTGCAGCCGGATTAAGCATTTCCTTCTTATTTCATTGGGATTCGACTGAAGGTGTTGCAAATGGCTTGCTGCGGAATACATTTTTAATGGCTGCTGTAGGGTCACTCATTTTGGGCTTGTTTAGTTTTGCATTACCTAAAACGCCACCGACTAAAATTGATGCTTCAGAGAAGCCTTCATTTGCATCAATTGTTGGTTTGGATGCGATTAAGTTGCTGAAAGACAAAAACTTCTTAGTGTTCTTCGTATCGTCGATTTTGATATGTATTCCGTTAGCGTTCTATTATCAAAATGCCAATAATTTCTTGGGTGAAGTGGGTATGGAAAATGTAACGGGCTTTATGACCATTGGTCAAATATCTGAGGCGTTGTGTCTATTGTTGCTTCCCATATTTTTTACACGCTTTGGCTTCAAAAACACTATTTTGATCGGGATGTTGGCATGGTCTATTCGCTATTTACTATTTGCTTACGGAGATGCAGGTTCTGGTATGTACATGCTATTGATAGGGATCGCGCTACATGGGATCTGTTATGATTTCTTTTTCGTATCAGGCCAGATCTATACCGATTCTAAAGCCGGGGTAAAATATAAAAGTGCAGCACAGGGGTTAATTACGTTGGCGACGTATGGCGTAGGCCAATTAATTGGATTTTGGGTAGCAGGTTACATCGGCACCATGTACGCCGATATTAAAGGATCGGACGTCGGTGCATTTTGGCAACAGGTGTGGTTGGTTCCTGCCGGCATTGCATTCGTAGTTTTTCTTTTATTCTTAATTTTCTTTAAGAATGAAAAAATAGAGAGTAAAACAGTATAAAAATCAAACTAAATAGAAGAGATATGGCAGATAATGTTTATGACGCAATTGTCATTGGTTCCGGAATTAGTGGAGGCTGGGCTGCAAAAGAATTAACAGAAAAGGGCTTGAAGACCATTATGTTGGAAAGAGGTAGAAACGTAGAGCACGTGAAAGACTATCACGCCAACAAAAATACTTGGGAGTATCCGCATAGAGGAGGACGCACCAAGCAAATGGAAGCTGATTATCCTGTATTGAAGCGTGATTACCCGCTTAATGAAAAGAATTTGGACTTTTGGGTAAACGAGAAGGAAAGTCCGTACACAGAAGTCAAACGTTTTGACTGGTTTAGAGGGTATCATGTGGGCGGTAGGTCCCTTATGTGGGGGCGTCAAAGCTATCGTTTTTCGGATCTGGATTTCGAAGCTAACGTGAAAGATGGGCATGGTACAGACTGGCCAATCCGTTATGCGGATATTGCGCCTTGGTATAGCTACGCCGAGAAATGGGCTGGTATTTCTGGAAATCGTGATGGACTTGATGTTTTACCCGACGGCGACTTCTTACCAGCGATGGATTTTACGATCGTGGAGAAAGATCTTGCAGATCGTTTGAAGAAAGAATACGGTGGGAAAAGGCATTTCATTATGGGACGTACCGCCAATATCACAAAGCCTCACCACGGTCGTATCAATTGTCAGTATCAAAACCAATGCTGGTTAGGGTGTAACTTCGGCGCATATTTCAGCACACAGTCGTCTACGCTCCCTCCAGCGATGGCAACGGGCAACTTGACGTTGCGTCCATTCTCCATTGTTTCTAAAATTATATACGATAAAGATTCACAAAAGGCCAAAGGTGTCGAAATTGTGGATGCTGAGACAGGAAAAACCTACGAGTATTTTGCGAAGGTTATTTTCGTCTGTGCTTCTGCATTTAACTCTACTTGGGTATTGATGAATTCGGCTACCGATGTCTGGGAAGGCGGTTTAGGAAGTAGCTCTGGCGAGTTGGGTCACAACGCAATGGATCACCATTTCCGTTGTGGAGCGGGCGGCCGCGTGGAAGGCTATGAAGATAAATATGTGTTTGGTCGTCGCCCTACGGGCTTGTATGTGCCGCGCTTTCAAAATGTTCCTGGCGATGATAAAAAGCGAGACTATGTACGTGGTTTTGGTTATCAGGGAGCAGCAAGTCGTGGACGCTGGTCGGGAGAGATTGCAGAAATGAGCGTAGGTGCTGATTGGAAAGATGCGATGCTGGAACCGGGTTCTTGGTCGGTTGGCTTTACCGCTTTTGGGGAGATACTTCCTTATCATGAAAACAGAATCTTCTTAGATAAAGATAAAAAAGATAAATGGGGTCTTCCGGTATTGTCTATGGATATGGAGATCAAGGATAACGAGAAGAAGATGCGTCCGGATATGCAAGAAGATATGAAAGAGATGTTGGAAAAAATCGGCGTAAAGGACGTATACACCTACGACAATGAGTACACCTTTGGTATGGGTATCCACGAAATGGGTACCGCCCGTATGGGAACTGACCCGAAAAACTCGGTGCTCAATAAGCACAACCAGGTTTGGGATGCAAAAAACGTATTTGTCACCGATGGCGCAGCCATGGCATCCGCAGCTTGTGTAAACCCTTCCTTAACCTACATGGCATTAACAGCACGTGCTGTTGATTTTGCTGTAAGCGAGTTGAAAAAGGGAAATCTGTAAACGAATATCAACTTAAACTTAGAATAGCTAAAATGAAAGAAACGAATAACTCTCGTAGAGATTTCATCAAAAACGCAGCGCTCGCGGCGGCAGGTTTTATGGTTGTACCGCGCCACGTATTGGGCGGTAAGGGATTTATAGCACCCAGCGACAAATTGATGATAGCAGGTATCGGCGTAGGTGGTAAGGGCCAAAGCGATATCGCTTCCTTCTACAAAAGTGGAAAGGCGGAAATCGCTTACCTGTGTGATGTGGATGACAGGCGTGCGGCCAACTCCGCGAAGGCATTCCCGAAAGCGAAGTACTACAAAGACTATCGCCAAATGTTGGATAAGGAGCATAAGCATATCGATGCTGTATCTATATCAACTCCTGATCACAACCACGCGATACAAACCTTGGCAGCGATGCAATTGGGCAAACACGTATATGTGCAAAAGCCATTAACGCATGATATTTGGGAAGCACGGGCACTTACCGAAGCAGCGAAAAAATACAAAGTGGTTACACAAATGGGAAACCAAGGTGCTTCCAACGATGGACCGCGTGAAATAAAGGAATGGTATGAAGCCGGCCTTATTGGCGATGTACATACCGTATACTGTTGGACTGACCGCCCTGTGTGGCCTTCCGGTATTCCTTGGCCAAACCAAACTGCTCAAGTTCCAAAAGAATTGGATTGGGAATTGTGGTTGGGGACGGCACCGAAAAAAGATTACATCGAAAAACTTGTGCCATTCAATTGGCGAGGCTGGTGGGATTATGGTACAGGTGCACTAGGCGATATGGGGTGTCACTTACTCGAGGTTCCATTCAGTACATTAGGACTGAAGTATATCCAAGATGTTCAGGCAACGGTGGGTACAGTTTATGCCGATGAATTTAAACGCGCTTACTATCCAGAAAGCTGTCCGCCATCGAGCCACGTAACAATGACATTTCCAAAGACACCAAAAACCAGTGGACCGGTTACTTTGCATTGGATGGATGGTGGTATTCAACCGACCCGTCCAGATGAATTGGGTCCTAATGAGATATTCGGTGACGGCGGTAACGGTATTCTGTTAATCGGTAGCAAAGGTAAAATTCTAGCAGACACCTATGGCGAAAATGCCCGCTTATTGCCTACTACAAGAAAAGAGCAAGTAGCACAAAAATATGCCCGCGTGGAAGGTAAAGCAAATGGTCACTACGCGCAATGGGTAGAGGCTGCGATAGCTGGTTATGGCAAGATGGAAGTCAGTGCACCGTTTGAAATTTCCGGTCCTTTGACGGAGGCATTATTGATGGCAAACTTGGCCATCCGTGGTGCGGATTTGCGTATCGATAACAACTATCCGGGAAGAAACCTGAAATTGTTGTGGGACAACAACCAAATGAAAGTAACTAACTTTGACGTGGTGAATCAATTTGTGAAACGCCAATACCGTCAAGGTTGGGAGGTTAATTACACGATTTAAAATAGCAGACTATGAATAGAAGAGAGGCACTTCAACGTGTAGCTATGCTGGTCGGCGGCTCGGTAATCGGGGCAAATTTGTTCCTTGAAGGATGTACCAGGCCAGCCTCCAAAGATGTAGCAACATTATTTGAAAAAGATAGGATGAATTTTTTGGGCGATCTTGCGGAAGCAATATTGCCTAAGACTTCAACACCTGGTGCAAAAGAGGCCGGCGTTGGAGAATTTATTCCCGTGATGATTCGCGATTGTTATGACGAAGTAGACCAAAAAGCATTCATGAAGGGTTTAGCAGACGTTGACGATCGTTCTAAGAAAGAGTTTAACAAACCTTTCCAGGAACTGTCGAAAGAGGAGCAACTGCAGTTTGTCAATAAATACGACAAGGAAGCTACAGAATACCAAAAGAATAGAAAGGAAGGCGAGGCCAACGATTTCTTCCATATGTTGAAGCAATTGACTTTGACCGGTTTCTTTACTTCTGAGGTAGGCATGACCAAAGCACAACGCTACGTCAAGATTCCAGGTCGATTCGACGGAAATTACCCTTACAAAAAAGGTGATTTGGCATTTGCCTTTTAAAGCTTTGCCAGAAGCCGTTCGTTCGAGCCAGAAGGCGCGATGAGGATTTTTACGGTTAGTCATTTACATACATCAGTGAGCACTGTCAAAAATACAGTTGCTCACTGATGCTTTTCTAAGGACGCTTACACGCATATATACCGTTTTAGTATTTATGCATTAGAAATTTGCTTGCATAAGGAAAATAGTCTTTCCGCCGCGGGCGATAGCAAATCGTGCAGCGTTATCGTCCACACGGCTGTGGATGTCAACAAGCTCTGCCAACTTAAGTTCCTTCAGGTAGTTGATGTCTATTGTATGGAACGGTTTTTTCAAAACGAGATCCGCGGGCAGAAGATCAAAACACCAATCTGTATACTTGACGTTGTTTACGTGATTTACGATATCAAGATCGGACAATTTCGGCACATATTGGCTCGTTTCCGTATATTCTGTCTCTTGCTCTATGCGCTTGAACGATTCGCGCGTAGCACTTCGCTCGGGAAGCACAATCGCCGGATCGATCTTTATAGCAAGATTTTCAGAACGTCGTAATGCCGTGCTAAATACCGCCCAAAAGCTGCAAACGCCAATGACTTTTTTATCATCCCTATAAACTTCAAAATTCCGAATAGATCTATTTCCAAGAAAATCTTGAACCCAGGTTTTCACGGTTACCTCATCCAGAAATTTGGGCAGACGGTCTATCTCCATCCGCATACGACTTAAAACCCATGATTGCTTATTGGCAGCCATTTCACGATATCCAAAGCCCAAGGCTTCCGCATGTTCAGAAGCGGTGAGCTGCAGCAAGTTGTTCAATTCGCTATACTTCAGGCGGCCGTTGGAATAGCATTGCGTGAAATTCAAAGTGACTGTTTTTGAATAAATTTCTGTCTGCATAAAATAAATGTCATAAAGTTCCCTAATAATGTAAATAATTTGTTGCTGTTTCTAAAAAATAAATGACAAATAATTATATTTAGTCATGACGTACGACGAAGTACGTTTTTACGTTTTATTCATTAAAATAACATAAGCAGCATGATAGGACAGATTATAGAGAAGGAGCATATAGTGGATTATAAAATTGTTCCAGCGGACGTAGATAAAACGGCTAGTTTACAATATAAATTGCTAGCGGCGCAACGCTTAGGCAATGAATTCAAATCCAAAACAACCATTGTTTTTCAAACGGAAGATGGACCTAAACGTATCGAAACTACCGTTTGGTCACTTACCGAACAATACATTCAGATCAAAAATGGTATCCTTATACCATTAAAATCGATTATTGAAGTCGAGTATTAAAATACGAGTTTGTTTACGCTATTCGCATTTCCAGAGGTGCCCTACTTTTGGAGATGCGAATTTTTAAATGCGGCCTTGCCGCGGCGAGCGACGGAATCGTCGGACCGATGGGCAAAACCTTATAAAAATATCACTTTATCAAAGCAGTTCTTGCCGTGGCATATGAAGATCATGTTGCCGTCGAGCATGCGGATGGGCAAACTCTAAAACTCAGTAAATTTCTTATTGACTTATCGCAATCATTTAGACCGATCTGCGATAAAGGTTTGCGATAAGATTTCAAATGAGGTACGGTTAGTGTATCTTTGTTTAGTATTTGTAGCCATTTTTCATAAATCTAATACCAGGCTTTCTCATGTATAAACAAAGAGTGATTCTTTTCATCATCTGGAGTTTCACAATAACAAGTTTCCTTAGCACAGGCATGTCGCAGACGGCTTTGCCAACTGCGTTCCTCAAAATTTCGACGGAAGATGGATTATCCCATAGTACGGTTTATGACATAGCGCAGGATCGCATCGGTAATATGTGGTTTGCTACAGCCGATGGGCTAAACAAGTATGATGGCTACCGTCTTACTGTTTATCGGCATAACGAGCGTGATTCAAATTCGTTATCGTCTGATTACATCAGAGCTGTCCAATACATGCAACACGATCACTTGCTAATTGCCGGAAAACGTGGCATAACCTTATTTGATATTCGTAAAAATAAATTTCGACACTGGCTGATGGATGAAGAAATTGAGCACATTGAGCAGGTGGGTGACAATGTGTTCTATCTCAATAGCTCGCACACTATCTACCAATTCAATCCTCATACGTACAGCGTCACGAAGATTTGCCAGGCACATAGCGGTCATACCTTTTCATTTGTAAAAAAGTATCAGGGAGTCTTGCTCGTTGGTGCAAGCGACGGTCTGTACACATTGGAAGGTAAGCAGCTTCGCGCCAGCTTCGTACCTATACGGTCGAACGTGCAGGATATTGCTGCGACGGATAGCGGCTTATGGATTGCAACCGAGGGTAATGGTCTGTATTGGTTTGCAAAAGATGGTTCATCTAAACACTATCTTCCTGCTTCGGGCAAAAACCATTTGATCTCTGCTTATATCAGGAGGCTTCAGTGGGACGAGGATGGTCATCTATGGATCGGAACGTTAAATGGGTTGAGTATTTATAATCCCCAACATGATCAATTTACGAGTTACGATGCTGAACCTCATGGCCGGCCACAGCTAAGCCATAATTCTATCCGCTGCATCTTTCTGGATAAGCAGAAGGGTCTGTGGCTAGGCACTTATTTTGGAGGCGTTAATTATGTTCACGCTAAGCAGCAGCAGTTCGGCTTGTTCCAAAAGACCGTACAACGCAATAGTTTAAATGATAATATTATCGGTGCTATGGCTGAGGGGGAGGGACAAGATCTGTGGATTGGCACCAACGATGGCGGCGTAAATAGGCTCGACCGTCGTACCGGGGAGTTTACCTATTTTTCAAAGCGGAACGGGTTGCGGTCAAACATGGTTAAAGCGCTGTATGTGGACGGTCCAAAAGTGTACATTGGCACGCATGCTGGTGGATTAGCTAAATTAGACGTGCCAACGCAACGCATCACAAATTATTCTTCGGGCACAATTTCAGAATCTGACGATCATGTTTATGGTATTGTCGATGCTGGAGGCGCAAAGCTTTGGATTGGCACGCTCGCGGGCTTACGTTTGTTTGATAAGGCTTCTGAGCAATATGTGCCGATACCAAAACCACTAAATGCTTCGTCCGAACTTAGCAGGAATTGGAATGATATGTTATCAGGAGCTGTCTACGCACTCTATAAAGATAGTCGCAATAGATTGTGGATAGGTACGGATAGGCGGGTTTATCGTTTTGATTTGTCGAGGAATGAGCTGAAGAGCTTCAATCTCGCAGACAATAAGCGCTATGATCGTATCAACTGCTTTTTGGAAGACCATGCAAAGCAGCTGTGGGTGGGTATGCACCGAGGATTGGGGCGCATAGATCAAAAGATGTTTAGTATCACTATTTTCGATACGGAAAACGGGCTTCCCAATAATAATGTTTACAGTATACTGCAAGATAAGGACAATCAGCTTTGGATTAGTACGAATAAAGGAATAGCTTCATTAACGACCGAGCCGAAAATCCTTCGGAGATACACCTATCGCGATGGGCTACAGGGCGATCAGTTCAATTACTACGCTGCTTTGCTAACACATGATTATGAAATTTACATGGGCGGCATTAATGGCGTAAGCCATTTTTATCCGGATAGACTGCTGGTAAACCCATTCGCACCTGCACCGTTCATCAGTGAATTTCGTTTATTTGGCGAAGTCATAAAGGCCGGGGATAGGTCAAAGATTTTAGCTGATGATATCAGCTACAGCAAAGAAATCACGCTGGCGCCAGATCAGCAATCTTTCACCCTCTCTTTAGCAGTCAGTAACTTCCTTTCCAGACAAAATAATAAATTTTCATATAAGCTGCTAGGCCAGGACGATGAGTGGGTAAATGCCGATTATCCATACCCAATAGCCTATGCGAACCTGCCTGCAGGTTCCTATACATTTGTGGCGCGTGCTGCGAATAGTGATGGAAAATGGAGCGAGGAGGTATCGCTTCTCAACATAAGGGTGCTGCCTTACTGGTGGGATACCTGGACGTTTAAAGTTGCATTGATGTTAGTAGTTTTAGCGACCGGAT
The DNA here is from genome assembly GCF_000757725.1 of Sphingobacterium deserti. Taxonomy (GTDB): domain Bacteria; phylum Bacteroidota; class Bacteroidia; order Sphingobacteriales; family Sphingobacteriaceae; genus Sphingobacterium; species Sphingobacterium deserti. Next base: position 101,023 of record NZ_JJMU01000054.1, read on the forward strand.
TTTATTGGTTCAAAAGTTGGAAAAACAAGCAGAAACTTAAAAATGAACTGCTATTAGAAAAGATTCAACAAGAGAAATCCGAAGAGCTCAATCAGGCTAAATTTCGCTTTTTTACTAATATTTCCCATGAATTTAGAACACCGCTTACGTTAATAAAGTCGCCTCTTGATGAGCTGCAGAAAATATCGACGGATAAGCGCACGCTAAAACAGCTCGATCTGGTGGTGCGTAATGCGAATAAGTTGACACATTTGGTAGACCAACTGATGGATTACCGGCGGGCCGATTTGGGGGTATTTGCATTGAAAGTCGTTAAAGGAAATCCGATACCGCAATTACAACAACTGACCGACATGTTCGGACGAGTGGCGCAGCAAAAGGGAATTTCATTGTTGTTTGATGTAAAAGCTGCGGTAGGAGAGGTGTGGTATGATCCGCTGTACTTCGATTTAATATTCAGTAATTTGCTCTCAAACGCATTTAAGTTTACCACGGAAGGATCGGTGATGCTTCAAGTCGAACGCCATGGCGAAGAGTTGGTCATCAAAGTGCTGGATACGGGTATAGGGATGAAGCAAGATAGCATCGATCGTGTTTTTGATGAGTTTTTCCAAGAAAACCATGATGCGAGGGGAACGGGCGTTGGATTGGCATTGGTCAAGCGTTTAATGGAGATGCATCACGCTACTATAGCTGTAGAAAGTACTTTCGGGAAAGGAACAACCTTCACGCTTCGCTTTTCAATGAATGAAGATATCTATCTGGATTCAGAAAAAGGAACGCAGGAACTTAATCCGTCAAACCGCATTTTGACGGAAGAACTCACGCCCTATACACCGTTAGACGAATGGGCAATTGATGGAGTCGAGATGGTTAACTTCGATGCTGTCGAAGGCGTAGAACGGCCAAGGATCTTAATTGTTGACGACAATGATGATGTTCTGGAACTGTTGATTGATCACTTTCAACAGTTCGCAAATGTATCTTCCGCGCCGAATGGTGAGGAGGCGCTAGCGTTGATCGACCAGACGGAAGTAGATCTCATTATTACAGATGTGATGATGCCTTTGCTGGATGGACTATCTTTTTGTAAACATATCAAGCAGCACGTGTCGACTAGCCATATTCCGGTGGTGATGTTGACGGCTAGAGCATATGATATGGACGAAATCGGTGGACTTACGGCAGGTGCCGATGTGTATGTCAAAAAGCCGTTCGACCTCCGTAAATTAAGTTTGCAAGTGCGTAATTTATTGCAGGTGCGCTACCGCATTAAGCAGTTCTATAGCAAAAGTTTGCTCATTGAGCCGCAGAAATTAGTATTTAACGAACTAGATCGATCGTTTTTGGAGAAGGCTAAGAAGATCGTTGAAAGCAACCTAGACAATATCAGTTTTTCGGTCGATGACTTCGCTGATGCGATGGCGATGAGCCGTTCGACTTTGCATCTAAAAATGAAGGCTATTACCGGTGAATCCACTGTGGATTTTATTCGCAAAGTTCGCTTTTCGGAAGCATCAAATTTGTTGGTGGAGGGCAATCATTCGGTTACACAGATCAGTACGATGGTGGGGTTTAACACGGTATCTTATTTCGCGACCAGTTTCAAGAACTATTTTGGCGTGTCACCCTCAGAATATGCGAAAGGTAAACGGGGGTTATAATTTTGTTTGTACACGGATTGTCCCTCGCTCAAACCTTTCCGCCGCATGCCGCGGCACGGCAAATACTTTTAAAATTAAAAAGTCAAAATTAAAAAGTTAAAAGTCAAAATTATCTTTTATGAGTTTGCTGCGCTCGGTTAAAAAGTCATAAGTGACGAGTTGTAAACTAGAAGTCGTAAGAGATGTTAAAGGAGCGCGCCAAAACCTCGGACTGCATGACAAAATCTCTTTATCACACGTTATATCTCACTACGCACTACCCCATACTAAAGATTGCCGCGCCGTCGTGCCTCCGGCTCGCAATGACGTTTAAGCCCAAAAAAGCGTCATCGCGAGGAAGTATGACGCGGCAATCTGCATTTTTGCAAATGCAAAAAATTGCTTCGTCCTCGTTCCTCCTCCTCGCAACGACGCCTCCTTTTATTCAACACAATATCGCAATTCGCATTACTCAATACTACATACTAAGTACTAAAATCTATACTACATACTAAGTACTAAAATCTAAATACTCCCTACTAATATCGCAATTCCCACTACTCATTACGCGCTACGCATGACTCACTACCTATTATGCACCAACAGGCGTTGCAATACCCGGTCATTTGTTTTCACTGCCCAATCGTAAAGCTTTTTTCGAAACATGACCGTTGTCTCTTCGTATGCCTTATTGACCGCAAGATTTTGAATTTCGTGGGGATCACTGCTGAGATTAAATAGCTGCTCATTGTTTTTGAAGTTGCGATAGAGCACGTATTTAAAATCTTTAGTCACCACAGCCCAGCCTCGGGTTTGTACAGCATCGAGTAAGGTCTCTATAAAGACCTCCTCGTGGAGCGTATCCGTGCTTCCATCCAGCACAGGTCGGAGGCTTTTGCCTAAAAGTTGCTGTTTAGGCTTTACTTGGGCGTAGTCCAAGATGGTTTGGTAAATGTCCAACGAAGTATTGACTAACGCCCTTTCATTGATTACGCCCGCTTGCTGTTGATTTGGTTTTTTAACAATAAAGGGTACACGAACAACCTCCTCTTGCAATGTTCGCTTTTGATTGCCACGTTGCGCGCCTACAGCATCTCCGTGATCGCTCACGAAAAGAATTACGCTGCTATCGTACAGATTGTTCGCTTTAAGGGCGGCAATTAATTTGCTAATTTCACCATCTACGCGTTCTACCAAGCGGTAGTAAGCATGTAAGTAAGCTCTCCAATCGTCGTCCGTGTAAAGCTTCGTCGGGTAGGACCGCGGGTCCGCGTCTCGGTTAAGCAGTACCGCCTCTGGAAAATAAGCTGGTATTGCTGCATTGTAAGGTAGCTGTGGATAATCTTTCACATTTCCGGCTTCCACGGGTCCCGTCGGGAGAAATTCAGAGCGGGCATATTCACATATTTCATGGGGGTTGAGGAAAGATGCCACATAAAAAAGTGGTTTATTGCGTTTCTGCTGAAAATGCGGAATGCTCATTAGTACAATCTGCATATCATCCATATCAAAAACTTTTGTAAATCCGGTGCCGTCCTTTGGAAGATTTACTTTGGTAGGGGCGTGCCATTTTCCGGCATACAAGCAGTCGTAACCGGCATCTGCAAGGAGACGCCCCAGACTATATTGCAGATGTTCCTCTGGAAGATTGGGCCCATGATCTGGGCCGTTATCTGCGACATTAATCTGAACGGGCATTTTTCCGGTAATCAGACTGGCTCGTGAAGGACCGCACACCGGGTAGGATACATATGAACGTTTAAATAACATGCCGTCGCGTGCGAGCGCATCTATACCCGGCGTATGCAAATCTTTATTGCCGACATAGCTCAATGCGTTAGCTGTTTGTTGATCGGTTATAATGAGAATAATGTTTGGCCTGGTGCCTTTGGTCTGCGCCTGACTTCGTATAGTGTATCCGAAGAAGAGCAGCAAGGAGATAACGGTGAATTTCATTGACCGTTGAGTCTGGCAGTATAATTCGTTCATTTACTTGTCTTTTATAATTATATTGTAAACCTTCTTATCTACAGAAACGCGCACGATCTGTTTTTGCCTATCATTTTCTAATAGTTTTACAGTGGGTGGCTTCATACCATCGAACGGATGGATGAGGGTCATGAAATATTCCGTGTTTTGCTCCTTCGTGCGTTGAAACGCGAAAGCTGGACGGGATACTTCTTCCCGATAACGATAAGATACCTTGCCTTCTTCCGTAACAAGTGTGGATGGGGCTGCAATCAGTTCCTGTATAAGTAGGTTGTTTCCATCGCCATATTGCGTATACACTCTTTTTTTCTTTTTATCGATAATAGGCTGGCCGTTCTCTGCTAATTGAAAATGCACATCAAGCTGGCCGGTTGAAGCGCCTTCAGCACGGTCGAGAATCAGAAAGAAGGATTTATCGATATACAACACTGTTCGTTGATGGCTAAGTTCAGGATAGCTTGGATTACTATAGGTTAACTGATCCACGCTATCGCTTGCTGACCAATGCAGCAGTTTCGCCTCTGTGGTTGTCATGTTTTGATTATTCAATGTGAGGGTTTGGTGTACCTTCGTTTGTCGGTACCAGTCCCGCATCTTCATAATCTCCTCGTTGCCGCTGTATACGAAGCAGCCAGCGTCAGGCATAAAGTTCCGTCCTTTCACCCAGAGTTCAAATGTGCCATTATCAGGTTGAGCATGGAAAAAACCTTGCGGTCCAGCCTTTAAAACCATCACCGTCGAAAGGCTGTCCCATCCATTTCGGAATGTATAGAAGCCAGCATCTTTTAGTGCTTTTGAGAGGTACGCGGGGGCGCTTCCCTCACGACCTTCGGTAGCGAAATAGGCGAAAACTGGATTATCAGGAAACGACTTTCGCCAAAAACCATATTGCTGTAGCGTGCTCTTTTTGTCCGCACGCCAGCTATCGCCAAACATAGGAAAGCTGTAATCAGGAAACGAAAAGTTGATCGTGGCTATAATCATTTTTTCGACAGTTTTTCGGTATTCAGTGGGAAACTCTTGGGCTAATCCTGCCAACTGTGCCGTGTATAAAGCGCGCAGAAAAATATCAATTGCTGCATTATGGTAGGTGGGCGAGAGCTCAAATTGCACGCCATCCTCGAAAACCTGCTTCTTGATTTCTGTGTTCAATACGTTGATGCCGCCCTGACGCCACTCGGAAGCCTGCCGAAACTCCGGGAAAAAGCATCCGGCCAATACCATGCGTTCTGCTTCGAAAAGGAGGTGGTTGCCGATAGCCGAATAATGCGCAGGTATATAGCTGGCTTGTTCGTGATAACTCCTTAAAAATTCCATCAAAAACTCCGGCGTGAATAATGGCGATTCGATAAATAAGGAAAACGTAATGGGTAAGCTTTTCACGCGATCAGAAACCTCCAGCGGGCGCCAAGCATAACGATCGTTATCCTCTGAAAGCCCTTTTGGATTTTTTCTTACCCAGTCTCTAAATTGATAGATCCACTCTTTGGCATATTTTTCATCTCCAGTTGATTGATAAGCTTTACCCAAGGATTCCCACCAACCGACGCGATGCAATTGCCAGCGTACTTCATTGTCTTTCACCGGCCAATATTGCCAGTCAATATCTTCGCCGTAATGGAAAAAGTCGTAGCCTTTATGAGGCTGAAACCGATGTTTAAGCGCATTATCTGCCTTTTGCAGATCGATCTTGTTCATGGCACGGCCTTTCAGTCTTTGGAGTTCTTCGCTGCTGAAAGTTGGGTGACTTTTTAACGGTCTGTTGCGAAAATAGCTTAATAGCGTGGTAGCCGCTTTTTCATATTCCCTATTTTGGTAATAGCCATTGACCTCTTCCAACCCTGGGTAGGTTAAATCAATTGTTGAAAAACTTTCTTTGTTAATTGTTTGAAAGCCTAATTGGGCAAACGCTAGTGTATGGCAGAGTAAAAGCAGTAAAATATAGAGTGAATTTGGTTTAATCATGGTTTTAGCGTTGTTAGAGTTGTTCTCGAATATGAATAGTTTTTCCAGAGACGTTTAGCGATAAATCTATTTTACCGCTTTCCGGATCGTGCCCTTTATTTTTTGTTAGCACAACAGCTGGCGCCTGATGACCTTGGAATGGGAGTAAGAATGTCATGAAAGATGCTGCTCGCTTGTCTTTGTTTTTATTTATAGCAAATGCCGGCCGCTGGATTTCTTCTTGGTAGCGATAAGAAACGAAGCCTTTTTCTTCCATTATCGAGACTGTAGAAGAATCAAGCGATTGAATAAGTAAATTGTTGCCATCGGCGTATTGTGTGATGATGCGCTTTTGACCCTGATCAATAATAGGGTCGCTTTGTTCGTGTAGGGTAAAATGGATGTCAAGTTCGCCTGTAGCGTCTCCGGTTGCCCGATCAATAAGTAGAAAACAATCCTTGTCAATAAAAAAAAATATGCGCTGGTGATGCAATGAAGCATAACTTGGATTCGTAAATGATAGCAACTCGTAGTCCTGCTTTGACGTCCATTGGTCTAAACGAGCGTCATTATGGATATTTTCTCCATTTAATGTGAGGGTTTGGTGCACGAGACTTTGTCTGTACCAGTCTTTTTTATTGTTCGTTTTTGCGTTGTCGTTATAGATGTAACTTCCCGAATCTGGCGTGAAATTTCTACCTTTTACCCAAAGATTAAACGTGCCGTTATCTGGATGCGCATGAAAATAGGCTGGGGGACCGGCTTTTATCTGCATGACGGTTGCAGTCGGCAGCCAGCTATCTCGAAAGCTGTAAAATCCCGAATTTTCCATCGCAGACGATAGATAGTTTGGTGACATACCTTCTTTTCCTTCGGTAGCAAAGTACTGGACGACGCTGTCAGCAGGGAAAAGTTTCCGCCATTGCTGATAGCGCTCCAACATCTTTATTTTTGTTGGTTCAAAGGAGTTTCCATACAACGGAAAGCTGTAGTCTGGGAACGAATAATTAATTACAGCAGCGATCATTTTCCTTATGGTACGTTTATAATTTTCTGGAAATACATTTTCCATTCCGTTGCTTTGTGCAATATGAAGTGCATCCGCAAAGATTTCAATGGCTCCAATGTGGTAAGATGTCGATAGCTCGTACTGTACACCATCAGCTAACACTTGTTTTTGTATCTCCGTGTTTAGCACCTGTGCCCCGCTCTGGCGCCATTCGGCAGCGTTCTTAAATTCTGGGAATGTGGACCCCGCATACATCATGTGCAGCGCTTCATACAACAAATGGTTACCAATATCGGTATAATTTGCTTTCACATAGTCGGCCTGTTGCTGGTAGCTGTTTAAAAATTTTATCAGAAAGTCAGGCGTTAGGCTAGGGGAGTCGATGAACATATTGAAGTATGCTGACCAATTGTTCAGGCGGAATGAGACGACAAAAGCTTTCCATGCATAGTCCTTCTCGTTTGGATAGCTGCCCAATTGGTTGTTATCGATCCAACTTAACGTTTGATTCATCCATTCTCTCGCATATTTTTCATCGCCGGTTGACCAATATGCTAAACCCAATTGTTCCCACCAGTTTGTTCGATGTAAGAACGTACGGATGAGTTGATCTTGCACGGGCTGATGCTGCCAATCAATAGTCTTCTTTCCATAATTATAATACGGATAAGCCTTATGCGGTTTGAGGACGTGAACAAGGGCGCTGTCTGCCATTTCCTGATCGCCCGGTGAAAGTGGCTTGCCCTCGTAGGTAGTTTTATCTGCGCGGTCGTAACGGATATGTCTTACTGAGGTACGTTGACGATAGTATTGAAGAAGCTTTTGTGCTGCTTCATCATAACGCTTCCTGCTGACATTATCTTTTACTTCCTCTAAGCCCGGATAATCCAAATTGATATTTGCGAAGTCCTTCGCAGCGAGCTTACACCCGAAGGCATGCGCTGCAAGATGTTCGGTTGCAGCTGTTGTCTTGCTTTTTTGAGAAGGTGGTTCCCCCTGACCCAAGTGGGTTAGTCCGGCGAGGATTAGTCCTATAGAAATATGATTGTACATTGCATAATAGGTTTATGTAAATATTTTGCTAGCCAGCTACATCTGTTTTCTCCATCTTTAATGCTTTGTAGCGAAGGAGCGCCTCTAAAAAATAATAATCTGCGTAATTGATGGGCGTGTCTATTTCAGAATTATATAGGAAAGCTCCGACGCTGTGCTTCAATATAAAGTAGGCATTTTGATCTTTTTTTGCGAGGTATTGGTCCGAACATAAGGTTTTGAGGATATCTTCTGCATAGTCTGCATAGATTTGCCCCTTCGCCGTTTGCGTACTTAATCGAATCAATGCTGACGCAATAACGGCAGCGGCTGATACATCCCGTGGTGCGCCGTGCTCTTCTAAGGCATTATGAACATCGAAATCCCAGGCAGGAATTTTGTCTTCGGGCATACGTGGATGGTTCATGATAAATCTAGCAATTTTTTCAGCCTGCTTTAAAAATATTGGATCTTTCGTGTTTTCATAAGACATCACATAACCATATAGACCCCAAGCCTGCCCGCGCGCCCAGGAAGACTCGTCCGTTAAGCCCTGATGTGTTTCTTTACTTACGACTTTTCCAGACTTCGGGTTATAGTTTATAAGATGATAAGAGCTGTAGTTTGGTCTGAAATGGTGGCGAAGCGTCGTTTTTGCATGTTGATTTGCCGCTTCGAAATAACTGTTGACTTGAAATTGCTTTTTTGCCCAAAACAAAAATTCCAGGTTCATCATATTGTCAATGATCACTGGAAATTGCCAATTTCCAAAGTCCCAGGAACGAATGGCACCAACTTTAGGATTATACCGTGCATAGAGATGCTTTGCTCCTTGTCGAAGTACGGGTAGATAGATCGAATCTGAAGTAAGTCTAAAAGCATTGCCGTAGGAGCAGTAAAGCATAAAACCTAAGTCGTGTGTGTCAGTAATATGCTGTACAGAATCCAGCGCCAGTGTAAAGCGTTTCGCATCAGCGGCAAGTGTAGGATCTTTCGATAATTCGTAACCATACCAAAGGCTGCCTGGAAAGAATCCATTTGTCCAGTCGCGCATTGACACTAGACGAACGGTTCCGTCGGCATTCACAGAGCGTGGATTTTGTTGTACTTTGTAAACCGAAGCTGCTTTCTTCAATTGATATACAGCGCGCTCTTCTGCATTGGAAAACCAATTGTTGCCGTTCCCTGAACCTTGACAAACCGCGGACGAGTATAGCATAGTACTTAAAAAAAAGGCGACGATAGCGCGTTTGAATACGAAGAATAATGATTTGTTCATATGAGTTAGATACAAAATTTAGATTTTGATAAAGTTATGGTCTTCGGAATGTTAGCGATTTCAATTTCGTTGAAATTTATTTCAATTTTGTCGTGATCGCCGGGTTTCCTTTACCTCTTACTCGACTGTAAAAGATTGTCTTGAACGGACTAAGCGTTGTAAACCTTTCTCAATTGCACTTTTATTTTAACACAATATTGAAAGTTTTTGAAGCAATATTGAAAGTGCTTTTTTTACCTGAACCCTATATTTGTGAGATAAGCTAAGTGCCAATTTTAAAAAATCTACAATTATGGTTAAACGATACGTTTGGTTATTTATAATCATTTGTTTTCAAGTCAGCGCGCACGCACAGCAATCCGTGAAGGTGCGTGGAAAAGTAACACGAAAAAATGGTCTCCCCATCGCCGGAGCCACGGTGCAGGAAAATGGGAAAGCCGCGTCAACAGTTACAAATAAGGATGGCGCATATGAGATTGAGGTTTCATCTGCCGGCACCTTGCTATTCTCTTTCGTTGGTTATACGAAATCGCAGGAAAATGTAAGCGGTAGGCGAATTATAAACGTCGAGTTGCAGGAGAATGAAAACACCATGGATGAAGTTGTCGTTATTGGCTATGGCCAAGTGCAACGTAAAGATCTCACTGGAGCGGTATCTTCCTTAAAAGGAGAAGAAATTGCGAAGGTTCCCGTGCAAAGTGTTGCCCAAGCGATGCAAGGGCGTTTAGCAGGTGTGCAGGTCGCCATGTCTGATGGTACACCAGGCGCGGAACCATCCATCAAAATTAGGGGCGGAACATCGATTACACAAAGTAATGAACCGCTTTACGTAGTGGACGGCATTCCGCAGACAGAGGGATTGGCTTTCCTTGATCCCATGGATGTGGAGTCTGTTGATGTACTAAAAGACGCTTCCGCAACAGCAATATACGGCGCCCAGGGTGCCAACGGTGTTGTGCTTGTGACGACGAAACGTCTAAAGAGCAGTAAGCTACGAATTAACTACGACAACTACGTTGGCGCGAAAAAGATCACCAATGAAATTGCCGTCATGAATCCCTATCAATACACCACCTTATTGTATGAAAACGCCCTTCGAGATCCGCTATTGCTTGAGCGCTTTACGGCTAACTATGGAAGTTTCGATTCCTTACAGATGTTGTATGGAGATCGTCCCGGTATAAATTGGCAGCGCGAACTTTTTGGACAGGCAGTGATCAATCAATACCATAAAGTGAGCATTAATGGAGGTAGCAATGAGACTAAATTCAATATATTTTATGCCTTGAATGATGATGAAGGTCTATTGAAGAACAGCGGTTCCACTAAGAATATTGCGAAACTGACGTTGAACCACAATGCAAATAACAAGTTTCTGGTAAACGGAATTATCAATTATTCAGACCAAAAGATCACAGGAATGGGCACGCAGGAGGGCGGCAATGCTCGGTTGAGTATGTTGCAAACCCTATTGCAATACAGGCCTGTCATCGGCCGATTGGGAAATGATGAAAGCTTACTGGATTTCGAAACTGATCCGCTCGATAATCCTGAATCTCCAGCTTTTCAAAGTCCTTTAATTACGGTGGAATCACAGTTGCGAGAATCAATCAGTAAAGCGCTAAATGCAAATTTAACGCTGCAATATAATTTTAGTAAAAAGCTCAATTACAAGGGGTTGTTAGGCTACACAGACCGGGGAGTGAAAAGTAAGCAGTTTAACGATGCGCGTGGAATCGCTGCTCTTCGGAGCGGCGGTCCTTTCGGTAGTGTATCACACAATCTTTATCGCCGGTTTAATTACAATAACACCTTAAATTATAAAAATACATTTGCAGATGTGCACAGGCTGGATGTAACGTTGGGGCAAGAGTATATCTACAATTACAGCGAAGGGCTTTTAGCAAGTGCTTCCGTTTTTCCAAGTGTAAACTTGGGATGGGATAATTTGGGACTAGGCACCGTTGCGGGATTTCCGCAGACTTTTGCCGAAGACGATAAAATGCTGTCGTTCTTTGCTCGAGCGAATTACACCTACCGTGATCGGTATTTGTTTACCGGAAGTTTGCGGGCTGATGGATCATCCAAATTCGGAACGGAAAATCAGTGGGGGATTTTTCCGTCGGCTGCGGTTGCCTGGCGAGTTATTAACGAACCGTTTATGAAAAATTTAACCGCGTTCTCAGATCTTAAGTTACGCTTAAGTTACGGTATGGCGGGAAACAACCGTATTGCCAACTATGCAGCACTCGGCATCTTCACCCCGGGAGTATACCCGTTGGGAAATCAGGTAGTGGCCGCGGCATTTCAGGGTAATCTTCCAAATCCTAATTTGAAGTGGGAAGCTGTTGAATCGAAAAATCTGGGATTAGATATTGGATTTTTAAAACAGCGGCTAACCTTAACAGCCGAATTGTATGACAACCGGTCAAGAGATTTGCTCTATAACACCCGAATACCGTCGAGTTCCGGATTCGTGACGCAGTTTCAAAACATTGGTACGACATCCAGTAGGGGTTTGGAACTCACGCTTAATACGACGAATATCAATCGTAACGACTTTAAGTGGAATTCTAGTTTTAACATTGCTTTTAACCGTACTAAAGTTCTTAGTTTAAGCGATGGGGAAACATCCTTGCTAACGAATAGCTACACGACAATATCGGATTATATCTTGGAAGTTGGGCGCCCTGTGGGGTTAATGTATGGTTATCAGCGAGAGGGTCTATACCAGGTAGATGACTTTAATTTCGATCCGGGCACGGGTGTGTACACGCTTAAAGACGGCGTGGTGAAAGATAATATAGCCGTGCAGCCTGGCTTTATCAAGTTTAGAGATATCAGTGGTCCCGATGGCCAACCTGATGGGCTAATTAATGAACATGATCGGACTGTTATTGGGAATGCGAATCCGGCGTACAGTGGAGGCTTGAACAACAGCTTTAGCTACAAGGGGTTTGATCTGAGCATATTTATCAATTTTACCGTGGGCCATGATATCTATAATGCGAACGTTTTAAACAATGCCAATTTGCAAACCGAGTATGCAAACAGATTTGCACGTTTTGCGGATCGTTGGACTACAATTGACGTCGCTGGGAATCGTATCACCGATCCTGTCCAATTGGCCGCCGTAAACCAGGGTAAGACTAACCCGGCATGGAATGGAAACAATACCGGCCGTTTATACGATGATATTATTGAAGACGGTTCTTTCCTGCGTATCAATAACGTAAGTTTGGGTTACACCTTTCCGAGATCTTGGGTGAACAAGATAAAGTTGTCAAACCTTCGCGTTTACTGCACCGCATACAATCTTCATGTTTTTACGAAGTATTCTGGCTATGATCCTGAGGTGAGCGTTATTCGAACCGCGTTAACGCCAGGCGTAGATTTTAGTGCTTACCCGCGTGCCATGTCTTTTGTCGCCGGTTTAAATCTTTCCTTATAATTCAATAAAGACAAACTATGAAATTCTTTTCAAACCGATTTAATATCTACTTCTGGAGCTTTTTCTTTAGCGCTCTTGCTTCCTTTACTGCCTGTAAAAAAGCGTTGGAGGTAGAACCCTATTCTTACTTCACGAGCAGCAACTTTTTCGCTGACGAAGATGAGGCCTATATGGCCACATTAGGCGTGTATGAAGTTATGTCAAGTTTAGACACCTACGGTTGGTTTATTCCATTGGTGTTTGATGCTGCAACGGATGTCGCCCAGATGGCGCCAGGGGCAGATGACTATCGAAATATCGGGCACTATTTAGGAATAGGCCAGAATCCTACATTCTACACGGTATGGTCGAAACTGTATAGCGGAATAGACCGCGCCAATGTAGTTATTGAAAAAATCCCGCAGATGGAGCAGTTTAACACAGGTACTTTGCAAGAAAAAAATAACCTCAATCGTATGCTGGGCGAGGCCAAGTTTTTACGCGGATTTTACGCATCTGAGTTAGTACGCCTTTGGGGTGACGTGCCCTTTAAAACAAAAAGTTCGCAAACGGGGGATGAATTGCGAGGATCTTTGGTGGATCGCTACGCAATTTATGAGCAGATTATGAAGGACATGCAGGAGGCCGCAACGGTGCTACCTGCAGAGCTTCCGAAAGACGAGCGAGTGAACAAATGGGCAGCAAAAGCAATGTTAGCGAAAGTTGCGCTTTTTGCAGGTGGCTACTCGCTCCGAGCCAATGGACAAATGGAAAGACCCACAGACTACAAAAGATATTACGAACTAGCAAAGAGCTTGATCGATGAGGTCATGGCCGCGCAACTTTACAAGTTGAATCCTGTGTATTCGCAAATTTTCAAGAATCAAAGCCAACATGTTTTTGATCCAAATGAAAACATATTTGAGATTGCGTTTTACAACCCTGCCGGACAGCGCGGCAACGCTTCTTGGGTAGGCCACTACAATGCACCTACGACTGCAAATGGCGTTTATGGCAGCACAAACCCGCGCTGGCGAGTTATGAAACCTTTTTATTCGAGTTTCAAACCGGGCGATCTACGCCGCGACTTTTCTATTGCGAGCTACTCGATCAATGCGCAAGGAAATCGCGTTCCCTTGTTTACGGGTAGGCAGGACGAATCTTGGGCGCCCGGAAAGTGGAGCCGAGAATACCAGACAAACAGCCCACTTGAAAGAGCGTATACACACATCAACTGGGTGGTAATGCGCTATGCTGATCTACTCCTTATGCGGGCAGAAGTGGAAAATGAGTTGAATGAAGGCCCCAACAGCTTGGCTTATGAAGCTATAAATCAAGTTCGAAGACGTGGTTTTGGAGTGGACAACAGCGGGTCACAGATCGCGGTGCAGCTAACCAATGCTGGCACAGGCTATGGTGCTCCGACAAACGTAGTCTTCAGCGTGGAGGGCGGCGGAGGTAGCGACGCTTCCATTGCTGCAACGACAACTGTAGCAGCAACAGGTGCGATCGGAAACATCGTGTTGCTGAATGCAGGGAAAGGCTACACGGCCGCACCCACAATTACGATAAGGAGTGTAAACGGAAATGGAAACGGTGCAACGGCGGTAGCCCGGTTAGTGCCAAAACCGATAGTCTCAAGCGTGGAATTGTCAGCAGGACTTTCAAAAGACGCATTTTTCCAGGCTATTGTAAGGGAGCGCGCTTGGGAGCTTTGCTTTGAAGGTATGCGACGTGCAGACCTTATCCGTTGGAATTTGCTATCCACTAAAATACAGGAAACGACAGCTGCGGTGCGGGCGATAAGGGCAAATTACTCCTACGAAGCAGGCGTGAATTTTAGAGCTAGTAAGCACGAACTATGGCCTTTTCCTTCAAATGAAACCGATGTAAATAGAAATATAGACCGGAATAACCCCGGCTATTGATGTCGATTCAACCGAGATGAATGCACACATTACCAAATATAAACACATATGAAAAAGAATCAAACCTTAATTTTTGCATGGCAAAGCTGTTTTCTCGCTGTTTTGCTCTTATCCTGCAAGCCAACATTGACACTTGATTTTCCGAATCAAACGGAGGCAACTGCCCTAAAAGCTGCAATGATCGGCCAACTAACGGGCTCATCATCAGACACCATTTTGAAAATAGACTACGAGACACAAGAGGAAAATGGTGGTTTTGCATTGGTGAATCCCACGAATGCTCCAGCTGCTGATGCGGCATCTATTGCAGCGCCAGGGCGCCAAAGCAATTACGCTATCGCACATAAAGTGGTTTTAGGCGATCCGGGGTATTTCTCCAATGAATCCTACCGAAGCGAGTCCGATGCGATAAATATGCCCGAAGCACTTTTCTATCCGGGAGATAAAAGGCGCTATGAATTTAGTGTGAAGTTAGTGGATTGGGAATTATGGAACCCGGCAAATACGCCTTATGGTGACAACATCTTTCAGCTAAAGGTTTCCGGTGGTGATCCTGTTCCTATTCGCTTTCTTACGAAAAGACATGCTATTGTGGCGCGCTATGGCGCCAAAGGGCAAGCGACCATTGTTCCGGATTTTCGCCCGCATATCAATAAGTGGATGGATTTTCGCATCGATGTGCTATGGGGCGACAAAGGTGATGGCTGGATGAAGGTGTATACGCGGCTACCAGGACAAACGGACTACACCTTGCAATTTGAAAATCTAAATGCCACGACATTCACGGGCGTACAACTGGATAGAGGACAGAAAGGATATATCAAATGGGGCGTGTATCGAGAAGCAGGGAAGGATGCTGCGGGAAATGTTATCACTTCTGATAATATCCTAACCCGTATAGCCCAGCATGACGATATCCGGATCATTAGGCTACCCTAAAGTTGATGATCAGATCAATAAGCAGCAACTTTAAATCATGTATGGGGTGTTATCATTACGGAGCAAGTTCGGAGATTGCATGTAGCATCTCGCTATAGTGCAAGCGCGCAGCTAAATGATAGAGGTTAGGAGTAAGAAATCTAGCTTTCCAGTGCTAAAGTAATAGATCATATAGGGAGGTTTGATCTATCTTAAAATTTACTGCTTTAATTTATGTCGGAGACTGAACCGAAGGTTTCAAAAGATGTTGTTGTTGAAGGCTTATGCGATAGTAATTTGTTGCCAAAAATGTTATATTTGGCAACAAATCACTCGTAAAACTAGACCGCCTTTTACACATGGAAGACAACACCATATTTAAAATCAGCTCGAAGATTAAAGAAATTAGGAAAGAAAAGGGTATTACTATTCAAGACCTTGCTGATAGAGCCGGTGTTAGTAAAGGGCTAATTTCGCAGATTGAAAACAATCGTACTGCGCCTTCGCTCTTTGTTCTTATCAATATCGTAAATTCTTTAGAGGTTGATCTCAATGAGTTTTTCAAGGATTTTAAATCAAGTGCAAACGAAGGCCCTATCATAGTCCGCAAAAAGAAAGATTACGAAGCATTTGAAAAGGAGCAGGCAGAGGGGTTTCATTATCAGCGTATTTTTGCGTCATCCATCGAAAAATCTACCTTAGACATTGTATTGCTGGAGCTTGCTCCGGATGCTACTCGCCCTATGGTAGAAACGGAGGCTTTTGAATATAAATATATCATCCAAGGCGAAGTAGAGTATGTTTTCCCGGATCAGGTTGTCTCACTTTCTGCCGGCGATTCTATCTTCTTTGATGGGCGTCTGTCACACACGCCTCGCAATATCGGTAAATCAACAGCAATCATGTTAATCGTTTATTTTTTCGACGCAAAGGCGTAGAAATTAATGTCAAAAAATACGCTAGTTTAAATTCTGAAGTTGTTTTCAGTGGATTTGATCGAAGAAGTATTGATTGATGTTAGAAAGATGTTTTGAGCTGTCAGCATGCCAAGGATTTGGAAACCTATCTTTTGGCCGCGATAAATTCCGAGTAGCAGCATCTGATGCAATTTTAAAAGCCTCTCGAACTATCGAAGAGGCTTTCTTGAAATTAATAATCTTTGTGTCGGGATGGCCGGATTTGAACCGACGACCTCCAGCACCCCATGCTGGCGCGATACCGGGCTACGCTACATCCCGAAAACAGCTTGGAGAATAGATAAATTGGTAATTGTCAAAAAGAATAAATGTGTTTTCTAATTTTACGATTGAACCAAAAAACTATACGCCTTTTCTAAACCGCTTTTTGAAGTACCTAGGGCGGGAATCGAACCCGCACTCCTTTAACAGGAACAGGATTTTAAGTCCTGCGTGTCTACCAGTTCCACCACCTAGGCAACTGAGCGAAAGACGAGATTCGAACTCGCGACCCCAACCTTGGCAAGGTTGTGCTCTACCAACTGAGCTACTTTCGCTTAACGTGGTGCAAATATAGAAGATTTGTGGAGTGTAGCAAAATATATTTAAAAAAATAGCACCGTTATCTTTTACGCATATCGTAAACAATTGAGCTTCATATTTATACTATCTGCATTGTTTTACACAGCACAGAAAAAGCCGCCCAGAGGTTGTCAAGCCTATCTTTTTCCGGGCGGCGATTAATTGCCCTGGCATGTCCTTCGTTACGATGAAGGTGAAACGATTTCCGATGATAGCACCAAAAAGCTTCATAAAATGCCAGACCAAATCCTTATCCACGCAAATGTATCTATCGCTCGACGTGATGCGTAATGGCCTTTTTGAGTTTTGCTACCTTATATCGTCCATTAGCTCAAGCTTAAAGCACGTATACCGTATGGATGTCAGAGAACGACGAGCACATGATTTTGCTGTTAAAAATGGGTGCTAAAAAAAGCAGGAAAGCGGAATCAATCCGCTTTCCTATGTGTAAAAACAAAGAGCTGTAATGACTAGAATGTGAAGCCCGTAGACAGTTTATAGAACGAATCCTTAGGTTGCAGATCATTTTTTAGTTCTGGTCCTGCAGAAAATCTAATAAAACTTGCCACCCGTGGCACATTCAGCTGTATGTATGGACCTAACCATTGGTAATAGTCCGCTACGCCATTTACGTCGTCTTTCGTACGTCTTAAATGTTCAAAATGTCCGCCGACGGAGAAGTTAGGGCTTACTTTGTAACCCGCATTTGCCCAGTAGTGAAGGTAGGCTAATGTAGAGCCTCCTACTGGCGCCTCATCCCGCAATGGCGCGTAATATCCGGCATAGATTTCACTTTCGAATTTAGGCTTGTCTACGTTGAAAAATAGATTAGGAACAATACCGTCTCCCGCTATACCACCTAGCTGTCCTGAGCTCGCACCTTTGGAAAGAAGGTCGCCAAATGTAAAGCCAATATTGGGGTTTAGCGTAATACCATCTGCTAGGTAAAGATTTACCCCGCCACCGAATTCTGTCCAGTTACCCCACGCTGCAGCGGTACCAGCACCCCAAAAAATTCCGTAAGCAGATAGTCCGATCTTATCTGAAAGCTTGTATTCCACTCCGGCGCTCGGTGCAACACCGAAAAATTGGTCTGAAGTGAGGCTTAAAGAGAAAGTAGCGCTGTTATCTTGCGCGTTTGTAGTTAAAACACATGCAGTAAGTGCTGTAATGCTTAAAATTGATCTTAAAAAGTTGTTTTTTTTCATAAAAACGTTTTATTGTTAGATAGACACTTGATTAATTGATGCTAAAATAGGTCTATTTTTTATAAAAACAAGTTTTTATTTTAAAAAATTCAAAGAAATAAACTTTTTTATGATTTTTTTGTAAGTAATCTAATCATAATTTGATATTATTTGATTTATAATGTCGGATTCAAAGCCTTTAGATAGGAGAAAAGTCTTTAATTTTGATTTTTCAACAAAAGAGAGTAGCGATATTGGTTTATTTATCCGCTTTTCTATCGTCTCTCGTACTTTTTCTTCATAATCCTCGAGTTCAATCTCCCGTAAAGCGATGCGAATAAGCGGATCTGATACCCGTTTACCTTTCAAATGTTGCTTAATTTTGATTTTTCCCCAACCTTTCATTCTAAATTTTCCTAAGGCGTATGCTTTGGCGAAACGTTCTTCATTCAGGAAGTTTTCTTCAATCAACGTAGAGATGATTTGTTCGACATCGGTTTGGTGTAATCCCCATTCATAGAGTTTGTCGCGCACCTCTTGCTGCGCACGCTCCTGATACGCACAGTAGCTCTCGGCTTTTTGCTTGGCTTGCCGTGGCGTAAATATTTTCTTTTCCCTGTTCCATTCGTCCATGTTGCAAATCTTGAAAAAATGGTGCACTTCTTGAAAATATTGATGAAATTTGTCTGCATCATTTTTTTATGTACACAGTAGGAACAATTTTTTCAGCCGTTCAATATGAACGTACGCAAATTACAGATCCGCAACTCGAAATTGTTGATTTGGCATATGATACTCGGAAGATACGAAATGGTAGCCATAGCCTGTTTTTCGCGTTGAAGAGTGTTCGCGATGGGCATCTATTTCTTCAAGATGCTTATCAAAAAGGTGTCCGCGCATTTGTCGTTTCTGATCAGAAAATTGATTCACAGAATTTTCCGGATGCAAATTTTATTTGGGTGTCGGATGTGTTGGAGGCTATGCAGGAGCTCGCACGTTTTCATAGGTTGCAATTTCGTAAACCTATAATAGGAATCACCGGAAGCAATGGCAAGACGGTAGTCAAGGAATGGTTGACGCAGCTTTTGCAGGAAGACAAGCGTGTATATCAAAGTCCAAAAAGCTATAACTCACAACTTGGAGTTGCATTGGCGCTGTGGAATCTTTCTGATGATTACGACATCGCATTGATTGAAGCCGGCATAAGTCTGCCTGGGGAAATGGCACTGCTGCAGAAAATGATTATTCCTGAAATAGGCATTTTTACGAACATTGGTGCTGCACATGCAAGTGGCTTTTCATCCAAAAAGCAAAAGCTGGAGGAAAAATTGTTATTGTTCAGCGAGTCGAAGCAGGTAATTTCCCCATCATATTACGGCATTGCAGCTCTTTTGCCGCCTACGGTTTCTGTCTTTAGCTTTGGATCAGCAGATCTTGATGAGGTCAAGCTCCTTCGTGTCGAGGATCATGGGCGCGCAGACAGCACGATTCAAGTATCCTATCGGAACGAAATTGCCACGTTTACCGTCCCTTTTCGGGATAAAGCTTCCATTGAAAACATTTTGATCTGTCTAACGGCTCTCTTGTTTCTAGGCTATTCGTTGGATGCTATCCCGCAAAAATTAGCGAAGCTCCGCCCTCTGGAAATGCGGTTGCAACTAAAGACCGGTAAAAACGGGTGTTCCATCATTGACGATACCTATTCCAATGACCTTGCTTCTCTGCAGATAGCGTTGGATTTTCTTTTCCAGCAGCAACAACACCGGAAGAAATCGCTGATACTATCCGATATGGAAAGCTTGGATGATAAACTTCGTAAAAAGCTGTTACAGCTTTTGCAAAGGCAAGATCTTGATCACATTATTTTAGTTGGTGAAGGGTTATCGTATCTAAAGCAACATTTAACGAACAATGTGCAACTTTTTACATCGACAGAATCGTTGTTGCGGGCAATGCCAGATATCAGCTTTCAAGACGAATCTATCTTGATAAAAGGGGGGCGGGTATTTCATTTGGAAGAAGTAAGTAGGCTTTTGGTTGCCAAATCGCATGAGACTGTTTTAGAGATCAATTTAAATGCGCTGGAACATAACTTACAGCTTTACCGAGGGAAGTTGCCGCCGGATGTCAAGTTGATGGTGATGGTGAAAGCATTTTCTTATGGCAGTGGTAGCTATGAAGTGGCCAATCTACTACAGTATAATAAGGTGGATTACCTTACTGTCGCTTTTGCTGATGAAGGTGTGGAGTTGCGCCAGCATGGTATCCAGCTTCCTATTATGGTATTAAGCCCGGACGAGCAGGCCTTCGAGTCGTTGTTAGCTAATCGATTGGAGCCCGAGATCTATAGTTTTAGGGTGTTGCACGCCTTTATAAAATTTTTGAGAAATCGAAACCTGCAAAACTTTCCCGTCCATATAAAGATAGACACAGGTATGCACCGGCTCGGCTTTATGCCAACGGAAATACAGGAGCTCATCAACGTTTTGCGGGACTCTGCCGAATTGCTTCCAGCAAGTGTTTTCTCCCATTTGGTAGCATCGGGCAACGCCGAGCACGATCAATTCACGACACAACAGATCGAACTGTTTGAGCAATGCGTGGATAGCATCGAACAAAAGTTAGGCTTCAAACTGCTGCGGCACATTGCCAATACCTCGGGTATTGTACGCTGGCCGCAGGCCTATATGGATATGGTACGCTTAGGTATTGGCTTGTATGGTGTTGATATGGGAAACGCACTAGACCTAGAGATGGTCAGTATGTTGAAAACGACGATCACGCAAGTAAAAAGTCTACCTGCAGGCGAAACCGTGGGCTATGATCGCAAAGGCCTGCTGCATCGTGATAGTCGAATTGCAACGGTAAAAATTGGTTATGCGGATGGTTACAACCGGAGGTTTGGTGAGGGCGTAGGCGCCATGTCGATCAATGGGCAGCTGGTTCGCACGATGGGGTCTATCTGCATGGATATGTGTATGCTTGATGTGACGGATGTGAAGGCAAACGAGGGCGATGAAGTTATTGTATTCCCCGATTTGATGAAAGCCGCCTCGTCCATTGGCACGATACCATACGAGTTGCTGGTAAATATTTCATCTCGGGTGAAAAGAGTGTATTTTTACGGATAATTAAAGTATGAGCTATGATTAAGAAGGTTTCGCAGAAACTATTGTATTATTTGATAAAAGGAGCGTTGGTCGTTGTGCCCGTAGCAGGTGCCGTTTTTCTTATTATATGGGCGGTGGCCGCAGTGGATAACACCCTAAATTTGACCTCTCATTTCCTCCAGGACGAACAAGGTCATCCCCTCTATATCCCCGGCATTGGCATATTAACGGTAATGTGTATGCTCATTTTAGTTGGGCTTATCTTCACCAATCTGGTAACAGAGCCTATTCGTGCTTGGCTCAAAAGGTCGATTAATAAAATTCCGCTATTCAACACCCTTTATTCCTCGATCAAGGATTTTACAGAGGCGTTTGTAGGCGATGCAAAAAAATTTAACGAGCCGGTTCTCGTGCTTGTCAATGAAACAGGATTAAAAAAAATTGGTTTCCTAACGCAGCGTGATCTAGAAAAAATTGGGCTGCCGGATGAAGTTGTCGTCTATTTTCCATATTCCTATTCCGTGGCCGGACAGGTAGTGGTTGTGAAATCGTCGCAAGTGCAAAAATTAAACATGTCTGCTACTGATGCCATGAAACTCGTTGTTTCCGGAGGAGTGAGCGGAATAGAATAGCTTTATGGGAAACTTTTTAGATAAAATTTTCGGCAGCAAAATAGAGGTGGATCTGGTTCGAATAGGTCTCGAAGCAAAACTATGTTTCCATGAATCTCGTTTAGATAGCCGCTTAGCCAATGCTATTTCTTTACGACAAGATGCGCTGCTGCAACAAGATTTTGCACACTATCTGCAGCGTGTGTCTCTCGTTAAGGAAGATTGCTATTGGCTTGCGTCCCAAGAGATCGCCTTGTTGCAGGAATATATCTCGTTCTACGAACGCATATTGGGCGACCAGCTCTTTTTTAAATTCGATGTGAAAGCCGAGGCCGATAAAGACATCCCGGCCTTTTTGCTCTTTCCGCTAGTCGCTAATGCGCTTCAAGAGGGCTATAATGCTATGGAAAAGTTTCCCCTTAAAATAAAGATAAGGGTATTCGACGCAGCCTTGCAATTGGATGTTATTAACCATGTAAACCACCATATTGTCTCCCAAGAACATACTTCACTAATAGACCTTTTTAAGAGTCGTTTGCTCGTATCATACGCAGATGCACCTACACTCATCTTCAATAGTAATAGCCATACATTTAAAGCGAACTTACACCTGCCTTGGTAAATAATAAAAGTATTTTAAAAAAAGGTAAAACCCTCCTGACAAACTGTTGTCATTTTTGCGCATAACTTTGGAGTATCATAAACGAAACAGGGCAGAAAACCCCGATCGATGAGATATTTTTTAACAACTTAATACATAATTCTTATGAGCACAACAGTCATTTTAACAAAAGCAGAGTTTTTAACCCATTGGCTTGGTCACCGTGCGTTAACACGTCGAACAATTGAAAAATTTCCAGAGCCTGATCTTTTTTCTTATAATATAGGGGGAATGCGAACGTTTGCCGACTTAATAAAGGAACTTCTTTCTATCGCCGAGCCCGGTCTTCGCGGAATCGTTCAACAGAAGGAAGAACCTTACAATCACGATATCCCGCTAAACACAAAGGCAGATCTTCTGGCGCGATGGGACGAGGATACGCCCAAAATCATCGAATTGTTTGGTCAAATTCCGGAAGAGGATTTTCATAAAGACTACAATCTTTTTGGAGAATATAAATTTCCAATCTATAGCAACTTACTATATTTCGTTGACAATGAGATTCATCACCGTGCGCAGGGCTTTGTGTATCTACGCGCATTGGGTATAGAGCCACCATTCTTTTGGGACAGGGGTTAATGGTGCCACTTTAGCGCATTAAGAACTTTTAAACACAGATGAAGAATCGATGGAGTATATCGATTGAGCTTGCAAGATTACTCATCCTCATCGCCTTACTATTGATCATCTATTGGAGTTGGAGCATGGATAGGTTTTAAAGGGTTAATGGGAATGATTTTTAGTACGTAGCAACATTCTTTGAGAATGGGGAGACATCACAAAAAAAGATGTTGAAGTCTTTGCTGAGATGAGTAAGGTTGACGAAGCAATCATGCGTGTGAAAAATGCAGATTGCTTCGTCGTGCTTCCGTCTTAATTATGCACTTTTTCCCTTATTTCAAGACATGTTTTACGCCCTCGAACGTCATTTTCACAGGGTTGATAAAACCGTCTTTGTCAAAAGTCATTTCATCGATACAGGTTTCCCGCTCGTGCGCCTGTTTTTTTCCAAGTGGGCGTCTGTGGTAAACGATATAGTATTTGTCTTCGTTTGGTACTTTAATAACAGAGTGGTGGCCAGCTCCCGTAGCGATCTTTGGATCTTGCTCTAATATGATTCCTACGCGTTTAAACGGCCCGAAGGGACTATCCGAAATGGCATACGCCACTTTATAATCTGGTCCAGTCCAGCCGCCTTCTGACCACATAAAGTAATACTTGTTGTCGCGGATAAACATAAATGGACCCTCCACGTAATTCTCTGGCGTCACTTCTTTATAGACGCTACCGTCTTCGAAAGGAACCAGTTTCGTAAAGTCATCGCTTAACTTCACGACGTTGCAGTGCTTCCAGCCGCCATAAAACATATAATACTGACCATCTTTGTCTTTAAAGACAAATTGGTCGATGGGTTGTGCACCATTGACAATCTTATTAATCAGCGGTTTTCCTAGTAGGTCTTTATAAGGCCCTTGCGGCTTATCTGCTACAGCGACCCCAATTCCGCCGATTTCTCCCTCGTGCACGTCATTGGCACCGAAGAAAAAATAATACTTCCCATCTTTTTCAATTACACTAGGTGCCCACATCGCTTGGTGTGCCCACTTTACTTCATTGTTATCTAAGATACGGGGGTGTTTTTTCCAGTTTACCAAGTCCTTAGATGAAAAGGCGTCAAATAATATTTGCTCTTTATATGGTGCCGAGTAGGTGGGGAATATCCAGTACTCGTTGTTATACACGATTCCTTCGGGGTCTGCATACCAACCCGGTATTACGGGGTTTTTCTGTGCAAAACTTGCAGATGCCAATAACAAGGACATCAAGCTTAGGGTTATTTTTTTCTTGATCATGCTCTTTTCGTTAGGTTGTTATAAATATATAAAAACCTTTTAGCAAATGAAAGATGTATCAAAAATGTAGCAACACGATCAAATTTTGATATGATCGATGATGCGACGAACACAAGTCTTCAAGGCTTCAGGTTCCACAATTTGTGCGTGGTCTGCGAAACGCAAATACCAGCGGGCAAACTCTTGTTCGGGGTTGTTACTTTGAAAAGTCATGACCACATATTCTCCGTCAATTTGTTCGCTTTCGAAGCCGTAATAGGAGCGATCCCATTGCAGGTATCGGGCAAACTCCAGCTCGACACGAAGGCGTACTGTCCAGCTGGGGTGGCTTTCTTTTTTATCGAGGTAATGGCTTAATGGCTTATGCTCACGGGTAAACGTTTCGTCGGTTCTGCTCACCTTATGAATGCGATCGATCCTAAACTGACGATAGGCATCCCGAAGATGACAATAGGCCACGAAATACCAAAAATTACCTTCGTGATAAATGCCTACGGGTTCTATTTTCCGGATGTTGGGTTGATCGCGGTATACAGCACGATACTCCATCACGATGGTTTTTCGCATGGATATGGATTCAAAAAGAACGGAAAGTGCTTCGGGGACTTTCTCATTAAATGTGAGGCCAGGGGAGGACATCCACATATTCTCTTCGAGGAGCATCATATTCGTTTTATCACTATAACGCAGGTAGGAACGTATCTTGCCTATTGCTGTGCTAAAATGTCTAAACATGTCTGGATCGACAAACTTTTGCATAAGCTTTTCGGCTGCTGCTAAGCTGATGATTTCTTCCTGCGTGAAACTGGTCGGCGGTAGGCGATATCCTTCGCTGAGTGAATAGCCTGTGCCGGCTTCGCCATAAATGGGAATACCGGCCTGTTCGAGCGATCGCATATCGCGATAGATGGTACGGAGGCTTACGTCAAACCGATCAGCAAGGTCTTGCGCTTTAACAATAGATCTGCCCTGCAACTGAAAATAGATGGCTATGATACGGTGAAAACGCTTGGTAATTTCCATTGCGTAAAGGTAGGCATCTGTTCGTATTTCTATGCCGATAACGAATTAATCTTGCTTCGTTTTTTTACTAAGATAATGGTGTAATTCTACCTGCGAACGGTGTGGCCCTTTATTGTTGCTTACGTAGCTGTTATCAAGCGCGTTATTTAGAATACGGGCCTTAACATTGTCTTTCAATTGTATCGCCAGCATGTCGATCAGCTCATTCTTTATTTTTTTGTTATTAATCCGTATTGCAGCTTCAATCCTGTGGTCTAGATTTCTTGTCATCCAGTCTGCGGACGATATGTAAACAATCTCCTTGCCTGCGGCATGAAAGTACATTACACGGGCGTGTTCTAGGTATTCATCGACGATGCTGATGGCATGTAAAGGCTCTTTAAACTTTTTCTGATTTATCGCGCAGTATATACCCCGCACAATCATCTCGATCTTCACACCGGCATCTGCCGCATCGTAAAGTTTTTTTATCAATATCTTATCACTTAGTGAATTTACCTTGATGATTACGTGCGCTTTTCGGCCGGCACGTGCCTCTATGATTTCTTTCTCTAAATGCTCGATAAAAGCATCCCGCATATCTGTGGGGCACACTAATAGCGTTTTGCAAGGTTTCAAGCTTTGATAAATATCTACTTTTGGTTTCTTCAGGGCGGCAAAGATTTTATTGATGTCAGCCATAACCCCTCTATTGCTTGTCATCAAACAATAGTCGCCATAAATTTTAGCCGTTTTTTCATTTATATTCCCCGTGCTAACGAAGCCATATTGAATGGTCTTATTATGCACACGTTTCTTGATGATGCAAAGCTTAGCATGTACTTTCTTATCGGGGATCCCCAATAATACTTTGATACCTTCCATCTCAAAACGCTCTTTCCATTCAAGGTTGTGCTCTTCGTCAAAGCGAGCTCTCAGCTCCAACATAACGATAACTTCCTTGCCATTTCGCGCTGCGTTAACCAATGCATTGGCAATTTTTGAGTTTTCTGCCATTCGGTAAATCGTAATGTGTATAGAGCGCACATCCGGATCCATCGCTGATTCGCGCAAAAGATCAATTACTGGCATAAAAGTGTGGTAGGGAAAGGAGAGAAGAACATCCTTTTTCGCAAGAACATCGCTAACACGCTGCCTTCCTGTTAGGTCTGGGTGTTCAAAAGCGGTGCGCTCAATGGGCGTATTCTCCGATTTGAAAACTTTTGGAAAGCCCATAAAGTGCTTAAAGTTATGGATCTTTTGGCCGGGAATGATGCTGTCTTTTTTGGAAAGATTTAGTTTTTTGATAAGGAACTCCACCAAAGCGGGATCCATATCTTTATCAAAAACAAAACGTGTTGGTTTTCCTTTACGCCTGTTTTTTATGCCCTTCTCAATCTTCTCAACAAGTGTTGTATTAATATCGTTATCAATATCAAATTCGGCGTCTTTCGTTATTTTAAAAGCGTGTGCACTGAAGCTGTTAAATCCAAAATAAGAAAAGATATAGGGCAAATTGAATTTTATGACATCTTCCAACAGCATCACATGCTTTTCACCCTTTGGCGAAGGCAGTAATAGAAATCGACCGTTAGTACGGGTCGGATTTTCAATAATGGCGAAACGGGTTTCATATTCCCAGTCCGTTTTACGCATGGCAATGCCAAGGTAAAGACTTTTATCCCTTAAATAAGGCATCGCGCGCGCGTCATCTAGAAGCAAGGGGATAACATTAGACTCTACTTCTTCTTCATAGTAATTTCTGACAAACTCCTGCTGTTGCGCGTTGAGTTCCGCATCGGTTTTTATAAAGACCTTTTGCTTGGCCATTTCTAGCTGTATTTTCCGCCAGGTTTGATCAAATTTTTGTTGTTGTTTAATAACGAGATCGTGAAGCTCTTCCAAAATGGTTTGTGGTTTCTCAAAAAAAATCTCTTTCGCTTCTTTTTCATTGAATAAAAGCGCTCTTTTAAGCCCAGCAACACGCACTCTGAAAAATTCATCCAAATTGTTAGAAAAGATACCAAGGAACTTAATACGTTCAGAAAGCGGAACATTCTCATCGGCAGCTTCCTGTAATACACGGCCATTAAAGCTTAACCAGCTGATATCTCGAGGATTAAATTTTTTTGTCATTTTCTTCTTTACCACGTTCGTTGAAGCTTTAAATATAGGTCCGTTATATGTCCTAAATATAATAATAATATTAACAAGGTATTAACATAACATACCGCGCTATGCAGCATATTACGCTAGCAACAAGCAAGCTCATATTGACTAGCGATAGACTAAAGAGTATCCGTATATCGCCATAGCAAGATGTTTTTCACTGCTTATGCCGTGCAATAACTATTCCTATCCCTAACGATAAAGACTAATTGTGACGATTGAAGTTCATCTCCAAAGTCATCTTTGATAAATAGCGTCCTTAAATTTATAAAGCAAAAAAACTACCGAGCGCTTTTGCACTAAACCATGTCCATACCAGATAGGTATTTCTTTATCACGTTGTTTCTTTTGCAGAATTTATGTAAGTTTAACGCAAACAAACCTAATTCATTTACTGTTACTCATTAAAAAATTTCACAGATATGGCTACAGAAAATAATGCTAACACAGAAACCGGTCCTTCAAAAAAAGAGGACAGCGTAGAAGCTTCCGAAAAAGAAGTGACTCCAGCCACACCTTCGGTTACTAAAACAGCAGCAAAGAGAACGACCGCTTCCACTAAACCTGCCGCTTCCAGCACGAGCACGGCTGAAAAAGTAGAAGGAAAAGCGGCTACAAAGACAGCTCCTAAGACTAGCGCAGCAGCTTCGGCGGCTGACAAGCCTGCTGCAGCGACAAAAGCTTCTCCAGCAAAATCTAGAGCGGTCAACAGTGCCGCCAAGAAGCCCGCAAGCAAATCTACCGTTAAACAGACCGCCGCTAACAGCAACGATTCGCTAGCGAAGGAGACTGCCACAAAGTCGTCCGCAGCGAAACGTACATCAGCTGTAAAAAGTACAGTAAACAAAACAACTGCTGCAAAACCTACTACAGCGGCAAAAGCAAGTGGAAACAGTGCAGCCTCAAAGCCATCGTCAGCCGTGAAAAGCAGTTCTCCAGTAGAAAAGAAAGCAACAGGTACAACATCATCTGCTGCAAAAACAACAAGTGCGCAAAAAGCTGATTCCAGCAATAACAAAGTAGGGTCTGGAAATGCAACATCTAAAGCTGCAGTGGCTAGCGACAAAACAGCATCGCCAGCGGATATTGCATCGGCGAAAAAGGAAGGCGCTAAACCTACCTCATCAGCAAAGAAATCTACCGCAAGCTCGCTAAAAGAAACCAAGGCAGCTCCGGTATCCACCAAGGAAACCAAGAAACTAGAAACAGAGGCTTCTTACAAGGAAGATTTTAAAGAAAAGGTGAAAGAAGGAACTGCTGTCGCTGGAAAAAAGGCGAAGAAAGACGATACTCCAAAAAAGGGAAAAGCAAAAGCCGAAACTAAAAAGGTAAAATCGAAAGCAAAAACGACGGATTCGAAAAAAGACAAGAAAGCGAAGGTTAAAAAGGATGAAGCGGGATTGAAGTCTAGAGTGAAAAAGATTGTGGAAGGGGTGATGAAAAAGATGGACAAGAAACCGAAAAAGAAGAAGAAGTAATTTGCGAAATGGCGCGTCGAAAAAGCAAGTAATATATGCTAGGTCCACAAGCTATCATAACGAAACATAAAGAAGGTCGGGTAATGCCCGACCTTCTTTATGTTTCGTTATGCGTTTAGCCGTCAATATTCGTGCGCACTTCTTTCGCATCTCTTTTCCGTTCACTTCGAATGATGAGACGCAAGCCCGAGTTTGCTGAATAGAAAGACCAAATCCAGTTTCCTAGTAGTCTCCATTTATTCCGGAAACTTGCTATCGGAATAAGGTGTATCAGTAGCCATGTCAACCAGGCAAACCAACCTTTGAAAGAAAATTTAGGTAAATCGGCAACCGCTTTATAACGTGCGATAACGGCCATACTACCTTTGTCCCAATAAGCGAAAGGCTTCCGTGTTCTGTTTTCGTCTTTGGCGATGATATTCTTGGAAAGAAGCGTCCCCTGTTGCATAGCAACCTGTGCCAACTGGGGGTGTCCGTTCGGAAATTTCTCATCTGTGGTTTGGAAGCAAATATCGCCGATAGCAAAGATGTTATCGTATCCCTGTACGGCATTAAATTGATCGACCAATACACGGCGGCCGCGACCAAATTTTTCAGCTGGTATTCCCGGTAGTTCGCGAGCGATAACACCTGAAGTCCAAATCAACGTTTTTGTTAATATCTGTTTTCCATCACTTAATACAACGAGATCATTTTGGTAATCTTTAACAGCTACGTTTAACGTTATCTCAACACCCAGGTTTTCCAATACGTTTTTGGCTTCCTGTTGTGCAACTTTACTCATTGGGCCTAATAAGACCGGTGCAGCATCCACTAAGTGGATCTTTGGCGTTAAACCATTAAGCTCTGGATATTCCTTTTTTACAATTCTTTCGCTCAGTTGCGCAATCATCCCCGCAATTTCAACACCTGATGGGCCACCGCCTGCAATAACTAGATTCAAGTAAGCATCCCGATTTGGGTCGTCTTTGCGCTGAATATACTCTTCTAAATTCACCAAGATCTTGTTACGAATAGCTAACGCGTCGGTGATATTTTTCATCGGAAAAGCATTTGCTTTAACGCTTTCCATACCGAAATAATTTGTCTCGGTACCTATGGCTAAAACAAGGTAATCGTAGTGAAGCAGTCCCGTGTCCGTTTCCACCGTATTGTTGCTGCTGTCTATATTGAGTAAACGGCCTAAGTGAAAATTAAAGTTACGATGTCTTTTAAACATCTTCCGGAACGGAGAGCTGATATTGGAAGAATCAATAAACGCCGTAGCAACTTGATAGATAAGCGGAGGGAAGAAATTGTAATTGTTGATGTCTACGAGTGTGACTTTATAGTTGAGGTTGTTTCCCAAAGATTTGATAAAATTTATCCCTGCAAATCCACCACCTACAACAACAATATGTTTTTTACTGTTTGCCATAATGAGCTATTCGTTTGTTTTAATATTTGCCAACAGCGGTAGAACGTTGAAGTTGATTCTATAGTTCGCAAATGAAGGTGCAAATATATTAAAATTAAAGGGCTACAATAATGTGCAGCCCTTTTTTTTGTGTTATTTTCTAACGCTGACGGCGTTTTTATGTGCATGGAGACCTTCCAGTTCAGCCAATATCTCTACTGTGGAACCAATGTGATTCAACCCTTCTGCGTTGATATGCTGAAACGTGATTTTTTTAACGAAAGAATCAACCGAAACACCCGAGTATGAACGTGCGTAGCCGGAGGTCGGCAGGGTATGGTTTGTGCCCGACGCATAATCGCCAGCACTTTCCGGTGTAAGGTGTCCAAGAAATACGGATCCTGCATTACTAATGTAGCGTGTTAAGCTTTCCCATTGGTCTGTTTCTAGAATCAAGTGCTCTGGGGCATATTGGTTGGAGAATTGCATAGCCTCTTGCAAGTCATCCACTTTCACGGCGTAGGAATTTGCAATAGCCATCTTCGCAATCTCTGCCCGTGGGAGGATTTGTAGTTGCTCTTCCAATTTGCTGTCAACGGCTGCAAGGATAGTATCTGATGTGCAAACAAGCACCGCTTGGCTATCAGGGCCATGTTCAGCTTGCGCTAAAAGATCTGCAGCGACATAGGCTGGGTTCGCTGTCTCATCCGCTATGACAAGTACCTCCGAAGGACCTGCGGGCATATCAATGCTTACATTGGTCATGCTTTGCACGACACTTTTAGCTTTCGTGACAAACTGGTTGCCAGGCCCAAATATCTTATCAACTTTCGGAATGGTATCGGTGCCAAATGCCATGGCAGCAATGGCCTGCGCTCCGCCAGCCAAATAAATTCGATCAATCTTTAACAATTGCAAACAGTAAGCAACGAAGCCATTGATCTTACCGCTCTGCTGCGGTGGCGAACATACCACAATTTCCTTGCAACCAGAGATACGGGCTGGAACGCCCAACATCAACAACGTGCTTGGCAATACCGCAGATCCGCCCGGAATATATAACCCCACCCGTTCGATAGGCCGGGGTTCACGCCAGCATTTCACACCCGGCATAGTTTCTACAGTGCGCTCGCGGCGCATTTGGCTGCTGTGAAATTTGTGAATATTCTGAAAAGCAATTTCCAGTGCGCGCTGTTGATCGCGTGTAATTGTCATCGCCAGCTCTTCGATATCCGCTTTATCTAGATAAAGTTTTTCCAGATCTACCTTATCAAATTTAGACGCAAAACTTAGTAGGGCAGTATCACCATCCTGGCGTACATCAGCAATAATTTGCTGCACCACATCTTGAATGGCATGCGTGTCATCCGCATTGCGCGTAACTAAGGCGGTAAGCGCTGAAGTGGACAATTCCTTAAATGTATACTGTTTTAGCATCACAGAATGATTTTCTCAATCGGCATCACGACAATTCCTTGTGCTCCTGCCGCTTTTAATGTGTTTATCTTATCCCAAAAGTCATCTTCCGTAATTACGGTATGTACAGCCACCCAACCTTCCTCTGCCAACGGAACAACGGTAGGGCTTTTTACGCCGTGTAGCAACTCTGTAATCTGCGGCAAATTTATTTTCTCAACGTTTAGCACAACATACTTCGTCTCTTTGGCGCGTAATACGGATTGTACACGTTGTAACAACTCGCAAAGGATAGGGTTTTCTAATAATCCTTCTCGTCCGATCAAGATCGCTTCAGAGCTTCGCACATCGGCGAAAGGTTTTAATCCATTGCTTTTTAATGTTCCGCCGGTGGAAACAATATCGCATATAGCATCACTCAGGCCTAGTCCCGGAGCAATCTCCACTGAACCCGATATCTCCCGTATATCAGCCTGAATCTTATACTCATTAAGAAATTGTTGTAGAATAACGGGGTAGGAGGTGGCTATGGCTTTGCCGTTTAAGTCGGCTAGATCTTGAACGTCGGAATCTTTGGGAATGGCTATTTTTAAGGTACAACGTCCGAAACCGAGGCGCTGGAGGTAGGTCACCTGTGCTTGGCTCTCGTCGATCACATTTTCACCTACTATGCCTAGATCGGCAATACCCTGTGCTACGTAACCCGGAATGTCGTCGTCGCGTAAAAAAAGAATTTCGAGATTGAAGTTATTGACGGTGGTGATAAGGGAGCTTTTATAATTTTCAAAATCAAGCCCACAGTTTTTTAAAAGCTGTACGGATTTCTCGTTTAATCTACCTGATTTCTGGATAGCTATCTTAAGGTTTTTCAAAATATAAAGGTTTTTGTTGTAAAACGTCTATTAATAAAAGAAGTATAACTCGGGGTATTTTGCTTCACGTAGAAACACATAACATTACATATCGCCAATCTGGCGATGATGGAAATGGATGTGATGTGTGAACAAATGAGTCATTGTTTATTAATAACATAACAAATGTAAGGTATTACTGTATGTTTTACAAATTACAGCCGCTTATTTTATGGAAAACTTGTGCTCAGCTCCGTCTACTGTTCCAAGCATCTTTCGTTAGCGTATACTCGAGCTGCGTTGTCGTCAGGTCAGCCGGAGCAGGGTATTCTTTTACCTTAACCGCGCCAATTTTTTCTAGCGCTCCCTGCGACCGGAAGTTGTGCTCACGGACGTGAAAGACGACCGTATCGACATATTGGAAGGCGTAATCAAGCATCAGGGATTTTACCATTCGGTTGGTAAAACCACCCCAATAGGCCTTTGCTAAAAAGGTGAAGCCAATGGCTATGCGATTTGCTGCGGCATCGTATTGATAGTAGGAAGTAGCACCAATTACCGACTGTTTGGCGTTATCTATAATCAAATAAGGCATATCTGTTTTCATCAACTTCTCGAAGTAAATG
This sequence comes from Sphingobacterium deserti, assembly GCF_000757725.1. Classification (GTDB taxonomy): domain Bacteria; phylum Bacteroidota; class Bacteroidia; order Sphingobacteriales; family Sphingobacteriaceae; genus Sphingobacterium; species Sphingobacterium deserti. The sequence continues at coordinate 134,093 of NZ_JJMU01000054.1, forward strand.
CGAAAGCCTTCAAGCTGATAGCGGTTAAAATCCGGGTGTTGTGCCCATATTTCTGGATCCGACGCCACCTGGAACAAACGTCCAAAGTCGCTTGTTTGCAGCGGCTCCAAAGCGACCTCCGCGTTTGCTAATGCTTTAAATTCCATGTTACTTAATGATACGTTTAATTTTGTTGGAACGCTTGATCAGCTTATGAAGGCCTTCGTAGTCCTCGCCATCGAGTTTATTGTACAGGTTTTGCAGTTGCTTGATGTGCTCTTCCAAAACTTCCAATACATTGGAGCGGTTTTGTTTGAAAATTGGCGTCCACATCTCGGGAGATGATTTGGCTAAACGAACGGTTGATTGAAAACCTGAACCTGCTAACTCAAAAATCCTGCCCTGCGATTTTTCTTTTTCCAAAACGGTCAGCGCAAGGGCGAAGGAGGTAAGATGCGAGATATGTGATACATATGCCGTGTGCATGTCGTGTTCATCTGCATTCATAAAGGAGGTCTTCATCTCCAGTTGATCGGTCAGCGCATCGGCAAGCTCGAAAGCATCTTCATCTGTCTTGAAAGCTTCTACGTAGACCATCATTTTATCTTTAAAAAGATCTGGGATGGCTGCTTCTGGACCGGAATACTCGGTTCCAGCCATAGGGTGAGCCGCCACATAGCGCCCACGATTTGGATGGTCGGCAATAAGATTCAGGATGTTCGTCTTTGTTGATCCCATATCGATAACTACCTGATCGGTTACCTTATCCAATAACGCTGGTAAGAGCGTTAAAATCGCATCAACAGGAATGGTAAGTACGATAATTTTGCAGGTAGCTAACGCCTCATCTAAAGGAAGTATACGATCTACCAGACCTAACTGTAAAGCTTTTTTCTGGTTGGATTCGTTCTTCTCCACACCAATAATCTGCTGACAGAAGTTTGTTTCTTTTAAACGGATGCCAATTGATCCTCCGATCAAACCGATACCTACTATGGCTATGTTCATTTTTAAAGTAAAAAGTAAAAAGTAAAAAGTAAAAAGTAAAAATTCAGAAGTGATAAGTCAAAAGTGATAAGTCAAAATTCAAAAATTCAAAAGTGATAAGTCAAAAGTGATAAGTCAAAAGTCAAAATTCAAAAATTAAGATTTAAAGGTAACTTTCTCGTTCATTGTGGCTATACCTTCCTTCAAGCTCAAGCACTTTTTTTCTCGTCATCGCGAGGACGTAGGACGAAGCGATCTTTCTCTATATCGCTAAATCGTTCAGTCAAATATGTGTTATCAGTCTATTCCAAACGATCTTCGCCCATCGAACAATCATTCTCTCGTCATCACACCTATACCTTCCCATTAACGTTTCTCATTCGTCATTGCGAGGAGGCAGGACGAAGCGATCTTAATCAATAACAGTCGCTTCTTTAGTGCTCCTGTGCATTCACTATCCGTGCTAATGCCTTATCCAACACTTCTTCTTTTGCACACAAACTGATTCGAATGTACTGATTGCCGGCATCACCAAAAATCCCACCAGGTGTAATAAACACCTTAGCGTTATAAAGTATCTCGTCGCTTAGTGCATATGCATCTTGATAGGTCGTCGGTATTTTTGCCCATACGAAAAGACCAACTTGTGCTTTATCATATGCACATTGCAATTGATCCATAATGGCATACACTTTTTCACGCCGACGCGCATAAACTTCATTAAGCTCCCTATACCAACTTTGATCGAGCTGCAGCGCCTTCGACGCGGCGAGTTGCATCGGCAGAAACATGCCCGAATCCATATTGCTTTTAAACCGTAGGATATCGTTAATGCGGGTTTTATCGCCCACCAACATCCCGATACGCCAGCCCGCCATATTGGAAGATTTACTTAGCGAATTAAGCTCTATGGCTACATCTTTCGCGCCCGCGACAGCCAGTATGCTCTGTGGCTGATCGTTGAGGATAAAACTATACGGGTTATCGTGACATATCAATATTTGATGTTTCTTCGCAAAGGCAATGAGCTGCTCAAAAAGAGCGGTAGTCGCCAGGGCACCCGTCGGCATATGCGGATAATTAACCCACATCATCTTCACCGCAGACAGATCAAGCTTCTCAAGTTCGTCAAAATCCGGTTGCCATTTTTTGTCAGCTTTCAATTCGTAAGATAGTGGTGTAGCGCCCGCCACTTTCACCGCGCTGCTGTATGCCGGATAACCGGGATTCGGAATCAATACTTGATCACCCTCTTGCAAATAGGTCATACAGATGTGGACAATACCTTCTTTCGATCCGATAAGTGGTAAGATTTCCGTTTGCGGATCTAGCGTTACGTTATAGTAGCGAGCATACCAGTCAGCCATCGCCTCACGCAGCGCCGGAGCACCCTTGTAGTTTTGATATCCGTGCACTGTCCCTTTGCTTGCTTCTTCTTGCAAAACCTCGATGACGCTGGGATGAGGGGGCAGATCTGGGCTTCCGATGCCCAAATTGATCACCTCGGCACCAGCCTTATTCATCGCATCAATCTCGCGCAGCTTCGTCGAAAAGTAATATTCTTGTGTCTGTTTTAGCCTATCGGCAACTTCAATATGCATGCTGAGTATTTTGAAATTTAACGCCTAAATTAAAGAATAAATGCAATAATCAATTATTGAAAGCTAATTTATCACCTGTCTGCAACAATATATGTGCTAAAACGACCGATTTGCTAGCCCTCGTTCTTTTTTATTACTTTTGTAGCCTGATTAAGATACATGAAGACATACTTTAGACTGTTATCCTTCGCGAAACCTATTGAAAAATACGCCATACCATACATTATTTGTACGATAGTAACCGTCGTATTCGGTACGCTTAACTTAGCACTATTGGCACCTCTGTTGCAGGTTCTTTTTAAAGGTACAGGGGATGCAAACCTAGCGCCGGCCGAACTCGCACAGAAACCTGATGGTTTCGATGATATTGGTGGTTGGTTTACGTACTATGCCGATAGATTGTACTATGATATCGGTCCTTTTGAAGCACTGAAATATGTATGTATCGTGATCGTCATCTCGGTATTTATCAGTAATCTTTTCCGCTATTTTTCGCAACGGATCATGGAAAATCTACGTATTCATACGTTGCTGAATTTGCGTAAATCGGTATTTAATAACGTGATGGATCTGCATTTAGGCTACTTTACCAACAGTAGGAAAGGGGACATCATCTCTAAAATAGCTTCGGATGTACAGGTGGTGCAGTTTTCCGTGACATCGACCTTGCAAGTGGCGTTTAAAGAGCCGTTACAGCTGATTGCTTATATTGTTGTTCTCTTTGCACTTTCCGCAAAGCTTACCCTTTTCTCCTTAGCCGTTATTCCTGTTTCGGCTTTTTTTATTTCAAGGATAGTTAAGAAACTCCGTGAGCAGGCGCGAGAAGGTCAGAAATCGTATGCGAATATGATTTCTTACTTGGATGAAGCCTTATCAGGCATAAAAATTATTAAAGCTTTTAATGCTGTTTCTTTTGTGAAGGATCGCTTTAACGGTGAAAGTGAATATTATTCAAAAATTATGCGCCGTATGGTGCGCCGTCAGCAAATGGGTTCGCCCGTTTCAGAGCTGCTCGGTGTGTTGATGGTTGCAGTGATCTTGTTGTATGGTGGTGGTTTGGTATTGGATGGCGAAGGCGATCTGAAAGCCTCAGAATTTATTACCTACATCGCCATATTCTCGCAAGTGATGCGCCCTGCAAAAGCATTGACGGACGCCTTTTCGAGTATCCACAATGGAATCGCTGCTGGCGAACGCGTGTTGGATCTGATCGATGAGCGCAGTGTAGTAACAGACAAGCCGGATGCGGTCTCGCTCGACGGATTTAAGCAATCTATTGTATTTCACGACGTGGACTTCGCCTATGAGGATAAGCAGATTTTGAATCAGATCAATTTAGAGATTCCTAAAGGCAAAACTGTCGCTTTAGTGGGCCCTTCTGGCGGTGGTAAATCTACCTTGATAGACTTGATTCCCCGCTTTATGGATGTGAAAGGAGGAAAAATAACATTGGATGCTGTGGATTTACGTGATGTAAAGCAAGATTCCCTTCGTGGCTTGATAGGTACTGTTAATCAGGAATCTATTCTTTTTAATGATACCATTTTTAATAATATCGCATTTGGTGCTACAAACGCGACGATAGAACAAGTGGAGCAGGCCGCTAAGATTGCAAACGCCCATGAATTTATTGTGAAAACGGAAGCAGGCTACGAAACCAATATCGGCGATCGCGGCGCGAAGCTATCCGGCGGTCAACGGCAGCGGATATGTATTGCCCGCGCAGTACTCCGCAACCCACCAATTATGCTGTTGGATGAAGCAACTTCCGCCTTAGATACGGAATCGGAGAAGCTCGTTCAGGATTCGTTGTATAAGCTGATGGAAAATAGAACAACTGTTGTTATCGCACACCGGTTGAGTACAATTCAGAATGCAGATAAGATTGTCGTGATCGAAGCAGGGCGTGTCGTTGAAGAGGGGAATCATCTCGAATTGATAAATAAACGCGGTTTATATAAACGATTAATAGATATGCAGCAATTTGTTGATTAACATAGAAAAGCGATTGGAAGGTCGCTTTTTTCTTTGCTAATTGGTACATTTGCTTACTTAGGAGGTAGAAATGAATGCAACGCAAAAACTTGATTTTTTAATTCAAAATGAAAACTTGGATGCTGCTTTAAAAAGCATAGCCATCAAAGTTTCTGAGGGTGAGCGTATAAGTGTTGACGAGGGTGTTTTACTATACGAGAAGGGTGAGCTGGGCTACCTTGGCGTGTTGGCGAATTATATCCGAGAGAAAAGGCATGGCGATTATACCTACTTCAATAGAAACTTCCACATCGAACCCACAAATGTTTGTGTGTACGACTGTAAATTTTGCGCATACTCGCGGTTAATTAAGCAACGCGATGAAGGCTGGGAGATGGACGTTGATGGGATGATGGATATTATCCGTAAATACGACGCCGAGCCTGTTACCGAGGTGCATATCACCGGAGGTGTGGTGCCTAAGCAAAATCTGGATTTTTATGCGGAGTTCTTCAAACGCTGTAAGGCGCATCGCCCTGGTCTTCATATAAAAGGACTTACACCAGTTGAATATTATTATATTTTCAAGAAGGCGAAGCTCTCGCATTACGAAGGACTAAAGTATTTGAAAGAATGCGGTCTGGATTCTATGCCGGGTGGTGGAGCGGAAATATTTCATCCGGAAGTACGTGAAAAAATTGCAGGCGATAAATGTACGGCTGAACAATGGCTTGATATCCATGAGCAGGCGCATAACTTGGGCATGCGCACTAACGCGACTATGCTTTATGGGCATATCGAAGAATTTTGGCACCGTGTTGACCATATGGAGCGATTACGGCAGTTACAAGACAAGACAGGCGGTTTCCAGACTTTTATTCCCTTGAAGTTTCGTAACCAAGGCCACCAGATGTCCGATGTGCCCGAAGTATCGGTTATTGAAGATCTACGTAACTATGCTATAGCACGTATATACATGGATAATTTTGATCATATCAAGGCATATTGGGCAATGATTTCGCGTGATACTGCACAGCTGTCTCAAGCGTTCGGTGTGGATGATATTGATGGAACGCTGGATGATACGACGAAAATCTATTCGATGGCAGGCGCGGAGGAACAACATCCGGGAATGAGCACGCAGCAGGTTGTGGAGCTGATCAAGAATGTAGGCCGACATCCTATAGAGCGTGATACGCTTTATAATGTGGTTACTGATTACAAAGACGTGGTCTTTGAGACAGCAGCCAAAGCAAACTATTATTCTTTACCCGTAGTGGAATAACAATATAGACATTGAAAAAAACTTTTTATTTTATCCGTCACGGACAAACAGACCTCAATTTAAGGGGTATTGTGCAAGGGCGGGGGGTGAATTCACCTTTGAACGAAACAGGCTTCAAACAGGCGGAAGCTTTCTATCACGCTTTCGGTGACGTGGCTTTTGATAAAATCTATATATCAACGCTGTTGCGCACGAGGCAAACCGTACAAAAGTTTATTGAGAAAGGTATCCCTACCGAAGAACTCATTGGTTTAGACGAAATTTCTTGGGGTATTTACGAAGGCAAAGAGCAAGACGAGACCATTATGTCGGGCTTTGAAAAAGTGGTTGCCTCATGGCGGAACGGCGAGCTTGATCTCGGTATTGAAGAGGGAGAGTCGCCGAACGCTTTAGTGATACGACAGAAGGAAGCAATTGCGCATATGCTCACGCGGGAAGACGAAAAAACAGTTTTGGTTTGTATGCATGGGCGCGCCTTACGCATTATGCTATGCCACCTCACGGATGTCGATGTATGTCTGATGGATGATTTCCCACATACAAACACCGCGCTTTACATTTTGGAATATGACGGGGAACGATTCACGATCGTTGACCACTACAATGTTAAACATTTAGAGAATTTGTAGATGAGTAAAATAGCCGTTTCCGCGGTTTCCTACACGAACACCTTACCCTTTTTGCAAGGCATCCGGCGTTCGGATCTGATGCAGCACATAGATTTATCGGTAGATTATCCAAGCGAGTGTGCTCGGAAAGTGATTGACAATGAAGTTGATATGGGGATTATTCCTATCGCTGCGCTTACGAAATTGCCGGAGTACTATATTATAAGCGATTACTGTATCGGTAGTGATGGTGCCGTTGACTCGGTTTTTATATTTGCTGAAAAACCCGTAACAGACATTCAATCGTTGCGCCTCGATGTGCAATCGCGCACGTCGAATGGATTAGCACAAATCCTGCTGAAACACTATTGGCATCGCGACGTGCGTATTGTCACCGAGGGCGATGCTGATGCTTACGTGTTGATCGGAGACCGCACCTTCGGCAAGAAGGATACGGTTCCCTATGCTTATGATTTAGGCCATTATTGGAAGAAGATGACGGGGCTGCCATTTGCCTATGCTGTATGGGTGGCTAATAAGAAGTTACCAGAAACATTTACCGATGCTTTTAACAAGGCTTTGGCTGATGGCGTTTCTAGACCCGAAGATGTGATAGCCGGACTCCCTGTGTATCCAAATTTTGACTACGAAAAGTATCTTACCGAAAACTTGGATTTCCGCTTAACAGCAGAAAAACGTGAGGCTATCGATAAGTACCTCACATTATATAAAGGTCTGTAAGACGGTATCAGACAGTTTAAAAGGGCTCAGGTTGCACGAGACTGTTTTTTTACGACTTCTTTAGAATCAATTGCAGAAGGAAAAGCCCCGAGTGTGCATTGCAGATGGGCATGGAGGGGGTATTGTAGTTACTACCGTATTGGCTTTCCTGTTAAAAGATAGCAATTGTTTCCGTGTTTGGCTTACGCATCACATTCACGTTAAGCGTTTCGATTTTTTGCTTGGCCTCCCACAGGTCATAGCTTTGCTGCAGGATTTCTTTGTATTTGTGAGAGCATGCTCATAAACACACTAAAAACGAAAATCCCCGAAACTTCTCAGTATCGGGGATTTTGCTTGTTGAGCTTTTTGAGACTGCTCTTTTGACGTACCTAGGGCGGGAATCGAACCCGCACTCCTTTAACAGGAACAGGATTTTAAGTCCTGCGTGTCTACCAGTTCCACCACCTAGGCAACTGAGCGAAAGACGAGATTCGAACTCGCGACCCCAACCTTGGCAAGGTTGTGCTCTACCAACTGAGCTACTTTCGCTTGCGATGATGCAAATATAGAGAGAAATCTTTATTCTAAAAATTATTTATCGGTTTTTTGAAGTCGTCGCTTATAACATTCTAGGAATGTGCGTAATATTTTTCTTACCATTCAGGTTCAATATTGTCTTTTCGTTCGAATGGTTCAATATTTGCTTATTTTTGCCGTAAATCAATATTGCTATGAAGTGTTTTTATTCATATATACTGTCCGTAATTTCTTTTTTCAGCATAGTAACGCAGGTGCATGCTGACACCTATCCCGAAGTGGTTTTCGACAATAGCTTGGTAAGAGGGGTCTATGCGAAAAGCAAAGTAGAATACCAAGGACAATCCTGGGTCGAAAACTTAAATGGACATCTATTAGTATCTGACACCTTGTTTTTCACGCCAGGCAACGCCCTTTCAATACAATACAAATCTGCGCCGGCAGGCGATTGGAAGGTCGACCTGCAATACAATCGTCAAAAATTAACCTATCAGGTTAATCAGTCTGATTTTTTGGTGTTTCAGCTATTCGTGAAGACGGAGTACACGCAAAAGGGAGACCTACCTAAAATTGGGATTAAACAGCGCCATAATGAAACAGACTATCTGGACTTAATGCCCTATATGGAAGATTTTTCCTATAATACATGGACGAGAGTCAAGATACCGATAGCTAAATTCAAGAACTTAATGATGCGGGAGCCTATTACGGCAGTTCGTTTACTACAAAACAATGCATCTGAGAAAACACATCAGATATTCATTGATCAGATGGAGTTTCTGCCGAAAAACGTCTCGCAGGTAAGGCTGTCATCGCCAGCTATTCTTTCTTCAGCGATAGCGTATGATAAGCAGGTGCATTTACAGTGGCAACTTCCGTTGACGCCATCTATCCGATATATCAAAATTTATCGCTCTGAAGATGGCAAAGCATTCACCCCGGTAGGCATCAGACCCACTTCTATGCAAAGCTGCTTGGATTATGTACCTGACTTAAACAAGACCTATTACTATAAGATTGCTTGGATAGACTATAATTATGTAGAGTCGCCATTTTCGCCGGTGAAGGAGGTGAAGACAAAGCGATTAAATGAAAATGAGCTGCTTGATCTTGTGCAAGGTGCACATGTTAATTATTTTACGGAAAATTACGATATCAATAGTGGGATGTATCTGCCTTTCGGTATGAAAGATCGAGCAGTAGTGTCCGTAAAAGAAAGTGGTAACGCCATCTTAAGTTTGATCGTTGGGGTACAGCGTGAACGCTTGAATAGGCAAGTGGCTGTAGGCCGGATCAACCGCATATTAACTTTTTTGGCAAAAGGACAAAATCGATACGGAATTTTCCCGACGTATTTTGACGGGAGGACGGGCTTGCCGGATTATAGAGAGAACGAACCGACATACGACGTCTTAGCTACCTCATCACTGATTGAATCCCTGCTGGTCGCCCGGCAGTTTTTTAATGATGAGCGCGACAATGAGGCGAACCTTCGAGATAAAATTTCAAAGCTTTATGATGGCGTTCAATGGGATCGCCTTTTGGCGAGTGGCTATGAGGACGTATTATTGGAACGGGTATCTGGCGTAGATTCTGCAAAACAATATGCTACGTTGGGTGGTGTTAACGAGTCGATTAATGCCTACCTTTTGGCTATGGCGTCACGCACGCATCCTATTCCCTTATCGGCCTACGAAAATGGTATTAAGCATATTGATCTTCGGTATGCATCGGCCTATAGTAAAATGGATAGTTTGGCAAAAGATACGCTATCCTTGGTACGTGAAACGTTCAGGCTAGCCTTCAATCCACTAGGAAATGAGGTGAATGAGAATGCCGAGCGCGTTTCCATACGCCAGGATACGATGCTGTATGGTGAACACTTATTATTTGGCAGTGCAAGAGGAAGTCTACTCGAATTTTATAAACCCTTTTTTACGATCGATCCGAAGTTGTTGGCTGATTCGGAAATCAATTACGAAGAAGCGATACGCAATTATATAAAAGTTCGTAAACGTCGTGATAATGAGATAGGCGTAGGATCGACGGATTCAGACATTTGGGGATTCTATCAATTGACGGATAGTGTGGGGAGCTATCGTATCAATCCGGCAATTGCGCCCGCCTCGATGTTTTTACTGCCAAACGAAGGACGGAAATCAATATTAGCACTTTATGAGAATAAAAGTGAGAACTTTTTTACCGAATATGGATTTCGTGCATGGCTAGATCTTCGCGATAACGATGTTTCCGAGGAATATTTCGCGACAAATCAAGCGGCGGTGGCCGTTTGTATAGAAAACGCACGCTCGGGTTTGATCTGGAACCTCTACAAGGAGATACCGGAAATCAAGCTGGTGCTTTCGAAATTAAGAGAGCGCAATCAAAAAACGAATTAAGTTTAAGCGGAAAGGCTCAAATTTATTATATTTACCGCTAGACTAAAGGAAAATTCATGAAACATATACGTACTGCTGCCGTGCTACTCACATTAACCCTTGCTGCAAGCGCTTGTAAGCAAAAAGCTATTATGGTTAACCCCGGAGCTGTAGTTAGCAAGGATGGAACAGATGACGGTTTGAAAAATGTAAAGAGCGAATTTGAAAATGCCGCTCGCACAGATGAGGGTATAAAGTTTACATTATCGTCCGACCTATTGTTCCCAACAAATTCTTCCTATCTGACGGATAAAGCGAAAGTTGAGCTTAGCAAAGTGGCTAAACTGTTGAAGAACGATACGTCGAAAAAGATTAGAGTAGATGGGCATACGGACTCAACAGGCGAGGAAAATTACAATAAATGGTTGTCTGATAAACGCGCTGCCTCTGTAAAGAAATTTTTGGAAGATGCAGGCATCGGTGCGGCTCGGATAGCAACGAAAGGCTTAGGGCAAAGTAAACCTGTTTCTGATAACAAAACACCAGAAGGGCGTCAAAAGAACAGACGTGTAGAAATAGTTATATTAAATTAAAAGATACAGTTACTACTGTAAAAACCGTCGTAAGCTTTCCTTGTATTGCTTACGACGGTTTTTGCTTTTAGTAGAGCATGTTACATGGCGTCCATTTTTAACCGATCTTACCAGACCTTCTGTGCATAGGCAGCATCCCAAAACATAAACTCAAGACGTGACGCAGAGATAAACGCCTCCAACATCCGCGTTTGCATTGCTTCTGTAGTTTGTTCGGCCATCGTGTCTACATAATACTTGGCTAATGTCACCCCATCGGCAAAGTCGGTGCCGCTGTAGGTGGCGATCCAAGCTTCGTAAGGGTTTTGCGCATTTGATTGATTTTCAAAAATCTTATCGCCCACTACTTTGTAAATCCAAAAACAAGGCAACACTGCCGCCATAGCAACCTCTAAAGGTTCGAACGCTGCTACACTTTTCAAGAAATGTATGTAGTGATGACATACAGGGCCGATTTCAATAGGGTGATCGCTGGCAATTCCAAATTGGGAAAAGTATGTTTCGTGCAAGACCTTCTCTACTACAAGTGCATTCTTGCCAAACTCAAAAAAATCCAAGGCTTGTCTATTATCCTCCGATTTACTGCCTAAAGCCGCCAGCACGCGACCGAAATGCTCTAAGTATTTGGCATCTTGCTGCATATAAAACTGGAACTTTTCGAGTGGTAGAGTGCCGGATTGCAGCTCCTGAATAAATGGCATTTGAAAAATAGTATGGAGTAGGGGCTGTATGCTTTCCCACGCTTTGTCAGTCCATTTCATAATTGATGAGTGTTTTGGGGTTGAAAAAATGATTTAAGGGTCCATTGCCATGACCTATACGAAGCTTTTGACCGCTCTGTATGGCTTGATGCACATAGTCTAAACTATTTGATACCGCTTCCTCTAGGGTTTTGCCTTGCGCTATAAAACTTGCTATTGCAGATGAAAGGGTGCATCCAGATCCATGTGTGTTTTGCGTTTCTATACGCGATGATTCATAACTTTTCGTCATACCGGATTGTTGCACAAGAAATGTAGTAAGGGTGTCGCTTGTTAAGTGACCTCCTTTTACAAGTACGGCATTACAGCCCATGGATATGAGTGTTGTACCAGCCTCCTGCATGGCTTCGAGAGTTTGTACCGTATGCCCAACCAACACAGAAACTTCATCTAAATTGGGCGTAATAATCGTCGCTTTTGGAAAGAGGTCCTCGATACAAGCCTGTATCGTATCTTCCTGAATCAATTGATGTCCACTGGTTGATACCATAACCGGATCGAAAGTAACCGGGCCCTTATAGTGTTTTAGGTAATCGTTTATGCAACGTACCAAAGCGACGCTATGCACCATACCTATCTTAATGGCATCGGGTGGAATATCATCGAATATAGCGTCCAATTGCTCTCGAACGGCATCTGTCGGGATGTCATAAATATTTCGCACACCTTGCGTGTTTTGTATAGGAAGGGCAGTGAGCACATTCATCGCGTAGCAGCCTAAGGCAGATATTGTTTTTGTGTCCGCCTGAATGCCCGCTCCGCCACTTCCGTCAAATCCTGCAATACTCAGCACGGTAGGAACCTTATGCGTTCTTGTGTCTATCATGATAATAAATCTTTTAATTGTTGACTTGCGGCTCGCGGATCAGCTGCCTGGCAGATCGCGGACACCACCGCGACGCTGTCTGCGCCAGCGGCGACC
>NZ_JJMU01000055.1 GCF_000757725.1 Sphingobacterium deserti
TGCATTCGGCCTATCGCTATCAATGGCTTATCCGTGTTTTGCCTAATATTTCGGATTCCTTCGATACCCCACTCGGTAATGGTATCTTTTTTTGTTGCCGTCGCGTAGATGGGGCTCAGCCCAAGATGGTCAACGGCTTTCATTTGCGGACTTTCCAGTTGATTGATATCTTCCAATGACCATCCTATACGCAGTCGGTCGCCAAATTTTTCAGCAATTTCCAAGGGGGCGCTGTCCTGCTGCCCTACGTGTATTCCCCAAGCCTCGACCGCGACCGCTATGTCTACAGCATCGTTGATGACAAGGGGAATATTAAATTTATCTGTTAGGGTTTTTAGTGCGCGTGCTTGCTTTAGAAAAGAAGATGTAGACATCTCTTTTTCCCGAAGTTGTATAATGTCCACCCCACCTCGTATGGCTTCTTCAGCAACCCAAAGCAGGGGGCGGCCAGCGCAGTCCCGTTCAGAAATAACGAGGTACAGTGGATAGGGGAAACTTGAATTAATAGGCATATTCTTTCACCTTTAGATGAATTCGGATCTCATCCTCACTGAGATTGTAAAGCGTGTCATACATATTGAGCTGTAAAGTTCCTGGCCCGATAGATTGTCTCGCCGCCAACTCGCCTGCTAGACTACAGAGGCTTACGCCTGCTACAGCTTCCAAGAAAGGCTCTTGGCGTAGTGCAAGAAAAGCAGCAACAATAGCCGATGCTGTGCAGCCAAGACCCGTAACTTTCGTCATCAGTACGCTGCCATTATTTACCTCTGCCCAGCTATCCTTCCCGATGATATAATCCGTCTCGCCGGATATACAAACTTGTGCGCCATAGTTTTCCTGTAGAAGTCTTCCCGATGAAACTGCGTCCGCGCTGCTCGCGACACTGTCAACGCCCTTTCCGCCCGTGCTTGCGAAGCTTGCTAACGCAATAATTTCAGATGCATTCCCACGTATAGCGGTTGGGCTGTGGCTTAGTAGTTCCTTCAAAACGTCATTACGAAAAGGCGATATACCAGCACCAACGGGATCCAGCACCCAAGGGCATCCCACTTGAGCGGCATGTGCCGCAGCGATCAACATGCCCTCTGCCCATTCTTCGCTTAGCGTGCCGATGTTAATCACTAATGCGCCGCTAATGCCGACGACGTCTTTGACCTCGCGCGAACTATGTACCATAACCGGCGATGCCCCTATGGCCAATAGTGCGTTAGCTGTATTGTTCATTACCACAAAGTTTGTGATATTATGCACTAACGGTGATTGTTGCCTTAATTGATGTAGTTTTTGAATAATCTCTTGTTCCATGTGACGATAAAATTGAATGTCTGTTGGCAATTAGGAAAGAGAAAGGGATAGGAAACGTCGATTAGAGCTAAATATAGCAAACGCTTTTCCCTACGCCAGTATCAACCGGATCAGGTTCAAAGGGACTCTCTCAATTCTTTTCAGAATACCCCTAAAGCCGATCAAATTTAGTGAAAAGTATTGAGTATTGCGTATCGCGTAGTGCGAAAAGTAGATGCGCTTCTTTGAGTCTATTGCTTCTGCTCGCTATTAACCAAAATGTCGCATTTGAAGGAGTATTGCGTAATGAGTATTGAGTAATGCGAGACTTTTAGTTTCCGCTCACCTTATCGCTTCTAACCATTATTAAACGACATGTCGCATCAGTTTTGTTGAGTCTGTAGTCATTTGCCTTCGCACAAACTCTCCCAGCAAAGGTTTCAAGCGACGGGGTTTTGGTTCCTTTTGCCCTACAAAAGGAACGCCATGTCCTGGCTAAGGACGGAAAGGATGTGCGATGGACAAACTGTTTAAAATGCAAAACTTTACCCTTACAAAAGTATTTGCCTTGCCGCGGCATGCGGTGGAAGGGATGTGGGGTAGGATTGGTATTGAGTATTGTGTATCGCGTAGTGCGAGAAGTTTAAGTTTACCATATTTTATTGCTTCTTCCCATTATTAAACGAAATGTCGCCTCGAAAGCTTTGCAATATGTAGTCATTTGCCATTGCACAAACCTCCCCTGCAAAGGTTTCAAGCGACGGGGTTTTGGTTCCTTTTGCCCTACAAAAGGAACGCCCTGTCCTGGCTAAGGACGGAAAGGATGTGCGATGGGGATTGGTATTGAGTATTGTGTATCGCGTAGTGCGAGAAGTTTAAGTTTACCAT
>NZ_JJMU01000056.1 GCF_000757725.1 Sphingobacterium deserti
GATGACATCCCAAAATCCTTTTAAGAGTGGATTTTGGTAAATAATCTAATGCCTTCCCTCCCACACAAGGCCACGGCAGCGCTCCGCTTTTTCCATCGCTTGATGAAACGTAAAAAGTGCCGTTGATAGGTCTTCGTAGATCAAGCCTATCATTCGCTCGATTGGTAGTGCGTAGTGAAAATAGATTGTAGTATGTAGTATTTAGAATTGCGTATTGTGTATCGCGTAGTGCGAGAAGTTTAAGTTTACCATATTTTATTGCTTCTTCCCATTATTAAACGAAATGTCGCATCGAAAGCTTTGCAATATGTATTTATTTGCCACAGCACAAACTCTCCCAGCAAAGGTTTCAAGCGACGGGGTTTTGGTTACTTTTGCCCTACAAAAGGAACGCCATGTCCTAGCTAAGGACGGAAAGGATGTGGGTTGGACAAAT
>NZ_JJMU01000057.1 GCF_000757725.1 Sphingobacterium deserti
CAAGGCCACGGCAGCGCTCCGCTTTTTCCATCGCTTGATGAAACGTAAAAAGTGGCGTTGATAGGTCTTCGTAGATCAAGCCTATCATTCGCTCGATTGGTAGTGCGTAGTGAAAATAGATTGTAGTATGTAGTATTTAGAATTGCGTATTGTGTATCGCGTAGTGCGAGAAGTTTAAGTTTCCCATACTTTATTGCTTCTTCCCATTATTAAACGAAATGTCGCATCAGTTTTGTTGCGTCTGTAGTCATTTGCCTTCGCACTATCTAATAAGGATGCAACAAAACTAAGCGACGGGGTTTTGAATACTTTTGCCCTCCAAAAGTATTTGCCTTGCCGCGGCATGCGGCGGAAGGGTATGAGGGGTGGGCGAACCGTATACAAACGAAACTCTCCATCCTACAGAAGTAATGCCTTGCCCGGCATGCGGCGGAAGGGATGTGGGTTGGACAAACCGCTAAAAAAAATTTTTTACCCCTATATTTAATAATATCAAAACATATCTAAACGTCCGGAGATATAGTAATTTTTATAGCGAATGATGTCGCGCGAGTTCGATATGTATTTCACAGTTGCATTCTTAAAGATGTAAGCGGTAGCGCGTTCTTCCATAGCACGAAGAAAAAATTCGAAATCCTTATACAAGCATTTCCTTTCGTCCTTATTAAATTTACTGTTTTTGACGATTGACAAAAACTGATCGTTATTTATTCTGAATGTGATGCTGTCCGGATTATCTTTACAGAAGTAGAGCAGGGGAGATGGCAAATCGTCTATATAGATAGCAAACCCTATCTCTTCCTTATCCATTTTAACGACGTAGGCATGGAAATTTACCGTCCCTATTTTTTGCGAGTCTATGGCGATTAGTTTAGCAAACATAATAAAGCTAATATGGTAGCTTAAATATACAAATTTTATTTCAAAAAGATAGTTTGCATTTAAAGGCGCAGTTGAACGGATTCATTATATGCTAGAATTTGATTTTTTTGCATTCCCAATTTAAGGTATCCATAATAAGCCATTGATTATAAAGAACCGGTAAACCTAGTATAACTTTCAGCGTTTCTTGGGCCATCATCAAGGCTAAGATACCTGGTGTGCTGGCTAGCACACCATTTAAATCACAACTTGGTACATCATCTGGATGGGGCGCCTCCGGAAATATAGCACGTAAATCTTTCGAACCTTGGTGATTGAACAAAGCCATTTGTATTTCATAATTCAACACGCTACCGTAGACCAGTGGCTTCTGCTGCCTTGCACTAGCATCGTTTACGGTATAACGGGTGTTGAAGTTGTCACAGCCATCGATGATGATGTCATAATCATTAATTAGCTGATCAATATTTGTTCTGGACACCTGCTCTTGTATAGGCGTAAAAACAATGTCTGAGTTAAGTTGTTGCAATTGTTTTTGGAGGCTGTACACCTTCGGCATGCCGACAGTTCGCTCCGTATGCGCCACCTGTCGGTGAAGGTTGTGGATTTCTACATGATCAAAATCAACGCAGGCTAAATGACCAATACCAGCACCTGCAAGGTACAAGCAGATTGGGCTGCCAAGACCACCGGCGCCGACCACGAGGACGCGCGCTGCTTTAATTTTTAATTGCCCCTCCAAGCCAATGCCGGGAAGCGATATATGTTTTTTGTAACGTATGATTTGTTCCTTCGTAAGTTTCATATGTAATCATGTTTTTTAAGGCCATATGGAATGTCCGGATTATCTTCGATGAGCTCGCCACGCTCGGTTATTTTTGCCCGGATTGTAGCAGAGCAATAATGGACATTTTATCGCCTTAATTTCCTATAAATTCGGGCTGCCAATCTTTCCACACGGGTTGGTAACCCACTTTCCGTATTTGGTTGACAATGGCAGCTACCGGACGTTCATCACTGATCTCAAATTGTTCTAAAGAACTAGGCTCAACAACATATCCGCCTGGATTTGTTTTAGATGCAGCGCTCATAGATGTTATGCCGAGCGGAATGATATGATCACGGAAAATTTCCTCTTCGCGCGTGGATAAGGATATTTCAAGATCGGGATTCCACAGCCGATAAGCACAAATGAGCTGTAGCAAATCCGCATCATCCATCATAAAATTTGGTGCGTCTACACCTTCTGCTGGCCGCAGCCGCGGAAATGATACGGAATATTTGGTCTGCCAATAGCGCTTCTGCAAGTAGTCTATATGCAGTGCGTTGAAAAAGCTATCCACGCGCCAATCTTCCAAACCGAGCAATACGCCCAAGCCGATCTTGTGCATTCCGGCAGCACCAATCCGATCTGGCGTAGCTAGTCGGTAATCAAAATTGGATTTTTTGCCTTTTGGGTGATAGTTTTTATAGACCTCCTGGTGATAGGTTTCTTGGTAAACTAATACAGCATTAACGTTAGCATGGCGCAAGGCGACATAATCTTCCTGATCCAGCGGTTGTACTTCAATGGATATTTGCGGAAAGAGTGGCCGAATATGTGCTATAGCCTCCAAAAAGTAAGGCGTATTCACACTGTTATTTGCTTCCCCAGAAACAAGCAATACGTGCTGGAAGCCCATTTGACGTAGCGCCTGCGCTTCTAACTGAATCTCCCCGCCGGAAAGTGTTCGCCTTCTTATTTTATTATCCATACTGAAGCCACAATACGTACATATATTGTGGCATTCATTACTGAGGTAGAGCGGAGCGTAGAGCTGAATGTTTTTACCGAAGCGTTGGATCGTCAACTGTTGAGACTGCTGCGCCATTTCTTCAAGGAAGGGCTTTGCTGCGGGCGAGATCAACGCAATAAAATCATGCAGGTTTCGCTTGTTTTTCGTCAAGGCATGCTGTACATCTGTTGTTTTACAACTTGCTATCTGTTGTTTGACGTCTTCCCAGTCATACTGCAAAAAGACATCCTTGAAGGTATTAGCCATGCGTAGAAGTTTTTGTCAAAAAGCTGGTTAAAGGACTGCTTGGCGACGCCTGATTGACGGGCCGCCGCAAGCTAGCTTCGTAAGCCATGTGCCCAGCTTTCACAGCAAGAGCAAACGCCTCTGCCACTTGGACAGGGTCTTTCGCCGTGGCGATGGCCGTATTAACTAAAGCCGCGTCTGCACCCAGCTCCATGGCTTTTGCGGCGTCAGATGGTGAGCCAATCCCCGCATCCACGATAACAGGTACGCTGCTTTGCTCGATAATAATTTCTAAAAAGTCAATCGTCTTCAATCCTTGGTTGCTCCCGATTGTAGATCCCAACGGCATCACCGCTGCTGTACCCGCATCTTCCAAGCGTTTGCATAACACGGGGTCCGCATGGATATAGGGCAGTACGATGAAGCCCGCTTTGGCCAAATCCTCACAGGCGCGAAGCGTTTCGATGGGATCGGGCAACAGGTATTTGGGATCCGGGTGTATTTCCAGCTTGACCCAGTTGGTTTCCATAGCTTCGCGGGCAAGCTGTGCCGCCAGCACCGCTTCCTGCGCTGTTCGCGCACCCGATGTATTGGGCAACAATTGTATCGTCGACTGTGGTATGTGTGTTAGGATCTCGTCGGTATTGGTTTCCATGTCGATGCGCTTAAGCGCAACGGTAACCATCTCCGTGCCAGATACGCGGATTGCTTCTTCCATCAGCTGTGCTGAGCCAAATTTGCCCGTGCCTAGAAAGAGTCGAGACTCGAAGAGCCTACCGCCGATGTTTAGTTTCGTGTTCATGAATTAATTTGTTTAAATACACCATGTATTGTGGATTGTAAAAGTTATCCTGCATATGTTTTGAAAGGGCAATGCCGTATAACCCTATTTCTTTAAGAGGCGGGATGTCAAGATCCGCTATACCCCCAATAGCAACAATAGGGGGAGCTAGCGCTAAATCTATGGCGTCTATAATAGACGCGTAACCCGCAAAGCCCAATATGGGACTTAATTTTTCTTTGGTAGTCGTTTGTCGTAGTGGCCCTAGGCCAATGTAGTTACAGCCCTCATCAATACGCTGCAAAACATCAGGTAGCGTGTTTGCCGTGCCACCGATAATTTTTTCAGTATGTAGTATCTTCCTAGCCTCTACTACTGGCATATCGTTCAGGCCAAGGTGTACGCCATCGGCGTCAGTTTCCGCGACGGCCGCTACATCATCATTGATGATAAATGTAAAAGTATATTGCTTCTTTAGCTCTAGGATACGACGGGCAAGCGACACCTTTTCAGCGGTATTGGAATCTTTGAGCCGCAGCTGTATCCAATCTACCCCTTGCCTTAGGGCTTGTTGTATATGTTGAAAATGTTGCTCTGCATTTACTCCTGAGGAGATGTATTGTATAGGACTTATGTTCATGGTGACGGATCTATTTGTGCGCGTATATCTGTAAATTGCTTGGACAGCTTAAGACAGGATCTAGCTTCACCGATCGGATCTTGAGCTTCCCAAATCGCACCACATACCGCAAAATCATCGAAGTTATGTGCGGACATTGTCGCAAGTCGTGTAGACGATATTCCTCCCAATGCAATGGCTTCGCTAGCCAGATTACGGCGGCCAATTAGCGCTATGCGGTTTTGCTCGCCGTAGCCTTGCTTAGAGATACTCGGAAAAAGAGGACTTACGAATGCCGCATCGTACAAGCAAGGAAGGCCGTTGAATTCTATCCAGCCGTGTGTAGATGTGCTTATATATTTTTTATTTGCTGTATCAGGTATTGCTGCCGTCTCGCGCATCGACGTAGAAAAGTGAAGGCGGCTAAGGCCGCATTCCATAGCACGGAAATGCGCTTGATGGGCGATCAGTTTTGCTCGCTCCTCAACTGAAAAAGCACATAAAAATTTTATATAATCCGTTTCAGATAATGCAGGTTTTCGCACATGTACATAAACCCCGGGCCATGCTAAGAGCTGGCGAAGAATGGATATCTCTTGGTTTTGGGGATGAGGCGATGTAATGATCCGCATAGACTAAAGGTAGATTTCCTTTCCTTTTTCAATAAATTCTGCCGATTTTTCTTGCAGACCTTCGGCCACACTATCGCGGATCTCCTGCGTTATTTTCATCGAACAAAATTTCGGACCACACATAGAACAAAAATGCGCAACCTTTGCACCATCCGCTGGTAATGTCTCGTCGTGAAATTCGCGGGCGGTGTCCGGATCGAGTGATAAGTTAAATTGATCTTCCCAGCGAAACTCGAAGCGCGCTTTGCTGAGTGCGTTGTCACGGTATTGGGCTCCTGGATGTCCTTTCGCCAAGTCTGCCGCATGAGCGGCTATTTTATAGGTGATCACGCCATCTTTCACATCTTTCTTGTTAGGAAGTCCGAGGTGCTCTTTGGGTGTTACGTAGCACAGCATGGCACAGCCATACCAGCCGATCATGGCTGCTCCAATTGCGGAGGTGATATGATCATAGCCTGGGGCGATGTCTGTCGTGAGAGGGCCTAATGTGTAAAACGGAGCTTCATCGCAAACTTCCAATTGCTTCTCCATATTCTCTTTGATCAGGTGCATTGGTACGTGGCCAGGTCCTTCGATCATCACCTGCACATCATGCTTCCACGCAATTTTAGTGAGCTCGCCCAGCGTCTCGAGCTCAGCAAACTGTGCTGCGTCGTTCGCATCAGCAATAGCGCCTGGACGCAGCCCATCACCAAGCGAGAATGCGACATCATACTGCTTCATAATGTCACAGATCTCCTCAAAGTGGGTATACAAAAAGTTTTCCTGATGATGGAATAGGCACCATTTCGCCATGATGGAGCCGCCCCGGGACACAATACCGGTGACACGCTTCGCGGTGAGGTGAATGTAGCGAAGCAGTACGCCAGCGTGTATGGTGAAATAGGAAACACCCTGCTCCGCTTGCTCGATAAGCGTATCTCGAAAGATTTCCCAGGTCAGGTTTTCGGCGATGCCGTTTACCTTTTCTAATGCTTGGTAGATAGGCACTGTGCCAATGGGAACGGGGGAATTACGCAATATCCATTCCCTTGTTTCGTGGATATTTTTCCCCGTGGAAAGATCCATAATGGTATCTGCCCCCCAGCGACACGCCCATACCGCTTTTTCTACCTCCTCTTCGATGCTGGACGTTACGGCACTATTACCAATATTCGCATTGATCTTGACCAGAAAATTCCTGCCGATAATCATAGGCTCGCTTTCCGGGTGGTTGATGTTATTGGGAATAATAGCTCGCCCCGCTGCAATCTCCTGACGAACGAACTCCGGCGTGATGCGCTGCTTTGGTGTGTTGGCTCCAAAGCTGTTGCCGGGGTGCTGCGCGGATAATGGGTCGCTCGTATTGGGAGTGGCGTTGATACGTTGATTCTCACGAATGGCCACATACTCCATTTCTGCAGTAATTATACCTTGTTTGGCGTAGTAAAGCTGGCTCACATTATGTCCGGCTTTCGCACGCTTTGGTTGATGGCAGTAATCGAAACGTAGATGATCAATCGCTTTGTTGTTCAGCCTTTCCCGACCGTATGCCGAGGTGCCTTCGCCTAATTGCTCGACGTCAGAACGATCAAGTATCCATTGTTCGCGTAACCTAGGCAGACCTTTACGGATGTCAATGGTCACGCTGGTATCCGTATAGGCGCCAGATGTATCGTATACGGTTACCGGGCTGTTCTCTTCCTGCCCACCACTACTCAGCCGTGTTTTGTCAAGAATGATTTCCCGCATAGCTACGGCTATCGGAAAAAGTTGCCCCTGTACATATACTTTTCGAGATTTTGGAAAAGGGGCGGTAGATAATGTCTGTGTTTGTTGGTCCATAGTTGAGCTGCTTAGCCGCCTTGGGTTGCGGTAATTATCAATAGTTCTGCTTGATCGTGGATTTTTGTTTGTGCCCAAAGGGGGCGAGGAACAACCTGCTGATTTAATGCGACGGCGACGCCTTTGGGTTTAAGATCTGGAACCAATAAATCCAAAGCTTCTTGTAAAGAGTCGGGGAAAGGTTGTTTTAGTTGATGCTGTTGATTGTTAATTTTAATTTGCATAGCCTACCTATTTTTGTGGAAAAAATACTTTAGGTATGCCATCGACAGGCTGCAGGAAAGCCCAAAAGAAGTGGTCCTACTTTTCCCTACGCTAGTATGAACTAGATCAGGTTCCAAGGGTAAAATCTCAGCCTGTTACTACAGACACCCCTAAAGTATATGTTACAAGTATAGGGATATATATTTAAATTATGAATTTATTTAATTTTTCTTTTTTCACAAGCTAATGCGCCATTGACACACGGCGTTGGGTTTATTGGATCCTCCGGTAGATAAAGGATTGTAGCAAGTGTGCGCGAAATATCGTACTATAGATTATGTTTAAAACGGGCATTTCTCTATTCTTCATTTCCGCGTTTATCGGTTGCAGGTCGCAGCAGCCGCAAACAACGATATTATCACGCAATGATAGTACAACGCTTTTACTGGAAGCGAACCAAAATGTGTTTTTGAAACGCGAGCAGATAAATTTGACTTTTGAGCGTATTATTGAAGATAGCCGTTGTCCGGAAGGCGTGCAATGCGTTTGGGATGGCGTTGCAGCAGTGGAGCTGACCGTTGTGGGCACGTTCACTCGCCCACAAACACTGAGCTTAGCAACAACTGATTTACCTGATAAGAGCTACCTCAAAACCGTAGTATTCAATGGTTACAGCATTCGATTAGATGCACTAACACCATATCCTTCAAAAATCTGTGCAGACAGTTTAACAAGGAAACCAACGGCGCAGCTAACCATTAAGCCTATCAAATAAATCAACGACGATAGCGGAAATATTTTGAAGCACGTTGGTAATTATAGGTGCTTGACTGGCTAATGTTCATCGTATTGTCTACCGACTGATCCATTTTTATGTTTTCTAAGTGTCAAGATAGCTCTTTTTCCAAGGGGAGATGGCATCAAAACGCATACTTATTTTGCTTATTAGTTTATTTTTACTATATTTGTATCGTATTAGATAACGGGCTTGTTTCAACAACCTATACTTAGCCCAAAAAACAACGATGATTTGACAGAAATAAGTGTAATAGGTGGCGGTAGCTGGGCCACCGCATTAGTGAAAATATTAACAGAAAATAAGATTAAGGTATATTGGTACTTGCGGCGGCAGGTACAAGTCGAAGCGTTAAATGATGAGGGCGTGAATCCGGATTATTTAAGTTTCGTAAAGTTAGATACGAACTATCTTCAAGCTTCGACAGATCTCCACCTCGTCCTTCAGCAAGCCTCTACTATACTATTCGTCGTGCCCAGCGCACACTTTCCCACTCTTTGTTCTGCTATCGACCCCGAACTTCTTCAGGGCAAAAAGGTCATTACTTCTATAAAAGGAACAGTCGGTGAAGACAACGTCTTACCATCTGCTTTTGTGGCCAATTACTTTGGCATCGAAGCCTTCAGACAGGCGGTGCTTGCCGGGCCTTGCCACGCTGAAGAGATAGGAATGGGGAAGAAAACGTATATGACGATTTGCTCGCCTAATGATGCTTTTCTTGAACAGTTGAAGCCCTGCTTTTTAAGCCGCTATTTGTCCATCAACTTGCACACAGATATTTGCGGTATTGAATATGCGGCAATTTATAAGAACGTGGTAGGCTTGGTTTGCGGCATGGCCAAGGGGCTAAATTATGGCGACAATTTTATGGCTGTGCTGGTTTCTAACGCCATTTACGAATTACAACTACTGCTTGATGCGCTGCACGTACCAGATAGCCGGATAGCGTGCTCAAGTTACTTAGGCGATTTGCTTGTTACAGCGTATTCATCGCACAGCCGTAACAGAAGCTTTGGCGAATTGATCGGCCGGGGTTACAGTGTGGAACAAACGCAAAACGCCATGTCCATGGTAGCAGAAGGCTATGCGGCAACGCAAGGACTGTATCAGACAGCAAAGGATTTAGGGCTAAATATGCCCATTATTAACACGGCCTATAGGGTGCTTTACAACCACATGGCAGTGACTTCAGAATTTAAATTATTAGAAAGGAATATTATATGATGCTATTAGCGACGGATTTAGATGGAACATTTTTAGGTGGAAGCATGGAAAACAGGCTGCGCCTATACCGACTTATTAAGCAGCACACAGACATACAGCTTGTTTTTGTAACGGGGAGGGGCGTAGAATCGGTTATACCCTTACTGAATGATCCATTAATTCCTCGACCAAATTATATTATAGCCGATGTAGGCGCAACAGTGGTCAATGGGCTTACATTGGAATCAGTTGAATCGATACAGGGCGATATTGAAGCGCGGTGGCCATCTACCTATGCGATCCGATCGAAAGTACTTGAAGTGGCATCGGTCACCTTTCAGGAAGTGCCCCAGCAGCGTCGTTGCTCATTTCTCTATGATGGCGATGCAAACTTGGAGGCCATCCACAAGGTAGCTGAAAGCTTCGATTGCGATATCATTACATCAGTCGATAAATACTTGGATGTCTTGCCGCGCGGCGTCAATAAGGGCAGTACATTGAAAGCGCTTGTTGAACATTTGCACATTGACCCTGAGCAAGTATTGGTGGCTGGCGATACGCTAAACGATCTGTCTTTGTACAAGACAGGATACAAAGGTGTCGTGGTCGGGCAAGCTGAACAAGGTCTGCTGGATCAAACGGCCGAAGATGAACTCGTTTATCAGGCTTTTGAGCCGGGCGCAGGCGGTATTATAGAATCTTTATCGCATTTTGTACCTTTTAAAAAATATGCAGATCAAGTGCGAAAAAGACAGCTCTCGCAAGCAAAAAAGGGAACAAACCAGCTTGTCGTGGTTTATCATAGACTTCCTTTCGAGCAAGAGGTAGTCAATGGAAAATCAATCCGTGTCTCGCCAAAAAGCCCAAACGGAATTATCCCATCCTTATTAGGACTCTTTGAAAAAGGGCGCTCGGGAATCTGGATAGGGGAAGAAGTGCAGCAGAAGGATCGTCCGGAGGTGCCCAATGAATTGATAGATGAGGAGAAATATCCCAATTTGGTAGCGTCTACGATTAGCCTTCCGAAAGAAGATATTGATCAATTCTATCGGGTGTTTTCGAAAGAGGCTTTTTGGCCTACTATTTTTTCTTTTGTAGACAAAGCGAAATTTAATCATGACGATTGGGAACACTACCTCAAAATCAACCGGATATTTGCTGAGCGCATCGCGAAAGAGGCCGATCAGGACGCGCTGGTTTGGATTCATGAATATAATCTGTGGATGGTACCTGCTTACTTAAAGTCTTTGCGCCCAGATCTTCGGATTGGATTTTTCCACCATACGTCATTTCCGGCGGCAGATATTTTTAATATCATCCCATGGCGAAAGGAAATTATCGGTAGCCTATTACTTTGCGATTTCATCAGCTTCCATATTCCGCGTTACGTGGAGAATTTTATCGACGTGCTGCGCAGTCATACGCCATTTAAAATTGTTAAAAAAATCAATGCTGCAAAGCAATTTCTTACCTACAGCTGCGCGCTTGGCGTGGATCAAATGACGAAGGTAATCGAGATAGATGGACGCCAGATCCGTTTAGGCGCACAGCCTGTAGGCGTCAATATGGAAAAAGTCCAAGGGATTTTAAAGAGGAGTGATATTCGGAAAAAAATTGAAACGACCTTAGCAAAAAAATCACAAGGGGAAATAAGTACCATTCTTTCTGTAGAACGGCTAGATTATGTAAAAGGTCCGTTGGAAAAGATTCAGGCGTTTGGCGAATTCCTAGAGGAGTATCCTGAATATAGAGGGAAAGTTGAACTGGTGAATATCTGCACTCCACCATCGCAGGGGATGAAAATATATGACGACATCCGAGACGAAGTAAATCGTGCCGTGGGAGAGATCAACGGTAGGTTTGCGACAATGGACTGGGTGCCTATCCAATATTTTTACCGGTCATTACCGTTTGAAGAGGTCGTGAGCTTATACGCAACTAGTGACATCGCTTGGATTACGCCATTACGCGATGGACTGAACTTAGTTGCGAAAGAGTACGTCGCGGTACAAGGCATTATAGAGGGGGATGGCGCACTCGTCCTTTCCGAATTTGCAGGTGCATCAGTAGAGCTCCCTTATGCTATATTGACAAATCCTTACGATACAAAAAGCATGAAAGAAAGCTTACTGAAAGCACTTTTGATGCCGGAAGACGAACGCTCTGCTCGAATAAAGCGGTTGTATGACCAAGTCAAATACTACGATATACATTATTGGGGAAAAGATTTTGTGAAAGAACTTGAAAAAGCAAGAAAAGACTAACGAACGCTGAGATATGCATATTTTGGTAGGACAGGATTTTGTTTTTTGCTATCTTAGACATGTACATATTATTTAAAAATGATGAAGTTTATACCCTATTTGTGGATATTTATTATGGTTGGAGTTTCGACAACATCTGTAGCACAAACGGAAATTAACGCTACTAAAGTTCTTGAAAAGCCTTATCATCCCGAGGCGGATGCGCAGGCAGAAATAGATAGCTTATTAGCGATCGCTAAGAAAGAAGGAAAAAGGTTGGTTATCCAAGCTGGCGGCAATTGGTGTATTTGGTGTTTACGTTTCAATACCTATATTCAGGAGGAGAAAGAGATTGCGAAATTATTGGCAGACAATTTCCTGTACTATCACCTCAACTTCTCGAAAGAGAATAAAAACGAAGCAGTTTTTAATCGGTATGCTCCCGAAGGGGGAAAGCTAGGCTATCCATTCTTTATCATACTGGATGAAAAAGGTCAGGTCCTCGGCATCAAAGATAGTGGATCCTTAGAGGCAGGTAAAGGTTACGACAAAGCAAAGGTATTGGCCTTATTTAATGCATATAAGCAATAGGTAAGTTTAGCTAATGTTAGATGATTTACGTATCGAACAGATTGCGGCGGCCGTTACATGGCGCTTGCGGCAGGAGGTGCTATATCCAAACGGTTCCTTGAAAGATGTGATGATAACCGAGGATTTCGAAGGCTTTCATTTCGGTGCATACCACGATAATATGCTTGTCGGCGTGATATCACTTTTTCCAGATGAGGATAGCTTTCAATTTCGCAAGTTTGCCGTGCAGCCACATGTTCAAGGGCAGGGCATTGGCCGAAAGCTGCTGAAATATGTTTTCTCTTTCGCAAAAACCTGGGATTGTCAAATGATATGGTGCCATGCCCGCGAGACAGCAATAACATTTTATGAGAAAAGTGGTATGCGGGTTGCTGGATCTGCATTTTCCAAGAATGGCATAGCTTACGTGCGCATGGAGATCTGGCTATAGATGGATTTGTCCTGCTAGTCGAAAGAAGCTGCCCGATTCGAAATATCGGGCAGCTTTTAAAATAATCTTCTAATGTCTATCGAGAAGATGCTTAAATTTAGCACGGTTGTCGATAATCATCCAGATATTTATGAGTAATAGCGGAATAGAAATAGCTAAGCCGCTTGGCTCAAAAGTATAGTTATGTGCCACAATGCCAACCATTATTGGCAGGATGACGATAGCTCCGAGTGCCCGCGTTCGCGGAAAGATAAATAATACGCCACCTATGATTTCAACCCACCCTACCAACGGTATGATCCACACCAACTTTCCGAGTGCTTGAAATATTTCCATTTGTTCCGGCGTTTGCTCCGGCATAGGCATGTAATTTAAAAATTTGTTGAGGCCGGCGTTGATAAACATCAAACCGAACAGTAAGCTGAAGATGAATTTTACGATTTTCATGATGATTAAGTTTATACCCATTGATAATAACAAATGTAGTTTAGAAATTTAGAATTTCCTCAATAATTGTAATTTCTTGTCGTAAGGTAATTTTAAGAGTAGTCAATTTGTATCATGTTGACTGTCTAGATCGTTGTCTTTTCCGTCAATGACAATACTTTTTCAGGGGTAAGAGTTTCGTTTGTATACGGTTTGCCCAACCCCGCATTCCTTCCGCCGCATGCCGCGGCAAGGCAAATACTTTGTAGGGTAATATAGTTTCTAAACGCATTGTCCCTCGCTCAAACCCTTCCGCCGCATGCCGCGGCAAGTTCAAGCTTCTGTTAATAAAACAGTTTGTCCAACGCAAAACCCTTTCGCCGCATGCCGCGGCAAGGCAAATACTTTTGAAGGGCAAAAGTATTCAAAACCCCGTCGCTTATTTTTGTTGCATCCTTATTAGATAGTGCGAAGGCAAATGACTACAGACGCAACAAAACTGATGCGACATTTCGTTTAATTAAGGACGGTGCATTGTAGTATCT
>NZ_JJMU01000058.1 GCF_000757725.1 Sphingobacterium deserti
TTTCTAATTTCTCACTACGCTCTACGCAATACACTGTACTAATCGCTTTCGATGCGACACTTCGTTTAATAATGGGAAGAAGCAATAAAGCAGAGAAGACCTAACTTTTCTCACTACGCTCTACGCAATACCCAATCATCGTCAAGATTGCCGCGCCATCGTTCCTCTGGCTCGCAAGGACGTCCACTGCTATAAAACCTAATATCTCACTACGCTCTACGCATTACGCAATACTATATACTACAATCTATTTTCACTACGCACTACCAATCGAGCGAACGATAGGCCTGATCTACAAAGACCGATTAACGGCACTTTTACGTTTCATCAAGCGATGGTATT
>NZ_JJMU01000059.1 GCF_000757725.1 Sphingobacterium deserti
CAAAATCCACTCTTAAAAGGATTTTGGGATGTCATCTAGCCTGATAGGCAGCCTCTCGCTGCGGGTTGGGTTGTGGGGGAGATCGCCCCGATGAAACAAAGATTTTTTGCTTACTTTTTCATCTGAAAAAGTATGGCCCTGTCCCGGCTAGGGACAAACGATCCGCCGCATGCCGCAGCAAGTTTTAAAGAGATAAAGGTTTTTTGCTTTTCAAACAGATTGTCCCTCGCTCAAACCTTTCCGCCGCTTGCCGCGGCAAGGCAAATACTTTTGTAGGGCAAAAGTATTCAAAACCCCGTCGCTTGAAACCTTTGCAGGGGGGGTTTGTGCTGTGGCAGATGATTACATATTGCAAAGCTTTCGATGCGACATTTTGGTTAATAGTGGACAGAAGCAATAGACTCAAAGAATCGCATCTACTTTTCGCGATTCGTACTACACAGTACTCACTACACAGTAATTACTGTAATCTAATCTCAATTCGCGCTACGCACCATCCTTTAACTTTTCCTATTCGTAGATTCCCGGGCTAATAGGAGCGGATCTAGTACGACAGGCTCGATGATGTTTTTATCGCTAGATCTGCTTTCGATAATTTTAAGGAACATCTTTGCACATTCTTTCCCCATCGTAATCGCTTGTTGATCTATCGTTGATAAGCTTGGAATAATGTGTTCCGAAAAGTTCTGATTGGCAAACCCAATCACGCCAACTGTAGGAGGAGTAATTTTGTATTCATGCAAAGCTTTAATAATGCCTAATGCAACATAATCATCGCCACCAATGATAGCATCCGGTTTGTCTTTCAGCTTAAGCAACGTTTTTGTCCCCGCATATCCACCTTCAACCGTCAATTCTCCGAAAATCGAGTAAGAGGGATTCACGGAAATTCCCGCCTCCGCAAGCGCTCGTAGGTAACCTTCATAGCGCTCCTTGAAAATTTTAATGCCATGCTTGGTCGTGATGTAGGCAATATTTGTGTAGCCTTTATCCAATAAATGTTTGGTAACGAGATAACCCGCCTGCTCATCATCTATTTTGACAGTTGGCGTATGCTCAAGATCGTCGTGTGTACGATCAAATATAATTAGTGGCTTTCCTTCTTCTTTTACCTTAAGAAAATGAGACACATCCTGCGTCTCCAATGACATGGATGCAATAATTCCGTCTACTTGCGCCTCAAGAAGGGTGCTGATACCGTTCTTTTCAGATTCTAAAGATTCATTTGTCTGATACAACAAAATACTGTAACCAAAAGATTTTAGATATTTTTCAAGCGAATGAATGACCGAAGCAAAAAATTGAATCTGCGCACTGGGAAGAAGAACGCCGATAATATATGTCTTCCCCGATGTTAGTGATGATGCAACCTTGTTTGGTCTGTAGTTCAGTCGTTTAGCTGTCTCTATTACTGCGTTTCGCGTATTCTCACTAATAGTTGATATGTTATTTAACGCCCTCGACACCGTCGATACGGTGATGTTTAATTCGCGTGCGATATCATAAATTGTGGTTTTCTTTGCCAAAATAAAATGTGTTTAGGAAAAATATTTTGTAAATATAAAATTTTATAAATAATTTTATGCAAGCGGTTGCAATTAGGCCAATTTACATATGTTGTTATTAGGAATAGATTTAGGAACTTCGTCAATAAAGGTTTCCATTATTGACGCACAAACTAACCAGCGGATAGTATCTACGCAATACCCAGAAAATGAGGCAGATATTCTGTCTGAAAAAGCTGGCTGGGCCGAGCAGGATCCACAAACGTGGTGGGCATACACGAAACTAGCCATCAAGAAGGCGAACGATAGCAGATTGTACGATCCTAAAGACGTCCAAGCTATTGGTATTGCTTATCAGATGCATGGTTTGGTCATTGTGGATGCTGCACATAGACCGTTACGAAATGCAATCATTTGGTGCGACAGCCGTGCCGTAACGATTGGTGATCAAGCCATGCAGGCATTGGAAGGACAAAGGTTCTTAGACGCACACCTTAATTCTCCGGGGAATTTTACCGCTTCTAAACTTGCTTGGGTAAAGGAAAACGAACCTGAAGTGTATGAGAAAATCTACAAGTTCATGCTTCCTGGAGATTACCTCAGTATGTGTCTCACGGGCGAGATCAACAGTAATATAAGCTCCATATCCGAAGGAGTGTTGTGGAACTTTAAATCCAACGAACTTTCGACAACGTTGCTGGATCACTACGGCATTGATCGTAGTTTGGTGCCCGATTTACGTCCGGTGTTCTCTAACTATGGCCGTTTAAGGGCTGACGTAGCCGATGAGCTTGGATTAGCTAGGGACGCCCAGGTAAGTTTTAAAGCCGGCGATCAACCTAACAATGCCTTATCCTTAAATGTGTTTGAACCTGGCGAGGTAGCAGCTACGGCTGGTACATCAGGCGTCATTTATGCCGTTACCGATAAATTACTGTACGACAAAGAATCTAGGGTGAATACCTTTGCCCACGTTAACCATAGCACAGAAAGCCCCAATTTAGGGGTGTTATTGTGTATAAATGGCACGGGTATTCAAAATAGCTGGATTAAAAAAATGACGGGCGCCGCTTATGATTACAATAAAATCAATCAATTGGCTGCCGACATTCCCATTGGTTCAGCAGGTTTGCAAATTTTGCCTTTTGGAAACGGTGCGGAACGCATGTTAAAAAACAAAATTTTGCAGGCACATATCGAGAATATAGATTTTGTGCGGCACGAAGCACCGCACCTTTGGCGCGCGGCGCAAGAGGGAATTGCCTTTGCTTTCCGCTATGGTCTAGACATCTTAAGGGAGAATGGTTTGACACCACAGGTTATTAAAGCAGGGCATACCAATCTTTTTTTAAGTCCAGTTTTCCAACAATCTTTTGCCGGGGTAACAAATGTTCCCGTTGAGCTTTATGACAATGACGGAAGCGTAGGAGCAGCATTGGGAGCCGGCTTGGGGGCGAGGTTATATGCGAATAGGGAAGAAGCCTTCTCCGGTTTGCAAAAGCTTTCTGCTGTCGATCCGCAACACGTTGGGCACTACGAAGAGCTCTACCAACAGTGGAAAGAATTATTAGAACGTAAACTATTAAATGTATTATAATGGAAATTTTATTAGGGAATCAAGAGTATTTTAAAAATGTAGGGCAGATTAAATATGAAGGGCCTGAGTCTGACAATCCGCTAGCTTTTCGTTGGTACGACGCGTCGCGTGTTGTTGCCGGGAAAACGATGGCAGAGCATTTTAAATTTGCCTGTGCATACTGGCATTCTTTTAACGCCAATGGGGCAGATCCATTTGGTGGAGCTACGCATTTCTTTTCCTGGGATCGTAAGCCAACGATTATGGAGCGGGCAAAAGACAAAATGGATGCTGCATTTGAGTTCATGACCAAAATGCAGTTGCCTTACTACTGCTTCCATGACGTCGATTTGGTAGATTTTACGGATAATATTGAAGAAAACGAGCGCAACCTAAACGATATCGTGAACTATGCAAAAGAAAAGCAACAGAAAAGCGGTGTGAAATTATTGTGGGGTACCGCAAATCTTTTTAGTCATCATCGCTATATGAACGGTGCTTCTACCAATCCAGATTTCCACGTATTGGCTAATGGTGGCGCACAGGTAAAGGCGGCATTGGACGCAACTATAGCGCTTGGTGGAGAGAATTACGTATTCTGGGGTGGTCGCGAAGGTTATATGTCACTGCTCAATACTAATATGAAACGTGAGCAAGAACACTTAGCACGCTTTCTTCACGTTTCAAAAGACTATGCACGCAAAAACGGCTTCCAAGGTACATTTTTCATTGAACCGAAGCCTTGTGAACCTACAAAACATCAATACGATTACGATGCGGCTACGGTCATTGGCTTTTTACAGAAATACGATCTATTAAACGACTTTAAGCTGAACCTCGAGGTGAACCACGCTACGCTTGCCGGACATACTTTTCAACATGAACTGCAGGTAGCTGCGGATGCCGGATTGCTCGGGTCGATTGATGCTAATCGTGGTGACTATCAAAATGGCTGGGATACCGATCAATTCCCTACAGATCTAAATGAACTTGCAGAGTCATTATTGATTATTTTGGAAGCTGGCGGGCTGCAGGGCGGCGGTGTTAACTTTGATGCTAAAATACGGAGAAACTCCACAGATCCAGCTGATCTATTTTATGCTCATATTGGTGGTATGGATAACTTTGCGCGTGCCTTAGTAATTGCTGATAACATCTTGCAAAAGTCGGATTACAAGAAGATCCGTTCGGAGCGTTATGCTAGTTTCGATGCCGGTGCTGGTGCTGATTTTGAAGCTGGAAAATTGAGCTTGGAGGAATTGCGCAACTACGCTGTTCAACACGGTGAGCCTGCTATTACCAGTGGTAAACAAGAGTACCTGGAAAATTTAATCAACAGATATATCTAATTTTGCAATCTTTTGCTACCTTAGTGACATTGATCAAATAAACCGTATGAACAATATACTATCTACCAAAGATTACTTGGTTTTTCTCGTCTACTTCGTTATCGTTGCCGCCTATGGGATCTGGGTTTACAATAAAAAAAGATCTCGGGTTATTGGCGGGGACTCCAAGGATTACTTTTTAGCTGAAGGGTCATTAACGTGGTGGGCCATTGGTGCCTCCTTGATAGCGTCCAATATATCTGCAGAGCAGTTTATCGGCATGAGCGGCTCAGGCTTCAAAATGGGGCTTGCTATTGCTACCTATGAATGGATGGCTGCCATCACGCTGATTATTGTCGCTGTGTTCTTTATTCCGGTATATCTGAAGAATAAGATCTTCACCATGCCGCAGTTTCTAAACAAGCGCTATAATGGAACGGTGGCTATGATTATGGCGGTATTTTGGCTGATGCTTTATGTTGTAGTCAATTTAACGTCTATTTTATACTTGGGCGCGTTGGCGGTAAGTAGTATATCAGGTTTTAGCATTGATCTTTGTATGTATGCCATTGCCGTGTTCGCTGTCATCATCACTCTCGGTGGGATGAAGGTAATCGGCTACACAGATGTTATACAGGTTTTCTTTTTGATTCTAGGCGGTCTAGCGACTACCTACTTGGCTCTAGATCTAGTCTCGCAGCACTACGGCGGTGAGGGTGTTATTAATGGCTACGGAATCATGGTCAACAAAGCTTCGGAGCATTTTCATATGATTCTGAAAACGGATAACGAGAATTATCTTGACCTTCCAGGTCTATCGGTATTGATCGGTGGTATGTGGATCGTGAATTTAAACTACTGGGGTTGCAACCAATACATTACACAACGTGCCTTAGGTGCCGATTTAAAAACGGCTCGTAATGGTTTATTATTCGCTGCTTTCTTGAAGCTTTTAATGCCAATCATTGTGGTGTTGCCCGGTATTGCGGCTTACGTACTGTGGAAGGATGGTTTATTCCAGACGGAAATGTTGCAAGGTGGTGAAGTGAATCCAGATCGGGCTTATCCGGTCTTGCTAAACCTCCTGCCTGCAGGATTAAAAGGCTTGTCATTTGCGGCTTTAACGGCAGCAGTAGTAGCTTCGCTAGCTGGTAAAGCTAATAGTATTGCGACCATCTTCTCATTGGACGTGTATCAAAAGGTATTCAATAAAACAGCAAGTGAGCGTCAATTAGTAAACACGGGAAAGATAACCATTATTGTAGCGATGATCTTGGCGGTGCTGATCGCACCACATTTAGGCATCGATAAAAAAGGTGGTTTTCAATATATTCAAGAGTATACAGGTTTTGTATCTCCGGGTATTTTTGCCATGTTTATTTTAGGGTTCTTCTGGAAGAAAGCGACACCAAATGCGGCGCTTTTTGCAACCATCGGTGGCTTCTTATTATCCGTGTTCTTTAAATTCTTACCAACGTTTGCTGATTTATCATTCTTAAGTTCAACAGGATTTTCAGTCTTAAGCCCTGTAAGCGGTCTCTACGAAATTCCATTCTTAGATCGTATGGGCTTTGTATTCGTGATCTGTATCTTGGGAATGTATGTTATTAGTGTGGTAGAAAACGCGAGAGGTGTAGTGCCTAAAGGACTGGAAGTGGATCCAAAAATGTTCAAAGCGCATCCGGGCTTCGTTGCTGGCGCGTTGGCTGTAGCTGTCGCCACGGCAGTACTTTACGCGATCTATTGGTAACAAGAATAGAGTAAAGCATATAGACAAAAAGAGTTTGCCAGCGCTGGCAAACTCTTTTTTCATTTAACCAATTTTGACGGAGGTCATCGTTAAAGCACTTGCCACGGGGCTATCGTTAAACAGGAAGATGTCGTCGTTCTCATCTTGTAGCGCTAAACTGTACAAGAGCGGTAGATAATGTTATGGCGTTGGAATCGCTAAGTCAAATGCGCGACCTTGTTTTCTAAAGTCGATGAGCGCCCGATGGTTGCGGCTCTGTATCATAGTTTTCATGGCTTCGTTCGCCTCTATGGCCCAATCGTAGCCATAGCTTTCATTTAGATGCTGCCAGGATACCATGCGTAAGTTGTGTACCATGTTGCCACTCCCTACGATAAGAACACCTTTACGACGTAATATCCTGAGTTCTTTCGCTAAAGTGTAGTGATAGCTTGGCGGCTGGGTATAATCAATACTCATTTGTATGACCGGTACATTCACTTGCGGATAAAGGTGCTTCACCACCGACCAGGAGCCGTGATCTAGACCCCATTTTTCGTCTTGCTGTACAGTTGTGTTTTTAACAATTGCTTTCGTTGTTTCGGCAAGTTCCGGACTTCCAGGAGCTGGATATTGCACATTAAAAAGGGCTTGCGGGAATCCGCCAAAATCATGGATGGTTTGTTGCATCTTCTATATGGGCAACACCCTTCGGCTCAATCTTGTAAATTTTAAATAGATCTGTCATCTTCTTTCTCCCGTCTCTACGAAAATACGTAAAAAAACGAGGGGGATAGCAAGGTTTGTTACGACCAAAATGTTTCGGTTATGGAAACAATGAGAGAAATCTTCGTAGTGTTCGCTACCAACCTTTAGTCGTCGATAGCGATCTCCATCAGATTTCTCCCTTTTTTATTATTGGTTCGACCTTTCTTTAATAATCTGGATTTTGCTGCGCAGCAATTCCGGGATTGGCGTTTATTTCATCCTGCGATATCGGCAGTATTGTTTTAAAGAATGTACGGTTGATCGTTGTCTCGCGCGTAGGTACGCTGATGCCAGCGAAAGCGTCGTCAAAAGTGATGTTTTTGCCGAGGCGTAGCATGTCAAAGTAGCGGATCCCTTCCTGGAAAAATTCCTTGCTTTTCTCGCTCAAGATAAGGTCTTCACTAATGGTAGTGGCATCAATGGCTGGTAAGTTCGGAGACCGTCTATGGATCTGCTGTGCGTAGTTGGCGGCTTTCACGCGATCGGGTGTTGGCAGTTTAAGCGCTGCTTCAGCTGCAATAAGATAAACTTCAGAAAGTCTGATAACTTTGATGTTTACGGCAGTATAATTCGAAGAACCTTTGTCACCACTGAAGGTCGTCGATCCAAGATACTTATAGCAGGATCCCAATCGGGAGGCTGATGATTCATCGCGCGCCATCACACCCCAACGTACGTCGCCCATATCTTGGCGCAATGCGTTTAAAAAAGGCGTGCTGGCGAGAAAATTACCTAAGGCACCAGTTTGATGGCCACGCCGCATAAAGTAGAAACCCAATGAGGCGCGCGCGAGGTCGGCTTGATTTTGTTCGATCACCAGCTCATAAAGCGATTCCGATCCGAACTGCGACTGCCACGAATTTACCCATTGTGTGTTGCTGTAGAGGTTATAAACCCCGCTATTGATCACTTCTTCTGCTGCCGCAAGTGCCTCGGGATACTGAGCCATGCTTAGATGTACCCGTGCTTGGAGTGCTTTATTGGCGAAGTAATTAAGGTAGCCATCGCGTTTGGTTTTAGGCAGGCCGGCCTCACCGGCTTTTAGGTCGGCAACAATTTGATTGTAATTCTCTTCCACTGTAGCACGTAAGGGCGTCTCATTGTATGCTAATGTTTTCAGGATATTTGGTACGCCAAAGGCCGACTTATCATCCGTGAACTGTTTTCCATACAGGCGTACTAAATCGAAGTAGGCTAGAGCCCGTAGTGTATGGGCTTCGGATTTTGCTAAAGCAAAGTTTTCTGTGGTGCCAGCCGTTTCTAACTTCTCAATGTTCTCGAGCAGGTTATTTGCTTGGTATATCACATTATAAATCGTGGTCCAAAAGCCAGCAAAATTGTTAGCCTGCGGATTATGGTTGAAGGTATATAAGGCATCCAACCCGCGGCCTTGGGAAAATAAAGTGACATCGCCCCCTTTTGCTTCGCCGTATACAATAAAATTACGACCATAGTAGGCCGAATTCGTCATCTGACGCTGTATCCCGTTGATCACTATTTGCGCATCGTTGGCGGTCTGGATAGCGCGGTCGGCGTCGTTGGCATTGGTAGGAGGGACATCTAAAAAGTCTTTACACGCCGTGCAGGAAAGTGCCAGCAACAGTGCACAACTTACGATCTTTATATAGGTTTTCATATTCAAAGTCCTTTAAGGTTAAAAATTAAGTTCGATTCCGAACGTGTATGTTTTGCCCAGCGGCGTTTCCCAGCCACGTGTTCCATATTGTCCCACTTCCGGATCAGCCATCTTATATTTTGATGCCGTCAGTAAATTTGTTCCGTTAAAAAACAGTCGTGCACTAGCTATCTTGGCCCGTTGGCTCCATGCCATCGGAATTTGATAGGCCACGTTAATGTTTTTTAAACGAAGGAATGAGGCGTCATAAATATGTCTGCTGCTAAACTGTATCGCGTCTGTAAGATCGTTTCCATCAATCTTTGGTTGTGTACCCGTCGGATTTGTAGGTGACCACATGTTTTCATAGTATTGCTGTGAACGAATCCGTTCCCAGTAGTAACCATCGTCGTTTACGTCTTTTTCCGCACCATCATACAGTTTGCCACCCAGCTTATAAGCAAAGTTTAGCCCTAGCGAGATACCCTTATATTCAAAATCAGAGTTTATACCGCCATACACTTGTGGAACCGCACTGCCGATTATTACCTGGCTTGCCTTCGAATAGCTATAGGATGCAGCACGTCCGTTGAAGTCGAAGTCATTCGTGGTATTGTTCGTATACCACACGTTGCGTCCGTTTTGCGGATCGACGCCAGCCCATTCATAACCGTAGAATGAAAGCACGGACTCGCCCTCCCGATAAATGAACTGCGCCCTTGCGTCACCACCCGTTGGATCATTCCATAGGATATCTTTTCCGGCGTCAAGCGTTTTTACCTTCGAACTTAAGAAGGCTGCGTTGACACGAAGAGACCATGAGAAATTGTCATTGCTAATAATATCTCCGCCTAGATCCAGTTCTATACCACTGTTGTTTATAACGCCCACGTTTTGCAGGGCGCGGGTGAAGCCTGTCGTGCCCGATGTAGGTACATCCTGCAACAGATCTTTAGAGTCTCTACTAAAATATTCCACAGATCCGGTTAGTCTGTTTTGCAAAAAGCCGAATTCCAGTGCTAAGTCATAGGTGTTGCTTTTCTCCCAACGCAGCAATGTATTGCCTAGGCCTTTGTCGATATTTACTAACGAACCATCGCTAACAAGTCCACCCGGGCTGCCTTTGTAGTTATATTTATAATACATCAGTGTTCGCCAAGCAAAATTATCGTTTGGCAAAGTGCCATTCACACCATAGGAACCACGAAGACGAAGTGCACTCACCAAGTCATTATCCTTCAGGAAACCTTCTCGGTGTAGACTCCAAGCTCCCGAAACAGACCAAAACGTTCCCCAACGACTATCGGGATGGAAGCGCGACGAACCATCGCGTCGCAACGAAGCACCGACAAAATAGCGCTCATCGAAATTATAGTCCACACGTCCTAAGGCAGACATCAGGTTGTTGCCCCAAGAGTAGCTGTCTGCACGGAAATTAGCCCCTGTGCCAATAGAGCTGCTGTTGCTCGATCCCAAGTTCACACCATTACTAAACTGGTAGTCTGTCACATTTTTTTCTACTTCATAACCAGCTAACAAGCTAATGTTATGTAAATTAAAAGTTTTGTTATACGTTAACGTATTGGATGATACATATTTTCGGATATTATTGTTCCACCTGCTGGATGAACCCTTGTCTGTTGCCCCGTTGAAATGCAGCGCAGAGAGATAAAGGTCGTCTCGTACATCGGTATTGTCGAACGAAAAAATTGTTTTAGCGGTTAGGCCAGAAACGATTTCCCATGATAAGGATTGAACGGCACCCAGGCGTAGCGTTCGGGTATTGTTATCCCATTGGTCATTGTAATACCCTGGATTGAAGGCCAAGCTGCCATATTGTGCCGTCCAAGGGTTTCCCGTTTTGTAATCAGTGGGCCAGTAAAATGGAAACAGCAGGTTTCTGGATTGAAAAAAAGGATTCGAGCCCGTACTGCGTGTGTCGTTAAATCCTACCTTATCGGTGTTCGCTAAATTGAGGTTGACATTATATTCTACGTTCTGGAATAAGCGTTGATTGAGGTTCAGACGGCCGGAAATACGCTCGTATTCGTTTATTGTCGCGCGCCCTTGATCTTTTGTGTATGAAAGCGACGAATAATATTTCGTGTTTTCCGTCCCACCACTTACCGAGAGATCGTTGGTCTGAAAGGTCCCGGTACGAAATAGGTAGTCTTCCCAATCAAAGTATCGTCCTTCCCGATTTTCAATGCCGTCAGTCATGCCCAGTATGCGTACATTGGACATTCGCGAAACATCATCAACCTCAAAGCGATATCCGTGCCGGTTAAAGCGATTGTTTATTTGGCCAAGGGCGTAGGTGCTGGCCTCCGCATCCGTGTAGTTAACACCTGTGGCGTTATTTCTATTGGATGTGCGGTAGTCGTGAAATATTTGGTATTCCATGTTGATCTGTGCTTGTGGATCAGCAATTTCATAGTTATCCGTCGCCCACGATGGTGTAAGGCCGATAGAAGACCGTAGGCTGATCGTCGGTTTGCCGACTTTCCCGCGTTTTGTCGTGATCACGATAACACCGTTTGCGGCTCGTGAGCCGTAGAGTGATGAGGCGGCTGCATCTTTCAATACGGTGATTGATTCGATATCGGCGGGGTTTAAGGTGCTCATCACATTTGATGTGGAGTAAATTTGTCCGCTCATTTGGCCAACGTTGCCGGAGATAACAGGTACACCGTCAATTACATAAAGTGGTTCGTTAGAAGCATTCATTGACCCTATTCCGCGAATACGCACATTCGATGTGGAGCCAGCTTGTCCAGAACCGGTTGACACTTGTAGCCCTGCCACGCGTCCATTTAGCGCGTTTTCAAAGGAAGTTGTGGGTTGGTCTCGTATTTCTTTTGGTGTAACAGTTGCGGCGGAACCGGTGTACGTGCTTTTGCGCGCCGTTCCGTATGCTACTACCATAACTTCGTCTAGCGCTGTGTCATCGGGTCGTAGGGTTACCTGTATGCTTTTTTGTCCAGCAATCGGAATCTCTTGCCCAGCATAACCTACCGCCGTTATGACCAAGGTGCCCGTAGATGGGGCAGAAAGCGTGAACAGACCACTTTCATTTGTGGACGTGCCCAGCTGTGTTCCTTTGACATTTATGCTTACCCCAGAGATGGGCATGCCGGTGGCGTCGACGATTTTTCCTGCCAGCGCAGTCTGTTGCGCGTGAACCTGTATCATGCTGCTACAGGCCATGATGCACAGAGAGGTGAGTAAGTTCTTGTTCATAGTATAAGATTAGTGCGTTAGTAACACACCCAAACTGCAGCAGGTAGCTTTAGTTCAGGTGGCTTAAAGAATATGTTGTTGGTCAGTTAGATTCGTATTTTCAGGCAGCAGTAAAACAGACTGGCTATTCCCTTAGCGTTACCCCTATACCCGCTCTATCGGGTAAATAACATTGCCCATCCACAATTTGTAGGCCGTCGAAAAGATCGTTTCCTATCAATAAAGCACCATCCAGATCTGCCCAGTCCACAAGTGGCGCGAGCTGTGCGGCCGCTGTTATTGCACAAGATGTCTCCGTCATACAGCCTAACATCACTTTCATCTCAAGTGCTCGAGCCAGTTCTGCCATTTTCTTTGCTTCCCGCATGCCGGTACATTTCATTAGTTTGATGTTTATGCCGCTATACACACCCTTTAGCGCAACGACGTCGCTGAGACGCTGGCATCCTTCATCTGCAATGGTGGGAATAGGCGAGCGTTCTGTAAGCCAAGCCATATCATCAATCTGCTCTTTAGGCATGGGTTGCTCCAAAAAGACGATATTGCGTTCGGCCAACCAATGCGTCATCTCCAAAGCTTCTTCCTTACTTTTCCAACCTTGGTTTACGTCCGCACAAAGCGGAACATCCGTAACCGAACGAATCGTTTCGATAATCATCTTATCAGTCTCTAAACCAAGTTTTACCTTAAGCATTTTAAA
This sequence comes from Sphingobacterium deserti, assembly GCF_000757725.1. Taxonomy (GTDB): domain Bacteria; phylum Bacteroidota; class Bacteroidia; order Sphingobacteriales; family Sphingobacteriaceae; genus Sphingobacterium; species Sphingobacterium deserti. The sequence goes on from NZ_JJMU01000059.1 coordinate 12,462, forward strand.
GGATGCCGCTTCAGCTACTTTTTGTCTGATCACCGCTTGCGTATCAATGCCAATCGTAAATGATGTGGCTGGAATACTGGACGGATCAAGCCCCCATATTTTGTAGAAAGGCTGTCCCAGCAGTTTCCCAATTAAATCGTGCAATGCAATATCAATTGCGGCCTTTGCGGCGGTATTTTTTGCGTCGATATGATCAATATAGTGAAGTATCTCCTCCGTTTGAAAGGGAGAAGTGTACGCGGATAGATCAACCTTATTTAAAAAGCCCATAACGCTTTCCTGGGATTCCCCGAGGTAGGGGGGCATGCTGGCCTCGCCATAGCCCACTATTCCTTCATATTCAATTTCAATTAGTACCACCGGTGTCGTCGTACGGCTGAACGATGCTACAGTAAAAACGTGGCGCATCGCAAGGGTGTAGGGCCGAAAGCGTATAGTGAATTTACCCGTACTCTTTGTTGACCAAGCTGCAGTATCCATCTATTGTCTATTTGTTGTTGTAATAAGTACTTGCATTGATGTTCTGTATTCCAGGATCTTTCTCCGCCAGGTACCGCTTAGCGGCAACCACCGTGCGTGTTTGGAAATCATCATAGTCTGCCGCTTTTTTTAGCATACTGTTTATCCTCACGCTGCCTGCCGCGTGGATGAATTGACCATTGCCAAGGTACAAAGCCACATGGGTGACACGCGCGTTCTTACTCTTATTTTTACCCCCCGCAAAGAAAAGCAGATCTGCAGGTTTTAGGTTTTTAAGCGCTTTTTCAGCATCAAAATCACCATTCTTATCTAAAATATCAATGTTTTGTCCATGTAAAACCTGTTGGGAAGCATCGCGCGGTATGACCAGTCCGTTCATAAAATACGATGTTTTGGTGAAGCCGCTGCAGTCCACACCTTTCACGGAGGTTCCACCCCACAGGTAGGGAAGACCTAGCATAGACTTTGCACTCCGGATAATATTATCAGCATGCGCTTCACGTGTTTTCATCCAAGTGGAAAAAAGCTGTCCTTCTTCTTTGGGGATATAAGCTATTCGTCCATCTGGATAGACGACCTTATAGAAGGTATCAGTCTCTGATGAAAGGGATAGGATACCTCCATAGACAAGGTCTGATACGCGTTGGCTCTGCAGATCTGGCGCTGAAAACGACTTGCCAAATTCGGCCGTGTAGATTATCCGATCATTGCTATTCCAAGCATGTAGTTTTTCGGTAGATAGCGGGGTAATAGAAGAGGTCGGTACCCAAGCGATGTAACCTTCGGGTGTGCGCACCCGGTAGTCGCCGCCCTTCTTTTGCAGGATATCCAACTGTGTTCCTAGCAATACTTGCGTTGCCATTTCGGCAGCGTGGGATGGTGCCGTGCGCAGGTTAGCGACGGATAAGTTGACTAAACCAACTGTGTTATCCCCTACAGTGGAATCCGGAAGGGTGACGACGTTAAAAGATCCGTTTAACTTGGCAAGTTCTTTCTGAAGCGGAGCCTTCAATTTGGGATCACTAATTTGTATGATGTGCGTGTTGTTCTGCGTTCCATTTTCGACAAGTTCGACGATGCTGCTCCGTTTGTCCGGGGCCCATTGCAATCTGAAATCTGTCAAAACCTGTTGAAGGATTTGATCAGTTGATGGAGTGGTTTGCGCTTTGCTGACAACAGTTGTAGAGAGAAGGCAGCAAAAAAAAGCAAAGAATTTTAGGGTCATGGCTTTTTTCGTAATGATTTAAAGCGAATATAATCTTTTACTCGGAAAATAGCTGCCTGAAAATGCGTTTTTTTGTTTGTTTTGAAAAATATTGGTAGTAATCTGCATAATCACATCTCCTTTTTGATCTGAAATCGTTTACAGCGTAGACTTTTTATTAAGTCAAACTTCAGTAATCAAACTGCTCATTTTTTACACATAGCATTTCCCGAGACGGTCCTTAAACGTTTTAGTGTACGCATCCCTATTTCTTTCTTGTATTTTTCGTAATATTGTATTGATTTATATCCGCTATAATTAATGAATTCCAGAAGACAATTTATAAAAAAAACTATAGTTGGGGCGGCGGCAGTTAGCGCAGTGAACGTCATTCCCGCAGTAGCCTCAGCACAAAAAGTCGTAAAACCTATCGTTATTTCTACGTGGGATTTTGGTGTAGCAGCGAATCAGGCAGCTTGGCAGGTCCTTAACCAAAAGGGGAAAGCGCTTGATGCTGTCGAGCAGGGTGTGAAAGTTGCCGAGGCCGACCTATCTAACCCTACTGTTGGGAAGGGTGGGTATCCAGATCGTGATGGGCATGTGACGCTAGATGCTTGTATTATGGATGAGCAAGGAAATTGTGGATCTGTTGCGGCGCTTGAACATATTGCGCATCCTATCTCCGTTGCACGATTAGTTATGGAGAAAACGCCGCATGTCATGCTGGTTGGTGAGGGCGCGTTGCAGTTTGCGCTGGAGAATGGCTTTCAACGGGATAATCTGCTTATCCCTTCTTCCGAGAAAGCCTGGCAAGAGTGGTTGAAAGAGAAGCAGTATAAACCGATTATGAATATTGAAAATAAATCATTCAATACGGAGCGGCTTCCGGGTAACCAATATAACCACGATACCATTGGAATGTTGGCATTAGACGCTCATGGCAATTTATCGGGCGCATGTACCACGAGTGGTATGGCTTTTAAGATGCGGGGGCGGGTAGGCGATAGCCCGATAATCGGTGCTGGTTTATACATCGATAACGAAGTAGGTGGCGCAACGTCCACGGGTGTGGGCGAGGAAGTGATCCGTACAGTAGGCAGCTTTTTAGTTGTCGAGTTGATGCGGCAGGGCTATTCACCAGAAGCGGCTTGCAAAGAAGCTGTAGAACGTATTGTAAAAAAGAAACCCGAGACAGCGAAAGAAATACAGGTAGGCTTTTTAGCCTTGAATAAAAAAGGCGAATACGGATCTTATGCATTGCAATCAGGATTTACGTACGCCGTATGTGATGAGCAAAAGCAAGATCTGGTTATAAAAGGAAAGCATATTTTTAAGTAGTGCGTATAGCGTAGTGCGATTAGATTATAGTATTTAGTACTCAGTAGTTAGAAAAGCATTGTGGGACGCCTCGTATGGTTGTCTCTTATGACTTCCAGATTACCGCTTACAAATTTTTACTGGTTAATTTTGAGTTGTAGATTTTGATTTATTACTTTTTCAATTTTGACTTAGTAACAATTTGACTTTTCACTTGATTTGACTAGTCTTTTTTAACTTTTTACTTTTCAATTTTGACTTAGTAATAATTTTGACTTTTCACTTGATTTGACTAGTCTTTTTTGACTTTTTACTTTTCAATTTTGACTTAGTAACAATTTGACTTTTCATTTGACTAGTCTTTTTTGACTTTTTACTTTTTAATTTTGACTTTTAAAAAATTTTTACTTTTTAATTTACAAACATGAAAGCGACATTTGGAGGCGGGTGTTTTTGGTGTACCGAAGTGATATTCCAAAACACAGATGGGGTGAATACAGTTTTGCCGGGCTATATGGGCGGGAAAACAGAAAACCCAACCTATAAAGAAGTGTGCAATGGCGACTCGGAGCATGTGGAAGTGGTGCAATTAGACTTTGATGAAAATAAGGTAAGCTTTGATGAGCTGCTTAAGATCTTTTTTAAGACGCACAATCCGACTACGCTAAATAGGCAGGGTAATGATGTCGGGACGCAGTATCGTTCGGTCGTGTTTTACCATGATGAAGCGCAAAAGGAGGCTACATTAGCTTTTATCCAGGGGCTGGAAGATGCGGAAGCATTCTCAGATCCTATCGTGACGGCTGTAGAGCCTGCGGAGAAATTTTGGGAGGCCGAGGATTACCATCACGACTACTTCAATCAAAACCCTGGAAATCCGTTTTGCGCGGCTGTCATTGCGCCGAAATTGCAGAAGTTTTTGAAAGAGTATAAGGCTTAATCGCGCTTGAGTATAGCTTTATAGAATTCCGGTAAACGCAAAAAACGAAGCAATCTCCATAAAGATTGCTTCGTTTTTTATGAGGATTGCTTCGTAATCTATTTACATATTAAACTTAAAATTTTAAGTCTTTCCTTTCGTTCGTTTTTTGTCCATCGCTGTGTCAAGATTTTTATCATCAACAGATTCTTTGATATCATCAATTTTTGGACTTTTTATAAGCTCGTGATCCTTATCTTGGCTACGCAATAGCGACTTTAATTGTTGATGAGCTGAAGACCTTAATTTATTAAACCTTTGTTCTATCGTTAATCCATCCCTTATCAGTTCAGCATTTAGTATTTCTAAATTATTGAGAATAATTAGTTGATGGGTATCCGCAAAATCTCTTAAGTTGTATCCTTTAAGAGCTAAATCCGGATTGTTTTTCCGCCACGTGGAGGAACTATACCCGAACATAACCAAGTATAGAAGATCCGCTTCTTCTGCGTATGCTATTCCTTCCTTTCCCTTAGTGAGATTTTTAAGAGGTAATATATGATCTTTAACTGCATCAGTCTGTATCTTATAGTTAGATTTGGTCAAAAAGCGCCTGTAATCCCATACCTGATTTAGCGCGTTAGATTCTTTTTCTTTTAAGCGCTGAAACTCCTTTATGAGCAACAGCTTAAATTTTGGACTTATATAAGAACAAAATTCAAAGGCAATATCTTTATGAGCATACGTTCCTCCATATCTTCCTTTTTTTGCTATAATACCTATTGCAGCAGTTCCTGCCGTCCACTTTTTAACTGACATAAAAAAACCGCCTGACCCGGTGTTTTCTCTAAAACCCCTAAATTCGGGGGTTTTAAAATTTGGATTGTACAACTCTTCCCAAACGCCTAGAAAATCTATAGTAGATTTGTTGTTAAGCCACTTCTCAATTAGTTTTGGACCATCATCATGATTCGACACCATGTCTGTCAGAGAGATAAAATCATCCGTTCCTATATGTATTATCGATATATCTGTATCAAGTACTTTTATCTTGCTCATAATGTCAATGCCATATGGATTAATTTACAATACGTACTATCTCTGATCCTATTGGTTTATTGTAGGATACCTAATTTACAATAATTGTATCTGAAAATGAACTGATCTAAATATTTTTGCTCATTTTATTTCTGACAGTAAGATAAGTGTCTATAAGCAATCAGTTGTTTAAAAAAAAGAGTCCTTCTAACACATTTTTACAAACCTTAAAATCAAAGAAGCGAAAAGTATGTTTTCCGCTCCTTTGCATAAAGCCTTCCTGTCATGGAAGGTGTTGAGATATTTTATCCTGTTCCTTAAAACAAAGACGTCTGTCCATCATCATCAGGTTTAGAACCATCTCCTTCATCCAGATTTATATCTTCTGGGTTGGTGATTTCAAAGCCAATTTCCGCTTCAACCTTTTCTTCGACAGCTGTTGTAAGGCTTTCATCTGAAGATGTATCACTCATGGCCGCTGAAGGTTCAACGGTATCGGCAGCATCTGCTGCAGGCTTAACAGACAAGTCTATTTCTGTCGTGAGCAGCTCAACCTTTTTTACAGGGTAGAATGATAATCTATTCCCCTGGGCCTTCATGCCCTTTACATCGATAATTTCGTTCAACGCTTGTTCTACTGTTTCGGGTGTCTGTGTTTTACCTTTCAACAAATCAACTTTAACAAGTGGCGCAGCGCCATTGGTAATCACGATAAGTTTTGAGCCTGCAGCTTCGTTGATGAAGGATAGACGTTTGCCTATCGGTTGATCATCAAATTTGAAGCGCTTTACAAAATACGTTCCTGTTTTACCATCTTGATGTATAGCGGTGTATATATGTCCCGAAATGTATTTTTCCATGCGCAATATGTTGGCATCGAAATGGTTATTGAGATCGAAGCTCGAGAATTCATAGGATCCGTCTCGGTAGACGAGTAAAATTTTGTCATCGCCATCAAACTCCCCAAGGTAGCGTCCACGCTCATCAGCATTTAATCGCCCCAGTACATCATCAAACCATATTTTCCGACCCGCCAATGTCGATACACCTGCATTTTTGAAGCTGACTTTCTTCGTAGGGAATTTGGAAACAATATTACCTTGCGAAGCACGACCTTTGATCGCAATCTCGGCGAAATCCAGATCGAAGGTAAGTTTACGTAATTTGGAGTGCGGCTTAAGCTGTACGTTGATAACTTCGGCTTCGCCGTTGGGGTTTGCCGTGAAATACAACAGCCTAGACCCTTTGGCACCTTTGGAGATATCATATTCTTTATCACGCGTCACGCCGGTAACGGCAAAACGTTTGACGTAGCTCGTTCCTGTTGAACCATCGCTATACACTGCGTTATAAATGGTACGTTCATCGCCTTTCTTGAAAACAGCTACATGGATAATTCCTTTGCCGACAAAAACTTTGTCTTGTACTTTCGTCACGGAGTATTTACCGTCGCTACGGAAGACAATGATATCATCAATGTCGGAACACTCGGAAACAAACTCATCCTTACGCATTCCGGTGCCGATAAATCCTTCTTCGCGATTGACATAGAGCTTGGCATTGGCCAAGGCTACTTGAGAGGCTTCAACTCTATCAAAAATACGAATCTCGGTTTTGCGTTCGCGGCCTTTGCTGTATTTGCTGCGCAGATGCTCAAACCAGTCGATGCTGTATTCCGTCAGGTTTCTTAGGTTTTTGCGCACCACTTTGATGTCTTCCTCCAGCGCCTTCATCTGCTCATCAGCCTTGCTCACATCAAAGCGCGTAATGCTGCTCATTGGTTTATCGATCAAGCGTTTGTAGTCCTCCGGAAGAATCTCGCGGTAAAACTGTGGGAAAAACGGCTCAAATAAACGATTTAATACCGAGACGACCGTCTGGAAATCACCTGCATTTTCATAGTCAGTATGTTTATACATACCTTCCTGAATAAATATCTTCAACAGCGAGCTAAAGAAGATTTTCTCCTGCAGTTCATGCAGTTTAATTTCCAGCTCGCGCTTTAGCAACTCCCTGGTGAACTTTGTATTGGCAATCAAGATATCATTCACACTCATGAAGTGTGGCTTGTTATCAATGATTACGCAGGTATTTGGCGAGATGGAATTTTCACATGCCGTGAAAGCGTATAGCGCATCTATCGTAACATCAGGAGAGATCCCCGGCGCTAGGTGCACGATAATTTCGACATGCTCTGCCGTATTATCTTCAATTTTTTTTATTTTGATTTTACCCTTTTCATTTGCCGTGACAACGCTGTCGATAAGTCCACCGGTGGTGGTTCCAAACGGGATCTGCGTGATGGCCAAGGTCTTTTTGTCGCGTTCTTCAATGCGCGCACGCACGCGGATTTTTCCACCCCTACGGCCTTCGTTGTAGTTTGATACATCCGCAAGTCCACCTGTAGGAAAATCTGGAACAAGATTCGGACGTTCGCCTTTCAGCACCTGTATTGATCCGTCGATCAGCTCAATAAAATTATGCGGCATAATTTTAGTCGCTAAGCCTACAGCGATCCCCTCAGCGCCTTGTGCAAGCAATAAAGGAAACTTAACCGGTAGCGTAACAGGTTCTTTGTTCCGACCATCGTAGCTCAGTTGCCACTCCGTTGTGTCGGGATTGAACACAACCTCGTTGGCGAATTTCGATAACCGGCCTTCGATATAACGAGGTGCAGCGGCGGCATCACCGGTAATAGGGTCTCCCCAGTTACCCTGACAATCGATTAGCAAATCTTTCTGCCCAATCTGAACCATCGCGTCTCCGATAGAAGCATCCCCATGCGGGTGATATTTCATGGTGTTTCCGATCACGTTCGCCGCCTTATTATAGCGGCCGTCATCCATCTCCTTAAGGGAATGTAAGATACGCCGTTGCACGGGTTTGAACCCGTCGTTGATATGCGGTACTGCTCGGTCTAAGATAACATAGGAGGCATAGTCCAAAAACCAGTTCTCGTAGAGTCCGGATAGGGGAATGGTGGTACTATTTAATTCGTGATCTTGACCTTGTGCATTCGGGTCGTTATTCTCTTCTGAAAAGTTTGTTTCTTCGCTCATTTACGACAAAGTAGCTTTTATTTCGATACTGTTTGTTGGCCTGTTAAAGCAGGTAAAAATAACAAAATTCAAGGATTTAGGGATAAAAAGTAAAAAGTAAAAATTAAAAAGTAAAAATTCAAAGTAAGAAAGTGAAAATTATCTTCGATGAGCTCGCTGCACTCGGTTCAAAAGTAAAAAGTTAGAAAAAGAGTATTGTGATCCATACTTGGTAAATGTTGTAGGTACTGATTGACCTTGTAGAGGTCACGTATCTATAGCGAGTCATTTAGGATTGGATTCGACCCCATAGTGGGTCGCATATTTACTAGTAGATCATTTGAAGTACTAAAACCCAAACACTAATATCTCGATACGCACTACGCAATACGCACTACCCACTACTCAATACCAAAGATTGCCGCGCCATCGTTCCTCCGGCTCGCATTTCAAAATAAAAAGTAAAAATTAAAAATTAACAAAAGTTGTACCCAATACCAATTCCACATACTAAGTACTAAAACCCAAACACTAATATCTCACTACGCACTACCCACTACTCAATACCAAAGATTGCCGCGGCGAGCGGCGGAAGGGGTTAAGATAAAAAAGGTAGTGTTGCAGGACCACCACAGTCCTTAAACACTACCTTTATCTATGTACAAAGTAGAAAAGTAAAAATTTGTACCCAGTACCTTTTCTACATACTAAGTACTAAAATCTAAATACTAATATCTCACTACGCACTACGCACTACGCATTACTCACTACGCCCAACTCACTACTCCAATGTAAACTGCGTCTCTTTGACGTCGCTAGAGTTTGTTCCGATATAAAGTTTGAAGTCACCCGGTTCCGCGACGAATTTCAACTCGTTGTTGTAGAATTTCAGGTCTTCCGCGGATATCTCGAAGCTAACATCGCGTGACTCGCCTTTTTTAAGGAAGATCTTTTGGAATCCCTTCAGTTCTTTTACAGGGCGCGTGATCGACGCATAGATGTCGCGCAGATAAAGCTGAACAACTTCTTCGCCGTCAAAATTTCCTGTATTCTTTACATTTACGGTGGCAATAATTTTGTCATTGGCCTGCAAGCTTGTTTTGCTGAGCTTAATATCGCTGTAACTAAAGCTGCTATAGCTTAAGCCGTAACCGAAAGGATAAAGCGGCTCATTATCTACATCAATATAATTGGAACGGAATTTTTGGAACCAAGCATCTTTCGCAAGCGGTCTGCCTGTTGTCTTTGCTGCATAATAAAGCGGAATCTGTCCGACATTTTTCGGGAAGGTAGCCGGTAATTTTCCGGATGGATTTACATCCCCGAATAACACATCAGCTACCGCTTTCCCAGTTTCTGTACCGCCGAACCAAACGTTTAATATAGCGGGAACATGCTCCTGCTCCCAAGATAATGTCAATGGCCGTCCTGCAAATACCACAAGCACTACAGGTTTCCCAGTTTTCAAGAGCGCTTCCAATAATCTCTTTTGTGTCGCCGGGATGTCTAGATCCGTCCGGCTGGAACTTTCGCCGCTCATTTCAGATGATTCGCCTAATGCGGCAACAATAACATCAGCCCCTGAAGCCACCTGTACAGCCTCAGCAATAATATCAGCTTCGGGACGCTCATCACGTGGAATCGTGCGCCCAAACATGGTCGCCCGTTCTTGATAAGCAGCGTCCGTAAGTAGATTGGAACCCATGTGGTGCACAATTTTAACCGAGTTGCCCAATGCGGCTTGCATGCCTTCCAACAGACTCGGCGTGTTTTCCAGGTCAGCACTCACACTCCATGTTCCCGGCATATTCGCTCCCGTATTCGCTAACGGACCGATCAAAGCAACCGTACCTTTCTTTTGTAAAGGGAGCGTTTGCTTATCATTCTTCAATAAGACAAATGACTTGGCTGCGATCTCGCGAGATTTTGCTAAGTGGGCAGGCGTCAAAATATTGTTCTTCGCGCGCTTATCATCACAGTATCGAAATGGATCTTCGAAGAGACCTAGCTTGTATTTCGCTTCAAGTACCAGACGACAGGCTTGATCAATTTCCGCTTGGGTCACCTTTCCTTCATCCAAAGATTTCTTCAGCGTCGTGAGGAATCCCTCGCCAACCATATCCATATGTATTCCCGCTTTCAAAGAAAGTGCAGACACCGTCTGCAAATCTCCTAATCCATGGTCTACCAGCTCATTAATCCCCGTATAATCGGTAACGACCATGCCGTTAAATCCCCACTGATTGCGCAGTACGTCCGTCATTAACCATTTGTTGGCTGTTGCAGGCACACCGTTGATATCGTTAAATGATGCCATCACCGTACCGGCGCCAGCATCTATAGCGGCTTTATATGGCGGCAGGTATTCGTTGTACATGCGGTGCAGACTCATATCCGTTGTATTGTAATCTCTTCCAGCTTCCGCCGCTCCGTATAGCGCAAAATGCTTCACACAAGCCATCAAAGTGTTATTCGCTTGGAGGTCCGAGCCCTGATAGCCTTTCACCATTTCTGCGGCGATGCGTGAAGATAGGTAGGTGTCTTCGCCACTTCCTTCCGATATGCGACCCCAGCGCGGGTCACGCGAAATGTCCACCATAGGCGAGAATGTCCAGTTCAAGCCATCTGCTGTAGCTTCCACGGCGGCAATGCGGGCCGACTCGCGGATAAGGTTCATATCCCAGGTCGCTGCTAGTCCCAAAGGGATTGGGAATAATGTTTTATAGCCGTGAATAACATCCATCCCGAAGATTATCGGGATACCTAAGCGAGATTGCTTGACGGCAAGTGTCTGTGCTGCCCGGATTTTGGAGGGGCTGGACATACTGAAAATCCCTCCAATCTGGCCTGATTTAATTTTACTTTCTACACCAGTCGATACGACAGATCCTGTTACGGCCTCGCCACCAGTCACTAGGTTAAGCTGACCTATCTTTTCTTCAACCGTCATTTTGCCCATCAGTTCGGAAACAAATGTATCCATCTTTGGATTTTTCTGGGCTTGAACACTCAGGCTGCAAGTCGTGGCAACACCGAGTATCCATATTGCTATTTTTCTCATATTCATCTGTTGTTTGTGTAGGTGATTTTCTCTTATTGCGTGCTATTCCGCTTTAACCACAGGATATCGTGTTGAGGTTCCGTTCTCGTTAATGGCCTCTATGCTGAAATAGTAGGGCTTTTGGCTATCCATTGCTTTGTAATAATATTCATTGGCGTCATGCACCATAATGCAGTTGTACAATTTGTCCGGCGCTAATCCAGTATAAATATTGTAGGCGTAGGCGTTATCCACAGGGTTCCATTTTATCCAGGCGCTGCGTTTATCTTTTTCCGTGCGCAGCACAATAAATTGCTTGATGGGGTCGGGGAGGGGACCATCGCCTCTTCCGAACACGCGTAGCCCACCAATCGCAAATTTACCCGAAGGCATGTGTATATTTTCCAGTTTGATGTAGCGCGCCCGAATTGCTTTATCTAGCTCGACATAGGCGTGCGGAACATCGGTTTTGTTGTCGCTTTTGTCTACAATAAGGCGCCACTTACGGCCATCATCGGAAGCATAGAGCTTATACTGATGATAAATATCTGGCATTTTGCCCAGGAAGCTGCTATCGACATCCTGATCTGCATAGTTTATTTGAACAGCGTGAATGGTAGATTTTTCACCAAGATCCGTCGTTATCCATTCGCCAGCGTTTCCTGATTTAGCGCTCCAATAAGTTTTCATGCTTTCGTCAACAGCATAATTGGCGGAATAAGCACCTAAGGTCGAAGACACCGTTACCGGCTTCTTATAGTTGAGAAGCATCCAACCGGTGAAAGTACCTGCTTTATCCGTATCCGGCAAATAATGTGGGTAGTCGCCGAAGGCTGTATTGCTATACATTTGATCGTCTTTGTCAAAGTAGGTTGGCCATATGCCCAATCGGCGTTCAAAATTATTCTTAACACCCAGCACGATGGTGGACACATGCCAGTATTGCCCGTGTTTGTCAAGAAATGTGGAGCCGTGGCCCGCGCCGCGGGCAAAACCGCCGGGTTTATAACTCAGCGGATCAGACTGCTTGACGAAGGGCCCCAAGGGCGAGTCGCCTACCGCCACGCCGTCAGCATAGCCGCTAAATTCGGTGCCTGGCCCGGCAAATTGGAAGTAGTATTTGTTATTGTGCTTCGTCATATGGGCTCCCTCCAAAAAAGGATCTAGAAAAGTATTGTCCATGTATTCTCCGAAGCGCTGCCAGCCATATCGCCAGTCTTCCAAATAAAGAAGCTCTTTGCGCGTGCCTTTGGGTTGCATCGTTTTTCGATCCAATTCGATACCGTATAGCGGATATTGGTTACTGCTTCCGTTATACATGTAAAACCTGCCGTCCGTGTCGGTAAAGAAGTCTGGATCCCAGCCCCCTATTTCAAAACTATCTACGAGCGGTTGCCATTCGTTGGCCTTCGGGTTGGTACTCATCCAAATACTGAATTTGTCGGTGTAGGTGCTGCCGAATACCAGCATGGTGTCGCCTACGACACCGACAGCCGGAGCACAAAGCTCGTCATACACGTCGCCATTCCAGGGGCGTAAAAATTTTTTGGATTGAAATTGCCAATTCACCATGTCTTCGCTCCACCAGTAGCCCCACTGATTGGTGCTGAAGAGGTAATAATCATCTTTGTAGTTCACGATGACAGGATCTGCCGTCGCGCGGTGGCGGCCCCATTCCGAAAAATTGGGGATGGGCGTATAGCCGTAGTCAATATTAATAGGGTTGCAATACGTCTGATGGCGCGTTTGCCCCTGCGCAGCGCACAGGAGCAACATTGCCATACCGAAACAAACGAGTAGTTGTTTCATTGTTTAGTTGTTTAGCTCTGGACTTTTAAATCCCAATTTCTTTAACCCGGCCTGTACATCAGGCGCTTGCATAAACAAGTTCCAAATAAAGCCATCTTTATAGTTTTGTATCATCACAACGATAGGCCCTTGATCAATAGCTAGGTAGCGCTGCGGGTACCAGTTTTCTGTCTCGCTATAAGCATCATAAAAGCCATATTTTCCCCATACCTTATCGCCAATACTATCTTTCAAGTAATGCATAAAGCTGAGGCTCTCCTTCGGGCTGTAGGGCATCGAAGACAACGCTGCTGTAGGCGAGATGACACCGGTAGGGTCATTGTCTGGATGGTGTGCATTGTATCCATTAGTAGAGTAACTGGCCGTCCAGCCCCAGCCTTTATCAGCACCGTATCCTTTAAATTTATTTGGATTTTCGTTTGCGTAAGCAATGTTGATTTTGGTGTGATTGGTAACCACATCTTCGTAATTGGCATACTGATCTACCAAGCCTCTCGGGTTTAATCCCAAAAATGAATAGTGCGCCCAAAACAGCGGACCTACTTCACCCTCTTTCGCATTGTGTTTTACGACAGTTGGTATGCCGTATTTTTTTACATCGGAACGGATAGCGCCATCGCGCGCCCAGCCCTTGTGGTATGTGGATGCAGGAATGGCGTGGGTAGGCGAGGAGGCCGCCATAATATAGGCGATCATGCACTCGTCAAAACCCTGGATGGCGTGGTTCATGCCCCAGCCATGCTTCGGACTCCAGTGCCAGTAGAGTAGGTCTTTGCCATTTCTGTAGAAATCCCAGTTGATGCCTTTCCAAAGTTCGTCGGCCTGGGCGGCCACTTTTTTCTCTTCAGCAGAGCCATCCTTATAAAACTCGCGGATACAGATCAAGGCTTCCGCCATGAAAGCCGTTTCCACTATATCACCACCATCGTCGTTCGTGCTAAATGCTTTCGCCTTGCCGGTATCGCCAAAATACCAGTGTGACCAAGCTCCCTGAAAGCGCTCTATCTTGTCCAGGAAGCTTAACGATTTTTGGAAGTGCGCCAGTCCTTCTTCCCGGCTGATGAACTCATTATGTATACCCACCAAGATAGCCATGAGCCCGAAGCCGCTACCACCTATGGTTACTACATTTTGATCATTTTTCGGGTATTCACCATCAATATGAATGCGTTCACGCGCCAGTCCCGAGTTTGGCTCGGCACCGTCCCAAAAATATTGAAAGGTTTGCTGTTGCACGGTAGTGAGGAGGCTGTCAGAGGCTACATTTCCAACCTGCTGCGTTGTATCTTGGGTTTGCCCATTATTGTTGCCGCTATGTTGTGAACAGCTTATAAAAGATAGGCCGATAACGGCCGATAAAGTCAAGGATGTCAATTTCATTACTAAAGATTAGGTGACGTAAAATTTAATTTCTGTAGTGCGCTTTTAATTTCAGGTGTCTGCATAAAATATTTCCATAATAGACCGGAACGGTAGTTTTCAATACCAATAATGATAGGTCCCTGATCAATGGCTAGGTACGAATCGGCAAACCAAGGTTCGGTCAAGGAAAATGCATCTTTAAATCCATGCTCTCCCCATAGTTTATCGCCTAATTTGTAATAGAAGAATTCTAATGCTTGTATAGACTCTTCTGGCACATAAGGCATAGCGGCAAGTGCTGCGGTTGGACTAATCACGCCATTATCTTCGGTAGGGGAGTGTACTTTATAGCCGTTGATGTCATCACTTGCGGTTAATCCCCAGCAATCTGCTCCATACCCAACAAAAGCTTTCGGATTAGCCACACAGTATGCACGATTAATCAAACTATGGTTTTTTACTTGATCTGAATAGGATGCATATTGATCTTGCAGTCCATTAGGGTTAAGTCCAAGAAAGCTGTACTGGGAAAGGAATAGAGGGCCTCCGCTAGGTGGGCCTAGCGGCAACTGAATACCATGGTAGCTATTCCCATTTCGAATGGCGCCGTTGTTTGCCCATCCTTGCTCGTACACAGATGCGTCAATGCCATGCGTGGCAGATCCTGCAGCGAGTACATATGCAATAAGGGATTCGTTCCAGCCTGTGATCTTCAGGTTCATTTCCCATTGGAAAGTCGGACTCCAATGCCAAAGAAGGGTTTGTTGGCCGTTACGGAAAAAATTCCAATCTACGGCATTATATAGCGTACTGATGTCTGCTGTTAGTGAGGCATCGTTAAAGTATGTTCGCGCGGTAAGTAGCCCCTGAAAAAGGAGGGCTGTTTCGACAATGTCGGCGCCATTGTCTTTTTCACTAAACGGTTGCGTTCTGCCCGTAGAACCGTTATACCAATGCGCAAATGCACCTTGATATTTATCGGCCATTTTTAAAAAAGAAACTATTTTTTTTATGCGTTCGACCCCTTGATCGCGGGTTACGAAACCCCGTTCGATACCGACCAAGATAGCCATCAGGCCGAAGCCTGTGCCGCCTGTTGTAACTGTTTCTCCAGAGCTGTTGCGCTCACGGATCATTCCGAAGCTGGGATGTGCTTGATCCCAAAAATAAGTGAAAGTTTGGCGTTGAACTTTGGTTAGTAGTTCTTCGGTAGAAATGCGATCAAATTTGTCTTTCGTATCTATACCTGTTGTAAATTGATACGCGTATTCTTTATCAAGTTTTTTACCGTCGACAGCTATAAGAGAGCTTCGGACAACTAATGTAAAAGCTTTTAGCGCTGGCAGATCAGTGGTAGGTACTACTGTTATTGTTTGTTTATCGGTGGAAAGGCTGACATTTGTCGCCACGCTCGCACCATCGCTCACGATCAGCACATGGCTGGAAAGGTTTTGCTCACTCAGCGCAGTAGGGAAAGATAGTCGAAAGGTCGGCTGCAGTTCTACATTCCGTTGATTAGCTGTAAACGCATTGTCTCCCAGTCTTACCTGTGTTATACCGAAGCTCGCAGCCGAGGGAGTTTCCCCAGATTGCTCTTTACTACAGGATAACGTAGTCAGTAGGATAAAAAAACTAAATAGTACTTTTTTCATTGTATCATATTAGAAAGGGAAAAAACGTTAGTGCTCGTAACGTTATATTCCCAAAAGATGCGTCATTGCGAGGAAGTATGACGAAGCAATCTGCATTTTGATCATACTAAAGATTGCTTCGTCGTCGTTCCTCTTGCTTGCAATGATGTAAACTTTCGCTTTCGGTAGGTTGGTTACCAACCCGTATTCTGCGACATTTCAGGCGTTTGAATCAGTTGTCTATCCGGAATTGGGAATATGTAGTTCCTTTCCTGGAAAGTTTTACCAGCGGCTTGCATGGCAGACTGTGCTTGTCTGGTACGTACCAAATCAAACCATCTATCGTGCTCAAAAGCAAGTTCGAGCCGGCGCTCTTTCCAGATAGCCTGGCGCAGCTGCGTTTGATCTGTTGTCGTTACAGCTGGTAAGTTCACACGTGAACGAACGATATTCAAATTTTGAACGGCTAATTGGGAATTGCCCACTTCATTTGCGGCTTCTGCTAAAATGAGATAGATTTCGCCCAGACGCAAGTAGCGGATGTTCTTGTCTGTATCCCCCGCACCAGCATTGGCCGAAGAGTAAGCTTTTTCATTATACATTGGGTTTTCCACATTTGGGCTTACTCGGCGCCCATCATATAGGGTTTCTCCAGGGAATATGATCGTTGCGTTTTTCCGGATTTCATCACCTTCTGCATTGAAAGCATCCAAAAGGTTTTGCGAAGGGATATTAAATCCCCATCCCCAGCCAGATTCACCACGAGCACCTTGGGTTTGTGAATACTGTTGTATACCGTGTGCAATTTCCTCGCCTCTGGCCTGGAATTCGAATAATGATTCGCGACCATTATCGGTGGTAGCGCGCCAAATGGTTGCATAATCTGGCTCTAAGCTATACTCCCCAGAATTCAATACAGTTTGCGCCATGTTAACGGCATCTTGCCACTTGGATTGGTATAGGTACACTTTTGCCAGTAAACCTTGAGCCGCACCTTTCGTAGCGCGGCCTAAATCTTTGGCTTCGTAAGCAGACTTTAAAGGTAAATGCTCGATAGCAAACTGCAGATCAGCCTCGATGTAGGCATATACTGCCGCTGATGATTGACGCTGGATAAGGTCTACATCCTGAATCGTTACATCGCCCCAGCCACGTACCAAAAAGAAATAGTTTAAGGCACGCAAGAAGCGTGCTTCGCCAATAAGTCTATTTTTATAGGCCTCATCTGTCAATCCGAAATTCTCGGTATATTCTATCGCCTGCGTAGCACGTCCGATGGATTTGTACCAGTGCTCCCAAGTAGACGCAAATGAAGGGGTGGTGGAAGTATAGGTCAATGCATCAAGAATGTCTTTGTCCGTTCCTGTATCCGTAGCGGAGCTACCTTTATCCGCATTATCCGATATGATTTCGGTGATACCCAAATAAGCAAATCCATAGTTCCAATCGGTGAACATTCCATATACACCATTGATAAAAGTCTCCGGTTGGTATACTTCATTACTATCATCTGCTTCAACTATTTCTTTGGATGGGACGTCCAAAAATTCTTTTGTACAGCCCTGAACGAGGAAGCCTGCGGCAATAAGTAATGCTATATTTAACGTTTTAATTTTCATTTTTTTTCAAGCTAGGTTATTAGAAAGTAAGATTTAAACCAAACAAGAAATTTCTTGTTGTGGGATAAGCCGATAATTCGACACCAGCAGTTCCAGCCGGGCGGGCATCATCCTGATTGTTACTTGATGAAACACCGGATATCTCTGGTGAAACGCCGGAGTACTTGGTGAACATCAGTGGGTTTTGAGCAGAGAAATAGATCCGTAATTTCGAATTCTCTGAATAAAGCCTGTTAAAGGTATAGCCCACGGTCGCGTTATTGATCCGGAAATAGTTTCCAGATTCTAAATAGTAACTTGAAGCATAGGTGTCTCTAGCTGCGCCAGGATTTACGTTTGACGGGTTTTCTGGCGTCCAACGCTCGTTGAAGGTGTCCTCGGTGATGTTTTCCCCTCCATTGATACGCGTACCTTTCAAAGCATTGTAGATTTTGTTGCCGGCAACACCATACCCATAAACAGAGAAATCAAAAGCTTTGTAATTCATCCCGATATTGATACCGTAAGTTGACGTTGGGATAAATGAGCCGAAGAATACCTTGTCGCGATTATCGATAGAGCCATCCTCATTTTGATCTTTGTAACGCAGGTAGCCTGGTCGTGGTGATCCTGGTCTTGCTCCTGCTGCGATTTCTGTTGTGTTTTGCCATACGCCTTCTGCTTCCCACATCCACCATGCATAAATAGGCTGTCCAACACGAAGTTGCTTCGTAATTTCTCCGTTAGCCAAACTTCCTCCAATACCACCATCGTATGCAGGAACAACCTCTGTTACTTCATTTTTGTTGTAAGAATAGTTTACGCTTACGTTGTAATTGAAATTATCATTTACAGCTTTGTTCCAAGACACCAAAGCCTCAATACCTTGGTTCAAGACCTTTGCTCCGTGTGCATAGAAATTCTGCGAAAATGGCGAGTTCAAAGTAGGTGTTACGTCCAAAATGGTATTTCTGTTCATTTTGTGGTAGTAATCGATGGAACCGGTCAACTGATTGTTCAGGAAGCCAAAATCCACACCAAAGCCTGTTTCATATGTCTTTTCCCAAGTAAGGGGTATAGCTGGTGTCCCAAATGACGCACCGTATACCAATTCCTGGCTTGGCCCTAATACATAGTTATTATTGTTGGTGCCTGCGCCTCCATCTGTTCCTGGAGAAACAATGATTTGTGAAATATTAAGCGGAATATCTTGGTTACCCAATACACCCCAGTTTCCTCTTAACTTCAACAAATTTACCCAGCTTGCATTCTGCATAAATTTCTCATTGCTGATGGTCCAGCCAGCGCCAAAGGATGGGAAAGTACCCCAGTATTCTCCCGATGCGCGGAATACGCTTGATCCGTCACGACGGACAGTACCCGTCAAATAATAGCGACTGTCGAAATTATATTGCGCACGAGCGAAGTATGATGCTAAAGCACGATGTGTAAATTCGCGTTGGTCTACCGTTCTTGGATATTGGCCAGATACGTGAAGCAAGTTCCAATATTGCTCTTGCGCCGGCAGGTCATATCCTGTAAGGGCAGTTCTGTTTCCTATTCCAAATTCTTCTCTAGACATACCTAATGTCGCATCAAGATTATGCTTTCCAAAGCTTTTTTGAAATGTCAGGAAGTTCTCCCAAATCCAACGGAATGTTTCTTCCTGTTGAAGATTAAGCCTGTTGTAAGCATAAGTGGCTGATGTGGGGTTTTGCGCGCGTAAACGTTCAAATTCCGATTCGAGTTGCGTCGGTGACTCGTTTAAGTAAGCATCGCGGATATCTTGGAAGGTACGACCACGTGTCCAATACTTCGTAGCACCAACACGGGAATTAACTTTTAAATAGTCTGTAATACGAAATTCGCCTTCAAAACCACCTTGTAATGTTGTAGATTTTTGCAATTCATTGTAGCGGCTAATATCATATACCGGGTTACCGATAGAGTTTAAGACTCTGATATCGCCCGATTCATAATCTATCAAACCACTCTGCGCATTCAATATCGGACGACCGGCTCTGCCGTTCGGATACCATACCGGGCTTAAAGGCGTTTGACGATAGGCGGTATTGAAAGCGCCATTTGGCTTAATGTTGTTATCAGTAAACGTAAGGTTCAAGGTTTGATTGAACTTCAGGCGGCCTTCCAGAAATTTATACGTATTGTTGTTTCTGATCACGTTACGCTTGAATTTCGCACCTTCTAGCAAGCCGTTTTCCGTAAAGTTGTTAAAGCTTAAAAAGTAGTCGACAGCATCGGATCCGCCAGATAAACTTACCGCGTTGTTAAACACCGTTCCAGTTTTTAGGATTTCATCATACCAATCGGTATCATACGGTTGTCCTGTCGATTGGATTTGGTAACCGGCATTTATTGCATTGAGATTCTCCGTGACGTACGTAGCATATTGACTGCCATTAGCCATTTTTACAGGATTCAAAATGTTTTTTATGCCAGAGTAGCTTTCGTAGTTGATACGTAAAAATCCAGCCTTACCCTTTTTAGTCGTTATAATAACAACACCATTCGCAGCACGTAGACCATAGATTGATGCAGATGACGCATCCTTTAAGACATCCATCGATTCAATGTCCGTTGGGTTGATGTTGTTAATATCGGCAACGGGCATACCATCCACGATATATAACGGGTTTCGACCGCTCAGTGCCGTACCCAAACCACGAATGATAACGTTAGGGGAGGAGCCAGGTGCATCTGAAGCAACAATATTTAAACCTGCAACCTTACCCTGCACGGACTGCATGGCTGAAAGCGCCGGCTGCTTCGCAATTTCATCGGCCTTTATCGAAGATATAGCGCCTGTAAGATCGGCTTTCTTTTGTGTACCATAACCGATAACAACGACTTCTTCCAAAGCCTGGTCATCGCTCACTAAAAATACATCAAGATTTGTTTGACTGCCCACCGTTACAGATTGTGCAGTGTACCCGATAAACCGAAAGGTCAAGGAATCGGTTGCGGCCGTTTCTATAGTGAAACGACCCGCAGCATCGGTTTGTGTATTTTGACCGCTGCTGGCAGACACTGTCACGCCGGGCAAGACGAATAGCGACCCGCTATCCTTCACTGTACCAGTGACAGTTTTAACCTGTGCATATCCAACGGATAGGATAGCGGTTAAAAACAAGAAGAGTGTAAATAACTTCCTCATAGAGCTAGTTTGTTTTAATTTGTTTGTTTGTTCGTTTGTTATGACAATAACTGGTCTTGTAACACAGTGTTTATAATTAAAACAAAGATGTGATGTATTCGTTCAGCGATGAAATTATTTGATTTCACATTACTACTTCATCGGTATTATGCCGCTACACTGTAGGTGATTTAGTAGTTTTAATCCTTTGTAATACAGTTGATTAATTTGGGTGAGTGATTGCTCAAATTCTTTTTAAAGGTGTAGTAAGTACACTATTGCGGTGTAGTAGTATTGATGTAGTGTTTTTGGCAGTTTTATCCGGTGATACGCGCCTATAAAATTGATTTAGCAAGACCATGCAACGCATATTTTGCTAAAATATTATAAGAAATAGCTGGTTTTGATATTTTTGGTTATACAGGGAATATTTTTACGCGTAAGCGGACAGGAAAGTGAAGGATTTGTTTTGTTGGATGAATGATCTGCGCACAGGTTAGGTGCGTTCAGTCATATGCGTGGTACTACCGGAACGAAAGGCATAAGGATCTTTATCAGCTTTAGCCCATCTTCAGCCAGAAATTTTGGCGTATGATACCGCATATGTTAGCCTTGCTGCGAGCTGTCTTATAGTTCCAATAGAAACTCGCTCAGGTTTTTTTCCGTAGGCAGATTAAACTTTTTTCGTAATCTATACCGTCGGATCTCAATTCCACGAGTGGTGATATTCATAAGGGAAGCCATGTCTTTGCTAGACATATTTAAACGCAGGTAGGCGCATAGCTTCAAGTCGTTGGGTGAAAGCCCGGGATAATCCGTTTTCAATTTCTTGAAAAAGTTCTCGTGCGACTCGTTGAAGCTTTTTTCAAATAAGTCCCAATCGCGCTCGTCACTTCGCGCGTTGTCGATCAGCTTATTTACTTTTTGAAGCTGATCCGGTGATAGCTTTTTCCCATCGCGATCTTTCACATGAAGTAATTCCTCGTGCAGGTTGTTGAGCAGTTCGTTTTTGTACACAATATTTGTAGCCGCATTGGCCAGCTCTCGGTTTTTAGCTTCTAGTTCTACAGTTAACTGCTCGTTTTTAAGCTCCATAAGCTTCTTCTCATTTTGTTCAGCCTCCTTCCGAAGCAGCTCTTGCTGCCGGAGTTGCAACTTGCTTCTTATCTCCAGTTTATCCCGCTTTATTTTTTCTATAATCAGCTTACGGGCAAGCACGAATGCGGCAACCGTCAGGAGAACATAAAGGAGCAGTGCCGGCCATTGCAAGTACCAGGGCGGCAGGATTTGAAAGGTTAATGTGGTTACTTCAGAGACCGTACCGTTTGCGCTCATGACGCGCACGTGAAAGGTATATTTTCCGGTAGGCAGGTTAGTGAAATCGATGTAGGGTATTTCTGTGGGTAGGGACCACTCTGCCTGCAAGCCTTCCAGTAGGGATTGGTATTTTACAGGCGTATTACTGTACCAAGGCGAAGCAAATTGAATGCGTATATTATTTTGGTTGTACGATATGGCAACCTCGGGATCGAGGTAGTGCAATGTATCGCTAGCGTTTAAAATTTCCTGTAAACCTGTGATAAGGGGCTGTGCAGGTTTTTGAGCATGCTTTCTCTCGAGGTCATAAAACGCGATACCGTTATCAAGGCCAAATAATAATTTCCCGCCTACGGCTTGGACGACCTCGTAGTTTTTCATCACGATATCTTGCAAGCTATTGAAGCTTGACGAATCAACCACAATTCGGTTGTTCTGCAAAGTCACCTCCGCAAAGCGACCCTCGTGGGCAAACATGTAGCGGTTCCTTTTGAGCGGCATGATCTTCTTGGCTTTCGCAAAAGCACCTAGCGTACTATTTAATTCTTCGTAGGGCTTGAAGCGCGACAATACGCTGTCGAAAACGAAGATCCCTTTGTCTGTCGTAAAGACGATATTTTGTTGAACCGTTGCAGGCGTGATACGTTGTATATGTGGGAAGTCGCTGTTGAATGAAAATGTCTTGAGCACGTTGACCGACTGATAGGGCACGGTAAATTCCACAAGCTGTATGGCATTGTTGAGCACCACCCAAAATTGATTTTCGTTGCGTGGATATACGCTGATAACAGCTGTTTTCGGATCGTTGTACTTTTGTTTCAAAAGCCATGATCCCTTATCTTCAAAAAGGGCTAGGCCGGTATAGTTGCCTTGCAGAAAAAGTTGCGGGTTGTTTGGCAGCTGGATATTGGACCAGCCACCCGTCCAGTTTGAAATGCGTGTGATGCTGCTGCCATTGACAGAAAACGTGCCGTCGTTGTGCCCGCAGATCAATTGGTCGTTAAACACATCCAACGTCCATACCTGTCCCTGCGAGCCTGGAATAAATTCGAATCGCAGCGGTTGCATTGCCGCCCCATCCGGCCAGTTGCTGTAAAACAAGCCTTGATTGGTTCCTAGATAGATCCGGCCTTTAAATACTTTAATGGCGTAAACTGTTCCTATTTCTCCAAATATATCGCGGTAGTAGTAAAATGGGGAATTAACTTCGATGCGGTCTATGCCATTGTCTAGCCCCGCCCAGATATTTCCCTGCCGATCCAGCGTCATGCTCAATACGGTGTTGTTTTGAAGACCGTTGCGTTTATGGATATGTTGCAGTAGTTGACCTGCTCTGTCAATGATGAAAACACCATTTTTAATGGTCCCAAAGGCGAACGTATTGTCGTCAATTTTCAGCCCGTTATTTAACTGCGCTTCCTTGAGGAGTTTGTTTACGACTGATTCCGGTTTCCACGGGCTTGCGTTACCATTCGCGTCTAGCAAATAGAGACCTTCCTTTGCTGTGCCCACTAAAAGCTGCTCACGATCGAAAGGGAGAACAGTAAGCACATTGCGCAGGTTGGCTTGTAGCTTGGCAAATTCCCTCCCGTTCCAGCGCTCTAAGCCCGAAGGGATGCGCTCCATCCAGATCGTTTTATCTACCTGATGTGCAAAAAGGAAAGGTTCGCCATCGCCGTAGCGCACATCCACTTTGTTGTCCTTATATACGTAGAATTTAGAAAAGGACTGGAAAATAACAGCATTGTCCAAAAATAGAATTTTCCAGATCTCATCGTTTTCAAGAATTTCAGGTTTTACCAAGCGCGATAGGTTGTGGTATTTTAGGCTATTCCCTTTTTTTTCGAAGTACCCAAACTCTTCCTTGCCGCCAACGAAGATATCTCCATTTGCTGCAATTGCTACGCTCCGTGTAAAATTCTTATTGCTTAATGGGTAAATGTCCCAGTACGCACCGTTGAAAGCGATCAAGCCGTTGTTATTGGCCGCATACATCACGCCATCTTTCCCCTGCGCAATACTCCAATTTTGGTTGCCTGCCTTGTATTGTGATTTCGTATAATTCTGCACAAAAGGGCTGCCGGTCGAGGGAACCGACTGTGCATATGTGCATGCAGAAAATACCAAAGCAAAACAAAAGAATATCAAACGAACCATAGCTACCATCTCACAAGAGCGCAATTTACAAACTCATAGTCTTTTAAACAAAATCTTATTTTGCGCGCAAATCCTGACCGGATTTGTTAATATTGTGCTATGATTGCATATGCGAACGCAAAGATCAATATTGGGTTGAACATAACCGAGAAGCGAGCGGATGGATACCATTCCTTGGAAAGTATTTTCTATCCCTATCCCATTTACGATATTATCGAGCTTCATCCGAAAGCATCTGGAATGACCAGTTTGGAAATTACCGGTATTGACCTGGCGCCAGATGCGGACAATTTATGTTTGCGCGCTTATGACTTGCTGGCCGAGCGTTATTCTCTGCCACCCGTGCATATCCATTTACACAAGCAAATTCCTTTTGGGGCCGGCCTAGGAGGTGGCTCTTCCGATGCGGCAGCCCTGTTGAAGATGCTGAATGCGCAATGCGCATTGGGCTTGTCTGAAAAAGAGTTGTGTGCAGAGGCTAGCCGATTAGGGGCTGACTGTCCATTTTTTATCATCAACAAACCCATGTATGCTATCGGCATTGGTACGGACCTGTCCGCTGTAGATCTGGATTTGTCGGAAAAGTATATTGTGCTGATTAAGCCAAATGTTCATGTATCCACCGCGGAAGCCTACCGTGGCGTATCGCCAAGGCCAGCAGAATTTGATCTTGTCGATTCGCTGAAGCTGCCGCTCCAGGATTGGAAGTTTTACATCAAAAACGATTTTGAAGACAGCATTTTTTTGCAATATCCAGAAATACAGGACGTGAAGTTGTTTCTATATGAACAAGGCGCTGTGTATGCAAGTATGTCTGGTTCAGGATCAACCGTGTATGGAATCTTTGATGAACCAGTAACATTAGATGTGCCTGATGAATTAGGAAAGGTATACTACCCGTTGGATATTGGGTAGGGGTGTCTCTGCGGTTGCTTGGGCGGAGTAAATCGCTCCATTACCTTAGTGTGTCTCCTTAATGACAACAACTACAGCGAAGAAGGTCGAAAGGCAGTCCTATCTATGTGATACCAATTATGTAAGACAGTATCAAGCTCGAAAACGGTATCGGACGTAAATCCTATTTTCCTCAAAATGTTATTAGAGCACTGATTTCGACAATCTGCAATTGCAAAGATTTCCTTTAAATCTAGTTCATTAAAACCATAATCCAGTGATGCTATCGCCGCTTCCGTTGCCAGGCCCTTGCGCCAGTAGCGCGTTATTAATCGGTAGCCGAGATCATAGTAATTTTTGTGCCCGTTCGTCTCATCTGTAATATACTTGAGGCCTGCCCATCCTATAAAATCATGTGTTTCTTTATCAACAATTGCCCATCTCCCTATACCGTAATCGATGTATTGTTTCCTAATGAAATCGATAATAGCAGAAATTTCCTTTTTATCTTTGACGGGGCTGTTACCTAAATAGCGATGTACTTCCGGATCGGAGTCCAATTCAAACATGCCGTCAATATCAGTTGGTAGTAGCTCTCTTAAGATTAGGCGATCTGTTTCTCTGTAAATTTTCATGGTTAATGCTTTACTTTTTTAGCGGCCAAATTGTCTCAAACTGCTCACAAACCAATTCCATAGCGGGCGTGGGTTGTATGCCATGGTCACTCAATTCGCGCAGGTAATAATCCCAATGTACTTGCTTCCAGTACGCCAAACTTTTATCTCCTTCGCCTTCAATATATTCATATTCGGCCGTGATATCTTTAAATTGCACAATAGCAACTTTAACGGTTTTGATGATGGCCTTGGGGTTGCCATACCAATCCGTTATGATAGCGATATCATCAACAGAAGGAAGTTCTTCGTTATGAAGTTGCAATGAAGATAAAGCGTGAGTCGTTGCGCGTTTAATACCTTTTTGTACAAGTTCAGCACAGTCATTCGCGTCCTTCTCGTTATCACAGAAGTAGTAACAAGGAGGGAAGGGTATCGAATTGTACATTGGGTTTTTGTTTTGAAATTCCCGCCAGTAATCCTTTGTAAAGGCTGTTTTCATATGCGTGTTTTATTTACCAAACAAATGGTCAAGGATACTTCGGTAGACATCAAACAAATCATCTAGTTTTTATCTGCTC
Organism: Sphingobacterium deserti; assembly: GCF_000757725.1. Lineage (GTDB taxonomy): Bacteria > Bacteroidota > Bacteroidia > Sphingobacteriales > Sphingobacteriaceae > Sphingobacterium > Sphingobacterium deserti. Next base: position 38,615 of record NZ_JJMU01000059.1, read on the forward strand.
GAAATGATGCTCGAAATGTGCTACGTAATCAGTTGCTAAAAAAGTCAATGTTTGTCCATTTGCGGTGCGGCTTAATGCTTCGATGGGCAGATTTTTCCACACGTGGATCAGTTGCTGGTTTAAGCCTTTCCACAGTACTAGCATATAGTTTATATCTGAACTTTGGTAATAGTTGCCTTTACACCAAGCTACTTGATCGTATTGAATAATGGGATTATCTTCATATTGTGCAACAATGAAGCGGCCTAGGTTATTAGTCGCGCTATCAATCAAATGACCTAGAATTTCTTTTTTGCTCCATTTATCGGCGCTCGCTTTGTATTCTAGTTCTGAGAGCTTAATGGCTAGCAAAGTTTTAGGAAATTGAACGGTATAAATTTCCATGGAATGGATGGCATCTTGTATCATTCGAGAAATTTTTATGTGTCGTATTTCGGGTTGCTTGTTTTCATCTTCTACAATACGTCTTCATAATGCAGTACTTGCGGGAAGGGATCATAATAATCATGCAGTAAAGACTTCCATTTCAAGTATTGCGGTGATTGTCGGAAACCGACTTCGTGTGCCTCTATTGAAACCCATTCGACTAATAAGATATATTGATTTTCAATCTCAGCACATTTCTTCAATGTGTGTCGTATGTAACCGTCAATCGCAGCGATGTACTGCCCTGCAGTTTTAAAATCAGCTTCAAATAGTTCAGATCTACCCGGTTTTACATTTAATATAGCGACTTCTAATATCATGCTCATTTTAATTTTGCTGTAATTTATTCAAAAGCTTCAACATTTCCGTCCGTAAACCGGAAATTATAAGGCTTGCCTCCGCTTTCAATAATGCGTTCTAAAGGGTTCGGCTGAATGGCAACCTCCGAAGGGAACCAGGTTTCTTTAGTCAGATAATTAGGCAATACAAACAATCCCTCCTGCGAGCCATTGGCTGCAAAACTTTCTAGATCGCCCTTCCAGAAGTAACTCCCTAAGCTCTCTTCAAGCTGCGTATTGGTTTTAGAAATATCATCCGTTCCTAATCCAATCTCATTCACGCAAAGTAAATCCGCAATAGTAAAGCTTTCGTCTGAGAAATTGTTTAAATCATGACGTACGATACACTCTGCGATGTTTCTCGCGGCATCATAAAAATAAAAGAATGCGCATTCCATGTGTCGAAAAAGACAATTTTTTCATCACCTTCGGCACTGATAATTTCCAATTTAGCTGAAAACCAGTTCATGGCTTCCATCAGTTTGTTAGCAGGAATCAAAAAGCAATAATGATAGCGATAATCTTCGACACTTCGCGCAAAGCAAAGCTTTGTCCAACCTATCTGTACCCAAAACCGATCGCAGTTTTCTTGATGGATCGGAAGACCTAATGTAGTTTCAAAAAAAATCTGCTGCTCAGCTATTTTATTGGTGTACAATGTAAGTTCTTTGATTTTCATAAATCGGACTATCTTATTTCGTAAATGTTAGTATGTAAATCATTTTGTCAGACTACGTGTTCCAATTTTTAAGTATAGCCCCATGATGCGTTTCTGCCGCTACGCCATCGAAAATAATACAAATGAACTGTTTGCCTTAAAAATAGATATTAATCATATATCTTTGTATACTAAAGAGTTATTTTTATTATATACGATCGAAAATACTAATCCCTAAGGCAAACAATTTTTTTTTTTGGGTATGTTGTTGTAATAACTAGCGCGAATTTTAAGGGGAATAGTCAAAATTACTCGGTATGACTCAAAGCTTATTTTTCTAATTACTATACTTCGATAATGTTTTAAATTGAAAACTTTGCACACTATACTTACGTCGGTTATTTTAATGCTTTCTATTACGCTGTATGCACAGGTTGATATAGGAAGAACTACGATATTCAAAAAGTCGGCTCCTTCTACTGGGGGTGTAAAAATAGGAGATTCTAAACAAATCGTTATTAACGCTCTTGGTAATCCTAGCTCTATTACTAAGGAGTATTCGGATTTCGATGAAGCTTACATGGAAGTCTTGAACTACCCAAACACAAAATTGTTCATATTAAATAGCAAGCTAGATGGAATAATTATAAATGGGTTTGCTGGATCTCCATTCACCGTCGGGACAAGCTCTCAAAAAATTGATAAAGACTTTAAGGCTTTGTATGGAAATTTTGAAGGACAAACGACAAAAGTCCTTCAGATAACTTCTGGAGGAAAAGGTATTGATTACGCTATATCTATTAATTACAGTACAGGTATATCAAAATTACCAACAAGTGGCGACGGTAGGGGTGGAACTGGTGGCTGGAAAGAAATTATTACTTTTAGGGAGGTTAAAAGTGTACATATTGTTGGAAATTAGAAATCTGCTTCAGTTCCTTGACGAGTAAGGATAAACTCGTAATCGATATGAAGAAAAGAATAATTTTGGCAAGCTTAATCAAACTAATATTTCCAAGCATTGGTTTCTCGCATGAGTATGAATTTTGCCGAAAAAGAAATATAATTTTTCGATGGAATCGCTCTAAATGCTGCCTGCGTTAAAAACTAAAATTTAAGAGATGTCGACACGGTGAAGCGGAGAGGAATAAGGGATCCATATGTAATGTATTGTGGAAAGCCCGGCCTGTTTCAAGCTGGCATTCACCAAGAGATGTCTATGGAATCATTGATTAATTTACCAAGTGATATCAAGGACTTACCGGATTATAGCATATTTGATATAGCTGCGCTGACTATTCAATTTAGCGACAAGGGAAAAGATGCTCAACCAGACACTCATCCGGTAACGATATGGTTAACCACTTACAAAAATATAAATTTATGGATTGCTTAAGCAATGGATGAACGTAGTTGCCACTTAGGCCAGTCGCGAAGACACCTGCAAAAATGTCTCCGAGATGGATTTTTTTTGTAATATTAGTATGAACTAAATCCAACACACAATGCATCATGTGAAATTACTGATTTTAAGTCTATTGCTGTCGGTCGCTTACGTCGGGTATGGACAGGTTACATTCGACAGTACACTTGTTTATAATCAAAAAGCAAAACTTGGACGTTTCTATTTCGACTTGATGCAGCATGTCGGCTCGGTAAAGGTTATTAATGAAGATGGGTATGATAGAAGTATTGCATCACCAAACCCATGAGGAAAAAATCTAACTTCATATCGTAAGGGCTTGATGTTTGTTGTAGGTGTTTTTGATTTCGCAACGGAAAAGGCGAGATAAGCTGCTCTGGGCCAATCAATGCATAAATTTTGAAAATTCAGCCGCATTATTTCCTTTTGCATAGATCTTTATAAGTAGGCACAGAACTAATACAACCAAGATAAGTCCCTTTATCATTTTTGTGTGATTTAATGAATTCCAATCGATTTCAAGTTAACCCATATTCTTAGAAAAAAAAATAGCTGGTTTGGGGTGTTCTTTTCATAAATAAATTCTTTTATATTTACAGAGCGAAATTTACTTAATCAGTTCAATTGAAAGATTATGAGCAAAGAAAAGATCATCGATTCCGTAATTGCAATTCTGACCGTCATCGTATTAGCAGGCTGTTCCAAACCCGGTGACGGCCGCGATCCAGAACCCAAGCCGACGTTGCCTGCAGAAAATATCATTACTCTAGGTTTAGGTGATAATAGGGTCGTGGCCTTTTACTCATCAGCAAAAAACGAAATCAACAAAACGACATTGGACACGGCGGATATAAAATCTCATTTCGGAAACAGAGTCCAAGCATTTGTACCCGTAAAAATGGTCATCAATAACGATAGCTTAACCATTACTAAGCCGTTTGACGTGATGGAAAAATATGAAGCTCTTTGGAGAGAAAATATATTGTTTTACCGTAGTTCGCAAGCATCGGAATGGAAAGCCTTCGGACTGACAAAAAACGATGAATCATATATGTTGAACACGCAATACTACCTTATAAAGAGTAGTAACGATATTATGAAATCAACGATCATCGGTCAAAACTATGCAGAGACTTCGGACTTAAACGAGATTATGGAAGAGGGGGATGTTTGTATACAACTTAAAATAAATTCTACGTTCTATGAAGCTGATTAATATTTGCAAGGAAGTAAACTACCTCACCATAATCCTGTTCTTATACGTTCTCGGTGGTCATAATGCTGCTGCTGCTCAGGAACGCTCCACAAATTTATTTACGAAAGCGCCGAAAGACGTGTATTTGGGCGCAATCATGACCATTCAATCCATAAACAAGCCGGTACATGAATTTGTGGCTGCTGAGCCTATGACAATGAGAGTTTCTACGAGCAGTAACACTTGGGAAAATTTATCGTTCGAACTTAATTCCAGCAGGAAGGATTTGCAAAAGAAAATGGAGGAACGCTACAAACCGACATCGCAAAATCTAAGCTTCAGCTACGCCATCGAAGAAATAACGGACTATAACCGATTAAGCCTATATTTCGGTCAACTGGTAGATGTTAAAAAATGGTTTAAAATCCCCGCCGGTGAGAGCGAAACGAACAAAGTGATGATCCACCTGGAGCAAATATTGTTTACGTTGGATTTGGATATGATGGATCCTCAAAAACAAGTTGACGCCGTAAAAAACAAAGAACTTAATGTCGACAGCTTAATCATTATAAACTCGCTTTTATTTGGTAAGAAAGCTGTTGTCCTTGTGGAGTCTAATCAACCTACAACGGTCATCAGATCCATACTTCAGTCTGAGATACAAGGTAGAGAGCTGACTCCGCAGCAGAAATCGATCATGTCTACGTTTACTTTCAGGGTTGCCGTATTTGGAACTAAGAAGGAAATTGCGTTCGATAATGACAAACCGCTGAGCAATGTATTGAACTTCTTCAATACGTCGACCGATTTTCTACCTGATCCTTTGTCTTTTTCTGCAGTATATATCAAAGATAATAGCGTCTTCGAAAATGAATATGCGATAAAATAACTAAAACGAATCAATGTGCGCTAAGTACAACGCCACACTCTTCTCGATCCATTCCTCCGTGGCCTTGAACTCCAACCCGTAGTATGCGAAAAATGGTTTGTAATCCGCTTTGATGTAGTCAAACGTAAGTTCAAAGGGACGCAATAATTCCTGCATTGTATAGCCATATTTTTCGCCTTCGCGATACTCATCTTCATCGCCGCCCACGGTGATGGCAAGACTAATAGTTTTTTCGGCAAGCTTGTAACCGCTTTTGCTGCCATATGCCCAGCCATGCGTCAGTACTTCATCAAACCATTTTTTGAGTAGGGGTGGGCTCGAGAACCAATAAAACGGAAATTGAAAAACAATTTTATCGTGTTGCTCTATTAAATGCTGCTCCGCGGGCACGTCTATTTGCTCGTCTGGGTAGCATGCATAAAGCTGGTGTACAGTGTATGTGTCGGGGTATTTCTGCAATTCTTCCACCCATCGCTTATTTATCACAGAATTTTTCATGTCGGGATGTACGACGATAACTAATGTTTTCATTTAATCAATTTTACGTTGCGTATACATACAAAACTAATGCTTCTGAAGGTGATACCGTATATTAGCAGCTTATTGTAAGCTACTATAAAAAATGTAAGGCATGTCTAAAATCAAAGAAACATCCAGCAATTTCGCTAATCGCTCCGCGTTATCAGACGAATGTCCCGAGGTCTATGCCGCACAACTCATTTCTGGCAATGGTCATTAGCTATTTGTTCCTGGCTATTAGCAGGAAAGCTGCGATTCAGTGAATTGAAACATCGGCTGCCCAATATTACCGAACGAATGCTGGCTTTGCAATTGCGAAAATTGGAAGATAACGGGATCATATCACGCACGATCTACGCCACAGTTCCGGCCCGTGTGGACTACCAACTCACGGCGATAGGCTATGAGCTACAGCCAGTCATTAAGCAGTTGGAACAATGGGGAGAGAAGCACCGATCCGTGGTTGCGGCGGTTCAAAAAGAAACGACGGTTAACCCCTAATGAAAAAGAGCAAAAGTTTGGGGACTCTTGCTCTTCGCGATCAAATGTATATAGAATAGTTGTTGTATTTTAAGATGCTTGGCTGAGCTCTTGTGTTTCCTGCTCTTCCTCTAAGATGGCCATCAACAATAGATAGTAGCCTTTATCCAATCCTAGTTTTGCTGCGTTTAGTTCTAAATTTTCCATGGCTCTATGTTTTAAGTTTAATGTTTTCTGTTTGTTATAAAAACATTTTCAAACCTTGTGCCAAAATACTGTCAACGAGCGGAATGCGCACTTTCCGGTGCTTATAAAAGGTGTTTTTCCTTTGGCGGGGTTGATTTATAACAAGGCTACGTATTTATACTCACCAGCGCCACGTCATTACAATAAATTACCTATTTTCCGTGATACGCTGCGCAGCATTTTTGCGTTATATTTGTTTTTGTAGGTTTCAGTTAAATTCAACAGCATGAAAAAAGTATCCTTCGACAGTGTACAACACCTTATTCCAGAGAACTGTTGGTATAAGGATCAGCACTACGATGAGCAGGTGCTGCTATGTGAAGGCGATCAAAATTGGAAGAATCCCGTCGACTTGGATCATATTTTCGGGGCGGAGCAAGACGCAGAATTTTATCCGCTGGTATTGGTCACGGGTAACCTCCAGGCTACACAGATCTTCAACACGGATACAGATGGTTCTAGCGGACTTATTGTGCTGGGCGATTTACTCGCTGAGAACGTATTAGTGGGGGGCCAAGAAATATACATCTGCGGAAACTTGCATGTGCGAGGGCTGTTTTGGGGCGATTATAATCACGGAAGTTTGCATGTGGAAGGAAATATCCGCGCTTCGGTATTCTTAAATACAGATTACAATGTGGACAGTTATCGATTTTTAGCATTAGAGAACCTGACAATACCGCATTTGCTGTGGGATGAAATCGATGAGGATTATGATCATCCGGATTATTTAACGATGCTTTTTGATAAGGCATTTTTATTTAACGAAGATGAAATGGGTGAGGTGGCCTACTCTTGGAAGGATTGGATCAAAGCTGAGCAGCTTTACGAAGCTTTGCGCGAAAATCGTTCGGTATTGCTCGAAAGTGTTACGGCGGCAGAGAATATGCAGGCTCCGTTTTTCTTTGCCGATCAGGAGATTTCGCCAAGCAATTTGCTACGTTTCGCGGAAGGAATTTTGTTAAGTCGTGAAAATGATCAACCAGGTGAAGACCGGCAGTTGGCGTATTGGGATGGTGATGTCTTTCGGCGCATATTTATGCGCTCCTGCGAACCTCTGTCATGCATGCTGTATTTCCAGAAAAGTGAAGAGTTTGGTTGTTTGGTGTACTTCGGTTTTGATCCTGCTAGTATGAATAACATCATGATGCCAAAGAAGCCCGTATTTGCGCTTGCATTTAGAGAGTTGAACGAAGTCGGTGAAGTTTGGCATCCATTCTCCCTGCTGTCACCCTCCCGATACCGTGACTTTCTCAAAGAGCAATGGCCTTTGCTGTTGGATCATTATTCCGAGATGAACTTCTTAGAGGAAACCTTACAGCGAAAGGTCTCCGTAGAGACATTTAAAGCCATCATGGACGTACCACTGGTGAAGAAAATGGCCAAAAAGCACGATGATGATGACGGAGCAATTTTCTTCAGAGGCTTTCAGTGGGAATTTCAAAATGAAAATCGTGCAGAAGACCAGCACGCCCGAATAAGCATTGTAAAAGATTTAGGGAAAGACCGATTTGAATGCTATTATTTTTATTTGCTGGAAACGGTGAGCGGTGATCCAGCAGTTTTTCTGTATACACAGGAAAATGATGACGATGAACTATATGAAGTACAACCCATCGACCGATGGAAGATCAGACGGGCGCTACTTTTCTTTGATCTTTTGGAAAAAAATATCTTTCGGCTCAATGATTCGTATTGAAGCGGAAGACTTGGAAAATGCTATATACCATGAAATAAAAAAAGCAAAACCAGACGATTTTGCTTTTCGAATTAAATATATGTGTATATGTATAGTTGTATCTAGCAGGCGAGAGGCAGCTCAATCGCTTCTTCAGATTCCTCTAAAATAGCCATCAATAATAAATAATATCCTTTATCTAACCCTAGTTGTTTTGCTTTTGTTTCTATATTTTCCATGAGGTGTAAAGTTTAGTTTTTATTTCTGTTTCTTATGTCTAAACTTTTTCAAACCATGTGCCATATTTTCGAAATTTTATAACACCCGCCTTTTCTGGAAAATATTTGGGTGCTTATCCCATTCGTACGTTATAAATTCGTCGGTTCGGTGGAAAACACCTGAGCAGTTCTCCTTTGTACTTGACATAACGCACGTCTTAGCTAAGGATTGTCTATTTAACGATTGTTTAATGAATACTTAATATTTTGCTAGTATTAAAGATGGATTTTTGTTCTGATCAAATATTTTAATAGGAGTGTATGGAACGTTCGTCTGATAAGATCCTATGGGAAAATATTGCGCTGGGCGATTATAAAGCATTCGACAGCATGTACGATAGCTATGGGGCCACGTTGTTGAGTATTGCCAGTAAAAAATTGGGCGATACGGATGCAGCTATGGATGTTGTTCAGGAGCTTTTTATTGATATCTGGCAAAGAAGACATGCCATAAACATCCAGACGTCTATAAAATCTTACTTGATTTCTGCTCTTCACTTTAAGGTATTTATGTATTTCCGCAGACAAGGTGTCCAACAAAAACATATAGACAACTATAAGCTATACGTCGAGCCCTATAGTGACGACGAGCTATTTAGCGCGAAACTATATGAAGAGCAGTTTGAGAATTTACAGGAAGCTATAGAAGAATCGGTACGCGAAATGCCGCTCCGCATGAAAGAAGTGTTTCAGCTGAAGTATTATAAGGCACTAAACAACAAAGAAATCGCAGATAGCCTTGGGCTCTCCACACAAACTGTAAAAAATCAACTCAGTAAAGCTTTACAGCAGATCCGCCGACATATGGAGGAACAGCAAGTCGATGTAATTTATTTTGCGCTCATAGGGTTAATGTGTATTTAGATTTCAGTATTTAGTACATAGATTTTGGTACGTAGTATGTAGAAATGGTACTGGGTACAACTTTTATTACTTTTGAATTTTTACTTTTGATTCTGTAGTCATTTGCCTTCGCACTATCCAAAAGGGATGCAACAAAAATAAGCGACGGGGTTTTGAATACTTTTACCCTACAAAAGTATTTGCCTTGCCTTGCCGCGGCATGCGGCAGATCTTTGTCCTATGCCCGGACGGGGCCTTCTTTTTTTCTGAAAAAGAAGCAAAAAATCGTCGCTTGAAACCTTTGCAAGGATGGGTTGTGCATCAGCAAACTTCTACATATTGCAAAGCTTTCGAGGCGACATTCACCGTTAATTTTAGTGCCTGCAATGTAGTGTTTAGTATTGAGTAATGTGTAC
>NZ_JJMU01000060.1 GCF_000757725.1 Sphingobacterium deserti
CCTTAATTAAACGAAATGTCGCATCAGTTTTGTTGCGTCTGTAGTCATTTGCCTGTGCACTATCTAATAAGGATGCAACAAAAATAAGCGACGGGGTTTTGAATACTTTTGCCCCTCAAAAGTATTTGCCTTGCCGCGGCATGCGGCGGAAGGGTTTAGCGTAGGATAATCCGTTTAGAAACTACATTACCCTAAAAAAGTATTTGCCCTGCCGCGGCATGCGGCGGAAGGGTTTAGCGTTGGAAAATCCGTTTAGAAACTACATTACCCTACAAAAGTATTTGCCTTGCCGCGGCATGCGGCGGAAAGGTTGTGCGTTGGACAATCCGTTTAGAAACTACATTACCCTCCAAAAGTATTTGCCCTGCCGCGGCATGCGGCGGAAGGGTTTAGCGTCGGACAACCCGTTTAAAAAATCATACTACCCTACAAAGTATTTGCCCTACAGCGGCATGCGGCGGAAGGGTTAGAGCGGAGGCCAAACCGCAAAAAAAAATTATCCTTTATTAAAAAACCTTCACTTTAACTTCACATAAACTTCATTTACTCTTAATGTAAAACCGATGGTACCCTTGGCGATTTCGGCAACTATAAGATGTATGCAGGACAAAAAAAGCGAATTGGAGGAACTAATTGATCGGTATGTGAAGGGGCAGCTCGACGCGGATGAAAAATTCCGTTTGGAACAGTGGATGCTGCAACTGGATATTTCCGACAGACAAACTACCATGCTCGAAGAAAGAAAGATTGCATTGAAACGTAGGATCGATGAACGCCTACTACCTGACGAGTCAAGGATCGTGCGTCGTATGCCACGCTATCGGCAGGCTATAGCCGTGGCGGCTTCCATCCTGTTAATCGCATTTGGAGGACGGGGGCTATTGCATGATGACAAAAAGACCAATCATACAGCTATGAATTTCAGCAAGGCGCGTACTTTACAGATCTCCGTTCCAGAGGAATACAGCGTTTTGAATACATCTGGACGGGACAGCACTTTTTACCTCTTGGATGGCACGCGCGTCCGTTTACTAGCCAACTCCCGACTGACATGGAAAGTGCCTTTTGAATCATACAGACGTGTATTGACACTGGAAGGCCGAGCCTTCTTCGACGTCGCGCACGATAGAAAACGTCCATTTTCTGTAGTATCGGCTAATATAGTGACCACCGCACTTGGAACATCCTTTTGGGTGGAGCAGCCAAGCAAGGGATCCAAACCACGCATTCGTTTGCTAGAGGGGAAGGTGGCTATTAAAGAGCAACAACAGGATGGGAGGGAAGTCCTGCTCGCCTACCTGAAGCCAGGCCAGCATTGGGAGGAGCAGATGCAGAAGGTCCAACCACTAGATGCAATTAAAGTCGCTACAGAAACAAAGCCAATAAAGCAACCTATAGCAGCATCACTATTTTTTCACCACAAACCGTTAACAGAAGTGTTGCCCGAACTGGCCTCTTTCTATGAAACGACGATCATATTCTCAGCAAAGGAATTGGCTGGCATGTCCTTCTATGGGAGCTACGATCATCAGCATCGTATCGAGCAGATTTTAAATACCATTTGCCTTGCGAATGATCTCACAATGCAATGGGATAAAGAAGAAAATAAATACACGATCCATAAAGTAGATTAACAGATAAAAAGCGAATAGGATTAACAGCCCAAAGTTGGGTTGTGGGACTTTATTATGCACAATTTTTAACATGAATATGCGATTATTTTTGACGAACAGTATACCAAGGAAAGGTATAATGCTGCTGCTAATGACATTGTCTTTAGCGAGCTGGGCTTTCGCCCAAGAGACGGGCCAAGTAGTGGTGATCGTGCAGGACGCGGAGTCCAAAAGTTTACCAAATGCCACAATTACGCTATCGAATAGTAAACTGGATAACTTTAAGCGAATAGGTTTATCCGACGAGCAGGGAAAAGCGGTTTTTGCAAGTCTAGTAGCTGATAGCAACTACTGTATCCAGGTAACTTTCACCGGTTTACAACCTCAACAGGAATGTCAGTATATTGTATCCGAGGGCAAGCGCTCCAGCGTCGTGATACAATTGCGAGATCCTATTTTAAATGATATGGATGAAGTGGTCGTGGTAGGCTATGGTACGCAAAAAAAGGTTAACCTATCTGGCGCCGTGGACTATATAAGTGGCGAGGTATTGGAAAGCCGTCCTATATCCAACATCGCACAGGGGTTGCAAGGTATTGCGCCCAACTTAAACGTACAGTTTAACTCTGGCGCACCCGGCGCTACACCCAATATCAACATCCGAGGGATCACCTCCATCAATGGTGGCGATCCGTTGATCTTGGTAGACAATGTTCCGGTGACGACAGCCGAGCTCATTCGTATCGCACCGCAAGACATCGAGTCCTTTTCGATCATTAAAGACGCATCGGCTGCGGCGATCTATGGCGCACGTGCCTCCTTCGGGGTTATCATTATCACGACGAAGGTGGGTAAGGGCGATGCGAAGGTCAGCTACAGCAATAACTTCACCTGGAATACGCCGACAGTAATGCCCGATAAAATAACGGATCCGTATGTATTTTCCCGCTTGTTGCAAACATCTACAGACAATACGCCTTGGAACAACGTAAATTATTCCGACCAGCATTACCAATACGCAAAGGAACGTTCGGACGACCCATCTATACCAGGTGTACGTATAAACCCATCCGACAGCAAATCGTGGGAGTACATGGGCGATCGGGATTGGACGCGCTATTTTCTTTCGGACTGGAATTCAGCGCAGACGCATGATTTATCGATTTCTGGCGCCGGCGAAAAGGTACAATACTACCTTAGTGGCAGCTATAACCGACAAAACTCGCCGGTAATATTAACAGATGACTACTTCGATCGGTATAATTTGCGGGCAAAAGTGAACTATAAACTGGCTGATTTCATCTCGTTTGGCAACAATACGGTGATTGGGAGTACACGACGACTGTCGCCATCTCGCATGGATTTAGCTGCTATTTATAATGTGTTCCCAACAAGCTATGACAAGAATCCGGATGGCACCTGGGCAAATACCAGCGTAGGCCGCCTTGCTGCGGAGATGGTTGATGGTGGAAAGGCCGATATAAAGCGAATGGATGTACAGTCAACTTTTAATACAGAGCTTCGCTTTTTTAAAAACATGTTCAAGATTAACGCAGACTATACGTTCCAGCGTAATTCGATGAACAGAAACGAATACCGAACCCAGTATAACATAGGTTTTGGGCCGGATGATGTGCGGAAAGAAGGAACCAGCGAAGCCTTCCGTGAGGCGGGATTTTCCTATTACAATGTATACAACATCTTCGGAACTTATGCACAAACATTTAACAAACATGCGATAGCGGCCGTGCTGGGGTTTAACCAAGAAAGCTTCCGCTATGAGCTGTTGGATATGCGTAGGCAAGGGTTAATCTCGGAGACTTACCCGACGATAGAGTTTGCGACGGGTACAACCAATGTTGGCGAAGGTATAGACACCTATGCGTTACGGGGCGCTTTCTATCGATTAAATTATACCTATGATGATAAATATATTGTGGAATTTAACGGGCGCTATGATGGATCTTCTCGCTTCCCCAAGGATAAGCGGTTTGGATTCTTTCCTTCGGGTTCTGTAGCCTGGCGTTTAGATCGTGAAAATTTTCTTCGCGATGTCAGCGCGATAAACTTGCTGAAGCTTCGCGCCTCATACGGCGCCCTGGGTAATCAATCCGTAAGTAACTATGGTTACCTCGCTTCCATGGCGAAGCAGAATTCCGAATACCTTATTGGCGGCGCACAGGCCATATATATCGATGTGCCCCCACTGGTTTCACCAAATTACACTTGGGAAGAGGTTAATACAATAAACGTTGGTTTAGATATGGCTATTTTAAAGAATAAACTGTCGGCGAGTTTTGATTATTACACGAGGGAAACCTTGGGTATGCTCACGATGGGGCGGGAGCTACCCAATGTACTGGGCGCGCTTGAGCCTAACGAAAATGCGGCAGATTTGCGGACGAATGGCTGGGAGCTGACGCTATCTTATCAAGATCGATTTGAACTGGCCGGATCGCCGCTTGGTTTTAACGCAAAAGTATTACTCTCTGATTCCTATTCGGAAATTACCCGCTTTGACAATCCCAATAACAGTATTACGAATTATTATAAAGGAATGCGCATGGGGGAAATATGGGGCTTAGAGAGCGACGGCTTTTTCACCAATACCGCGGAAATTGCCGCACTTGATCAATCGAGTATTATTCCTTGGGGAGCTTTGTCCATTGTACCGGGATGGCCTAAATATGTAGATCAGGATGGTAACGGTGTTATTGAAAAGGGATACACCGTAGGCGATACCAAAGATTTAAAAAGCATAGGCAACTCCACGCCACGCTATCAATTCGGTATTGACCTATCTGCGGATTGGAAAGGCTTTGATCTGCGGACATTTTTTCAGGGCATTGCGAAGCGGGATTACTACCCCATCGATTATTTATACTGGGGTGTCTACCAACAGCCCTATGGCAACTTTTATGGTCATTTGCTAGACTTTTACCGTGCGACTTCAGACACCGATGCAGAACGCGCTCGCCATTCGCAGAGCTACTTGAATTTAGGTCTTGCAGATCAAAATCTAGATGCCACCTATCCAGTTCTGCAATCTTGGTTGGCCGACAGGAACCTCGGAACGCGGATAGATCAGGCACAAGGCTTGGCCATTCCACAAACAAACTATTTACTAAATGCGGCTTATCTTCGGCTTAAGAATTTGACCGTGGGCTATACCTTGCCCAAAGCTTGGACTTCAAGAGCTAAAATTAGCCATGTGCGCCTATACCTAAGCGGCGAAAACTTGATCGAATGGTCGGCCGTTAAACGCTACTTCGATCCGGAAACCCTAAATGAAAACACCTATACCGATCCACAGGTAAGCCCAGAGCGCGTAGGTAATGGCCTTACCTATCCGTTTCAACGTAGCTTCTCCGGTGGAATTCAAGTAACCTTTTAATGTAAAGCATCATGAACAGATATATAAAAACAGCCCTTTTTGCCCTACTTTTTGCAAGCAGCAGTTGCAACGATGATTTTATGGATCGCATGTCGGAGACAGAAATAAATAGGGAAAGCTTTTTCAACACCGCAAATGATTTAGACCTCTTCATCATGGGGCTGTATGATTTTCCAGGCGTAGAAATCTACCAGGCAGACGCCACAACAGACAATGCCAGCAGCACCGGAAACATTGAAGTCAAGAACCTTATGGCCGGGAATGCAACAGCATCGACCATCACGACAGGTTGGGGGCATGACGATTGGGAGCAGCTACGCAAAGTAAATTTCTATTTGGCAAATATGGGCAAAGCACAGATCAGCGAAACGGAAAAAGCACATTATGAGGGGTTGGGACGATACTTCCGTGCGCGCTTCTACGTAGAAAAGGTGAAGCGCTTCTCGGATGTGCCCTGGGTAGATAAAGCGTTGGAAGTAGGCGACCAAGATTACCTTTTTGCAGGGCGGGATTCCCGAGAATTTGTGGTTGGTAAGATCCTGGAAGATTTTGAGTATGCGGCGCAGCACGTCAATCCGCAGGCTCCATTAGGAGCCGTGAACAAGTGGGTGGTGATGCAGGAATTTGGCCGATTTGCGCTCTACGAAGGTACCTATAGGAAATACCACAACGAACTGAATTTACAGGCTACAGCGAATGCACTTATTGAAAAGGCGTATAGCTTAAGTGACCAGATGATGCGGGAAGGTGGCTATGAAATCTATAATACGGGCAATCCATCAGCAGATTACGGTAACTTATTTTTCAGTGAAAGCTTGGATAATAATAAAGAGGTGGTCTTGGGGAGGTTTTACGCTAATAACGTGGTAAATGCCAGTGATTGGCCGGGTATGTTTGGCAATTATGAATACTATCCGCTACGCGATTTGGTTCAAACTTATTTAATGAAAGATGGCTCATTCTATTCAAGTCAGCCAGGCTTTGAGCGGTTTTCTTTCGTGCGGGAGTTTGCGGATCGCGATCCGCGATTGGCTCAGTCCTATGCTTATCCGGGTTGGGAACTCATCTACTCGCATACCTACGCGCAAGGCCCCGGCTTATACGTACAGCAGCTGGCGAAAAACTTCTCGGGTTACCACCAAATCAAAGGCTTTCAGAATGTCCTGAGTGTAGAAGCGCGTCGAAATTTGGATATTCCATTGTACCGATATGCAGAAGTTTTGCTAAATTTCGCGGAGGCAAAGGCAGAATTGGGTACGCTCACACAGGAAGATCTGCACCGCAGCATCAACCTATTGCGAAGAAGGGTAGACATGCCTGATCTAGCATTAGCACAAGCTATCGACCCGGCAATGTCGATCAAGCACCCGAACGTGGAAAGCACACAGCGTAATATGGTGCTGGAAGTACGCCGCGAACGCCGTGTAGAACTTGCGTTTGAAGGATTTCGTTTTGACGATTTGATGCGTTGGAATCTCGGAAAACTGTTGGAGAATAAGCGTGAGGGCATTTATTTCTCTGGGCTTGGCCAGCATGATATGACAGGTGACGGGGTGCCAGATATTGTTTTGCTTCCTGAATCGGCCACTATTCCTGCAGTAAAGGAGAAAAATAGCCTGGGGCGTGAATTGGTGTATTACCGAGCTGGTGGCTTTGGACAGGATGTAGGTGTGTTTTTATCACAAGGCAACAGCGGCACGGTGGAAACGATTGAACGGACCGGTACGTTCGAGGAACCGAAATACTATTATCGCCCAATTCCGCAGATTGAAATTCAATTAAATAATAACTTAAAACAAATATTCGGTTGGTAATGAAAAAAGTAAATAGACTATTGGGCTTACTGCTCAGCATTTTGCTGGGCAGCAGCATGGGCGCAAAAGCGCAGGACTTTAACGTGGCTTTCCTTACGGATATGCATATCCATAGCGATAGCACGTTGGGTGAAGTGAAAAAGCGGGTAACAAGATTACCCAAGGATGTGGATTTTATCCTAACTGGGGGCGACAATGTGGATATTGATAATCTACACGAAAGCGATATTCCAAAAGGCAAAGAGCGTATGCAACAGCTTAAAAACCTGCTTGATGCGAGCAAGAAGCCCTATCATTTGGCCATTGGCAATCACGATCGCCTGCCCGCCTCCATGCGTAACGGTAAAAATGATTTTGAGGTCTTTGAAGGTACTTTTGGAAAGCCTTTCTACAGTTTCGATCATAAAGGATGGACATTTATTGTGTTAAATAGCGTGGAAATACTGGATAAGCAATATGCTTTGAAAGAGGAACAATTGAACTGGCTTAAAGATTTGTTGAAACAAACCCCCGCAGATCGGCCAATCGTCGTGGTGACGCACGTGCCTTTCCTATCTGTCTACTATCCCGTGTTAGAAGGTCGCTATACCGGCGCAGATACCTTTGCAAACCAAAAGCAGGTTTTCGATATGTTTGAAAAACACAATTTAAAGCTGGTGCTGCAAGGCCATATGCATTTGTACGAAGAGATTAACGTAAAAGATGTACAATTTATTACAGCAGGCGCTGTCTCCGGCAATTGGTGGAATGGTGCTTTTCACGGTACCGCACCAGGGCATTTAGCATTGACGTTTAGGAAAAAATCATTTACCTGGAAGTATGTAAAATAAGGTAGCCATCCTAGCCTTTGACAGGATTGCTGTGCTTGCGCCTGTGCCGTGTACGCTTTTAGCGAATGCAGCACAGGCGCAACTCTTTTATACGGCATTGTCTATTGCATCTGATCGAATGCCTCGAAGCTTTTTTACTATCCGCTTTCCGATAACGCTACCGCTTTTTTAATCGGCTGATTTGTTGCAATCCTGTAAGTTATGCCTTTCCTTTACAGTAAATCAGTTTCTATAACAACTGATCAAATAACATAAACCATTAAGATTATGATACGTAAAAGTTATCTAAAAGAGCTCGGACCATGGGGGCTTTTATGTGTGTTGCTCCTGCTATCATCTCCTTTTGTTCAGGCGCAAGAAGCAGGTACAAAGCGCACGATTACCGTAACAGATAGCGAAGGGAAACTCCCGCTGCCCGGCGCTACGGTGACCAATCTCAAAACAAATGCATCAGGAACGACATCAGCAGCAGGAATTATTGATATGGACGCAGCTGTTGGCGATTCTATTTCGGTGCGGATGCTAGGCTACCTCAAAGCGACGGTGGCCGTAGGTGCTGACCTCCTGGTGAAAGTCGAACTTATCCAGGAACAAGAGACCATCGGCGAAGTTGTCGTCACCGCCTTGGGTATCAAGCGTGAAACAAGGGGACTCACGTTTGCCACGCAACAACTTGGTGCCGAAGCAGTAAACGACGTCCGTGATAATAGCGGAAACGTGATGACGAGCTTGACGGGAAAGGTTGCTGGCGCCACCGTTACTACTTCTTCTACCGGACCTGGAGCTGCTGTTAAGGTTGTCCTGCGCGGAAATAAATCTATCTCGGGAAATAACAACGCTTTGGTGGTGGTGGATGGTGTGCCTTATGACAACTCGCCGGGCGTGCAAGCTACCGGTACAACGCCGAATTATGGAACGAGCGACGGCGCTGCTAATATTAACCCGGACGATATTGAATCCGTGAACATCTTAAAAGGTCCTTCAGCAGCGGCGCTTTACGGTAGCCGTGCGGCCAACGGCGCTATTCTTATTACGACGAAGCAAGGGCGCTCCGGACGCTACCAAATCGATTACAATGGAAGCGCTTCCGTGGATCAGGTAAACATGCTCGCTCAATTTCAAAACACATACGGCCGAGGTAATGGCGGTGTCATAGGAACGAATGTGGGCGAAAGTTGGGGGGCAACAGGAACGACATATGCTGACAATGTGCGCAACGTATTTCAGAATGCAGCCACCTTCAACAACAGTATAAGTGCATATGGGGGTACAGAGAAAATTAATGGCTATATGTCTTACGCAAATAATAACATCGGGGGCATCACACCCGGAAATGATTTGAAAAGAAACACGGTAAATGTGCGGCTGAATACAGAACTAATTCCAAAATTGAAGACCGACATCAAGCTGACGTATATGAACCAGCAAATCGATAATCGGCCACGGCTGGGAGATATGGGGCTGCCCGTTGAAGCCTACATCATGCCGCGGGATATGAGCGACGAGGAAGCAGGGAATTTTGAAACTATAAACCCGGTTAATGGTCAGCCAAGGCGAGCCTACTGGTCTGGATCTACCTTGTATGACAATCCATACTGGAGTTTAAACCGTACAGCTGTAAACGAGGTACGTGATAGGATTACGGCATTGGGAAGCATTAACTACGAACTGACAGAGGGGTTGAGTTTTCTAGGACGCTACAGTTATGATAAATACAATGATGTCACATATGGTTCTTTTTACGATGGTACCGTTTCGCTTGGCGATGTGCGAACGGGTGGCAAATACTATGAGACACACACCAGCTATTGGGAACAGAATTTGGATCTCTTGGTTAATGGTAAACACAAATTAACCGATAATATTCAATTAAATTACAACTTGGGTACGAGTTTTCTTCGTCGAAATTACGACACCTTCCAAAATATGGCCAACGGGTTATCAATTCCGAACCAGTTTTCGCTGATGATGGCAACTACGCCAGAATTTTTATTGGTAAACAGGTATAACCGGCAATTAAATTCGATATATGCCAGCGCTCAGCTAGGTTTTTACGACAATATCTTTCTTGATCTAACTGCGCGCAACGATTGGTCATCCACCTTGCCCAGCCCGCATAGCTATTTTTACCCATCCGCAGGACTTTCGGTCGTATTCAACGAATGGTTGAATATGCCAAGCTGGGTAAATTTTGGCAAGCTACGTGCTTCCTACACGCAAGTCGGTAATGATCCTGCTCCCTATTTGTTAAATCAGCTCTATAACTTCACGCTGGGTGCACAACGAGGCTTTGTGTCAAGAAGTGCAACAAAAGCTATTCCCGACTTAAAACCGGAACAAACAAAGGCATTTGAATTGGGATTAGATATGAAGTTTTTTGATAACCGATTATCAATCGATGCAACCTATTACAAGAGCAATACCATTAATCAATTATTATTTTTAGCCTTACCCATGGCAAGCGGCTTCGGAAGGGAGTATATCAATGCCGGTAATATACAAAACAGAGGATTTGAAGTTCAACTCTCAGCGACGCCGATCCGTAAAGAGACGTTTTCGTGGGTGACGGATGTTAATTTTTCCACAAACCTAAATACGATTATTGAATTACACGAAACCACAAAGCGGGCAAACATCACCGATAATGCGAGGTATGCGACGGTGGTAGTAAATGAGGGCGAGCGTTATGGCGATTTATATGGACACGCCTGGGCGCGTGACGCCGCTACGGGTAAATTTATCGTAGATGCGCAGGGCCTGCCAGTAGTGGAGGCTAACAAAAAATTGGGAAACTTTAATCCGGATGCGTTGATTGGTTGGTCCAATAGCTTCACCTATAAAAACTTCACCTTGCGTGGCTTGATCGATGCGCGTATTGGCGGCGAGATTGTATCAGGTACCGCGGCTTACCTTGGCGCTTTTGGTGTAGCGGATTTTACGGAGCAACATCGCGACGGAAACTGGGTGATCGATGCGGTAACCGCACATGGGCAAGCGAATACCACGGCTATAACTGCACAACAATTCTGGACAGCGGTATCACAAGCTGGACGGGACGGCTGGGGAGAGTTTTTTACCTACGATATGACCAATGTTAGAATGCGTGAACTGGCATTAACCTACAAATTTAATCTGGAATCAATAAAAGCCATCAAGGCAGCACAGGTATCGCTCACCGGGCGTAACTTGTTTTTCTTCTACCGCGGTAAATCGAAGTTGGATATTCCGGGTTTAGGAAAGCTAGATAATCCTATCGATCCGGAAGGAGCCTTGGGTGCGGGAAACTACCAAGGGGTGGAGGTCGGCTTGCCGCCTGCCGTGAGAACATTCGGCCTAAATGTAAAATTAACCTTTTAATCGACTACGAACATGAAAAGACATAGCTTATACGCGCTTTTTGTAGCCTTATCGCTTACAGGATGCACAAAAAGTTTCGAGGATTATAATACAGACCCAAATAATTTAACGGAAGTAGGCGAGCGTGAGCGTCCATTTATGTTTGCGAAGGCACAGTCTTCCGCAGCGATGAACCGCTCGTTTTACCAAACGGTTCAAAACCTAGGCCCAGATCTTTACGCGCAATATTTTGCCCTCACTACAACATCTTTTACCACAGACAGGTACCAGCTTGTGCCCGACTGGCAACGCCGTTTTTGGACGGTTGTGTATGTAGATACGGCACCTCAGCTAAAAAGTATTTTAGATAACGTGGAGCCCAATTCTGGCGAAAGCGCTTTGGCAAATATCCTTTGGGTATATGCTTTTCACCGCCTTACCGATCAGTTTGGGCCGGTGCCCTACTTTGCAGCGGCAGAACCACAACAATCTATTCCCTACGATGCGATGGACCAAATTTACGATGATTTCTTTGTGCGACTCGGAGCAGCAGTAGATGCCCTGCAGGCATTGCCAGCCGATACACGGATCTACCAAGGGTACGAACTGATGTATGATGGTAATATCCAAAATTGGATTTCCTTTGCCAATTCACTCCGTCTGCGCCTAGCGCTGCGCATTTCGAAAATAGATCCCACGCGGGCGAGGGCAGAAGCTGAGGCTGCGGTAGCAGCAGGAGTGATGCTCGGGAATGAACAAAATGCATCGTTACTTAAATCTCTAAATGGAAACGACACGAATGGCTTGTCGCAGGTCGGGGCTTGGAACGAATTTTCGATGAGTTCTACAATAGCATCTTATTTGAAAGGATATGAGGATCCACGATTAGCGATTTACTTTCAACCTAGCTTTGCTACCCGTACCTACAGCAGCCTGCGGAATGGGATAAGCGCCGCGGATCTAGGAAATGTTCGGAATCAAGCCGCTGCCAACTCCAATATTGGAACCTACTGGGTGCAGTACAACGGTGATGTGCCGACGGGTATGCTTGTACAACGCTTCCACGTCATGGCAGCTGCAGAATCGTATTTCCTGCGTGCCGAGGGTGCGCTAAATGGCTGGAATATGGGCGGGGACGCCCGTCAGCTTTACGAAGAAGGGATACGCACCAGTATGGCGCAATGGGGAATAAACGATGGTACCGCGGTTGAGGGGTACATCGCTTCAGGAAGTACACCCGTTGCTCCGGAAGATTTTCATAACTCGCCGGCAGTAGGTACCACGCCCATCGCTTGGTCTGCCGATGCGACGGTACAGCGCGCGCAGATTGGCGTGCAAAAGTGGTTAGCTATTTTTCCGGACGGCATGGAGGCTTGGGCAGAGTTTCGCCGGTCGGGCTACCCTGCCATGTATAATTTAATTGTGTCTAACAATGCTGATTTGCCTGTCGGTAATTTTATAAACCGCCTGCCTTATCCGTTAACCGAACAAACGAATAATCTGACCGAATTACAACGCGGACGGGCTTTGCTTGGCGGTACCGACAATGCGGCTACCAAACTGTGGTGGGATGTGGATTGATATTGGCGCGCCGGAACTTGCGGAATTGAAGCATTGGGTAGATAGAAAATATGCCCAGCTAATAACGCAACGCAAATGGAAAGGCAAGAGGCAATCTATGGCATCGCTTTTAAACGATTTGCTTTTGCTTGATGAGATGCCACTGGCAACGCTCGAAACAGCAGTGCTGCGGGAAACCGACCATACAGACTACGCCATTCGTACACTCGTTTTTCAAAGTCAGAACGGAGTTTTCCTTCCGGCTAATCTTTACATACCAAAAGGTGTCGGTCCGTTTCCTGCCATCTTAAACAGCCACGGACACTGGGATGGCGGAAAGGCGGGCGATATTGTGCAGCAGATGGCACAGCGTATGGTACGTGCAGGGTACGTCGTACTGTGTATAGATGCTTGGGGAGGAGGGGAGCGTGGAAGCCAGCAGAAAGAAGAATATCATGGCGGAAATCTGGGCGCTGCACTTTTTGATGTAGGGACATCCTTGCTCGCGGTGCAGCTGCTGGACAACAAGCAAGCGATCAATCTACTTTGCAGTTTGCCCTTCGTAGATACAAGCCGTATTGGCGCTGTCGGAGCAAGCGGAGGAGGCAATCAAACACTGTGGATCACGGCTTACGATGAGCGGATAAAAGCGGCCGTGCCTGTAGTCAGTGTAGGCACCTTTGAAGGTTATCTGTTACAGCGAAATTGCGTTTGCGAGTTATTGCCAAATGGCTTAGCTGTCCTGGAAGCAAAAGATCTGCTCAGTCGCATAGCTCCGAGATGTGTGCACATACTATCTGCTACTCGCGAAGATATTCCTGCTTTTCAGCCTTCGCAGATGCTCCGCGCCTACGAAGAAGCACATGCGGAACAAGTGAACAAATTTGGCAATTCCTATCTTAGCTATAAGCTCTTTGACGAGGGACACGATTTCTCGGTCGCCATGCAGGCGGAAGCACTAGACTTCTTTAACGAAAAATTCGCTTGGCCTAGCGAAGGAGCTGCTGACACCTATAGCCGTAATGAGCGCGCAACGCTCAATGCGCGGATACCCTTAGAAGTTCACTTCACGCTAGCGGGAACAATGGATTACGTACAAGATCGACATGAGCAGATGCGGGCTTACCTAATGAGCAAAGTTGAGCTTGTTGAAGATGTGCTGTTGACAGCACTTCATAAATCCTTGAACGTTGATGACAATCTAGCCATCGACCATGTTGAACATACAGTTTCTGGTAGAGCTGGCTGGAGCAAGATCATACTCACGACAAGTGATGAACAGAACCTTCACTTGTTAACGAAAGAGGGTACGCCAAGCCTTCCAACGCAATTAATACTCCCGGCAATGGGGATGGCTTCGATTAGCGAAGAAGAAATGGTGTCCTTTACAACCTATGAAGGGACAGTCGTGCTGATGGACGTTTTTGGTGTTCGCGCACAGCAAACAGTGCCAATGGCTGCGCTGGACGAAGATTTGCCGGCGTTCCATAGTTTAGCACGTACCCTGATGTGGTTGGGCGAAACGCTGGTCGGCAGGTGGGTGTCTGAGATTCGGCTCGTGGTAGACTTTCTTCGTGAGAAGCAATCGGCAGTTATACAGCTCATCGCGAACAGGGAGACTACGCTAGCGGCACTTTGTTATCAAGCGCTTTATCGCGGCGCAGCGCAAATGAAGCTGACGGAATTGCCGCTCAGCCTGATGCCACAGCGAACGGATTTAGCAACAAAGCCATTAAATATGGCTGTACATATTCCCGGTATTATCAGCTGGGGCGATGTGTCTATGTTACGGGCGCTGATCGACATACCAGTGCTCATACAGCAGCCTATCGATAGCGCTGGGCAAGCAGTGCACGGCAAACAGATCGACGATCTAGCCGACTGGACATCATCCTTAAAAAATAAAATACGAAAATGAGTTTAACGAAATCAACCAACTATTTATATGGCAACAGATAGAAGATCATTTTTAAAGTTATCTGCAATGGCGGGACTGGGCATGGTCGCTGCGAATGGATGTAAGGTAGCAGACCATGAACAAGGGGAGGGCACACTAGCAACTATCTTAAAAGAGGCTCAAAAAGAATACAAGCCGATTTTTAATATGTCTGGCTACCGCGCGCCCGCGTTGGAACGCGTGCGTTTAGGTTTTATCGGCGTAGGAAACAGAGGCGCCGCCGCCGTGGAACGCATGAGTAGAATCGATGCTGTGGACATTCAAGGCATCTGTGACGTTCGGCCAGAGAAGGCCGAAGAGGCTAAAAAGCGGATTGTTGGCGGAAGCCATGAAGCGAAGGTTTATGCAGACAGTGAGCAATCGTGGAAGGAGATGTGCGATCGGGAGGATATTGATCTCATCTATGTGGCGACCCATTGGGCGCTTCATGCGGATATGGCGGTGTATGCTATGGAGCATGGCAAGCACGTAGCGCTAGAGATTCCCGCGGCGACAACCGTCGAAGATTGCTGGCGACTGGTGATGACCAGCGAAAAAACGAAAAAGCACTGTGTTATCCTCGAAAACTGCTGTTACGACTTTTTTGAACTGCTCACGCTCAACTTGGCGCGACAAGGATTCTTTGGGGACATCGTGCATTGCGAAGGCGCCTACATCCATGATATCCTGAACAGCTTTTTTGAGAAGGACGCCCGTTACGATCTATGGCGTTTAAAAGAAAACGCAGAGCGCAATGGCAACTTGTATCCTACGCATGGGATTGGCCCCATCTGCCAGATCCTGAAGATTAACCGCGGTGATAAAATGGAATACATGACCTCGATGGCGTCAAGGGATTTCTCACTCGGAAAAAAAGCTAAAGAAGTGGCGGCGACTGATGAAAGCTTTCAGGCTTATGTCGATAAGCCATTCCGCGGAAACATGAACGTATCATCGATAGCAACAAGCAGCGGTAGCACCATGATGTTGCAGCATGATGTGAGCACGCCACGACCATATTCAAGGATTCATTTGGTAAGCGGTACCAAAGCCTTCGCGCAGAAGTATCCGCTGCCGGGGAAGATCGCCGTTGGGCATGAAGATTTCTTGGATGAGGAAGCTATGCGAAAATTGGAAGAGCAGTACACGCCCAATATCGTGAAGCAGATCGGAGAATTGGCAAAACGTATAGGCGGGCACGGCGGAATGGATTTTATGATGGATTGGCGGTTGATAGATTGCTTGCGAAATGGGCTTCCTGTAGATATGGATGTGTACGATGCGGCCTCCTGGAGCGTGATAGGCCCTTTAAGCGAATGGTCCGTGGCCAACGGTTCGCAACCCATCGCTATTCCAGATTTCACGATGGGCAGATGGAAAGAAAATAAGGTGCATGAAATAAATTTAGAGTCGGGCGGAACGACAAAGGTGATTAACAATAATTAATAGAAATTCTAAACGAATAAAACTGTGGAAATTCAAACTTACGAAACACGCGAGGCGCTGGGGAAGGCGGCCGGACAAAAAGGCGCGCAACAAATCAAAGCGGCGATAGAAAAAAATGGGGAAGCAAATATCATTCTAGCAACAGGACAAAGCCAGTTTGAAACGATTGAAACGCTAGTAGCGGATAAGACCATAGACTGGTCGAAAGTGCGCATGTTCCATTTGGACGAATATATCGGGATGTCTATCGCGCACAAAGCCAGCTTCCGAAAATACCTGACGGAACGTTTCTTAGACCAGGTATCGCCTTTAGAGGAAGCAATTTTGATCAATGGTGAAGGCGATGCGCAGGAGGAATGCAAGCGCCTGGCGAAAGCGATAGCTGCGCATCCTATTGACGTAGCCTTCGTGGGCATTGGAGAAAATGGCCACTTAGCGTTTAACGATCCGCCAGCAGATTTTGATAATGAGCAGGCCTACCTCGTTGTTGACCTCGATACGCAGTGTCGGCAACAGCAGTTGGGTGAGGGTTGGTTCAGTGCATTAGAAGAAGTACCGCTACAGGCCATATCCATGTCCATTAAACAAATTATGAAATCGAAACATATCATCTGTTCCGTGCCTGATGAGCGGAAGGCACAAGCGGTAAAGGATTGTTTGCAAGGTGAGGTGAGCAATTTAAATCCGGCCAGCATTTTACAGCAACACCCGGATTGTGTCTGCTATCTCGATAAGGAATCCGCTTCGTTAATATAGGAAGATGATATAATAGTGATTGCCAAGCGTCAAACAGGAAGCATATACATAGGAATCTGCCCGATGGCGGATGGTTATTTAAAAACAAACGGTGTGCGCAACCAACGCATGAAATGTAATGGAAGAATGAAAAATGAGCAGCTTTTGACGGCGAAAGCCAAGCGCGATAACTGGATCGGCGTAGGGATTTTAGGAATGATGTTTTTTACCTTTGGCTTTGTGTCTTGGGTAAACGCCATACTCATTCCTTATTTCAAGATTGCCTGCGAGTTGACCAACTTCCAATCCTATCTCGTTGCTTTTGCGTTTTACATCTCTTATCTCCTGATGTCGATGCCCTCTTCGTACTTGTTAAAAGTAGTGGGTTATAAGCGGGGCATCGTCATTGGGTTTTGGATTATGGCGGCGGGGGCGCTACTCTTTGTGCCAGCGGCTTATGGGCGTACGTATCCGGTTTTTTTGCTGGGACTTTTTACCCTGGGCACAGGCTTGGCCATTTTGCAGACGGTTGCTAATCTCTATGTCACCCTGATTGGTGATCGGGAGCGTGCTGCACAACGGATTAGTATAATGGGCATATGCAACAAAGGGGCTGGGATCTTAGCCCCTTTAGTTTTCTCCTGGGCCGTATTTCGCGCCAGCGATCAAGAGCTGTTTCTACAAATTCCGCTGCTGGAAGATGTGCAACGCGGTATTGTGCTGGACGAGCTGATCCTGCGCGTGGTGGCTCCATATAGCGTATTGGCGATGTTATTATTCTTGATCGGTGTATGTATTTGGTTTTCGCCATTGCCCGAGATTTCGCAAAAGACCGAAGATCAACGCGAAAAGCGGACAAGCTTATGGCAGTTTCCACATCTTGTTCTTGGTGCGATAGCCATATTTCTACACGTCGGTACGCAAGTCATCGCTATTGATACGGTTATCAATTATGCCGGAGCCATGGGACTATCACTTTTGGAAGCAAAAGCGCTACCATCCTATACCCTCAGTGCAACCATTATGGGCTACCTATTTGGGATTTTCTTGATCCCGCGATTTGTGAAACAGAAATTAATGTTGCGTTTGTGCTCCTTGCTTGGCCTTACCTTTTCATTACTGGTTTGCTTAACAAATGTCCCTGTTTATCTGGCCGGGATGAACCTTGATAGCTCCATTTGGTTTTTGATAGCAATTGGTTTGCCGAATGCGTTGATATGGGCCGGTATATGGCCTTTGGCATTGGACGGGTTGGGGGATCTCGCCAAGCAAGGGTCCGCTTTGCTCATTATGGGGCTCAGTGGGAATGCGATCATTCCCATGCTTTACGGCTGGATGGCTGATGTCAGCAGCGAACGGAATGCCTATTGGGTATTAGTGCCCTGTTTTGCTTATATTGTGTTTTATGCGTTTTGGGGTCATCGCTACAGAACGTGGTCAACTTAAAATCATGCTATGGTTACGATTATACATGCGAACATCATAACGCCATCCCACATTATCGAAGATGGTACGCTTATCTTTGACAAGGGTATCATCACCGCTATCCAAGAAAAATCTGTTGCTTCTGAAAAAGATTCGCTTGGCGAAGTTTGGGACGCGCAAGGGCAATACCTGTCGCCGGGCTTTATTGATATTCATGTGCACGGCGGCGGTGGGGCAGACTTTATGGATAATAGCGTAGATGCTTTTTTGCAAGTGGCCGAAACGCATGCGCGGTACGGTACGACAGCGATGCTGCCTACGACGCTGACGAGCGACAAACAACAACTGTGGAACACCTTCACGGTATACGAGCAAGCGCGCAAAGAAAACATCCGAGGGGCGCAATTTCTAGGCTTACACTTAGAAGGTCCTTATTTTGCCATGAACCAGCGGGGGGCGCAAGACCCCAAATATATTCGAGATCCAGACCCTGATGAATACCAGCCTATCCTGAAGAAGTATGGTCATTTGATCGCGCGATGGAGTGCGGCACCGGAATTGCCTGGCGCGGATGCGTTTGGGAAAGCTGTTACCGATGCCGGTATTCTGTTGGCTTTAGCGCATACAGATGCACTTTATGAGGATATTCTTCGCGGGTTGGAAAGCGGGTATAAGCTAGCTACCCATTTTTACTCGGGCATGTCAGGAATGATCCGGAAAAATGCTTACCGCTATGCTGGCGCTATTGAATCGTGTCTATTGCTTGATGAAATTGATGTAGAGATCATCGCTGATGGCG
Organism: Sphingobacterium deserti; assembly: GCF_000757725.1. Classification (GTDB taxonomy): domain Bacteria; phylum Bacteroidota; class Bacteroidia; order Sphingobacteriales; family Sphingobacteriaceae; genus Sphingobacterium; species Sphingobacterium deserti. Next base: position 18,889 of record NZ_JJMU01000060.1, read on the forward strand.
TGCATCTTCCCGATCCATTCTTAAAGCTTATACTCAAAGTGAAGGGCGTCGATCACATTACCCTGATTACCGACGCCATGCGTGCAGCAGGTATGCCCGAAGGGAATAGTATTCTGGGTGGGCTTGACACCGGTTTGCCTGTTATTGTGGAGGATGGCGTCGCTAAATTGCCAGACCGTTCATCCTTTGCAGGAAGTGTCGGCACTGCAGATCGATTGCTTCGGACGATGCTCGCTACGGGCGTCGTAAGTCTGGTCGACGCCGTAAAGATGCTAACGCTAAATCCTGCAAAGCTGCTGCGTGTAGATCATGAACGAGGTTGCATTGCTAAAGGTATGCGGGCTGACTTGGTCTTGTTTGATGAACATATCAACATTAATAAAACAATTGTGGGCGGGCGCACGGTCTATTCGGCCTCATAAGAACCCACCGAATCGCGTTCGATAAGGGTGCAAGGGAGTACGATTTCGTGCGCTTCAAAGCTGCGGTTTTTGATATGCTTTATCAATAAACGGCAGCTCTGCCGACCGATCTCGAAAGCAGGTTCTTCGATAGTAGTCAGGTTGGGTTCTATAATCGTTGCTATAGGGTCGTTGGTAAACCCGATGACACCGACGCTCTTGCCGACAGCCAATTGCGCGCGTTTCAATGTTTGAATTGCGCCCACCGCTTTCCGATCGTTCACAGCAAAAATGCCGTTCGGTGGATTTGGTAAGGCGAGGAGCTTTTCCGTATCCGCTTGTCCATCCTGCTGACTAAAGTCAGAAAACACAATATACTCCTCAATGATAGGAATTGCTGCCTCTGATAGCGCGGTA
>NZ_JJMU01000061.1 GCF_000757725.1 Sphingobacterium deserti
AGCCGCGCATGCGCTCTTGTGTAAAGGCGAGCTCGGCAGGGCCCGCCAGGTGTGCAACACGCGTGAAGCCCCGTGACAATAGGTAGCGAGTAGCCATGTAAGCACCATCAAAATCGCTCTGCATCACCTTTGATGCGGTGACATCAAGGGGCACGCGGTCAAAGAAAACAAGCGGCACATCGTTATCCAGCAGGCGCTTGAAATGGTCACTCATGCTGGAATGCGACGATATCGAAATCAGCAACCCATCAAGACTGCTGGTCGCGATATTCTCTAACAATTTCTTTTCACGTTCTACATCATCATTGGTTACGTAGAGTATAATGGTGTAGCCGTGCTCATAAGCTTCTTCCTGTATCCCGGAAATCACGGTGGAAAAGTAATAATTCGTGATAAAAGGAAGGACAACACCGATATTTTTTGTATTTCCCGAAGCCAGCGCAGCCGCATTGTTATTTCTTTTAAAATTCAGCTTTTCCGTTAGGGTGATGACTCGCTTGCGTGTTTCTGGGTTTACATCATGCGCGTCGCGCAGTGCTCGCGAAACGGTGGATACGGATATACCTAAGGCCTGTGCAATGTCCTTGATGCCAAAACGCTGTCTCATAAAACGGATCTATATACAATGTTACTAAAAATACACAATATCCTGTCGTCTGAAGAAAGCGCACCAATTTTGCGATAAAAATCATTGTTTTTAACGCTTTTCCGAAACAGCGCATCAAGTGTAAACGAGATAATGCTACCTTCCCAAACACACCTTTTATATGTTTTTTATTTTTTTTATGACAAAAGCGACTCTCCCTTGTTCTATGTTGAAAAGGCATATAAAATGGATTACAGACCTCAAATTGTACGATCGTTGCGTACCCTCTTGGTATCGCGTGAGCACATATTTACCGACGTGTTGAATATTGCAACAGCCGGAGAGATGCGACATGTGATGGATGCATTTGAAGATGGGGATGTGTATGACTTCCAATTATCGCATGTGGAGGATTTAAAAGATCCAAATGTGAAGAAACTCGTGCATTTGATCAAAGAAATTGATAGCACGCTTGATGAGATGAAGACCAGCAATCATATTCCGGATAAGGAATTGTGTGAAGGGTTGGTGGACGAAAATAATGATTTGGACGACTAAACAGATGTTTCGATAAATTACATAAAAGCGCTAAACTATGCAACATGTGTTAATTTCGGGTGGTACAGGATTTATTGGAAAGGCATTGATCGATTACCTGCTTGACCATTATCCGCAGGTGCAATTGACGGTGCTCGTGCGTTCCATGCAAGCGCTTAAAACCAAGGATAGGGTTCATTATTGCTTGTGGGATGTAGACAAAAACTATATTTCGGAAGATGTGCCTGCGAATATTGATACGGTTATCCATTTGGCAGGTGCAAACATCGCTGAAAAGCGTTGGACCAAAAAACGGAAGGCCGTGTTGTTGCGCAGCAGAACGGAAAGTGGCGCCTTGCTTAGCCGCTGGGTGCAAGAAAAAGGATCAGCGGTAAAGACGTTTGTATCGGCATCTGCCATCGGGTTTTATGGACAAGGAGACGAAGGCCAGATTTTCACCGAGCAGGATAAGGCAGGGACAGATTTTCTTGCATCTGTTTGTGTGGCTTGGGAGGCATCCACGCGGCCACTAAGCCGCATGGGTATCCGTGTTGTTTGGCTGCGTACAGGATTGGTATTACATCCTGATGGTGGTATGTGGAAAGCGCTTAAACCGGCTTTTGCTTTTCGCATCGCTCCCCGTTTTGCCTCGGGCAAGCAATTGTTTAGTTGGATCGGTTTGCACGACCTGCTGGCACTATACGCTTTTGCTGCCGAACAGACGGGCATTGAAGGTCCGATAAATGCTGTTGCTCCATATCCTTCGACACAAATAGATCTTTCTAAAACCTTATTGAAAAAGCAATCTCCTCCATCTTTTGTCTTCCCCATACCCGAATTTTTCCTCCGTGTTGCTTTGGGCGAGCTCGCCATCGAACTCATCAAAAATGCGGCTGTCAGCGCTGAAAAGATAGAGCGCCATGGTTTTAAATTTTCTGCCTCACACTTGTCAGATCTATAATCGAGCTCATTCTTTTGTAAAACGTTAAAAACTTTATAAGCATATGGCACTATTGATAAGCTGTATGCTTAAAACCTGCAGTTATCCTAAAGTATCCCAGAACTTAACTGTTCTAATTTCTCGCCTTCCGCTATAGGTAAAGGCTTATCGTTCCATATAGATATCATAGATACCTTATCTTTCAGTTGATGGGGTGTGTTCTCATTTATTTCATACAGTAAATTCATCGTTATTAAATAAAAGGGTGTAAGTTTTTGAACAAGTAAAAGCATAATACTTCGTTATGCTCAACAAATTTTTATGTTCGGTCAATACCTAAAAGTGTTATTTACACATTTATTATTTATGAAATATAGTTTCGAAAATTGCACATCATTTGGAAATTTTGATACCGGTGTAGTTGGTTACTGTATGTTTAAAAATTATCGATAAGATCTGTTAGCGCAGGATTTGATATATCTTGTCAACAATATTAATCGCTGCAATTCCTCCCCGCGATATATCAATTGATTCATGTTAATTAAAATACTTTTGATTTATTTAATTTTAATTTTTTACTTTTAAACACCTTCTTTATGTTTTTATTCGAAAATATTTTCATTAATATATTTGAATTATATTTTTAAATGCATTAAGTTTGTTCTGGATAAAAATATTATAAACTATTTAAACTAATCGTGATGTTACAATTTCATAGGATTTTTTCACGGCTCTTTTGTTTCTGTTTATTATCCATTTTCTCCCAAAGTAATTTGTGTGCACAGGCGTTGTTGGGAGGTTCGGTGAAGGATAACGTAGGGAAGGCTTTGGTAGGGACTTCTGTGTCTGTTGTCGAGCTTAAGCTGGCTACGAGCGCAGACAAGGATGGTAATTTCAGTTTTACGAATGTGCCTGCAGGCCGGTACACCCTACAGGCAAAATTGCTGGGATATATTACGCAGGAGAAGATTGTAGTTGTAGGTAGTGCACCAAAAACCGAACATTTTGTTTTGAATCCAAATGATGAACAGTTGGAAGAGGTCGTTGTGATGGGCTATGCTTCAGTGAAAAAAAGTGATCTGACCGGTGCTGTATCAAAGGTGTCTGCGGAAGATTTTAATAAAGGGCCGATCACGTCTCCTGACCAGTTAATACAGGGGAAGGCTTCTGGTGTTCAGATGATCAACAACAGTGGGCAGCCAGGCGGTGGAAGCACGGTTAAAATCCGTGGGACTTCGGCTGTTACCGGCTCAGGGCAGCCCTTATATGTTGTGGATGGCGTTGCTTTGGATGGAAGCAATGCGCGTCCAGGTGCTGTAGGCGGTGAATTAGGGACTGTTCCTCCAAGTAACCCTTTGGCGTTTATCAATCCAAACGACATTGAATCAATGGAGGTTCTAAAAGATGCTTCTGCGACCGCCATATACGGATCAAGGGCAGCTTATGGTGTTGTTCTAATCACCACCAAACGGGGTAAGTCTGGGGCGTTAAGAATAGACGCAACGTTGACAGGCGGCGTATCTTCTATTATGCGAAAAGTCGATGTGCTGGATGGCGATCAATACAGGGAAATGCTGGCGCGTTACGGTTTGTCTTTAGGTGATTATGGTGATAACGTAGATGCTTTAGATGCTATCCTGCGTGATGGTTTTAATACACAGAGTGATGTTGCTTTCAGTGGCGGCTCCGAAGACGCACGTTTTAGAGCATCAGTAGGTTATCAAAATCAGGATGGTATTGTTAAGACAAGTAACTTCGAAAAATTTAATGGCGCATTCAACGGCAATTTTAAAATGTTGGAAAGTAAAAAACTTGGTGTTGATATGGGTCTTGTGGTGAATCAGGTCAAAGAGCGCTTGGCACCAATCACGACTAACGCGGGGTTTTATGGCAGCTTGATAGGGCAGGCCTTGAGTTGGAATCCTACAAGATCTTTATATAATCCAGACGGCACACTATTTATAGAACAGGGAAGCTTCATGGTAAATCCTTTGGGTATGCTGGGTGCTTATAACGACCAATCAACGGTTACTAACATTCTTGGAAATTTTTCACCATATTATAAAGTTAATGATTGGCTGGAGTACCGTATGCTCGGTAGCATCAAATACGCCAATGGTAACCGTCGAACATCCACAAGGAGCTGGATCAATATGCTGGGAATTGAGGGGAATGCAAATACCCGGGGCGGCGCTGCTTCTGTTGGTGCTAATGAGTTCACGACGACGCAGATGACACATACCCTAAACTTTAATAAAGAAATATGGGATGGATTAAACCTGAATGCTGTCGCTGGGTATGAATACATGCGATTTGAAAACAGAGGGACGTTCATGTCGGGGAGGGAATATGGCGATATCGATGTTGACTACACGGATGCGTTGCAGGCGGGGTCCCAGGGTTCTCGTAGTATCTCATCGTTTAACAATCCATCCAGCGAACTTCAGTCATATTTCTTTCGAGCTATTTTCAACTACCGAAGCCGGTACTTGTTAACTGGAACAATCCGCCGAGATGGTTCAACCAAATTTGGCGTGAATAATAAATACGGAAATTTTCCGTCTTTTTCGGCAGCATGGAATATTAAAGAAGAAGCGTTCTTAAAGAATGTATCATTTCTGAGTGATTTGAAGTTGCGTGCTGGCTGGGGTAAAACCGGTAATCAAGAGTTCCCTTCCGGAGCGGCGGTTGATCGGTATGGTTATGGTTTAAATGGGGTGTTAACATCGCTCAATAATGGGAATCCAGATTTGAAATGGCAAAGCGACGAACAGACTAATATCGGGGTAGATTTTGGATTATTTAATAGTCGCTTGACCGGAACAATTGATCTGTTTTCAAAACAAACAACCGATTTATTGTATCCCCGGGTGCCTTATTATCCGAATTCGCCAGGGACCGCCATTGTGTGGACGAATCTCGAAGGTGTAATTCAAAACAGAGGTGTAGAGCTGGCTCTGCAAGGGAAACTTATCCAAACAGATGAAATAAGTTGGAACATTGGTGGTAACCTAACTCTTCTCCGCAACAGAGTGCGCGATTTGGAAGGAAGTTATAATACGGGGCTGTTGAATGGGCAGGGACTGAGTAATACCACCATTGAAGTTGTGCGGAGTGGTCTGCCTATGTTTGCTATGTTTACTCGTGATTACCTAGGGTTGGATGCTAATGGTTTTTCTGAGTATGCTGATGAAGGTTATACGTACTATTACGTTGGAAATCCCAACCCAAAGGCCCTTGTTGGTTTTAGTACCGATATCTCCTATAAGGGATTTAGCCTAGTGGCCAATTTTAACGGAACACTGGGAAATGATATTTACAATGAGACCGAAAACGCTGTATTGGCGATTGGTAATTTGGGTACACGCAATATCTCGCGCTCTTACTACGATTCTGGGCAGATGGAATCATTTGCGAATCCCATCGCGCCCTCATCAAGATACATCGAAGACGGAAGTTATATAAAATTGGCGAACGCTACCCTTAGTTATCGCGTGGGAGATCTTGGGGCAAATATCAAAAACCTGAATGTATTTGTAACCGGTACAAACTTATTGCTGTTTACAAAGTATAGTGGTTTCGATGCCGAGATCAACGTTGAAAAAAGTGTAGGAGGTCTACCTTCAGCAGGAATAGATTATATCGCTTATCCGAGCTCGCGGACATTCAATTTAGGCATAGGTTTCAGTTTATAAGTATGTGCATCATGAAAAAATCAAGGTATTTTAAATCCCATGCTTTGGGATGTGGGACAGGTAACTCTGCCAGCCTGTCTAAACAATCTTCTGGCAGGAAAAACGCGATATACTTCTTCCTTGCTTTGCTACATTTATCTTTTGGGGTTGCTTGTACCGATCTTAATGAGGAGTTGCGCGGCGAAACCAATAGAGGGAATTTGGGTTCGGCGAATCCTCAGGCCTTGCTAGACGGACTTTATCTAACCATGAGAGGTCCTTATCAAGGGCCGTGGAGTTGGTGGGCACTGCAGCAACTCACCTCAGACGAAGCTATTCCACCCACGCGTGGTGGTGACTGGGCAGATAATGGGGCCTGGCGCGCACTGTATCTGCATCGTTGGCAATTAGATCATACCACCATTGATGGCGTTTTCCGAGTATTGAATAGTGTAAGTTACGCTGCAACCGATCTATTGACTTTTTCACCTAATGAACAACAAGCCGCAGAAGCTCGTTTCGTGCGGGCCTACGTGCAATTTGATATTTTAAGTGGTTGGGGCCAAGTTCCTTATCGAGAACCAGCAGAATCAGTTGTGGGCTTATCTCGGGTTCGACAGGCCGAAGAACAAATCGAGTATTTAAGAAATGAACTGCAAGAAATTTTGCCTATCCTGTCAAATAACGGATCAGCGCGCGCTAATCCTGACGCCGCGAGATATCTATTGATGAAATTGTTCCTTAATAAGGGGATGCTTTTAAATAGAGCGAATCCTACATTTGATGCTACCGATATGGATGAAGTCATACGTCTAGCTGATGAAATTATAGGCTCGGGGCGATATAGCTTGGAAGATGACTACTTTGCGAATTTTGCAGTGGACAACCATAACTCCTCAGAGCTAATATTTGCATCTGCAAATGCTGCCGGAGAAAATGCGGGAGGGCTTAGTAATTTTTGGCGGGTAACCACGCATATGCATATGAATCCATCTGGTTTGAACGGTTTTACGACACTTTCTGATGTTTATGATCGTTTTGAAGAAGGTGACCAACGTCGCGGCGGCACATATCCAGGAATGACAGATGTTGCTGGAGTGCATATCGGATTTTAGTCGGACAGCAGTATAATGCGGCCGGTGAAGCATTGCGGGACCGGCGGGGTAATCTCTTAAATTTCACTCCTCAAGTGAGCCTAATAGAGGAAGGATCTGATATGGAGCTTTCGGGCATACGTGTTATTAAATACGTAGTGGATTATAATAACTTTGCTACCGGATTGGTAGGTAATGATTTAGCGTTGGCACGCTATGCTGATGTGTTATTAATGAAGGCGGAAGCGCTCTTGCGGAATAATAGATCTGCAGAAGCTCTAATGCTTGTGAATGAATTGCGCCTTAAAAGAGGAGCGTCGGAATGGTCAGATCTTACTTTGTCTGCTCTTTTGGATGAACGCAGCCGGGAACTCTTCTGGGAAGCGCATCGTCGCTTAGACTTGCTGAGGTTTGGACGTTATCTGGACGAGTGGCAGCAGAAGCCCGCTGATACAGATAATCGAGCGCTGCTGTTTCCCATACCACTCTCGCAAATTGGTAATCAAAATTACCAGCAGAATCCATTGTACTAAGTAATGAGGGTGGTACGCCATCCTCACATCTTTCTTCATTTACGACTTTTTTATTTTTATTTATTGTCTATTGTCTAATCTTTAGCTAAGCGCTTTGCATAGTTTTGATTTGTCTTGATTAAACCTACACTAGATCTCAATTAAAATCATAGTGGATGTTCCTGATCATCTATAATTGTCATAATCGACTTCATGCCGCTTTAAAAATTTTTATAATTCGACTGGGTCTACCATCTTTCCCAAACCAAATTTGGCATCGGTGTGTTTGTAAAATCCCTTCATACCAACATGATGTTGCAACATCCAAACGTGTTTTGGTAGGTTTTCGTATAGCGCCGTGTTACATTTTTTTTGTTTTTCAATTTTTGTAGTCGTTATTCGACGAGGTTTTTCGAACAAAATAAGGTTGTTATCAGTTGTTTTTAAAGAAGTGGAATGACGCTAAAATCTTATTTCTATACATGCGACGAATTTCTTGCTCATCATCCGCAAGCCTTGATATTGTTGGTTTGTTTCAGGGTTTAAATATTTAATAAAATATTTTTTGAACAAACAAGAATATCTCTAGTAAATACTTTTTGAATTTTAACTATCATCAAATTGCTTCATTAAAGTTCAAAAATAAGTGCATTTAGCTGTTGTTTGATTATTCTACAATCAGTAATTTAACCGATAATTTAACAGGAGTAGCAAAAATAGGGTGTGTGAGATCCGAAGTACTGTTATCTCTGCTTATGTTACGTTAATGTTAATTGTGATAATTGAACACTAAATGAATAATAATATGTCTTTTACCTTAAAATCAACCTCGCCGTTAACTGAGGGGATCGAACGTCCGCCTCTGGTGCAAATGCTCGTTAAGCCAGGCCTTAACAGTAAGCTCAAAATTCAATATATCCCACCGTCGGTGACGGTATCTATTGTCAGTCTGGAAGGTAGCTTGGCCGCAGGATCTGTATCAAGAATCCAGGTTGGAAGCCCGGGCGATCCCAACACCCCTGAGGTGGAAGATTGGACGATAGATGGAAGTGATAAGCAGATTTATTTATAGTATCAATACAAACTCATTACGTAATGATCAATATGTGTAGATTGAAAGTGGTATGGGCTAAAGCTTGTATTCCTCTTTTTTTAATTTTGTGTTTGGCTTGTTCCGAACAAGGTTCCAACGAAACTGAAATTGTAGATAATGGAACGAAAGTAGTTTTTAGTGTCTTTGAGGACGATTCTGGCGAAGGATCTGGCCAGATGCAGGTTATGTCTGCGATGAACAATGTTACTGCAGAGGAGAAGGTGGTTGGGGAGGAGCAGCACGTTTTAATCAATAATGGAACGATGCGGCTGACAGCTACGCTGGTGGAAGCAGCAGCTAGCACAAACTCGGCACGAGAATTCGTAAAGCCTACCGTAAGTGCTGCACGGGCCAGTGTTCGTAATACGAAAGCGCAAACGGTGCTTGGTAATAACGTCAAATATCGTGTGGTGCTGTATGATCGATCGACTACGCCATCAACCTTCGTATCCTCGACATTGGGTACAGCAGGTACGCCCCTGACTGTCGATGTAGTTAAGGGGAAAAACTATGATTGGGCCGTGTTTTCCTACAATGACCAAAGTGACCCTGGAACATCAAGCACAACGGTCCCTTCCGATCAACGCGATCTTTTGCATGCAAGTGGTACCACCGGACTCGTGCCGGGCACACCTGGAGATGGCACTAATGCGAACGTTCCTATAAGTGTCGTCTTGAAACATAAATTATCTGCCGTAACAGTAGAACTGAATAGTACATTCTATCCCGCTACTATCACAGCAGCGACAGCAACGCTTGGTTCGGCAAATTATTTTTTCACGTCGAATATGGATGTTAAAACCGGTACACTTTCCACCCCAGTAGCATCTACGGTACCGACGGCGATTAATTTAGTACCTACAGCTCCGGCGGCCGTCAAATCTGCTCTTTTCTATACGTCGTCAACTTCAACGATTGCTAATTTTTCCGTGACGCTAAACAGTTTATCGATCACTGATCAGTCTAACCAGGTGAAGACATCAACGACGCCTACCAACTTTAGCTGGACAAACGTAGTTCCGACAGCCGGCAAAAAATATTTTGCACGAATCAATGTGCAACCCGTTAGGGACATTTCTGGGGATAATTTTAAAATTTTATCTGTGGGAGTTTCTCCACATACCCTTTTAAATACAGGGAGTTCCGGAATGTATCAAGCCTTATATGGTACTAGTAATTTCGGGCCGACCGGAATTGTTCCTACTACCAATCGAAATTGGAATATATTATGGCGTGGTTCTAGTTCTGGAAATCTTTTTGATGCTACCACCGGGAACTATAAGCTGATCGTTGTCGGCTACGCTGCCGGAATTAGTGATAATGATGCTACGCAACTTATAAATTACGTAAATTCCGGAGGAACGGTACTTTTCTTTACGGAAAATCCTGGATCCGGTCCCGACCAAAGAGTTTGGAGGGCTTTTGCAGGGGCTACGGCTTCTTATCAGAGTTTTGGTGATTTCGGTAATTTTAACCAAAACGGAATGCTTGTAGGGCCTTTCGGCGATGCCCGAGGAACTTCTTTCGGGGACCAGGCCTTGGTGGGGTATGGAACTATCAATTACGATCCGAATCTAATCGATGTTCTCGCTTTCGCAAACGGTTCGACCACAAATGCGGTAGTCTGGAAATCGAAAACACGTGATTTTTATTATTTCGGGGATGGAGGCATGCAGTTGACAAACGATCCATTTTTGATGACAGCATCTCCGGCTTATACACCGAGAATTGGAGCATGGTATACGCGGAGCAATATATCAAACTCCGTAGTGGTGATGAATTTTATCGCGAAAACTCTCTCCAAAATGGGGCAATAAGAAAGGGGGATAAAAAGAAAATCCTGAAGCGGGGAACTTCAGGATTTTACCAAACCAATTATTAACCTAAATTATGAAATTATGAATTACATATAAAACGTGCACCGCAATGCGATAGTATGTGTTAAGGTTAGTCTTAACACTTTTTAACAAATCGTTTTTCTTTGCCAGTACACGCTCACCGGATCGTGAACCGGTAACTATTCGGGTAAATGAAACATTCGGAAGTAACCTGCTTCCGAATGTTTTTATTTACACCCGTTCCATCCTAGTCGGAATAAGGTTTCCTTTTTTTAAAAAAAGCAGCTTCGATCAACCCGCTACGCGCGGTGAAGAAGTAATAAAATTTGTGTCGAGTAAATCTCTACAAAACAAGTACTGCATACTATCGTCTATAAAAAAGGCGTCATTCTTTAGTTGAGGGTAGTGCAGTGATAGAAATTACCTCATAGAGGTGACATATCTATAGCAAGTTATTTAAAATTTGAACCGACCCCGAAGTGGGTCGCATATGTATTGATTTTTGTTAATGCGCCCCCCCTGTGGGTCAAAAAAATCTAATCTGGAATCATACTGGAAGAAGAGCTCTTTATCACACGTTATATCTCACTACTCACTACTCACTACTCACTACCCACTACCCACTTCCCAATACTCCATACGCACGGCCAAATACAAAAAAAGAATCCCGGAGCGGGGAGCTTCAGGATTCTTTGCTAACTAACCAATTATTAACCTAACTTATGAATTACAACTATAACGATGTAATATGTTGCTTTCGTATAATACTTGTTTTCTTTTAACGTTTCTTAACAGTATACTATGGAAATCGCTTTTGCATAAATGTTCTTTAGCCAAATTGTCCGTTGATATAGTTTGAAGTAAGCTCGTGCTTCGGATCTTCAAATAGACTGGTGGTAGGTCCTTCCTCCTTTACTTCGCCCAAGTACATAAAAATTGTTTTATCAGCAATGCGTTGCGCTTGCTGCATATTGTGCGTCACGATAACGATGGTGTAGCGGTCTTTCAGACTGCTTATCAGTTCTTCAATTTTTAGCGTACTGACGGGGTCCAATGCTGAGCAAGGTTCATCCATTAAAATTACTTCTGGCCTTAATGCTACTGCACGTGCAATACATAACCGTTGCTGTTGTCCGCCCGATAGCCGGGTGGCTGGCATTTTCAGATCATCTTTCACTTCTTCCCACAGGAAGGCTTCGCGTAACGCCTTTTCTACAATATCCTTGCTGTGAGGGAGGTTATTTATTTTAAGTCCGTAAGTGATATTCTCGTAGATGCTCTTTGCGAAGGGGTTTGCTTTTTGAAACACCATGCCAATTCTTTTTCGAATTTCTGTAGCATGCATATCGTTCCCGTATATGTCCGTATCGTCCAGCTTGATTGTGCCGGTAATCTTCGCGTCTGCAGAGAGATCATGCATGCGGTTAAAACTTCTCAGTAGTGTGCTTTTCCCACAACCGGAAGGACCGATGAGCGCGGTTATTTCATGCTCTCGGAAACTCACATTGATATCTTTCAGAACGTCCTTTGTTCCAAAGCTTATTCTCAGGTTTTCCGCAGATAGCTTATTTTTCATGTTGTCTGTACGTATAGCGTATATAAAAGGCAGTGAGGTTCATCAAGAAAACGACAATAACCAATACCAAAGCTGTTCCGTAAGCAATGGGACGAACTTCATCAATGGACTGATGCTGTGTAGACAGCATATACAGATGGTAAGGTAGTGCCATAAACTCCTGATTTACGGACACGCTTGTTTGGTTTATATAAAATGCTGCACCTGTAAACAAAATAGGCGCAGTCTCTCCTGCGGCTCGCGAAAGTGTAAGAACGACGCCAGTCAGTATTCCCGACATGGAAGAGGGGAGAACGATGTCTTTTATCGTTTCAAACTTTGTAGCGCCTACAGCTAATGCAGCCTCTCTCGTGCTATTTGGGATGCGTAGCAATGCTTCTTCTGTTGTTGTAATGATATATGGCAGTGACAACAATCCTAATGTGAGGCCGGCAGCAAGGAGCGATGTGCCAAGTTGTAAACCCTGAACGAACAACGCAAGTCCGAAAAGACCGTATATAATAGAAGGGACGCCGGATAAGTTACGTATAGAAGCCCGAATAAGTCGCGTCAGCCAATTGCTCTCGGCATATTCATTAAGGTATATCGCACAGCAAACACCAAAGGGAATAGAAAATAAAGCCGTCAGCAAGGTAAGCATAACGGTGCCTATAATCGGCGTCAATATTCCGCCTTTGGTCATGCCTTCCGTAGGGAGCGATCTTATAAATTCCCAAGTGATTACAGAACTTCCCTTGGAAAATATTTCCCATAAAATAACCAACAGGAAGAAACAGACCAAGATGGTGCTCCCTACCAACGTTCCCCACTCCAGTATGCTAGATAATTTGTTCTTAGGCTGCATGATATTTTCTGAATCGGTTGATAAAATACTCGCCAAGCATATTAGCGGCGAGGGTCATGATAAACAATACAGTAGCTATTGCGTAGAGGGCAAAATAGTGGGTCGTTTGATAGGGCACTTCGCCCATCTCAATTGCAATGGTTGCGGTCATTGTTTTTACCGAAGCAAACATACCCGTGGGTAATAAGGAGGCGTTTCCTGTCGCCATTAGCACGGTCATCGTTTCGCCGATCGCCCGACCTACGCCAAGCATAACTGCCGCGATAATGCCCGGTGCCGCCGCGGGAATAACGATTTTACGTAGTGTTTGCCACTTCGTTGCGCCCACACCATAACTGGCTTCCTTGTAAGTTTTCGGAACCGCGTGAATGGCGTCTTCAGCCACGGTGATAATGGTAGGAAGCGCCATAATGGCCAACAGTATTGCTCCGTTCAGTGCATTAAGACCGTTGGCTAAATCTGCAGCATGTGCAATACCTGGACCCACGACAACGATGCCCAAAAAACCAATTACAACAGACGGAATGGCGGCTAGCATTTCCACTGTGGGCTTCAATATATTTTTCAATCCGGGGCGAGCATATTCCGCAATAAACGCTGCCGTGCCTATGCCCAAGGGAATAGCGATCAGCATAGCACCGACTGTAACGAGCGTTGTGCTCAATACCAAAGGCAGAATGCCATATTTCGGATTATCTCCGGTTGGATTCCATTCCAGGCCCGTGATAAAATCCAATGGGCGAACATCAACGAAAAATGCTACGGAGTTGTAGATCAACATAGCCAAGATCGCACCTAGCAGGAGTAAAACGAGTAGGCCCGTTACTTTAAATACATACTTAAATACCCGATCCAAAGATCGTCGTGCGCTATATCTCATGGTTGTCAATAATATAGTAACCGTGTTGTTCAATTAGTTGTCGACCTGCCATACTCTTTTCAAAATCGATAAAAGGCTTCACTTTTCCCCACGATTTAGTGAGCACAAATTGATAAAGGGGGCGTTGGAAATAATACGCCCTTGCGTTAATAGCATGGGGATCGATGGGGGAGATCGCAGGGCCTGCTTGTTTTTCTCTAATTTTTAGAATTTTAACATGGCGGTTGTCCTCCGGTGCATGCGCCACGTAGCCGGCACCTACGTAACCTATTCCCGAGCGGTCGACCTTTATACCCTCTATGATCTGGGCATTGCCCGTCATCTCTTTCGCTGCATTGGAAAATTCGATGCGGAGCTTCTTTTTAATAAACGAATGCGTGCCAGAGCTACTTTGCCTACCGTATATATTGATCGGAAGATTAACGTCAATCAGCTCAGACCAATTTTTAATGCTACCATTTAGAATATGGCCCAATGTTTCTACATCAATTTCATCCAATGGGAGATCTTTGTGAACGATAAATGCAGTAGCATCTTCCGCAAAGACCACGGTGTGTAGAGCAATACCCTTTGCTTTAAATTGCGCCACCTCTTCCGGTGAGAGGGGTCTGGATGAATTAGCAATGTCTGCCTGCCCATTGAGTAGCGAGGTAATTCCTAGACCAGAACCGCCGCCAGAGATCGCGATATTGAACGTTTGATCCACTTGGGTGAATTTCTCGGCAAGGTTTACGGCCAAATTGACCTCTGTATCAGAGCCTTTCATTTTTATTGCCGGATTGTCTGGTTTGCACCCCAAAAGGCATTCGAAGGCTAATAGTATAACAAGCAAATTGAAAGCTTTGATCGCACTCTTTCTCATAGTGCAAAGCTATGGTTTAGATGTAACCGTATTGTTATCATTATGTTAAGGCTGCTTACGGTGCGATTCGCGTACTGGCTTAATGTTACATGAAATTTGTTATATCAAAAAAAAGGAGACCCCGTCAATAGGAGTCTCCCAAAAAGTAATCCCAAGATAATGGGTAATCAAGCTATTTCCCAGTTCCCAAAACCTTGTCCATAGTTTTGGCAACAATATTCATAAGCATAACTGAATTCGAAACACGCTCTTGATTGCTCCAAGCTCCTATCTTCGGCACATAGTCTGGTGAAGCTGTCAATAAAAACGGGTTTACGCCTAGTACGGGAGTTGACGAATACTTTTGCATACCCGCACTTCCAAAATAATAAAAATCGTAGTCTCTGGCCTTCCAAACGGCTGCAACACCTGAACTGGTTTTTGCCAACTCTATTACAGGCTCGGAGAAATTGCTTACGCCGGTGCCAGAGACCGCCATAGCATAATTTCCAAACATCGTATTTCGGGCGTCACCAAAGGGGCCATTTAAAAGCTCACTATCGCTGAAGGGGACACCATAACCTGTATACTTTTTTTCTGAAGCTTGGTCACCTGCAAATCGCTGCCAAACCAATTTTTCAAAATGCGATATGGGCAGTTCTATAGACCAGATAACTGTACCGCCATTTTCAATATAGTTGATCAATTGCCTCACATCATTATCAGTTAAAGGGCCACCAAAGTATCCAATAAAAACCATCTTATAAGCGGATAAATTGTCGAACGCACCTAATGGTGAAGACCGATAATCCACGTTCCACTTTAGGTTAGTGGTTGGGTATGTACCTTTTGGACCAAAATTTTTCTCGCTATGCAATGCATGCCAAGAGCCAGAATAGGGCTGATTAGGTGCTAAGGAATAATGCGATGAGCCTACAGAGAGTATTTTGAACTTATCGCCGGAGATATCCCGCACCGGCTGTATGTTAATCCTTGCAACATTCCGTTGTCCTTGCGCGGGACTCATTTCCCAGTGGTGAATTGAGGGGGAATTCAAGGATTTAATTTCATTTGCACCGGTGCGTATGCTGAGCGAATTTAATGTCACCGAGAAGCCGGTGATCGATTTGAATTTTGAAGTGTAGTAGTTTGCAACCATTACAGAGTCTCCATCATTTGAGACAAAATTCATAGCTGGTCCTATAGGGATTTGCGTATTACTTTGGACAAACTCCCCCGTCTTGAGATCTAATGTGTTTTTGCAAAAATAGGTATTCCTGCCAAGGGATGCGCTAAGTGAGATAATTTTTGCAGGATACTCTTTTACGCTTACATGCACAGAAACATTAGCCAACTTGTGTTGTAGCAACACGTTTATAGGCATAACGACTTCTTTTTCGTCACCACTATAGCCTGGTACCACTTCCGTTGTGCCTTTTGCATGTAGCAGGTCTTTGAGTCCTGTAGTCGGAGTGATGACATCCTGCGATTCACCCGGGTCATTTTCGTCATTGTACGAGAAAACCGCCCAATCGTAACTCTTCCCTTTTTCTACGTCGATAAGCAATCTTTGTCCTGCTATTCCTAAGCTTGTGGATGCAAATTTAGACGGTGTGGTGGATCTGTCGTAGAGCACCACACGGTATTTTGTGCCATCCTTCAGGACGCTGTTTGAAGAGCTTGCTTGTGTGCTTGACATTCTCGAAGAAAGCGGCTTGTTACTCACCATTGATTTTGGTTCCATGGGAGCAGATATCGGCGCTGTGCTCAGCGATGTGGTTATTCGAAATGCACCATCCTCCGTAAATTGATGTTGCTCACTTTCTTCCTGTGTATAGGTAGTGATAGCCGCAGAGCTCGATGCTCTAAGGTTTGATGTCTTACTGATCGACCCGCCGGTTTGTTCAGAAATGATAAACATAAGCTGAGCGTCTTTGTTGGTATTTTGAATGTTTATGCGCTCTTTGCTACAGGAGGCTAGGGTAATAAGAAATAGGTATGCAAAATAATGTCGTGCTTTTAATTTAAATGTGTACATTTTACGAGTAACTGATTTTTATGGTAACGTGTTTTTGCCTATTTCACAATTAGGCTGTAGTTGGATTGTTGTAAAACTAAAAATAGGAGACACCCCTGCAGGGTGTCCCCGAAAAATAAACATATAGTGTTCAAAGAATAGCTTAATCTATTTCGCTGTTCCTAAGACCTTGTCAATGGTTTTAGCAATAATGTTCATGAGCATTATTGAGTTTGCAATATTTTCTCGACCGGTCCAAGATCCACTTCTTGGTATGTAATCGGGTGCGGCTGTTAATAGAAATGGGTTAGCGCCAGGTGTGTGCGTCGGATAGTACTTTTGCATTCCTTCACTGGAAATAAAGTAAAATTCCCGATATTTGGCCTTCCAGGCGACAGCTACGTTGGAATTTGCTGTGCTAAGAGCCAACACTTCTGCGTCATTGCCAAGATTACTTATGCCGTATCCACTTGCCGGGTAATTTCCGAGGAAGGCGCCCCGTGCATCACCAAAGGTACCGTTCAAAATCGGGTGCTGTCCGAATGGTGAAGCGGTAACGGCACTGTAAAGGGTTGTGGTTGCTTGGCCACCAGCGTACTGACGCCAGACGATTGGCTCAACTGCGCCTAAATGATGGGTTCCCGTAGCATAGATTACTGTTCCTCCAGCTTCAATGTATGCTAACAATTTATTTGCATCAGCGGCAGTTGAAGGTGCGCCGCCATAGCCAACAAACACTATTTTATAGTTTTGTAAATCGTTAAACGCATTGAGAGGTGAAGGTCTATTTTGAATGTTCCACGCAAAATTCGTTGTAGGGTAGGTGCCATTAGGTCCGAAGTTCTTTTCGCTATTCATAGCGTACCAAGCACCGGAATAATTATGTGCTCCGGGCGCAGCGGTGGGCGCTAATGTATAGTGGGGCAATCCAACGGAAAGTACCCTAAACTTGTCGCCGGAGATATCGCGCACAGGCTCTATCTTAATCCGTGCTACATTCTGTTGTCCTTGTTCTGGATTCATTTCCCAGTTGTGGATGGAGGGGGAACTTAAGGATCTGATCTCATTCGTGCCAGTGCGAATATTGAGCGAATTTAGTGTTACTGAGAAGCCGGTGATGGGCTTAAATTTTGAGGTATAATAGTTTGCCACGCTAACTGATTCCTCTTCGGTAGAAACGAAAGTCATAGCGGGGTCGATTGAAATTTGTGTGTTATCATTGACAAATTCCCCAGTCTTGATATTTAATGTATTTTTACAAAAATAGGTGTTCCGTCCGAGGGATGCGCTAAGAGACATAATCTTTGCGGGATACTCTTTTACACTTACGTGCACAGAAACGTTAGCCAACTTATGCTGTAGCAATACGTTTATAGGCATAACGACTTCTTTTTCGTCACCACTATAGCCTGGTACCACTTCCGTTGTGCCTTTTGCATGTAGCAAGTCTTTGAGTCCGGTAGTCGGAGTGATGAAATCCTGTGATTCACCCGGATCATTCTCATCATTGTACGAGAAAACCGCCCAGTCGTAACTCTTTCCTTTTTCGACATCAATAAGCAGTTTTTTTCCTGCTATTCCTAAACTTGTAGATACAAACTTAGAAGGCGTGGTGGATCGGTCGTACAGTACAACACGGTATTTTATACCGTCTTTTAGGATAGTGCTTGAAGGACTTGTTTGAGTGCCTGACATTCTCGAAGAAAGTTTATTACTCACCACCGATTTTGGATCAATCAAGGCAGACATAGGCGCTGTGCTCAGCGATGTAGTAATCCGAAATGCACCGTCCTCCGTAAATTGATGTTGCTCGTTTTCTTCATGTTTATATGTCGTGGTAGCGCCAAAACTCGATGCCCTAAGGTTGGATGTTTTGTTGGTTGCGGAGCCGGTTTGTTCAGAAATGAGAAACATAAGCTGAGCGTCTTTGCTGGCATTTTGCATGTTTAAGTTTTCTTTTGTGCAAGATGCAGCGACAAGTAAGATTAGAAAGGCTAAAGCACTTACTATTTTTGATTTACAATTAAGCATAATTATATCAGGTTTTACGAATGGTATTAGAGAAAAATCTGTTGTTCAGATTCTGTAACGCGCCAGTCTTCTACTTCTGGGGTGAAGTTATTACCTTCGCTACCGATCTGTATTCTTGCTCCAGATGTTGCTGCTATTCCACCCTCCATTTGGATAATATCCACGTCTATCGCGGGCGGAACATACTCCAATTTGATTTTGGACGCATTTTCCGCAGTGGTTTTGCTGTGTGTGTCTTGGTGATAATCCCTCGTGCTTTTCATTTCCATCATACTTGTGCTTTACGCGTTTTTATTAATCTATAATGAGCCTATTTTAAGCTTTTAAATAACTTGTGCTACGCAATCTGATTATGTATTATCAGTATGCTTCATATTTTCTGCAACAAAAATCCAATTTTTATTTGGTTAAAAAATAGATTTTGTTTTCTTTGAAAATAATTGTAGATGGTTGTTTACAGTGGTTGTTTTTCATATTAAGAATACTAAAACGGTTATGCAGCTTCGATTGGTATCCATTATTTCAAATATTAAGGTAGTTATATTCTTATAGGTAATAATTGTTGTAATTTACCGAGGTCCTGCTTTATCATTGAGTATTTTGGTGTATAAATGCTAAACTTGAAGGTTTGTAAATAGGGTTATAGAATTGTATTAGTGCGCCTATGACAGGTTTGTCACCGCGGTATTATTCGTAGCAAAAATATTACTCCATTTTCTAATGAAAGTAAAAACGCAAAAAGTCTATCAGTCAGGTCTTAAAATCTGTCTAACATGCCTAATAAACCAGTAAGTCCACCAGTATGCAAAATGAGAATTTTAGATCCGGAAGGGATTTGATCTTTCGCCAGTAAGTCGTGTAGCGCAAAAACAAGCTTTCCAGTGTAGGTTGGTTCGAGCAATACTCCGGTTTGCTGCGTGAAGTCTTTAACGAAGCTTATAAGAGAGGGGGTGGTTTTGGCATAGCCACCACAGTGATAAGCGGTATGGAGCTGCAGATTCTCTTGTCCGTTCGGTAGTAATTTCGCTATTTCTTCGCCGATAAAGGAGCCGCCTTTTAAAACAGGGACAGCGTGCACGATGCTGGTCAATCGGTTTTTGTTGATCCCGTGGAGAAGTCCGGCTGCTGTTGTACCAGTCCCACAGGCGCAAAATATATGCTCGTAATATTCGTTTAGTTCGTCGATGACCTCGCTGCATCCCATCATGCCATGCGGACCGTATCCCCCTTCATCAATAAAATAAGCATTGCTGTCCTTCGCGAAGTACTCCTCAAAAAGCGTTTCCTTTTCTTTATAGCGTTGCCGG
Organism: Sphingobacterium deserti; assembly: GCF_000757725.1. Lineage (GTDB taxonomy): Bacteria > Bacteroidota > Bacteroidia > Sphingobacteriales > Sphingobacteriaceae > Sphingobacterium > Sphingobacterium deserti. The sequence continues at coordinate 19,771 of NZ_JJMU01000061.1, forward strand.
TCCGTAAATTTTAGCTGCATGCCAAATAGCTTGCACAATTTTAACACGGGGTTGTCAACTTCTTCGCCTCGCACGAAGGCGAATGTTTTAAAGCCAAACTTAGCGCCTGCACAAGCGGTAGCAAGGAGGTGATTAGACCAGGCACCACCGAATGTAACTAATAGGGTTCGGTCTTGCTGTATGGCCTGGTTAAGGGTATATTTCAGTTTTCGCCATTTGTTTCCTGATATATATGGATGTATTAGATCGTCGCGTTTGACGAAAACACGCACATTCTTTTCGGTATATAAAGGAAGCCTGATTTCTTCTACCGGGCTATGTACATCAAATCTTAACATATTACGCTGCCAAAGTTAGTAGATTTTAAAGGATTTCGATACTTTTGCGTGATGGCAGAAGAATTGGATTTTCAGGATCAGGAAGAACAGGAACTTTTTGAACATTTACGTATCGAGGCGGATAAAGGTCAGGCCCAGCTTCGGTTGGATAAATTTCTGATGAACAGGGTGGAAAACACATCCAGGAACCGTATTCAAAATGCTATAGCTGCGGACTCCGTGTTGGTTAACGGTAAGATTGTCAAAGCCAGCTACAAGGTGAAACCGCTCGACGTGGTCACCGTGGTATTGCCCGATCCACCGCGCGATACGGAAGTGTACCCAGAAAATATCCCCTTATCAATCTTGTATGAGGATGTCGATGTGCTGCTGGTGAATAAGGAAGCCGGCATGGTTGTGCATCCGGGCTATAATAATTACACCGGTACGCTGGTGAACGCGTTAACATACCACTTAAACCAATTGCCTACGATGCCGGGAAACACCGGGCGCCCGGGCTTGGTACATCGCATTGATAAAGATACATCCGGTCTATTGGTCATCGCTAAGAATGAATGGGCAATGACATTCTTGGCTAAGCAATTTTTCGAGCACTCCATTCAGCGGAAATATGTAGCACTGGTATGGGGGGATATAGTCGAAGATGGTACCGTAAAGGGTTACATCGGACGTCATTTGAAAGACCGCCGCGTAATGGATATGTATGATAGCGAAGAAAAAGGAAAATGGTCGGTTACACATTACCATGTACTGGAGCGCCTGGGCTACGTCACGCTGATAGAATGCGAGCTGGAAACTGGGCGTACGCACCAAATACGCACGCATATGAAGTCGATTGGGCATCCCATTTTTTCTGATGAGCTCTACGGCGGTAGTAAGATATTAAAGGGCACAGTTTTTAATAAATATAAGCAGTTTGTAAACAACTGTTTTGCGATCTTGCCGCGGCAGGCTCTACATGCCCGATCATTGGGTTTCATACATCCGCAAACAAAAGAAATGGTAAACTTTGAAGTGCCATTACCAGATGATTTTCAGCAAGCGCTGGATAAATGGCGATCCTATGCCACAAATATGGATGAGCAAGCTTAACTCCTATTAAATTTATGTCAGTACATTATATCAATTTCGACGGTCAGATCATTCCAGAAAGTCAGCCTATAGCTGGCGCTGATAGTAGGGCACTGCGCTACGGCGATGGACTTTTCGAAACTATGCTGTGGAAAGACGGCGATATCCGTTTCCTGGATCTGCATGCCGACCGCTTGCAGCGCGCTATGCAAACTATACAACTGGAGGAAGCATCTAAGTTTGACGTCTTCTTTATACGTTCAAAAACGGAAGAGCTGATCCGTAAAAATAACATGCTCGGACAGCAGGCACGCGTACGGTTGATCGTGTATCGTGCTGGTGGCGGGCTCTACGCCCCGGAAACAAATCGTCCCGTCTATTGCCTGCAGGTATCGCGTATACAAACGTCCTTAAGGGATAAAAAATTAGGCTTGATTGTGGATTTGTATACCGAATTTAAAAAGCCATTTAGCGATCTCTCGCATCTTAAATCAAACAATGCGTTGGTTTATGTATTGGCAGGTCTTTACAAGAAGAAATTCGCTTATGACGAAGTGTTTTTGCTGAATCAGGAAGGTTTTCTTTGCGAGGGGCTTAGCTCCAATATCTTTGTGTATTACGAGAAAGTGCTTTACACACCCGCTTTAACGGAAGGTTGTGTAGCAGGTATTATGCGTAAAGTAGTGATGGACATGGCGGAGCATGAAAATATTCCCGTGGTGGAAGCGCAGATAAGTTCGGAGATCATGAAGCAGGCCGATGAAATTTTCTGCACCAATGCTACACAGGGTGTGCAGTGGGTAATGGGATACAAGCAAAAGCGTTATTTCAATAAGATATCAAGGATATTGCAAGATAAGTTGCAAAGTTGGTCTTATGAAGAGGAATAATTTTTTTGTAAAATAAAGATTTTTTGGCATGAGTAGTACTTGTAGTCAGTTTGTCTCATGAACAATCCTTCCGACGGATGCCGCGGCCACTTTTGTAGGCCAAAAGTAGCAAAAGCCCGTCGCTTGAAACCTTTGCAGGGAAGGTTTGTGCAATTCGAAGTAAAAAGTAAAAAGTAAAAGAATTTTATATACCGGACCAATTATACATACTAAGTACTAAAATCTAAATACTCACCGATCACATCTCACTACCCACTACTCAATACTGAAGATTGCCGCGTCGTCGTGCCTCCTCCTTGCATTTGAAAGTAAAAATTAAAAATTAAAATAATTTTATATACAGTACCAATTCTACCATACTAAGTACTAAAATCTAAATACTCTCTGTTCAGGTCTCACTACGCAATACTCACTACGCAATACGCGTCATTGCCGCGCCGTCGTACCTCCGGTTCGCATTTGAAATTAAAAATTAAAAATTAAAAATTAAAATAATTTTATATACAGTACCAATTCTACCATACTAAGTACTAAAATCTAAATACCCCAGATCACATCTCATTACGCACTACGCATTACGCGAATTTGCCGCGTCGTCGTGCCTCCTCCTCGCATTTGAAAGTAAAAAGTAAAAATTAAAAATTAAAAAGTCAAAACTAAAAGAATTTTATATGCGGTACCAATTCTACATACTAAGTACTAAAATCTAAATACTCCCTGTTCAGGTCTCACTACGCAATACTCACTACGCATTACGCACTACTCACTCCCCCTTACTTCCTCCGATTTCTCTGTACCAACAGGTAACTGATGTAGAGCAAGATCAGCCAGATGGGGATCAGCTCTACAGAGATTTTCAGTCCGGTAAACCACATCATAATAAGCACGCCGGAAAGAAAAAGTAAACAAATATAGTTGCTGAGCGGATAGAAAAGCGTAGGAAACAGCGAGCGCTCCTTTCTTTCGCCGAGCTTCCGTTTAAAAAAGATATGTGTAAGCGAAATCATAATCCAGTTGATCACTAAGGAAGAAACAACTAGACTCATTAAAACTTCCAACGCTTTTTCGGGCATAATCTTGTTGATAACAATGCAGATCGCTACCAAACCTGCGGAAACCAAAATAGCATTGATAGGGGAGTAGTTTTTGTTGAGTTTGGTGAGGAACCGCGGAGCATTGCCTTGTTCGGCGAGGCCAAATAACATCCGAGAATTGCTGTACACGCAGCTGTTGTACACAGACAGTGCCGCTGTCAGAACAATGAGGTTCAATGCATTTGCGATGATGTTTGTAAAGAAATACGTCGATCCAAACAGCTCAAATTGCATACCTTTTAGACTCGCAAATACTTCGACAAATGGGCTTGTTTCCGGCGTGATATTCCGCCAAGGCATTAAGGAAAATAAAATGATTAAGGAACCAATATAGAATATCAATATCCGCCACAGCACCTGGTTTGTTGCCTTTGGAATGTTCTTCTCCGGGTTCTCCGCCTCTGCGGCAGTTATACCCACCAATTCCAAGCCTCCAAATGAAAACATAATCATGACAAGCGCTGCCAGCAATCCCTGATAGGATCCATTTTCTGCCGTGCTTAGCCAACCTTTCGGAAAGAAGCCTCCATCGTTCGTCAGGTTATTCACACTAGCCTGCTCACCTGCATTACCGCTGATGAGAAGGTATATGCCGAAGATGATCATGGCGATAATGGCGACCACCTTGATAATGGAAAACCAAAACTCGGTTTCGCCATACACTTTCACAGAAGCAAGGTTCAGCGCATTGATCGCGAAAAAGAAAAATAAACTTGAAACCCAAAGAGGTACCTCGGGCCACCAAAACTGTACGTAATGGCCGATCGCCGTTAATTCGGCCATGCTCACCAGCAGATACAAAACCCAATAGTTCCACCCGGAGGCGTAGCCGGCAAATGATCCCCAATATTTATTTGCGAAAAAGCTGAAGCTGCCCGATACGGGCTCCTGCACGACCATTTCGCCGAGTTGGCGCATGATAAAAAAAGCGATGATTCCTGCTATTGCATAGCCAAGGATTACAGAGGGGCCGGCAAGCACGGCTGCCTGTCCAATACCAAGAAACAGGCCGGTTCCTATTGCACCACCCAGTGCAATCAGTTGTATATGTCTATTGCTGAGGCCCCGCTTTAATTTTTTGTTGTCTGTTGAATTCGTTTCCAAGATCTATATTCGTGTAGTGTATGAATAGGGATGGGTTGTATGTTATGATTAATAGTCGTATTGCCCCTCCTTTGTTCAGCGCGTTCCGGCGTCGAAAGTGAGCCCACCAACCTATTCAGGCCGTAAATATAGCAAAAGTATCAGATTAACTACCTCCTGATCCCGATTCGCTCATGGAGCAGCCGCAACCCTTGGCACAGCCGCCCTTTTTCTTTTTAGCCGGCATAAAGCGTTTCACCATGTAAATTAGGGCCACAATAAATACAACGGCTATAATACTATATTGAATGATTAAATCCATACCTTTCTATTTCATTAGTTGATAAACCACAAACGCGATAAGATAAGCTACACCAGTCATCATCAACGTTTGGATAACTGTCCATTTCCAAGAGCCCGTCTCGCGTTTCATAATGGCGATCGTGCTCATGCACTGCATCGCAAAAGCGTAAAACAGCAATAGCGAAACACCTGATGCTAAATTATAAGCAGGTTTACCCGTGTTTCGATTGATCTCCGACTTCATTTTGCCTAGCAAAGTATCCTTCTGTTGATCATCTTCGATATCGACATCTTCACCAAGACTGTATACGGTCGCCATGGTGCCCACAAATACTTCGCGCGCAGCGAAAGACGATATCAAGCCTATTCCCATCTTCCAATCGTAACCCAATGGTGTCACGACCGGCTCGATTCCCATACCTAGGTAACCAAGAAAGGAGTGTTCTAGTTTGAATGATGCGATTTCTTCACCAAGTTCCTCTTCCGCTACGCCAGGATTAGCTTCCGTAACGTAACGTTCCGCTTCGCTAAACCGATCACCTGGGCCAAAACTTCCCAATACCCATAGAATCACAGCCATGGCCAAGATAATTTTTCCCGCGCCAAAAACGAAGCCCGATGTTTTATCCCACACATTGGTGGCAACGTTCCGCCAGTCTGGAGTCTTGTAAGACGGAAGCTCGAATATCAAGAACGATTTGTGGTTGCTCTTGACAATTTTGTTAAGTACCCAAGCCGATATCAGTGCCGCTACAACACCAAGAATATACAATAAGTTCAATACCAAACCTTGAAGACCAAAACCTAAAAAGGTATCATCAGGAATCACCAGCGCGATAAGTACAACATATATAGGAAGGCGAGCGGCGCAAGTCATAAAGGGTGTCACCAACATGGTGATGAGCCTCTCCTTGCTATTTTCAATATTCCTGGCTGCCATGATAGCGGGAACCGCACAGCCCACGCCCGACATCAGTGGAATAACGGATTTTCCATTCAATCCATAAGGGCGTAACCATCTGTCCATCAGGAAAACTACACGGCTCATATAACCTGTTTCTTCCATTAAAGAAACCAAAAGAAACAAAATAGCAATCTGGGGTACGAAGATTACAATTCCACCGATACCCGCTAAAATCCCTTGCGTAATCAAATCTGATATTGGCCCGGCAGGCAGCGTTGATGCTGTAAAATCAACAAATGCGGCAAAGTTCTCGTCGATCCAATCCATAATTGGGGCTGACAGGGTAAACACCAATTGGAAGATCAGGAAAAGCAAAGCAAAGAATATCACATATCCCCAAACAGGATGGAGCAATGCTTTGTCGATGCTATTCGTATTGCTTACATGTTTGTTTTCCTTTGCAAACACGATGCTTTCCAAGTCCGCCGCAACCGTTGCGTTGCGTTTTATAGATTCAGACTTTTGCAGTTCGGCACCGGTAATATGGTGTTTTTTCCGGATTTCTATCAATCGTTGCCGTTGTTCATGAGAAATAAACGAGATGTGATCCTGCGCGAGAAATTGCCAGCTTTGATACTCCGTTTGCAATGGGAAGATCTTTTTAGTCTCGGCCAAGGCCTCGTCGTATTTCGGTTCCGTCGCAAAACGACTGAAATAGTGCCCCGGGCGTTCATCAAAAGATTGGATAAGCGCTTGAATGCCTTTGCCGTTTCGCGCATCCGTGGTAAGTACTTTTGTGCCTAAATACGCTTCCAACTGTTGGTAATCGATCTCTAGCCCTTTGCTTTTCACTTCGTCAATCATATTAATAACGAAGATGGCCGGAACGCCGATTTCACGTGCTTGTTGATACAACACGATGGATCGTTTAATATTATTTGGTTCCGCGACCACGACGACCAGGTCTGGGTAAGCTTGATTTTGTTTATCAGCCAAGGAATTGAATACAATTTCCTCATCCAATGAGGTAGGGAATAAGGTATAGGTACCAGGTAAGTCGATTACCGAATAGGTTTTTCCGTTCGCTTTCACCGTACCTTCGCGTTTTTCGACGGTAATACCCGGATAATTGCCTACGTGCTGGTGTAATTTTGTTATGCGGTTGAATAAAGAGGTCTTTCCCACATTTGGGTTTCCCAAAAGGGCAATGATCGTTTTTTTCATGGGATTATTTTTCAACTAAAATGTGTACGGCTTCAGATTTACGGATAGCAATTAAATTATTGGTGCTGAGTAGATGTAGCCCGATAGGGCCGTTAAATGGTGCTTTATGCATAACTTCTACCATACAGCCAGGGAGTAGGCCCATTTCGAAAAATTTCGAAGGTAACTCCGTTGAATTTAAATCACTTATCTTCGCCACATCGCCCACTTTTAAACCGTCAAGACTGAAACTTTTTTGCATTTCCTATGTTAAAATAATAATATAATTTATATTCGTATTCGAAAATATTTCGCTGTGCGACCAAAGATAACTAATTTAGATTTATTCTAGGGAATTTTAGTTGTCACACTTTTGTATTACTAACTTACATGAATGAAGATCGAGAAAGAACTTAAAGTGAAAAAATTCACCAACGATTGGCAACGCGCCACTGTGAATGTTTTATTTACAGCGAGTTGGCTTACACTTATATTAGAGAAGCGTGCAGCGAAGCGAATGATTACCCTACAGCAATTCAACGCGCTACGCATACTCCGGGGTCAATATCCGGCTCCCACAACGAATAACTTAATCCGTTCTCGTATGATCAGCAATACGCCTGATATCTCGCGGTTGGTAGATAGGATTGTGACCAAGGGCTTGGCATCTCGTGCTAAAAACAAGGATGACAAGCGCGCAGTGGATCTTTTTATCACACAGAAAGGGTTGGATCTGCTTGACGAGATTGAGGAAGACATGATGTTGACCGACCTATTGCCAGAACATATATCAGAACGTGATGCCGTAAAGTTGAGCGCACTTTTAGACGCGCTTCGCGGCGATAGCAACGACGAGGATTAATGCTTGTGTCCTTCGTGATCATGATCATGGCCGTGGTTATGATCATGATGTTCGTGTAGCTCGTGGCCAGCCCCGTGGCTGTGGTCGTGCCCCTCAAATAGAAAGTTTGCCAATGATACCAACACACCGATGATTACGGCTATCATTTTCTTTCTATTGAATTTATGGTGATCTGCCGATCCGGACTCGAAAAGAATGGTCGTCGATATGTGCAGAAATATACCAATAACGATGGCCATAATTTTATCGAAGTATTTCGAGATACTTCCTATCTCGCCCTCACTTATTCCCTTGCTGGTCACAAAACCCAGCGGTGTCATCACAGCGAAAAGCAGGATAAAGAAGCCAATCTTTGTTTTCGACAGCCGTGTACTTAGCAGCAAGCTTCCTAGCGCAAAAGCTGCAGGGATGTGATGAATCGCTATGCCAAAAACCAATTCCGACTGGTGCCCCGCCGCCAAAGGCATGCCTTCTAAGAACGCATGCAGACAAAGGCTTACCATGATGCCTACGGGGAAAATATTATGTTCATGATGATGAATGTGTCCATGTTCAATACCTTGCGAAAATTGCTCTAGCAGCAGCTGAAAAAGAAACCCACCTAAAACATATAAACCGATAATTTCAGGACGCGTACTATTCGTCATGTAAACGTGGGGGATAAGGTGTAATACCGTGATACTAAATAGATAGGCACCACTGAAAGAAAGTACAAGTTTCAATAGATTGGTGTTATCTCTCTTTACAAAAAAGACAGCAAGGCCGCTTACGAAAGCAGAGATAAATAAGATACTGATTATTAAGATGGAACTCATGTAGATACTGTTGTTTCTTGAAGTTGGTTCGTTTTGAAGAAGTCCGGGAAAAATCTTCGGAACAGGTATCCTACGCCTATCCCTATTAAAATTCCCAATACTGCCCCGCATATGATATCGACGGGATAGTGTACACCGACGTATATCTGTGAAAAGCTAATGAGGGAAGCCCAAGTGATGCCAAGCCATAGCGTATGTTTCCAGCGTCTTCGGAATAGCGCAATCCAGAAAAAAGCCATCGCAAAATGGTTTGTTGCATGGGAGGAGGTGAAACTGAATCCAGAACCACAACGAACCCGTATGTTAACTTCGTTTTTGAAGACCAGATCGTTGCAGGGGCGGATTCGTTTCACATTCTTTTTGATAATATGAGACGATACAGCATCAGACACACCGAAATTCGCTAGCGTAAATGCTACGATTAGGATGCCCATCTTGCCATAGTGCTTAATAAAGAAAATGATCAAAAATAAGTAAAGGGGCGCCCATGTGTATGGATTGCGTAAAATAGGGAGTAGCCAATCAAAAAAAGGATTGCTTAATCCTTGGTTGATGGCCAGAAATACTTCTTGGTCAAAATGAATGAGTTGATTCAACATATTTTCCGGTGCTATTTAAAATACCCCCAAAAGTAATTAATAAATATATACATTGCCGTGTTTTAACAAAACGACACAATGTTGCAACAAAAGTATGCTTTTCCGTGCAAATGTGAAACTTTTATGTGATAATTTGTGATATAAAGCTATTTTTACCATTCAAACATTTGAATATGACACTTATTAAATCGATATCTGGTATTCGTGGTACAATAGGCGGAAGGCAAGGAGAAGCGCTGACACCAATTGACGTTGTTAAATTTACTGCTGCATTCGGAAAGATTCTATTGCGAAATACGGGCAATAAAAAAATTGTGATCGGGAGGGATGCGCGTCTATCAGGCGATATGGTGAGCAACCTGGTCGTTGGTACATTACAGAGTATCGGGGCTGATGTTGTTAATCTAGGTCTGTCAACCACACCTACGGTGGAGATTGCTGTGCCGATGGAAGGCGCAGCTGGAGGAATTATTTTGACAGCCTCTCATAATCCCGGACAGTGGAACGCTCTTAAACTACTTAATAGCAAAGGGGAGTTCATCAATGATGCAGAAGGTAAAGAGGTGCTGGCGCTCGGCGAGCAGCTCGATTTTGATTTTGCAGAGGTAGGCGATTTGGGTGAAGAAACTAAGGACGAAAGTTACTTGCAAAAGCACATTGATGCCGTTCTTGCCTTGCCATTGGTGGATGTGGAGGCTATTCGCCATGCAAACTTTAAAATCGCTGTTGATGCCGTCAACAGTACTGGCGGTATTTTTATTCCGGAGCTACTGGACGCCCTAGGCGTGAAAACAGTATATAAGATCCACTGTGAACCTAACGGCCATTTTCCGCACAACCCCGAGCCACTAAAAGAACATTTGACAGACCTTTCTACAGCTGTGCTAGAAAACCATGCCGATTTAGGAATAGCCGTTGATCCAGATGTAGATCGCCTAGTATTTATGATGGAAGACGGTGAGCTATTCGGCGAAGAGTATACGTTAGTAGCGGTTGCGGATTATATTCTAGGAAAAACGAAGGGAAACACAGTTTCAAATTTAAGCTCCACACGCGCTTTACGTGATGTCACGGAAAAGCATGGTGGTGAATATTTTGCCGCTGCAGTTGGAGAAGTGAATGTCGTGACGAAAATGAAAGAAGTGGCAGCTGTAATCGGTGGGGAAGGTAACGGTGGCGTGATCTACCCCGATTCTCACTATGGCCGCGACGCACTTGTGGGTGTTGCCCTTTTTCTAAGCCATCTGGCAAAATTAGGAAAGAAAGCATCTGTGTATCGTGCAGCGTTACCGCAGTACTACATGTCTAAAAATAAGATTACATTGACTCCATCTTTAGACATCGATAACCTACTGTTGAAAATGGAGGAGAAATATAAGCACGAGAGATATACCAATATTGACGGCTTAAAAATCGATTTCGAGAAGGAGTGGGTACATTTACGAAAATCAAATACAGAGCCTATCATTCGGATCTATTCAGAGGGACCAACTCCAGAGGCTGCAGAGGCTATAGCGCAACGGATAATTAGCGAAATAGAAGCAATAATAGCATAAAAAAAACGGCGTCAGCCGTTTTTTTTATATCAATTCCATTTCCAAGCTAGGATGCGAATGCGCTTATTGCCTTGTGCCATTGGAATAATTTCCAGTTTAGGCACTTTATGATACTCCAGAATGGCGATCAACGGTTTCAAATTGTCCTTATCCGATACGAGTGTCGTAATCCAACCAAGCTGATCCTTAAATTCCATACTTTCGTAAATCATACTACGGATAAATTGTTTTTCGCCACCTTCGCACCATAATTCATTTGGATGCCCGCCGAAATTCTGCACGGGTAATTTCTCTGCATCTTTGTGAAGGTTGTTAAATTTCTTCGTGCTTTTTTGCCAGTTGTCTTCTCGCGATTTAAAAAATGGCGGGTTGCACATCACCGCGTTAAAACGGTCGCTTTTTTCCACTACACCTTTAAAAATATTCCCTTTATCTTCTTGTAGACGTAACGTAACGTCTCGCTTCAGACCAGCATTTAATTTCAGCGTTGCCTGCGCATGGTTTAGCACCCCAGCTTCGATGTCAGTGCCAACGAATGACCACTGGTAGGATCGTTGACCTAAAATAGGGTAGATGCACGATGAACCTGTACCGATGTCCAAAATCTTTACACCGACACCTTTCGGAATGTCACCCGCATGATCTTTTGCCAACAAATCAGCCAAATGATGAATATAATCAACCCGGCCGGGGATGGGCGGACAAAGGCTATTTCGCAATATTGACCACTGATCAATCTGATAATATTTCATGAGCAGGGATTTGTTCAATTCAAATACAGCCTCAGGTGATGAAAAATTGATGGACTCCTTCCCGGCCACAGTTGTAATAACATGCGCCTTTAATGCAGGGTTTTTCGCTGTCAATTTTTTTATATCGTATCCCGAAGCGTGTAAATTGCGCGGGTGCATATTCGTTTGTTGTGTTGGTCCTGCCATGAACTTTTTGTTTGCGAGCAAAGGTACATAAATATTGCTGGCTTTGCGGAAACTGGTTATATTTACTGCTTGAATATGATCGACTCATCTTATTGATTAATCAATGATTGAATCCAACGTTTTACTGGTTATGTTGCTGTTTTTCTTCATGGCCATGCTTTTTGTTCTCAGCCAAAGGTTGAAGATATCTTATCCCATATTGCTTGTTGTCGGTGGTCTGTTGATTTCGCTGATACCCGGCGCACCGCGGATAAGTCTGGATCCTAACATTATATTCTTGGTGTTTCTACCGCCTTTGCTTTTTGAAGCGGCTTGGTACACTTCGTGGGATAATTTTCGGAAGTGGCGCCGATCAATTTTTATTATGGGATTTGGTCTGGTCTTCGTTACCTCGCTGGCCGTAGCCTATTTTTCGGTGGCCATTATTCCTTCCTTCACACTAGCATTCGGCTTCTTGTTGGGCGGGATAATTTCTCCGCCGGATGCCGTGGCGGCGACCTCCGTCTTAAAAGGGGTCAGTATCCCGAAGCGTGGGGTGACAATCTTGGAAGGCGAGAGCCTAGTTAATGACGCGGCCTCGCTGACCGTTTTTCGGTTTGCGCTCGGCGCGATCGTTTCCGGCACTTTCGTGCTGCAAGAAGCGGCGACCGACTTTCTGATTTTAGCGGTGATGGGCGTTATCGTAGGGTTAGTGATCGGGCATATCCTGTACATCTTCTTGCGTTACGTAGCGAAGTCGTCAAGTATCACTACACCTATTACGCTGATCGCTCCATACATCATGTATATCGTTGCCGAGCATTTCGAATGGTCCGGCGTATTGGCGGTAGTGAGTGGCGGTCTGTTTCTTTCCTATCGTGCAAAAGATTATATGAACCACCATACGCGTATACAAACGAAGGAAGTATGGGCTACAGTAGGTTTTTTGCTCAACGGATTTGTTTTTATCTTAATAGGCTTGGAGTTACCTATCATCGTTAGCGGCTTGGAAGACTATTCTATCGAAGAAAGTATCTATTATGCCTTATTGATTAGTGTCATTGTTATTGTGCTGCGGGTGCTGATGGTTTATCTATCGGCCTTTGTTCCGCGCATGCTGTCTAAGCGTATTCGTCAGCGGGAGGTGAGTCCCGGGTGGAAACTTCCATTAGTTGTTGGTTGGGCAGGTATGCGTGGTGTGGTGTCGCTTGCATCCGCCTTAGCGATACCCTTAACGTTAGATAACGGTGCTGCTTTCCCACACCGTAACATCATCTTATTCATTACCTTCATCGTAATTCTCACAACATTGGTTTTTCAAGGATTGACATTGCCATTGCTTATACGTTGGGTAAACTTGGAGGATGTGGATCAGGAAATTCCAGAAAAAGTGCAAATCGAAACAATTAGGCTTGCTCTTGCTAAACAAGCCATTGCACATTTGGACAACAGATATAGCGAAGAAATGAAAAAATATGAAACCATAGCCCGCGTGAAGGAGCAATATCAGCGAAGTATACGCGCTACGGAAGATGCGCTTGATGATGAATCGAAAATACTGTTGAGTGGTGTTCGTGCTCTGTATAAACAGGTCGCTTTAGATTTAATACAGGTACGCAGACAAGGTCTGGAAGCCTTCCGAAAAGACAAAGAGTTTGATAGTGAAGTTATCCGACAGATGGAACACCACCTCGACTTGGAAGAATCCCGATTGATACAAGGCTAATGGCAGATTTTGATATTAAAGAATTTCTAGACGGGAAAGTGAACGCCTTTAATAGGCCGGCTTTCATCCAAAATGATCCGATATGCATACCCCATTCGTTTACCAATCAGCAGGACATAGAAATTATGGGTTTTTTTGCCGCGATATTGGCTTGGGGACAGCGCAAAACGATAATCAATAAATGTGATGAATTGATCCAGCGTTTTGATGGCGCGCCCGCACAATTTATTCGCGAACACAGTGATGCTGATCTCAAAAACTTGTTGGGCTTCAAACACCGCACGTTCAACGATACAGATCTGCTCTATTTCGTTGCCTTCCTGCGGATGCATTACCATAAATTTGATTCGTTGGAAGATGCGTTTCTTATTGGCAGTCAGTATGGTGAAGATTTTAACATCGAGCGCAGCCTAAATGAATTTAAGGCGTACTTCTTTTCGCTGCCCGATCACCCCATCCGCACAAAAAAACACATCAGTTCACCGCTGCAAAAGTCTAGCTGCAAACGTCTAAATATGTTTCTACGTTGGATGGTGCGTACAGATGATTGTGGCGTGGATTTTGGCATTTGGAAGCGTATTTCTCCAAGCGACTTAATTTGCCCTTGTGATGTGCATGTCGAGCGTGTAGCTCGCAGGTTCGGGTTGATCACGGCTGATAAGATCAACTGGAAAACAGCGTTGGAGCTTACCGCGAGTTTGAAAACTTTTGATTCCATTGATCCTGTAAAATATGACTTTGCGCTTTTTGGGATAGGCGTAGAGGGAGAGGTGTAAGAAGCGCGAACACGGGCTCGCGCTATATTTATTGATTTGCTATTTTAACAAGCAAATCTACCATTCTATTGGAATAGCCAAATTCATTGTCGTACCAGCCTACTACTTTCACGAGGCCGCCTACGATGGAGGTTAGCTGTGCATCAAAAACGCAGGAGTAGGGGTTATTGATAATGTCTACCGATACAATTGGATCTTCCGTATAGTACAATATGTTTTGCAAACTGCCGACAGCCGCTTCCTTGAATTTTTGGTTTATCTTCTCCACAGTTGTTTTCTCGCGCAAAGTACAGGTAAAGTCTGTTAACGATCCATTCAGGACTGGTACGCGGATACCTGCGCCGCCTAATTTACCCTCCAAATGAGGAAAGACATTGGTTATCGCCTTTGCGGCACCCGTGCTGGTGGGGATAATGGATGATGATGCCGCCCTGGCGCGACGCAAGTCGCGATGCGGCGCATCGTGCAAATTTTGGTCGCCTGTCATGGAGTGCACCGTGGTAATATAGCCATCATTGATGCCCCAATTTTCGTCAAGAATCTTAACCAATGGCGCCACGTTATTGGTGGTACAGGAAGCATTGGAAAAAAGAACTGTCTGCCAATCGAAGTCATGATCGTTGATGCCGAGCACCACGGTCGGTACATCTCTGTCTGGCGAGGGCGCCGATATAATAGTCTGGCGAGCGCCAGCCTGTAAGTGCAGCGCTGCTTGATCGCGACGCGTAAAGAAGCCGGTGGATTCGATCACGACATCTATTTCCAACGCTTTCCAAGGGAGCAGGGCCGGGTTTTTCTCGGTAAATACCTTTATGGCTGTACCATCCACAAAAATATGCTGCTCATCAGCGCTTACCTCATGCGTAAATGGCCCGTGGACAGAATCGTATTTCAACAGATGAGCTAATGTAGCGGTGTCTGTCAAATCATTGATGGCTACAATTTCAATATCGTGCTGCAGCCATCTCCTGTAGATATTACGTAAGGTATTACGACCTATTCTTCCAAATCCGTTTATGGCTACCCTCATTATTTCGTAAATTCAGCAAGCACGTAGCCGATTTCTTTTTCGCCATCCCAGCTATTTTTTAGCTTACCATCAGCCCCGTAGACATAGTTTGCTGGGAATTGTTCAGGGACATGAAACTTTTGGATAAACTCTTGATTCCGGTCATATAAAACCTCTACATTGGGCTTATCAACCAATTCTTTCCCAAAGGTTTCGAGGAAAGAGGCCATAAGCGCCGGATCGTTCATCGATATAAAGTATAGATTGACGTCTTTGATTTTCGCGTAATTCTTTGCAAGCAGTCCAGTTTCATGTTGGCAATGCCCACAACTTGGGTCAAATAAGATAAATGCAGTGTTCTTACCAGCAGGAATATCAGCTTTGGAGAACCCTATTCCTGACTTCACTTTGTAGAATTTGAAGTCTGGAATGCTGGATGCAGCTTCTTTCGCCATTGGGGGGGCAGGAGCTTGCTGAGCGGCGGCTTGCGATGCAGTCGCAGGATGCTCATTTTCTTGCATCCGTTGTTGCGTCGTTTGCTCCTGTGTTTTGTTGCTGTCGCCCGATTGGCAAGCAGTCATACATATCACGGTACCTAATGCTAGGCTGCTGAAAAAGTACTTCATTTGTTGTTTTTTTTATGATACCCAAAACTAGGAAAATTTGCTACAAGGAGCGGCATAAAAGTGCATGAAATGATGATAAAATGAAACCAGCATGATTTTTACTATCCGTCGCTTTAGCCGTAATAACGACACCAACACGCCTTACTTAAAACCACATTAAACGAACAAAGGCCTCCGATTACTCAGAAGCCTTTGCTCATTTATGTTTTTGTTTGTTACGGCGTAATAACTTTTGCCGCCGGAATTTTTTCGTCAGTGATATGTTTTCCTTTTCCTAAATCGTAAACTGCAGGTGCAGCTAAAATAATGGAGGAATAAGTACCAACAACAATACCGATTAGGATCGCGAAAGAGAAACCGCGGATAACCTCGCCACCGAAAATAAATAACACCACCAATACGAAGATAATCGTTAAGGAAGTGATAATAGTACGGCTTAAAGTCGTGTTTATTGCATGGTTTATTACGTCTCCAAAGTTTTTACTATGGGCTCCTGGTTTTGCTAGGTCTTCACGAATACGGTCAAATACAACCACGGTATCATTCACAGAGTAACCCAATACCGTCAGAATAGCAGCAACAAAATGCTGGTCGATATCTAACGAGAATGGCACGATACCATCTAGTAGGGAGAATAGGCCCAATAAGATAACGCCATCATGAATCGTTGCTACAGCAGCACCGGCAGAGTATTGCCATTTTTGGAAACGTACCAAAATATAACCTGCAATAATCAGAATAGAAAAGATTGCCGACCATACTGCACGGTCTTTGATATCGGTAGCAATACTAGGTCCTACTTTTTGTGAAGATAGGATCTCATGTTTGCTGCCTGATATTTTCGACAAACCTTCGTTAAGTTTTGAGAGTACTTCTCTATCTGCTTCGTCGCTAGTTTCTTCAATATGGTAGGTCGTTGTTACGCGCACCTGATTCTCGCTGCCGAAAGTTTTTACTTCCGTTGTAGACGCAAATGTTTCGTCCAGATTTTTCCGAACTTCTTCAAGATTTACTGGCTGGTCATAGCGTACAGTGTATGTACGTCCACCTTTAAAATCAACACCCAATGAGAATCCTTTTGTTAATATAGATCCAAGGCTAATGACAACCGCAATAATAGAAACTACGTAGAATATTTTCCTCTTTTTGATAAACTGGAAATTTGCGTTTTGAAGCGTTTTCGCTGACCAAGGGTAAGATACTGATATCTTCATGTCTTTTTTCAACATATATTCGAAGATCAAACGAGAGATGAAGATCGAAGTGAACAAAGAAGTGATAATACCGATCATTAACGTTGTGGCAAAACCTAAGATTGGTCCGCTACCGAAGAAGAATAATACTAAACCAACCAGGAACGTTGTGATCTGCGAATCCAAGATAGATGGCATGGCGTGCTTATATCCATCCGCAATAGCTTGACGAATGCTTTTCCCGGATCTTAGCTCTTCCCGGATACGCTCATAGATAAGTACGTTTGCATCAACGGCAGTTCCCATTGTTAACACGATACCTGCTATACCCGGCAAGGTGAGCACGGCATTTAACGATGCTAAAATCCCCATTAAGAAGAACACGTTAAACAATACCGCAATATTTGCAGCAATACCTGCACGGTTGTAGTAGGCGATCATAAAGATCATCACGACAACAATACCGATAACGGCCGAATTCACACCCGCGTCGATAGCTGCCTGACCTAGGGAAGGACCCACGATAGCTTCTTCAACGATTTTTGCTGTGGCCGGCAAACGACCAGCCTTTAATACGTTGGCTAAATCTTTGGTGTCTTCGATCGTGAAGCTTCCAGAGATTTGTGAGCTACCATTAGGAATTTCTTCGTTTACCGAAGGTGCAGAGTAGACAACGCCGTCCAACACGATAGCAATGGCTTCTCTGTTTTGCGCAGCTTGTGCCGTAACCTTACGCCATTGACGCGCTCCCTCTGTATTCATTTGCATGGATACAACAGGTCTGTTTTGCTGATCGAAGTTGTCTGTCGCATCTGTGATCACGTCACCGCTCATCACTGCACCACTTTCAACGCCTGTTGTCTTTATAGCATATAAGGATAGGAAGTTCGGTGTTTTAGGCTCCGGCTTAACTGCCCAAAGTAACTTCAGGTTTCCAGGAATTGTTGCTTTTACCTCTGGTCTGCTTAAGTATGCATTTACGCGAGCAGTATCTTTCAAGTTGGCAATACCAACCATTGGTCCTGGCATCAAACTAGGTTGACCGTTTTCGCCGGTGTAAGTTGCAGGATTTAAAATAGCGAATAAAGGATTGCTAGCTGCTAAGTCTGGAGATATTCCGGTTGAATCGGTGCTATCCTTTTTTCCAGCACCTAAATTAGCCAGTAGGTTATCATCGCTACCTGTCGTGTCAGCAGCCGCTTTAGTCGAATCAGCTGTTGCCGCAGGTTTTGCTGCAGGCGTAGTTGTTTTGATGGTTGAAGCAAGGATGCCATTGATGTTTTCCAACAATGGGTATACTTGGAAGTTATCATGCGTAGAGAAAAATTCCAACTTAGCCGATCCTTGAAGGAGCTTACGCACACGAGCCTCATCATTAACCCCAGGGAGCTCAATTAAAATACGGTTTGTTCCTTGTTGAATCTGGATGTTTGGTGACGCTACTCCGAATTTGTCAATACGGGTGCGCAAAACTTTATATGAATTCTGGATGGCGTTTTCTGATTCTCTATTTAAGAACGTACGAACTTCGTTATCCGAACTATTAGATTTTATTAACGCAGAATTATCCTTTGTTGCGAAAAAGTTTGCAAGGGGAATGGAAGCACCTGTCGCTTTATACTCCTCCACAAAAAGTTCGACAACACTTTTGTTTACAGACTTGCTTTTTTCTACGGCAGTTTCTAATGCTGTATTGAATTTCTCATCCTTAGGATTATTTGCGAGGTTCAAGATAAGTTCGTCCAAGGATATCTCCATGGTAACGTTCATACCGCCTTTCAGGTCTAGTCCAAGCGCAAGCTCGTGTGCCTTAGCCTCTCTGTAGGTGAACTTTGCAAGTCCTAAATTATAAATTTCTTCACCTGCCATGGAGTCTAAATACGCTTTTTCTTTGGCCATATCGCCTTTCGCGTAGTCAGCAGCATCGCGTTCTACTTTCCGTGTAACAAATGTGAATGATAAGGAATAGAGGCATGCTATTGACACCACTATTACCAAAAATTTAATCAGCCCTTTACTCTGCATTGTCTGTAATCCTGTATTGTTTGATATAGTTTTATATTACTCTTTTTAATCTACGATTTAGCTTAATAATACTTAGCCAAGATTCGCAAAGGTATAAAAATTTTGTATAAAGAATACATTATCGGGGAGATATGCAAACAAAAATCAAATTTGGGTGTAGGTCGGTTCAAAAGTTTTGTTTTTAGGCCTTTTTGTCCCTTTTAAAATGAAGCTGGGCGACCTGATTAGGATCGCCCAGCATGGCAATTCGTAAATGTTTTGCCTATTTAAGTGTGAATTTGAATCCCAATGTAAAGCGTGCTGGCTCAAAGTTTGAGTTGTGGGTTAAATTCCACCACGGTTTCCAATCAAAGTGAAATCCGATAGGAGCGGTAGGGATTTTATATTCCAAACCCACTGCTGGTCTAATGGCAACGTATGTTTCGTTATCACCACCGTACCAACCGCGACCATCAACAAAGCTTAATTGCGGACCTACACCCACATACCAGCCTAAGCCATTTGTTCCTGCTATTTGTTGGTTGTAGGAATAATCTACACCTAATGTGATGACGTCATCGCCAAATAAGACCTGCGCGTTACCCGCGTTAGCGCCACCAAACGAATGCTTGATTTGTGGACCCACTAGTGTCGGGCCATCACCCACATCGATAGCCAAGCCAATTGCTGTTTTATACGGTGTTTGTGCGTTGACCTCGGTTGTGCCAAGCGCCAATAATGCGGCAGATAGTAATGGTAAAAATACTTTTTTCATGGTTGTTTGTATCTATAATTTCATAGGAGATCGATTTTCGATCCCGATATTTCGCTGTATTTGCAAATAGTTTGCCAAACATAGCCTGATGTTAAAAAAATGTGAATTTTCTCCCATTTTAATCTGAATGTCATGCTTTGCGAAAAAGATATTATTTTTTGATAATTTCGTAGAAAATCGTAATTTTGCCTTGCAAATAGAAACTCCAAAGATATTTGCCATATGCAGTTAGATCCACAAAAATTTGTAGCGGAAGGTTTAACATACGACGACGTTCTGCTTATCCCAGCTTATTCAGAAATTTTACCTCGCGATGTTGACACAAGTACACGTCTTACTCGAAATTTAAAGCTAAACATTCCGTTAGTATCAGCGGCGATGGATACGGTGACAGGTGCTGAACTTGCAATTGCTATTGCACAGGCAGGGGGGATTGGCATGCTGCATAAAAACATGTCCATCGAAGAGCAAGCTGCTGAAGTTCGCCGCGTAAAACGCTCTGAAAGCGGCATGATTCAAGATCCAGTGACATTGCTGGAGGGATCTACCGTTGGAGATGCTTTCAAAATCATGAAAGACCACAAAATTGGCGGTATCCCAATTGTGAACGAGGCCGGCAAGTTAGTCGGTATTGTCACGAATCGCGACCTTCGCTTTCAAAAAGATATGGCAAAGCCAATCAATGAGTTGATGACGAAGACCAACCTTGTTGTGGCACCTGAAGGTACAGACCTTATTCAAGCTGAGGAAATCTTGCAAAACGAGAAAATAGAGAAACTACCTGTTGTTGATGCAGAAGGGAATCTGAAAGGCTTGATTACCTTTAAAGATATTCAAAAATATAAACATTATCCCAATGCTGCGAAGGACACACACGGACGCTTATTAGTAGGCGCTGCTGTAGGCGTTACCGGCGATACCATCGAACGTGTTTCGGCGTTAGTAAAAGCAGGTGTTGATGTGGTGACGATTGATACCGCGCACGGTCACTCCAAAGGCGTTGTCGATAAGCTTAAAGAGGTGAAAAGTAAATTCCCGGAATTACAGGTCATCGTTGGTAACATCGCTACAGGTGCAGCTGCAAAGGCGCTGGCAGATGCAGGTGCAGACGCTGTAAAAGTGGGGATTGGTCCAGGCTCTATATGTACAACGCGTATCATTGCCGGCGTTGGTGTACCGCAGTTGTATGCCGTATATGAGGTGGCTAAAGCCTTGAAAGGAACCGGTGTGCCGCTTATTGCTGATGGTGGTATTAAACAGACAGGGGATATAGCAAAGGCTATTGCTGCTGGTGCAGACACGATTATGGCAGGGTCATTGTTTGCTGGTGTCGAAGAGGCTCCCGGAGAAACAATTATTTACGAGGGTCGTAAATTTAAATCATATCGTGGAATGGGGTCCTTGGAAGCGATGGAAAAGGGATCCAAAGATCGTTACTTCCAAGATGTAGAGGATGATATCAAAAAACTGGTTCCAGAAGGTATTGTAGGTCGCGTTCCGTATAAAGGTACACTTGCAGAGGTTGTTTACCAATATATTGGTGGCTTACGCGCATCGATGGGTTATTGCGGTGCTGCGAATATTGAACAGTTGAAGGAAGCGCAGTTTGTACGGATCACGGGTGCAGGACTTCGTGAATCGCATCCACACAATATCTCCATTACGAAAGAGGCGCCAAACTATAACAGCAGAGGTTAGTCGTTGTTAAAAATCAATTTACCTTTGGTGGTTCTGAATTTTATTATTAAATTGCTGTTAAGCAATCAATAATTTTTAAAATTTAAACAGATACATTATGGGAAAAGGAGATAAAAAAACACGTAAAGGAAAAATAATAATGGGATCTTACGGAAAGAAAAGACCGAAAAATGGTCCCAGAGTAACGAATAAAACAAAAAAAGACGAAGCTTAAGCTTCGTCTTTTTTTGTTTTGACAGCGGTTACTTTAAATTGTTGATGGCTTGCTGTTCGCGTAGTTTATCGACATTATTTTTTTCACCGAACTCTTCTGTTTTTTCCTGAAATGAATCGAGAATAGTTTTAATTGCTTCGGCATTATCTGCTGTACGTTGGTAGATGTCGGGCATTTTAGATTCAATAGTTTTGTCGCCAAGTTCTATATTATCTACTTCAATTTTACCGATTTTTTCTAAAACAGCCTGCTGGCTATTTCTTACGTCTTCAAGCTCTCTGGTGATCTTCTCCATGAGATCAAATTTTTTCAGTTTGTCCATAGTCTTCAATTTGTTTTAGTACTCTTAATAAAACGAACGGAGAAAGAAATTGTTTTAAAAAAAGCGATAAAGTTGACCTTTATCGCTTTTTGAATTTTGCAAGAGCTGTGGACGTTTATGGAGTGTTGGTGCGCCCCGGATATGCTTTTAGACCTTCTTCAATGCAGATAAGTGCAGCTAGTAGATCTTCGTTTTTTAACACATAGGCTAAACGTACCTCATGCTGACCTGCATTCTCCGTGCTGTAAAATCCCGTGGCCGGGGCCATCATAACGGTTTCCCCGTTGTGTGAAAACTCTTCCAGCATCCATTGGCAAAATCGATCCGCATTATCGATAGGTAGTTTCGCTACCACGTAAAAGGCACCACCTGGATTTGGGCAAAATACGCCGTCAATTTTGTTTAAGCCATTCACCAGGACATCTCGACGGGCGGTGTATTCTTTTGAAACTGCCTGAAAATATTCATCAGGTGTATCCACTGCAGCTTCGCCGGCAATCTGTCCTTCCAACGATGGGCTTAGGCGTGCTTGTGCGAATTTCAGCGCGGTTTGATAAAGTTCCCGGTTTTTAGTTATTAAACAACCAATGCGCGCACCACAGGCAGAGTATCGCTTCGAAACGGTATCTAATACAACTACATGCTCTTCCAGTCCTTCCAAATGCATGGGTGAAACAAATTCGCGACCATCATAGCAAAATTCGCGATAAGCCTCATCGGAAAATAGGTACAGATCATGTTTTAAACACAACTCGCGTAACGCTTCGAGCTCCTCTCTGGAATAGAGGTATCCGGTAGGGTTGTTGGGATTGCAGATCGCTATAGCCTTCGTTTTGCTGGTAATCAATTTTTCAAAATCAGCAATAGCCGGTAAAGCAAATCCGTTGTCAATATATGACATGATCGGTTTCACTACAATATCTGCAGCGCAGGCAAAGCCATTATAGTTGGCGTAGAAAGGTTCCGGGATAATAATTTCCTCGCCTGGATTTAAGCAGGCCTGCATCGCAATAGTGATCGCTTCAGAGCCACCATTGGTCACCAAAATATCAACAGGAGTAATATTGTAATTTAATTTGTTGTAATACGATGCAAGCTTAGCACGGTAGGAAGCGGTACCTTCTGATGCCGTATAGGCCCAAACCTTAAAATCAATGTTTTTCAGCGCATCGAGCATGACCTGTGGAGTCTCTATATCGGGCTGGCCGATATTGAGATGATAGATTTTTTTCCCATCTTTCTTTGCCTGATCGGCAAATGGGGTGAGTTTTCGTATTGGCGAAGCGGGCATGTCGATGCCTCTGTTCGATATTTTTGGCATTATAGGGTTGTTTTTTTGTTTGTGTTTCACAAAAATAGAAAAAAAGAATAAGCGAACGCGTAACGGAAGCAGACATTCTTTTCAGACAAGGGCGCAACAAAAAAGCCATCGGTACAATCACGATGGCTTTTGTTATTAAGAATAGATTGTGTTATTCAACACTACCTTTTACAGTCAATGTTTTAACAGGTGTCTTGGTATTAGACTTCACCGTGAATTGTTTTGTAAATGGGCCTTTGGCCGCTGCATTATACGTCACCGTAATTGTGCCAGCCTCGCCCGGCTTGATAGGCGTTTTAGTAAACTCCGCTACAGAACATCCGCAAGATGGTTTCACTTCTGAAATAATTATCGGGGCATCGCCAGCGTTTGAAAACTTAAAATCATAAGATGCTGGTTTGTTCTGTGGGATGGTTCCGTAATCATGGGTCTCTTTCTCAAAACTAAATTCGCCGATAGCAAGTGTCATTGATGTAAATGTGATTACGGCTACAAATACGGCTAATATGCTTAATGTCTTCTTCATCTTCTTATTCCTTTTAATACGGTATTATCTAAACAAAATACAAGCCAAATGTAGCTATTACACAAGCTTTTTATCATTCTTTGCGTTAAATAAACAAAAATATTACATAACCCCTTAGATGATACCCTCTTTCAATAAATCCTGAAGATGAACAATACCTTGGTACGTATTATTTTCCACAACGATCAATTGGGATATGTTGCTTTGCCGCATGCGGTGGAGTGCTTCAACCGCCAGCTCCTCACGATCTATTGTTTTTGGTGATTTCGTCATGATGTCCAATGCGGTCAGTCCGCTAAGGTCTTCGTATTTTTCCAACATTCTACGGATGTCACCATCGGTCACGATACCAATTATTGTTCCCTGATCAATGACTGCGGTAGCTCCTAAACGGAATTTTGTAATGGTGACAATCACTTCCCTTATATTCGCTTCTGGAGCAAGGAAAGGTTTCCCATTGTTATCCGATAGATCGGCAACACGAAGATAGAGTTGCTTACCCAATGCACCGCCTGGGTGGTATTTGGCAAAATCGCGATCCGAAAATTGCCTACAAGTTTGCAGGCAGACCGCCAACGCATCGCCCATCGCTAATTGAGCCGTCGTACTTGTCGTTGGCGCTAGATTGTTAGGGCAGGCTTCGCGATCAACCGAGGTGTCGAGTATGAAGTTCGCTTGCTTTGCAAGGAATGAATTTAAGTTGCCAACCATAGCGACAAGCGTGTTACCCGTTTGCTTTAAAAAGGGTACTAATACTTTTATTTCTGGTGTATTTCCACTTTTAGATAATGCAATGATGACGTCATTTTTCTGTATGATACCGAGGTCGCCATGTATAGCGTCAGCGGCGTGCATGAAGATGGAAGGTGTGCCGGTAGAATTGAAGGTAGCAACCATTTTCTGCGCGATAATAGCGCTTTTCCCAATGCCCGTAACAATCACCCGACCTTGCATATTCAGGATGGTATTCGTCACATCGACGAAGTCCTGATCGATAGTATTTATTAGTTTATGGATAGCATTGGCTTCTAGTTCAAGTGTATCCACAGCCGTCTTTTTGATGTCTATGTTGTGTATCACAGAAAAAATATCTAATTTTATATTACGAAACTACAAAAGTAAGTTATTTAAGACTCATAAAAGTCACAGGTCCATCTAATTTTTTGTTCTACAGTCAATGGAAATAGAAAAATCACTATTTGACAATCTACAGGAATTTTTCGGCTTCGATACATTCAAAGGGGATCAGGAAGCTATTATAACGAATATCCTGAATAAGAAAGATACATTCGTTATTATGCCCACGGGAGGAGGAAAGTCAATTTGTTATCAATTGCCTGCGCTGATGAGTGAGGGGACGGCAATTGTCATTTCACCGCTGATTGCCTTGATGAAAAATCAAGTCGATCAAATGCGTGCATTTGGGGGGAACGAAAGTATAGCCCATTTCCTAAATTCCTCGTTGAATAAGAGTGAAATTTCGAAAGTGAAACAGGATGTGACAGACGGCAAAACAAAGCTGCTTTACGTGGCACCAGAGTCTTTGGCAAAAGAAGAAAATACACAATTTCTGCGACAGATAAAAGTGTCATTTGTTGCTGTAGATGAAGCGCATTGTATTTCGGAATGGGGGCACGACTTCCGTCCAGAGTATCGAAAAATAAGGCAAGTTATCAACGGCATTGGCGAAGGTATTCCCATCATCGCGCTTACGGCGACAGCTACACCAAAAGTTCAGTCTGATATTCGTAAGAATCTGCAGATGAATGATGCTACGCTTTTCAAATCTTCCTTTAACCGTTCCAATTTATATTACGAGGTTCGCACAAAGAAAAACGTGGTGAAGGAGATCGTCAAATTTATACGATTGAATGTTGGAAAGACGGGGATCATCTATTGTCTTAGCCGTAAAAAAGTAGAAGAGATAGCCGAAGTTTTGAATATAAACGGGATAAAGGCTTTGCCCTATCATGCAGGGCTGGACGCTAAAACCAGGGCGGATACGCAAGATAAGTTCTTGATGGAAGATGTCCAAGTGATCGTCGCGACTATTGCTTTCGGCATGGGCATCGACAAACCTGATGTGCGTTATGTTATCCATCATGATATTCCTAAATCTATGGAAGGCTACTACCAAGAGACAGGTCGGGCTGGAAGGGATGGCGGTGAAGGTTATTGTTTGGCTTTCTACGCGGAAAAGGACGTTGAAAAGTTGACAAAATTTATGAAGGATAAGCCCGTTTCAGAGCGGGAAATCGGTACACAAATTCTAAAAGAGGTGATCGATTATTCCGAATCATCCGTTTGTCGTAGAAAGCAGATTTTGCACTATTTTGGTGAACAATTCGACGAGACAGGCTGTAACAATATGTGCGACAATTGTCGGACGGAGAAAACCTATTTTGACGCTGAAAAATCATTACTCGAAGTCTTAGGCTTTTTGAAAGAGCAGGGTGACAAATTTGATGATCATCACATTATCAACGTCATGATCGGGCAGAATAACCAACCAATATCGTCCTACAAACATGATACGCACCCCTTGTTCGGAAAAGGGAAGGAGCTTGGAATAACGTATTGGAAATCACTCATTCGTCAAGCAGAATTAAACGGTTTTGTAAAAAAGGATATTGACCATTACGGTTTACTTATTTTGACGGAAAGTGGTCGCAAGTATCTTGCTAACCCATATGCATTGAAATTTATTCTCAATAGGCCTATGGAAAAATCCGACGAAGATCTTAGCGAAGACATCGGCGGATCTGCAGGCGCGCTTGATATGGAGCTGCTTAACATGTTGAAAGAGTTGCGGAAAAAGATTGCCAAGCAGAAGTCTTTACCGCCATTTGTTATCTTTCAGGATCCTTCATTGGATGAGATGTGTACCCACTATCCGGTAAGCTTGGACGAGCTGAAACAAATTCAGGGTGTTGGCGCTGGGAAAGCCGCTAAATTTGGTGCCGCATTTGTGGAACTGATAAAAAAGTATGTGCAAGATAATGAAATCGACCGGCCGCAGGACTTAGTCGTGAAGAGCGCAGCGAATAAATCGGCGCTTAAGGTCTCCATTATTCAGAATATAGACCGAAAAATTGGCTTAGAGGACATTGCCTCCTCCAAAGGAATAAGTTATGAAGATCTTCTGAAAGAAGTAGAATCCATTGTCAATTCTGGTACGAAGCTCAATATTGGTTACTTTGTTGATGAAATGATCGATCGGGATCGGCAGGATGAAGTTTATGATTATTTTCGTGCGGCGGAAATCGATTCGATAAAGGAAGCCTTGGCAGAGCTAGGCGAGGAAGATTACACATTCGAAGATATACAGCTGATGCGTATAAAATTCATGTCGGAGTTAGGAAATTAATTACCATAATACACTATGATTCAAGATTATTTGCCGGGCATAAAAAACGGTGGCTCGCTGCAGTTTTTTTTAATGGCTGGTCCCTGTGCTATTGAAGGAGAAGACATCGCATTACGCATCGCCGAACGCATTGTTAATATAACAGATAAATACAGCATCCCTTACATTTTCAAAGGCTCATATCGCAAGGCAAATCGCTCGCGCGTTGATTCATTTACTGGAATCGGTGATGAAAAGGCGCTTAAAGTATTGCAGAAAGTAGGTGAGACTTTCGGTGTTCCTACTGTTACGGATATTCACGAAAGCCATGAAGCGGCTATGGCTGCGGAGTATGTTGATGTTTTGCAAATTCCCGCTTTTCTTTGCCGGCAAACAGAACTTTTGGTGGCTGCAGCCCAAACCGGTAAAGTTGTGAATATTAAGAAAGGACAATTCCTATCGGCAGCCTCGATGCAGTTCGCCGTAGATAAAGTGAAGGATTCTGGGAACTCAAAAGTTTGTTTAACTGATAGAGGTAACTCGTTTGGTTACCAAGATCTTATTGTGGATTATCGCGGTATTCCGGAGATGCGCGCTTTCCAGGTGCCAACCATCATGGACTGTACGCATTCGTTGCAGCAACCTAATCAAACGTCCGGCGTTACAGGTGGTAAACCAGCATTAATCGAGACGATTGCAAAAGCAGCTATTGCTGTGGGCGCCGATGGTTTATTTATCGAAACACATCCTGACCCTGCCAATGCAAAATCAGATGGAGCAAATATGCTGCATTTGGATCTTTTGGAAGGTTTAATAGAAAAGCTCGTGCGCGTACGCGAAGCTATTTTATAAAATTAAAAAAATAATAATTGCCGTCTTGCTGACGCTTGTTGTAATCAGGAAGACGGCCTTTTTATGGAAGAAAAAATTATTTCAATTTAGATGGGAAGCTGTCTGTACCCGCCATCCCGGCATTCTTCTCGCGCTTTCGGTAGCCAATAGCCCCCATGCTCCACAATGCCCATAAAATCAATACGGGTTGAAAGAAAAGACGCAGCAATCGGGCTCCTTCCGTGTTAAGCCCAAATCCATCACGCTCGTTGACATACTGTGCGATATTTCCAGGGAATACAGCGATGAAAAATAATGCAAGCAACCAAGGAATTGCTTTGTAGCGATGTCCCCAGATGATAATTAAGAGTCCTAAGCTTATCTCTACTATTCCAGATAGTACAACTACCATATCCTTGTCCATGGGAACCCAATCCGGCACCTGTGCTTGAAATGTTGTTCGGGCAAAAGTGAGATGGCCTATCCCCGCGAATAACATAAATAGCCCTAGTATAACGCGCGCCACCTGTTGTGCGCTGCTTAGTGGTCTGTGGTTTGATAGATTGTCCATATCGTTGATCCTGTTTCTACTATAACGAGTGCCATAGACGGAAGTTTGAATTTTTTCTAAAGCGGAATAGCATATGCTATTTGCTGTGCCAAAACAAGATTCATCGGAAATTCTGCCTTAACATGCGCAGATGTTTTAGGATAATAAAAACTAAAACGGAGCTTGAACGTGTTATAGAGAAAAATGTAATCACCTTGTATACACTATGGCAATTATTGGAGAAATTATAAAGCGAGCAATTAAAGTCAATGGTTTAATCAGTAAGGATCCATCACCTGTAGAAGCGCAGCATGAGGTATTACTCGCGATGTTAGAGAAAGCGAAAAATACGGCATTCGGTCGTCACTATCATTTCGAGGGGATACTTTCTTCGGAGGATCCTGTCCGTGCATTTCAGCATGCTGTACCTATTTTTGACTATGATAAGTTATATGCGGAGTGGTGGCATTATCTGGAAGTAGGGCACGAGAATGTAACTTGGCCGGGTGGACAAAACTATTTCGCTATGAGTAGTGGCACGACCAGTAATAGTAAAGCAATACCTGTCACCGACGACATGTTAGATGCGATCAAAAAAGCCGGCATACAGCAAATTCTTAGTTTAAAGAATTTTGATCTACCTGCAGATTTCTTTGAGAAGGATATTATGATGTTAGGGAGCAGCACGGAGTTAAAAGAACGGAAAGGTTTCCTTGCGGGTGAGATCAGTGGTATTTCAGCAGCAAATTTGCCCTTATGGTTCCGGAAATTTTATAAACCGGGCAAGAAAATCGCCGCTAGTAAAGATTGGGATGAGCGCGTAGCTAAGATAGCTAAATCTGCGCATAAGTGGGATGTAGGCAGTATGTCTGGTATGCCCTCATGGTCCGAATTGTTACTCAAAGAGATCGTCAGGCTTAACAAAGTGGATACAATCCATGACCTTTGGCCAAATCTCCAAGTTTACACTACGGGGGGCGTAGCTTTCGGGCCTTACAAAAAGAGTTTCGAGAAGTTGTTTGCCCGCCCGGTAACTTATATTGACACGTATTTAGCCTCAGAAGGATATTTAGCTACGCAAAAGCGACCTGACACGGATGCTATGGCGCTTATTGTAGATAACGGTATATTCTTCGAATTTGTACCGTTTGTAGAACGTAATATGGATGAGTCTGGAGCTGTAAGACAAGATGCAGAGGTTTTGGCATTGGATGAAGTAGAGGAGGGTGTAGAATATGTGTTGCTGATAAGCACGGTGTCTGGCGCATGGCGGTATATGATCGGTGATACCATTATTGTTAAGGATAAAGTGAGGGCAGAAATTATTATCAGTGGGCGTACCAAGCATTTCTTAAATGTGGTGGGCGAGCAGCTTTCCGTGCACCAGATGAATACGGCAATTCAAAAAATGCAGGATAAATTTCACGTTCAAATTAAAGAGTTCGTTGTCTCCACGGTTCAACGTGATGGCAAAAAGATCAATCAGTGGTACATTGGCGCTGAGCAAGAGTGTCCTACAGGAGAGCTGCGTAAATTTTTGGATGAAGAGCTGCAGGAAAGTAATAAGAACTTTAAGGTAGCGCGAAATCAAGCGCTAGACGGGTTGGAGCTCCGTGTTATTCCTACTCATTATTTTCACCAGTGGAGCGAACAGCACAAGAAGATGGGCGGTCAAGCCAAAATCCCAAGAGTGATGAATCAGGAAGATTTCGAAGCGTTTGAAGAATACATTTCTAAATTGTAATATATTCCAGATACCGATGGATAACCCTTAAGATTATCCATCGGTAAAAGGTTTTCGCATAAGAAACGCAGTTGCATGTTTCCTTATGTTCGAAAAAGACTAAAATTCATCTTTGCCCGTTCGTCTATCAACTACGATCGTTTCCCCAGTCGTCTTTAAATCCTGCTCGTCCAATGTCGATTCGGGATCATTCTCCTCTTTTTCTAACGACTCATTATCGGATTCGGAAGTATCAGGATTCTCACGTTCCAACGGGTTTACATCAGGTTGGGTGGGCGGCAGATTTTCTACTCCTTCGCCTTCGTCAGGAAATTTATCCATCTCATCCGGTTCCACCGCTTCTTCTCGCTTTTGTTCATCCGGATCAGCATCCGCAAATGCATGCCCTACGTGTATTAGCGCTAGACTCAAGTAGCTAGTCGGTTCTTTTACAGTTCTCATAGTTGTCCTCCAATTTTCTTTAAGAACCTCGCCTATCCTCGAATAGTTCATTTAAGCTGAAACCAGCGAAGTAAGTAACAAACAGTGCTGTTTTTTGGTTAAAGGAGGGGAAACGCTGTCACCCAGAAATTCTAAAATAACAATAGGATACAGGTCATTTTCCTTAACTTGCTTAAAAAAGCAAATGATATGAAAAATATAGAGCGTGTTTATAAGATGTCCTTCGCAAGCGTATACCCACACTACATACAAAAGGCCGAAAGAAAAGGCCGATCGAAGGATGAGGTTGACCAAATTATAAGTTGGTTGACAGGCTATGACGCGATAGCGTTACAACGTATTCTTGATAACAAAACTGATTTCGAAACCTTGTTTAATGAGGCTCCAAGAATTAATCCAAACGTGCATAAAATAACAGGTCTCATTTGTGGTTATCGCGTGGAGGAAATCGAAGATCCAATTATGCAGAAAGTCCGATATCTTGATAAATTGGTAGACGAGTTGGCAAAAGGTAAGTCAATGGATAAAATCCTCAGAACATAACTCTGTTTTCTTAATGTATCGTCTATCGATCGCTACAATATACATCAATTAAAATATTTTTATCTTCATTTGTAAATATTTTGTTAATATTGAAGTGAATTTGCATTCCAGGTGCAGGATGTTGGTGGGGCTGGTTAATATTTTATAAATCGATAAATTGACAAAATGAACTATTTCAAGATAGCCGACATGGATCTGATGGCTCTTTTAAAAAAGGGAGATCATGCCGCTTATCTGGAAATTTATGACCGCTACAAATCGCCGCTTCAGGCACATGCCTGGAAAAAGCTTGGGCAGGCGCAGGATGTTCAGGATGTCATCCAAGAACTTTTTACGGAGCTGTGGACAAAACGAGAAGCGTTAACGCTCACCTCCGGATTGGCAAACTATCTTTATACCGCTGTCAGGAATAGGTCGCTTAATGTAATCTACAAACGAAAAAAAGAAAATTTCTATTTAGCTTCTTTAAACGAGTTTATTCACGAAGGCAATTATCTAATCGATCTGCAAATTCGGGAGAAGGAATTGCGCGCTACCATACAGCAAGAAGTGGATTTGCTTCCCCCGAGAATGAAAGAAGTGTTCACCCTTTGCAGGGACAAAGGACTCTCGCATAAGCAAATTGCGGAACAATTGGGGACATCAGAACATACTGTTTCCAAGCAAATGACCAACGTCTTAAAAATATTACGAAAAAGACTGGGGTCACTTTATTTTCTTCTATTTCTACTTTATTAAAAAATAGTGTATTTCCGATACTTGTTCACCCATACTTATTTGTCATAGGTATATAGGGGTCACTTAAGCGTGTCTGCATAACCAATGGAAAAAGCAAAAAAGTTATTACGTCTTTATACAAGGGGAGAAGCAAGTCCTGAACAAAAAGCCGTCGTGGAAAAGTGGTACAAGCAATTGCGCGTACGAGACACTTCGGCTTTTTCACCACAGGATCGTGTGCAGCAACTGGAGGAAATACGGAAGCTGTTGCCGAGGCCACCACATGCCAAAACAAAAGAATGGATGTTAATTGCCGCTGCAGCTTCTATCATCTTGATAATGGCTCTTAATTTATTGCTTTACGACCGGCAGGACCATTCTTTCTCGGGTCCGCAAACAGGTTTGATAAACGATGTGGCACCTGGTGATACTGCGGCAACATTGACTATGGCAGATGGTACTAAAATTAGGCTCACGACCGAGTTGGACGGCGATATTGTGAGTAAACCGGGGATACGGATTACAAAGACGGCAGATGGGCAACTTATTTACCAAGTCGATGACACCGGAGACGACCCACGCGGAACGAATACACTATCGACCAATAACGGGCAGACGTATAGCATCACATTGCCAGATAAGAGTAGGGTGTGGCTTAATGCGGCTTCTAGTTTAACTTATAGCGCAGCTTTTTCGCGTAATGAGCAACGTAGGGTCATATTAAATGGAGAAGCGTATTTCAAAGTTGCGCCAGATAAAAGCCATCCCTTTATCGTGGTGACAGACAAGCAAGAAGTCCTCGCCACCGGAACAGAATTTAATATAAACTCCTATACAAATGAGCCGGCAGTGAACACGACCCTGATTGAAGGGGCTGTCAAAGTGTTGGCGGCAGGCAAACAGCACCTCCTTCAACCGGGCGAGCGAGCAACAAATAATGGTAAAGAAATACGCATAGCGCATGCAGATATTGAAAGCACGATAGACTGGAAGGAAGGAGATTTCAATTTCAATGAGGTACCCTTCCGCACTGCCATGCAGAAAATCGCCCGCTGGTACAATGTGGAAGTTGTTTATGATAAATCTGTACCAGCCAACGTAGAGGCCCGGGGGTGGGTGTCTAGAAACAGAAACTTATCTTCTGTCCTTGATTTAATAGAGTCGTCCGGTGTCGTTCGTTTCGAGATCGAAGGCAGGAAAGTTTTTGTACATCAATAGAATATTACCCAATAAAGCTAATATGTATAAACCTTTAAACGTGAAATTATGAAGCAATACTACTGTTAAAATCTATAAAACAAACCAGAGATGTATAGTACATCCCTGGTCGACGTTTGGAACAGATCGTTCGAAAACTAACTCGTTAACTAGCAGAAACCCGCGCTGTGGAAAGTTGGGGCATACTGCTATAAACCAAACAAATCAAATGTATAAAAAATACTCCATTAAAATTGGCGTAAATGGTACGCTATGCCGTAAAATATCGCTTGTTATGCGGCTCACCATTGCAATGCTTCTCGTTACGATGACCCAACTTGTGGCGAAAACAAAGGCGCAGCAGATAACGATAAATCAGAAAAACGCTTCCTTAGAATCCGTTCTTAAAGAAATCAGAAATCAAAGTGGCTATGATCTTATCTACGATGGAAAAGCAATTCCGAAGAATAGAATAGTAAACGTGACACTTACAAAAGCTACCGTAAATGAGGCGTTGGAGAAAACTTTGAAGGATTTGCCACTCCGTTACGTTATAAAGGACCGAAGTATTACTATCCGTCATCATAAACATATGGAACAGCCAGCTGTCAGTGTCTTGGCTCGTATTGAGGGTACGGTCAAGGATAGCTTGGGGCAAGCTATTGCAGGTGTTTCCGTATTAAATAAGAGCAACAACCAAGGCACCTCCACCACGATGCAAGGCGAGTTTGAGCTGGATGCAAATGAAGGTGATATACTGGTATTTTCCGCACTTGGCTATCAAAAGCAGGAAATCCGTGTAGGAACACAAACACGAATAAACGTTATTCTTCAATCCGAAGAAGAGCTCATGGAACAAGTCGTCGTTACGGCTTTGGGAATTCGCCAGTCTGCGAAAACATTAACCTATAATGTGCAGGAATTTAAGGCCGAGGAGGTGACACGGAATAAAGATGCAAATTTTGTCAATGCATTAACTGGAAAGATTGCGGGGGTAACGATCAACGCAAGTTCATCGGGAATTGGCGGCGCGACGCGGGTGGTTATGCGCGGTACAAAGTCTATAGCAGGAAACAACAATGCGCTATACGTCATTGATGGCATCCCTATTCCCAACAACAATGGTGGAGAGTCTGTAGGAACTTTTGCAGGTCCTGTAAGTGGAGAGGGAATTTCCAGCTTCAATCCAGAGGATATAGAAAGCATCACGGCATTGACGGGTCCATCGGCAACAGCACTATATGGAAATCAAGGTGCCAATGGGGTGCTTCTTGTCACGACCAAAAAAGGATCAATTGGACGAATTCGCGTAAATGCGTCGCATAGTTCCGATTTTTTCACACCCTTTGTTATGCCTCGTTTTCAAAATACCTACGGACAGGCAAATCCACAAGAATATGCAAGTTGGGGGGGCAAGCTCCAACAGCCATCAACCTATAGTCCGCGAGGTTTCTTTCAGACTGGTTTTAATGTGTTTAACTCCGTTAGTGTTTCCGGAGGAACGGAAAAAAGCCAGACGCTCTTTTCGGCAGGAGCAAATAATGCGGAGGGCATTATACGGAACAACACATTTAATAGGTATAACTTCTCCCTTCGGCATAACACACAGCTTACGGACCGCTTGACGGCAGACTTCAGCGCGATGTACGTAAAATTAAATGATAACAATATGGTTGCGCAGGGGCAATACCATAACCCAATTGTGCCCATCTACCTCTTCCCGCCGGGAGATGATTTTAATAAATACAAGGTATATTCTCGCTATAATCCCGATCGTGTAATAGACACACAGTTTTGGCCATATCGGGATCAAGGAATTTCCCTGCAAAATCCTTATTGGATAACTGATGCGCAGCGGGCTGGAAACAATATCGATCGCTATATGATGAGTGTAACGGCTAATTACAAAGTGTTTGATTGGTTAGACGTAACAGGGCGCGCGCGGATAGATAATAGCCTCACGCAAAACGAAAATATTAGGCCCGCCAGTACAAGCCCATTATTTGCTTCAAACTTCGGCTTTTATAGCACGAATAAAGTTTCCAGCAAAAATACATACCTGGATTTTATCGCTAACATCCGAAAAGATATCAGTGATCGGGTTAGTTTTCGGGCGAATGTGGGCGGAAGCTATCAACATGACTGGATGGATGGTTTGGGGGCTGGTGGCAACCTTACTCGCCTAGCAAACTTCTATTCGGTACAGGAAAATACGGAAAATCCGCCCACGCAAAGTTATAGCCGTACGGAACTGCAGTCGGTTTTCGCTACAGCGCATTTCGGCTATGACAATTGGCTATTTATGGATTTGACGGGTCGCTACGAATGGCCATCGCAATTGCCTCCCGGCGTTGCAACCACTTCCTCTTATTTTTACCCGTCCGTAGGTGTTTCGGGGGTGTTGAGTGATAAGTGGAATGTATCAAAAGACGTCATTTCTTTTGCAAAATTACGGTTCTCTTACGCCGAAGTGGGTAATCCGCCGCAATTTGGGATAGTAAATCCGGTGTATTCCTTGATTGATCAGCGATTCCGGCCAGCTCCTTTCCCAGACTACCTGCCTGAGCGTACCCGCTCTTACGAGGCCGGTATGGAGCTTCGCTTTTTACGCGATCGCTTATCGCTAAATGCCACCGTATACCAATCAAACACCACAGATCAATTACTTCAGCAGCCCACGATAGCGATTGGGGTCTTTACGGATTTCTTTTATAACGCTGGAGATATACGCAATCGGGGAATTGAGGCGACCTTATCACATCATGGGAAATTTGGAGAACTAAATTGGACATCGGGGCTGGTGTTTTCTTTAAATAGAAATCGCATTATACGTCTTTCAGACGGATTTTTGGATCCGGCAACCGGTGAGCCGTATGTGAATGAACAACGTCCGGTTAGCGGTTTAGGTGATTTTCAAAATGTGTTAACCGTAGGGGGCACGATGGCTGATTTCTATATTTCGCGTGTGCTACGCGAGAATAATCAGGGTAACCTTTGGGTTAGCCCTGTTGACGGATCGGTACAGCAGATAACGCTTTCAGAGCGGCGGTACGTAGGAAACGGGTTGCCTGATTTTACATTAGGCTGGAACAACCAGTTTTCCTTCAAAGGTGTTGATGTATCCTTTCTAGTTGATGCACGCGTCGGCGGAGTGGGTGTATCCTATACGCAAGCGCTTATGGACGGGTTTGGGGTCTCCGAACAATCGGCTATTGATCGGGATAACGGCGGTGTGCTGGTTTATGATACTCGATATCCAAATGTCCAAGGCTATTATAATTTGCTTGGAATGGGGGCAGACGGTATGGCAGCATATTACATTTACAGTGCAACGAATGTGCGCTTGCGTGAAGCTGCTATTGGCTATAACATCCCACGTAAATGGCTTAATGAGAAAGGCCCAGATTTGCGGGTATCCGTCACGGGAAGAAATCTATTTATGTTTTACAATAAATCTCCTTTCGATCCGGAAACGACATCATCTACCGGAACGTACGGCCAGGGTATCGATTACTTTAGGCAGCCCAGTTACCGAAGTGTGGGATTTAGTATACGAGCACAATTTTAAAAATTTGACATGAACATCATGAGAAATTATCATAAACACTATACCGTTGTACAAGCTTCTTTCGCTTTTCTCTTATGCGTTGCTACGCTGGCATCCTGCACGAAAAAGTACGAGGAGTACAATACAAACCCATATCTTGCTACTCTTGAACAGCAACTTGCTGACGGTTTCTTAGTAGGACGGAATTTCCCCGATATGGTTAACGCGGTAATGCCCGCCGGCGATCCCGCCGGCCAAACCAATTTTATCAATAGCTATCAGTTGGCATACAGTTTGGCTGCAGACTGCTATGCAGGCTATATGGGGCAAGCAAATAACTGGAATGGAAATACCAATAACTTAACCTATGGATTTAACCTGGGTTGGGTTAACGAACAATTTAGGCTAACTGGTGTCCTTATGGCGGGCTGGACACGGATTAAACAGGCAACAGATTTATCAGGAGATTCGCTGCAGTTTTCCGTAGCCCAGATCATCAAGATTACAGGCATGCTGCGCGTAACAGATAGTTATGGGCCTTTGCCTTATTCCCAAATTCCGACAGGTACTTTTACACCGGCATTTGACAGTCAGGAAAGCATATATAGGACATCTATCGCTGAATTGGGAAGGGCAGCGGATATCCTGCATGAGCTTGGTGCTAATGCGGGGACACCTTTAGCGGCATACGACCAAATATATGTGGGAAATTACGTGCTGTGGGCTAAGTATGCGAATTCCTTAAAGCTCAGGTTAGCTATGCGGATGGCCTATGTAGACCCGGCCAATGCACAACGCTTTGCCGAAGAAGCGGTCAGCCACCCAGCCGGTCTGTTAATGACGATCACAGATGCTGCCCTCTAAAAAGGTATTTCAGGACGGAATTTTAGAAACCCTATGTTTCACTTATCACACGGTTATAACGAGCTACGGATGGGTGCCACGATGGACTCGTATTTAAACGGTTACAATGATCCGCGTATTGCAAAATTCTTTCAAACCTCTGAGATCCGCCCGGGTGTTTACGTAGGGCTGCGAAGTGGCATTGATGTCGTTCCGGCAGTTTACCAACCGTTTTCAACTTTGAATGTGGCTGACGATACGCCCTTACCTTGGATGTACGCTTCGGAAGTTTCCTTCCTGCGTGCTGAAGGAGCACTACGCGGCTGGAATATGGGTGGCACTGCCCAGAGTTTTTATGAAGACGGAGTTCGGCTGGCTTTTACTCAACAAGGCGTTTCAATGCCTGCGGACTATTTGAGTAATGCCACTGCGCGACCGGCTAACTATGTGGACTATTCAGCGGGCAATAGGTACAGTATGGCCGCACGCAGTAATATCACGATCCAATGGGAGGGTGCGGCCAGCTTCGAAAGAAATCTAGAGCGCATTATCACCCAAAAATGGATCGCGATGTATCCAAATGGTGCTGAGGCTTGG
This sequence comes from Sphingobacterium deserti, assembly GCF_000757725.1. Lineage (GTDB taxonomy): Bacteria > Bacteroidota > Bacteroidia > Sphingobacteriales > Sphingobacteriaceae > Sphingobacterium > Sphingobacterium deserti. The sequence goes on from NZ_JJMU01000061.1 coordinate 57,952, forward strand.
GCGGAGTTCCGGCGTACCGGTTACCCGAAAGTATTTCCTGTCGGCCTGAATAGAAGTAATGGAACAGTAAACACAGAAACTCAGGTGCGTAGATTACCGTATCCGCTGCAACAATATCAGGAGAATGGAGCAAATGTTGCAGCTGCGCTGACTCTTTTAGGTGGGCCAGATAATGGAGGTACCAGATTGTGGTGGGATGCGAAGCCGTAATGAGCTATTGTAATCGAGGGTACAAAAAATGAAAAGATCATCTGTACGAAAAAAGACCATATAAAAGGCTTATGATTATCAGATACGAGCATCTTGGAAAAAAAACAGGAATGTTTGATATGACAGTAAAAATAACGAGCGTAATGCGCTCATGAACTAATTATTTACACATGAAAGATACAAAGATCATACTATATACATTGTTGGGAGTCAGCACCCTACTTTTAGGAGCTTGCGAAAAGCAAAATCTACCGACACCAGAAGCTGTTGAGCGTCTTGTTGAGGCGCGTAGCGAGGATTACTATACCAACCTTCGCGCTTATAAAAAAAGTGATCATCAGATCTATTACGGTTGGTTTGGTGGCTCCGGGGCCGCCGGCGGCCCTGATATTATAACGGTTATGGACCATATCCCGGACAGCGTGGACATCGTAAGTATGTGGGGCGGGTTGCCACCGTTAGGATCCTACAATCACAAAAAAATGAACGAAACACAGCGTATTAAAGGTACGCGTTTTATTAGTGTGGCGCTCGCATTTGATACTTTCTTAGACCGTTATGCTGAACAAGACTTCGTGACAACATTTGCTGGACAAGGTGAGGCACGATTGATTGAGGGATTTAAGCTGGTGGCGGAGAATGTGGCCAAGCAGGTAAATGAATACGGTCTGGACGGCTTTGATTTGGACTATGAACCGAGTCCTCGAGATTTGTTATACAACAATAGGAATGCGGAGTTACTCATCATCGAGTTGGGAAAAGTTCTCGGGCCGCAGTCCGGCAGCGGTAAACTATTGGTTGTAGATATGTTCACCGAAAGGTTGCCCGCCACTGTTGTTCCGTATCTGGATTATTTCGTCGTACAGGCATACTCACCCCAGGGGGGCAATGTAGCTTCCCTACCTAATCGTTTTCGTCAGATCCCCGGTATGCCCTTTGAAAAATGCATTGCAGGCGAAAATTTTGAGACACTTTGGGAAACGGGTGGGCTCTTAGCGGCATACGCTGCCTGGAATCCACAAGGTGGCAAAAAAGGCGGTATTGCGGCCTACTTGCCTAATTACGAGTATGCACTGAATCCAGAGTATCGCTGGACTAGAGCGGCCATTCAAATCATGAACCCAGCCGTTCGCTAATTATACATTTATAAATAGGAATTATTATGAAAATTAACATATTTCATTTTTTAACTAGCCTCGTTTTATTGGGAGGAATCGCCTCGAGCTGTAAAAGAGAAAATCCGAATACCGCCTCCATTTATCTCACCATGGCTGAAGAAACGACGGATGCACGATTGACCGTAGATGCTACCGGGGGTGCCCAGGTGATAACGATCAGCTCATCAGCGCTTGCTGACCGCGAAGTATCGGCAGAGATCGCGGTAGATACGCTATTGATACAAGCTTATAATGAGCGAAATGGTACCGCTTACAAAGCACTTCCTGATGCTGCTTATTCCTTATCAGCAAATAGGGTGGCGATATCTCCCGGTACGAATGTGTCGAATGCTATTTCTTTTCAGGTACATGGTACGGAGCATTTTCGGGTAGGTGAAGCTTATATGATGCCGATTACAATCCGCAATGCATCTGGGATGCCCGTTATCGATGCTTCCAAAACAATTTACCTTGTTGTCAACCAAGTAATAATAACCCGTGCAGCATCCCTTGCAAGCAACTACTTGCGGGTAGATTTTTCGACCAATAATGAAGCGCTACGCGCAATGCGAACGATCACGATGGAGACACGTGTTATGGTCAATAGTTTTGCTACAAGAACACCTTTTATTAGTTCCATAATGGGTATTGAGGAAATGTTTTTGATGCGCTTCGGGGATGTAACGGTAGCACCTAATGTCTTGCAAAGTAGTGGCATCAATGTAGATCGATCATTCACGACAAATACCTGGTATCATTTGGCCGTCGTCTCCGACGGAAGCCAAGTGCGGATTTATGTAGATGGGCAGCTGGCAGGAAGCCGAAGCGGTACTCAAACAGTTGATTTGACTAACATGTGGGCAGGGGGATTTCATTTTGGGTATTCCGCAAATGGTCGTTTATTGAATGGTGCTATTAGCGAGGCTAGACTTTGGTCAAGGGCACTATCGCAAGCAGAAATTAATAACGGACGCTGTGGGGTTGACCCGAATAGCCCTGGCTTGATCGGGTATTGGAAATTTAACGAAGCCGAAGGGCGTACGGTACCGGACATCAGCGGAAATAACCGCCATGCAGTAGCCACTCGCGATATACAATGGGTATCTGGCGTGCGCTGTGAATAGTAAAACTAACCGTTATAAGAAACATAGATTAATTATTTTATGAAAAGAAATTTAAAGAAATGGCGTTTCGCTCAGCTGCGCAGCCTCCTGTTACTGACGCTCGTCGCCATGCTTAGCAGTTGTAGTCGGAATGATCTACCTACGCCACAGGATCTTATTATATATATGCCTACTGGATCAACTGCAAACAGCATGGATGCTACCTTTGTCACGGCGCGCGGTAACGTTCTAGAGGGATCAGGAACGGCATTCCCGGTACTGCTTACCCGCGCGTTTGATCGTGATGTGCAGGTCACTGCAGCAATTGATACATCCCTGCTTGCGGTTTACAATCGCGAGCACAACACTGAAACCATAAAAATACCCGATGGCAGTTTTATATTAGAGGGCAATGGTCAGGTACATATTCCCGCAGGTCAAGAGCGGTCTGCTGATTCGTTGAGGATAGCACTAGGCACGCAGGCAGGAAGCTTAGACTTCACAAAGGAGTACGTATTGCCCATTCGTCTATCTAGTAGCAATTCCGATCTACCCTTAAGCAGCAATCGCGCAGTTATGTATGTTCGGGTTAGATTCAGCCAGATTACAACGCAACTAAATGGTGCGCCGGCCAATCGCGTCATACCTCTCCGTATCAGTCGGACGCCCGCTGGTGATATTGTAAGCGGTAACCTTAATCTAACTGCGGCTATTAATACGCGTTTTGCAACACCGCTAACGATCGCTCTTTCGGATCGGCAAGATTGGTTGGCAAGTTACAATCAAGCCAATCAAACCAATTATATAGCGTTTCCTACGGGTACTTTCTCACTTAGTCCAAACAATGTATCTATCAATAGTGGAACGTTATCGGCCGACATGCCTTTCAGCTTGATGCTAAGTAATATGCATGCGTTTGAAACTGGACGTAGTTACTTGCTACCGGTAGGTATTGTGGATGAAGGGCCGGTGCCGCCGCATGAGGCCGAAGGTCGCGCCTATTTTGCTTTAGACATAGCATTGCAAAACATTCATCCTGATAATCCAGCACCATCGGGTAGCCGTGTCGATCGCGCAGATTGGACGGCAACGGCTAGTTCGACAGATACACAATATGCCCCAGGGGGGACGCCCGCTATGGTCTTCGATGGTAACCCCGCCACTGGATGGCATTCGGACTTTGGAGCGCAGAATGTCGTTTTCACTGTAGACATGCGAAATACCAAAAATATTCGAGGCTTCAGCTTTACGCCGCGATATTGGAATTTCTATAATTCTGTCTTCATCTCCGCGATAACGGGGATGGAGATTCTTTCCAGTAATGACGGTATTAACTGGACAAGTCAAGGTTCCTATGCTGGAAGTATGCCAGGTGGTACCCCTAGCAACCCAGAGCTTCGCAACCTCAGTTTTTATACGCCGGTACAGGCTCGCTATTTCCGGTTTGCCATTACGCAATATGGACAGTATATGCCGGGCTTTGGAGAACTATATGCCTACGAATAGCTAGCTGAAGTTCGAAGACATTTTTCATACTTAGTTGTTGTTTGTTAGGAAGCGTCCGGTATTATGCCGGCGCTTTTTTATTGAAATAGATTGAAAAGGAGGTACTTCACCATAACCTAGCGCATTTGCTATACAAAGACCCTTTTAAAACATGCCTGCAAGGTTCCAGATGTCTAAAATAATGATAAGAGTGGTTCGTTTGCGCTGATTTCGCCCGCTATTTTTATCCCGTTTTCTCCTACTGCTGTTGCCCTTAGTGTGGCTTCAACTCCCGCCTGCTGCATGGTGTTGAAAGGCGCTATCAACCAGTTGTCCGGCCAATTAACCATACGCAAACAAAGCATAAAAATATATGGACTTTCCTGGTAGCTGATGTTATGCTCAACGGATTTCTTCGTGGTAAGCATTAGGGCATCTGCCTGTTGGTGTTTGTACAGCTTATAGAAAAACTTGTCAGGAAGTTGTTGCGCAAGATCTGTTTTACCTTGCCAAAGGCTTTCGATAAGGGGAACATTAACAGTCTGCAGTACATTTGTTTCCATGCTATTGAAATCTTCATCGTATTCATAGCTAATAATAGAATCCTGCTGTTCGACAAGTTGCCTGCGAATAAGCAAGTCAAGGTAGTTTGGCGGATCACCGCGCAGGCCATCGGCATCTTGTCCTGAAAATCGAGCTATTGTTTTGTAAATCGCAGGTATATCCTGCAATGGCAGTCTGCTCCAAAGCATCAAAGCCATATCCTCGCTATCCATTTTCCGAACCATATAGGGAGCGGTTTGTACTTTTGTGCGGGTGGTCCAATGGCCGTCGATAGCAAGTTTTTTGCCGGAAAGTTTTGCCGTCGCAGACAATCTCCCATTCGACTGCCAATAGGTTACATGATCTTTGTGTTTTAATTTTTGATAAGAGTCAATCTCTGCAAGCGGTATCAAATCGCCCGATTGTTCTAACAAAATCATCTCCTCTTTATTCCAGCTTGCATCTGTTGCCCCAAATCGAAAAAGAACATGAGTGCCGTTTTCCGCCGCCTGCACATATTGATGTAGCTGATGAAACCTCATCTTTTCTGTGTTGTGGGGGGACGAATTCCCCTGCGAATATTTTGTTAACAATTGACCCCAATCTTCTCTATCTTTTATTTTGTGGATACTGTAAAAAGTCTCCCGGTGCTGCGGTATGCTGAATAGCAGCAGGTCGGCGGGAATAGCAAGACCACTGTGCATGAAGTCTCCCAGGGATGGGAGTTTAGTGCTGTCCGTTTTAAGGGTATCTTTCGAAGTTGAACGTATTAACTCGCTGATATTATCGATAAATAGATCGTCGACGGATAGCATAAGAAAAGATTCGCTATCCTTATGTACCAGTTGGCGTTTAGCCCGATAATCTCTTACATAGTAAAATACTATTGCCGCAATAACAATTGCGGCAATAGAACTTCCAACTATAATTGCGGCTTTTCTCATGTGCTAGCGAAACTCTTTTTAATTCATCGTATCGATAATGCTCTGAAGCAAGTATTGTAGCGCATTATTTTCTTTTAGCGGAAAAGCCACAGAAAACTCACCTTCAATTCTATTCTTTTTTATCCCATTCGCTTTTAACGTGATGTCGCCATACTCCGCCAGTGAACTGACAGTTTTGTGTTCCCTACCGACAATCGGGATGCCCAGTTTACGAATAACTTCTGGTATTTGAGGAGTATGAACCGTAGCGGTCATGTTGTTTGCAAAAATTTGCTTTTTAACGGATGCGTCTTTGCTCGTTTCAAATCGGTTGTCTTTAATAGCCGAAAATTGCGCTTCATCGTTCCCCACAAAAACAAGGTCATCTTTGAAATAAATATAGACGGGCATCGATTTTTCATCTTTCGCAATCTTGAATATGCCTTCGGACTGGCTTGCCTGATTCTTTTTCTCAGCAAAAAGTAATAAGCGTTTAAAGATACGCTGATCTTCTGAAGTAAACATCCAAAGGAAGTTAGGGATCTCTTCCTCTTTTGTCTTAGTAACTTCTTTGTAATTATAGTCCTCGTCGTATTCGTAGTCTATGTAATCTGTTTTTACTTTTTTGAGATCGTTGATAAATACAACGTGATCCCCTCTCATAACTTTCGCAATCGCTTTTTCATCAAGGGCAATTTGCAATGTCGTCCCCGCAATATTGATCAAATCGTCATATTGAAACAGCATAGGGGCATACCACCGTTCAAACAAGAGCGGAATACTATTGAGGTAAGCTTCTGTGTTGATGTTCAATGAAACATAGCCTAAATGATTTTCTGGAATATATTTCGCAAATTTACGATTCACTTTGCTTTTATACATCTTAGCAAATAATCGCTGTATGTCTTTATCTAAACCAACAGAGCCTTTAAGTGTCAGTACATTTTTATCTTGAACGAGGTCCAGCACGGCATCCTGATAACCATAATTCAAATTTTTCATATCTATACCAAGTCCCATTCCCAGTTCGTCGAAAGGAAGCGCACTGCGATAAACTTCATCCAGATCTTTTACCCAAACATGAACAAGCGTATTGTTTTTATCGTACTTGCCAATTTGCTTATGCACGGTTGACGCTTTTGCTAGGTGTAAGTGCTGTTCCAGCTCTGTAGTTATCCATGCTTTAAAAAGGGAATTTTTTATTGAATCGTTTTTTGCATTACGGATCATTTCTTCTTTGTAGCTATCATCATTATAGCTATCATATTGCGTGTCGTAATAGTCATCGTATGCTATAGCGGTATCAATAAGTGCATCATCCTCATTCCAGTCTTCCGTGAGGACGGGTGGGGGTACTGCTATTACCACAGGTGGAGCAATACTATCTTGCGGCGTTATTGTAGTTGTCTGCATGGCTGTATCTGCCAGGGCCACATTCAAATCTGCAATACTGTCTGCTATCACTTGAATGCTGTCTGCTATTGCATCAATGTTTTCAGTGCTAACATTTGTCGGAGGCGAATATGCCAAATCAAGTGGGCTAAAAGGACGATCATACCCATTATCTGCATAGGCTGGCTGTTCAATGCCAAAGGAGGCAGCAACGCTATCGTTTCGAAAATAATGACTTTTGTAGTTGCCCGTGAGGATAAGCAGACTATTTTCATTCCAGGCCAGTTGTGTTTTTTTATCTTTGGTCGTGGTTTGTCGAAAACCGTTGGATAATGTTGCGGTAGGAAGCGCGGAAAAGAGGTTTTTCTCGATGTTGTGTCCGGATTTCAGCGGAATTAGTATCCCTACATAGTAGGCACTATCCGAATCTGTTCGATACAGATAAGCATTACGGTCGTAGTCCAAATCGAAATCCTCAATGTTGTCCACAGTACGTTGTTGATCACCCTGCAACGCATCAAAAGCACCGAGCTGAGATAAAACTTGGTTCAGTTTTTCAATAGAGCTGTGTTTTACTATAGCTTGATTATTCAGCACCGCGACCATATCCGCATGAGCGGGTATACGTTGCGCTAATTCTTGTCCATAGGTTAAGCTCGAGAACGCTATGGTGAATAACCCGATCAGGCATTTCTTTGAAGACGTCATGTTATTTTGTTAGTGTAATAGTATTTGCTATACTTGTTGATCCATTGATCAGGTTGGTAGCCGGAATTTTTAACAGTACGGCTTTGCTATTGCTTGCCACCTTCGCCGATTTATTGACTTGCGACTTAACCGCACTTTCAAATCGGATGATGTTTGTGTAATACGCATCCTTAAACAGTTGCCGATCATCATTCGGTATTCGTGCAAATTGCTTGGCAATATCCGGCGAATAGGTATAATTGCGCGAGAAAACCTGGGCCGAAGGATTGAAGGCGTAACTGTTATAGCTTGTGAGCTTAACTTTGAACTGCTTAGATAACGTGCTGCTAAATTCATTCAAAGCTTGAATCGATTTAAAATCACAGGACAGCGTTGCAATATAATTTGTGAAATCGAGGCTGTATTGTACGTTGCTGATGCCGTTTGTGGTCCTTAGCGTTTTAACCGCATTTTCCATTTCCTTCTTGACAGTTGCTTCCGTTGGTATTGTAATGCCATTAACGGATTTCAACCTCATCAGCGAGGCCACCTTTGTTTTGCTTTTGCTTAAATTCAGCGTTGCTTTTATAGTTCCCGATCCATTTCGCTTCATGTCTATTTGCTCCACTAAATCAAAACAACCCGTCAGGAGGGAGCAGCCAAAAAAAGCGATCAAAAGGGGTAAAATTCGTTTAACTATCTTCATATATTTCTGCAATGTTAATAAGCGCGTAAGTTTTTAGCTCCTATTCAGCCGGGGAAAGTTCATACCTCAGCTTGGCTTAAACCTGTCGATTAAATCAAGCCAGGTAGAGCAAAAAGAACGCCAATATCTATCTTCAGATACCTGTTTTTATGCATTTGATAAGTAAATAGCCGCATCCGCAATTTTCGACTGGGCGAGAGCTATATCCCCTAAATCCACCATTTTTTACATGCAACATCAAATGGCATATTTACGAGTGACAAAAAAGAAAATCCTGAAGTAGAGCACTCCAGGATTTTACCAAACCAATTATTAACCTAAATTATGAAATTATGAAATTCTCTTGCTTTCAATATATAAACGCTATTGTTATACCGATCGTATGTCAATATTTCATTTTAACATTTTTTAACATATGAACGTTGATCTGTATCGCGCAACTCTTGCTCGGCAAAGATTTCGTCTTTTTTCCAATCGAGCCGTGAAGCGCTCATCAGGCTATAGCAGATCATTTGGGCATTGCAATCTCCAAAAGAGTCAAAGCCTGCGGTGGGAAATACTAAATCAGGATCGGCGGTAAGTGCCTACAAGATTTCCGCTATAAAATTTCCTGCTTGATTGATGATATGACGCTTGGCAATAATCTCCTGCAAATTTATCTTTCCGATAATATACATAAAATCTTCCCCATAAAAACGCTCAGTTACGGAATCGAAATGTATCTCTTCTAAGCTGCTGTCATCGGCGTATCTGAAATAAACGGATAGTTCGTAATTGGTGCTGTATTCAATCTGCCCCGCATCAATATGTTTTTTATACTCATAGCGATATCCATAACGCAGTGCGGCGATATCAGATAGGACGGCTGATCCTGTTGGATGTCCACCAGCCCCTTTACCGTAGAAGAACTGCTCATCGGCGAATGCCGCTTTCACCAGCACACCGTTATTTTCATTTTCAACGTTATATATAATGTTATCCGGTCGGACGAATTTGGGAAGAACATACAAAACCACCTGTTTGCCATTGGTTTCTTTCGCCAAGGGCAGTAGTTTAATTTTAAACCCTTTTTCCTTCGCAAAGCGAATATCCTGGTCACCCAGCTTATCGATGCCGAGATTAAGTATTGTTTCCGGATCCACGTAAATACCATACGCATGGGATGCAACAATAGCCAATTTATATTTCGGATCGTATCCGCCTACATCCAGCGTAGGATCGGTTTCGGCAAAACCCAATTCTTGCGCTTTTTTTAGCGCATCCTCATAACTCTGTCCTTCATTAAAAATCTTTGATAAAATATAATTGGAAGACCCGTTAAAGATACCACTCACGGAGTGTAAGAGTTCATTATCGTAATACTCTTCCAAATTCCTGATAATTGGAATGCTCCCGCAAACGGCGCCCTCATAGAGTAATGAGGTACCATGGGTCTGTTGTAATTCTGCCAATTCTTCGAGATGCGAGGCGATCATTTTTTTATTTGCAGAAACCACGTTTTTTCCCTCGCTGAGTGCGCGTTTTACAAAGGTAAATGCTGCATCGGCATCATCTATAAGCTCTACCACCGTATTGATTTCGGTATCAGCAAGGATTGATTCTGGGTCTGTGCTGAACAACTCCGCCGGCAGGGTTCTTTTTTTGTCGGCATTTTTTATGACGAATCTTTTAATCTCTAAATTAAGCTTTTTGGTTTTTATAATATCATATAGACCTTGCCCTACAACGCCAAAGCCAAACATGCCTATTATCAATTTCTCTCTCATTTTCTGTGTTATTTTTTATTTAAAATCTCGTCAATACTATTTTAATTTTATGAGCGAATAAAGTTGCTCCCTAGCTCACCTTATCAAAGGCGGTCTGTAAATCGTCTTTAATATCATCGATATGTTCGATCCCTACGGATAGGCGTAGCTGCCCCGGGAACACCCCGGCATTGCGCTGCTCTTCGGCTGATAATTGCTGATGTGTGGTGGCTGCTGGGTGAATGATTAATGTCTTGGCATCGCCGACATTTGCCAAGTGGCTAATTAGTTCGAGAGCATCAATAAATTCATTCGCTTTTTCAGGTCCTCCTTTGATGGTAAAAGATAGCACAGAACCATAACCATTTTTAAGATATTTTTGAGCGCTTTCATGGTACGGGTGGTTTTTTAATCCCGGATAGCTCACCTTTTCCACTTGTGGATGGGCTTCGAGCCATTGCGCTATTTCATATGCATTATCAACATGTCTTTGTACACGTAGCGATAGTGTTTCCAACCCTTGCACGAGGAGGAATGAATTGAAAGGAGACAGTGCAGGGCCGAAGTCGCGCAATCCTTCCACGCGAGCGCGGATGATAAACTGTATATTTCCGAAGGGCCCGTTTGCACCAAAAACGTCAGCAAAGACTAAGCCATGGTAACCTTCCGACGGCTCGGAAAATTGTTTAAACTTGCCATTGCCCCAATTGTAATTCCCACCGTCAATGATCACGCCGCCAATACTTGTGCCGTGCCCACCGATCCATTTTGTTGCTGATTCAACAACGATATGGGCGCCGTGTTCCAACGGTTTAAAAAGATAACCACCGGCGCCAAATGTGTTATCAACGATCAGCGGAAGATCGTGTTTTTTTGCTAAGGCGGATATCTTGTCGAAATCAGGTATGATATAACTGGGGTTACCTATTGTTTCTACGTAAATTGCTTTTGTCTTATCATCGATCAGCTTTTCAATATTGTCGGCATCGGAATTTGCCGCAAAGCGGGCTTCTATGCCTAGGCGTTTGAAAGATACCTTAAACTGATTATAGGTACCGCCGTATAGGTTTGCGCCCGCTACAAAATTTTCGCCGCTCTCGAGAATATTTGTCAATGCGATAAACTGCGCCGCTTGGCCTGATGCTACGGCTAATGCTGCCACGCCGCCCTCTAATGCCGCAATTCGTTTTTCGAAGGCATCAGTAGTGGGGTTCATGATACGCGTATAGATGTTTCCAAACTCTTTTAATGCAAAAAGATTGGCGCCATGCTCGGCATCGTTAAAGACATATGAACTTGTTTGGTAAATAGGCAGTGCACGTGCTCCTGTAGTGGGATCTACTTCTTGACCGGCATGCACTTGCAACGTTTCAAATTTATGGTTTTTATTTAACGACATTTTTCTAGATTTTAAGGATTATACAAGATGTTTGTTTTACACTCGCAGCGATCGGGGCATGTGGTCATTCTCAAGGCTGATGTACAAAGATAGGGGAGTGCATGCCTATCCATAATCAAGAATGACTAACGCATTCGTGCAATGAACGCGGTTAGAAAACTCGCCAATGCTACTGAATATACTACTAAATTGAAAAAATGTAACTGTTGTTCTGCTATCATGTCTTATCTCATTTATATGCTCCAAGGCGGTATTGCCTCAGACAGGAATTGGCACCTTTTCAACATGTGCTGAAGGTTGCCAGTGGGTCATCGAGCCAGTCTCTCGCCACTTCTTTATAAATCAAGACCTAGTAAGGAAGGTGCTGATTAGTGTACCACGATTGAGGTACAGGGGCAAATATAGTTGTTTTTATAGATAATCCAAATTATATTTTAGAGGGCGGGCAGGTTTTATAGGCGTTAAAAAAGAGAAAAGCCCCATCTACAGACGAGGCTTTCGTGGTGCCAGCTGGATTCGAACCAGCGACACAAGGATTTTCAGTCCTTTGCTCTACCAACTGAGCTATGGCACCATTGCGCTTATTTAAATTTCACTGAGTGAGTCTTAATACGCTAAGTTTTTGATTATCCTCTGTTACTTTCAGATTTTGTGGTGGTGCCAGCTGGATTCGAACCAGCGACACAAGGATTTTCAGTCCTTTGCTCTACCAACTGAGCTATGGCACCATTGCGTTTATTAAAAATTCATCAGGTGAACCTAAACACGCGGTAAGTTTTTGATTATACTCTGTTACTTTCAGATTTTTGGTGGTGCCAGCTGGATTCGAACCAGCGACACAAGGATTTTCAGTCCTTTGCTCTACCAACTGAGCTATGGCACCTTTTGCAACTATTTTTCCTTCGTTGCGTTGCAAATCTAGGTTCTTTTTTCGAATTCTAAAACTTTTGCTGCAAATATTTTTGCTGGTAGAATCAACTGATTGATTCTGATCGAGATAAAATTACATCAAATAAACACTGTAGAAGACCAAATACGCTATCTTTGCACTTCACAAAATTAATATGAGTAAAAGAGGAAGAGTTTTGGTCGCAATGAGTGGTGGAGTAGATAGTTCTGTTGCGGCCGTGATGTTGCATGAACAGGGCTATGACGTCATCGGGATTACGATGAAAACTTGGGATTATGCTTCGGCAGGCGGGTCATCCAAAGAAACCGGATGCTGTAGTCTGGATAGCATAAATGATGCGCGTGCACTGGCAGTTGGCTATGGCTTCCCTCACTATATTTTGGACATTCGCGATGAGTTTGGTGATTACGTCATTGATAATTTTGTTGACGAATATATTGCAGGCCGAACGCCTAATCCCTGCGTATTATGTAATACACACATCAAATGGTCGGCATTAATGAAGCGCGCGGACAAGCTAGATTGTGAATTTATTGCCACGGGGCACTATGCAAACATCCGTATGCATGACAATGGACGTTATGTCATATCCAAGGGTCGTGATGAGAATAAAGATCAGTCGTATGTGCTTTGGGGTGTTTCGCAGGAGAACTTAGCGCGCACACAGTTCCCGTTGGGAAGTTTTACGAAGAAAGAAATTAGACAGATGGCGATGGAGATGGGACAGGCAGAGTTAGCTCAAAAATCAGAGAGTTATGAAATTTGCTTCGTGCCAGATAATGATTATCGTGCGTTTTTACGCCATAAGCGACCAACACTTGATACCGAAATAGGGCCTGGGAATTTTATCTTAGCAGATGGTACGGTGGTTGGACAGCATATTGGCTACCCCTATTTCACGATAGGGCAACGCAAAGGATTAGGAATTGCTTTGGGCAAGCCTATGTTTGTCATTGAAATTTTGCCGGAAAGCAATTCCGTGGTTCTGGGTGAGGAGCATGAGTTGGAGAAATCACAAGCTTTTGTTCGTGATATCAATTTAGTCAAGTATGCATCGTTAGAACAGCCGCTGGAAGCCGTTACAAAAATTAGGTATAAAGATGCGGGTGCGCAATCGATCTTGACACAACAAGGGAATGTGATGCAAGTGGATTTTGCACATCAGGTGAAAGGAATTGCGCCTGGACAATCCGCTGTATTTTATGAAGGAAATGACCTCTTGGGCGGTGGATTTTTAATGAAGTAGTCCGCTGTTGTCCAGAACCTTATTACAAAAAAGGGGATGCATTTTAAATGGCATCCCCTTTTGTAGGAGTTATCGTCGCCGATTAAAGTTTAGCAACTTCTTGTGCTAGGTCGATAATTTTGTTGGAATATCCCCATTCGTTATCATACCATGCAACAACTTTTACGAAGTTGTCATTTAGAGAGATACCCGCTTTTGCATCAAAAATTGATGTGCGCTCATCGCCTAAGAAGTCTGTAGAAACAACTTCATCTTCTGTATAACCAAGAATTCCTGCCAAGTCACCTTCAGCAGCCTCTTTCATTACTTTCTTGATATCTTCGTAAGAAGCACCTTTCTCTAAACGTACAGTCAAGTCAACAACAGAAACGTCCGCTGTAGGAACACGAAGTGACATACCTGTTAATTTACCTTTCAACTCTGGTAAAACCAATCCTACTGCCTTAGCTGCACCTGTAGATGAAGGGATGATGTTTTGGTAAGCACCACGTCCACCTCTCCAATCTTTAGCAGATGGTCCATCGACCGTTTTTTGCGTTGCTGTAACCGCATGTACTGTGGTCATCAATCCTTCAACAATGCCGAAGTTGTCGTTTAGTACTTTAGCGATAGGAGCTAAACAGTTCGTTGTACAAGACGCGTTAGAAACAATATTATATTCCGCTTTAAGTTGTTTATGGTTTACGCCCATCACGAAAGTAGGGGTGTCATCCTTTGCCGGAGCGGACATTACTACTTTCTTCGCACCAGCATCGATGTGTTTTTGCGCTAGTTCCTGCGTCAAGAAAAAGCCTGTAGACTCGATGATTACTTCAGCACCAACTTCGTCCCATTTTAGGTTTGCAGGGTCTTTCTCCGCTGTGATACGGATAGTTTGTCCGTTGACGATTAGGTTGCCATCTTTTACTTCCACAGTACCATCAAACTTGCCATGTGTTGAATCATATTTAAGCATATAAGCCAAGTAGTCAGGCTCCACCAAATCATTTATACCAACAATTTCGATATCGCTGCGCTTGATTGCTGCTCTGAATGCTAAGCGGCCGATACGGCCGAATCCGTTAATTCCAATCTTCATTTTATTAATTTTTATTAATGTAATACTTAACTAAATTTTGAACCGGCTCTTTTATGATTTCGCCGATGTTCAGTCCATACTCATTTCCCAACTCCCGCAGGGTGTCTGCATAATTGCTCGCTACGGAACCCGTAAAGTTTAATTGATTATCGGGGTACAGTTCAGCAAGTGGGATAAGGTAGGTTTTTATGTAAATTTCCAGCCCCTTTTTAATCTGCTGTGCGAAATAGGTTTCTTCTCTGTTTTCGTAAATAAAATCTGCGAAGCTTGTCAGGAAAAGGTTGGGGTTGGGGTTGTAGTATATTTTATCCAAAATAAGGCGGCGGTCTAGGCTGTGTTTCTGCAGTAGCTTTTCTTGTATACCGCTCGGCATGCTATCTGTTAGGAAATCTTTCAAAAGCTGTCTGCCAAGCCAGTTTGTAGATCCTTCATCCGCCAGGATATAGCCCAGGCCATAATTGTTGGGCATGAGCTTTTTCCCGTTGTAATAAGCCGCATTGGATCCGCTTCCTATAATGCCGATGATTCCTTTTTCGTCGCCAAACGTGGATATGGCCGAAGCCAATACATCATGACTCGCTTTTACCTTTGCATTTTTGAAAAATTGCATAAATACGCGCTCTATCTTTTCCTGACGTTCAGGCGAAGAAGCGCCGGCACCGAAAAAATAAATCTTTCGTATCTTCTCGGCATTATTTATAAGATGTGTGTTTTTATTCAGCAGTTGCGTGATGTAGCGGTCGTCTTGAATATAGGAATTTATTCCAGACGTTCGAAAACCGTGGAGAACACGATTTTTATCGGCTATCCGCCAGTCTGCATATCTTGAACCACTAAAAACAACTACAATCATATCCTTTATTAAATTGCCATAATCTTTGCAATCTCGACGAGGTCTTCATTTAGCTTCAGCTCTTTCTTGCTCAATGCTTCTTCCAAAGGTGTCGTCACGATCTCCGAACCACGGATGCCCACAGTTGCTCTCGAATTCCCTTTCAATAGTTCATTGACAGCGTAATATCCCATACGCGTGGCCAAAACACGGTCTGCGCTACTCGGGGATCCGCCTCGTTGCAAATGCCCTAAGATACTAACTTTTGTGTCAAAATTATCAAATTTTTCTTTGACACGTTTTGCCACGTCGGTCGCGCCGCCGTTTTTATCTCCTTCGGCAACGATGACGATCATCGATGATTTGTTGCTGTCCGCACCTTGAGATAGCATGTCTATCAACTCTTCAATGGCGGTATCTTTTTCAGGGAGCAAAATCGCTTCCGCACCCCCAGCGATCCCCGCATTCAACGCGATACAGCCCGAATCACGGCCCATCACCTCTACAAAGAAGAGACGGTTGTGGGACGCTGCCGTATCTCGAATCTTATCTATGGCTTCAATGACGGTATTGTTTGCGGTGTCATAACCAATCGTCAAGTCGGTGCCATTTAAATCGTTGTCGATAGTGCCGGGAATACACATCATGGGGATATCGTATTCTCTGGAGAAAATCTCTGCACCTGTAAAAGTACCATCCCCTCCAATAGCTACTAATGCATCAATACCTGCGGCCTTGACATTTTCATACGCTTTCGCGCGTCCCTCCACGGTTTTAAACTCCATGCAGCGGGCTGTCTTTAAGATGGTACCCCCCTGTTGTATAATAGAGCTGACCGAAGGGCTATCCATGTCAAACATGCTGTTATCAATCATGCCTTGATAACCGTGGTAGATGCCTGTCACTTTTTTTCCTTTGTATATGGCGGTTCTTACTGCGGCGCGAATTGCCGCGTTCATGCCAGGCGAATCTCCACCTGAAGTAAAAACACCTATTCTTGTTATTTCTCTCACGCGATTAATCATTTTAGGTATTACGAATATAGTGTGTATTTTTTACACTATTAAATTTTTTTTGCTTTTTTTGGATTATTGTGATATAATTGGGGAGGATTGGCAACGCTTTTGACAATTTGGTTATGAAAGAACGCACTTAAATTTGAGATTATTTTGCAGACTCATTTTACGATAGACTGTGTCATCTACAGTTTTAACGAAGGAAAGTTACAGGTATTGCTGACGGAGAGAAACGAATATCCTTACAAAGACTGGTGGGCATTGCCCGGATTTTTCGTGGATAAGAGCGAAGAAATGGAAGGCGCGGTCAAACGTATACTCTATGAGCACACAGGGCTGAAAGATATTTTTATGGAACAACTCGGCGCTTTTGCAGGAGTAAAACGCCATCCCCAAGGTCGGATTTTGACCGTTGCGTTTTCTACTATTGTAAAGTACGAAGACGTGAAATCAAAAATTAAACCTACAACATCCTATATGCGACAAGCACGTTGGTTTCCTATTGACGCTCTACCAGAGTTGGCGTTTGACCACAACCAGATCATTCAACAAAGCTTGCAAAAATTAAAATATACCATAAACTATTCCACCGCGGTTTATGAGTTTCTACCCGAAAAATTCACATTAACCCAACTCCAGCAGGTTTACGAAGCAATACTGGGGAAAGAGCTTGATAAACGCAATTTTCGAAAGAAAATAGCCAACGATGGATTTTTAAAAGAGTTGCAAGAGGTGCAGAAAGGAGTTTCTTATCGTGCCGCAAGACTCTATAAATTTGACAAACGCAAATTTCAAAAGCACATCGGCGTAGCGTAAAACCGACTTAATCGTCATCCATTTGTTAATTTACTATTAAATTTCAATTCTTAAGCGGTTGATCCTTTGACAGTATTTGACTTTTTTATATTTTTGAACGTTTTTAGAAAAAAGTCAGAAAGTATAAAAGTAAAAATGGATAACAAAAAGGAACAGATCATTCAGTCAGCTTTAAAAAGATTTGCACATTATGGTTATAACAAGACGACCATGAGTGAGG
The DNA here is from genome assembly GCF_000757725.1 of Sphingobacterium deserti. Classification (GTDB taxonomy): domain Bacteria; phylum Bacteroidota; class Bacteroidia; order Sphingobacteriales; family Sphingobacteriaceae; genus Sphingobacterium; species Sphingobacterium deserti. The sequence continues at coordinate 75,420 of NZ_JJMU01000061.1, forward strand.
TTGCTTTAGACATGAATATCACCAAAGCTAATCTATACTATTACTATTCCGATAAGACCGCACTGATTAAAGACGTGATGGTTTATATTTTCACGGACATGCTTAAAAACGAGTACGCTATTATCGATAGCTACCGTGCAAATTTGCTGGACGTGTTAAATCTACTTCTGGAAACCCGGGCTAATTACCTGCGTGATTATTATGTGTTGTATATCAGCGAAAACCACGAGTGGATTAAAGGGCAGGGGGTGAGTACGGTTTTGGAAGCGATGCACGAGAAGCATATAGAAATGATGACGGTATTATTTACCAAAGCGATAGATCAGGGAGAGGTGGTTTTGAACGATGTGAAGCAGGATGCAGCTTGCTACATCGAATTGATAAAAGGTCTTAGCTTGATTCGTAGCGTAACGGACGTATTATCGGGAATGCCAAATGTCGAACATGTTGATGAGATTTTGGACACCCAAAAACGTGCTACCGCTTTTATCTTTGAAAATAAATTAATCAGCAAAAACTAATATACAGATAATCCTTCTTAAAAATGAAATTTAAATTTTTGAGTGTTATAACCGCTAGTCTGCTCTTTTCATGGGGACAGACCTATGCGCAGGAAATTTTGACACTGCAGCAAGCTGTAAAATTCGCTTTGGATAATAAAAAAGAAGCTAAAAATTCAAAGCTTGATTTGGAGAATGCGCAGTATCAAATCGACGAAGTGCGTTCTGGCGCATTGCCTCAGGTAACGGGCGTCGGTAGCTTGACCTACAACCCCTTAATCCAGCAGAACGTGATCGTCATGGAGGATCCCGCTACAGGGCAATCTGTTTCTACTGTGATTCAGTTTGGACAACCTTGGCAGGCAAATTCGAATCTACAGGTTACGCAGCAGATCTTTAATCAAGCTCTTTTTACAGGATTGAAAGCCGCCAGAACAACGCGTGAATTTTATCAAGTGAATAAAGAATTAACAGACGAGCAGCTGATTGAGAAGGTAGCTAATGCTTACTATCAAGTCTTCCAATCGCAATTGCAAGTGGCGACGGTGGAAAGCAATTTAGGAAATACCGAGAAAAACCAGCGTGTTATCCAAGGCTTGGTAGACGCAGGTTTAGCGAAAAAAATTGATTTGGATCGTACCACAGTTCAGGTCAACAATCTCAAAGCCCAATTACAGCAGGCGAAAAATACAATGGAAATTCAGGAGAATGCATTGAAATTTGCGATGGGAATGGAAATTACCAATCAAATTGATTTACCAGACGAAACGTTTGCTATTGACGCGCAAGCATTGGAAAATTTACCGATCGATCTGGATAACCGCACAGAGATCCGCGTATTGGAAAAGCAAACGGAATTGTTGGAGCTGGATAAAAAGGCAAAAATTGCGGACTACTATCCTACATTATCTTTTTCCGGAAATCTAGGTTATATGTCTTTCGCTCAACGATTCCCTATTTTCAATGGCAACGCGACGAAGACAGCCTATTCGGCACTCGGACTCAATTTGTCAATTCCAATATTTAATGGGGGAAAAACAAAATCGCAAGTCAGTCAGAAAAATATCGAGATTTTACGTGCTAAAGTAGAGCTGGAAGATACCAAACTGGCATTGACTATGGCTAGCGAAAATGCGAGAACACAGGTTAAAAATAGCTTAATCACGATCAATTCCAACGAAGGGAATGTGAAGCTGGCCAAAGAAGTGCTAGACAATACGGAAAATAACTATAAGAATGGATTAGCGACATTAACGGAGCTCCTCGATGCTGAAAATGCTTACGCCGATGCGCAAAACAACTTAAACAACTCGCTACTAGATTATAAAGTGGCAGAGGTTCAGTTGATCAAATCCAAAGGAAATTTAAAAACATTAGTAAACGAATAACTAACTTACCTTTGAAGTATCCACGATTGCAAAGCAGGTACGCTTAAATTTTGGATGTTAGATAAGGACCATAAAAAGACAAATTATACAGATATGAAACGTACAATAATTACGATAATCGTCGTAGCTGCTGCTCTAGCAGGGATCATGTTGTTATTGAATAAGAATAAAGCGAAGAACGAAGCGCAAACCGCCGTCGTAGCACAAAAGAATGCGGCCGTTGCTGTGCGCGCAGATGTGGCGGATATTCGTGAAGTTAATACGCAATATATTACCAATGGTTCTTTTTCGCCAAAGCAGGAGGTTATTCTTTCCTCAGAAGCAGCAGGCCGCGTCATAAGAGTTTTGGTAGATGAGGGCGACGCTGTACGTCCGGGGCAAACCTTGGCTATCGTCGATGGGGATAAGCAAAATGTTGATTTAGCGAATACACAAGCAAATTACGAGAATGCGAAGGCAGACCTCGCGCGTTACGAAAACGCGTTTAAAACAGGTGGCGTTACACAGCAACAGGTAGATCAAGCAAAGTTAAAGGTTGAAAACGCAAAGAATAGCTTGCAATCTTCCAGATTGTCTGCTTCCGATGCTAATATCTCGGCTTCGTTCGCCGGTGTGGTTAATGCACGCCATATTGAGCCGGGTACATACGTTTCTCCGGGTACACAGATGTTTGAAATTGTTAATGTGTCCACATTGAAGTTGTTGGTCAATGTTGATGAAAAAAATATTGGACAGGTAAAGGTAGGGCAGTCGATTAAGGTGGAATCTACCGTATTGCCTGACCAAACTTTTAATGGCGTGGTTAAGTTTATCGCACCTAAAGCGGACGCTAGTCTGAATTTTCCAGTGGAACTGGAAATCAGAAACAATGCGTCTAACGATCTTAAAGCAGGTATGTATGGCACAGCGTATTTTGGTAGTGACGCCAAATCTAATGTGCTTACGGTTCCCCGCAGTGCATTTGTTGGAAGTGTGAGCTCCAATCAAATATTTGTAGTTAAAGACGGTAAAGCTACCCTAACCAAGGTGGTGTCTGGAAGAAGTTTTGGTGACTATATCGAGATTGTATCAGGCATAGAGCAAGGTGCACAAGTTGTCACTTCTGGACAAATCAATCTCTTGGACGGAGCCGCCATTGAAATCATTAAGTAATTAGCGAAATCTATTCAATGAAAATATCAGAAATATCCATAAAAAGGCCAAGTATAATTATAGTACTCTTTATTATACTTACGCTTGGTGGTATCTTCTCTTATTCCCAGATGGGATACGAGCTAGTGCCGAAATTTGAGGTTAACGTAATCAACGTTCAGACGGTTTATCCAGGAGCCTCGCCTTCTGAGGTGGAAACATCAGTGACGAAGGTTATTGAGGATGCCGTGGCGAGTTTGGAAAACGTCAAGAAAATAGAGGCAAAATCGATGGAGTCTGTATCCATGGTTATGATTCAGCTGAACACGGGAGCCGACGTAAACTTTTTGCTCACGGATGCACAGCGGAAGATCAACGCCGTAATCAATGAGCTTCCTGATGATGCCGAGACACCTGCGTTATCGAAGTTTTCGATTGATGACGTGCCGATCATGAACCTATCGGTGACTTCTAAATTGACTGAAAAGGAACTTTACGATCTTTTGGATCAGAAAATACAGCCGGTCTTTGCCCGTATCAACGGTGTCGCAAAGGTTGACATGGTTGGTGGTGAGGAGCGTGAAATACAAGTAAGCGTCAATCCTGGCAAGCTGGAGGGCTACGGCCTGTCCATCATGCAGGTGCAGCAAGCTATTGCTGCTGCTAACTTGGATTTTCCTACAGGAAATGTGAAGACGCGCGACAACCAAACCACCTTACGTTTATCCGGTAAATTTACATCGCTTGATGAATTGCGCGAACTGCCGATCACAACGCCCCGCGGCGTTATGATTCGCTTGAGCGACGTGGCTGACGTACAGGACGGTATCAAGGACATTGAGAAAATAGCACGTATTGATCGCCAAAATACGATCATGCTGCAAGTGTTTAAACAGTCAGATGCAAACGCCGTGGCGGTTTCGGAGCTTGTTCAGGAGATGATCGGGACCGTTGAACAGGATTTTTCGGATCAAGGGGTAAAAGTAGGGCTTGCAAACGATACGACGGAATACACCTTGACTGCTGCGGACAACGTGGTGCACGATTTAATGATCGCCATTGCATTGGTCGCATTTATCATGTTGTTTTTCTTACACAGCTTGCGCGATGCATTTATAGCTGTTGTAGCGATACCTTTGTCGCTTATCGCAACATTCATCTTCTTGAATGCGTTGGGGTACACGCTTAACTTGATGTCGCTTTTGGGCTTATCGCTTGTGGTTGGTATTCTTGTGGATGATGCAATCGTAGTTATCGAGAATATACACCGCCACATGCAAATGGGCAAAAACAAAGTGCGCGCAGCATACGATGGTGCGAAAGAAATTGGGTTTACGGTATCTGCTATTACCTTGGTAATTGTGGTCGTGTTCTTACCTATTGCGATGTCTTCCGGGCTGGTATCTGATATCTTACGTCAATTCTGTGTGACGGTGATGGTATCGACACTGTTATCGTTATTAGTGTCGTTTACCGTTGTGCCTTGGTTGTACTCCCGTATGGGACAATTAACGCATTTGGATAATAAAACGTTATTCGGACGTATCTTGACCGGGTTTGAAGCCGGGTTAACCAAGTTGACGCATTGGATTTCTGACATTTTGGAATGGGCGTTAAAAAGTCGCTTGAATAAAGTGTTGACCTTATTGCTTTCCGTTGTATTGTTGGTTGCTTCCTTCAGTTTGGTTGGGATGGGCTATATCGGGTCGGATTTCTTCCCGGGCAATGATAAAGGCGAGTTCTATCTGCAAATAGAGATGAACAAAGATGCTTCGTTGGAGCAAACCAACTTTATGACGCAAAAGGCAGAAAATTACCTCTCGCAGAAACCAGAGATTGAGCGTATGATTACGACAGTAGGGCAAGCGTCTGACGGTACGATGAGTACATCTGGAACGAAATATAAAGCTGAAATACACCTTATTATGAAAGATGGGTTTAATAAAGAACATCCAACCAAGGTATATTCCGCTGAACTGCGTCGGGAAATGGAAAATGTGCTTGTGGGCGCAAAGGTGAAAACAGTAAACATGGGTATTATGGGTGCAGAGCAAGCGCCGCTAATGCTGACTTTGATTGCTTCATCACAGGCTGATGCCTTGGATGCTGCTCGCAAATATGAAGCTATCTTACGCAATATCCCAGGTGCATCCGAAGTGAAGTTAACATCGGAAGACGGTAATCCTGAAATTAGCGTGAAGGTAGATCGGGACAAAATGAACTCTCTTGGCCTTGATGTTTCCACCGTTGGTATGACTATGCAGACAGCCTTCTCTGGAAATGATGATACGAAATTTCGCTCAGGTGATACAGAGTATGACATCAATATCCGATTTGATGAGATTGGTCGTGGTAACATCAGCGATGTACAAAACCTGAAATTCATCAACAAAGATGGACAGGCAATGCGTTTAGAGCAGTTTGCCGATGTATCTTACACCTCAGGTCCAAGTTTATTGGAACGCCGCGACAAATCACCTTCGGTATCCGTTCAGGCGCAGGTCGTCGGTCGTCCTTTAGGATCCGTCGCAGCAGACTGGCAAGCTGAGTTTGAAAAAGTGCAGTTGAAACCTGGCGTATCGTACAAGTGGGGCGGTAACATGGAGAATCAGGAAGAAGGTTTTGGTACCTTGGGTATCGCTTTATTGGCCTCTATTCTATTGGTTTACTTGGTAATGGTAGCGTTATACGATAGTTTTGCCACCCCATTTGTCGTGTTATTCTCTATCCCGTTATCGTTTATCGGTGCGCTTTTAGCCTTGGCCTTGACAAATCAGACCTTGAATATCTTTACGATCCTCGGTATCATTATGCTTATCGGGCTGGTAGCGAAGAATGCGATTATGTTAGTTGACTTTGCAAACCACAAGAAGGATGCTGGTGCGACGACTTATGATGCGTTGATTGCAGCAAACCATGTGCGTTTCCGTCCGATTTTGATGACTACGATAGCCATGGTTATCGGTATGGTGCCTATTGCGTTGGCAACAGGTGATGGAGCTGATATGAACCGCGGTATAGCAATCGTTATTATTGGGGGTTTACTATCGTCACTATTCCTGACCTTAGTTGTCGTGCCTGTTGTGTATTCAATTTTTGATGGTCTAGGGCGTAGATTCGGTAAAAAAGAAAAAACACCATACGCCGAGCTGATAACAGCTGAATATGAACAAAGTGAAGACTATGTGGATGAGATGGAGGTTCAGCACGAACCCGTATCTTAAATACATTTTAGACAATCTAGTAAGGCGAGCGATGTTTCTACATCGCTCGTTTTTTTTATTCGAAGAGGCTGATGGATAGCACATGGCTTTTCGGATGTGTAAATCGGTAATACTTTCTCCAGATAAAAACCGAAACGTATTTGGCCTGTTATTGTGTTGACGACTTTTATATTATTGCTTATGAAAAGTTTTAAATTTCTAAAGGGCACACCTGTGCTAACAGTAATGAGTTTACTTTTTCACGAAAACGGATCTGTTCATACGCACAGCGATCCGCAGACTTATTTTTTTGAAGACGATGGCGTCATTCCGAACAATACCTTGCCTTTACTCATTTATCAAGATGCTTTCAGACAGCATGGGGAGGAAGGTGCAAGCTGGTTGGAAAAGTATTTCGAAAGTAACAACTGGCGTAATAGTTGGCGATCGGGGGTATACCCATTTCAACACTACCATAGCAATGTGCATGAGGTGCTCGGTTGCTATCAAGGGACAGCTTTGCTACACATGGGTGGGGATCGCGGTGAGAAGATAGCAGTTAAGGCTGGCGATATCTTGATTATACCTGCCGGTGTAGGGCATAAATGCTTAGAGCATAGTGCAGATTTTAGGGTTGTGGGCGCTTATCCAAACGGAGATAATCCCGATTTGATGAGAGGGGAGGCCGACGAACGACCTGCTGCCGACGAACGTATCGCTGGTGTGCATATTCCTCATAAAGATCCCCTGACTGGTGAGGAAAGTGGTTTAAAGACGCTTTGGACTATTTAAAACATTGAAGTAAATATCCTTATCGCGGAAGACTGTCGGGACGGCGCATACGATATTTCGTTGCGGTGATGCTATGCAAAAATGCCTCTATATCCTGGATCTCTGTTTTGCTGAGGTTCAGCTTTTTCATTAATGGATCCGTGACGGGATAGTTGGGGTCTGCTGCTTTCTGTGCAGGGCTAGCCGAATTCATCTGCATGCCGCTATTGTATAGGTTTAGCAAGCCAGTCATGTTCCAAAATAACCCGTTGTGCATCCATGGATCCGTATTCATAACATCCCGGAGTGATGGCGTTCTAAACTTTCCGATATCTGCTGGATCGTTCGTAACAAGGTAACGACCTAAATCCTCGTATTTCCGCTTATAGTATGTAAGACCTATGTTATGGAAAGCTTCGTCAGTAAAGAACTTGCCGTTATGGCAATTCATACAGCGCGCTTTAGTTCGGAATAAGTGCAGCCCCTTAATTTCTTGGTCGTTAAGCGCATTGTAGTTACCTTCTATAAATTCGTCAAACCGGCTTCTACGACTCGTTAACGTTCTTTGGAAAGCGGCCAGCGCTTTCATAATTTCGGGCATAGCGTAATCTTCATCGCCAAAGGCCGCTATAAAGAGTTTGTTGTAAGCGGGGATAGCCTTTAACTTTGGAACAAGTTTATTCAGCTCCATGTTCATTTCATGATGAGCCGCAATAGGACCAAGCGCTTGCTCCTCAAGACTTCCCGAACGGCCATCCCAGAATAGGGTTTTACGAGCGTACACATTTAATAAAGAAGGCGTGTTGCGTGTGCCCTCCAAATGGTCATTGCCGATGGGCACGGTATTTTTATCGGCCCATGAAGTTTGTGGATTGTGGCAACTGCTGCAGGATATTTGGTTAGAACCCGACAATATTGGATCGAAAAACAGGTATTTACCCAGGACTACCTCCGGTGATTCCATCAGGTCGAAGTAATCTCCATCCACCTTGGGCAAGGAACTAAACTCTTCCCATTTTACACCTGAATCGATCGTAGGTTTAGGCCACTTTGCAACCGGCTGTCGATAGTGCTGTACTAAAGAATCAATTTCACCTCCCCAATATTGGGTTGGCATTTGATTCACCCAAGATACTGATATCACCATTAATAGAACTAAGCCTGTTGCTGCAATTTTATTCATCATCTTCTTACAATGCTGCAAAAATACAAATTGTTTATAATTAATCTAAATTAAATAATTGTTTTGCTATATTTGCAGTCCTATTTAAAATCATTCAAAATAATAACCGAATGAAAGTAACGCAAAAAAATGCAGGCGCTGTAATGTGGCTCGTCTGTATTTTTATACCATTTTCAGTATGTTTTTCGCAGTCCAGAAATTTCACGGGCAGGGTTGTCGATGAAAACGGACAGCCACTCGTTGGCGTATCGATCAAAATTGAAGAATCTAATATACAGCTTCATTCAGATAAGAATGGACTTTATGAGTTAGTGATGTACGATAAGCTAGATCGTCTGACCGTTCGATACAGTTATTTGGGACGTAATGCCGAAGTGAGGGTATACGATAAGCCTACGGCGCAAGAATTACCCAATGTTATTTTGGCGCTCTCCACCTTGTCATTGGAGAAGATTGATATACAGGCTAAAGTCGGTGCACAAAGCAATTCCTCGCTGGTCATTGACCGAGAGATGATCGAGCGATATCCCTCATTAAGTTTAAATGATTTGTTAAACTTCTTGCCTAATAGAAAAATAGTGGCGCCATCGGTACAAAGCATGCAAAATTTGACGCTCCGTGGAGCATTTGATAGGCGTACTGGCGCAGCCCGCAATGTAGATGAAATGAATAACGCCTTCGGCACCGCGATCATAATCGATGACATGGTGCTGAGCAATAATGCGAATATGCAAAGCCGCAACCCAAATGTCCGGGGTATTTCCAATGCGAACCTTTCCGTTACCAACGGATATGGGTTACGCGGGGATAACACTGCGCAAAGTTACAGTGGCGAGAGCTCGTTTGGCGGTATAGATCTCCGGCAGATACCTACCGAAAACATCGAGCGATTGGAGGTGATTTCGGGCGTAGCACCTGTTCGTTACGGCGATATTTCCGACGGTGCCGTCATATTGGAGCGACAAGCTGGGCAAACACCAGCTTTTTTAAGGATTCAAAGCCGCGATAACGCAACATCATACGGCATATCGAAAGGCTTCAGCTTATCACCAAGTTTGGGCGACCTGAATGTAGATTTTTCCTACTTAAACTCTTACGCCGATAATCGGGATAAACTGAAGCAATATAGACGGATAGGAGGGAGCGCTATATGGACGACGCGCTATGGTAACGACGACAAATGGAAGCAGACTTTTTCGGCAACGTATAATAAAGTGCTGGATGGTGTGAATAAAGATCCAGACGATCCGGAATCTACTGCAATATCATTTGGAAGTTGGAATTTTAATGCGTCGAGCCGCTTGGCCTATCAGCCTAATGGCAGTTTTCTAAAGCGTGTGGGGCTAAACTTAGGGATACAGAATGCGCATCAAGTTTCTTACCGCGAATCGTATTACAATATACCATATGTCCTTTATACGGATACATTGGGCACTGGAATCGTGGAAGGCATCTACGATCAAGGTCAGTACACCGCTGTAGAGCATATCGATGGTCGGCCATTGACGCTGAGCGCCCGTTTGGAAGCAAACGCAACATCAACCATTGCAGGTGTAAAGCATCATTTGAACTTCGGCGCTACGGTAGATTATTCCAAAAATAATGGGCGGGGCAGGCTCAGTGATCCCAGTCGGCCGCAAAGAAATATACAAAACTATTCAGAAAGATACTATGACTTCTCTTTATTGCACCCAACAGTCAATGTTGGTTTATACTTGGAAGATAGGGTTCATACCTCGCTTTGGAACCGGCCTTTAAATGTCACGGCAGGTGTACGTTATGACATCCAGAATGGAAACCCATCCATCTCACCCCGGACGAATATCAACTACGTGGTAAGTCCAAACGTCAATGTGGGATTCGCTTACGGGATGGCATTCAAGTCTCCAAGTTTAGCACATTTGTATCCAGGACCCACATTTCAGGAAGTATTATTACTTAACGCTTACAACGGCAAAGTTAATGAAAGCACCAGCCGCATCTTCGTCCAACGTTTTGACCCAGTAAGTGATCAATTAAATGCACAGTTTTCGCAAACCTTCGAAGCCACATTCCGCTGGCGTAAAAATGGACATGCGTTATCGATAAACTCATTTTATAAGGAGAATAGACGGGGGATAAATTCGGTCTCCGTCAAGCAAATTACAGCGTTGCCGATGTACAGTTCCACGCCGGTTACCGGTCAGAAACCATATGTAGAGATTGTCGGGATGCGGAAATACATGTACGATTTTTCCAATTTGCAGAATGCTAATGACCGAAACAACTACGGGTTTGAAGTCATGTACGCCTCGCCAAAAATAGCCTCAATTTTTACTTCCTTTGTGATGGCGGGCGGATTTACCCTGGCGCATTCCAATGACTACTACAATACCCAGAAAGGGTTCAATGAATCTGGTTCTGATCTGAACGACATCGTAATCGGTGTTTTTCGACCATTCAGAGATCGCAATTATCTAAGCAACGGTCGGGTTGGTTCTGTAACGCACCTTTCACATTTGCGGCTGGTGATTGAATTAACCGCTGATTTTCAGTTCTTAAATAGACGACGCTTGGCGGAAAGCCAATACATCCCCGTGGGCTATTATACCCGCGATTTAGAATACCATGCAGTGGATGCATTTGATATGGAGAACGTAAATCACCGCTTCCTTTATGATCAGCGAAGATTGGAAGTAATTGATGCGAACGCCGCCGCCGATCTTATATTTGGTAATTTCCACCTGAATGTGGCGAAGGAAATTGGGAAAAACCTTCGTTTTTCGTTTAACGTGTACAACTTTTTGGACTACCAGCCTCGCATGCGGCCCGCTGCTGGCTCTTCGACAACGATCTTGACACCCAACCCGCCGCCAAGTTATGGCGCACAGATAACGTACAAATTCTAACAAATTTATATAAAATGAGCTGTATATACGATCGATATTTGGAATGAACATCATCTGCAGCCAATCCCTCAACAAATCTCAAACACAAATTAAACAATGAAAAAAATCATCTTACTCTTTCTAGCCATCTATAGTTTGGCAGCTTGTAAAAAAGATGGCCCAGACGCGGTCACTTCTAATTTAAATGTAGACCTCTCATTTTCAAATACAGCATATCAAGAAGCTCTTGGAAATGGCGAAGTAACAATTCGCTTAAAAAATCTTCTAAACGGGTCTGTTGTAGAAAGCAAGCATAAGATGGGCGCGGTGCAGTTTACATCAATAGCTTCAGGTGCCTACGATATCGAAGCAAGCGTTTCCTTTACGAAAGACGAGTTTTTAAGTCTTACGGGCGAAGATGCAGGGGCAGCAATAATTACGTTCAACGCGTCGGCAAAAAATGTTAACATTACCAGCGATACGCAATTGCAGTTGCAGCTTATTGCGGGCGTAAGCGGCGACTTCGTTATCAAGCAAGTTTACTACGCAGGTTCAGATAATAGAGATGGTGCCAGCTTCCGCGATCAATTTTTTGAAATATACAACAATACAGATCGCGTATTATATGCGGATAGCCTTTATTTCGGGCGTTTGTGGGGTAAACAAAGTGCAAATGATGCATCGCACCACTTTCAAGCAAACGGTCAGTTTGATTGGAGCAAATCAATCGACATGACCATAGGAGCGGAGGCAAATAGTGATTATATCTATGCGCGTGATATTTTTATGATTCCGGGTTCTGGTAAAGACCATCCTGTAGCGCCAGGTGAAAGCATTGTTATTGCACAAAATGCGTTAAACCACAAAGTGCCGTTTACGGGAAATAACGGCCGGGAAGTGACGGTAAGAGACCCATCTCTAACCATCGACCTAAGCGGTGCAGATTTCGAAACTTACTTTGGGGATTTGCCGGGCGAAACACCTTTCGCATCTGATATTGATAACCCTAACGTGCCAAATGTGCAGGTTATCGTTTACCAAGGTAATGATTGGCTATTGGATGCGCCAGGGCGAGATAGCTATTACATATTCAAGGGCAAAACGCGGCAAGAGGTTACGGCTTTGAAAAATTACTATGCGCCGTTGTTAAGAACGCCTTCTACATCAACAAGAAAATATACGCAAATACCTGCTGCTTGGATCATGGATGGCATTGATACACAACCCAGTGTGGCAAGCAGCCAAATTCCGAAGAAATTATTTCCCAGCATTGATGCGGGCTATACGTTTGTTACCGAAGGATCATACTCTTCGCAATCTGTGATGCGGAAAGTGGCTCGTGAAGACGGTGGACGTAAGATTCTGCAGGATACCAATAATTCCACAAATGATTTTGTAAGTGGAAGAGCAAATCCGAAAGGCTTCGCAAACTAAAGCACATTTTCGGCAGGCGCTCCATAGCGCCTGCCTGATTAAACAGACAGCAATGAGAATACCTATTGTTTTATCAATTTTTCTGGCAGCTATAAAGTGCATGTGTATCGCTGATGTCAACGCGCAAAGTACAGCGATGGATAGCTTGTCCAATTCGGCTTATGCACAATCGTATAGCTGGCAGCAGCTTTACGACTTCACTGTGTTGAACAAGGTGTGGTTAAAGGACGAAGTGAAAAGCAATTTCAATCGTTTAGACGCAAATGCTTTTTTAGCAAAGGGAAAGTGGATCGATGCACAAGGAGCCACCCAACTGCGCACCCTCAATTTGGGTACTGAAGGTAAAACAAATCTTGGCCGTTTCTCGGTGTGGGGGAAATTCAACTACCACCGCTCGATGGAAGATAGTACCCGATTGCGGCATCAAACGCGAACGAATGCTGACGCGCCAGTGTATTTTGGATCCCTGAGAAATAACTATTACGAGCGTAACGTATATACGATGCAAGCACTCGTCCAGTACGGTTTTGATCAGCAACGTCTGCCCGTGACCTTGGGTGTGGACTATCTTGTGGGAAACCATTTTTCAAACAACGACCCAAGAGGCCGGGTCTCTGACTTTCAACTTGATCTGTCCGCAGCTGTGGGGCGGGTATTGTCAAATGGAGATATACATGTAAAGCTGTTATATGGTTATGGACGTGAGCGGGTAGGCGTGGGTTACAAGAACGATAGATACGCAAATAATACCGCTGATCCATTATATATAAACTATTACATGAACGGCTTTGGTCGTGCGAAGGATCAGGTTCGAGACATTCGCTACAATGATGATTTTATCCGATATGGCACCGATCTCTTATTCTCGTGGAATGTCTTTACAGACTACAAGGTATTTGCAAAAGCTGGGTGGCTTTATGAACAGCAGTTTTTTAAATTTTATGACAGTACACCCTTAACCTATAGCCCTCTAAATAAGTATAAGCGAAATACTTATGACTTGGATGTCTTGTTAAAATCGAGTGCTTCGGATGCAAGTCCACGAGTGTACCGATTGCGTGCGGGTGTTGTCGATGGACGGGACTATAATTACGAAATAGCACAAAATAATTATGTTTATAGAAAGGAGTCGTTGTTGCTCGAAGCCTCAGATCGGTTTAAAAATACGAGTGTTAAAGCGGCATTAGGATACGAATCTACGGATTCTGAAGATGGTTCTGTAGCCGTTAGCTTAGCTTATCAAACGCTTAAACCTGCTTTAGAGATCAATCAGCAAATACCAGTAGCGGTACAATCTTCCCTCATTCCTCGTATTTCTATTTCATATAATCATGTGCTGGATTCCGAATTTTCACTTCCATCGGCTTTCATTCCCATTTTCACACAGACGATCATGCAGCACAACTATCTCTATTACAGCACATCGTCTTACCAATTAGGGCTTGGCTTGGATTATCAGGTAAATCATGCGCGGTTGGGCAATGTAGTAATTGGTTTGTATAGCGACTATTGGCAACCCAGCGCTAGTATGGAAAAAACAAACGATATAGCCGCCCCAGGGAAGGATCGTTTTCAAAGCGGCATTCGCCTCACTGCATTCTTTTAATAAGCTGATTGATTGAGGTATCATTTCTTTTTTCGTGATGTGTGTCTCTTCGTTTGCATAATCGTAAATTAGGCTGTACGATCCAACGGTCATTTAATAAGAACATAAAACGAATTCGATATGCTCACCGTTCTTTAACCGAACAATTTTTTTTGGCATTTAAGTAAAGAGGAAATGAGTAAGCAATGGATATTAAAAAATAGGCCTGACGGTACGCCCAAAGACAGCGATTTTGAATTGAAAGATGTGGAGCTGCCAAGCCTAAAGCAAGGAGAAATCAAGATCAGAAACAAATATATTTCTGTCGATCCCTATATGCGGCCCAAGATGAGCGCAAACGAAGACAGTTATACCGAGGCTTATGCGTTGAACGGTGTCATCGATGGCATGTCAATTGGCGAAGTAGTAGAATCGGAATCCGATAAGTTTGAAAAGGGTGATCTCGTAATGAACTTTTCAGGTTGGGTTGATGAAGCTATAGTGAGCGAAGATAAGGCGAAGAAAGTGGACACCCGTGGACTGCCTGATGTCTACTTTATGAGTATCCTGGGGATGACTGGCGCTACGGCCTATTTTGGTCTTTTGCATGTGGCGCAGGCAAAATCGGGAGATACCGTTTTTGTTTCCGCAGCGGCTGGCGCTGTCGGATCCACCGTTGTACAAATTGCGAAAGCAATGGGCATGACCGTTATAGGCTCGGCCGGGGGGCGGGAAAAGGTAGAATTTGTAAAAAGCTTGGGCGCCGACGATGTGATTGACTATAAGGATGAGCAGCCTGTTTACGAACAACTCAAAGCATTTGCGCCGGATGGAATCGACGTATATTTCGATAACGTAGGCGGTGACCATCTCGATGCTGCGCTGGGAAATGCAAAGGTCAATGCCCGTTTTGCTATCTGCGGGATGATCTCAGGCTACAACAAATCGGACAACGTCGAATTTGAAAATTTTTGGCAAGTCATTGCAAAAAGAATACAAATACGCGGATTTTTGTATAACGATTTCCAGTCGAGCTTGCCAGAATTTGAATCCCAACTAGCGGTTTGGTTGCAAAAAGGTTTGGTAAAAGAAAAACATTCGGAAGTGCAAGGCATTGAAAACGTAGTAGAAGCTTTCAAAGGTTTGTTTGAAGGAAATAACATCGGGAAAATGATTGTTAAAGTTTAATAAGGCAAATTGAAAGAATTCTCAAGATAAGGTCATATCTAGTATGATTTGAAAAGATAAACTTCTCACCTGAAAAATCAATACGTTAAAAGTTCTTTGCATGCAAAAAAAACTTTAACGTATCGATTAGCTGTTAAGCAAAATAATGATTTTTGGAACAATGAGAATTGTGATAAGTATACAAAAGCAAACGACGGTCGTTGTAAATCTATGTCTAAATGACATCTTCCAAATCGGGAGCAATATGATTGGAAGAATGAGCGCTATCCAAAATATTAACCCTGCTAAACGACTGATACTTCTTGACCCCTCGGTCAGGTCTCCTTTTGTGATTTCTTTAAGATATTTTACACTATACAAACCATCTACCACATAATGGCGAATGGCATTTGTTCCTCCAAAAGGGCCAAACATGTAAAGTAGAAAAACGAATAGGCAAATGCCAACAATAATGAAATACAGAATTTTTTTTATCATCATAATACTATCTTAAGTCAATTTCGATTACGTTCGAACAATTATTTTCTATATCGCTTATAGGCCTTTTTCCGTATAGAACATCTTTAACTTTCTGCCAATCTGTTCTTACGGAATTTGCAGCACCGACCGTAGCTGAACCGCCATTCATATTTACAAAGTTAGAAAAACCCGACTGAAAGGGGGTCCAAAGATTATCAGCTCGGCTAAATGGAAAACTTTCGTTAAGAAAAAATTCCGTTAAATCATGAAGATCAGTACTAAGAATATCGTATATTTAATATTTACACATTTCACAATGAAAGAAGCTACGTCGCAATCATTCTATGATCTATCTGCAAAATCTCCCGCAGGGAGGGAAATCGCTATGGAAGATTTTAAGGGAAAGGTCGTTCTTATTGTCAATACGGCTACGCGATGTGGCTTGGCTCCGCAGTTCGAAGGATTGGAAGATTTGTATCAGCAATATAAGGATCAAGGACTTGTTGTACTTGGCTTTCCATGCGATCAGTTTGCTGGACAGGAACCTGAAAGCAATGCGGATATGGAAGAGGCTTGTAAAGTCAACCATGGCGTTACCTTTCAGCTTACCGAAAAATGTGATGTGAATGGTTCCCATACGCACCCCGTCTTTAAATATCTGAAAGGCAAACTACCAGGCATATTGGGTAACCGAATAAAATGGAATTTTACCAAATTTCTGGTCGATCGACAAGGGAAACCGGTCAAACGTTTTGCGCCTATAACTAAGCCGGAGAAGATCGAAAAGGACATTGTGAGTCTACTGCACGCGTAATTTTTGCTTGCCAGGCGTTATAGCTGCGAAATCCGTATTAATTTTTGTGATCTGAATGATTGCGACGACGCCTTGTCTTTCGCGTCCTGTTAATGATTAAAACGCATATGGCGACAAAGAAAATTCCGAAAACATAAGGATATAGCATAGTTAATTATTTGCTATATGAACAGCTTAAGATGTGAAATGGTTTCCAACTTCTTGAACAGCTATATCAATATGGAAAAAGCCTTGATTGTGTGTACAACACGTGTCAAGGCTTTCCGAACGTTCATTAATCGCTATTGTGCTATGCTTTCATATCCTTCTCTTCTAGTTTTTCCAATTTGTAAACGAATTCATCAAGCTTTGTTAAGCTATAGGATGCTCCTTCTTGCAATTGAAGTTCAGCTGCGGCGACTTTTCCTAAATTAAGTACATGTGATCTATCCCCCCGGTAAGAAAACCGGCATTCGAATTCGTTAACAATAACAACCTTAATCTTTCTCGTGCGATTGGGGAATAAGGTTTTGAAATCTTTTGTTATCCGTATTTGGTTTTTCTTAACGTCATCCGCCGTAATTTTATTGCCGCGTGATGGTAGTATGGCTTGGATAGGAGGCTGCGCATCAGATTCTGCTGTACTACTGTCTGCAGGAGTAGTAGGAGTCGCCGTTTTATTGATGATGTTTCGGATGTAATAGAGTCTGTTGCGCGATTTTTCATTGGAGCGCTCATCGATTTCGAAATCATCTTTTCTGGATTTAAATAAATGGGATACTTTTTCAAACCCATAATTTCTCGCATCAAAATCCGGTTTTCTTTTCAAAATAAGGCTGCCGATCTCGCCCAAAAATGCCCACCCGTTTTCATCAGCAGTGTCATCCACTGCATCTTTAAGCATCAATAGCGTGTCATCATCGAGTTCGGTGATGTTTACCTCCTCCGGTAAAGTCTGCGGTTCAATGCTGGCCATGTCGTTACGACTGGTAGCTTGATTATCTTCTGGGGATGGCGTCTCCACTGGAGGCGTCTTAGGCGTCGTATGATTATTTTTCCTATTATTCTTCTTTGCCGGAGCGACCTTCTCCAAAATTTCTACATAGATAAACTTGTCACAAGATGCAATAAACGGTTTTGGCGTTTTACGTTCACCGATGCCGATCACAAGTTTACCTGATTCCCGCAGCCGCGTTGCCAGTCTTGTAAAGTCGCTGTCACTGGAAACGATACAGAATCCATCCACCCGATCAGAATGCAAAATATCCATTGCATCGATAATCAACGCTGAGTCGGTAGAATTCTTTCCCTGCGTATAGCTGTACTGCTGGATAGGCGTTATAGCATGAATAAGAAGGCTGTTTTTCCAATTTTCCACATAAGGTCGTGTCCAGTCTCCGTAAATTCTTTTTATTGTTGGAATCCCATAGCGGTTGACTTCGTTCAATATTTCCTCAATCTTCTTCGACGATACATTATCTGCATCGATCAATATTGCAATTTTTAAATCTTTTTGATTTGCCATTATTGTGCTGTCCGTAATACAATTTGCCCAACTATCCGCTGGGCAAATGACAAAATACGATATTCTAGACGTGTTTGCAAGTACTAAGACTGAGGCTCAGTAACCTGCATAACCTCATCCTGGCTGACACTGACTACGCCTTTCACTTTTTTAAAATAGGCAATGGCCTTTTCAATAGACTTGCCTTTTGGAATCTGAATGGCCACCCCGTGCAAGTTTTCATAATCAAATAGAAGTTTAGCGCCATACGCTTCAATAGTTTCAAGCAGTTTTTCTTTCCCAACCGCAGGGTCGTAATACATGATCAAGTTTCGACTTGCGTTAGCTGCTTGTTCATTTTGTTTGCTTGTTGGCGTTTTACTACGCATGCTGGTGCTG
This sequence comes from Sphingobacterium deserti, assembly GCF_000757725.1. GTDB lineage: Bacteria > Bacteroidota > Bacteroidia > Sphingobacteriales > Sphingobacteriaceae > Sphingobacterium > Sphingobacterium deserti. Next base: position 93,825 of record NZ_JJMU01000061.1, read on the forward strand.
CTACAATTTGTAAGAAATAGGCCGCTGATGCAGAGCGGCAGTAGGAACTGAAGAAATCGTTTGTTCATTGTTTTTACGCATGTTGTTTATAACAGGAGGATGTCAAAAAACTTGCCAACAGCATAAACGGTTACCTATTTAAGCGCTTGGAGATATATTTTATAAGAATGAATGGCTGAATAGGCTGTTCGCTTAGCTTCTAAACAATTGTACAACGATCGTTGTTATTTGGAAGACCAAAGTTCTACGACACATGAAGGAAAGCGTTAAGAAGCTTACAGTATTAGGTAGTTTCAATCAGGTATTAATTTTTTTAGTGCTTTTATTTGCCATTTTACATTTTGCAAAATCTTTTTTAGTACCCATCGTTACTAGCGGATTATTTGCTATGCTGCTGGTGCCCGTATGCCATAGATTGGAACATTGGGGCATGAAGCGCGGCTGGGCCGCAGTACTTGTGGTACTCGTTACGATGCTATTGATTGTAGGCGTGTTGTACGTTTTAGTAAAGGAGCTTGTGGGGCTTGGGGGAGATTTGGTCATTATTGGAGATCGGGTAGGAGAGATGTTGGATCAAGGCTATAATTTTGTTTCAGATCGATTTAATGTATCAAAGTTAAAGCAGAAGGAATACCTCAACAAGCATATAGCGCAGTGGTCAAGCTCGGCAGGTAAAATGGTGGGTGGGGCAATATTTTCTACGGTTTCCGTCTTGGGCAATATGCTCATTATTACCATTTACACCATTTTGATGTTGATCTACCGAATTCGTATCAAGCGTTTTGTGTTTCAGTTGGTGAGCAGACATGCTGGATTCAATGAGGTGGGGCATGCCCGTAGTATTGTTGAAAAAATCACGAAGGTTTCCAGTTTATATGTCGGTGGTATTTTTTTGGTCGTATTCATACTATCCATCATATACTTTCTCGGGCTTACCATTATTGGTGTCAACAATGCATTATTTTTTGCTATTCTAGCCGCTTTAATAAATGTGATCCCTTATATAGGCTCGGTAGCCGGTGGCGCCATTGTGGTGCTTTATACTTTAGTAACTGGGGATACAATGACTTTGCCCATCGTGGTGGCTGTGTTCTTTACCGCAGTGCAACAGCTAGACAGTTATGTGTTGACGCCGAAAATAACAGGCGGACAGGTAAAACTAGGGCCACTATTTACAATTATGGTGTTACTTCTCGGGGGTATGGTGTGGGGTGCCGCAGGTATGATCTTGTTTATCCCTTTGCTAGGCATTTTTAAGGTGATTTTTGATAATGTGGATCCGTTAAAGCCTTACGGACATTTGATAGGAGATTAATCAGGATTCACTTTTTTCACCCTTTTTAGCAGTCAATTTTTTGTAGTATATTATACATTTTATCACAAAGTAGCTTAGCGCAATAAGCATCGCAGTCAGTCCAATAGCGATCGACACATAGTTGATCGACAAAGAATTAAATTTGTGCGCGAAGCCCATGAACGTTAAATGTAAGCCACCGTAAAAAAACGCTGTGAACATTAAAACCCGCTGTATGACTTTCCTCTTCAACTATAGATAGCTTTGTGTAAAATAAAATATGCGTGAGACCCCTGTCGTTAGTTGTCTGATAGAAACGGTCTACTTTCTAACACCTGATTTAACCAAAGATATTATATTCACCGCTGCTTTGCAAAAAATGAAAGCGAATATGTATTTGAAACGCCCATAATAAATTGATGAACAATGGTTTCTACCCGTGGAAAATATGTTATTTTTAATACTTACCTGACCTAACTCGTTGTGGAGTCCTGCTCGCGACATTGGTCAGGTTTAAATAAGTGATCACGCATTTAGTAATACAGTAGGCTGTCGCGATAAATATGAACAATGCGCCCACAATTAAGGATGAAAAATTAAATATGTTTTCATCAAATTTCGATTCCAAACCCACACCAACTAAATTGATCCCTACATAGAACAGGACGAATAACTTAACGAGTTTTTGTATTAACTTTCTTTCCATTGTACGCAGTTTATAATGTGAAAAAATGATTAGCACTGTTGATAGAACAAAGCTAGACGTTTTTCATTTTGGCTACAAATCGAGCTTTTGAAATGTAGTATTTCAATTACACTCGAATACTATTTATAAACAATTACTCGAGGAAATCGTTTCCTATAAAATGTTGACAATCATCTAATACAACTAGAATATGTGGTCCCAAGAAGAAAATTGTTTATACGGCTCGTTTAGATTTACGGATTTTTCAGAAGCGTTTGCCTTTATAACACAGGTTGCACTGTTAGCGGAAAAATACCAACACCATCCTACAATAAAAATTACATTTAATAAAGTCGAACTTTGGCTCAATACGCACGATGCAGGTGACATCATCACAAGTAAAGATACCAAACTTGCAGAAGCGATATCGGAACTACTCGCTTGATAAATGACATGTATATCTCGGTAAGTAAATGGGAATTCTCGATGAGGAATTTCGATCTATTGCCAATAGTAGGTAAATAAAAAAAGGTTTTCAAACGGGGAGAATGAAAACCTTTGCTAACCAATTATAAACCTAAATTATGATGGTACAAATATAGTGTAATTTATACACTAAGTGCAAATTTATTTTTATTTTTTTTGAGGGCCTTTAAAAAAGTAAGATGCGCTAGCAAAAGAAATCCCGGAATGGAGTGTCCCGGGAATCCTAACTTAATTACTAACCTAATTTATGAATAATGAATCTTGCCTATAGAACGATGCAGAAGTGAATTGGTTCTGACGATATGATAGGCATGTTGAAGTTTCCTGCCTGAACCATCGCGCTTCTCGCATAAAAAAATGGTATTCAAAGAGGAATTGTCTTCAAGAATCTTATTTATTATTATGACCTACAGATGAAAGGAACGTGATCGATAAAAGATTAGCTTTACCTAACGTATTTTTAAATGGAGTGTTGATTCATACAATAACCTCAACCTGTTTACGACTAAAGCGTTTTTAAATAAAAATAACAGCATATGAACACAGCAAAACTAGCCCTTATTACGGGAGGAAGCCGCGGTTTGGGACACGATATGGCTTTAAACCTGGCAAAAAATGGTAATGATGTCATTCTTACCTACCTCAGCAACGAAAAGCAAGCCCTCGAGGCAGCAGCACAGATTGAAAAGTTGGGACAGCGAGCCTATGTTTTTCAATTGGATACCCGCGACAGTGGTAAATTTGATGGCTTTATCAAGCAGCTGATGGATGGTTTAGAGGCGGAGGGACGCGAGCCCAAAATAGATTTTCTAATTAACAATGCGGGCACGGCACTTTATGCCAGTTTTATGGAAACTACCGAGGAGCAAATAGACGAGATGTTTCATATACATTTTAAAGCGGTGTTTTTCTTAACGCAAAAATTAGTGCCTTATTTGCGAGACGGCGGCCGTATTGTAAATATCTCATCCGGGCTAGCACGCTTTTCTTTTCCCGGCAGCTCCGGTTATGCCGCTATGAAGGGGGCTGTGGAGGTCTTGACCCGGTACTTGGCAAAAGAGCTGGGTAGCCGGAATATCGCGGTAAATGTAGTCGCACCTGGCGCTATTGAAACTGATTTCGGTGGCGGCCGCACACGCGATAATAAAGAGATTAATGCAAATATTGCGGCGGCGACGGCACTCGGTCGTGCCGGTCTTCCTGAAGATATCGGCGCTGTCGTAGCGTTTCTCTGCTCCGATGATGCACGCTGGATTAACGGCCAACGAATTGAAGTTTCCGGTGGGATGCTGTTGTAAAAATTTTTTGAACGCAAACAAAAAGGATTTCAGCATTGACGCTGAAATCCTTTTTGTTTTAATATGTTAAGTCTATTCTGTATTGCGTTACTGCGCTAGGCTGGCGGTCAACGTAATTTCAAAGCTAAATGCACCGCTTACTGGGCAATTCTCTTTTGCTCCTTTTGCAATTTCTTGAAACTGGTCATCGGAGATGTTAGGTACGGTGGCCTCTAAAGTTAGCTCAGATTTTACAATTTTTCCATTATCTAAAGATATGATGGATTCAGTTTGCAATTTTTCAGGTGTAAACCCTGCCTCGGTAAGATCCAAGCTTAACTTCATGGTGAAACACCCGGCATGTGCAGCCGCCAAAAGTTCCTCGGGGTTAGTGCCTATGCCATCTGCGAAGCGGCTATTAAAAGAATATTGGGTTTGGTTTAGTACTGTACTCTGCGTAGTGAGGTGTCCTTGTCCTTCTTTTACGGTTCCGTTCCAAACGGCTGTTGCTTTACGTTTCATATTACTTACCTTTATTTTACCTATATAACAATCGCTATCATAAATGGTGTGTGTATTTTTTGAAAAAAAAACGCTCGCGTTCGTGTACAAGCATATCGGTTTGGTACGTTATCGACTATTCATCAAGTCCTTTGTCATTTTTATTCTTATTTTTAAAGTAATTAACAACATCAGACGTCTTACTTACCATGGACGTTTCACAGCATTTAGAGATGGCAGACAGAAATTCCAAATCAGTAGCAGATTTGATCAAGACTTACAGCGGTCAACTCTTGCGTTTTGTGAAGGGAAGGGTGAAAAAAGACGAAGACGCGGAGGATATTTTGCAAGATGTCTGGGTTCAGTTTAGTCGGTTAACCAATATCGAAGATTTGGAAAATGTGGGCGCCTGGCTATACCGCGTTACCCGCAATAAGATAACGGATAGCTACCGGAAGAAAAAGGTAGACACCTTGGACGACATGCTCGACACGAGCGATGAGGAGAGCTTTCCTATACGCCAGCTTTTGATAGCGGACGATTCGCAAAATCCGGAATTGAAAATGTTCAAAGACATTTTTTGGGATGAGTTAATGAAAGCGTTGGCGGAGCTGCCGGAGAAACAACGTCAGGTCTTTATTATGAATGAAATCGAGGATATGACTTTGCAAGAGATTGCAGACCAGGAGAACGAGAAGCTGAAAACCATCATCAGCCGAAAAGGATATGCGGTGAAACACCTGAGGTTGCGGTTGCGGAGTTTGTACGAGGAATTAAACTATTAAAATATACAGCACATGGGATTCACGACGAAAGGAAAAAAGAAGGGCAAATTTGTATTTGTTTTGTTCGCCATACTTCTTGGTGTTGGGCTACTAATTGCGTTCCTGCAGTTTTTATGGAATACATTAGTGACCGATATTTTTGGATTGCGGGCGATCGGTTATTGGGAGGCCTTGGGATTATTTATTTTATCACGAATACTCTTCGGACATGGTTTCGGTAAGCAAAAAAGAGGGGTAAGAAAGCGTTCCGAAAATGAAAAAGAGCTAAGCGAGCAGGACAGGGAGAAGTTGAAAAGTGAATGGCGCCGCCGCTTCGAAGAACGTTTTAAATGTTAACGATAGCGGGCAAAGATGAGATAGTACATCAGTATTCGCCATCTAGGGACTTGTCAGTATGTGCGATAATAAATACCGTAAAGTTGAGGTATATTAAAGTAAACAGCGCACACAACCGTCTGCTTCAACAAAGGCCTTTAGCAGTTTTAAACGAAGTCAACGCGACCAGCTAGCTATCTTACAGCAAGTGATGTCTCGATGGCTTCAAACCTCAAAAAAATGATTTATTTAAAAAAAAAGAAAAAAATGAAGAACAGATTTAAACATGGGCTACCCAGATTATTCGGTGGAATTGTAGTCATCGGGTTGGTCGGCTTTTTAATTATAAGCATTATTAAAGCTTTGTTGCTTATCGTATTTACGGGTGCTTTTGTAGCCTTAATCATGGCTTACCTTTACAAAAAGCGTTTAAAACGACGGAACCGATCGGCTTTTAGCAGCCATGCGAAACGCAGCCGTTTTGACGGTTTTCCAAATAGCGTAACGCCTGCTCCATTATTTGCCAGCAGGACGAAGGCAGCAATAATGCCTATTCGATAACCGCCATATCTAAATCTTGCTATTATGTTTAAAAGAGATCAAAACACAGCGACCGATCAAGATCGATCAGGCCCATGGAGTGGACGATTCCGAGAAAAATTTGAAAGAATACAAAAGCATCTGTTTGATGCGGATGCAGCGCTAGGGGGGAGTGGTTCCATGAGCGCAAGATACGATGCGCCTGTTAATATTGTTGAGCACTTGGATTATTTCGAACTACAGTTATTTGCAGCTGGAAGAAAAAAAGAGCTTTTTACTATAGCTATTGAAAATACTATATTATCGCTGTCTTACGAGGAGCCCGCCGAACATAATCAATCGACTTTTGCGTACCGCGAACACATACCGTCCTCCTTCAAACGTAATTTCCTGTTGGATGAGCAGATGCTGACCGACAACATTCAAGCCAGTTTTGAAGAAGGAGTGCTGACTGTAATTTTGCCTAAAAATCCGGAGGCAATAAAACCGGCGAGAGTAGTGAAAATAGATTAGACCATCAAAAAGTATTTAGTTCTGTAGCAACCTTCGGGTTGCTTTTTTTTGTCGAAAGGCAAAGGCAGTACTTGGCCAAGTAAAAGAAGACATGATTTATTGGTCTTTTTATGTAATTTAATTATACTAATTCTAAATAATAAAAGTTTGTTTATATTTGCCCAAACAACATACGGGTTATCCAAAGAGTGGACCGTTGTTTAGAGCGCAGTTTAATACGTTAAATTACATACAATGAAATCATTACCTTATTTATTTCTTGCTTTTATAGCACTTGTGCTAGGTACACAAGCGGCATCTGCCCACGCCATTTGGTTAGAAAGTTCAGCAAAGGCTACAAAAGGCCAAGCTCAGGAAGTTCGTGTTTATTACGGCGAATATGCTACAGGAGAATTGGAAAAAACGACTGCTTGGTATTCCGATTTAAAATCATTGGAGGTATTTGTAGTGAAGTCTGACCAGTCTGAAGAAAAATTGACCTTACAAGATAAAGGCGATCATTTTGTAAGTACATTCACACCGACGGAAGATGGCGTTTATTTAATTTATACCTCGCATCCAACGAAAGATCTGGGCGGAAAAACGCGCTATGAGTTTACATCGCAAATTGCAGTTCAAGCGGGGAAGTCTGAAGCAGTGGCCAAGAGCAAACTACCTTATCAACTGACCATAGGTACAAAAGCTATAAAAAAAGGTGGAAAAGTTGCACTTCAAGTGACGAATAACGGTCAGCCGGTAAAGGATCAAGATGTGTTGTTAATGTCTGAAGCAGGTTGGTCAAAAACATTTAAGACCGATGCACAAGGCATTGCGAATGTTGATGTGCTTTGGTCTGGGAAATATGTGGCAGAATTTGGTCACAGCGAGGAAGTGAAAGGCACTTGGCATGGACAGGAATATAACGCGACTTGGCAAGGGCTAACGACAAGTTTTTTAGTAAAATAGCTGCATAAATTTTCATATGTTGTATCGCCACAGTTGGTGGTGGTACAACATATATCTAAGAATTAATCTACATCACTTATAGCAAATTTCGATAGCACCACGTCATGTTTACCTTGATCATATTTACCTTTTTTGCAGGCTTTCTATGTCTAATGAATACTTCCAAGCGCATCAGTTGGCCGGAGAAGCATCCTTACCTGCTACGCCTGAGCGGCAACACCATGAAATGCCGACTTTCCGCAGGTACACTGTTCATTTTGGCTACTGCGTTAAGCATCTATTTTCTGGGCCTAGGAAGCGGAATATTCAGTGCTATCGTTATTTTGATGGCTGTTGGTTGTCTTTGTGTACTTTTTTTTCCGTTTCGTTATATCAACCGCGTTGGTATCCTTTCTTTATTATGCATCAGCTTGTTGCTAGAATTGCTATTTTAAACCATGCCAGCAAATAAAAAATACTTAACCAAATCGCCATGGCTTCGCCTCAGCAAAATATTGGCAGGGACTATTGGTGGTTATACCGTAATGATTAGCTTCCATCTAGCGCTAGCCACATTTTTGCCGAAAGATGCTGTAGTAGCGACATCGTTTATACTTGGCTACCTGATGTGGGCGTTTCTATTATTGTGGGCGTTTGTGGCAAAAAACGTATGGCGCGTTTGGCTCACATACCTCATACTTACAATACTTTTTCTAATACCTTACTTGTCTACCACAACCTTTAATTATGGATCCTAGAAAATATAATATCTATTTCCATACGCATACCATCAGTGGCATTATCATCGCCGCACTTCTCTATGTCATTTTTTTTGCAGGCTCATTTTCTTTTTTCAAAGATAATATTACCGCTTGGCAAAAAGGAAAATCTACTAAAGCAGAGCCTATATCTGCCGATTACAACTATCTCTTAGATTCGCTGGGTAGCAAATATGACCTTCGCGGACGTAATATTGATTTTTTCTACCTCAAGCAAGGGCAGGGAGCGTATGTCAGCATGAGTACCTCACAGGATACTATGGTGAGCAAACCAAAACCTGTTGTTAAGAAGGAAGGCAGGAGGGGGCGGCGCGGTGCGGAAGAAGATTCAGCCTATTTCCTATATTACTTTGCCGATAAAACGCCGAGCTCCTACGCTGAGGGCTACGATATGGGTGAATTCCTTTACCGCCTCCACTTTCTGGCGCAACTAAACCAGTTGCCTATTCGTATAGGAACACCTTTCGGCTATCTGCTAGCCGGTATTGTGTCGTTTTTATTCTTGTTTGCGCTTATCACCGGGCTATTTTTGCACTGGGAGAAAATTAAAACTAACTTCTTTCTATTTCGACCATTCAGTAAATGGAAGACCGTATGGACAGATATGCATACGGCATTAGGTGTTATTGGCTTTCCTTTTCAACTTGTATTCGCTATTACAGGGATCATTCTCATCGTAAATTTTGTGCTTATTACGCCATTCAGTAAGTTGCTCTACGAGGGCAATGAAGAACAGGTGTATGAGGATATGTTGTTCAACAAAAATATTAAGGTGGACTACACCTACACGCCTATGAAGGAGGGCTTCGATCTAAACGCTTTTGTGTCCAGCTGGGAGTCGAAATGGAAGGATGCTACGATTTCCCGGATGTATATTCGTAATTTTCAGGATCAAAGTATGCAGATAGGCGTTGAGTTTAAACCAACGTCTTCTGCTGCGTTCTCCGGTTCGGGCTATGCTTTGCAGGAAATTTCGTCGGGTAAGGTTCTTTCCTATAAATCTCCTACAGAAGATGCTACGTATGTTGATGGCGTTAAGAGCATTATCTACCACCTACATTTCGGCGATTTTGGAGGCAAACCGTTGCAAATTGTATTCTTTATCCTTGGATTGACAGGTTGCTTGGTGATCATATCAGGCATCGTAATATGGCTGGTAGCTAGAGATAAAACAAATGTTCCACACTATAAGCGTAAATTTAATTTTTGGGCATCCAATTTTTTCTTAGCAGGATGCCTGAGCATGTTACCCGTTACTGCGTTTACTTTTGTCATGCTAAAGGCGCTGCCCGTAATTAATCAATCTGTTATTTACAACGTATATTTCTACAGTTGGCTTATTTTAGGTATTTATTTAATGGCGCTGCGCAACCTAGCCCGGATGAATAGGCATGTGCTTTTTCTTTCTATTATTACCTGTTTGGCTGTTCCTTTCGCAAATGGATTTAGCACGGGGCTTTGGATGTGGAAGGCTTGGGCTATCGGTGCAACGGATATCTTCTTTATTGATGTGTTATTTATTGTCTTGTCTGGTTGTTGTCTATATGCCTTTCTCAAAATGAAGAAACAAGCTAAACCTTTTCAGGTGTTGGCAAAAAAATAGCTATTTCAATATTTTAATGGTAAGAAGGTGTTTAAAAGTGATTAGTTTCCGTTCATTGCGAGAAGGAGGGACGACGCAATCTTAGCAAACAACAATCCAGATTGGATTGCTTCGGAGCTGCCATCGGCGGTCGTCATACTTCCTCGCGATGAGGCATTTTGATGTTAATCAATTATCTTTTTAGACAGTCCTTTTTGTTGTAGGCGCATGATTAATTTAAACATGGCTCATCAGCTCGAGCGAGGTCAGTCAAACGTTTTTCCGATGTTGCTTGTTCATCATAAAAACTAAAACATCATATGGAACAGATCACAGTAACAACAGAGCGAGGTATTGAAAAAACAACGACATTAAAAAATGGCGATGTGCTTCTTGAAATAGCCGCTCTTGAAAAAATTGATCAGTTGGAAAACCATGCCGTTGCCTACTTTATCAATCATGAACCCGTTGATCAGCAGACCTATCGGACTCGACTGCAACAGGGATAATCTATGGAGTGGGAGACCTCCTGCTTCATCGTGGCATTTACGTATATCATGAGGTTGTGCAAATGTTTGCCCGCAAAAAATTGGATAAAATTTTATATTTTTAGCGCTTAAAAAAAGATACATGGCATCAGGAATTTTTGCAATATTCGACGATATTGCGGCTTTAATGGACGATGTTGCGGTAGCGAGTAAAGTGGCTACGCAAAAAACGGCAGGGATCCTCGGCGACGATTTAGCGGTAAATGCAGAAAAAGCTACAGGATTTCTTTCTTCTAGAGAGCTTCCTGTTTTATGGGCAATCACAAAAGGATCTTTATTGAACAAGATTATTATTGTACCCATCGCCTTGCTGTTAAACATTTTCTTTCCCATTGCCATTACGGTTATTCTCGTATTGGGTGGGTTTTACCTAGCTTACGAGGGTGTTGAAAAAATTATCGAGTACATATTTCATCGGTCAAAGACTGGCGAAGAGGTCATCGAGGAGCGGAAGGAGAATGGAGCTGACTTGGAAAAAGCGAAGATCAAGTCTGCAGTGATGACGGATTTCATACTGTCGGTGGAAATTGTCATTATCGCGCTAGGCACTGTTCTGGATCGCGAATTAACCGTACAGATCTTAACGGTATCTGTGGTGGCCATAATTGCCACTGTTGGCGTGTATGGGATAGTCGCGTTAATCGTGCGGATGGACGATGCCGGCTACGCGCTCATTAAGAAATCCGATGATAAAGGTATTTGGTCGAAAGTTGGACGTATCTTGGTAAAATCTCTGCCAATTATTATCAAGTCATTAGCCGTGATTGGTACAATCGCCTTGATATTGGTGTCTGGCGGTATATTCGTTCACAACATTGCTTTTTTCCATGATCTTCTACCTGGGAAACCGTCTATCGTTAAAGAAATGGGAATAGGGTTACTCGCCGGCTTATTGGTTGTCGGTGTGGTCAATATCTTTAAAAGTATATTCAAAGTGAAGCCGCAAAGCTAGCGAAGTCTCTGATAAATTATATGGCCATTGTTGGACGGAGAAGCATGTTAATAGAGAGAGGCTATCTTTTGTATCCTCGCCTGGCTACCGATTAGACAATTGGCTTCTCTATAATCGTTAGCTAGGGTTTCCTCTACACAACGGAGAAGTTCGTTACGATTTCTTGCCATACCTTGAGTCTATCGCTGTTAATCTGTTCTTAATATTGGTTTCTTATATTTGAGTTATGAAAGAAAATAGAGTCAAAAGCGCGGTAATTTTAAAAGAAACTGTCGACGATTCCCACAAATTTAGACCGCTGCCAGTTGCCACAGGATCCTACCCTTATAGGCTGAGGTTGGATGATGTCCTGGATGATGCGGCTGACGCTTTTCAGGATAAAATATCTTTTCATATGCTTGGCGATACAGGAAGTCCGAGATATTCCGCGTTTCAGGCCGTTGTTGCACATGTTTTGAACGGACAGAGTAATCGCGAATTGCATGCTGAAAATACACCAGCCTTTTTATACCATCTTGGTGACATCGTCTACAACCATGGTGAGGCTTCCGCCTATCCAGATCAGTTTCTAAAGCCATATGAGCGCTATGAAGCACCTATCTTTGCCATTGCAGGCAACCATGATGGAGACATCAACCCGGAGAGTAAGGTTCCTTACAAAAGCTTAGCAGCTTTCATGGATGTTTTTTGCGATACGGAACGTCGACCAATAGATTTTGCAGGCGGTACTACGCGCAAAAGTATGATTCAGCCTCATGTTTATTGGACACTGGAAACGCCTACGGCCCGTTTTATCGGCCTATATCCAAACACTCCTAAACATGGCGAAATCGACGCCGAACAACGCGATTGGTTTATCAATGAACTTCGGCATGCGGATACCTGTCGCAGCGAGCAAGCTATTATTGTTTGTATTCATCATGCACCATTTTCTGCAGATACGAATCATGGTTCAAGTGAAAAGATGATTGATTTTCTCGAGAGCGCTTTTCTGGAGGCCAATGCAAGACCCGATATTGTGTTTAGTGGACATGTGCACAACTATCAACGCTTTTCGCGCAGCTACACCGATGGACAAACGGTTCCTTTCATCGTAGCTGGCGCCGGCGGCTATGTAGATTTGCATAGTGTAGCAACAACTGACGACGATTTCGTCAAAGAGATGCCGGTAACAGAAGGCACGGTGTCTTTAGAATCGTTCTGTGAAGATCGTTATGGTTTTCTGAAAGTAAGTGTGGAACGTGCACCGGAAGGGTTGCTCCTTCATGGTGAGTATTACATACTTCCTGAAACGGCTGAGGATTTGCAACGTGTGGAAGCGTCTTTATTTGATCGTTTTTCCGTTATAATTAATCGGAAGACGCATGCATCACAGGTCGTTTCAGCATATACAGCTTCGCTTGATTAATGGAGGTGTAGTGGTTCTATTTTCAGGGTTGTAACAGTGGTTTTATTGTCTGCCAGACATTTTCTGCCACTTTAATTTGGCCTTCCTTAGTAGGGTGTATACCATCCGACTGGTTTAGCTGCTGCACACCGGCCACATCTGCCAATAAAAACGGTATCAAATGCATATTTTGCTCCTTTGCTAAGGCTGGATAAATAGCTTTAAATTCTTCAAAGTATTGGGTTCCCACATTGGGTGGCACGAGCATGCCGGCAAGCACAAGTTTGCATGAAGGGTATTTATCACTAACCTTTTTGACGATATTACGCAGATTCTTATACGTCGTGCTAGGATCGACGCCACGCAGGCCATCGTTAGCGCCCAACTCTAAAACAAAAACATCAACGGGGTTTTTTAAAAGCCAATCAATGCGTTCATTACCTCCAGCACTTGTCTCGCCGCTTAGTCCAGCATTCACCACTTTATAAGGTAGATTTAGCGCATCTATCTTCGTTTGTATAAGCGCCGGAAATGCATCTTCCGGATTGTCAAGGCCATATCCCGCCGTTAGGCTATTTCCAAAAAACAAAATAGTTTTGCTGCTATCTTTTTTCGTGACGGATTTCACCGCTGCATCTTTATTTTGCTTATCAGCATTGCTTTTCACGCTGTTGTTGCAGGCAATTGAAAAAATGACAACGAAAAGAAACAGGCAATGTTTATAAAGTGAATTCATATTACTAATTTAATAACAAAGTAATTAAACGACAAGTATGTCATCAACTATATTAGCGTTAAAAAACGTGTCAAAATCCTACGGACGTGGTGCTGCCGCCGTCCAGGTGTTAAACGATATTGATTTGAAGATTGAAGGCGGCACATCACTTGCGATAGTTGGTCCTTCTGGAAGCGGAAAGACCACTTTGCTTGGATTGTGTGCAGGTCTTGATCAATCGACCGGTGGCGAAATTACATTAAACGGCGTTTTATTGAACGGCCTCAATGAAGATCAGCTCGCTGCTGTACGAAATGAACATGTCGGATTTGTGTTTCAGAACTTTCAATTGTTGCCCACGCTTACTGCACTCGAAAATGTGATGGTTCCTCTCGAGCTGCGAGGTATGAAAAATAGGAAGGCAAATGCACTTAACCTTTTAGACAAGGTCGGCCTTGCCGACCGCGCTACGCATTACCCCTCACAGCTTTCTGGCGGCGAACAGCAGCGCGTTTCATTGGCGCGAGCATTTGCGAACAACCCCAAGATCTTATTTGCCGATGAGCCTACAGGAAATCTCGACGCGGAAACCGGCGCACTGGTTGAAAGTCTGCTGTTTGATTTAAACCGTTCTTCGGGCACTACCTTGGTGCTGGTGACGCACGATTTAGATCTCGCAGCGAAGACAGATCGTATTGTACCGATAAAGGGGGGAAGGATAGGATGAGTTGGAAATGGATATTTCTCATGGCTTGGCGCGACAGTCGCCGGAGCCGATCTCGCTTATTTTTGTATATATCGTCCATTATCTTAGGTATCTCGGCGTTTGTGGCGATGGATTCGTTCAAATCAGATCTGCAGCGCAATATTGATAGCCAAGCGGCGGAATTACTTGGCGCAGATTTCGAACTGTCTGCACGAGCAACACCAACTAAAGTCGCTTCTGCCTTTATCGACAGCATAGCAAAGTTAAGCGACCAAGCGGCGAAGGAAGAGCGTTTTGTTTCCATGCTTCGCTTTTCAAAGAAAGATGAATCGCGTCTTATACAGGTGCGGGGCCTGTCATCGGGCTATCCATTTTACGGTAAGGTGGAAACCCAGCCGCAAGACGCTTTCCAACTTTTAACGGATTCATCTGTCGTCTTGCTGGAAAACGAACTAATGCTACAGTTTGATGCGGAGGTAGGCGACTCGGTGCAGATTGGGAAGAAGGTGTTCACTATCGGCGGTAGCATAATAAAAATGGCTGGGCGTACTTCTTTTGCCAGCAGTATGGCTCCCTCGGCCGTCATGTCTCTAGAAGCGATGGCACAAACTGGGCTAAAGCAGACAGGAAGTCGGGTGGAATACTTTTACTATTTCAAAATGCCCAGGTCATTTTCTACCGAGGCGTTCGTAAATGCGAATGATGAACGGTTTGAACAAACAAAATTGCGTGCGGCCAGCGTGGCCTCCACGAAGGAAAATACAGGCAGATCATTTGCTGATGTAACGCGGTTTATGCAATTGGTAGGCTTTGTGGCCCTACTTCTGGGAGCTATCGGTGTTTCAAGCGCGGTGCACGTTTACGTACAAGAGAAAATGGTAACCGTCGCTATACTGCGCTGTCTCGGTGCCACAGCCAAAAAGACATTTGCCATATTCTTGGTTCAATTTGCCTGTATAGGTTTGCTAGCTGGTGTATGCGGCGCAGCATTGGGCATACTTATCCAGTATCTGTTGCCTTTTGTTATGCAAGAATTCCTTCCTGTCGCATTATCGTCTACAATATCTTGGACAGCAGTTGTACAAGGCATTTTCCTAGGCTTTACAATCGCAGTTTTATTTGCGCTCCTGCCCTTAGCAAATGTGCGAAGAATTTCGCCCTTAAATACCCTTCGTGTGGTTGCCGATTTGCCAAAAACCGGCTTTGATGTTTTAAAAGTTTCCCTATATATCTTAATTACGCTATTTTTAATCGTCTTCTCACGATTGCAACTCGAAGACTGGACGCAGACCATGTTCTTTATTTTGGGAATTTTTGTCACGTTTCTGACATTGTACGGAACAGCTGCACTTTTGATGTTTCTTGTCCGCCGTTTTTTTCCACATAAATGGCCGTATGTATGGCGGCAGGGTTTGTCCAACTTGTTCAGACCTCGCAATCAAACAACAATCATTATGCTTTCCGTAGGCTTTGGGACAGCTTTGATCGCGATTTTATTTTTTGTGCAGGATATGTTATTGACCCGGGTTAATTTGGGAAACAGCGACGATCAGGCTAATGTGGTATTATTTGATATACAGCCGGCGCAACGTGCAGGTCTTAAAGCAATTATTGAGGCGCAAGGGTTGCCTTTGATGGAAGAGGTTCCTATCGTCACCCTGCAAATAAGTGAAATTAACGGGCAATCGTTGCAGAACGTTGTTGCAGATTCTACGTTGGGATATTCCGCCAATGCATTCAGGGGGGAGATCCGCGCTACCTACCGTGAATCTTTGGGCGAATCTGAAACGTTGACCGACGGGAAATGGGTGGAGGAGGTTGCACCGGATGATACCGCCGCAGTATCGTTGGAAGAAGGGTACGCAAAACGGATAGGAGTGAAGATCGGTGATGCCTTATTGCTTAATGTTCAGGGGCTGTTGATGCCTGCGAAGGTGTCAAGTTTTCGTCGGGTAGACTGGAATAGATTTCAAACGAACTTTAGAATGGTATTTGCCAAAGGCTCTTTGGAAGAGGCTCCGCAATTTTATGTATTTATGACCCGAACAACGGATGAATCGCAATCGGCACTATTGCAACGCGATGTCGTTCGTACCTTTCCCAATGTGTCTATTGTAGATTTGCATAGCCTCATTGTCGTCCTGAACGAGTTGCTAGACAAAATTGGCTTCGTTATCACCTTCATTGGTTCATTTAGCATTTTTACGGGAATTGTAGTGCTATTATCATCGTTGATGATCAGCAAATTTCAGCGTCTAAAGGAAAATGTATTGCTACGGACGCTCGGCGCTACGAAAAAACAGATCCGTTACATCTTACTTTCCGAATACCTCTTCCTAGGCTTATTCGCAGCGCTTACGGGTATCTTGATCGCTCTTTTAGCAACAAACCTGCTCGCAGCCTTTGTGTTTGAAGCCGTATTTGTGCCATCTATTCTGTTCATCTTACTATTGATTTCAGCCGTCACACTGATCACCGTTTTTATTGGCGTTTTTAACAGCCTTGGTCTTTTAAATAAGCCGACATTGACCGTACTAAGAAGTGATTAACAGCGAATATTCATCTTTGTAAGAGGTTGAAAAGACCTCTTACAACAATCCTTATTTATCAAAGGAGTTTTAGAAATGAAGCACATACCAGTTGGCACAAAAAAAGCTCGCTATTCCATGCGGAACAGCGAGCTGATTTTTACCTTACGGCGTTGGATTAGATAACGCGTACACGTACAGCGTTAACACCTTTTTTACCGTTTTCAACTTCGTAGCTTACGTTGTCATCTTCTCTTACTTCGTCGATCAAACCTGATACGTGTACGAATATGTCTTGACCTCCATTAGATGGAGTAATGAATCCGAAACCTTTAGTTGTGTTGAAAAATTTGATTTTTCCTTCTTGCATGATAATTGTTATTAAATGTATTTTTTATTTTATTGTTTAAGCCATTGCGGCATATTTATTTCTGGTTTTAACGACCTGAATAACATTGCCGGTAAGTTTTTGTATACCTTCGAGATTTTTCCTTTCCTCGCTACTGCATAGAGAAACTGCTGTTCCTGTTTTTCCTGCTCTTCCTGTACGGCCTATTCGGTGCACATATGTTTCAGGAACCTCTGGAAGCTCATAGTTTATCACATGCGGTAGTTCTTCTATATCTATCCCACGCGCGGCAATATCGGTAGCTACCAATATCTGTACCTTGCCATTTTTAAATTCGCTCAGCGCCTTTTGACGGGCATTCTGCGATTTATTACCATGGATGGCCAGCGCACCGAACCCTTTTTTATTCAGCATTTTGCTCACGCGGTCGGCACCGTGTTTCGTGCGGGTGAAGATCAATGTTTGCTGCGCACCATCTGTTTTAAGTAATGAAACAAGGAAAGAAGGCTTATCCGTCTTCTCTACATGGTACACAGATTGCTCAATTAGTGGTGCTGCAGACGATACCGGATTAACGTTGATCTCTACCGTATCGCGCAATATGGAAGTTGCGAACTTACGGATGGGAGGGGGCATCGTTGCCGAGAAAAATAACGTTTGACGCTTGGTAGGCAGATACGTTAATATCTTCTTAATATCGTTAACAAAGCCCATATCCAGCATGGTATCGGCTTCATCCAATACCAAAATTTCTATGGCTGATAGTTTGATTTGGTTTTGACGAGCCAGGTCTAGCAAACGGCCAGGAGTAGATATGATAATATCTGTTCCCTTTTTTAAGTTGGCAATTTGATTGTTGGCAGATACGCCACCGAATATCAACGTTTGTCTGCTTTGTACATACTTTCCGTAGAAACGAAAATTTTCTTCTATCTGTACCGCTAATTCACGGGTAGGGGTCAAAACCAATACACGTGGGGCACCGACTATTTTAGCTTTTGACTGTGTAATTTTTTGTATAGCAGGGATTGCGAAAGCAGCAGTCTTTCCAGTACCCGTTTGCGCACAACCAATGAGGTCGTTATTACCTAAGATGACAGGAATTGCCTTTTCTTGAATCGGGGACGGACTGCTATAGCCCATTTCGCTAATCGCTTTTAATATGGGAGGGATAATGTTTAAATCTTGAAATGTCATGATGGATACTCCATCTTATCGTTCTTTGTTGGAATGTGATAAGTATCGAGCGTATGGAGGATTAAAATTAAATATTTTTGTAAACTAAATCAACTGCAGTCATCTCTTATAATGTAGATTTCCTAATATGGGCAGCTGATAAAGCGACAACTGAAAGAGAAACGATATGCTAGACTCGATCAGAAATAGCAGAGGCAGTAGCCTTATACTTTACAAAAGTAAGTTAAATTTTTTATAAACCGTGTATTTATTTTTTTAGTGGCATGATGAACTTATTCATCCCCGCTAGGGGGATAGTCAAAAAACAACGTTAGCGCATCATTGATGGATTTGATAGACAGATTTATTCAATACTACGTATTTTGAATTTTATTTTTAACGAACTGATAAACAATAATTTTTATCGCGTTTCCCCAAAATAACATCTATCGACACATTTTAGCAAGCAAAGAGCCTATGTTGAATAGTTATTTTATTTTGTACATTTACAAAAATCGATATAGTATACATTTCGTCGGTTAGCCATATGAAAGAAAATTATCAAGTGTTTTTAGACCGCTTTGAACAAAGTTTGCATAACCTTTTCCATAGCGAAGCTAATATTAATGAGTTGAGTGTGAACCGTGGTCTTCCGAGCGAGATATGGAACGGAATTATGGAGCATAAGCCCTTATCGGTAGCCATACCTGAAGCCTATGGTGGTCGGGGAAGTCATGTAAAAGAATGTTTGGGTATTCTTGCTGCGGCCTCCTACGAATCGCTCCCGCTCTCACTAACCTTCGGAATAAATATTGCGCTGTTTTTGGAACCGCTCTCCAAATATGGTGCTGATAGTATTAAGCCTTACATTTTCGGCAGATTTTTGGAAGGACAGGCTATGGGTGGATTGATGATCACGGAGCCGGATTTCGGAAGTGATGCGCTCAACATGCGAACCTATTACACGCAAGAACAAGATTCGTATCGTTTGAGTGGTCAAAAACACTGGCAGGGGCTGACCGGAATGGCCGAATTTTGGCTTGTAGCGGCGCGCAAGCAAGTTGCGGGCGGCGAATTGGCTCGCGATATCGATTTCTTCGTTACAGACAATAACAAAGATGGTCAGCGTATTCATGTTGAGCATTATTTCAATAATTTGGGTCTATATATGATTCCATATGGACTAAATACAATTGATATTACCGTTCCTGCCGAACAAAAGCTACAGCAACATAGTACAGGCATAAAAATGATGCTTGACATCTTGCATCGTAGCAGGTTGCAATTTCCAGGAATGGGCATGGGCTTCATAAAACGCATGCTGGATGAAGCTTTGGCACACTGTATCAACAGAAAAGTTGGCGCACAAAAGCTGTTGGAACTGGATTCTGTACAGTATCAATTATCGCGTATACAGGCGTCCTACTCCTTATGTTCGGGAATGTGCGCACGAAGTTCTTCCATCAGCGGTATCGAGCATGATCTTGCCACAAAGGGACTAGAAGCAAATTCTATGAAAGCATTGGTAACTGACCTCATGCAGGAGGCGGCGCAAATCTGTGTGCAGCTTTCTGGTTCAAGTGGTTATAAAATAGATCATGTTGCTGGACGTGGCATTGTAGACAGCCGCCCGTTCCAGATTTTTGAAGGATCCAACGAAATGCTCTACACGCAGATTGCCGAGATCATCGTCAAGCAGATGAAAAAGGAAAAGCAAACAAATCTTGGCCAATTTATCCAATCGCTAGAACAAACGAAATTAATCGGCGACAGATTTACTAAGTTGCTCGATTTCAGCTTGCCTGACGGATTAGTACAACGTCAACTTATTGTTCTTGGTAAAGTAATTGCGCGTTTGATAACCCTTCAATATGTTTATGATATGACCGGAAAAGGTTTCCGCAGTGATCTTTTTGAGAATAGCTTCAAGCATATGCAAACCGATATCCGTAAACTGTTATCAGATTTTTCTAATGTGAACAGCGCTTCGCCGATTGTGGAATATCAAGATGCCTCCAATTGGATGGATTTTATTTAGCAGACAAGACGCAATCAAATACGGATATTTAAGCAAACAGAGCGAGGAACGAAATGGGTTCCTCGTTTTGTTTATTGCGTTTTGCCATTTCCGCTACAAGCGGCACCGTCGTTCTTATTTGGAACGTGTGTAATCGAACCGTGTGTCTTCAGGTTCGAGGTATATAATGCTTTGCGGCTTGTTTAGCAAAGCAGCCACTTCGCGAACGGAACCCTTTACATCGAAATACAGCTCGCCCGACAGTTTGATACGTGTAAATCGCTTCTCGTCCAAGTCTTCTTCTTCATCTAGATTGGTAATGTTTGCCACGCCAAAAACTTGTGTTATTTCGTCCTCAGACGCTTGCAAGGTGAAAAATAGTGCCATAATTTATCCTTATTTGCTGTTACATCAGCGCAACGCCCTGTAACTTTTTTCTAAGAACGTGTGCTAAACGATATTGTTCTTCAGAATTTTTGACGATTCGTCGATGTCAAACCCACGCGTTGCGTTATCAGGATATGCTGATGGGGCGAGGATAAACTATAACGAATAAATTACCGCGTGTTTGTGATAGAATTAGTTTCTTTGTCTATTGGGCGAACGACGTTTCAGAATTCTTCATACGCCCCATTTGTTACTATCTTATTTTCTATATGCATCGATTCATTACATGTTATTTAACTTTTAGCCTACTATTTGGCGTTGCTATGGCACAGAAGCAACCTGTCGACTATGTCAATCCGTTCATAGGCACTACGAACTATGGTACTACGAATCCTGGCGCGCAGGTTCCGCAAGGACTCATGAATGTATCGCCTTTTAATGTGATGGGCTCAACGCTTAATAAGGTCGACAAAGATGCGCGCTGGTGGTCCACACCCTACGAGCATAATAATAAATTTTTAACCGGCCTTGCGCATGTCAATTTAAGTGGCGTCGGGTGTCCTGATATGGGAAGTTTACTCCTTATGGCGAGTAGCGGCAAATTGAACGTGGATTACCATGCCTACGGGAGCACTTACCGGGAAGAAAAAGCCAGCCCAGGATATTACACAGCTTTATTGGACAAGTATAATATCCGGCTGGAATCTTCAGCTACGGCACGTGTCGGCATTACGCGCTTCACTTTTCCTAAGGGCGAGCATAACATTTTATTAAACCTCGGCGAGGGATTAACCAATGAAACTGGGGCTACTGTGCGTCGTGTAAGCGATACGGAGGTGGAAGGATCCAAGCTACTGGGGTCTTTTTGCTACACAAATAACCAAGCTGTGTATCCGATTTATTTTGTTATGCGTATTAACAAGGCGCCGGTTAGTGCCGGATACTGGAAGTTCCAGCGTGCCGGAGAGGAATGGGAAAATGATTGGAACAAGGACGCTGGCAAATACAAGATTTTCACAGACTATCGGGGCGAGCTATCGGGCGATGACATCGGCACGTTCTTTACGGTGAAAACCGACGAGAACGAAGCGGTGGAAGTACAGTTGGCCGTATCGTTTGTTAGCATGGAGAATGCACGCCGCAATTTGGAGGCGGAACAACCTGTGGGCGGCTTTGACGCCATTCATAAGCAAGCAAAGGCCGCATGGAACAAAGATCTATCAAAGATAGAAGTGACCGGCGGCTCCGAAGATGAACGCACGGTGTTTTACACGGCTTTGTATCACGCACTCATCCATCCAAACGTCTTTCAGGATGTCAACGGCGAATATCCAGCCATGGAAAGCAGACAGACGTTGCATACCGATAGAAATCGTTATACTGTGTTTTCGTTATGGGATACCTATCGAAACGTGCAGCCGTTGATGAGTTTACTTTTTCCGGATAGGCAAACGGATATGATTCGTTCCATGATCGGCATGTACAAAGAGAATGGTTGGATGCCCAAGTGGGAGCTTTACAGTCGGGAGTCCTACACCATGGACGGAGACCCTGCTGTCCCGGTTATCGTAGATGCGTGGATGAAGGGTCTACGCGATTATGATATCGAATCGGTATATGAGGCTTTTTATAAATCTGCTACGGTGACGGATAGCACAAACCGCATTCGTCCAGACAATGCCGACTATACAAAATTGCATTATGTGCCTTTGCGAGACTCATTTGATAATTCTGTATCGCATGCAATAGAATATTACGTAGCGGACTGGAATTTAGCGCAACTTGCAGCATCCTTAGGAAAAACGGCAGATGCCGAAATGTTTGCAAAGCGCGCGCAAGGGTACAAAAATTACTATTCGAAAGAATATGGGACGTTCAGACCTATTTTGCCAAACGGCAGCTTCTTAACGCCATTTGATCCTTTGATGGGCGCAAACTTCGAACCAAACCATGGTTTTCATGAAGGAAACGCTTGGAATTATTCCTTTGCGGTTCCGCATGACATCCCCGGGCTCGTTAAGCTTATGGGAGGCAAGAGAAATTTCGTGGATAAGCTTCAATCGACATTTGATAAGGGCTTCTTTGACGTAACGAATGAGCCGGATATGCTATACCCGCATATATTTTCGGAGATCGATGGGGAGGAATGGCGTACGCAAAAGTTGGTCAGCAATATCTTAAAAACACATTTCACCAACATGCCCGGCGGTATTCCCGGAAACGACGATACCGGCACAATGTCGACTTGGGCACTGATGAATATGATGGGCATTTACCCGTTATGCCCCGGGCGTCCAGACTATACTGTCGTGACACCGGTTTTCGATAAGGTGGTTATCCACTTGGATCCGGCTTACCATGATGGTGCTTCGCAAGTCGTTATTCGTAAAGCAGGTACAGGAAACTATATTAAAAACATCCGCATCGACGGGAAATTAAATAAAGGTTTCAAAATAGCCCATGATAAATTGATTCATAGTAAGGAAATTGTTATTGAGACAATGAATAGGTAGTGTTTTGAATTAGCGTTTTACCTGTTGACGGTAGCGCGTTTTTTAACGGATTGTCCCTCGCATAACTAATTCAAAATTCAAAATTAAAAATTAAAAATTCAAAATTAAAAATTAAAAATTAAAAATTCAAAAGTGAAAATTCAAAAGTGAAAATTAAAAATTCAAAAATAAAAAAAGTATATACCATAGCAACTCTATATACTCTCTACTGATAACTAATCTTTATACGCACTACGCACTACGCACTACTCATTACTCACTACTCACTACTCATTATGCACTAACTAACGCAAGCAATATCCCTGACGTTGAGGCGACGGTCACACTGCTATCGACAGCATCCCCCATATTACTGTCGCCCGCCCATTGCCTGTCGTTGCTGTCGAGCATAATCTTCCACTGGCCATCAACTTCATAGCTTTGCGTCTCTGCTGAAAAATTTAGGATTGCCAACATCTGGTTTTTTCCGCTGCCCATTGTAAGAAGGATGCTATCCTTTTCTTTATCATGCTCTACCGCTAATTGCTCTCTTCCGAAGCTGCCCGACGCCTGCAGCTCGCGACGTAGCTTTATCAACTTCGTGTAGTAGTTCAACATTTTTTGCTGTGTGTCTGCTTCAACTTCATTCCAGTCTAATACGCAGGTATTAAAGGTCGCTGTCGCTTGCGGATCGGGCGGTGTACCTTCGCTTTGGAAATCTGCAAATTCAGCTTTTCTGCCTTCTCGTACAGCTTCAATCAGCTCTTCATCGCCATGGCTCACAAAGTACTGAAACGGTTTTTCGGTACCCCATTCTTCACCCATAAATAACATCGGTGTATACGGGGAAAGTATAACAGCCATGGCCATGAGCCGTTGCACGCTTTTCGAATATAAGGCTGCACTACGTTCACCCAGCATTCTATTTCCTACCTGATCATGATTTTGGGAAAAGACAATAAAGCGCTCCCCACTTAGCCCGGCTGCTGATGTGCCGAAAAACTTCTCCCGATGTGTAGAATAATTGCCATCAAAAACGTAGGCTTTTTCGTAGGCCTTTGCCAAGTCTTCCAACCCATTAAAATCCTTGTAATACCCTTTTTTCTCTTCTCCGGCTGCCACCCGTAGGGCGTGATGAAATTCATCAATCCACTGGGCATCCATTGCAAATGCATTGTTCTGCAGCGGATCTAAGTACCGCCTGTCGTTTAAATCGCATTCAACGATCAGGTAATGCGGTTTTTTGCGAGCTGCGATAATATCGTCTGTGAGTTGACGTACCTCCTGCAAAATATGTTTTGGGCTAAAGTCCTTTATAGCATGCACGGCATCCAGTCGTAGCCCATCGATGTGGAAATCTTCAAACCACATACGGATGTTGGCCAATACAAAATCGCGAACACCGTGGCTATAGGCATCGTCATAATTGATCGCTTTACCCCAGGGCGTGCTGTATTTTTCCGTGAAGTAGGGACCAAAGTTGGGAAGATAGTTCCCTTCTGGTCCGAAGTGATTGTACACCACATCAAGAATCACGGCTATCCCTGCTTCATGGCAAGCATCAACAAGTTGCTGCAAACCCTTTGCGCCGCCATAGCTGTGTTGCACGGCGAAAAGAAAGACGCCATCATAGCCCCAGTTTCTATCACCTGGAAACTGGGCTACGGGCATAATTTCAATGGCATTGATCCCTAATTTTAGCAGATGCGGAATACGTTCGATAACGCCAGAGAAGTCATGGCTAGCGGTAAACGTTCCTACATGCAGCTCATAGATAATGAGCTTATCCAAAGCGGGAGGGTGGTAATTTTCATCCCGCCAAGGATACTGCAGATCGACGATTTGCGAAGCGCCATGCACGCCCTCGGGCTGCGCTAGCGAAGCAGGGTCGGGGTAAGGCTCGCCATCAATTTGAAAGCGATAGGAATCGCCTTCCTTTAAGGCATCACTCTCCGCATACCAATAGCCATATTTTCCAATGGCTAAAGGAATGTCTGCACCACGTTTCTCCACTCGGCAAATAACCGACTTCGCGTCTGGCGCCCATACATTGATGTGCGCCGTTCCATTTCGAAGTGATACACCTATATTATTAACTCCTGTTTCAAACATAAATTTAAATCGTTGCAAAAAAACTATTTTGTTGGCTGTTCGATTTCTTTCGACATAAGTAGCACGATAGAGCGCGATTGTACGGCAATCTTGCTACCAGCATCATACTCTTCATGCGCTTCAATAACGTCCAAGCTGGTGTCTAACATCTTGACCCATTTTTTGCCATATTTTTCTGATGGTAATTGGTAGTCCAACGTTTCCCAGTACGCATTGAACATCAAATAAAAGCTATGATCCAAAATCTTCGTACCGTCTTCATTCACGGAACGGATGCCGTGACCGTTTAGGAATACAGCCAAAGAGCGTGCGAAATCGTGCTGCCAGTGCGAGTCTTCCATTTCTTGGCCTTCTGGTAAGAACCACGCGATATCCTCGAGTCCTATCCCTTTTATTGGCATGCCTTGAAACCATTTCCGACGTGAGAACGTAGGGTGTTCTTTGCGAAACGCTATCAACTGTTGTGTGAATTTTAGCAAACTTTCGTCCTTACCAGCCCAGTCCAGCCATGAGATCTCATTATCTTGGCAATAGGCGTTGTTATTCCCGCCTTGCGTGCGGCTAAATTCATCACCAGCAACAATCATAGGAACACCTTGCGATAGGAACAGCGTTGTCATCAAGTTTCGCTTTTGTTTAGCACGAAGGGCATTTATCGCTTTATCATCTGTAGGGCCTTCGGCACCGCAATTCCACGATCTATTGTGGCTTTCACCATCATTATTATCCTCGCCATTTGCCTCGTTGTGTTTCTCGTTATAGGAGACGAGGTCATGCAACGTAAAGCCATCATGTGCGGTAATAAAATTTATGCTGGCCGTCGGCTTTCTGTAATCATCCTGATAAAGGTCGGACGAACCCGTTAACCGATCTGCAAATTCGCCCAACATACTATCCGCACCAATCCAATAATCGCGGATGCAATCCCGATACTTGCCGTTCCATTCCGCCCATCCCGGAGGAAATTTACCGACCTGATAACCACCCTCGCCGATGTCCCAAGGCTCGGCAATAAGCTTCACCTGAGAGATAATAGGATCTTGGTGTATGACATCAAAGAAAGAGCTTAATTTGTCTACCTCATGCAACTCTCTAGCCAATGCTGAAGCCAAATCGAAGCGGAAGCCATCAACATGCATCTCCTGAATCCAATAGCGTAGACTGTCCATGATCAACCGCAAAACACTCGGATAGCGTGCATTTAGCGTGTTCCCTGTTCCCGTATAGTCTGTGTAATAGCGCGCATCCTCCTCCAAACGATAATAGGCTGCATTATCTATTCCTCGGAACGACAAAGTCGGCCCCATTTGATTGCCCTCGCCCGTGTGGTTATACACCACATCCAAAATAACTTCAATGCCGGCCTTATGCAAGGCTTTCACCATTTCCTTAAATTCATTAACTTGTTGTCCCTGGATACCGTTTCCGGCGTAGCGCACATCAGGAGCAAAGAAGCCTATTGTATTGTAACCCCAATAATTGGTCAAGTCATTATCTTTCAGGTGCCGATCTGTTATAAAATGATGCACCGGCATCAACTCTATAGCCGTGATGCCCAAATCCTTTAAGTAATTGATGGTAACAGGATGTCCCAAGGCTGTGTAGGTTCCCCGAATTTCTTCCGGAATATCAGGGTGCTGCTGCGTAAAGCCTTTGACATGTGTTTCGTATATGATGCTCTTATGCAAAGGAGTGTGCAGCAGCTTGTCGCCTTCCCAATCAAAATTATTGTCTACTACTACACATTTCGGTATAAACGGGGCACTGTCGACATCGCTAAAACTTAGATCTTGGTCCGGGTGTCCAACATCGTAGCCAAAAAGCGCATCGTCCCACTGCAAGGTACCTGCAATCGCTTTTGCATATGGATCGATAAGCAATTTATGCGGGTTAAAACGGTGCCCGTTCTGTGGGTCGTAAGGGCCATACACACGGTACCCGTACAATTGCCCGGGATGCACATCGGGAATGTACACGTGCCATATTTGGTGTGTACGTTCCTTAATACGAATTTTTAAAGATTCTGTAGGGTCTTCGCTACTATTAAAAAGACAAAGGTCTACGCCTTCAGCATTTTCGGCGTAAATAGAAAAGTTCACCCCCTGTCCATCATACGTTGCCCCTAAAGGGTAGGGCGACCCCGGAAATACTTTCGTGTCCATGTTTTAAATAATTTCTTGTAAGGTTATGGCGTACATATCCTGCTTCATACAATACCCATACATGTAGTGCTATCGACAAAACATGTGTAATGGTATTCCAGCATGACGTACGTTATGTTTGTGCTATCATAACAACTTACCGACTCGCTAAGTTTTGCGAATAGTATTTTATTTTATTGCGGCATACCCTCGCTCAAATGTTTTAGTAAGCTTTTGATGGAGTGGACGAACGTTGGACCACATCGCGCCTGCAGCTTCATGAATAGATATGTAGGGCATTCCTTAATAAGGCTTTGTGTAACAACTTTTTTCTGCAAAATAGGTTATACATTAAAACGTATTCCTGCTATGCTAGAAATTGAAAAGTTGTTTGTGGGTGGTGCCGATTTTGATTTTTTGACAGAGATTATTTGGCGAACGGTCATCATGTTTATTTTGATATTGATCATCTTGCGTTTGTCCGGCAGGAGAGGGGTTCGGCAGCTCACGCTTTTCGAAGTGGCAATAATTATAAGCCTCGGCTCCGCAGCGGGCGATCCCATGTTTCAGGAAGATATTCCTGTTGTCTATTCAGTGATCGTTTTTGGTTGCGTGATGGGCGTATATAAGCTTGTTACGTGGTTGGCTTCGCGTCTTAAGTGGGTGGCCGTCATGATGGAAGGCAAGGCAATGACGATCGTGAAAGATGGAATGTTTGATGTGCGCCATGAGAATCAGCACGATTTTTCCAAAATGGAATTTTTCGCCGAGCTTCGCAACCTTTCTATCGAGCACCTCGGCCAAGTGCGTGAAGGCATCCTGGAAGTTGATGGCACGATGAGCGTGCTATACTATAGCGATGAAGATACGAAACCTGGGCTGCCGTTATTTCCGTCACACTATATTGAAGTTAAACCGGCTGAGCGTACCGGACCTTTCGCATGCATGTATTGTGGCGCGGTGCAGCATGAAGTTGTGCTAGGCACCCACAAATGTGATCGTTGCGGACGAGATAGGTGGACTTTAGCTTTAAAAACCAAGCGCGCCTAATCTCGCCCGATAACTTTACAACCTATCGTATAGCGTAGCGTATAGCTTTAGCTGCTGTATCTTCGGCTGTTTAAAAGCGTTAGGCAGCATGCGCCACGACCAATTGCTTACTGTACTCGATGGCGTGTTCATGCGGTGTTTTTTTCCAAGCGATAATACGTCTTGCATAGGGATAATGACCGTGTTTGCTACCGATCCATAAGCCACTTTTGTAAGCAGGTCCGCCACGTTCTTGGCATAAACCGTAGAGGATAAGTATGCCTGCAGTCGGCTGCGGGAATTTTGGTCTATATCCGCCTTAAACCATCCCACCGTCGTATTGTTATCATGCGTGCCGGTATAAACGACAAAGTTTTTCCGGTAGTGATGCGGTATGTGTGGCGACTGCGGCAGGTCGTCGCCAAAAGCAAATTGCAGCACTTTCATTCCTGCCAATCCATATTTGTCGCGGAGCGCGTAAACCTCGTCATCAATATCTCCTAAGTCTTCTGCGATAAAAGGCATCTCACCGAAAGCAGATTTAAGCCTATTGAACAAGTCCCTTCCGGGGCCGGTCTTCCATTCACCTTCTGCTGCAGTTTCAGCGGAAGCGGGGATACTCCAATAGGCGGCAAAGGCCCGGAAGTGATCCAAGCGAACCTGATCGAATAAAGCTAAATTTTGCTTCACACGAGCGACCCACCACTGGAAGCCTTCTTTCTTATGGTTTGCCCAACGGAACACGGGCATTCCCCACTGTTGACCGTCAGCGTTGAAGTAATCTGGCGGAACGCCGGCCATTTCCTTGATCTGTCCATTATTATCGAGCGCAAATAAATGGCGGTTTGCCCATACATCGGCAGAGTCATGGCCGACATAAATAGGAATATCACCAAGAATCTCGATATTCAATCCATAACAATAGGCTTTAAGTTGAGCCCACTGCTTGAAGAATATGTATTGCAACCACTTTTCGCGCTCCAGAAGCTTTTTGTTTTCATGTGTGAATAGTTGTAAGGCTTGCGGATCACGTTCTTTGTATTCTTTTGCCCATTCGTGCCAAGGAGCATCTTGATGGTACTGCCGCAAGCTCATAAATAGGGCGTAGTCATTGATCCAAAAATCTTGTTCTGAACAAAATGCAGAAAAAGCAGCGTCATTACTAGGGTCGGCACGTTCAAAGGCTTGGTACAGGCATGGCATTTTTGACGATACGACGCTATCGTAATCTATGTTATTGGAAGCTTCTGCTAGTTGTTGTTGTAATTCTTCTTCATGCAAGAGATTTTCTTTCACCAAGGTCTGAAGATCAATAAAAAGCGGATTGCCTGCCATGGCACTTAATGTGCTGTATGGCGAGTATTGTTGCTGCTTGGAAAGCGGGTTAAGCGGAAGCACTTGCCAAAAGCGCTGCCCGGCAGCATGTAGATTCCGGGCAAAGGAAAATGCGCTGTCGCCTAAATCGCCGATACCATAAGCGGATGGCAGAGAGCTGATGTGCATCAATATGCCGGCACGACGTGGGTTTGGCGCTATTTCATACGCCAACACCGCAATAGGAAGCTCTTGGAATAATTCGTTTAAATTTACCTGACCTCCCGATCCTTCGCCTGTGTACAACACACTTTTCCATGTTATAGCAGCCTGTGTAGGTAGGATTACCCGTGTATCTTCCCAGTCGAAGTCACGTAATTGGTTTTGCTGTAGCTTGGTGATACCGGCGAGGTGCAAAGGCAAAATCACGACAATTGACTTGTTGTGGTATTGTCGTGCAAAAGCCATAACATGCTGTTGATATTTCCCTTCGACCGGCAACGGTTGATAACTTCCCTTCTCAAAAGCCTCGGTTGACGAATGCCTGAGTTGCGCTAGCGTATGTAACAACCATAGTTTAATCTTCCCGTTTTCACGTTCTTCCCAAAGGTTAGCCAGCCGGTTCTGATGAGGTATCTTGGTTATGTCATCCAAATACTCCCTTCGTTTCTGATAATCGACAGGTCGGCGGTTATCCGGATCCACAAAGCTAAAATCCCATAGTTCTGTACCTTGATAGACATCAGGCACACCTGGCGCGGTAAATTTTAGTGTGAGTTGTGCTAACGAATTGATGACGGCGAAATCGTTGAAACTGCGGAGTAGATCCTTTAGCGACTTAATAAACTTGCCTTCCGGCTGAAGCAAGAAGCGGGCAAATTGATGTACAGTGTCTTCATACTCCTCGTTCGGTGTTGCCCAATCCGATCGTTCCTTACCTTCGCGCAAGTACTTTGTCAAGAATGCTAAAAAGCGTTCCTCGAACGTCGTATCCTCTTCTCCCGACATAGGGTATGCGCCATATAGCGATTGGTAAATGGTATATTCATCATTCGGATGAGGGAAGGGGCCATCATACGTTTTCTCCAATATGCTGTGCCATTTTTTTACCGCTGCTATCCAGCGTGATGGCCATGCCGTGATCACTTGCAGACGGCTTCGGGTGTCTTCTGCTCGCTTCGTGTCATGCGTACTGCTGCCGTTCAGCGCCAATGGCCAGTGCTTTTGCCTTGCCGCCATCAGTGTATGGAAATCTTCTACCAACAGTCCGAAATTTTCCGGATGGTCGCCCACTTCGTTACTACCTAGATAGCGGTTGTATGTATACATCAATGTATCTTCAACCCCTTTCGCCATAGCAGGGCCGGCGAATTGCATACAGCGTGTAAAAAATGTAGCTGCTCGTTTTTTGTAATCTTCGCTATCGGAAACTTGTGCCCGTCTTAGTGCTTCGACAAATTGCATCACTTCTGATTTATGATCAGGGTTCATCTTTTTGACCTTTTTAAACACCTTTTCCAACTGCTGATAATTCTTAGCGGCTAAGGGAAAACTGCTGTCGTAAAACCGATAAACGGGAAATTCAATCAATAAAGATGTGATAACCTCTGTCATTCTCCTTTTATCAAGGACTTTACTATCTTCTGCAAGTTCAAGATCAAAGAACAGCGCGCAAAGATTATCCATTTCGCCTTGCATATGCTTCTGCAAAATAGCCGTCTTCTTTTCGCGCTGCTGCTGCTTAATAGATAGTTGCTTTCCTACAAATTTGTTGTAAAATTTATCTAGCTTTTTTCTCCCCCCACGGTCTACCAGTAGATTGTTACTTGCGGCTAAAAACTCATAACCAGAGGCGCCCTGGATGGGCCAGTCCGCAGGCAGGTCTTCTCCATGTTCCAAAATCTTCTCTGCAACGATGTAAGTCTCCGGACCGCAGAGCTGGCGAAGATCATGAAGGTATGCGGTGGGATCGTAAATACCATCGATATGGTCTATGCGTAAACCATCAATAAGCCCTTCTTCGAGTAATTGGGCAATAAAACTGTGGACATCGTTGAAAACCGCTGCTTTATTAATATTTAAGCAGATAAGGCTATTAACAGTAAAAAATCGTCGAAAATTAATTTGACTGTCGGTTTCCTGCCAATGACAAAGCCGATAGTGCTGCTCTTCTAATAGGCTTTCAAGTTTGTCGGGAGACTCGTTGATTTCCGTAAGGTATGCAGCTAACTTTTTTTGATCAGAATTGCTAAGATTCGTTCCATCAACGTCGCTAATACGATATTTTGAGAGGATTGCCTGCGCGCTTTCAGCTGATAGTGGCCATTGTTGGTCAAAGTATTTTACGTACAGTTTTTGATCATGGTAGCATATACCGATTTCCTGATCAGCAATTGCCTCCGAAAGAGATTTCCCTAGCGTAGGAACCATCAATTTTTCCTTTGCAAACCAATCTCCGCTGTAGCTGGTGTCGAAATAATCTTTGTACTTCGATTCAGCGCCGTATTCGAGTAAGTCCATCAGCCATGCATTAGATGGATCAAATGCCATATGGTTAGGTACAATGTCTTGTAGCCAGTTTAAACCTTCAGTGTCAAGTTTGCTTTTAAGCGCTCGCAACTGTTCCAGACTGCCTATTTCTGGATTTACCTCCTGCATATTGATACCATCGTAGCCGTGCATGCTACCTGATACGGCACTTAAAATCGGTGACGCATAAACCGTATCTATGCCAAGCTTGCTGAGGTAGCTGTGTACATTTTCTAAATCGCGCAGCGTAAAGTCTTTATTAAATTGTATGCGGTAAGTCGCTAGTGGAGCTTTCATGGTTTGTTTATCGTTCTTTATCTAACAGGATGAACAACGTTTTATGCGTAAAGTTTTAGATTGAAAAACGGTAAAATTTGCAAACGATTTCATATCCTGAACGTTCATCTCGTGTATGAAATGTTTAGCATTTTCAAACTGAAATAAGCTTGAAAATAATCGGGACATTTCAGTTGACGGATAATAGAATGATGAGACACTATGAAATGGCAAACGAAACTCCAGTATTACAATAGTTATTTTAGAGCTACTTACAATCTTGGCGATTTTGATCTCCCTTTCGGCATTGATAAGCTCCTTTGTAAAAACGAAGCACTCCGCTCGAAGAATAGAACGCTTTTCCGTGATTTCCTTTTGGAACATGACGCTGCTCATCTGGAAGAAGAGATGCAAAGTTTTGACCACGCAGCAAACAATCTCATTATGTTGGATCAGGCAAGTGTGCAGTATTTCCTTGAAGAATCTGGTGTTAATATGCTTCGCTCGGATATTTGGATAGACGACGAAGACTGCATTTTTAAGGTAGTTGACGTCGCTGAAAAAGACGTACTATTTGAGCTGGATAAAACCTTGACCGCTATTGTCGGTGTGAATGTGCTTCCGCAGGAAATAGTGGGGCACAGCTGTTCATGGATCGATGTGAGCGAATTTAGCCACAATCTTAACCGCACGAATTTAGATAAGTACCGCGCCAGAATCGCCTCGTAGCTTACCGACGGCTACGAGCGTTCCTCGCTGAAGAGCCGAAGATAATCTCTACGTTTCGATTCCGATAAGCGTCCGCAAAGCAAACCACAAAAAAGTAAATAATATGAGTACAGAAAATTTATACAACGCAGAAGCTATTAGCAAATTAAAAGAATTGGTTGATAGTATCGATATCGGTATGTTGTCGTCATACCCTGCAAACAGTGATTACGTCCACGCGGTGCCGATGAGTCGGCAAGAGGTAGATGACGAAGGAAACATTTGGTATTTGTTTTCATCTGAAAGCGAAAGTTTTGACCACTTAAGTGCAGATGATAAAGTGAGTCTATTGTACAGTGATGTCAGTGACTACAAGTTTTTAAGTATAAATGGTACAGCCGAAATTAGCGAAGATCGAGCGCGTATCGACAAATATTGGAATAAGATGGTGGAGGGCTGGTTTGACAAAGGCAAGGAAGATCCGCGCATCCGTGTTCTGAAAGTAATCCCTGCTGAAGCACATTATTGGGACACCAAGTCCAATAAGTTGGTAACATTCTTCAAAGTTGCCGCCGGTGCGATAACAGGCCAAAAAACTGATAGCGGCAGACAGGGCAACTTGGAATATTAATTTGCCTTTTTTAACTTCTTTCGCAAAGCAGTCTTATAAACTGCTTTGTTCTAATTTTTACATACCATATGGTAAAGACACCGCTAATAGAAGACTTAGCAGTTTTGAGCGATAGAAATACGTGTGCGGTCCTAGATCGGTCGGGCAGCATTGCTTGGTACTGTCCTGACAGGTTTGACAGTGAGCCGCTTTTATCGTCCCTCGTTGATCCTGCGGACGGCGGCTATTGGTCTGTCAGTGTGGAAAACTCTGTTCCAAAGGATCGCCGATATTTGGATGGAACGAGTATTTTGGAACATGTCTTTGAAGATACTTCCGGAGCGAGAACAATCTTTCGCGATTGGATGCCAGTTTCCAAGACACAGCACGGCATAATCAGAGAAGTCGTTGAATCGGCACAGCCACTGCATGCAACACTCCGTATTTGGAACACCGTAAAGCAACGCGCTGGCCTACCCGAAATGGTTCACCAAAATGCGGTGAGATTTGCGAACGAAGGATTATACCTGGTGAGCAGCCATCCGATTCATATTCTGGATGATGCTACGGTTAACTTCAGCATAAATACCGGTGAAAGCGGTTGGGCTTTTTTAACCAAGGATGAAGAAAGCCTGGAGCTTTCAGCCCTTGATGAACTCTTTGAGGACACCAACGATAGCTGGCGGGAGATAACGGGTCTTTTTGACTACGAGGGGCTATACAGGGAAGAGGTGTTAGCTTCTATACGCAGCATCCAGCAGCTTACATGTGGTGTTACCGGCGGCGTTTTGGCGGCAGCTACCACCTCCTTACCAGAGGTGATTGGTGGGGAACGAAATTACGATTATCGTTATGTATGGGTGAGGGATGCGGCGCTTATCACGGCGGCTTTGACGACGCTAGATGTGGAAGGAAAAGTCGAGGTGAAGTTTCTGGAGTTTATCTATCAAGCGATGCGGAAAAATAGGGATAAATGCGTTTATCCGCTTTACACCATTGATCACGAAATTATTGATCATTTGGATGAGCTCCTGGCTGATGGCTATGAGGGAAGCAAGCCCGTGCAGATTGGCAATATTGCGGGGGATCAGCGGCAGTTAGATGCTGAAGCGAACATACTCATATCAGCAAAAATGATCTATGATAAGTATGGCGAGCGCTATCACTGGAAATCCGTTCGTGCAGTCGCTAATCATGTCTGCGATCATTGGCAAGCTCCTTGTCATGGAATATGGGAAGAGGGCGCGGAATTGCAATATACCTGCGGTAAAGTGTTTGCCGCGATCGGCTTGGAAATGATCGCTAAGTTTTCGGATAACCCCGTAGAGGCAAAGCGCTGGCGGGATGCAGCTAAAGAAATTCGGAATTTTGTAAGTACCCATTGTTTAACAGATGATGGAGCCTTCGCTAATTATGCAGGCTCGCAAGACGTGGATGTATCTGCAGCACTGTATGTGCTTTGGGATTACGTAGCGGCAGATGCGCCTGAAATGCGGGCCACAGTACGCCGATTGGAGACGGATTATTGTCAGGACAACCTTTATTGGCGCACCCTTGTGGAATTTGAGTCCAAAAAGGAAGGTGCTTTTCTCGCTGGGTCTTGCTGGATGGCTCATTACTATGCCGTCGCTGGCGATTTTGATAAAAGTAAGGCGATTCTAGATGCGGTGAAATCATTCCAAAATGATTTAGGTTTTTTATCTGAAGAGGCTGACGTAAAAACAGGTCGCTTACTGGGCAATTTCCCGCAAACATTTGTGCAGTCGTCTTTCATATGTGCAGCAAATGGATTAAGTCGCGAGCAAGAGGGGGTAGATACCGTTACACGCGTTGAATAAATACGTGGCTACTAAGGATAAATCCACTTTTATTGAACATAATTGTCGTAAAAACTCCTGTTTTGATAATATACAAAGATAAGTGAAAACTTGGTCGCAAAATTGCCGTTATCTATGTACTAATGATGCTCTGATGCTGTTACCATTTACAGGTATGATGAAGGATGATGCTGTGCTAGGGTGTTTATTAGTGAAACTACTTGGAAAAACATAAGATTTATACGATGAAAATAGGTATCACTTTCTCTGCTTTCGACCTCTTACATGCGGGACACATTAAAATGCTTGAAGATGCAAAAGATCAATGCGATTACTTGATCTGCGGTTTGCAAACAGACCCAACACTTGACAGGCCTGAAAAAAACAAACCTACGCAAACGGTTTTTGAACGGTATATGCAACTGAGAGGCTGCAAACACGTGGACAAAATTATCCCGTATGCAACAGAACAAGATCTAGAGGATATTATGCGCTCTTTTAAAGTACATGTTCGCATTTTGGGAGACGAATACATGGATAAGAATTTTACCGGAAGGTCTTACTGTGAGGAGAAAGGAATCGAATTGTATTTCAACAGACGTGAAAATCGTTTCTCCAGTTCATCGTTGCGCAAGATCATCGCGACAAAGCAGGATGCAGCTGATACAGCCATCGTCACGCTGAAAGAAAATTTTGAGTTTGAAACGAAACGGGCTAACGCTTAATTCAAGGTAACGTCTCTTAAAATTGGGAATAAAAGATGAAAATAGGAATCACGTTTGGAGTATTTGATTTATTACACATTGGGCATTTAGTGATGCTTGAGGAAGCGAAGCGCAATTGCGATTATCTCATCGTAGGTTTGAAGGCGGATACGATGGATATTGACGCGGAAAAAGCGGCGCCTGCACAAACAGTCGTAGAACGCTTTATAAAGTTGGAAGGCTGCCAGTTTGTGGATGAAATTCTTCCATACGAGTCTGAAGAAGATTTGATGGATATATTGCAGTCGCTTTCTGTAGACGTGCGGTTTATTGGTGAAGAATACAAAAATGTAAATTTTATCGGTAAGCAATATTGTATTGAAGAAGGGATTGCCATCCATTATACGAAAAGAAAACATCGTTTTTCAAGCAACGGGCTGCGCACCATTGTTACGGAGAAGGAAATCGCGAAGTCGATGTTGTCGAAACCTGCAGAGAAATCGACATTTACGCTCCAACGTTCATAATAGAAATTAATAATTAATAATTTTTTTAATCATAAACAATATATACATTATGGGAAGTATAGCAATTTTAAACGATTTGACAGAAATCAATAATGATCGTGTAGCTGGGTTTGAGAAAGCTTTAGCGGATATCAATGACGAAAATGTAGATTTAAAAGCCATTTTCCAACGTTATGCTGAACAAAGCCGCAAATTTAGCCAGGAACTTAGTGCGTTAGTTGCTAGTCACGGCGGAGATATCGAAACTGGAAACAGTGTGAGCGGTACATTGCACAGAGCGTGGATTGATGTGAAAGCATTGTTTGGAGGATCTGATCGCGTAAGTATCTTAAACGAAGCTGAACGCGGTGAAGATGCGATCAAAGCTGCTTATAAAACAGCATTGGAAAGAGGCGAGCTAAGTGGTGAAGCACATTCAGTGGTTACCAATCAGGCTGCCGAAATCAACGAAGGGCACGATGAAATTAAGGCACTTCGCGATGCAGCGCGTTTAAGCGAATAATTTGTTCAATATATTTTCAATGAAGGCTGTGCTTGTGCATGGCCTTTTTTTGTTCATGGGCCGTGCAGGCTACCCGACCGCATCAAACCAATTTTCTTAAACGCCTTCCTATTTTGACAAACGGTAGAAGTGAATTGAAAAGCGTGTTTTTAGTGAAAATGTAGCTGTTTCTTCTAAACGATCAGAACGATCCTTAAAACAAGTCGCCATGTGTACCCGTTCTTGTCAATGTAATGAGCCGAATGATGTCATCCTGCTCCCAAACTAGCAGCCAATTTGGTTGGATATGGCATTCCCAAAATCCCTTATAATTACCTGTTATTTTTGGGGTTTGTTTTTTTGAGGCAATACACCGCTTGTAATTAGACGGGTAACGACCTCATCGAGGAGTTGCATATCTAAGCCACACTTTTTTGCGAGCTTGATATCTTTTTTGAATTTCTCTGTCAGTTCAAGCTGATACCTTACGAGTAAAGATCCTCTCTGAAATCCTCAAGCGTGGTTTTCGTTGTCTTGCGCAATTTGACTTCTTTAATTGCCTTTTCCGTATCTTTAATATAACGCGGCTCTTCAAGCTGTACAAAAGGGAGTGTTTTGAGATATTCGTAGAAGACCTTCGCTTGTTTGCTTCGCTTATCTATTCTTATTGTGATTTCCATATCCTTATATTTTAGTGAAATCTATTTCAAAGTTATTAAAAATATGAAAAATGGGATAATATCTAGTATTACATAATACAAATTAAGATGTTAGAATATAGTACCTAGCATGTAGAGAGGGGGTGAGTGTAGCATCAGTAAAACGTAAAACCTTGACTTTAAAACAGTAAAAGGCTAACCGCTGGCGTAACGAACAGCGACACTATAGCTGATAAGCCAACCAGCACGGCAGCATTTTCCTCCTCTGTCTCTAAGAATGATGCAAATACCACAAGATTAGCTGCAATAGGGAAGGAGCCCATAAGCAACATCAGCATACTTTGATCCTCATCTAAAACGCCGATAAACTGTTTCTCGGCCAATACAAATAATATCAAAATTAAGGCACCGGCTATATAACGCATACCCAGAATTTTTCCTAGTGCAGCATAAGCAATTTTCTTGAAGTGTATCGTGCCCAGCGTAAGGCCAATGATCAGCATCCCAAGCGATGATACAACCCAACTCACAACGTTTGCTATACTTTCAGCCTCTTCTGGCAGTTTCACATTCGCTACATTCAGCCCTATTGCTAAAATGCAGGCGTAAATGGCCGGTATTTTAAATACTTTCGTCGCTGCTTCTTTAACAGAGATGCCTTTCGTTCGCGACATCAAGTAATATCCAATGGTATCGCCATACAGCGCATTTCCAACATAGGCGCTAATAATCAATGGCATTTGTTCTTCGCCAAATAGAGCCATCACGACCGGAATCCCAAACCAACCTATGTTATAGTACGAAAACGCTCCCTTGAGCAAGTTACCGTCGAAATCATCACCTACAAATTTTTTGGTAAGCAGCGCAGGAAGATTCATAGCCAAGGCCAGCAAAAATATCATGGAGCCGATGACTGCAGTTTCTTCCAAATCTGCCTTCAATAAATTTTCGACTATTAAAAAGGGAATTAGGAGAAAGAGAAGTAATTTTGATATCCAGCGGCTGCTGAGATCCCATTTCTTTTTAAGCCCCCAACCGATAAGCATAAAAATATACAACGGCAACACCTTTGTGGCAAGTTCTTGTAATACCTCCATTGCTAAATATTTTTTAATAAGCTTTCTGACAATAGGTCAGACTGTTCTACATTAAACCAAAAAGCGTTAATATCGAGCTGCAACCCGGCGAGTTGATGACCAATCACATAAAATGGGGAGGGGCGTTTCCGGCTGCTCGTTACCACACGTAGCGTATCCAAATCGGCATGGATGCCTCCAGCCGCATATTCCTCAATATACTTTTTCTTTAATAGCCGTGGCAATAGCGGCTGATCTATTATTTTCTCCACGATGGCGGCTGGTCCAGAGGCGTTAATTACGTAATCCGCTTCACTACTTTCGCCTTTTTCCGTCGTCAGAACAAACCGATTTTCTTTCCATTCAATATCATTCGTATTACCAATGATGGTAAGCTGTCCGCTACGCAAAACCTCGCGAATCTTCAGCGCGTTTTCCATCGGCATAGCGTGGCGGTTAATATCGAAATAAGGTTTCATCCATTTCAAAAACAAGAGCTTTTGATCTGCCGGCAACAGCTTCCACATATCATAGGTTTCTTCGCGTAAAGAATAGAGGATATTTTGGAGCAAGCATTGTTTCCCTGCAGCTAATGCAATGTCTTCTTCGAGCAGCGTCAGTTGATCCTTGTCTTCCCGCTCTTCAGCGGCCCAATCAAGCGGCTCTTCGCGGTAGCTTTCTGCTTCAGACCGAAACATGCGGATGAGATCGGTGAGGCGTAAGGACTTTTGTTTTTCCCGAACATGTTTACGGACATTCGCCAGTGTTAGCACTTTGCGTATATAGGGGATTTCCGTGGGCGATTGCACGCGCGGCAGCAGCCCTTTCAACGAGAAAAAGCTGATAGGCCCCTCATGCCCATTGCCGATAAGCGTGATCAGGGCGTCAATAGCCGTGAGGCTACTGCCAACGATACTCACACGTGCTGTCTTATCGGTAATTTCTGACAAAATACGGCTAGACGGCCATGGAGAAGGGAAAAAACGCTTCTGTTTGGCAAGCTTTTGGAAGGTATTGGAGGCTGGATTTCCTGTGGCCAGTATCGCGTAATTTGCTTTATGCGTCCTCCCACTTCCAGTTTTTAATGAAACACGATTATCGCGATGTATTGTAGCATCCACCACCTCGTCCTGAACGAGTTGCACGTCAACACCATGCTCTTTTGCTATTTCGCAATATTGATTAAACATCGCTTGCACGTAACGGCCGAACAGCATGCGTGGCGGGTAGGCATCTGGATGGATACTGACCTGTGGAAATTCTTTGGCAATCATTTCCTGGTTTTGGTGCATCCATTGCACGAAGTGCATGCGCTCATAGGGAAATATCCCCATCAAACCCGCTTTCGTATTCAAAAGATGACCTTCTTGTCCTGTGCCAAAGGCAAGCCCCTCACCAAACTCATTTCGTTTTTCGAAGATATGGATGCTGAGGGGCTGTTTGACTTGGCGAACTATGTATTTGAGGACTAATTGAAGGAAACAAGCTGTCCCACTTGCCCCGGCGCCAATAATGGCTATAGTTTTTGATCTTTCGTTCATACCTTCGGATGAACAATTCGAGCTCCTGATAAGTTCAGAAAAAAGTGGAAATAAATCCGCAACCGCTCTGC
This sequence comes from Sphingobacterium deserti, assembly GCF_000757725.1. Taxonomy (GTDB): domain Bacteria; phylum Bacteroidota; class Bacteroidia; order Sphingobacteriales; family Sphingobacteriaceae; genus Sphingobacterium; species Sphingobacterium deserti. The sequence continues at coordinate 134,358 of NZ_JJMU01000061.1, forward strand.
AGTTTTAAAACCATGCGCCGATGATCACAGCAATCTTGCATGCAGATTGCTACTCGATTTTCCCCAACGCAGGAATACTAAACCAAAAAGTGGAACCATGCCCCGGTGCGCTGTTAAGCCCGATAGTACCGCCATGCAGATTTATGATTTCTTTCGATATATATAGCCCTATCCCGAAACCACTTACTGCTTCGGTGTATGTATTTTCCACGCGATAGAAGCGCGTAAATATTTTTTGTTGATCTTCCGCTGCTATTCCGGCGCCCTGATCGGTGACCGCTATATAGAGATTGCTATTTTGCTTTTTAGCTTCTATAGTAATGGTGCTTCCGGAAGCGGAATATTTTATAGCGTTATTTATAAAATTAATAATCACTTGTTCTATCTTGTCCCGATCTGCCAATACCATATGCTCACCGTCGGTCTGTAGGTCAAACGTGTGGCTCGTTACCGTCTGCTGAAGCATTTGATCAATGTTTAATAGCAGCTCATGCGCGTAGAACTCCGTTTTATTGAGGCGTAGCTTGCCCTCGCCTATGCGAGCAATATCGAGGAAGCTTTCGATAAGCACCTTCATACGCACACTTTGACGGTTTGCACTCACGATCAGCTCGTGAAACTTTTCATTGCCCAAGGCTTTGCTTTTAACCTGTAATATTTGAAGATAGCCAGATAGGGATGTCAATGGTGAACGCAACTCATGGCTGACGATGCCTAGGAAATCGAGCTTTCTTTTTTCTTCCATTTTCTGGGCGGTGAAGTCAATAATCACACCGTACGCCATTAAATTGTGATTTTCCTCATTCCAGATCTTGCTGCCCACTATACGAAGCCATTTTTTGTCGCCCAGTGCATTTTGTAAATTAAATTCTAGATCGAAATTGCTTTCTTCCCGAATGACTTCAAAGATCGTCTCGTCCTGCTCTACATCGCCAATGGTGTATCTATGCTGAAAAAGATCCTGCGACGTGACTTCTGCATGGTCTTCAAGGCCATACATTTGCCGGGTATGCTTGTTGATAAAGGTTTCATTTGTTGTCGGGTTGTAGGAAAACGTACCGATTCTACCTGCATCAACGATTAGTCTTTGCTCCAGCGCACTCTGTGCTATTGCTCTGTTGAACGCATCAATTCGCTGCTGCGACTGAATGCGGTCGCTAATATCCAATATGGTTCCGGAGAAATGAACAGGCGTGTTTTCGTTGTCGAAATATGCTCTCCCTTTAGCCTGCACCCAAGTAAGGCTATCTTTCATCTGGCCTACCGTTCGAAACTGTATATCGTAGTAACCTTCTGATGCGGGTGTCTGCGCATAACTGATCGCATCCGCAACAGCCTTTCTATCTTCCTCATAAATATACTGAAGCGCAAGCTGATAGGGGATTTCTTCCTTCTCATCCGCCCCAAATAGCTCTCGGCTTCGCTCGTCCCAGTGCACGACCTCCGTTGCGATATTAAACTCCCAAATACCTATTTTTGCGGATGTTAGCGCCAAATTTAACCGCCGCTCACTGTTCGACAGCTGCTCAAAGGCTGTCTGAAGATTGGTGTTTACCTCGACATTCACTTGTTCGGAATGCCTTAGCTGTATGTTAGCAGTCGCTAGGTCATCATTCACGTTGGTAAGCTCCTCCATGGTCGCCGTAAGCTCTTCCATGGTCGCCGCGAGCTCTTCATTCGTATCTTGTAATTTGCGTTCGCGATCTTCCAAAAGCTTTCTGGATAAGACTGATTCAGTGACATCCATCACCGTTCCGATAAAGCGAACCGGCTTATCGGCCTCGTCAAAATACACGTTTCCAATGGCGTGTACCCAAGTGATTTTGCCATTTGTCTGGCTCAATGTCCTGTAGTGTATGTCGTAGCGTCCGCCGGTCAATTTGCGATCGAAAGCGTCCTTGACAGCCGCTAAGGTCATCTGCCTATCGTCGGGGTGCAGGCCCGTAACGAAATCCCGCGTATAGCTTACCTCGCTTTCTGGAGGTACGCCAAAAAGTTCTTTGCAACGGTCGTCCCAAACCAGGATGTCTTGCTGCACATCGAGATCAAACATTCCTAAATTCGAAGCTTCTTTGGCCCTTCTGGATTGGTCGAGCGCAAAGTCTAACTGTTTGTAGGAATTGCTTAGCTCGTCAACGGTGTTTGAAAGCTTTTCGTTGATAGCCATATATTCTTCGGTTAGCGCTCGTTGTTCTTCTATGCTGGAACGTAGCTCTTCATTTAGTGCTGCTTCCTGCATTTCCTTCTTTCGAACGGCAGACCATGCCTCCAGACGACTTGAAACTTCCTGCGCGGTATGCAAAATGGCATAGGTGTCTTGATTTTCATTTAGCAGCGCTCTATATTCGAAATCGAAATAAAAAGTCGTGGGAATACCATCTAAAAGAATGTTAGCGGGCACATCATTTGCCCGGTAAGTTTCTCCAGTACGCCACACCTCTTTTAAAATACCTACAAAACCCTGTGTTTCAAATTCTGGGAAACTATCTCCTAGATTTGTGCCAAGTACGCGATCCGTCGTTGACCACATGTCAAGCATATCTTGATTGGCATAAGCAATATGCAAATTTTCATTATCATAAATCGCAGTTGCTTGCGGAACCTGTTGTAATATGTTAAGGATATCTTGCGGCGAATTAATCATAAGCAAATGTAAATCATTTTCGTATCGACATCAAGGAACGATTATGCTATCGTTGTGAAAACGTATTTATTTGCGAAAATACCGAAAATTACGCATTGCGTATAAATGAAGCAACAATTTTTTCTTGTCGATCAGTAAAGTCATGGAAGACTTTAGGCCCGCTATTCGTCTCCGAGGTCTTGATTTACCACATTTATTCGCAGATCGCTATTAAATGTATGGATAACAGCCGGTACTTTAAATGTTCGGGAATAGAACAATTTATAACTGCAAGTAGAGCTATGTGCTATTCAAAACTTTTAACACATTAGAATGATAAGAAACTCAATGAATCGTGGCTAATTTATTACACGCTTCTTTTTTGTTTGATAACTATCTGTTTATCAGGTTTTATTATGTAAAATTTGGTAACGAATCTTGACTGTTTACCCTCATTTATTGATTTTTATCGATTGAAAAATGTCTTTTCTTTTTAACTGTAGTGTTAATCCTATAAATCTATTTATATTAATAAATTAACTTTATAAAGATATTTTAGTAGTACATATCTTTTTTTTGTTCTATTAAGTTTATGTTATTTGTTGTAGGGTTTGTATTTTATTGTTAAGAGTAGGTTTAAAGCTTCTCCTATATAAAAGGTCTAAAAATTAAAAGGATCGACGCCAACCTTCAGACCTACAAAACTACCATCAGTAAAATAACGAGGGTGCTAAGCAATGAGGATAAGACACAAAAATTAACGCATAATCCCCGCTACATGCAACTCAGCTGTAGCATAATTGAATTTGTATGATGACAACAAAAGAAGAATTAAAGAATTTATTTAAGAATGGGGATGTTCCGGGACAGGAGCAGTTTTGGACATGGATGGACAGCTATTGGCATAAAGAAGAAGCCATTGAAGCGACATCTACACTTTACAGCAATCCGCGACCAACGCAGTATGAAGTGGGGGGCGTGCCTATAGGTACCTCGTTTGACCGCATTCCAATACATGAAGTATTGGATTTTATACTGTATGGCAAAGCTCAGCGCACGCTAACCATTACCACCATACCGCCAGATGCTGTGATAACGATCAATGGTGTTGTGGCAAGCTCACTGCGCGTATATGAAGGCGCCAATATAACCTACACGGTAGAACGGCCCGGATATTTTTCGAAAACAGCTACTGTTAAGGTGACGGAAGATATGACGGTACACGTCGCCCTGGAGCCCGATCTATCCAACACGGAAATCAAGTTTAAAATTCGTACATCGGAACCAAACCAAGAAGTTCCAATTGCCATGCTTCGTACATCCGACACGCAAACACTGGCGAAGATAACCTACGGTGATGGGCAGTCAAACTTGGTATCCGTACCCGCATACAATGGTTCTGAATCTTGGACAGATAATGAGGGAAATATCCATCATGTTGATAATGGGAATACATTTTACCATGTTTATGAAAAGGTGGGCGATTATGAGATCAGCATCAACGCGGGTGCGAATGTGAGCTATGTACGTTTTTGTGAAGGACTGACCAGCGATCCGCAAGGTTATCTTGCACCTACCGTTAATAATTTTATACAAGAAATCTCTGTATTTAAATCAGACTCGATAACGAACCTGGATTATACATTTGCGGGATTGTCGCTGGCTAATGTGACGCCTGGTTTCAAACTGGAAACACCCGAGGCAACAACTTTGATTGCTAGCTTTTACGGATTTGGAGCGGGCCGGGAATTTGAAAGTTTCCCAGCAGATATGCTTTCGCTGATCAGCAAGCCCACGGTATTGCGTGGAACCTTCTTTAGGGCCGGTCTTAGAAAGATTCTTCCGGGGTTCTTGGATAGCTTGACGGAGCTGCAGAGCGTCTTCGAATGTTTTAAAAACTCTAAATTAGGAAAGGGCTACTATAATGGCGTGGATGCCGGACAATTCCCAACAATGGCCGTGCAGGGAAGCAATGACTTTGTGCCCGTGTCACTTTTCTGGAACAACGCTAAATTAACCGATATCAGCCATGTGTTTAACTATATCGGTGAAGGGTGGTTTGGCAATCTCAGCAGTGGATACTTGGCCTACTTTGTCATTCGTAGAGAATTATTTTGGAACGGCAAGACATTGGGTAATGCCCAAGGAACGATTGAAAGTGCATTCTACGCCTTTGGAAAATGTAACCGGATATTGTGCGAACCACATATTTTGAAACATGCGCCTGAGATGGTATACATCGGCGGATTATTTACGCAGACCAATACTATGCAACATGCTGTGGGCTGGGGAACGATGGTTCCTGTTGCCGCCAGCGAATCAGAAGTATATCAATTTGCGGAAAGCGAAGGAAATTATACAGCGACAGCAACGGCCGGAAGAGGGTTGACATTCGACCTCAGGGTCATGTTTCCAGAAGCAACTTATCCAAAGATCACCTGTATCTCTGGCGCCTTTACCACAGCAGCAACGGGCGAGGTAATGGGCTTCCAGCATGCTATTGACTATACGCCAAATGGTCTGCCAGCTAAGCTTGATCTGAGCATGAGCGGTGCTGATTTTCTCGCAAAATTCCCAAATGCCAATGCCGGTAGTATGGATGTTTACGCGAAATTGATCCTTGGACAATCGGGCGGTACGGATTCAGACAAAAATGATGGTCGGCATGGTGTATTCCATCTCTTGGATCAAGACAATAGGATTAGTGACAAAGCATCTCTACCAAGCTTGGTTTTTAATAACGCTATTGCCTACTAATTTAACTCGTTTAAAGTAATTTGTATATGGACACGAAACAAATGAAGTGGGCGGCGAGTGCGTTGTCTGCAGAGGCTGTGCAGGTTGCAAACTTGCGTGCAGATCTACCTGCTGAGGATGGCGTCATGCGCATTGGGGCTACGCGAATAGGCCATGCCTATATATTTGAGCGAGGAGATCCAAATCCAGCGTCAGACTCCGATCTGCTATTTGAATATGATGCGGCAGGAAATCAAATCCGCCGGGAAGTGAAAAAGGTAAGTTAAGCAGCGTCGTCAAAATACCGGGGGAGACAGGCAATTTAACGCCCCCGGCTTTCCATGCCTTCGTCGGACGGAGGAAACTTGTACGTGCAGGCCCAGCTTACATGATGCGCTAGCAGAAGTTTATCAAAATATTTATAAGCGCCAATCTGCAGGAAAAGCATGTAGTGCGGACGCTAAAGCCACTAGATGGCCATTAACTAACAAATGAGCGTTAGGCTCTTGAAATAATGATTTACATATGGACAATTCAACTGTTATAGCAAGTGTACCCAATCTCGATATACTTCCAACGGAAGCCGAAGACCAGCATATAAAGCGTGAAATCAGCACTCTTTCAAATGCGCCGCAAGCTCTTCAGGCTGCTGTGAGCTATCAGGAACCCAGTGAAACGCCGGATACGATCTCCTTTCATGATACCCAAGGTACCATCGAGGTAAATGGGAGTGGGCAGCTTCAGTTTACCCTGCCTATCGCGTTGCCGCCCGCGGTCAAAAGTGTGGCGCCTCAGGTCAACTTGCTCTACAGCAGCGGGTCTGGCAATGGTATCGCAGGTTATGGCTGGGCCCTTTCCGGGGTAACCGGTATCTCGCGAATGGGGCGAAGTATGGATAGAGACGGGGAAATTCGAACGATCCAGTTTGATTATACGGACTATTATATGTTTAGCGGTCAGCGTTTAATCTTAAAATCTGGCGAGTATGGAAAAGACGGTGCAGCATACGCGACGGAGAAGTACTCTAATACAAAGATAAGATCTATCGGCGAAAACGCTGAGCGGAATGGCCCTGCGTATTTTGAGGTAACTTTCGAAGATGGATCGCAGGCACTATACGGAAGTAGTGCCGACGCCCGCACGCCGATCGAATACAATATCGTGAGCTGGCAAGATGCACAAGGCAATGCTATCTCCTACAGCTACACGCAAGCCAATAATGTCGTGGCCATATCGCGTATTGAATGGGGCGGCAATGTACGTGCGGGCACGCCGCATTTCAATAGCATTGTATTTAACTATCTGCCTAGGGAGCTTCGGGAACATTCCTATGCCAACGGAACACTTTTCGTACAGGATAATTTGCTATCTGCTATTGAAGTGTATGCCAACAACACGATCTTCAAAACGTATAGGCTGATGTATGAGAAAGACGATAAAGGCAACCGCTATCAATTTCTGAAGTCCATTACCGAGTCCAACGCCGCAGGCGAATCTGCAAATCCCGTAGTATTTAATTATGCAAAATCCAGTCCCGGCCGATGGACGAGGTCATCCATTACCAATGATAAAAATCAAAAACTGCTGTATGGCGATTTCGACGGCGATGGCAAACTTGATGTCATTAAATACGCCGATGCGTTTAAGGGCTGTTTGCGTTATGAAAACATCTACCGTCCAGGAGATGTCACAGAGAACGACAATTCGCAGACGGGCTATTGGGAATCCTATTGTACAGAGCCCATAGATTACCCGGCAGGCATTTATCATTTTGGGAGTGTATTTGATGACGATAAACCACAGCGGATAAATGTAGGCTCTCTGATTAGTAGGGCGCAGCTGGAAAGGGCGAAGGTGTTTAACCTAAAAAATGCGCAAGGCGAAATATTGTCGAGACAGGGGTTTTTTACATATGAAACCCTACCGTCGACGACGAGCTTGCAGCCAGGGCGGAACGATCTGCTTATTAAGGGGTATTCGTTAGAGACTGATAGCGAAACAAATACCAGACAACTCAAAGAGGAATTTGTACGAACAATACGTGCAGATCAATGGGATAATACACGTCCTAGAGACTACGAAAACCCACGCGAAATTAATCATTGGTTAGATACGAGCATTGTAGAGGTGCACGAAATAGACGTCGATGGGGACGGTATATCAGAGCTGATCTTTGTTCTTAGAGACCACATGTTTTGGGAAGAAAAAGATTACGGGCCAGGTGGACAACAGCAGCTTCCTACGATTAGAGAAGACATCGTCTATCGTTATCTTTTAGTATACCCAAGCGAGTCTGACCCAACGAGGCTGGCAAACCCCATTTTTCTTAATCCTACAACTAATTTTTTTGATGGGAACGTATACCAAGGAGATTTCAATGGTGATGGATGTGCTGATTTCATCCATTTTGACAGTGCGCGTAGAGTCTATTTAACCAAGTTTGAGCAGGACGCTTCAGGCAATTACTATTCCTATGGATCTCAATTTTCAGATATACGTATTGACGGTTTTAGATCGCGGGCTATTGTGGGGGATTTTACGGGGGATGGAAAGACAGATCTCCTGATTCCGCAGGCGATCGATAGCGAGCAGTGGAAACTTTATATTTCTACGGGTACGGGATTCCGCGTGCAGGTGTTGGACGGCTTTCAGCTGTATAAAGAGAGTTTTGACTTTAAAGGAGATACACATTCTCGAAACATCAGTAGACAGTATTTTGCCCAGGATCTGAATAAGGACGGGAAGGCTGATTTCCTGGCATTTTACTCGCACATGCTTTTTCGTTATAATCAGGAAGAGACAACAACCAAGTTTATGATCTTGTATCATGAAAACAAAGGAATAGATGCGCAGGGAAATGTTATCTTCGAGAAGAGAAATATAGACGGAAGCCAGTTGCGGGGCCGCCGTCGGTACAAGATGGATTGGTACCCGGAGGAATATGATGTGTATTGGACCGATGTACAGCCTTATGCTTCGCATTTTCAGAAAACCGATAAGCCAACTTTAGCGCATTTTTCGCCACTGATTGGTGATTTTCGGATCAATAATTTCAATGAAAACATCTTGGTTTTCCGGGAAGGCAGTTTGGTAAAATACGCCCATTACAGCGTTGCTGACGAAACATATATTACGGCGATTACGCAAGGCGGTATCGTTACGCAGGTTAAATATGACGAGCTTGATCCGCAGGTAAACCCCGGTTTTTACGCCGCCGTCAAAAAAGAGCAATATCCTTACGTCGAAATGGATCGCTTATCGCGCACCTTCGTGGTTTCCCAGTTGCAACAGGAAAATAAGAAGCAAGATTTTAAATACCGCGGCTTTGTGGCCCATGTGCTTGGAAAGGGGATGCTTGGGTTCAGACAATCAGCCCGTTCATCCTGGTACACCGATCAGCTGAAAGATGCCAAGGTCTGGACTGGCGTTGAAATGGATCCGTTGAACGAAGGCCTCCCGATCAAGGAATGGACGGTGCGTACCCAAGATGATAATGCGCTAATTTTCCCGGCAGACCTCTCGCCTAATAATACACAATTGCTCTCGTTTAAAGCGATTACCTACGCTCATGCCGAACCTTCGCCGGGCGTGACCGCTATTGTGCCTGTGAAGACAATCGCGAAAGATTTTTTAACAGACGTCGTCGAAGAACGTACGATGGAATACGGCGAGTATTACCTTCCCTCCAGCACAACGACAGTGATCAACAATGGCTATGCCACGACAACCACTGTTTTAGCCTATGCACACAACATTGCCGGTACGGGGAGAGATTATTATGTGGGTCGGCCGACGAGCAAAGTAGAAATTGTTCAAGCCTACGCCGATACCAAGCAGCAACACGAGGAGTATACCTACGATGACCATCTGTTAACAGCTAAAAAGACGTATAACAGAGATGGCTCAGGTTGGGTGCAGGAAGCCTATGAACACGATGTTTTTGGTAATATTGTTAGCAAGACAATCTCCAATAGCGTGGATGCCATGACCCAAACCGATACCACTGCATATGAACCTATGGGGCGCTTTGTGGTTAGGAAAACGGACAATCTAGGGCTGGAAACGCAGATCAGCTATAATGATTTGGGACAGGTGCTAACCCAAAACGACCCCTCGGGCATGATTCAGACCAACGTGTATGATGGCTGGGGCAAGATGCTTTCTTCGCAAACGAACCTGGGCGGTACGACAACATATGTCTACCAAAAAATGACCGACAAAGGCACGCGGGTAACGGAACAGCTGCCTGATGGAACCACGAAGACGGTCTTTACCAATAAACTGGGGCAGCAGATTAAAAGCAGACAGCGTGGGTTTAATAGTGCGGGATATGTGATTATTAGCGGTGATCTACACTTGTCTACAGATCCGGAACAAAATAATCTAATATCAACCCTAACGGTGTATGACGACCTGGGGCGAAAAGTTATGGAGTCGGAGCCCCACCGCGACAGAGGTCCCGATAAATGGAATACAGTTAGTTATGACGATAGCGTATTCCCTACTGTAGTCACTGCGCTTGCTTTTACAGGAAAGCAAATGCGTAGCCGGCAGGAGGGGCGAACGAGCATTGCGGAAGAATCAAACGGTTATCTACGGGTTAACAAACAAACATCCGATCCCCTTGGAAATGTACTTTCTTCGGAAGACGCGGGTGGTATTATTAACTTCTCGTTCAACGCAGCGGGCGAGCAGATCAGCGCTCAATATGTAGACAATACCGTCCGAACAGCCTATGATGCCTGGGGGCGGCGATCGCTTTTCGCCGATCCTGCCAATGGGGAATACAGCTTTGCCTACAACGGCTTTGGTCAGATCACGAAAGAGGTCAGCCCAAAAGGATATAAGGAGTACCGTTATAACGACAAAGGGCAACTGATCGAACAGATTGAAAAATCAACAGAAGATGGCATTACCGACAAGACCATTAACTATCGCTATGATGCTAAAGGGCTTTTGTTGGAGCAGTCTGGCACCGCAAACGGTGAGCCATTCCGGACGTTGTTTACCTACGACAGCTATGGCCGGTTGCTGGAAAACCGGGAAGAAAGCTTCGGCCGCGTTTATATGCAGCGCGATATCCAATATGATGATAAATCCCGGATTGTGTCCTACGTAAAAAGTCTGCAATCTGAGGGCGTTGAGACGCTGGCACGCATTCAGCATAGCTATGACCCCTGGAGCGGTCTGCTGTTTAAAATCAACGATGCCGATACCGGCAGGGAGCTATGGCGTATAGACGAGAACAATCCCAACGGCCAGATCCTGCGGAGCAAGTTTGGCGAAACCCGCATCAAGAATACCTATAATGAGCAGAATATGCTGACGGAGACCTTGCAGGAGTCAAACCAAGGACGGATTTTGGGGCAGCAGTATGTATTTGACCCGGTTCGCAATGAGCTCAACAGCCGCGTGCGGAGCGGGAACATCGCGCTCACGGAAAGTTTCGCCTACGATAATAACAATCGGCTGGTGGAGTGGACTAACCCGGTAACGGAAGCGCAATCAACCAATACCTACGACATCCAAGGACGCATTATTGCGCTCGATAACATTGGTACAGTTCGCTTCGATAACGCGGGGCAGCAATATAGGCCATCGGGCATAAAACTAAACAGCACAGGCAAGCAACATTACACCAATGACCTGATTCAGGAAGTTGTTTATAACGAAAACAGCGATCCGCGGCAGATCTTAGGAACGCAGGCCACTATTGCATTTGACTACGGACTTGGTGCTATGCGCCAGCGTGTGGTATTGAATGAAAAGGTGCCAACTGGGAGCTCCAAAGGTCAACCAGCTGTGAGTTCTGGAGGCAGCTTTACCAAGTATTACAGTGCAGACGGCAGTTGTGAGGTCATCCGGAACAATGCCACCGGGGAAGAGAAGCACATCCTTTTTATTGGTGGCTCGCCTTATGAAAGTAGTATCGTATATTTGAAAGACTACGCAGAGCGTAGGGGTTCTTATAAATTTTTGCACAAAGATTATCTGGGAAGTATCCTGGCTATCAGCGATGAGAACGGGCTTTTGGTTGAGGAACGGCATTTTGATGCCTGGGGTAACCTGTCCCATGGTAGGATGGAATTGCTGGATCGTGGTTATACATCCCACGAGCATTTCGATCAAGTCGGCATTATCCATATGAACGGCAGGTTGTACGACCCAACCTTGCGCCGCTTTCTCAATGCCGACGCCAATATCCAAGAAATGTTCAATACCCAGAACTACAATAAATATGGGTATGTCCTGAACAATCCGCTTATGAATACAGACCCCAGCGGGCAGTTTTTTCTAGCTTTTTTGGGACTTTCTGCTTGGTTAACCGCTATTGTAATTGGGGCGGTTGCAGGTCTTGCCGCCTATACAGTGAATCTTGTAGTAACAGGTAATCTCGGTATGTGGAATCTTGGGGGAGCGTTGAAAGCAACCTTCTTCGGTGCCGTATCCGGAGCAGTTACTTTTGGTATTGGTTCCCTTTTCCGCGCTGCAGCAAGCTTTGGCAATGCACTACTGCAAGCAGGTGCTCATGGACTGTCACAAGGCGTTTTGGGGTTAGTCCAGGGGCAGAGCTTTCTTAGTTCGGCTATTTCCGGTTTTTTAGGAAGTTTAGGAGCTTACGGTTGGGGAAAGGCCATGAATTTACTTGGCTTGAGCCAATTCTCACAAAGCGCCTACGGTACGATCTTATTCGGAGCGCTATCGGGCGGCGTTGGTGCGGAATTAAGCGGTGGAAACTTTTGGCAAGGTGCTATTGTTGGTGGTGTTGTTGCGGGATTGAATCATGTGATGCATAGAATGGGTGGACCGGGAGACGATGAGTTGGCAAGCTTAACACCTGAACAAAGGAAACAACTGGAGCAATTAAAATCTGGAACTAAATTGACAATTGAGCAATTACAAAAAACAGGATTAGATAAAATATTGGATAGTTGGATTGAGAGATCAGATTTAGGTAAAAGATTAAAACTCGGTAGTACAGATTTTATAGAAATCGGTGGCGAAATATATTATGATTATAAATTGAAAACCTTTGGAGGTATTAACGAGAATGAATTTAATTTTAGGTTTGTAATTACTGCTTCAAAAGGTCTAGTGAGCGGATATTTTGGGGCTGCAGGAGGAGCCTATGTAGGCACTTTAAGTGCTACGTATGTCGGTTCGACCCTCGGTAGGGTCGTGGGGAGCTATGCGGGAATGTTAATCGGAGCTGCGGTTGGATTATATATTGATCAGACATATGTACGCGGAATTAGGTTCTTTGATCGATATATGACCGATTTTTCTACTAACCTTCAAAACCAAGCTATATATAACATTGGAAACTACAGGTAGACATTATAGCAAAGTGATCAGAGAACGCTGATCACTTTGCTAGTTAACTGCTATTTTTCTCATTTGAAATTATTAATCAAAGAGGTTAGCTCGGAAGATTTTGTCAAAATTGTAGTTGAAAATCTTAAACCATCCTTTGTAGTTTTTGCTACGATGTGATAACACGTTATCTTACGTCTCGTAAATTGATTTTCAATGTCGAATTCCAATTTTCCATGACCACTACTGGTGGGAGAAATTTCGATAGAATCTTCCGAGTTACTCAATTCTAAAGATACTGTAATATCGAAATATGCTATTCCGTTATTAATAGAGTTTAATTTGTATTTTGATTTGATATTGAATTCGATAGCCCCAATGCCTATAGCCGCCGAAGTCATCGTTGAAGATTTCTCAAAAAAATCACCTACTTTAATCGGGCTTTTCTGATAAATGATATCTTGCTGTCTAATTTGATTTTTCAAAGCCTCTTTTTCTTGAATACTTAATTTTTTATTAACAATAGAATCTACCTTAATTATGTTTTGAAAATCTTGTGTATCATAAAAGCCATAAACATAGCTATCATAATGAGGGTTGTCTACCTCTGATGTTTCCCCATTGATTGTTTGACTTGCGCTGTAGTCAAAATATCTTGCGATATAGGCGATTGAATCATTAACTCTATTTTTTGTTTCTGTAGATGATTTCCATGCGCTAATCCCTTCGATGGTAACCGGCGAGAATATCCCTTGTTCATACAACTCGGCTGAGAGCTCGGTACTCCTCGCAACATTAACTACACTCTTTATCGAGTACATATTTTCAGACGAATAAATACGGTTTTCCTGGGGGACAAATTTAAAAGCTACTGTTTTTTGCCCGTTAGCAAATTGGCAGAATAACAGAAACGTTATCAGACATATTTTATACATTTTTAGAGTTCTAATATATGTAAAGATAAATATTTGTTGTTGATTTAGGGGTTAATGATTTTATATTCTAATTTTTATGTAGTTGTATGTTTACTTTTTTATTAATGCTATAGGTTAGTTGCTTTATGATAAAAGCAAATGATAACATTTTTGTTAATTTAGTATTTTACAAACAACATTTTGAAATTGAAGATGTGTATGTAGGTATTGATGAAGTTTTTTGAAATTACATGAAGCGTAAAAATGGTGTCGTGGGGGAGACGAAACCGCGGTATCTTTTAGCAGCAGCCGATCGGGCAAATGGATAGAGACCCAATAAGATTGAGGCAACATCTGGGAGTAGTGAATGTAAGTACTATACGCTTTTGGCATTGGTTCCCTTTTCAGCGCTGCAGCAAGCTTTGGCAATGCGCTACTGCAAGCAGGTGCTCATGGACTATCCCAAGGTATTCTGGGCTTGGTACAGGGACAGAGCTTTTTTAGTTCGGCGATTTCCGGACTGTTAGGAAGCTTAGGAGCCTTTGGTTGGGGGAAGGCCATGAATTCACTCGGCTTAGGGCAATTCTCACAGAATGCCTACGGTACCATTGTATTCGGAGCGATATCGGGCGGTGTTGTTGCGGGATTGAATCATGTGATGCATAGAATGGATTCGCCTTTGCCTAATGACGCCGAAGGAGAGGATCCACCGGGAAAGAAAAACGCAAATAGGATAGAGCAAGCAGCAAACGTTGGTAAAGAGATAGGAACTTCTGCCGAACTTATTGAGGCAATAGATAAGAGTTTAAAGGGAAATAGTAAGGTTTTAGGAAAATTCGCGAAAGTTGGTGGATATTTATCTGCGGGCGGACAAATAATATATGATGGTGTTGAGTATTACAATGGAGAGATCAGCGGTTATCGTTTTAGTTTTCGATTTGGAGCGACAGTTACATCTGCCGTTGTTGGAGCAGAAGTTGGAACGGCAATAGGTGGTCCTGCTGGTTTTGTGGTAGGGACCACTATAGGAATTGGAGCTGGAGTTACAGAAAGTGCTTGGGATAATTGGTGGCCACAATTCAAGCAAGGTTTTAATGGATTTATAAATAGAGCTACAAATAATTGGATGCATTATAGATAATATATGGATTTGAAAATATCATTAAAAAGTCAACTATATGCATTGAGAGAACTACTTATAATAAGTAATGTTTATTTTGGTCTTATTGGTTTTTTGTCTTTCAACGCAGAATTTAATTTGTTTAAAATATTGTTCTTTTCAACATTTTCTTTTTATTTTCTTGTTTATCTTCTTCCTGTAATTGTGTTGCATGTTAATTATTTAAATAACACATATAAGCATGTCAGAGTTGAGCGAAATAAGCTAACCGTCAATAATGCTACTTACACAGAAAAGGAGATTGATAAGATTAGGATTTATGCAACATCACAACATTTTAGTGATTCTGTTGGAGTTTCTGCCTTACCGTATAATGATTATTACTATCATATTGAAGTGGTTTTAAAAAATGGTAAAAAAATCAACCTCTCATCGCTGATAGATTATAAACTAGATACAATAATTACAGAAAACTTTAGGACTATTGAAATAATAGAACAACCGTCTACTTTTGTAATGTTGCTGACGAAATAAAAACTTAAAACAAGGACTCCATGCAAAAGCGAGTAGTTTTATCCGAAAAATAAAGTAAACTCATTTTCTAAAGGAATTAAACCCTATTTCCAATATCAAACCAGAAACAATTTTACATCATGGTAAAGCAACTGATTGTAATCGTTTTATGCATAGGTGTCGTTTCCTCTTGCGCTCCAACACTAAGATTAAGAGACGGTCAGAAAATAATGCTCAAAAAATATCGAAATATCGATAAATTTGATCCTTCAATTTACGAGCAGATAGACACTAATTATCTTTATCAAGAAATCGGAACTTGTTATGCCGATCGTAAGGTAGGGAATATAAGAGATTTTAAAAAGGAAGAAAGGAATGTAAGAATTCAGTTCTATCCGAGAGGCTATTTGCGATTGATAGCTTTTTCGGAAAAGCCCGAGGGGCCGGATCCAGAGGTTACCGGAGCTAGGGGTGTTATTTATAAAAAAGGCGGGAAGACTAAAATTGATAGGCAAATTGCAGACCAAGACGGGACGCTACAACGGGGGATATTTTTAGTGAGAGTTGACGGAGATCGGATTTACGTCATGTACGCTCCCGTCGTTACAAATTATTTATTTTTCGATAATAGCTTCGAATGCGATGTTTATCAGAAAGCAGAGAAAGTTCCTGAGGATTGGAAGAAATACAAGCCGGATTGGTAAGTGAATTTTAGTAATGTCAAGTAACATGCATAACCGACTATCCCATCGCACATCCTTTCCGTCCTTTGCCAGGACAGGGCATTCCTTTTGTAGGGCAAAAGGAACCAAAACCCCGTCGCTTGAAACCTTTGCAAGGGATGGCTTGTGCTATAGAAAGTAAAATGTAATAAATAATACGTAATAAAATGTACACACAGTACCATTTCTATATACTAAGTACTAAATACTACAATCTATAAAAGATGCGACATGTTGGTTAATAAAGGGGAGTGCAATTGTATCTATTCGGTTGATCGGCCCCCTTCGAGCTAGGAACTGATTAACGGCGCTCTACGTTCCATTGCGGCCCGTCCCGGGTAGGGACATAGCGGTGGGTTTTTCTTAGCTCGGCAATTTCCGGTCTGTTAGGAAGCTTAGGAGCTTACGGTTGTCAAATATTGGATACAAGACGTAAGCTGACACTTTATAACACACAAATTATATACAATGGTATTATCGATGGAAAATAGAAATTACAATATTGTTATAAAATATATATCAAAGGAATTTGGTATTAAAGAAAGAAAATTAGGAGCTTATACGTCCCTTTCCGATTTAGGTTTGGATGGGGATGATGTTCTAGACTTTTTGCTTGAATTTTTTGATTTCTTCGAAATTGAATATGAGGATACAAACTACAAAGCATTTATCCCGCGAGAAGGGGGGGGTATAGGCAAAACTTTGTCAAGTATATTTAATAGAAAAGTGAGGCGATCTGATAATGAGATTTTTATACAGGATTTGGTGATATCGTTGGATAAAAAGAAGTGGTGTAAAATTTGGATTAGCTAAAGAGTAGACTTCAACTACATGTTTTATAAAGTTTCGGGAGCAGATGACGGATTAACAAATGCTATTCGCATATCCTTTCCATCCTTTGCTAGGACAAGATGTGGGGCGGACAATCTGTTTTATAAACAGAACTTGAACTTGCTGCGGCAGATCGCTTGTCCCTAGCCGGGACGGGGCCATACTTTTTCAGATGAAAAAGGTACGCAAAAAATCTTTGTTTCATCGAGGCGATCTTGCACACAACCCAACCCGCAGCGGAAGGCTGCCTATCAGGCTAGATGACATCCCAAAATCCCTTTAAGAATGGATTTCGGGAAATAATCTCATGCCTGCCCATACCCTCAAAGCCACGGCAGCGTTCCGCTTTTTCCATCGCTTGATGAAACGTAAAAGTGCCGTTGATAGGTTTTTATATGACCAAAGTTGTTTAGTCGCTCAACGCCTTTGCGTGGTGCAAAAGGTAAAGAATTGTTATACCTGCACCTCCTGTTATGAACGGGAAATGTCTCATCGAAAGCGATTAGTACAGTGTATTGCGTAGAGCGTAGTGAGAAATTAGAAAAGATACTACAATGCACCGC
>NZ_JJMU01000062.1 GCF_000757725.1 Sphingobacterium deserti
ACAAAAGTATTTGCCTTGCCGCGGCATGCGGCGGAAAGGTTGTGCGATGGGCAAACTGTTCAAAATGCAGTAGTGCGAGAAGTTTATATCTCCTTTATTTTATCGCTTCTTCCCATTTTCAAACGAAATGTCGCATCAGTTTTGTTGCGTCTGTAGTCATTTGCCTTCGCACTATCTAATAAGGATGCAACAAAAGTAAGCGACGGGGTTTTGAATACTTTTGCCCTTCAAAAGTATTTGCCTTGCCGCGGCATGCGGCGGAAGGGTTTGAGCGAGGGACAATCCGTTTAGAAACTACATTACCCTACAAAGTATTTGCCTTGCCGCGGCATGCGGCAGATCGCTTGTCCCTAGCCGGGACTGGGCCATACTTTTTCAGATGAAAAAGTATACAAAAAATCTTTGTTTCATCGAGGCGATCTTGCACACAACCCAACCCGCAGCGAAAGGCTGCCTATCAGGCTAGATGACATCCCAAAATCCTTTTAGATTGGATTTCGGGAAATAATCTCATGCCTGCCCATACCCACAAGGCCACGGCAGCACTCCGCTGATACCATCGCTTGATGAAACGTAAAATTCCGTTACCTGGTTTTTGAGCTGATGCGGCTGGTCTTTCGATTTATTAGTAGTGGGTAATGAAAATAGGTTGTAGTATATAGTACTGCGTAATGCGTATAGCGTAGTGAGAAATTTTTTAAGAGCTATTATAATGCATTTGCCAATTTTAAACGAAATGTCGCATTTGAAGGGGTATTGCGTAATGTGTATCCGTAGTGCGAAAAGTTTAAGTTTCCCATACTTTATTGCTTCTTTCCATTGTTAAACGAAATGTCGCCTCGAAAGCTTTGCAATATGTATTCATTTGCCATAGCACAAACCTCCCCTGCAAAGGTTTCAAGCGACGGGGTTTTGAATGCTTTTGCCCTACAAAGTATTTGCCTTGCCGCGGCATGCGGCGGAAGGGTTTGAGCGAGGGACAATCCGTTTAGAAACTACATTACCCTTACAAAAGTATTTGCCTTGCCGCGACGCGTCTGAAATATACAGGAAGGTGAGTGTATGGAATAATTTGATATTTGCCTTGGCTAAGTAATATAGAGGACTCTACAACTGATTCGACCTGAAATCACAGACCTATGCGACAAACCATAAAAAAAGCTCACCAGTACTTTCAGTATTGGGGAGCTTTTTTTAACAGCCTTGCTAAGCAAGACTAAGCGTTGTGGTCGTAAAAATTATCTTACTACACGTACATTTTTTGCATTGATTCCTTTTTTCCCTTCTTCAGTCTCATATTCAACTGTATCATTTTCGCGAATATTGCCCAGTAATCCTGTAGAGTGTACAAAAATGTCTTTACCTCCGTTAGAAGGTGTAATAAAACCGAATCCCTTTGTTTCGTTGAAAAATTTAACTTTGCCTTGTTGCATGTCCTTAAAATTAGTAAATAAAGCTTTTTTTAATAACGTAAATTACGTTAAAATATTGAATATACAATATTTATTCCAAAGAGTGAAACTTCCTTAAAATTCTTGGCAGTAAGGGGGAGCTTTTATATTGTCCAGTGATTTATAGAAAACAATCTGCTTGGCTAACTGTTTTCTAAGTGTATGGAATGGAAAGAAAGATTATGGGGCTTTAATGCTATCTACGGTTTTTATGAAAATCCGCAAATATTCAATTTTGAGTTTAATCCAGAGCGATTGATCGTGCGAAATTTGGCACTTCGTACAGCTAATAGGCAGTTGTATAAAGACTTTTTATACGATAATTACCCCTTTCACTTGCGGGCAGAGCTCAAAAAATTTGATCGCGTGGCGAATAATCTACTGAAGCTTACAGCCGCCGATGCTGCCCGTTTTTTCGAATCTAATGAGGTAAATGTTGTTTGTTCTGATCTAGACTATCGGGAAGAGTCGGCCATTTACACGGCATTGTCTGTAGAAGAAGGTGAACTCAAATCCTTCATGCGAAATGTCGACAAAAATCTTGTCGAAAATTATGTTCTTCCGGAACAGTTGGTAAATAGAACATTTTTGTGGATTGACGGATCAGCACTGTCAAACTTCGCTGTTTAGTATTACAAACATTTATCGTGTTGCCTGTTGCATTGCAATAACTATTCTTTTTGAATTAACCGCATGCGTGGAGACAATATTTTATTGCTTATATCCTTGTTTTACACTTAAAATTGTTTGGTAGAAGTGTTATAATTACTATTTTTGTGTCGTAATTTTGTGACTTATTATTACCAAATTAGCTATGAAAAGTGAGGAAATTATTTACGTCCTGGTCGCCGCAGTCGTTGTCAGCAAAGTTATTATAGGTTTTTTAATATACTACTTACTGAAACGTAAGCGTGAATTGCTAGTAGAAAGAACTAATCTTTACAACACGAATAGAGAATTGCAAGACCATATCGCGGTTATCGAACAACAGCAAAAAGAGCTTTTATCTGCTGAAAATTTTAAGCTGAAAATTCTGTCTTTAGCCTCGCATGATTTAAGAACTCCATTTCAAGAGTTACTAATCCTTTTTGAACATGTCGAAACATTAGGTTTGAGCGATAAGGAATTTAAAGAGCTGATCGCGGATATCAAATACAAGGCAAGTGTATCCAAAGGAATGTTGGATAACGTTTTGGTTTGGACGGCCGGGCAGTTGCGAAAAAAAGATTATTCCGTAACACCCTTTTCCTTGTTAGAGCAAGTAGGCGTGGCTAGAGATCTTTTCGGAATACAATTGAAGACGAAAGAGCTGGTGTTAGATTGTAAAGTCGAACCATCTATGATGCTGGTCGGAAATGTGGAAATATTCAATTTTGTGTTGCGCAATTTGTTGAGTAATGCGATAAAGTATAGCCAAGTGGGCGGATCAATCAAGATTGGTATTTCAACCGAAGATAATGAGGTAGCTGGATTTTATGTCCAAGATTTTGGTAAGGGGATAGATAAAGATCGATTGACGAACTTGCGCAACGGCGAAGCGGTCAACAGTCAGACTGGTACGAAAGATGAAGTGGGTGCTGGACTAGGACTTTCATTGTGTAGAGACCTGTTGGCGAAGGTAGGTTGGTCTTTGAATGTAGAGAGTGAATTGAATCACGGCAGTTGTTTTACTTTACGATTTCGCGCAGAGGCATCGGATTATAAGATGCCTAACCAAGATCAACTGCGATCCAAAGCAAGTTAGGCTGTGTATTAGTCTTTCGTTAAATCGGTGATATTTACAATTTTTTTAATCTTTTCGTCTAATTCGCGGGTACATAATTTAAGCATCTCCAGTTCTTCAGGCACTTGGTCTCCAAGCTTTTCATTAAGGTATTCGACGATTCCTAAGATGGAAGACACTGGGCGTCGGAGGTCATGTGATTGATAGAATGCCACTTTCTTTAAGTGCTCATTCTGTAGCGTCAATTGTGCTTCCTGTTCGATTTTTTGGGTAACATCGAGCGCATTGCACGACACGCCCATTACCCGATCATCAGGGTCAAAAGCAGGTTCAAAATGAACTAACCAGTTAAGAGGCACGTCTTCATCCATAGAGTCCATCTGAAGCACACAACGTTCACCTCTGATTGCGCGACTATAATGTTCAACAAAATCTGGCTCCACATGTTCCTGGACATATAAACGAATATCATCCCCCTCTTTGGGTACCACACCTACATTTTTAACAATCAGATCGTTAAAAATTTTGTTAAAGCTCAATATGCGAAACTCCGTGTCTAATAATAAATGTAAAACCAATCTACTATTGAAAAATGACTTCAGTTGTATCTGCGAGAGGCGTACATCTTTCAGCTGTTCTTTTAACAACATGATACTCGCTTCCAGTTCAAAAAGCTGAACGATCTGTTTTGCTAATATGCCCAGCATAGACAGTTGCGTTTCTGAAAGGGTAAGGCAATCATCATTTAAAACACACAAACTCCCTACGTGATGTCCATCATGTGTTAACAAAGGAACGCCGGCATAAAAACGAATGTATGGATGGCCTTTCACATAGGGGTGTTCCGCAAGATCGGGACGTACACGAACATCGGGTACAATTACAGGCTGATATCCACCAATAGTTAGGTTACAAAACGAATCGTTCCATTTTGCATCGTCTATTTCGAGCCCCCAGTTGTAGCGAAAATGATGTGATACCGTATCCAGGATGGTGATAGATGCTATTTTAGCTTCACATATTTCAGCAGCTAGCCGCACTAAGTCGCGAACTTCTTTTTCATTTTCAAACTGGATGGTCAAGAAACGATCTAACGCTCTTAACCGTCTTATCTCTCTTAATGGCATAATGCTTCCGTCTTTTTACTAACATGCATATTGGCAGTTATGTCTTGAATGATCGACACGGTACTAAATTTCCAATGCAGCTTTATATATGCTATCGAAAACGGTCGGATCGATCGGTTTTTTCAGATAATCTTTTATCAATGATTTAGAAAGACTTCGTTCTCGATCACCTGCCGCAATCGATGAACTCACCATATACACATGGCTCTCGCTAAAAATAGGCATGGCCTCCATGCTTTCTAGCAGCGCCCATCCGTCCATAATTGGCATATTGATGTCAACTAAAATCAATTTAGGAAGACGATGGCTGCCATTGTTCGAGTCCAAAAAATATTCCATAGCTTCCATACCATTATTAAAAAATAGCATTTCCACATCACTCGAACAATTGCTGAAGTATGTTCTGCATAAAAACTGAAAGACAGGATCATCATCCACAATACTTATTAACATATGTAAATAATATATTTGTTTAGTTAAAATCGTAAAACCAGCTCGTAATCAAATTAGTGCACCAATATTACGAAAAAGATGTTTAAAATGCGTCCAAGTAACAATAATAATAAGAACCCCAGCGCCACCAATTACGGTCAAAATAGATTCGCGTTAAATTTTATAACGAACTTCGATGATGATTGTTTTTAGCATAGGCTAATGAGGCTTTACTAAATTGAATTTTTTAAAAATATGTAAAGAAAAGTTTACACGAACGTTGATGTGAACATTTATCTACGTTTTATTTAAACTTGCTTGACATTTATACAGTCGTTCCAATAGCGATTCCATTTCTTTTTAATCTATTTTGAAACGCCTATATTCCTCGCACGCCCAGATCTAGACGTTCAAAACCGTAAACTTAATCTAGTAAGACCTTAATTTTGTTATTCCCTTGCTGACGATTCAAGCCAACAACAGTTGGTTCGAGAAAATCTGCGCTAACATGTGCTGATATATTCAGAAATATTTGTCAACAATAGGGAATAAAAGCCCCAAAAATAATCTTAAGCAGGAGATTTTACTATATTTGCCCTTAATTTAGATTTAGTTTAAATAGTTAACTTGCTCGTATGATAAGGAGATATATTTTGTCGGCGCTATTGCTTAGCGCTCTGTGTGGTAAAGCACAGCAAACTACATTATTAACTGCAGACTTTTGGAAATCCAAACCGTCCTTGGTTCAAGTGAAAGCCGAGATTGAAAACGGGAGTAGCCCTTCTCAGCCGAACGCGGCGTCATGGGATCCGGTGTCACTGGCTATCATGAACAGAGCATCTAACGACGTGATACAGTTTTTGATCGAGCAAGAAGGTAATGGCGTTAACAAGAAAACGCACCACAGCCGCAGTTATTTACACTGGGCAGCGTCCAGTGGAAATCTAGAATTAGTAGAATACCTTATCAGCAAAGGTTCCGATGTGCAGTACCAAGATAGTCATGGTGATGCAATAGCGGCCTACGCAGCTTCAACCGGAAATAAAAACACCGCCGTGTTTGATGCGTTATTTGCGGCCGGAGTTGATCCAAAACATCGCTATGATGGAGGAGCAAATTTGTTACTGTTAGCTATTGCTTCCGACAATGACTTATCAATAACAGAATATTTTATAGGGAAAGGACTTTCCATTGAAGCTACCGACGAATATGGCCGTAATGCTGCAGACTACGCTGCAAAGCTGGGCAATATGGAGCTGGTACAAAAACTTATTAGTAAAGGTGTGCGCCCGACCGGTAACGCACTGTTCTTTGCTGCGCAAGGCTCTAGACAAGCCAGCAACGGGTTACCCGTTTATAAGCACTTGATTGAAGAGCTAAAGTTAGATCCTAAAGCAATAAATAAGGATGGCGCTACCATTCTCCATATGCTTGTGAGACGACCAGATATGGAACTTATAAACTATTTGATCGACAAAGGCGTCGACCTTGAGAAAGCTGATAACGAGGGCAACACCGTATTAATGAACGCGGCAGCAGGAAGAGACGCCGAGCTTGTTAAACTTCTTCTTTCAAAAGCGCAACATGTTAATGCACAAAATGACAAAGGGGAATCTGCCCTGACTCGCTCTATTGCGAACGGCTCGGCAGAGATTGCCTCCATTTTACTTGAAAATGGTGCAGATATCAACGTGTTAGATAAAGATGGAAAAAATTTGGCTTATCACTGGTTTAATTCGTTTAGAGAGATGAGTCAAAACCCTTCAAATGCCGGTAGAGGCGTAGCAGGCAACGATTTTGAAGAAAAGCTTATGCTTTTTAAAGGAAGAAACTTCTCTGTTGTTCAAAACCAAAAAGACGGAAGTTCATTGTTCCATATTGCAGTGGCAAAAGAAAGCCCTTCTTTAGTAAAGAAAGCTGCTGAACTCGGTGCGGATGTAAACGCGCAAGACAGTGAAGGCACAACGCCGTTGCATAAGGCTGCGCTTGTTGCGAAAGATGACACCGTATTAAAATCGCTTATCGCCTTGGGTGCGAAGAAAGAGCTCAAAACGGAATTTGAGGAAACTGCGTTTGACCTGGCCAAAGAAAACGAATTTTTAAGTAGTAATAATGTTTCATTGGATTTTCTAAAATAATGATATGATGAAGTTAGTGAAAATTGGAATATTGTTGATGATCTCCTTATTGTATGGCAATTATTCGATAGCGCAATCAAGCCGATACAAGTGCATGGTGCAAATGAATAGTTATGAGGGCGAAGCGGCCTATGTTATCATATCTCTCATAAGTCCCAGTGGTGCTTATGAAAAAACTCTTTCTGTGTTGGGGACAGATAAGCAATGGTACAACACGTTGAAAGAATGGTATAAATTTCAAACAAAATCAAAAGAGAAGTTGAGTGCCGTAACAGGTGCTTCCGTTGGCGGAGGTGATCGAGCGGTGCGTACGTTGGTTATTGATGATGCGAAGTTGAATAAGGGATATAAACTGCGTTTCGAGTCGGCAGTAGAAGAACAAAAGTACCATGTACAGGACGTTGAAATCCCGTTAACGACAGAGGCCATTACAGCGCGCGCGACAGGGAAGGGATATATTCGTTTCGTGAAGCTGAATAAGACACCTTAACGCGATCAGCCTAATAAATAATGACCTTATCTATATGGAGGTATGCTCATTTGGCGCTCGCCGTGCTATCTTCACTATTTCTATTTATTCTTGCTATCACAGGCGCCATTTTGGCGCTTGATGCTGTTCTGGAAAAAACAGCTGGCCATAAGGTTCAGAATTTTGAAGAATTGGCCCTTGCAGATGTTATACCGGTAATGCGCCAGCATTATACGGAAATAATCGATTTGTCAGTCGATCATAATGGATTCGTGCAGATCGATGCATTCGACGTGGAGGGAAATGCCGTGAAGGCCTATGTAGATCCTAACACAGGGAAGCAGTTGGGTGATGTTACGTTGAAAAATAATTTTATCCAGGGTGTAACAGCGCTGCATCGATCACTATTCTTGCATGAAACCGGGCGGATTATTGTCGGCACGGCCTCCTTTCTTCTGCTACTGATTACGGTAAGTGGGTTTGTATTGATTGTGAAGCGACAAAAGGGGCTGCGGTATTTTTTTGCAAAGATAAATCGTGATTTTTTGGCGCAATACCTGCACGTTGTCGCAGGGCGCTGGAGCCTGCTTCCCATCTTGCTGATCGCACTGACAGGCACCTATTTATTTCTTGCTAGGATGGATTTGTTTAAGCAGCCTCCGCTAACGATAAAAAAAGAACTGAAGGCAGGGAGCACTGATCAGCAAGCTTTAGCAGATTTTACAATATTTAAAACGACGAAACTAGCCGAAACGGTGAAAGTCGAGTTTCCATTTATAGAAGACGATCCGGAAGAATTTTTCTTATTGTCGACGAAAGAAGGAAACTTCACCGTGAATCAGGTTACTGGCGATGTGGTGGAAGAGACCAAATTTTCTTTCGCTGTGCTTTTGGAAAAATGGAGTTTGGACCTGCACACCGGAAGAACACATATGTTATTGGCAATAGTGCTCGGTGTGGCCTCTTTAAATATTATATTGTTTATCTATTCGGGTTTTGTCATTACCTATAGACGAACACGGAATAAAATCAAAAATCGCTACAAGGCAGAAGAGTGCTCAATTGTGATCTTCGTCGGATCTGAAAACGGAAGCACTGTCTTTTTCGCAAATCAGATACACGATCAATTGCTCCAAGCGGGTAAACGATCTGTCATCTTAGAGATGAATAATTACCGGGTTTTACCTAAAGCCGAGCATTTTATTTTTTTGACCTCAACCTTTGGTTTAGGAGACGCACCTACGAATGCGAACCAATTTCTATCGCTTCTGAGCTCTTGCGACCAGCAGCGAGCAATTTACTTTTCCGTTGTGGGGTTTGGTTCGCGATCGTATGAGGACTACTGCGGATACGCCATTGCGGTAGACGCTATGCTGGAGAAGCAATCCTGGGCTAAGCGTTTGTTGCCGGTTAACACGGTCAATAATAGAGCGGCGGAAGAATTCGTCGTTTGGGCGACGAATTGGTCTGAGAAAACGGGTATAGTCCTGCATACTACCCCCGCCGTTTACCAATCGCAGACAGTGGGATTAAGAAAAATGAAGGTTATCGAAAAGACAAATGTCACAGACGATAATCAAACATTCAAAGTAGTTTTAAAGCCAGTTTCAAAGACACGCTTTTTATCCGGCGATCTTTTAGGAGTTTATCCAACAGCCACTAACGACGAGCGATTTTATTCTATTGGTGCACATGAGGGGCTTGTGCACTTGCTGGTCAAACTCCATCCCCAGGGGTTGGGATCTAATTTTCTATATGGACTGCAACCGGGCAAGACTATTAACGCCCGAATTCTGATGAATGCACATTTTCATTTTCCAGCACACGCACATCATGTACTGATGATCGCTAACGGAACTGGGGTAGCACCTTTTCTTGGCATGATCATGAGCAATACACGGTTCGTTGCGGCGCATCTGTATGTGGGCTTCAGGCATAATAATGCGATGGCTGAAAATTACAATGTATTTGCCAATGAATCCATCAAGCAAAGAAAGCTGAGTAGCTATGCGGTGGCATTTTCCAGAGAAAAAGAGTCGCAATATGTAATGGATCTCATCCATCGGGATGCACATTTCGTTATGGATCTGTTAGCAAGCGGCGGTGTTATAATGATCTGCGGTTCGTTAGCAATGCAAAAGGATGTGGAAACGCTGCTGGAGCAGCTTCTTATTGCAAATCAATGCCAGTCCTTATCTACCTATAAACAGCGCGGCCAGTTGTTGGCAGATTGCTATTAAGGCTGTAATGTTTTACGAAATATCATGAGCAAACCGATTAACGTTATTCTCGCTGTTTTTATTGTACATTTCTGTCTATCGGTAGATGCATTTGCGCAGGTAACGTTAACGCGGAAGGCGACGCTTATGGGGTCGAAGTTTGAATTTGCGCTGGTAGAAAAAGATAGCACGCTTGCAAATAAACGATTGGATGAAGTTATCAACGAGGTGCAGCGTATTGAAAATTTGATCTCTGAATGGCAACCACATACGCAGATTTCGGAAGTAAACCGGTATGCTGGCGTGCAGCCTGTAAAGGTGGATCGAGAAGTTTTTGACTTAACAGTCCGTGCCCTCTATTTTTCGAGAATAACCGATGGCGCCTTCGATATTAGTATTGCTGCACTAGATAAGATATGGCGATTTGATGATAGTATGGAAAGATTGCCGACACAAGAAGCAATTCAGAAGTCGGTTGAAAAGGTAGGCTTTCAGGATATTATTTTAGACAGCAATGCGTGCACAATTTTTTTGGCGCGTGAAGGTATGAAGATCGGATTTGGCTCCATCGGGAAAGGCTATGCTGCCGACAGATGCCGCAGTATCCTGATAAAAAGTGGCGTGACCAGTGGCTTGATAAATGCATCAGGCGATATCGCTACCTGGGGAAACCAACTTGGTGGGGATCCTTGGTTGATTGGCTTGAGAAACCCATTTAATCAGCATAAAATGATCAGGCTATTAAAACTGCGGGAAAGTGCTGTAGCGACGTCAGGGAGCTATGAGAAGTATGTGGAATTTGAAGGGAAGAGGTATGCGCATATCATCAATCCAAAAACGGGATATCCGAGCACCGGGCTGGTCAGTGTTACGATCTATGGGCCGTCGGCCGAGTTTGCAAATGGATTAAGCACCTCCATTATGGTGATGGGATTAAAAGCAGGCATTAAACTTCTGCATAAATATCCAGCTTATAAAGGCATCTTTGTTACAGATCGAGGAAAAGTTGTACGGCGATAAGTCTCTTGAAGTCCTAAGTCACAATAACATGATTAATTTCCAGCCAAGAGCCTCCCATCATCTTTTACATAATCTATGGGTCTTCCATGTCAACGCGCTGTTCAATTTCTCACAACAGCAAGCTATGACAGGCTTTTTCACACACTATTAAAAAAATGTTCATGGAGCATTTTCTGCGGTATAGGATGAAGTGAGTTTAGTTTTTAATGATTAGCTTTGCTTTTCATTGGAACACTAAATACCCTTCTTTGTGGCACTAATATTTAAAGATGGCCGTCCGGTAGTGAGGTTGCGCGCATTTCGCGCAATCGATGATCCAGAAACCTGTGAACGCTTTATCGAGGGGCATGCGCGGGTTTTAACTGCTATAGGCGTGCAAAAAGTTACCTCATCGAAGAACGACTGGATGTATAATCCAGCGGCCTTCGTACTTATTGTTGAATCATTGGACGGGGAAAACGTATTTGGCGGTGTCCGGATACATGTATCCGGAGGAAGTGAGCCGCTGCCGATTGAGCAGGCAACGGGCAATATGGATTCGGATATTTACGAGTTAGTGTATCGCCATGCTTTACAGGGCACGGGTGAGGGGTGTGGTTTGTGGAACTCCCGTGAGATAGCCGGGTACGGCATAGGTAGTATCTTCCTGACGCGCGCGGGGGCAGCCATTGCCACGCAAATCGGGATCACCTCGCTGTTTGCTCTTTGTGCCCCTTATACTGTTAAATTGGCGGAAAGCGTGGGATATCGAATCGATACAAGTGTGGGTAATAATGGCACGTTCTACTATCCGAAATTGGATCTTATCGCAACAGTCATGATTATGCATAATCTGGATACACTAAGCGAGGCCGATCAAGAAAATAAAGACGCTATCTCATCTTTACGAAACAACTCAAATGTTGTGCGGATTGAAACCTTACGGAACAAGGAGATTGAAATCCATTATCAAATCGATATACCTAATCTGAGTCAGTGGGATTTAAACCAGATTATTGAAAACCTGAAGTCCACACCAAAAGATCTCGAATCAGACGATACCAACTTAAATATATTATGACGGATGCAAAACACTATGGTGCCGCCTACCTCAGCGATACCGGAGATTTTTTAAAGAATATTAAAATGCAATCTTATGAACCTTTTGCGCATGTACAAGGGGGCGTTATTCTTGATCTAGGTTGTGGTACCGGTATGGATGCGATCAATCTAGCGGACATGTTGAAAGGTAAGTGCTCTGTGATCGGTGTGGATCATGACTCCGTTCTTATTGATAAAGCGAAAGCCGACGCTGCCGATCGCGATAATATTCGTTTCGAAAAAGGCGAAACGCATCAGTTGCCGCTAGAGGATCAATCTGCCGCAGGTATTCGGATGGAGCGTGTTGTTCAACATCTGCAAGAGCCAGACCTCACATTCGCGGAAGTGTATCGAGTTTTGCATGCGGAAGCACCATTTGTGGTTGTTGAAACGATTTGGAATAGCTTGAATCTTTATACAGGCATGGTAGAAACGGAGCAAAAAATACGCAATTATTTGGTTGATACCAAAGTAAACAACGGCTTTGCAGGAAATAAACTTACAGCGGATCTTGCCCGGCATGCATTCAAAAACATTCGTATAGATACCTATTGTATGGTGGTTCGTTCACTGGACGAAGCTAATCGCTATCTATTTTTGGAAAGGATCCTGTCGGAGATGGTCGAACAGGATGTTCTGACAGAACAGGAAGTTGCGGAGTTTTCTGCCGGCTTATTAGCTGCCGACAAGGAGGGTTTCTTTATAACTTCTATGAACATCGTCATCGCAAAAGCAACGAGATAAGCGCAGGAGCATGAAATTCTTACACTGGATACTTTTTTTGCTAGTATGCCTTGCAACGTCGTGTGCTACACACTCATCACTGCAGTTTGATGGTGTGCATGACGATCCCTACGTAACAAAGGAAATAAGTCTATATACAGGTAGCGGAGAAACGCTTTCGGAAGTTCTCCATGAGAATACGTTTAGACGGGTGGACACGGAGGTTCCGAATTTGGGAATTTCTAACACCGCTAAGTGGCTACGTTTGACTGTCAAAAACGGCGGTGAGCTTGAAAGACTTCTTCTCGAAATAGCCTATCCGTTATTGGACGAGGTGGAACTCTATTCACCGCTGGAAAACGGGAATTTTGAGCATGTCAAACTTGGCGAACACGAAGTTTTTGCCCATCGAAAGTACAAAATGCCAAGCTACATATTCGACGTGTTTATTCGCAAGAATGACACTCGAGTATTTTATTTAAAAGTTAGAAGTACTGAACAAATTATCCTCCCCATGTACGTCCGGGGGAGGCTTTCCCAAGTCTTCCATACAAATAAAGATAATTTAGTTAGCGGGATCTATATAGGGATCGTGTTTATCATGGCCATCTACAACCTCTTTCTGTTCTTCTCCGTCCGCGATAGGGGATATCTTTATTACGTTATTTATGTCGTTTGCGCGGGGATTACGCAAATGGCTATTAAAGGTTATAGCTTTCAGTATTTGTGGCCGCATTGGCCGGGCTTCGCTTCGGTAGGGCCTGTGCTGTTCGGCTGCTTATCCGGATTGAGCGCACTGCTATTTGCCGACGCTTTTTTACAGTTAAAGCGAAATGCCAATTCCGCACGTCGTGTGTTTAGCGTATTTATCGTCCTATTCATTCTGAGCGCACTACTGGCTGTCATCGGGCTAAAGCAGAAGGCGTTTTTAGCTATGCAACTGACGACAGGTCTTGCTTCGATTTTTGTGTTATACGTATCTTACAGAGTAATGATACGCGGTTACCGGCCTGCAAAATACTTTGTTTTTGGTTGGACGATCCTATTGATAGGATCCGTAATATTCCTGTTGAAGGACTACGGAATTTTAAATTACAATGATTTCACAAGCAATGCGGTACAAATTGCTTCCGTG
This sequence comes from Sphingobacterium deserti, assembly GCF_000757725.1. Lineage (GTDB taxonomy): Bacteria > Bacteroidota > Bacteroidia > Sphingobacteriales > Sphingobacteriaceae > Sphingobacterium > Sphingobacterium deserti. The sequence goes on from NZ_JJMU01000062.1 coordinate 13,518, forward strand.
ATAGAAATGGCTTTACTATCTTTCGGTTTGGCTTATAGCATCAATATGTTAAAACAGGAAAAGGAGATGTCGCAGGCACGGGAGCTGGCGATCTCCTTGGAAAACGAGCGATTGATTCGTGAGCAAAATGCACTTTTAGAATCCAAAGTCGAAGAGCGTACGTCAGAATTGAGAAGCTCCAATGAATCGTTGCAAAGCACTTTGCAGCATCTAAAGGAAACGCAATCTCAGCTAGTGGAGGCGGAGAAGATGGCGTCGTTGGGTCAGCTCACGGCGGGGGTCGCACATGAAATAAACAATCCGATAAATTTTGTCACATCCAATGTTGCTCCTTTGAAGCGTGATATCAAAATGGTTTGGGAAACTCTGGATTATGTGGAAGAGATAGCCGTTGAAGAAACACTGTCTTTAGCAGAAAAGCGCGCGCGCATCAAATCTTTCAAAGATGAATTGGATATAGACTATTTGAAGACTGAGGTAGAGTTTCTGTTAAAAGGAATGCATGATGGGGCATATCGAACGGCAGAAATTGTGAAGAGTTTACGAATCTTTTCCCGGGTAGATGAGGACACCGTCAAGTTTGCAGATCTGAATGAAGGTTTAGAATCGACCATGGTTATTTTAAGTAGCCTGATGCGTGAGGGGATCGAAGTCGATAAAAAATATGGTGACCTGCCAAAGGTAGAATGCCACGCGGGCAAGCTAAATCAAGTCTTTTTAAATATTTTGACAAATGCCGTATACGCGATCAACAAAAAATTTGACAGCAAACCTGGGGGCAAGCTGCAAATAGAGACTGGTATTCATGCAGATAGCAACTATATTTATATACGTATTACCGACAACGGTATTGGAATACCCGACGACGTCCGTGAGAAAATTTTTGAACCATTTTTTACCACCAAGGACGTGGGAGAAGGTACTGGTTTGGGTATGTCAATCGCCTACAACACCGTAGCTAAGCACCATGGCAAGATTCTTGTCGATTCAGTGGTGGGGCGGGGAACAACCTTTACTTTACTGATTCCTATTGAACAGAATAATTTGTAAAAGGACTGCCAAAACCGCGCAAATATGATTAACTTCGTTTACACGCTCACAAGTTAGCATTTTAGAGTTGTTGGACTATGCAAAAGAAAATACAGGTATTATATATTGATGATGAAATAAATAATTTGGTAGGTTTTAAAGCCAACTTTAGATATCAATATGATATTTACATTGCATCCAGCACGCGCGAAGCGGAGGACATTTTGGCCGAAAACCCAGATATTAGAATTATCTTTTGCGACCAACGCATGCCAGACGAACTTGGCGTAAACTTCTTACAGCGCATTAAACGTGAATACCCCAGACCCATACGCATCTTGCTAACTGCTTATGCAGATATGGAGACCGTTGTTGATGCTGTTAACAAAGGGCATATATTTCGATTTGTTCGGAAGCCTTGGGTCGAAGAAGAAATTATCTCTTCGATCGAAGAAGCAGACAGGTTTTACGTAGCAAATTCTCTTTTGGATATTCAAAATGAGCAATTGCGAAAAGCCTACGATGAGCTGGATAAATTTGCTTATAGCGTGAGCCACGATCTTCGCGATCCGCTATCAGGCGTGCTTTCGGCCGTAAAGCTGGCGCTACAGTTTGATCAAGTGGAGCACATCCATGAATTATTAGGATTAATGGTCGATTCACTGACCAAGCTGGACGCGTATATCGATAGCCTGCGCGATTATTATCTGCTGCGTAGAGGAGGGCTTACGCTCTCTGACATAAACTTTACGCAACTCTTTGAGGATATAGGGGAATTCTATAAAGTATCAACAAGGAGTAACGAGGTCATCTTGACAACGCATGTAGATCAAAATAGTGTTTTTCGAAGTGATAAGGTCGTTCTGGAGCTAATTCTGCATAATTTACTTTCTAATGCTTTCAAATACCAACGGCAGAATTTTGATGGCAAGGCAATTGAACTTGCCGTGAAAGTAGCACACAGCGAAGCGGTAATTACTGTTCGTGATACGGGGATAGGGATTCCTGAGGAGCATCTAGATGATATATTTACGCTATTTTTTAGAGCTAGTGATCAGGCCCAGGGAATGGGGTTTGGATTGTACAATGTTCAAAGTGCGCTACTGAAATTGAAAGGGAGCATTGAAGTTGAATCTAAGCTGGGATCGGGCACCACATTCAAAGTCGTTATTCCATCAAAATAAAGCTAAGGAGTAGTCAAATAAACCGATTTTGATGTGTTGATGCGTCCTTGCCTAAATTTACGAAAGTAATTTTTGACGGAGCAAAAATTCCAGTTGTTCATTTGAAACTTCCAGCTTCGAATACGTCTCTAAAATCTGCTTCCGCTCTGCATACAATTCATAAGCACGTTGGATAGTTTGATCCAGTTCTTCTTCACTCCAAGGCTTATTTAGATAATGGAAGATTTTTCCCTTATTGACAGCATCGACAACAGCAGCCATATCCGTATAGCCCGTTAGTAAAATACGCATCGGATCGGGATCAATCTTTATAATTTCCTCTAAAAACTCGACACCCGTCATTTCCGGCATTCGCTGGTCTGTAATGATGACATCGATTGTATTGTCCCGAACAATTTCTATAGCCTTCGCACCACTGATAGCAGTGAAAACATCGTACTTAAGACGGAAGGTCGCCTTAAAAGAAATCAGGTTATTCTCCTCATCGTCAACGTAAAGAACCGTGACTTTCTTGCTTTTGTCTTCCATAGGATTTCTTCTTTTATTAAAGTTAGGCAAAAGTAACCTAATCTATCAACATAAACGGAAAAAAGTAACAAAGTGTTTTAACAAAAATAGCTTATCAAATCCTCATTAAGTAGGGGTAGATCAGATATGGCTACTTAGATAGATTAATCAATTTTATTTTATCTATTTTAAGTCTTCATCGATGTTTTTATCAATAACGCTTAAATATCAATGAAGCAAAAAGCCGTATGAGTAAATTTATGCGGATCGTCTTAATACCAAGACGGTTATTTCCGGCCACATTCCAATTCGCCCTTTTAGCCCGTGGAAACCAAATCCTCTGTTAACGTAGAGATATTGCTGACCTTTTTGATAAAGACCCGCCCATTGTTTGTAGAAATATTGAATAGGGCTCCATTTGAATCTGTTGATTTCGAAACCAAATTGCATGCCGTGGGTATGTCCAGATAATGTGAGCTGTATGGGATCTTGGTGCTGTAACACGACTTCGTCCCAATGGGAGGGATCATGTGACATTAGAATATTAAAGGAGTTTTTCGGCAAATTTGCGGTAGCTTTCGATAAGTCGCCATAACGTTGAAATCCACCTTTACCCCAATTTTCCACACCGATCAACTGTATGCTGTCCTGATCTTTTGTCAATGTTATTGATTCGTTTAGTAATAAACGAAAGCCCATATCGCTGTGATTCTGTTTAAGTTGATCCAGGTTTTGGCGTTTGGCTGTGCTGTTTTCCCAGGCCATATAGTCGCCATAATCGTGGTTTCCGAGGATGGCGAATTTCCCGTATGGAGCATCAAGCTGGGAGAAGGTATTTTTCCAACCCCTTATTTCTTCAGCAGCATTATTGACAAGATCGCCGGTAAAGAGAAGCAGATCACTACCCTGAGCGTTGGCAAGGTTAACGCCTCTTTGGACGCCACGCTGGCTTTTTAAACTGCCGGCGTGTATGTCGGATAATTGGGTGATGCTAAATCCGTCGAATGATTTTGGTAAATCCGGGAAATAGATCGTGGTTTTGCGCACTTTATAGTGATGTTTTCCACGTGTTAAACCAAATAAAATCAAGGCAAAAAGGATTGCTGCCAAAGCTACCACCACCTCGCTTACGTATGCATTTCGTGAAGGAAACCCGTTTAAAGCCCGCCCAATGTCTTCTAATACCAAGAAAGGAATGGATACCAATTTTGGAATGAAAAGTATCAGCATCGCTGACATGATCGTAGGGATATACTTCGTGCTGTTCTTCCGTAGTTTTGGAAAGGATAGCAGTAATGACAAACATAAGATTATGGCTGCGTCTAATCCCCAATAAATATAGTGAAACGCAGTATTCGAAATTAACGTAGAGAAAGCTTGATAGAAATAAATATCCCCGATGAGGAGAAGGATGAAAATAAGTGCAATTCGCTTTGCCATATAGTAGTTTTATAGCGGTAGACGTACGTCGGCTTAAATTACCTTAAATAAGCTTATTGTTCGCTCTTTATCTCATCCTCCAAAATTTCTTCTTTTCGTACAGATGTTTCAGTTTCAAGGTCATTGATAAGTGCCACAATATCATCCGGTGAAAGGTACAGTTGCGCTATTTTGTTTTTGTAACGAGTTGAAAGACCGCTGTGTCCAAGAATAAATGCCTTGGTCTTAATAATGTATGACCCCATGCCGCGGTTAACGGCAAAAGTGTCTGCAACTCGCTCCGCTTTTCGTATAAAGCGTCTTGAGAGCCAGTACAACAATCCGAACTTGGCAATGCTAAGCGTACTTCGTCGTTCGTAGTCCATCACATGTCCCAGCTCATGTCCTATCCAACCGATCAACACATCGTCTTCAATTTGGTGTATAGGCTCAATGCTGTGTTGCAGTTTAAAAACGGGGCTTATCAAAACATCATATTGTCTTTTGCTCTTTGGCCCTAGCAGTGAACCAACGACGGGTCTTGCCGCCATAATAGATCCTTTCAATTTTTGCGTGAAAATAAAGCGCACGCAAGTGTCTTTCAATTCTGGATAATGGGATAGTGCCGCCAATATTTGCGGTTCCATCACCTTTGGTATCTGCTTGTTGTCGGATAAGCCATGTATAGTTTTCGTATTATTTCCCATTCATCTTCCCTTAAGTCCGGTCATAGAACAATGCCCACGATTAAATAGTTGATATTATTTGTGAATCGGTGATTTCGGCCCCCTTAGATATGTTTTGATGCAACTACACCAAACCATTGTTACTAAACGGGCGTTCTCTAAAAAAATATCGATATGGAAAACAACGGAAATAATAAGCCACAAACTCCACAGGAACGTGGAATTGCGGAAAATGAAAAAGAAAATTACACATCTGTTTCGCCTGATAAGGACGAAAAACAGCCTTCGGAAGATAAAACGGATATTAAAGAAACGGATAAGAAGAAAGATGCAGAAAGCTCAGGAGGCGACCTAGCCGGAAATGCGGCAGGCAATGCAGATTAAGTCGTTGACGTGATGAGTTAAAATGCGAAATGAACTGATCCGCTCCAAAACGGTTATTCGGTTCATTTCGTATACCCAACCGTGCAAACACATAATGCATGACTCGCAAACATTCGCTAAATGCTACCATTAACAGCATATCATGACAAGGTTTTATTTATTGTTATTATTATCGTTTCCAAGCGTGCTTCTTTTTTGCCAGCACAAAGCTTTAGAGACAACGTATTACTATCCCAAAGATGCTAAGGATTTTGAAAGCAAAACGTCTTATCGCTATGAGGATGTTGGTGGATACATGCACGAGAAATTTGGTAATACGACGATGATAGTTGCTACTAAAAGCAGCTTCGGGATGTTTTACTTTGTTTTCAAAAAGAAAACGAAAGACAATGACGATCCTGCTAACCGTGATTTACGTGCTTTTGTGTTTGCGGAAGACCACGGGGGGCTTTTGGAAAAAGTACGTTTTCAAGATTTCGGGAATCCGCTATATTGGCCGGAATTCGACTACCAAAATTGTTTCGTCGAGGATGCTGATAAAGATGGACTTCCCGAGTTTTATTTGAGTTACATGGGAGAAAGTGATGGACTTGATGCAAAACCATATAAACAAATAGTCTATTACTTTCCGCGAGCAGTTCAGAACGGTATATTAATCAAGGCTAAAGCAACAGCTCACTACCCAGCTGGTAATGAAGAAGATGTTTATAGGACGGTGTTTGACGTCCATTGGAAAGAAATGCCCCAAGATGTAAAGAATCGGAGCAAAAAAGTGCTCGACGATCACCATAAGTATTACAAGGATAAATTTTTTTGATAAAAACTTTCAAAAATTTCCATAATTATGAGAACTTTGTTTCATAATTAGAGACTATGGATTTTTGGAAGCAATTACTTGCAGGTGAGCTTCGCTCAAACATGGCGCAAGTATGATAGCCGGATTTTTGCTCGCGATTTTTATAGGATTGACATTAGGCTTAATAGGCAGCGGTGGTACGATATTGACTGTTCCTGTTTTCGTGTATGTGATGGGCGTTGACCCTGTAATGGCGACGACCTACGCGCTCTTCGCGGTGGGAGCCACGTCAGTAGTTGGTGCCGTCCGTGGGTTTATGAATAGCGAGATAGACATAAAGCAAGCTTGTCGCTTTGGGATTCCTTCCTTACTTACCGTGTTTCTTACGCGAAGTTATTTGTTGCCCCTCGTACCAGAGACAATTCATTTCGGTGCATTTGAGATTCATCAGTCCGTACTTCTGATGATTATCTTTGCTTTGATTATGCTCACTGCCGCCATTTCTATGATTGTGAGCGACAAGTCACTAGCGCAATACACCATGACGGAGAAAGAAACCAATAGCACAAAAACCACGGTATTAGGCGTGGTGGTAGGACTTGTTACCGGCGTAGTGGGTGCAGGTGGAGGATTTTTAATTGTGCCGGCTTTATTGAGTTTACTAAAACTTCCGTTGCGGAAAGCCGTCTCGACATCCTTATTGATCATTAGTGTTAATTCACTATTCGGAATGCTTGGCGATGTAGAGAAGGCGAAAGATTTCGATTGGTTCGTTCTTTGCGGATACACTTTTTTTGCAATAATGGGAATATTTGGTGGATTTTTGCTTTCAAACAAGATTGATGGATCGGTTTTAAAAAGTGTATTTGGTTATTTGATCCTATGCTTATCCGTCTATATTCTTTTAAGCGAATTGTATTTAATCTTCTTAGTCCCCGTTGGGGACGGGGTGATGCCCCAGCTTTAATTAATAAAAAATAGATAAAAAATAGAAAGGTATGTTTTTTCAACAAATTTATGATAAGACTTTATCCCAAGCAAGCTATTTTGTAGGTTGTCAGGCGACAAAAGAGGCTATTGTTATCGATGCTAAAAGAGATGTTGACACCTATTTGGAAATCGCTAAGCAACAGCATATGCAAATTACCCATGTTGTTGAAACGCATATTCATGCTGATTTTCTATCGGGCACACGCGAGCTGGCCACGCTAACAGCTGCTTCTATCTATCTATCAGATGAGGGAGATGCAGAATGGCAATATCAGTTTCCGCACGTAGGATTATCTGACGGGAGTATTATCAAGGTCGGAAATTTATCGTTGGAAATTATGCACACGCCCGGCCATACGCCGGAAAGTATCAGTTTATTACTTCGTGATCATTCTGCATCAGACGAGCCAGTTATGATTTTTACCGGCGACTTCGTTTTCGTAGGTGACGTCGGGCGTCCGGATTTATTGGAGGAGGTCGCTGGCGTCGTGGGCTCAAGAGAACAAGGAGCAAGAGCCCTATTTAACTCGCTACAAAAATTTATCGACTTGCCGGATTATGTTCAGGTATGGCCAGGGCACGGAGCGGGATCTGCCTGCGGCAAAGCGCTTGGTGCAGTTCCCTGTAGCACCGTCGGATACGAAAAAATCAGAAATTGGGCTTTGCAATATGCGCATGATTATCGCAAGTTTGAAGCCTATCTATTGCAGGATCAACCAGAAGTACCACGCTACTTTGCTACGATGAAAAAGTTAAATCGTATGCCACGTCCTTTGCTTACGAAGGTGCCTGTTCATCCGCTTTTGAATCGTGCGGATCTATCTGAAGAAGACCTTATTATCGACGCCCGCCACAAAACTAAATTTGCAGCCGCACATATCAAGGGATCACTGAATATTCAGCATAACAATTCTATGGCCACTTGGATAGGATCTCTGCTTGACGCTACAAATTCCTTGGCAATTATTGCGGAAGAAGAGGAGCACGAAGCAATTACACGTAAGCTCATGCGCATTGGTTTCGATCGTATAGTAGGCTTTATATCAACTGTTAGCGATGCCGATGCTCAGGAATCGGTACAGCTTTTAACATCAGGAGAAGTGGAGGAAATGATGACTAGCGACGATTATCTGCTAGTGGACGTTCGAAGCAGGCAAGAATATGATAGAGCCCACATTCCGGGCGCAATACATAGCTTTGTTGGCCACTTATATAAAGAAGATTTGCAAAAATTTGCTGGTAGGCACATCATCCTATATTGCCAAGCTGGAGATCGCGCTTCTGTGGCATACTCGTATTTGGCTAGTCGAGGCGTTCAGCCACTTTCTGTATATCCAGGAAGCTTCCAGGAGTGGCAGCAACTGGGAAAGTTGGTTACCGCCTAACCCGCTGCGGAACTCCAATCTTATGTATTAGAGCTGACTTTAGTCAATAAGGTCAAAGGGTGCGAATTCATGCTTGGGTTCAAAATGATTCCAAATGGTGTTCGCAATTTTACGCGTCAACTCTTCGGCGGTATTATCTCGGGTCCAGCGTTGATCCTTGTTGTCTTTAGTCAATACGGCAAACACAAAATCACCTGACGGGCCATGTACGAATACCACCTCGCCGCGCGCAGCGTCTACAGAGCCAGTTTTAGAGGCTGTAGCGACATAGGCAGGAAACTGTGATAACGAACGCTCGTTGTAGAACTGATTTTTTAAATACCGATACATTTTGTTGGAAAGGCGGGGTGAGAAAATTTCTCCCTGCCTGATCATAGTCATCAATTTTACAATTTCCCGCGGCGTTGTTTGTCCCCAACCGTATTGTTTCCATAACTTTTCCCTACCCGTGGTTCTAGAGTTAACCTTCGTTTCGTTAAGTCCAAGTTTCTCCATAAGCGGATTGATAGCCTGACCGCCGCCGGCGAGTTCTTGACACCATATCGAGGCTACGTTATCGCTATAGGTTAGCATTAGCGATATCATCGTGCTAAGATCAATCTCCGCGCTATCTTTAAATAATTGCATAAGGCCAGACCCACCATATTCGCGCTCTAGCGTGTAGCGGTAGTTCGCATTTAATTTTAAAGCGCCGGAATCTATCTTATTAAAAACACCGACAAGAAGCGGAACTTTCACAATGCTGGCGGTGGGGAAAATACTGTCAGCGGAAATTTCAACGGTCCTGTTGGATTTTAAATGGTGCACATAAATGCCAATCTCTCCTTCAAAACCTGCCACTAAGTCTTTGAGGTTATGTGTTAATTTTCTATCGGTTTTTTGTGCGTAACCAGTGAAGTACATACAGACGCAGAGAAAGAGTGCAAGGATATAATTTACCATGATGTAAAATAGACAAAAATCCTTAGTATCCGGCCGTAAATCTCTTTTTAATGAATTTTGCGTCTTCCAGTTCATCTGCAATAGCTACTGCAAGGTCTTCAACAGACAATCGAGAATGCCCATCTTTATCGAAGACGGGACTGTCCAAATTTGTTCTATATTTGCCGGTTCGCGTCCCGGAGCTTTTAGCATTCATTTCAATGGCTGGGCTAAAGAAGGTCCAGTCCAGGTCATATTCCCGCTTTACAATTTCAAGGTAATCCGAAGCCGCTTTTGCACCCTGTTTTATATCTTCAGGGAAATCGTCGGCATCGATTAACTTGTTGCCATCAATCTCCAAACTACCGGCGCCACCAATAAATAAAGCTCGCGCTATTCCGGCTTCCTTAATAGCGTGAATAATAGCGCGCCCACCGGCTAGATAATCATCATAGATTGATGGATTCGACCAACCTGAATTAAATGCAGACACAACAATATCATTCCCTTTTAAGGCTGCAGTAAGGGCTGTATCTTCAATAACATCAGCTTGAACAGCGATAACGTTGGAAGCTGATTTGATTTTTTGTACATCTCTCGCAATTGCCGTTACCGTATAGTTGCGTGTAGTAAGTTCCCGTAAAATTGCTGATCCGACAAAGCCTGTCGCGCCAATTAATGCTACCTTTTTCATATCCTGTTTTTAATATGTTATACCATTTCTACCATAAGAATGGCTTTAGCTACATAATGTTTTCATTATTTTAATCTTCATAGGGGGCGAGGCTATCTTGGGAAAGTATTGGATGGCGTTTTTCTACATTTGTCGGCCAACTATATACCACTATAGTATTAAGGGAAAGATTGCCGCTAATAGCTGTTTTGGGGTTAATATATTTTCAAAACGAACTATTTAACATTCTTTTCAATATTTCTATAAAAAAAATACTATTAAAATTTTTTTTGAATTTTATTTGTTTTAATTTTATGTAATCACACACACTATTAACTACACTTGATGGTTGTTAACACCATTAAAGCTTCCTGACCGCCCGGTCAGGAAGCTTCCTTGCAACAAAGTCTTTCTTGAGTTGAATGTTTTGCTTGATGAAATTTAAAGCCTCGTCCCGGCTTTGTAGTAGAGTTCCGCCAACGTTTTTTGATAACTCATAATCAGACTCTCCTGTTTGATTTGCATATCAATTAGTTTGCTTTCCCTGCTATTGATGATGAATAGGGTTGTTTCACCTAAATCGAACTTTTGGAGTTCTCCCTGCAATAAAATTTGCTGATTGGCTATATTCTCAATTTGGAGTCGAATTTGCTGACTATAGGCCGTCAGATCATTATACTTTAGGGTTACATCGTTTTTTATATTACGACCTAGAATAACTTGGTCATAACGGAGCTCGTTTTGCTTAATCCGTACCTCCCGCAGCTTACCGCGTTCTGCGCGCAAAAAGATGGGAAACGCAAAGTCTACCCCCAGTTTGTAATTACCCCAGTTAAAATCATAGTGTGGGGGCAGCGTTTCATTGAAGCTCCTCCGGCTTGATAGGAATGTTCCGGATACGTTTAGTGTCGGCTTCAACATTTCCCGACGATAGCGTTCCTCAATAGATAATTGAAGCTCTTTGCTTTCCAGCTGCAGAATTTCCGGGTGAAGGGTTTCAGCCTGCGCTAGTAAGTCCACGAGTATTGTTGCATTAGGGGTAAGGCTATTATGGGCGATCGTGTCTGGCATTGCACTTTCAGGTAATTCCACGGGTCTCTGCTCTGGGTTCCATAGGTGGTTGGACAATATCAGACGTGTGTTTTTTAGTTCAATTTCATATTTTGCAAGTTCCATTTGACGCTCTTGTACTGTAATCGCTGCCTCAATGGAATCTATAGGCGGTTTATCCCCTAATATAGTTTGCTCACTGATCGCACGAAAGCGGGTCTCCGCGAGGCGGACGCCTTCAGCAATAAGCGTGTATTGCCGATATGCGTAGTACCAATCCCAATAATCTGAAACGGCTTCGAACCAAATGCTATTGATCTCTTTAATTTTTTGAGCTTCCGCATAGTCAACCATCGCCTCAGCCTGCCAAAGCGTATTCCGTCTGCCATCTATAAAGAGGCCTTGCCCAAGTGGGATGCTAATACCAACTGCAGATAGTCCTGCATTATTGGTTCGCGTTTGCGGATTGGTATACGCGCCTACATTTCGGTCATAACCGACCTTTAAATCTGCGCCGGCCAGCCATAACGGCACCTTTAGTTCACTGGACCAGTGGTTGTAGTAAGCTGTATTACCGAAATGTTTGTTATTGAATGAGGTATATAGGGCCGGATCAAACTTTCCGAGGGCTTGAAAAACCTGCGCGCGGGCCGTCTCACTGAGCAAACGCGTTTGCTTGACTACCGGGTGATGCGCCATCAAGAGCTCTTCCAGATCCACTAACGTGAACACCGGATTTGTATTAGTCGTTTCAGACTCCTGGGCAATTGCCTGTGATCCAAATAGCGATAAGCATAGCAGGAGTAATCTCCAAAACTTGATCATGCGGATTATTATTTTAATACCTCTTCTTTCGGTTCACGCTCCAAACTTGGCGGGAAGCCATTTAATTGGCGCCATATCTCATACCAGAGCGGGACAGCGTTAAGGATTACCCGGCCATATACACCTGACCCTAAGCGCAGCTGCTGTGGCCACTCTTCGTCACCTTCCGGAACGGGATTTGCCGGTCGGATTAGTAGCCTGTATTGCCCATTTGAACTGCTGACTTTATCGATGACAGTCACCTTGCCGGCAAAGGTTCCTACCGCTACGGATGGCCATCCTGAAAATTGCACCGAAGGCCATCCTTCGAATTGCAACCGCGTGTTACTCTCCTTCAAGATCAGAGGAACATCCATCGCGTTAACATAAATCTCAGCGGCTAGTTGTGGCTCTCGCGGCTGTAGTGTGGCGACGGATTCACCTTCTTTTATATTCTCGCCAATACCAGCTTTCAACGTTTTTACAATAAAACCGTTTTGCGGTGCTCTTACAATATATAGTCCTCGTCGAATATCGATATTCGTGATTTCATTCCGCAATTTTGCAATGTCTCCCTGCACGCTTGCTCTCGACGAGAGGGCGGAGCTAAGGTCGGATTGTGCTTTGGCCAAAGATTCATTGTATTTAGCCCGTATATTATCAAGCTCAATGCTGGCATTCGTTAATGATTGCCTGGAGTTGGTCAGTTTGTTTTCAGCGCTAACAACTTTGGCTCGGTCATTTTGCAGATTAAGGCGTCGTGTTTCGATATCGGTAAGCGAGAATAGGCCGTCTTGGTAACCGCGTTCGTAGCGCTCTAGACGGGACACACTCGTCGCATACATAGTTTCCGTCGCCACGAGATCTGCGCTGTCAATTTTAACAACATTACGTGCTTGGATCACCTTGTTTTGCGCGGCCTCAAGTTGATAACGCAATCCTGCCCCCAAGGCATCAATCTGCGCCTCTGTTGCTCTCATCTTCTGCGCCGCGGCATCTTCGCCGCTTCGCTTCGCCAGTAGTTGCTCTTGCAGACGTTCCGGAAGCTCCGGGTCGAAGTACGATTGGCTTGTTTCTGAAATTACTAAAATCGTATCACCCTTTTTTACTTCTTGCCCTTCTCGCACAGCCCAATGTTCTATTCTACCGCCAATCTGATTTTGAACAGTTTGAGGCCGATCTTCAGGCCTTAAAGCCGTAACGGAGCCCTTGCCGGGAATCGTTTGTCGCCAAGGCAAAAACAAAACGATAACAAAGATAATAGAAGCAATGAGCATCAAGCGTCCCAGAAATATAGAACCTTTCTCTTTTAGCAGTTGATCTTTACCGTGCTGGGAAAGTTCTTGCCATTCAACAAACTTATCGATACTGTATTTTCTATCTGCCATATGGATCTGCGTCCTCCTCCAACGCTAAATCGGTAACCGCGCCAAGCTTGACGCTACCGGTTAACATATCAAAAATAGTGTTCAAATTCATGAACAGTTTTTCGATAGCGTAGCCAATTTGCACGATAACGACTTCAGCAGCCACAAATTGACCGAAGGTCATCTGGCGTTCAACCACAAAGTAAGAACCCAACAGAAGCATAGCGCCAAAGAGGAGGGTTCGTATAATTGCCGAACTTGCAAAGAAGCGTTTCAGCACTTTAAAGTGGTCATTGCGGGAATGTAAGTATTTGCTACTAATAAAATCTGTCTGCGAAACCACCTCTTGCATTTTTGCGGGGTTGCCGCGGTAATTCTCAATATTGGCGGCCACATTTTCAAGGTAAGCTACGGTTTCATATTTATACTCGGATTCCTGAATACTGGTGGTCAAACCGTGTCGGTAGTAAACGATGAGCACAACTGCAATAGCAATGATTACGACCAATCCAAAGGTTAAGAATACGGGGTGATAAAAGGATAATAAAATTACGCTGAAAGATATCGTCACTATGGCAGCCATAATATCTATCAGAAGCTTTATGATACCTTTTTGGATAATTATAACGTCAAAAAAGCGATTAACCAACTCAACGAGATTTTCATCTACCAACTCTGAGGCCTTGATTCGCGGTAACCGATAAGCAAATTCGATCGCAGATTTTAAGAAAATCTTTTGTTCCAAGTATTCAACCAAACTCATTTGCCCGATAAGTAGTATCCCTGCAATGGCTACTCCGACGATTACAAAGGCAATAAGGATATAGGTAGAGCTATACATTGCCCCGTTATTTAATAAATTGAAAATAGCCGTTATACCTACCGGAATAGTTAAACTAAAAGCACCGATTACAATGGCATATAGAAATATGTAATTGATCGTTTTGCGTTCAGGATGAAGAAGTCTAAGCAATCGTTGCAAAGGCGTATGACTACCGTGTTTACTCGCCATAAATAAAATTTAAATTTTTAGAAATCTTGTCAATTTCATCTCTTACAGTTACTTAAGTAAAAAATGATTACACGGCATAGTTGTCGGGAGGCGGGGAGGGAATACTATCGAAATGATCTGTCGTAAATAGAATATTAGGCTTTTTTCTGAGAGATGATATGCTTCGTTCCTTAACAGGAACATTTTGAAAATAATCTGACAGCAAACAAACCAATTTGCCTGACGTTTTTTTAATCTCGTGACTTTCATCCGTCTCGGATGCATCTGCATCGATTGGCATGCTCGAAATAATACAATTTTTGTCGGGAAATACGCTAAATAATAAGCCACTAGTCTTCAATGCCAATAGCGCAAGAAGGAAAGTGCTTAACAGCTGTACAAAAAATGTATTACGTAAATACTGGAGCATTCTTTGGTATTTGTCGATGCAATTATACAAAATATTCAAAAAAAAATTACATCGAAAATAAGGAAAGTATGGTGCTCACAGTTTTGTGACGAATTTCTTATAAAAATGCCCGCACGTACAATAATTTGTAGATTTTTACCGAGCAAGTTAACAAAGAACGGATTGTCTGATAGCACACGAACCATATTAACGTTTATGTCCAAATAGATCTGGACTAAAACTTAATCTTGGCGCATGCTAATAACATTTGAAAAACAATCTTCATTTCAAATTGTTGAAACGACGAATGTCTATCTAATTAAGTATGATAACTAAACCTCTTCTAATATTGTCTATGCTGCTATGTACGGGAGCGTTTCTTTTTGCACAAAATAATAGCAAAAATTGCGAATGTCCAGCGAACAAATTCGCGCCGACTGAGCCGCAAGCGGTCTTTCAATTTTCATCGGGGGAATCTATTGCGTTATGTGGCTATAAAGTAGACGATGATAATCGCAAGCTTTTCTCAGAATTTGTACTTACCGTTTGCGGGTCGGGCACGCTAATAGATTTTTGGGATGCTAGTTTATTGTGTGAGGTTCGTAGCGTTGAGGATACCCTATTTATTGAGCAGATAGCAAGTTTACCGATCGGTGTAGATTTTGCACAGCAGGATGTGGCTTGGTTAATAGAGAAAATAACGATGAATGAAGGTGAACTACACCGAACGCTACAATTAAACAGAGAAGTGCGAAAATACGAACCAAGCGAAATCAACGATGTGCTGGTGCAATATGAAAAGGCAGATTCTATTCCTAATGAATACAACATGACGCTTGCAGGGCGGTTACTTATCGCTACAATTTCTGGAAATGAGAAGGCCAGGAAATATTTTATGCAATTTCGAGAGCGATTTGGGATACTCGATGGTGCATTTTCTCAGGAGTACCATTTTCTACAAACAATGCTTGAGGCTTGGGATAGCGACAAAGAAGTCGTTTATTAGCTGATGACAAACGACTTCTTTATAGCCTGAGCGATGCGTAGTTGCTCCATTCTTAACGCTCAATATCTTTTAAACTACTCATCTTTTTATATTCTAAGAAGCCTTTGATGTCTTCAAAATGTTCGCGAACGCGCTTGTTGCCAAACTCAAATACTTTCTTTGCTAAGCCATCCAAAAAATCACGATCATGTGAAACCAAAATTAGCGTGCCATCAAAATCTTGCAGTGCATCTTTTATAATGTCTTTGGTTTTCATGTCCAAATGGTTCGTCGGCTCATCCAATATCAAGACATTCACCGGTTCCAGCAGTAATTTGATCATGGCCAACCGCGTCTTTTCACCGCCAGACAACACCTTCACTTTCTTTGTTGTGTCGTCACCACTGAACATGAATGCACCCAAAAGGTCTTTGATACGCACCCGAACGTCACCTACGGCAATTTGATCTATCGTTTCAAATACAGTAAGTTCCTCGTCCAACAGCGCCGCTTGATTTTGCGCGAAATAACCAATCTTTGCATTATGGCCGACCTTTAGCGATCCATCATACGCTATCTCGCCCATGATGGCCTTAATCATCGTAGATTTTCCTTCTCCATTTTTGCCAACGAAAGCAACCTTCTCTCCACGTTCAATAACCATGGAAGCATCTTTAAAAACGACGTGATCTCCATAGGCCTTTGATAATTCTTCGACAATAACCGGGTATTGCCCCGAGCGGGGCGATGGCGGAAACTTTAAGCGTAGGGCAGAGGTGTCAACCTCGTCAATTTCAATGATTTCCAGCTTTTCCAACATTTTAACCCGCGACTGCACCTGTAAGGTTTTAGAATACGTTCCTCGAAAACGATCTATAAACTCCTGATTATCGGCGATAAATCGCTGTTGTTCCTCGTATGCTTTTAGCTGGTGTTGGCGTCTTTCTTTACGTAGTTCCAAATAGTGGCTGTATTTTGCTTTGTAATCATAAATGCGGCCCATTGTGACTTCAATTGTACGATTCGTGATGTTGTCTACAAAGGCCCGATCATGCGAGATCACAATAACAGCTTTCGCCGAGTGCACTAAAAAATCTTCCAGCCACTGAATACTTTCGATATCCATGTGGTTTGTTGGCTCATCGAGTAAAATCAGGTCGGGTTTTTTTAGCAATATTTTGGCCAGCTCAATGCGCATTCGCCAGCCTCCTGAAAATTCAGACGTTTGCCTGCCAAAATCAGATCGTTCAAAGCCGAGCCCTTTCAACACCTTTTCCACTTCGGCATCGTAATTGGTTTCCTCGATAGAATAAAACTTTTCGCTTAATTCGGATACACGTTCGATCAGTTGCATGTACTCATCCGTTTCATAGTCTGTGCGTGTATTGAGCTGTTCGTTCAAAGACTCGAGCTCATCCCGCATGAGGTAAACCTCTTCGAAGGCTTTGGATGTCTCTTCAAAAACAGTAACATTATCCCGCGTTAACAAGTGTTGGGGTAAGTAAGCAATTATAGCTTCCTTGGGGCCGGAAATATTGCCGGTAGTCGGTTTACCAACGCCTGCAATGATCTTCAATAAGGTAGACTTACCGGCACCATTTTTTCCCATTAATGCTATTTTATCATTTTCATTAATAGAGAATGATACATCACTGAATAGCGTAGTTCCTCCGAACGATACTGAAATATTATTTACGTTGATCACGATGTGCTTATATTAAATCTTGGCCAAAGATAAGCTAATAACCGTGTTTCTTAGCGAAAAACTAATTTTTTGAAGGTGGGATGCTATTTTATTCGGGCTGTAGGTTTTCTGCGTTTATAATAGGAATGGAAAACCAAAATGTAGTGCCATTACCCTCTTCGCTAATCAAGCCTATTTCGCCGTCATGAAGACGTATAATTTCTTTGGAGATGAATAACCCTATCCCGAAACCATTAACATGTATGTTCTGGGTGTTTTCTACCCGATAAAATCTATCAAATATTTTGGCCTGTTCGGTTATTGATATGCCACTTCCATGATCTATAACCCGCGTGATCAAATTAGCACCCATTTGCTCCGCATGTATATGAATGGATGTCTTTGAAGGTGCATACTTGATGGCGTTATTGACAAAGTTAATGATCACCTGTTCCAATTTGTCGCGATCAGCATAGAGGGAAAGTTTATCCGTGTAATCCTCAAAAATGAAGATATGAGAAGAAACCGTTTCCGAAAGGGTCTTTTTAATATCGCTAAAAAGTCCATTGGCGTCAAAAGTATTTCTTCGAAGCTGTAGTTTACCTTCGTTTACGCGTGCAATATCGAGAAAGCTATCAATCAGCAAGCGCATACGCTCAGCCTGTCTAGTCGCACTGACGACCATGGAATGAACCCGCTCATCGTCCATTTGGTTTCTTTTGAGCATCAAAATTTGGAGATACCCCGAAAGTGAGGTCAGTGGGGAACGAAGTTCGTGACTTGCGATGCTTAGAAAGTCAATTTTCCTTTGCTCTTCTTCTTTTTGTGCCGTAATATCAATAATGACTCCGTAAAACGTATGGCCTAGGCCGTCATTATCTGCTGTTCCACTACCGAAAGATCGCAGCCATTTTGTTTTACCAGATCTTTTGTCTATGAGCTGGTAGCTGTAATCACAAGGCTTTTTATGTAAGTAAGCATCGTGCATGGCGCTTTCAGCTACCAACATATAGGCTTCCAATATTTCATTTGTAATAATTTCCTCTTCAGCATCAAAAGCAAACATGGCGCGGGCGTGTGCGTTGAGTTGTATTTCCTTTGTGTTTAAATTGAAGGTGAAGGTTCCGATTTGTGCCGAATCGACAATAAGTTGTTGAATCTTCTCTTTTTCAGCAATAAGGTTGTTGAAGTGGTCAATCTTTTCCTGAGCGAGAGTAACGTCGGTTATATCTCGGGCCGTGCCCGAAAAAAGCATCGGTTGATTCAGCTCGTCAAAATAAGCCCTACCTTTGCAGTGCAGCCACCTCAATCGGCCGTCTGTCGCCCCAACAGTGCGAAATTGAACTTCATAAAGCCCGTCAGATTTAGGGTTGATGGCCATTTGCACCGCCTGGTCAACAAACGTGCGATCATCGTCGTGTATATAGCGAAGCACTTTGTCATAGGCAATCGAGTTTCCAGGTAGGTAGCCAAACATCTCTTTCGTTCGATCATCAAAAAAAACATTTCCCTCGGCGATATCCAATGTCCATGTACCAAGCTCTGCCGATTGTATTGCTAAATTCATACGATCTTCGTTCAATTTAAGCTTGTCGAATGCGAATTGCAACTCATTGTTCAGCGAGCGTGATACTTCCTCTGCTTGTATCAGGTTCAGGTTAGAGGCTTCCAATTCCTTGTTTAGAGCCATCAACTCCTCATTGAGACTGCCGAGTTCTTTATTTACCTGCTGGAATTCTACATCTCGTTTTCGAAGTGCGTCCATAGCGCTTGTTGTGTCGCTGATATCCCGTACAGAGCCTACCAGACGGACGGGGTTATGTTTCTCGTCGAAGTACACCATGCCTAGCGCATGGACGCGTTTGAGTAGGCCCTGACTATCCGTTCCGGTACGAAAGGTGACATTGAACTCTCCCTGCTTAGTTTGCTCTTCATACGCTTCGGACATGGCTTTTATGACGCGTAACTTGTCAGCTTGATAAACACCATTAAGAAAATCTAAAGGAGATCCACCTTTTTTAGCAGCTGAGACAAAAAACAAATCCCTGCAGCGTTGATCCCATAGGAGTACGTTCTGTTTGATATCTAGATCGAATAGACCAATTTGCGATCTTTTCGCTAATTCCGCCTGGACAATTAGCTCATCTATCTCACCGCTGAAAAGCGGGGCTTTGGATACATTTTTTTCAGGAAACGCTGCTTTAACGGATTGTATAATGGAATATGTTTGGCCATTCTTATCTGGCAATGCCTTAAATTCAAAGTTAAAATGGCGGGTTTGTAGCTGTCCAGCATCTACAATCGGGAAGGCGACGAGTTCCAACGCGCTACTTTCAGAGCTGTCCCATACTTTTTGAAGAATTTCTATGAAAGATTGTGTTTTCGAATCAGAAAAGGCATCTACAAAAGATTTTCCAATGATGTCATCTTTTTTATTCCAAATCTGGAGCATGGACTCGTTGGCAAACGCAATTCTTAATTCTCTACTATCGAAAACAGCTATTGCATCCGGGGCATAACGGAGCACATCATATAATACCTGATCCGAAGTAAGCATAGATTAAGAATTTTAGCTAAATATAGATAAAATAAATCTTCTTAACGAAAAAAAAAGTGGATATAAAATCAGTCTCAATAGGGGTGAGAGGCCTTTTTTTTAATCTAATATTATTTAATAAAAGATGATTCATATTGCGCTGCTGAACCTTCAACAATGAGGCAAAAGCATCCTTACTGTTTTCCGACCTCATATTGTCTTTGTCCCTCGAACAGGATTTACTGAGCGGCCTTTAATGCTTCATTCACGGTGTCTAACAATTCATCCATATCGAAGGGTTTAGCGAGAAACACATTAGCGCCAGCTTCTAAAGCCACCTCATAGCCGTTTCGGCTGGCAGAAATGCAGATTATAAACGTTTCTTTCAGCATTTCTTCCCCCCGAACAAACTTGATACTTTCATCACCTGTTACAACAGGCATCCAAAGGTCTACAATAAATATGTCGGGACGTTCTTGGCTAAGCCGATCAAAAATCGCACTGCTATTCGTCTCGCATATGACTTCTGCATCCACATCTTCCAACATTAATTCAAGCATATTGACGATGCCGAAATCGTCATCGCAAATCAAGATTTTTTTCTTCGTCATTTAGTTTAGATAGCGTATACAGTCGAACTTGCGCGTATTACTGAATTGCATTGTGCAGTAATACATTTTAAAAGGTTGAAGAGCAAAAATAATAGGTACTAATGAAATGTGAAAATGTTTTTTGAATTTATTGATAGGGCAAGCTTGGCCTATTAAACCGGTTGGAACGAAATTTTTAGTAGGTTATGGCAGGGAATGTGTCAAACACAGCGTCGTTTCAAAGACTATCTATTGGTTTTCAACTGCTTTGTTGCTTATTTCAAATACATGGCTTCGCGGTGCTCCAACACCTCTTTTATCGTTGGCGTACCTTTCGCTAATAACGTTTCATGATAGGGTGCTTTAATAATTACCTTATACGTTTTACCGTTTACGGAAAGAAAAAACAATGCGCCGTTAGTGATTTGGCCTTCATCGACCAATAAGGTATATTTTTCAGCTGGCTGCTTCAGAAGCTGATGTTTGCTAAAAAGTGTAAGTAGTTGTTCCATCTTAAAAGTTTCCGGGGTCATCACCTTCTTGCAGAACAAGTGTCGCCATATTTGCATGTACGCGAAGACGATTGCTAATGCTCGATGTGAAAATCCGTTCTAAAAAATTTCTATTTCGCTTTACAACACATAGGAGATCGGCGCCATACTGATTGATGTACACATTCACCGTGTGTTCTATAGACTCCTTGTATTCCAGAAAGACAAATTCAAGCTTTTCTTCTTGAAATTTCTTTCGCCAACGCTCCGAAATACCGATCACCTCTGCGTTGTATTCTTTATGCACGTATACGCATTTCACTCGGACACCAAAAGGGCGGATAATGTCGAATATTTCTTGAAGCGCCGCCTCGTCATTATCACGGAATAAGGTCGTAAAGATGACTTCCTCGATGCGTTTATAATTTGATTCCTTAGGAACCGACAGTACAGGTACTCTTACGCCACGTATTACGCCCAATGTATTTGAACCAAATATCTTGTCTATCAAACCCTGCGCGCGGTTGGTGCCCATCAGCACAAAGTTTATTTTTTCCCGTTCTATTATTTCTTCTGCATTGGCGACCACTGTACCTTCTTCGAATAAAAATGTAAGTGGGATCTGCGCTAGGTCTTTCTCCAAAGCTATGCTTCGCAGCAATTCCGTATGCCTTTTGTAGCTCTCAAATTGATGAAATTCGTAGTTTTCGTAAACTTCCGGAACAATTTCGGGCTGACCACCATGCGTAGCCGTCAAAACAGGTTGCATATACGTATGCAAAACATAGATTGTGGCTTTAAGATCCTTCGCTAAGTGCAAGGCATATACAAAGGCATTATTGGCCGCATCGGAAAAATCAGTAGGAAACAAAATTCTCATGAGCTCAACGTATTATTTCTGTTGAAAGCAATTTACACTATTTAACGTTCTAAAACAATCAGCGTCGGGGATTTATTTTTTTTTCAGCTGTAGCATCGGTATCAAAGATTGCGTTATCTAAGCAATTTATAAGATCGAGGGTATGATGAAATTTTAGTTCGCTGTTCGGCTAGTAAAAGATTATTTCGCTAAATTGGCTTATCGGAGCAGACGATTAAATGAAGAGCATTCGGCAATACTGGAAAAGAGAAACTCTTTTGTCCCTTCGGGAGGCATTGGACGACTGTGTTTTGGAAAAATCCGAACGAGGAAAATCTTTCATTTACAAGAAATACTACGGATATGTAATGGCTGTCGTTCTTCGTTATGTTAACGCCGAGATGGATGCGGAGGAAGTAGTCAATGAGTCGTTTGTAAAGGTATTTCGAAAAAGCGAAAGTTTTGAAAAACATGCCGATGATGAAGTATTAGAAAAAACGTTTCGCTCTTGGTTGGCACGTATAGCTGTTAATACATCGATCGATATGCTTCGAAGCAAGAAGCCGATGGAATATTTTGACGATACTTCCGCTGAAGATATAAAAATGCACAGTACCGTTATAAGTGATAAGTTGGGTGTAGAAGATATTCTGAAATTGCTGGATAAAATACCCGATATACAACGGTCTATCTTTAATTT
This sequence comes from Sphingobacterium deserti, assembly GCF_000757725.1. Classification (GTDB taxonomy): domain Bacteria; phylum Bacteroidota; class Bacteroidia; order Sphingobacteriales; family Sphingobacteriaceae; genus Sphingobacterium; species Sphingobacterium deserti. The sequence goes on from NZ_JJMU01000062.1 coordinate 35,958, forward strand.
ATTTGAGATAGAGGGGTATTCACACGAAGAGATTGGTGAAATGCTGAGTATTCCGGAGAGCACGTCAAGGACGTATTTGACGAGAGCTAAGCAACGGTTGAGAAAGTTATACATAGAAGAATTTACTGTTTCGCAAAATATACATATGTAATTGCGGGGGAAAGATGGAAGAAAGCAACAACAAAGAACTGATTGAGGTTATCAAAGAGCGGCTTAAGACTGCTGATGAGATTCCTTATCGCACGGGAGCATGGGAGGATTATAAGGCTAAATATCAGCCTAAGAAGACTGCTCGGTTATTGCCGGTGTATTGGGCTGCCGCAGCTGCATTAGTTGTAGGTAGTTTCACATTTTTGCTTTTTAACAAAGACGAAGCAAGTCATGTTGTTGTACAGCAGGAGTCTTCCTCAAAAACAAAAGAAGTATCTACGAAGAACGCTGATTCGTTAACACCATCCGGAGAGCAGAAGCAGATGTTGGGAGAGGCCGCATTCCCGCCATCGGCTATAACCCCAAGCGGGATCTATAAAGAAGATGTAGAAAGTATATTGCAGAACGACGCACGATCTTCTGCAAATTTGTTGGCATTGGACGCTAGTTCACTAACACTGGCTATGCGGCCTTGGGCAGGGGAGCGGTCAACCATAAATTTTGAATTAAATCTGCTGCCTAAATTTTCGCATTTCAAGGATGATGACGGCCAACAGGCGCGATATGAATCAAACCTGAGTGATGCGTTTGTTTTAGCACAGCAAGAGAATACGCAACAGTCTACTCGTGAAAAAACTTCCTTGGATCTAAAACCGAAGCGGTTTAGTTTTAATAATAAATTTGAATTAGGCGCATTTGTCAGTCCGTCTACAACAAATCAAACTTTTGATGTGGGAGGGGGGCTTGTGCTTGCTTACCAGTTATCGGATAAGTTGGCACTACGCACTGGTGCTTCATTTAATCAATATGAAGTAGGTATACTGGGGGCAGACCTCGGATCGGTTAACGGTGGTGATACGCGTTTCGATTCGCCCTCGTCAACAGGCGGCGGCGCATCTCTGGTGTCAAACGATGTACCTTACCGCACAAGCAACCTTCTATTACCTGATTTAAATTCCGTCTCAGGCAAAGTGCAAACGCTGGACATCCCGCTCGAAGTGAAATATAACGTTGGTCGGCAATTCTATGCCACTGGCGGTGTCTCGTACGCCGTCGTGCTTTCCCAAGAGCGGTTTAACCATATTACGGAGTATAGCGGCGTTCCGACATATTCCAGCGCCTCAGACTCTGGCGAGCCTACCAATCAACCGATGGCGGTCGAGCGTACCTTGCAGGCCGAAGCAAATAATGTCAACACGAATGGATTTGGTGGGTTTGTGAATTTCTCCATCGGTAGAAAAACCAAATTGAGCAAATCTTTTAAACTATCTATAGAACCCTTTGTGAAGATTCCTATAGGACAGTTTAAAAGCGCTGATATGGATTACACCAACGGTGGGCTTCGTGTAATTACCACTTTTTAAAACAAATACATTCGCAAAAGCGCAGATACTTGTCGACCATTCGTTGGGTATGAAACTGACTAACTAAAGTTCGTCTATTCTTACCCAACCCATTCCTGCTGCAATCGCGCCTTGAACGCCGGGATTGCCATCTTCAAAGACCAAGCATTCGTGTGGAGCTACGTTTAGCTGTTCAGCTGCCAGTAAAAAGGGTTGAGGAGATGGTTTGCCTTCAGGCGTATCGCCGGCGCAAACCAACGTCTCGTATTTCCCGATTAAACCGATGACATTTAGCGTAATGTTCAACGTTGACCGCGAGCCACCGGAGACGAGTCCGATCTTTTTATGACCTACATTTGCTAAAAGATGTTGCAAGACGTAGTCTACAGGAAGTGTATGTTGAATGAATTGTTCTATAAAGACGGTAGATTTACGCTTTGCAAACTCCAAAATGTTTATTTCCTTTCCGTAACGTAGACCTATTTCTTCGGCCACAGCTACTGTAGGCCACCCAGCAAGTTCTTCAACGATGTCTCCATCCAGATCAATAAGGTATTCGGCGGCCGTGGCAACATATGAAGCCTTGTGGGCCGGCATGTTATCGGCCAACGTGCCATCCACATCATAAAGTAGCGCGCTATACGGCGCTGCTATCTGCTGTAAAAGTTCAAATTTTCGTTGAGATTCTGCATTCATAGCGCAAACATAAAAAATCTTGACCGATAGTACCGGCAGACAGGCTATTTTTGTTGCTTTCGCCTTGCCTTTTCTTTGATAATTAGATTTAACTCCCGCCCAGTTTGTCCGCCTACTGACGTATTTTCCTGCGCCCGACGAAATAAGTAAGGCATCACCGCTTTAACAGGGCCATACGGCATATACTTTGCAATATTGAAACCAGCAGCCGCTAGATTGAAGGATAGGTTATCAGACATGCCTAACAGCTGCGCAAAGTACACATGGTCGTTTTTAGGTGATATTCCCCTTTTCAAAACTTCTTCCGCTAATATTCTGGAACTTTCCTCGTTATGCGTTCCCGCCATCATTCCAATTCTGTTGATATGGTCAAGACAAAAAACGATAGCCTCGTTATAGTCTACATCGCTTGCAGTCTTATTTGGTTGAATGGGTGATTCATACCTTTTTTCCGCTGCGCGTGCGCGCTCAATCTCCATATAGGCGCCGCGTACAATCTTCGCACCTAGATAGAAATTTTGGGTTTGGGCATACGCGAAATCTGCTTTTAATGACGCAAGTTTATCGTGTCTATATAATTGATAGGTATTGTACACGATGGCTTTTTCCTTGTTGTACTTCTCCATCATCTCACGCGCGAAGTCATCAATCGTATCCTGTATCCATGAATGCTCAGCGTCTATCAATACGTTGATATCCGCTTCGTAGCATGCTTTACAAATTTTGTCAATCCGGGCATATACTTTGTCGAATTCCGCGCGCTCCTTATCATTTAATTTTTGTTTCGCATCCAATTTCGCAAACAGGTCGAAGCGACCCAAGCCTGTAGGCTTGAATACGCAAAAAGAAATATGCTGGTTAGTTTTTGCATAGTCTACGGTGCGTAATATTTCAGCGCAGGTGTTGTCGAAGCTTTGTTCTGATTCTTCACCCTCTACCGAATAATCTAAGATGGTTGTGACATTGCCTCTGCCAAGTTCTGCTATAGCGGGTGCACAGCCTTCGATGGATTCACCCCCGCAAAACTGTTTGTAAATGGTGTTTCGGATGATTCCCTGGATAGGCAGCCCTATATTCAGCGCAAAAGTCGTAATCGGTGTCCCCACTTTGATCAATCCGTTACTCGCAACCATCTTGAAAAGCCAATACGCTCTATCCAATTCCTTATCACTCTTGTTACGAAAAGCAATTTCCGTATTATCGAAATCGATTTTTATCTCGCTATGGGCAGCTATCATATGTGTAAAATTAATGGCCAAAATTAAATATTTATTTTGAATAGCCTTATATTTACGGGATGCTAAAAACGGATTTATTTTAATTTATGCAAACATTTTCATTGAAAGGAGAATACATCCAAATGATTCAGCTTTTAAAGGTGATGAATTGGGTGGAACATGGTGCTATGGCACAGTTTGTTGTGGAGGAAGGGCTTGTCAAATACAATGGCGAAGTAGATTACCGGAAACGGTTGAAGGTTAAGAAAGATGACGTCGTGGAGTTCGATGGACAGCAAGTCAAAATTATTTAATATCTTAGTACATGACTAAAGAAATAGCTAGCTTAGGCTATACCGTATATTTTGAGAAAAACCTTGATTCTCTTGCCTCATTTATTTCCACTCGAGAATATTCACAGATTTTAATACTTGTAGATCGTAATACGAATGACCATTGCCTTCCGTTGTTGCAGCAAGTGATACCGCAGATTTCAGACTATGATATCATCGAGGTGGACCCGGGAGAGGAAAATAAAAACATTGACTTTTGTATAGGCGTTTGGAAGACAATGCTTGATTTCGGAGCTGACAGGAAAGCGTTGATGATCAATTTAGGTGGCGGTGTAGTTACCGATTTAGGTGGATTTGCGGCAGCGACCTATAAAAGGGGGATCGATTTCATCCAAGTGCCTACAACATTACTGTCACAAGTAGACGCTTCCGTCGGTGGCAAAACAGGTATAGATTTAGACAATGTAAAGAATATCATCGGCACATTTACGCAGCCACAGGCAGTCTTCATTAGTTCGCTATTTTTGAAATCCCTGGATGAAAGGCAGACGCGATCGGGTTTCGCGGAGGTCATCAAGCACGGGTTGATTTTTGACAGAGCGCTATTTGAGCAAACGCAATATGTCAATTTAGAATCCGATGATTTGGATGATATAATTTATAGGTCCGTAGCTATCAAGAATGAAGTAATTACCCAAGATCCGACAGAGAAAGGTCTTCGCAAAATACTCAATTTTGGTCATACGATAGGTCATGCAGTGGAAGGGTATTCGCTACTCCATGACGAGAATCCACTATTACACGGCGAGGCCATTGCCTTGGGCATGATCTGCGAATCTTATTTGTCGCATAAGCTCAATGGATTGAAAGAAGAGGATTTGCAGCGCGTCGTGCAACGCTTTGATGCCGTCTTTGACCGCTACACGCTGAAGACTGAAATGTATGACGAGCTTTTGATGCTAATGCAGAACGATAAGAAGAACGAAGCGAAACAACTCGGCTTTGCATTGTTGGCTGATATTGGAAAATGCGACTACAACCTATTTGTCGAGGAGGCCGATATACTGGAAAGTCTAAATTTTTATAAAAATTTACCGATATGATGAGAACAAACCTATCTATCTTGCTTTTTATATTTTGCGGTACGCTACTTAGCCGTGCACAGCAAAATGTGTTGATTTTCTCTAAAACAACAGAATTTCGACATGAGAGTATCCCTAAGGGAGTGGCTACCGTGTCAGAAATCTTAAAAGCAGAAGGGATAGGTGTTCAACACACAGAAGATGTGTTGTATTTTTGCAAGGACAGCTTGGCCAATTTCGACGCTTTAATCTTTCTAAGCACGACGGGCGATCTTTTTGACACAGAACAAAAAAAAGCGATTCAACAGTTTATTAATTCTGGAAAAGGTTTTGTTGGGATTCACGCTGCCTCAGATACGGAGCATCATTGGCCGTGGTATGGACAACTTGTTGGCGGATATTTTGCCAGTCATCCTGCAGTGCAAAAGGCTAAAATTGATGTGTTAAAAAAGGATCATCCTTCTACAGAGGGGTTACAAAGTGTGTGGTGGCATAAAGATGAGTGGTATGATTTTAAAGAGGTGCAGCCTGGTCTGAATATTTTGATGACTGTTGATGAAAGCAGCTATAAAGGTGGTAAAATGGGGCAATTTCACCCTGTTGCCTGGTTTCGCGAGTTTGACGGGGGGCGGACTTTTTACACTGCTTTAGGGCACACCAATGAATCTTTTGATAGTAAAGAATTTCGTAAACACTTATTGGGAGGGGTTAAATATGTGTTACAATTACACTAAGGATTAACTCATATATTCATCAAATTAAGCTAAACCCAAACGGTTTAGCTTTTTTATTTTCAAAAAATCATATATCATGACTTGTTTTAATATAGGTATTTTTATAGATTAGTTTATTGAAATATATTATATTTAGAATATAATTCATAAATATTTAAATTATTAAAATTATTCCTGATGAAATAAGATTTGTTTATTGATTTAATATACAATGTGTTTAAACGACCATCTGTAACATACTAAACTAGCATGCCTATGTAGAAAAACCTATTTGAACGATGTGCTTATTGTGCATTATTTTAATCCGCAAAGTTTAATTATAAACCATCACTTATTTTAATAATGAAAAAAACAGCCAATTTTTTTGGAGGGGGATCTTTTTGCCTCAAAAATCCATTTAAGCAAGCTTTTTGGATCTCTGGTACCATGCTATGTATATGGAATGACGTTCCAGCGCGCAGCATTTTGCAACCGGTAACACAGAAGGCGCTCGTCTTGACGGAAGTGGTTGAGCAGGAAACTGTTCGGGGTTCCGTTGTTGACGCGTCAACAAAATTACCCTTAGCGGGTGTAACTTTAAAAGTAGTTAGTAAATCTGCTTCCACTTCGAGCGACGAAAATGGTCTCTTTGACATATCGGCCGCGGTTGGGGATGTTATTGAAGTCAACTACATTGGCTACCAGTTAACGCAGATAACGGTTAGCTCGTTAACGACTAAACTGACTATTGAAATGCAACCCGATAATAGCAATTTGGAAGAGGTACTAGTGACCGGCTACGGATCACAACGAAAAAAGGACCTGACCGGTGCCGTTGCAGTTGTTAATGTGGCGCAGTTAAAAACCCAGCCCGCTGCCACCGCTGTTGAAGCCTTACAAGGGCGGGCCACGGGGGTTCAGATAGTCAACGATGGAGCGCCAGGATCAACACCGCAAATTAAAATCCGTGGCTACAGTACCATCAATAACAATGAGCCTCTTTATATCATAGATGGTGTTCCGTTTGAAGGGAAATTAAGCTGGCTAAATCAAAACGATATCGAGACCATGCAAGTTTTGAAAGATGCATCCGCAGCCTCGATTTACGGTTCTCGCGCTAACAATGGCGTTGTCATTATCACAACAAAAATGGGTAAGGAAGGTAAGCCAGAAATTTCATTCGACGCTTACGTCGGGCTACAAACCCCCCGCACAAATACCTTTCCCGAAATGATGAGCCCCCAGCAGGCATATGATTTAAGTAATAGATTAGCGGGCACTAATTTGGCTTTACCTGAATATCTGCTTGCCGGCGGGTTAGGGAGGGCGGGTGTGGCTTCCATGACCCCGGCAGATTACGATATGTCTCGATACAACTATTCTAGAGATCCGAGCACCTTCTATCAAATTACGAAGGCGAATCAAGAGGGTACGAATTGGTTTCGGGAGCTTTCACAAAACGCTCCCACACAAAGTTATCAGCTGAGTGCTACCGGTGGCGGAGAAAATGCTACCTATGCTGTTTCTTTGGGGCATTTAAAACAAGACGGAGCCCTTATCCATAGCGGTTTTGAACGCTTTAACGTACGATCAAACACCATATTTAAAGCATTGAATGGCAAACTTCGTTTGGGCGAAAATATGCAATACAGCCATACCCGAGGGTTTGGTATAGGGGTCAATCCCAACATTCCAGGAAGCTATATGGGGGATGGAAGCATTTTGGGCTTCGCATTCCGCATACAGAATATTATTCCTGTATATGACGAAGGTGGGAACTTTGCAGGCTCAAGCGGGGGATGGGGAAATGCGGAAAACCCCGTAGCGATGGCGTATAGAGGCAAAGACAATGTTAATAAAGCGAATATGTTCTTCGGTAACGCTTTTGTAGAATATGATATGCTGGATGGACTGATGTTTCGTTCAAATTTTGGTGTCAAGTACGAGAACTACAACGGGATGAATATTACCTATCCGAATCCGGAATTTTCTGAAGGATCGTTTAATAACGGCCTAAATGAGTATGCCGGCTATAATATGGAATGGACATGGACCAATACATTGAATTGGCGTAAGATCATCGATAAGCATAATATCAATGTTTTGGCGGGGACAGAAGCTATTGATAACCAAGCAAGGGACCTTTCAGCTAGTCGAAACGGCTTTTTCCTATTAAACAGTCTGGACTATTTTTACCTCAATGCGGGTACGACTAATTTTGGCAACACAGGCATTGGATCTTTGGGCGCCCTTTTTTCTATTTTCGGAAAGGTCGATTATAGTTTTGATGATCGCTATATCTTCAGTGCGACCGTTCGTCGTGATGGATCTTCCAACTTCGGTGAGGAAAATCAATTTGGGGTATTCCCTGGCGTGAGCGGTGCTTGGCGTTTATCGAACGAAGAATTTTTAGAATCCGTCACATGGATCCGTGATTTAAAACTTCGTGCTGGTTACGGTGTCACGGGAAATCAACGCATTCCTGTCTTGCAGTTTATGAATCGCTATAGCTCAGTTATTAATGAGTCTTCTTATCCGATAAATGGTACAGTGGCGACGGGTATCTGGCAAAGTGATTATGCCAATCCAGATGTGAAATGGGAACAGGTAAATGCCCTGAACTTGGGTGTTGACTTCACGCTTTTCAATGGAGACATTGATGGCGCTGTGGATTATTATGATAAGCGTACGAAAGATATGCTGTTTCGCGTACCATTGCCGGCAACCGCCGTAGGCGAAGCGAGAGCGCCCTATGTGAATGTAGGAAGCATGAGCAATAAGGGATTTGAGCTAGCGCTGGGTTACCATTATGGCTATCGGCAAGATAGTGAACTTAAGTTGGATTTATCGGGCACGATTTCCAGAAATGTAAACAAAGTAGAGTCATTGGCGCCATCGATAACTTCCCAGATCTATGGAAATTTTAGAGAGCTACAGACGACCATCTTGCAGCCAGGGGAAGAATTCGGTGCATTCTACGGATATCAGGTTGCTGGCATATACCAAAATGATGCTGATGTAGCGAATTCGCCGTCTTATGCTGATGCGCGTACTGGAGGACTAAAGTTTGCTGATATGAACGGGGATGGGGTTATCAATGATGCCGACCGAACTATTATAGGCTCACCACATCCAGATTTTATTTACTCTCTTGCTATTAATACTTCCTATAAAAATTTCGATTTATCGATGTTCTTTTACGGATCACAGGGAAATCAAGTTTACGATGCCACACGCTATTACACCGATTTCAGTGTGTATGATGGGCCGAAAAGCACACGACTGTTAGACGCTTGGAGTCCGGAAAATCCTGGCAGTAGTATCCCATCGCCGGTGTTAAATGCATCGGCATTTGAATTCTCATCATCCTCGTACTATGTGCAAGATGCTAGCTTTTTAAAGTTACGGAATATGCAGTTGGGCTATAATCTGCCTGTCAAAAACCTATTTGGTGAAAATACAGCGGTTAGCAGGTTACGCGTATACTTGGGCGTCAATAACGTTTTTACGATCACCAAATATGAGGGGTTAGATCCTGAAGTTACGGCTACAGCGAGTGATTATCCGGCTTTGGGGGTAGATTTCGGAAGCTACCCGCAAGCGAGGCAGTACACCTTTGGTATAAGTTTAGGTTTGTAAATTTTATATAGAATTTGATTATGAAAAAATATGCATTATACATAGCTACGCTTTGCTTTGGACTCTCGCTCAGCGGATGTGGGAAGGATTTTTTAAATAAAAATCCGCAAGGTGCGCTAAGCGAAGAGCAGGTCATTAATAGTGAAGGCGTGGAAGCAAATTTGCTGGGCGCCTATGGTTTGTTGAACGGCAATGTTAGCGGTACCTGGGGAAACTCGTCATCAGCACCCAGTCAGTGGTTATTTGGCGAAGTTGCTTCAGATAACGCGCACAAAGGTTCTGAACTCGCTGATGACCCAAGTATGAATCGTATAGAAATGCTCATTCCCAATCCGGCAAACGTTCATCTCTCTCAGATGTGGCAAGCTTATTACGAAGGTATTGCACGCTGTAACAGAACTATCGCACTGTTAAGGAGAGATCAGGGGGAAGAGAATACCATTTCAGCAGCCCGTGCCGTGGAAATTGAAGCTGAATCCCGAATGCTGCGGGCACATTACTATTTTTACCTTTGGCGTGTATTTAGAAACATACCTTGGGTGGATGAAAATACTTCGCCCGACGAGGCACGGATCATTCCTAACGATGCTGACGTGTATCCGAATATCATCGCTGATGCACAATTCGCAGTAGAAAATCTTCCAGATGCTAAAATAAATGGTGAGATGGGAAGGATGGATAGAACGACTGCTAAAGCCTATTTAGGCAAACTTTACCTGTATCAAGCTAATTATGGTCTTGCTTTGCCTTTATTTAAGGAAGTTATTGGGGGGAAAGATATCACAGGCATGCCTTTTCAAAATAATTTCAACGTGGATACCGAGGACGGCCCGGAGGTGGTCATGGCATCGAAGCATGCGATCAATCCCGATGGGAGCGGCGATAATGCCAATGTGGGTGATATGCTAGCGGGTGTACATGGCACATCGCCGGTGGGTTGTTGCGGTTTCCATCAACCATCTTTTGATCTGGTGAATGCCTACAAAGTTGATGCAAGTGGACTGCCATATTTAAATCGCGAGTATCGCGTAGATCCTTATCTATCAGATTTTGGTCAGACAGATGATGAAAAAGCAGCCTACGTAGTTGATACGGCCATACGGTTCGATCCACGCCTAGATTACACTGTGGGTAGACGAGGCATTCCCTATTTGGATTATGGCGTTATGCCAGGAGATGCTTGGATTAGGATGGTGAACTGGGGTGGTCCTTTTATCGGTATAAAAGCCATGATTAATCAAAGTCAGTTTGCTTCCAATGCTGTGCCGGGCTTGCCTTACGTCACGGGGCTTGATGTCAACATTATCCGGTTGGCAGATGTGATCTTAATGGCCGCCGAATGTGAGGTAGAACTTGGAAACTTAAACGGCGCTATGGCTTATGTGAATGCGATACGCCTGCGGGCAGCTACTCTGCCCCCAAAACAAGTAAATGGCGTTACAATGGCAACTTATGTAGTGCAGCCATATGCTTCTTTTCCAGATGCTACTTATGCGAGAAATGCAGTACGTATGGAGCGTCGCTTAGAGCTTGCCATGGAAGGGCACCGTTTTTACGATCTCGTACGATGGGGCATTGTCAAAGAAACGATAGAGAGCTACTCCGCATTCGAGAGCCAATATCTGCCTGTTTACGGAGGCGTTGTTTTTCTGCCACATAGTGCCTATTTCCCTATTCCACAAATAGAGATTGATAGAAGCGCAGGAACCCTAATACAAAACGATGGTTACAGATAGGGAATAGCCAGTCTTGCTTCTATGCTAAAAAGTGTGGTTTCGAGCAGCTCTTGCTGCTTGAAACCACACTTTTTTTTATCCCTAGATCGCGTTAGTAAGGATAGCTAGGCAATTTTGAAAAAGATCCACGCTGCCCACGCGTCATGTGTAGGGTGTTACATGTACACTAAGACGTTGAAAAAATAATCTACTACGCAACCGAATCCAAACGATTTAGCTTATTTATTTCAAAAAAAGGGAATTAATTATTTTGTTTTATCGGAAACGTTTGCGTAAGTTAGTTGTGACAACATCGTTGCTAACACAATAAAACTTAAAACTCATTTGTCACCTAGTCATCGTCGCTAAAGAAAAGCCTTTTTGTCGTCTCTTTAAGATTCGGTAATTCAACTTTTTGTTCCCGATTTTGACGCATAAATAACGGAGCCTATGTAGAAATATATACGAATATTCGCGCTATGAGCGCCGGCTAATCAATAAACTTTATTTGTAAACCTTTTTTGTTAACACCATGAAAAAAATGACTACTTTTTCTTGGGGGGAACCCTTTTACCCCAAAAAACCGATAACACGAGCACTATGGATATCAGGTGCGTTGATGTTAATTGGAAATTATACGCAAGCTACCGTATACTCGAAACATCCCGTTGCTGTAGAAATGCGCGCTGAACGCGTTCAACAAACAACTGTTCGAGGAAGCGTCGTGGATGCCGCTACGAAAACCCCTTTGGCCGGCGTAACGCTGAAGGTAGTTGGAAAAGCGGCAGCGACCTCAACTGACCAAAACGGCGTCTTTGAGCTGGCCGCTGCTGTAGATGATCTTGTTGAAGTCAATTACATCGGTTATCAAGTAGCTCGGATAACTGTGCTTTCAACGACAACAAATCTTACCATCGAACTGCAGGCAGACAATAGTAACCTGGAAGAGGTATTAGTGACTGGCTATGGCACCCAGCGGAAGAAGGATTTGACAGGCGCTGTTGCCGTTGTAAATGTTGAACAGCTCAAAACCCAGCCGGCCGCTACGGCAGTCGAAGCGTTGCAAGGGCGGGCAACGGGCGTACAAATTGTGAACGATGGTGCGCCCGGCTCGACACCGCAAATTAAAATCCGGGGGTACAGTACCATCAATAACAATGAGCCACTGTATATTATAGATGGTGTACCTTTTGAAGGTAAGTTAAGCTGGCTTAATCAAAATGATATCGAGACTATGCAGGTCTTGAAAGATGCTTCTGCAGCCTCAATCTACGGTTCTCGAGCTAACAACGGGGTGGTAATTATCACCACGAAAACGGGTAAGGAGGGAAAGCCTCAGATAGCCTTTGACTCGTATGTCGGTTTACAGACCCCGCGCTACAGTACCTTTCCAAAAATGATGAGCCCGCAGCAGGTGTACGACCTAAATAATAGATTGGGCGGTACAAATCTCAGCCTGCCTGATTATTTATTAGTAGGGGAACTAGGAAGAGAGAACGTCGATGCCATGACACCGGCGGATTACGATATGTCTCGATACAATTACTCTCGCAATCCAAGTACATTCTACCAAATTACGAAGGCTAACAAGGAAGGTACGAATTGGTTTCGCGAGCTTTCGCAAAATGCACCCACACAAAGTTACCAGCTTAGCTCCACGGGTGGTGGAGAAAATGCCACATACGCTGTGTCTTTGGGGCATTTGAAGCAAAAAGGTGCTATTATTCATAGTGGATTTGAGCGGTTTAATGTTCGGTCGAACACTATTTTTAAAGCGTTTAATGGCAAACTACGTCTCGGTGAAAATATGCAATACAGCCATACCCGAGGTTTTGGCGTTGGGGTGAATCCAAACGTCGCTGGTGGTTATATGGAGGAGGGAAGCATCTTAGGCTTTGCCTTTCGCATCCAGAATATTATCCCCGTATATGATGAAGGTGGTAATTTTGCAGGCTCGAAAGGTGGCTGGGGAAATGGACAAAACCCAGTTGCTATGGCTTTTCGAGGAAAGGACGATGTAAATAAAACAAACATGTTCTTCGGGAACGCCTTTGCAGAATACGATATCCTGGACGGCTTGATGTTTCGTTCGAGCTTTGGCGTGAAATATGAAAACTATACGGGCATGGATATTACCTATCCAAATCCAGAGTTTTCGGAGGGATCGTTCAATAATGGTCTCAGTGAATACGCGGGCTACAATACAGAATGGACATGGACAAATACATTAAACTGGCGGAAAGTTATTGATAAGCACAATATCAACGTTCTCGCTGGTACAGAAGCGATTGACAATCGCGCTAGGGATCTATCTGCGAATAGAAATGGTTTCTTTTTATTAAATAGCCTAGATTACTTTTACCTCAACGCTGGTACGTCGAACTTCGGGAATACAGGCACGGGGTCATTGGGCGCATTATTTTCCATATTTGGAAAGGTAGACTACAGTTTTGATGATCGTTATATTTTAAGCGCTACGGTACGTCGCGATGGCTCATCGAATTTTGGTGAAGCAAATCAGTATGGCGTTTTTCCCGGTATCAGTGGAGCTTGGCGATTGTCTAGTGAAGAGTTTTTGAAGCCAGTTACCTGGATCCGGGATTTAAAGCTACGGGCCGGTTATGGTATCACGGGTAACCAACGCATTCCTCCGCTCCAGTTTATGAACCGCTACACATCCATTATTAATGAGTCTTCTTACCCGATCAACGGCACTGTAGCAACAGGTATCTGGCAAAGTGACTATGCTAATCCGGATGTGAAATGGGAACAAGTGAATGCCCTAAACTTAGGTATTGACTTTACACTTTTCGATGGCGATTTTGATGGTGCATTTGACTACTACGACAAGCGTACAAAAGATATGCTTTTCCGCGTGCCGCTTCCAGCTGCTGCGGTCGGGAGAGCTAGAGCGCCTTATGTTAACGTTGGTAATATGAGTAACAAAGGGGTAGAATTTGCGTTGGGCTATCACTATGGCTACCGTCAGGAAAGCGACTTTAAACTAGACTTAGCGGGAACGATTTCCAGAAACGTAAATAGAGTGGAATCGTTGGCGCCATCAATAACATCGCAGATTTACGGAAACTTTCGGAGTATGGAAACCACCATTCTTCGCGCCGGTGAGCAATTTGGCGCTTTCTATGGATATCAGGTTGCGGGAATCTATCAAAGCGATAGCGACGTAGCGAGCTCACCATCCTACGCTGGTGCACGCGCCGGCGGACTTAAATTTGCTGATATCAATGATGATGGTGTAATTAATGATGCTGATAGGACGGTTATCGGATCCCCACACCCTGATTTTATCTACTCCTTGGCGGTAAATACGGCGTACAAAAATTTCGATTTCTCGATGTTCTTTTATGGATCGCAGGGCAATGAAGTGTTTGACGCGACGCGTTACTACACCGATTTTAGTGTCTTCTCGGGACAGAAGAGCGCACGGCTTTTGGATTCCTGGAGCCCGCAAAATCCGGGCAGCCAAGTGCCATCACCCATCCTAAATGCTTCAACTTTTGAATACGCCTCGTCATCTTATTACGTGCAGGATGCCAGCTTTTTGAAACTAAGGACGATGCAGCTTGGGTACAATCTTCCTGTCAAAAATTTATTTGGTGAGAACACGTCGGTGAGCAAATTACGGGTCTACTTGGGGGTGAACAACGTCTTCACCATTACCAAATATGAGGGGCTGGATCCAGAAGTTACAGCTACGCCAAGTGATTATCCGGCTTTGGGTGTCGATTTCGGAAGCTATCCGCAAGCGAGGCAATATACGTTTGGTGTGAGTTTAGGTTTTTAATATTTAAAGAGTTTTATCATGAAAAAGTACGCATTATATATCTCGATCCTTTGTGCCGGACTACTACTGTCCAGCTGTGGAAAGGACTTCCTAAATAAGAATCCGCAGGGGGCGCTCAGTGAAGATCAGGTGCTAAATAGCGACGGCGTCGAGGCCAATTTGTTAGGCGCCTACGGTATATTGAACGGTAACGTAAGTGGCACATGGGGTAATTACGCTGCCGCACCTAGTCAGTGGCTCTTTGGGGAAGTAGCAGCTGATAACGCACATAAGGGGTCGGAAGAAACGGATCAACCAAATATGAACCTTATTGAGTTGTTACGACCAAATCCCGCAAATGATAACCTGTCGCAAATGTGGCAGGTGTATTACGAAGGCATTGCGCGCTGTAATAGGACAATCGTTCTGCTAAAGAAAGATCAACAAAGCGGTGGTACGGTCTCCGCCTCGCGCGCAGTAGAAATTGAAGCTGAAGCTAAAATGCTACGCGCTCACTACTATTTTTACCTTTGGCGAGTATTTAAAAATATTCCTTGGGTAGATGAAAACACATCGCTGGATGCAGCGAAAGTTATGTCCAATGACCAAGACATCTATCCTAAGATTATTGCCGACGTACAGTTTGCCGTCGAAAATCTTCCTGAAAGCAAGATAAGTGGCGAGAAAGGAAGAATGGACAAGATGATCGCCAAGGCCTACCTTGGTAAGCTACACCTTTATCAGGGAAATCACGCTCTTGCCTTGCCGTTGTTTAAAGAAGCTATCGGAAGCAAGGATATTACGGCAATGCCTTTCCAGAACAACTTTAATGTAGAGACAGAAGACGGCCCCGAAGTTTTAATGGTTTCCAAACATGCGATTAATCCGAATGGAACGGGAGATAATGCGAATACGGGCGATATGTTATCAGGTTTATATGGTACGTCACCTGTGGGGTGTTGCGGTTTCTATCAACCATCGATTGATCTGGTCAACGCATATCGGGTTGATGCGAATGGACTTCCGTATTTAAATGGACAATACCGTGTGGATCCCTATTTGTCTGACCTCGGGTTATCGGATACCTTGAAAGCGCAATATGTGGTAAATCGAGCATTGCGTGTAGATCCGCGCTTGGATTACACCGTTGGACGGCGGGGCATTCCTTACCTTGATTATGGCGTGATGCCGGGGGATGCCTGGATTCGGTTAGCCAGTTATGCTGGTCCATTTGTTGGCGTTAAAACAATGATCAACAGAAGCCAATTCGCTTCGCATGCCGTGCCTGGAGAACCCTATATTACCGCATTGGATGTAAATATCATGCGTTTGGCAGATGTTATTTTGATGGCGGCGGAATGCGAAGTTGAACTTGGAAACCTGAGTGGCGCTTTAGCATACGTGAATGCCATACGGTTGCGAGCAGCAAAACTACCTCCGAAGCAGCTCAATGGTGCTAATATGGCTAATTATGTTGTACAACCCTATACCTCATTTCCAAATGCGGAATATGCACGAAATGCGGTTCGTATGGAGCGTAGATTGGAACTTGCTTTAGAAGGTCACCGGTTTTACGATCTCGTAAGGTGGGGCATTGCAAAACAAACATTAGAAAGCTACTCGACCTTTGAAGGCGGACACCTTCCCGCGTTTGCTGGCGTCACGTTTAATAGTCAAAATGCCTATTTCCCAATTCCACAGATTGAGATCGATCGAAGTGGGGGCGCGTTGAAACAAAATGCAGGCTACAACTAGTGGTAATGCTTTTGCATAGTAAGTCCGATTCTTTGTGCGGATTATTCCAGCAAAGAATCGGACTGCTTTAATTACCTATACTCGTCTGTTGCCCTGTTTGATCGTTATGCCAATCCTGTTTAATATCCGTTGAATAGGTAAGCGAAACGATGAGCATACAATATCACCGAATCTAGCCCTTTATTTCCCGTCTTTTCGTATGTTTACGATATGAAAAACATTTTGCTGAGTATGGCCATGCTCTGGGCAACTTTTCCGCTGATTGCGCAAACCATCGATGTAACTCCTATCAAGCGTGAGTTGGAGCAATCGCCAATCTTGAAGGGACACTTTTACGGAGTATGTCTGTATGATTTAGATAGCAATCGGTTTTTACTAGGTGTCAACGAGAGCAAGCATTTTACCCCTGCATCAAATACAAAAGTATTTACGCTATTTGCCGCTTTAAAATATTTAGGCGATTCTATCGCTGGCCTACACTACATAGAAAGAGGTGATTCGCTTATTTTCTGGGGAACAGGCGATCCCACTTTCTTACATAATAAGCATGATTCTGGAAAAGTCTTTAACTTCTTAAAGAATAGCACGAAACGACTTTTTTATGCAACAGATGATTTAGCTGAGGAGTCTTTCTATCGCAGGGGTTGGGCTATCGAAGATTACGAAGAATACTATCAGCCAGAGATTAGCAGCTTCCCGATTTATGGAAATGTGGTGACGTTTAGAGAACGAACTGGCCGACTCGAATGCTACCCTAGCTATTTTCAACCTGCGTTATCGCATAAGTCTGATGGACACAAGAATTACAGGCTGTGGAGAGACTTTCATCACAATATCTTTATACAAAATCAGACCCGTCCGCCGCATAAATATGTGAATGAGAAACCTTTCAGGTACTCATCCGAATTATTTGTTAAATTGCTGAGCGATACATTGAAGCGCAGCGTGACCACGATAAAAGCGCAGCGACCTCGGGAGGTAAGTGCTATTTATTCTACACATACCGCGTCGATTTTGCGCGAAATGATGTTGCCTAGCGACAACTTCTTGGCCGAACAGATCCACATGATGGTGGTATTGCAACGATATGGTATCTTTCAAACTGGGCAGTTGCGGAAGGATATGGACAAAGACTTTTACAATCTTTTCACTGACAGGATAGACCTTCATGATGCAAGTGGATTGTCCAGCTATAATAAAGTAACCCCTCGCAGCATGGTAGAGGTGTTGCTAATGATATCGTCCTCACTTCCTGATACTACTTCGCTACATAAGTTATTCCCTACTGGCGGTGTAGACGGTACGCTAAAGCGGACTTATGGTTTAGATAATAACGAACCATTTGTTTGGGCCAAGACAGGTACGATCAGTGCGGTACACAACCAAAGCGGCTTTATCCGTACCAGATCTGGGCGAAACCTGGTATTCTCCTTTTTGAATACGAACTTCCTCGGCAGTGCTGGCTCGGTAAGTCGAGAAATAGCACGCGTGATGACCTTTATCAGGCAAAACTACTAAAGCGAATGCATGAATAATTCGTATTTTACTGTTTCACTTTCCTATATTTAGTGAACATTGTTATATTCGCTGTAATTTATGCGCGTCATCAAAAAAAACGACAAACGCTTGATTCGCTCTTGGTCTATGTACGACTGGGCGAATTCTGCTTATAACTTAGTTATAACATCGACTATTTTTCCGGCATATTATACCGCAATCACACAAACCGAAGAACATGGCGATGTAGTCTCATTTTTCGGTTTTAAAATAATTAATACCGCTTTATCAAACTTCAGTCTAGCCTTCGCCTATTTGATTATGGCGATAACATTGCCATTTATCTCGTCATATGCTGATGTTCACGGGAAGAAAAAGCAGATCATGATGTTTTTTACTTATTTCGGAGCACTGTGTTGCATGGGACTTTTCTTTTTCAAAATTGAGACGCTCGAAATGAGTATCATCCTATTTGCTCTGGCAGCTATGGGATACATAGGAGGCGTATTATTCAATAATTCTTATTTGCCGGAGATTGCCACGGCAGATCAACAAGATCGTGTCAGCGCACAAGGATTTGCCTATGGCTATGTGGGCTGTGTAACCTTGCAGATCATTTGTCTCCTATTTATCCTGTTTCCGCAATGGTTCGGTATCACCGACGCTTCTTTTGGACCGCGCTTGTCGTTCCTGTTGGTTGGAGTTTGGTGGGCTGGTTTTGCAACTATTCCTTTCCGTGCACTACCTGGAAACCAACGCTCATCTATCCGCGCATCTAAGAAGTTGTTTCGCACAGTCATTATTGAATTTAGAATTGTGCTTCGTAAGATAGGTCGCATGATTCGTATTAAACGATTTTTACCCGCTTACTTTTTCTATGCATCAGGTGTGCAGACTGTTATGATCGTCGCTGCTGCTTTTGGTGCAAAAGAGTTAAAGATGGAAAGCTCAAAACTAATTGTTACGATATTGCTTATACAGCTAGTAGCCATCTTGGGGGCTATTTTAATGTCCAAGCTCTCCGAGAGATTTGGTAATATTAAGGTCCTTATAGCCGTGGTCGTGGTATGGCTTGGAATTTGCATAGCCGCATTTTTTGTGCATACAGAAATGCAATTTTATATACTTGCTTGCGTTGTTGGGCTTGTGATGGGCGGAATACAGTCACTGTCAAGATCTACATATTCTAAGTTTTTACCTGAAGATACCAAGGATACAGCGTCCTTTTTCAGCTTTTATGACGTTACGGAAAAACTTGCTATTGTTATGGGGCTGCTGTCTTTTGCGTTTATTGAGCAAGTGACGCATAACATTCGCTATTCGGCATTGGCATTATCTGTATTTTTTATCCTAGGCGGACTACTCTTGTTTCGGGTTTTAAGATTTAATAAAGCAATGACTGTATGAAAGTGCAACTTTTTATCCCTTGTTTAGTGGATCAACTTTACCCCGAAACGGCGTTCAATAGCATTAAATTGCTTCAAAAAGCTGGTTGTGAGGTCGTGTATAATCCGGAGCAAACCTGCTGTGGACAACTGGCGTACGATGCAGGTTTTTGGGACGAGGCAAAGCGCGTAGGGCTTAAATTTCTAGCGGATTTCTCGGAAGACTGCTATATTGTTGCGCCCTCTATTTCCTGCACTGGTATGGTGAAGAACGGTTACGATGACCTGTTCACTAACTCGACCCTGCATAATAGCTGCCGAAATATACAGTCTAATATTTTTGATATTAGCGACTTTTTGGTAAATGTGCTTAAAAAAGATTATTTTGGAGCAGAGTTGGTCGGAACGGCGGTTTATCATCATTCCTGTTCTGGCGATCCGCAGTCTGAAGCTATCAAAGAGCCGATGCAGTTGCTCAGACAAGTGGGCGGACTGGAATTAATAGAAATGGAAGAGCCGGATGGCTGCTGTGGTTTCGGCGGCTCATTTGCCGTTAAATTCGAAGGAATCTCTGCTGCTATGGCAGAACAACGGGTAATTAGCGCAATGCAGGCGAAAGCAGATTTTATTATAGCTACAGATAGCACATGTATCGTGCAATTGCAAGCGTATATTGACAAGGAGCAGCTACCTATTAAAACAAAGCACATCGCCGATGTCTTGACATCCGGTTGGGCAAACATATAACACAAAAGCTAACATAATGAACTCAAGAAGAACTTTTCTAAAAAATGCAGGATTGGCAGCAGCTGGTCTTGCGCTGGCACCTTCGTTGGATGTTTTCGCAGCGAAGAAAGCGTGGTTTGACATATCGCTCGCCGAATGGTCATTGCATAAGACCTTATTCAAAGGGGACCTGAAAAATATTGACTTTCCAGAACTGGCAGCCAAGAAGTTCGGAATTTATGGGGTTGAATATGTAAATCAATTCTTTAAAGATAAGGCAACGGATATGACCTATTTAAAGGATCTTAATAACCGTGCAAAAGACAACGGGGTAACGAATGTATTGATTATGATCGATGGAGAAGGAAACCTCGGCGATGAAGATGCAAACAAGCGGAAAACCGCTGTCGAAAATCATCACAAATGGATTGACGCAGCCGCATTTTTAGGTTGTAAGTCCATTCGGGTGAATGCTGCCGGAAAAGGTACACCTGAAGAAGTGAAAAGAAATGTGGTAGAAAGCCTATCTGCGTTGGCGGACTACGGTAAAAAAGCCAAAATTAATGTTATTGTCGAAAATCATGGCGGCATATCATCACACGGCGATTGGTTGTCAGACGTCTTGAAAACCGTTAACAAGAATAATTGTGGAAGTCTTCCTGATTTTGGTAACTTTTACGAGTACGATCGGTACCAAGGCGTGCAAGATCTCATGCCATTTGCAAAAGGTGTAAGTGCTAAAAGTCATGATTTTGATGCAAACGGAAACGAGACACAGATCGATTATGAACGGATGATGAAAATCGTTAAAAAAGCTGGTTTTAAAGGGTTCGTTGGTATAGAGTATGAAGGTTCAAAACTTCCAGAAATGGAAGGTATAGCGGCTACGAAAAAATTACTTGAACGTTTTAAAACACTCTAAAAAATTATTGAAGTTTTTCTTTATTCTATTCATCGTAATAGCGTGGTTATAAGGGCTGTGATGTTTTAATATCGTCATAAGGTAGCATTTGTGCAGCACATACCATACAGCGTTTGTAGCGTGAAGGTGGTTGTGGAATATACTGTCCTAAAACGAAGCGAATAAAAAGAAAATAATATGTATATATGAATCAACAGCAAGATGAAATACTAGTTGACCATTTGGCCAAGAAGGGATTGGATGATAAGATGGTATTGGGTCACCCGGCCAGTTTATTTGTTCTTTTCTTCACGGAAATGTGGGAACGATTTAGCTATTACGGCATGCGTGCCCTATTAGTTACTTTTTTGATAACAGAAATTGCAGACAAGGGCTGGGGTTGGACAAATGCAGAGGCTATGGAACTTTATGGCTGGTATACCGGCCTCGTCTATGCTACACCACTTATTGGCGGCATGATAGCAGACCGCCTTACAGGGTACAAAAAAGCAATTATCTTAGGTGCCGCGATTATGACTCTAGGTCATGCATCAATGGCGCTAGAGGGCGAAGCTAAAGCATTTTTCTACATTGGTTTAGGCCTAATGATTTTAGGTAATGGTTTATTTAAACCAAATATCTCGTCTATGGTAGGGCAACTATATCCTGACAACAGCGCAAAGAAAGATTCCGGTTATACAATCTTTTATATGGGCATTAATGCGGGCGCATTTTTAGGATCATTGTTGTGCGGCTATATCGGTGAAAAAATTGGCTGGCACTATGGTTTTGGATTGGCCGGTGTTTTCATGTTCTTCGGGATGTTACAGTTTTATTTTGGTCAGCGCATATTCGGCGTTATCGGCGATTCACCCAAGAAAGCCATAAATTTGCCAGATAGTGTGGATGCAGTAGCTATTCCAGCGAAGGTAGTGCGTGATCGATTGATCGTCGTTGCTGTATTGGTTGTAGCAAGTGTGTTTTTCTTTTTGGCATTCGAGCAGGCTGGTGGCTCCATGACAATTTTTGCTAAAAATTATACGCAACGGGTGCTGGAAGGTACTGCAGGAACAACCTTCAAATGGGTGGATGCAGCCTTAACCATATTGCCTATCCTTGTAGTCACCTATGTGCTAACCCGCTTGGCGGCTAAGATTATCAATCAATATCCATTAACTATAATCTTTACTTTAGTATCTTTTTTCTCGATTATGCTGTTGGGAATTTGGAAGATACACCGCGAGTTTACCTCAGATGTTACGGAAGTGACGGTAGCTTGGTTCCAGATTCTGAATGCTTTCTTCATTGTCACTTTGGCTTCCTCATTCAGTAGGTTTTGGGAAAAAGTTTGGAACCCTTCGGGTCCGGTAAAGTTTGCCCTGGGACTTGCGTTGGTAGGCGTAGGCTTTCTGGCGTTATCATATGGAAGTTTACAAATCCCCTCAGGTGCCACCACCGCTTCCGTAAGCATGATATGGCTTGTTTTAGCTTATTTTTTCCATACTACAGGCGAGCTTTGTGTTTCTCCGGTAGGCTTATCCTACATGAGCAAGCTATCTCCTCAAAAATTTATAGGATTAATTTTCGGTTTTTGGTTTCTGGCGTCGGCTATCGCGAATAAGCTGGCGGGATTGAGCGGCGGATTGATTGATAAGATCACCGAGATGTATTCCATGTCTACATTTTTCTTAATCATAGCCGGATTACCTATCGGCGCGGCCATTCTGCTGCTGGTATTTAGTCCGCTATTGCGCAAGATGATGCACGGGATTAACTAAGCAAAAAAAGATTACCACAAAAAATGCTCGTAAAGATGTTACGAGCATTTTTTGTTTGCGCAAACCGATATTTTAATTCATTTCCTTATTTTTGGCAATCAAATAAATGCGTATGACAGAGAATTCTTCGGTTTCACTTGATAACCACGCAAGTGGAGAACGGGTATTAGGCCATCCGGCCGGTCTTTTCGTTCTTTTTTTTACCGAAATGTGGGAGCGCTTCTCGTTTTACGGGATGCGCGTGTTGTTGATCCAATTTTTAACCGCTTCCGTTTTAGGAGCAAATCCCGGCTGGGGATGGACAGCTGAGCAGGCAGGTGCGCTTTATGGAACCTACGCCATGCTGCTTTACATCACGCCAATTTTTGGTGGCGTCATTGCTGATAAATATATTGGATCGCGCGCTGCCGTAATCATCGGTGCCGCCATTATGACGTTAGGGCATGCCGCTATGGCCTTTGATTCACCTATCTTGTTTTTTGTCGGATTAGCATGCCTCGTCATCGGTACAGGTTTTTTTAAGCCCAATATGCCGGCAATTCTCGGCGAAATGTACAAGCTGTTGCCCGAGAAGAAAGATGGTGCCTATACCATCTTCTACATGGGCGTAAACGCTGGCGCATTCTTCGGCATGATGCTTTGTGGCTATTTGGCAGAAACGATAGGCTGGCATTGGGGCTTCGGTCTGGCCGGTATATTTATGCTGCTCGGGACTTTTCAGTTTTGGCTTGCTGGCCCGCTTTTGGGAAGATTAGGCATGCTGGATAAGAAGAAAAATAAAGATCAAACTACCGCTGCAGATAATCTGGAAGTGGGGGAGACAAAGCATAATAATTTTACGGGGTTAGACATCATTCTGATGATTGTCGTTGGTATCGTAGGGCTGCTGTACGCGTTCAATGATCCGCTCTCCAAAAACAATGTGCTAGATGTTTTCGCTTTTCTTGATACGGCTAGTTTCCGAGGGCAAAACATCATGGTGATCGGTGCTTTACTTTTGTTTCTTGTGCTTATTGTGATGCGTATACAACGGTATGCAAAAGTTGTACGCGATCGCATGTATGGCGTCATTTTGTTAGGGTTCTTTCTTATTTTCTTTTTTATGAGCTTTGAGCAAGGTGCTACCTCGCTCGTTCTTGTGGCCCGCGACTATGTAGATCGCGAATTGACAGGAAACAGCTTATTGGCATTCAACGTGATGAATACCTTGCTGACTATTGTTCCGTTAATTATCATCTCATGGGTATTGATAAAGCTTGCAATGGTAACTTGGAAGAAAATAGCCTGGTCAAATATCATTCTTTTTATATGTTTCATTTTGATATGGGCCGCAGGGATATGGATGCTATATAGCGAGTTTTCCGCCGAAAAATCTGCGATTAAAGTATCCTGGTTCTCCATTCTAAATTCATTCTTCATTATTGCGTTAGCATCTTCCGTATCTAAAATTTGGGAATCGAAGTTTAACCCAACGGCCGCTATGAAATACGGTTACGGCCTCATTCTAGTAGCGATAGGTTTCCTGATCCTTGGTTTCGGTGCGCTTGGTGCGAGCAGTGGAGCAAAGATCTCCATGATATTTTTGGTCTTAACCTATCTCTTCCACACCTTAGGTGAGCTCTTTATATCACCCGTGGGACTGTCGTATGTATCGAAACTCGTGCCTGCGCGGATGTTGGCATTTATGTTTGGTATGTGGTATTTGGCTATTGCCATTGCGCAAAAACTTGCAGCGATCTTAGGGGGGCAGGTAGAAACTATTCAAGAAAACTATTCACTTAGCCACTTCTTTTTCCTGTTTACAATAATTCCCGCGGCAGCGGGTCTGCTCGTGATGGTGTTAAACCCGCTCATCAAGCGTTTAATGCACGGGATTAAATAAATATTCGGGACGGCCAGCTTTCAAATGAAAAGGTTGGCCGTCGCTATTCTAAATCATTACCGATCATGTCAAAACAAGTTACTTTGGATGATATCCAAAATTTCGAAGGAAAATATCCGAAACAACTTTGGTATCTTTTCCTTGTAGAAATGTGGGAGCGTTTCTGCTTCTACGGTATGCGGGGTGTATTGGCCATTTTTATGGTTGATCAGCTCTTGCTTTCCGAGAAGGATGCAAATTTAAAATATGGTGCTATACAAGCATTTGTATACGCATTCACATTTGTGGGCGGTATTTTCGCCGACAAGATATTGGGTTTCAAGCGTTCGTTAACGTTTGGCGCAATCTTAATGATATTAGGAAATGGCCTGATCGCGATAAATCCACATGATTTCTTTTATTTTGGTATTGCGTTAACCATTATTGGAACAGGCTTTTTCAAGCCTAATATATCGTCTATGGTAGGCGATCTATACAAGGAGGGCGATTCACGCCGCGACGCTGGTTTCGGTATTTTTTACTCGGGGATTAATGTGGGTGCGCTCTTGGGCGGCGCGCTATGCGTATGGTTAGGAAAGGAGCATTCTTGGAATCTTGCCTTCCTGGCGGCAGCCATCGTGATGTTTATTGGCATCATTATCTTTTTGGCAACAAAAAAACAACTGGGGCCAATCGGTAATAGCCCCATAGCCCATCTGCCTGCGGCAAAGAAAACTACCTGGGAGGTGTTGGTATACCTGGGTGCGCTGGTTTGTATCCCACTCATTTTTATTATGGTGAACAACACGCGGTATACCGATCTTTTTATGTACACTATCGGGCCACTGGCATTGGGATATTTCCTTTACCAAATATTCCGTGAAGCCGATGCAAAAGTGCGTCAAAAACTTATAGCCGCATTGGTACTGATTCTATTCTCCATACTGTTTTTTGCAATTTTTGAGCAAGCAGGAGGTTCCTTGGCGCTATTCGCCAAAGATAATCTGCATACCAATCTACTTTTTTTCAATATCGATCCTAACGTAGTGAATAACGGCGCCAACTCCTTATTCGTTATTGTATTTAGTCCAATCTTGGGCTTGCTATGGTTAGCTTTAGCTAAGAAAAAGTTGGAGCCCAATACGGTTATCAAGTTCGGACTAGGTTTTTTGCTGTTAGGCGTTGGATATTACGTATTCTTCGGAACTCGCTTTTTTGCCGATGAATCCGGAAAAACGTCATTGGGCGTTTTTACGCTAGCGTATCTTGCCGTCACATTAGGAGAGTTATGCTTATCACCGATCGGTTTATCGATGATTACCAAATTATCGCCAAGACACCTGGGTGGGATGATGATGGGGCTTTGGTTTTTGGCCAGCGCGTATGGGCAATATGTGGCAGGCTTGCTTGGTGCAGGTATGTCGTCACCCGATGAGGGGGCATCGCTAATGGATAAATTGATTGGTTACACTGCAGGATACGAGCAGCTAGCCTGGTATTCGTTTATAGCGGGCATTATTTTGATCGTGCTGTCGCCGTTTGTGAAACGGCTGATGCACGGCGTAAGTTAATTGTAGACCCTAACATTAGGGGGCGCTTTCAATAAAACAGTAGAAAGCACCTTAGTTTTTGTATATTTAGTGAATTTAAAATTCTGAAAACGCGTGTCTGACAGTTTAGTCATAATCCCTACATATAACGAGAAGGAAAACATCGAAAAGATTATTCGGAAAGTATTTTCCTTGGCTGTACCCTTTGATATTCTCATTGTGGATGATGGTTCCCCGGACGGGACAGGAAATATCGTAAAAGCGTTGCAGAAAGAATTTGGCGGACGTCTTTATATTGAAGAGCGAAGCGGGAAGCTGGGTTTAGGCACGGCATACATTCACGGCTTCAAATGGGCGCTTGGGCGGCACTACGACTATATTTTTGAAATGGATGCCGATTTCAGCCATAATCCTGAAGATTTAATTCGATTGCGAGAAGCTTGTTTGCTGGGAGCTGATATGGCTGTTGGCTCTCGTTACATAAAAGGCGTGAACGTTGTAAACTGGCCCATGAGTCGAGTATTGATGTCTTATTTTGCCTCCGTTTACGTGCGTTTTATTACAGGTATTGATGTACAAGATGCCACGGCCGGTTTCGTATGCTTCTCGAGAAAGGTATTAGAGAAAATTCCGTTGGATGGGATTAAGTTTGTGGGCTATGCATTTCAGATCGAGATGAAATTCAAAGCTATTTTGTATAAATTCAAGGTGGTGGAAGTGCCTATAATTTTTACGGATAGGACAGAGGGTGTTTCCAAAATGAGTACGCGAATATTTCGGGAAGCATTTTTTGGTGTGATCCAATTGAAAATCGAAAGTTGGTTTAAAAAATACAATTAGGTAACTTTACCTTTGTTAAAGAAGTATGATGAATGAAAATCTTGACCCTAATGCAGAACGTTTAACGCCCGTTGATAAGGATATTGAACGTGCATTGCGGCCGCAGGCATTTGAAGATTTCACCGGTCAGGCTAAAATCCTTGAAAATCTATCTATTTTCGTTAAAGCTGCTAAACTTCGGGGCGAGGCTTTAGATCACGTGTTGTTACATGGTCCTCCAGGATTAGGGAAGACGACGCTTTCAAATATCATTGCTAACGAGATGGGCGTTAATATAAAAATTACGTCTGGACCTGTTTTGGATAAACCGGGAGATCTTGCAGGCCTGTTGACAAACCTGGAAGAAGGTGATGTGCTTTTTATTGACGAGATCCATCGGTTAAGCCCCTTGGTGGAGGAATATTTGTATTCGGCAATGGAAGATTTCAAAATTGATATCATGCTGGAAACTGGGCCTAACGCCCGCTCTGTTCAAATCTCACTTAACCCATTTACATTGATAGGTGCGACCACTCGATCGGGGTTGTTGACCGCACCACTACGCGCGCGTTTCGGTATTAATGCAAGACTACAGTATTACGATGCTAAGTTGTTGACCACTATCGTATTACGATCGGCTAGTATTTTGAATACGCCTATTAGCGATGAAGGAGCTTACGAAATTGCCCGTAGAAGCAGAGGCACTCCGCGGATCGCCAATGCCCTGCTTCGAAGAACTCGGGATTTTGCACAAATTAAAGGGAACGGTGCCGTTGACAGAGCTATCGCACAGTACGCGCTTACTGCATTAAATGTAGATGAAAACGGTTTGGACGAGATGGATAACCGCATTCTATTGACTATTATCGATAAGTTTAAGGGTGGTCCGGTTGGTCTAAAAACCATTGCTACCGCTGTCGGTGAGGATGAAGGCACAATAGAAGAGGTTTACGAGCCTTTTTTAATTCAGGAGGGGTACTTAATGCGTACGTCTCGCGGAAGGGAATGTACGGAAACAGCCTACAAGCATCTAGGTAAGATAAACTTGAATAAGGGAAACACCTTATTTTAGCGATCTAAAAATAGAATAAATCGGTAGCTCCTTGCTGATCAATTTTCACTCCATAAGCTAAAACTTGCCGCTGTTGCTGGCTACCATCGTTATCCCGCGTTATTGCATACGCTTTAGAATACGATTTGCGCGGCTCGATAGGGCAGCGGTGGGTGTCTTTAGCAAATGTCGGATCTGTGCGGCAAGCTCTTCCTGTATCCACCGCTGTTCCAGACTTAGGTAGTATAAGATATCCAGACCGTTTACCAGCACCGCTACCGGGCAATCCGGGGATATGATCCAATCAAAACATTGTTCGATCCAGATTTCATCATATATCTCGTTTTCGCTTGTCCACTGGCGTGGTGGCTTTGTTACGATCATGCCAATCTTCGAGAAGCTGCGGATACAGCTCCAGTTTTTCCGTGACGGTAGCTGCTCCATAAAGTCGGCGTATATGGGCTGTATAATTTGCGGAGCTTTGATGGCGGTGTGCTCTAAGAGCCAAGAAGCACGAAAGGCGACTTGCGCATCGTCATGGTAAGCGTATTGTAATAGCAAAGTCGGTGATAGACCATGCGCAGTTATAAATTCCAACCCAAACATCTTTGCATCAAATGCGCGAATGTCATGTCTAAGAAAGTGAAGGATGGCTTTCTCGTTATTCGCCATAAAATTTAGGATTGAAGTTCACTAAGAAAAGCTGCTTTGTGGCACGTGTGATTGCCGTGTAAAGCCAGCGTAGGAATTCTGTGTTCAGCATCTCGTCGTTGAGGAACCCTTGGTCTACAAATACGCAAGGCCACTGGCCACCTTGAGCCTTATGGCAGGTAATGGCATAGGCAAACTTTATTTGCAGCGCATTGTAGTAAGGGTCTTTTTTTATTGCTTCCAAACGATCTTTCTTCGCCGGAATGTCCATATAATCCTGCGCGATGGAATTGTATAAAATCTGTTGCTGCTCGTGCGGCATATTGGGAGAATCTACATGCAGACTGTCCAACAGCACCCTGCAAAGGATAGGGTCTAACTCGTCGTCATCTAAAAATTCCAGTGCAATATCTGCAAATCGAAAGCCGTGTTGTTCATGTACATTGCTGACTTTACGGATTTTTGCCAAATCGCCGTTTGCAATAAATCCGGTGTTTTTTTCATCGTGCTGCTGCAGCCAGTAATAGTTGTTACGCACGACCATAATCAGATCGCCACCGGTGATCTCCTCATCGCGAAACAATATCTGGTTGCGGATATGTTGATTGTAAAGGTTTGCAGAACGGTTTGATCGACAGATGACGATGGAATTTTCTACATCAAATTTATCATAGCTGTAATGCAGCCCCTCGATAAGACGATCGCCATTCATACGGAAGATATCAGAAAAGCCCTTGGTATGAAATTGGGGAAATGGCAAACTTTCCTGCTGCTGTTCGAGATCTATATCATCACGGACTCTCGTGGCGTTGAATAATATCCCGGAATCTTGACGTTGGCGGACGACTTCGCGCAATTCGTAGTGAAAGGTGTGTAGTTGGTAATTGGCAGTAATATAGTTTGCATCTAATGCCGGACTTTCCAACATGCCTACCGGCGGTAACTGGGCGCTATCGCCGACAAACATCAGGGAGCAATTCGCTCCAGATTGCACATAGCGAATGAGGTCGTCCAAAAGGCTTCGGGAAAAAAACTGAAGTCCATCATCAGCGATCATCGATGCCTCATCTACAATAAACAGCGTATTTTCATGCTGGTTATCTGCCAAGACAAAATCCATTTCTATAGTTGCGGCCGACTTTTTGCGGTATATTTTTTTGTGGATGGTATATGCTTTCCGTCCCGAATAATGCGACATGACTTTCGCAGCACGACCCGTGGGGGCCAATAACACAGAGCGTTTATTCAAAGTGGGTAACACGTTAACCAAGGCGCTGATTGTTGTCGTCTTTCCCGTTCCAGCATACCCTTTTAGCACGAAACAAGTGGATGGCCTGAACGTTGACAAAAACTCTTCTAAAAGTGAAAAGAGCTCCAGTTGTTGTCCGGTAGGTTGCCAAACGAATTGCTTGATAAGCAGGTTTTGAATATGCATAATCAAAGTTATCCAAAAGGTTGGTCAATTCAATTGGAAAAGCTAATTTTGTTTATCAATCGAGGCGACAGGCACATATTATATGAAGTACACGGCACCACATTTTCATCTACATTATATTCCACAATATCGTTTGTTAATCAAATCAGATTTTCTAGAAGATACGATGATGATAGTGGATGAAAAACAAGAAGTTGTAGCATTCTATAATTACCCTTCAGAATCGCCCGATTCGGCAGCACTTAAATTATTAGGTTTGCCGTTTGCCGATGTATCTGTCAGCCTACCCTTGGAGAGTTTTACGTTAGTGCCCTCTGAAGTTTATAGCCGCCATCATATGCTACACTACCAGGCTTTCCAAGATAGTAAAGGCATGCTGCAAGAATATGCTGTACCTTCGCTGGGAATCACAGCTTTATATCAATATGATCGCTTACTCTATAAACGATGGACAGCTATATTTCCGCAGGCAAAGTTATTCGCTGACTTTCAAGTAATCTTGACTTTGGTTCAGCAGCAGGCGCTGGGAAATACCCCGGTGCTGGGACTGCATGTTAAAAATAAGAAAGTGGAAATCTATGTATTTCAAGAAAGCGAATTGCAGCTGTATAATGACTTTGATGTAGAGACGGCCGTTGACTTACAATATTTTATTCTGAACGTTCGAAATTCATTGGGCGTAACCAAACCGTTCGAAAAGGTTTTTATATCAGGTGTTCATACAGCTCATCCATTTGTTGATGTGGCCCGCAACTACGGCAGTGAGCTGATTTTTTTGCAGGGCACATCCGCCTTGTATGCGGAAGATACCGCAGTACAGGCAAAAGTAGCGTCTTTACACATCATTGCTGAACGTCCATTATGCGTATCGTAGGAGGACAATACGGAGGTTTGCGATTAAGCCCACCGGCAAACCTGCCCGTGCGGCCAACTACCGACATTGCCAAAGAAGCACTTTTCAATATTTTGGAGAACAAGTTGGTGCTCGCTGACTGTAACTGTCTAGATCTCTTTGCTGGGACTGGAAATATTAGTTTTGAGTTGGTATCAAGAGGTGTGTTGGATGTAGACGCAATTGACATCCATTTTAAATGTTTACAATACATTAAGGAAACGGCCATTAGACTTGATACTGAACGTATCAACACCCGTAAAGCAGATGTGTTGAAGTATATTTTAGCATGTAACAAGCAATATGATTTTATTTTTGCTGACCCTCCTTATGATTTACCCAAGCTACCCCAACTGGCTACCTTAATTTTAGAGAATGGGCTGCTCAAACCGGAAGGACTTCTTGTTATTGAACACCCCTCGACACGGAAGATGGACGATATACCTCAATTTTTGGAAATAAGGAAATATGGATATTCGTCTTTCAGTTTTTATAGACATACTTAATGCGGCACGATGATGAAAATAGCTGTTTTCGCCGGATCGTTTGATCCTTTTACGCTTGCGCACCTCGATTTGGTGAACCGAAGTTTATCACTATTTGACAAAGTCGTCATTGGCATTGGGGTTAATAGTGCGAAACAAGGCTTGATGAGCTATCAAGAACGTGAAGATGTCATTTCAGCTATTTTCGCAGCAGAAGATCGGGTAGAGGTGCAGCAATTCAAGGGGCTTACAGTGCAGTTCTGTGACCAAGTGCGCTCCACTTACCTGTTGAGGGGATTACGTAACACCAACGACTTTGAATTCGAAAACGCCATTGCGCAAAACAATTTGATTATGGCGCCCCATGTAGAGACCTTTTTCCTGATGGCAAAATCAGGATTAGCTCATATTTCGTCTACCATAGTTCGCGATATATTTCAGCATGGCGGTGATATTTCAAATCTTGTGCCGGCTGACGTCTCAGCTTTCTTATATAGAAATGACTAGGTACGTCCGATCTTAACTTTTTTACCCTTAATTTTCCCGTTTGCCGCATTTTTAATGATGTTCAGGACAGAGCTGCGTTTAACGGCCGCAAATGATTCCTTTTCTTTTACTTCGATAAGTCCAATATCATCTTTCTCGACATCGGGTAGTGAGAACATAAATCCTACAATGTCTACTTTATTTATTTTGTCTTTTTTTCCTCCTGTGATGTATAACGTCGCAAAAGGCGCGTCAGGAGGCAGTGGTAAATCGTCCGAAAGTTTAAGTTCTGTGCAGCTGGAATCGATATAGGGATAGTCCTCATCTGGCTTTAGAATAATAAATACTTCACCCGAAGCTTGCATACGTGCGGTCCTCCCGTTTCGATGGATGAAGGCGTCTTCTTTATATGGTAGCTGATAATGTATGATAACGTCTACTTCGGGGATATCCAAGCCACGTGCGGCCAAATCGGTCGTTATAAGTATGCGATTCGAGTTATTCCTGAACTTTAAAAGCGCGAGCTCCCTGTCAGACTGTTCCAGTCCGCCATGAAATACATCGTGAATTAGTTCGCGGTCTTCCAGCAGATTACTAATGTGATCTACCGCGTCGCGGTGGTTACAGAAGATAATCGTTTTTTTATCGCCGTTTGTACACAATAATTGGAATAGCGCTTTTAGCTTATGCTGTGCTGTTGCAATAACCTTGCGCATCTGTAGATTCGGCACGGAGCTGCTGTTATCAGAAAAATCTACCGTGGTATATTCTGTAATTCCAGTAAAGTCGGGAATCTCGTCCATCTTTGTTGCCGATGTAAGGACACGATGTCTTAGCTGCGTAAGCTGTTGGATGATAGTAACCATTTGCCCATGAAAGCCAAATTCCAGCGATTTATCGAACTCGTCCAGCACTAAGCTATGGACGTGCTGGGTGTTGATGTGGCCGCGTTCTAAATGGTAAGTGATACGTCCTGGTGTTCCGATCAATATGGAAGGGGCTTCACGCAATTTATTGCGCTCCGTTTTGGTATCGTTGCCGCCGTAGACGCAAGTCGTTTTAAATCCTTGATGTACTTTTCGAACAACTTGCTCGATTTGTAAGGCCAATTCGCGCGTGGGAACTACAATAAATGCCTGTGTACCATTTGTATCCGCCTGCAAGTGTTTACCGAGCAATAGAGTAAAGGCTAGGGTTTTTCCAGTTCCTGTAGGCGAATGTAAGATAAAATCCTTTGACGAATCGTAATTATCGAGGACAGCTTTCTGCATTTCGTTTAACTCCGAAATTTGCAAACGCTGTAGTATATGCTGAAGTTCCATGGCGCAAAAGTAGGAAAATTAAAAAGTAAAAATTAAAAAGTAAAAATTAAAAAGTGAGAAGTCAAAAGTCAGAAGTAGAAAGTCAAAAGTCAAAAGGGAGAAGCAGGGAATTGAAAAGTAAAAATTAAAAAGTAAAAATTAAAAAGGGAGAAGTCAAAAGGGAAAAGTGAAAAGTCAGAAGTAGAAAGTCAAAAGTCAAAAATGAAAAGTCAAAATTTAAAAGCAGAGAATTAAAAATTAAAAAAAAATACTAAAGCACGGTTCTTTAGTGGGGATCTTTAATTCTGTGCTATGCCATGCCATAAAAAAAGCGTTCCCTATGTAGAGAACGCTTTTGAAGATTATTTGAAAGGTTTAAAAGTAGAATTGTACCCCAAGTGTTGGCGCTAGGGAGTTTACATCTAAGCCAAACGTATTATTTGTCAGGTCGTTTGTTTTGTCTTTTTGCGATTCGAAATACAGACCACGCACCTTCAATTCGATCCCTACATTGCTAGCAGGAAAGAATGCGAAACCTGGCGCCAATTCCACACCATAATGTTCCAATTTTGTTTCTGTTGTTCCAGCTAATGTTTCAACAGTTTGTTTCCCCCAAGCCATGGGAACAGACAACTGTGAGAAAAATTTAAATTGACCTTCGCCGATGTAGTTTCTTACGAAAGGCGATACGTTAAACCAATTGGTCTTAAACTCTTGGTCCATGCCATTGTCTCGGTTGCTCCAGCTGTAGCCAATGCCCGTTCCGACCGCCCAATTGTCGCTGACAAAATAACCCGCGGTCGGGTTTATGGAAAATGAGTTAAACTTGCTATCGGCATCTTTTTGTTTGCTTGTTTGAAATCCCACTTGTCCACCGATAAGGAATTTACCTTGTTCAGTTTGTGCGTGGGAAGCGACTGTTAAAGCAGTTACTGCAGTTAATGTTAAGAATAATTTTTTCATGTTACTTGTAATTAAAATTTGTTAATAAAGTTTGACTTTTCGTCTTATGTGTTCAGTATGTTCAATGTTTGTGCCATCCATTGTGGAGCTGTGTCATCCAAATGTTTGTTTGCACAAACCATTGCATCACAATTGTTTTCATAGCAAATTAACCCAAGTACCTATTCAAATGGAAGTTGATAAAAAGTCAATGTCATGGTAGTAAAGCGCTCGTCGACTGTTGGTTAGCTTTTTTTGTGGAAAAAATGTCTTGCTATGTCAGCTTAGTGGATAATTTGGCACCTTGATCCTGTCAATCTTAGTTTAA
Organism: Sphingobacterium deserti; assembly: GCF_000757725.1. GTDB lineage: Bacteria > Bacteroidota > Bacteroidia > Sphingobacteriales > Sphingobacteriaceae > Sphingobacterium > Sphingobacterium deserti. The sequence continues at coordinate 70,433 of NZ_JJMU01000062.1, forward strand.
AAAAATCCGTTGTTATAGCGTTTTTGCAAGCATCGGGGTTTCGGTACGATTGAAAAGTTACGTATACAAGCATTGAGAAAAATAAGTGAATATAAAAAGAAAAAAGCCCAACAAAGTCGGGCTTTTAACTTATTAAAATAGTGAAATTATTCGAAATATTCTTTGATACGTTCAAAAAACGACTTTTCGCTTTTGCCGGGTTGAGGCTTGAAGTTTGCAGAGTCTTTTAGCTTCTCTAAAAGAGATCGTTCTTCCGGTGAAACGGCCTTTGGTGTCCACACATTGACGTAAACCAATTGGTCGCCTTTGTGGTATGAGTTTACTTCTGGCACACCTTTTCCTTTTAAGCGCAATATCTTACCACCTTGTGTTCCTGGGTCGATTTTAATCTTTGCTTTGCCGTCTATAGTCGGAATCTCTACGCTAGTTCCTAACGCAGCATCTGCAAAATTGATATAAAGATCGTAGATTACATTTATGCCGTCGCGTTTCAACGTTTCATGTTGCACTTCTTCAACGAGTATAATTAGGTCGCCGGGTACCCCGCCTCGTGGAGCTGCATTTCCCTTTCCACTCATGGAAAGTTGCATGCCTTCACTAACACCAGCAGGGATATTGATCGATATTGTTTCTTCACCGCGCTCCAAGCCTTCGCCTTTACAAGTCGTACATTTGGAGGTAATTTCTACACCTTCGCCATTACACGTAGGGCAGGTGCTCGTAGTTTGCATTTGACCTAAGATCGTATTGGTCACTCGACGAACAGAACCGGAGCCACCACAGGTATTACAGGTGTGGTAGGCTGATTTGTCTTTCGCGCCAGTACCGCTACAGGTGTGACAGTGTACTTGCTTATTAACTTTGACCTTCTTTTCTACGCCTTTGGCAATTTCCTCCAAGGTGAGTTTAACCTTGATCCGTAGGTTAGAGCCACGCTGCACGCGTCGGCCACCGCCGCTGCGTGACCCGCCGCCGAAGAAACTTTCAAACGGACTGCCTCCACCAAAAATATCACCAAACTGGCTGAAAATGTCGTCCATATTCATGCCGCCGCCGCCAAAGCCGGAAGCAGAATTGCCACTGTGACCAAACTGATCGTAGCGTTGGCGTTTCTCGGGGTTACTTAATATCTCATAGGCTTCCGCAGCTTCCTTAAACTTATCTTCTGCCTCTTTGTCATCCGGATTTTTATCCGGGTGATACTTGATGGCCAGCTTGCGGTAGGCTGACTTTATCGCTGCGGCATCTGCTGATTTCGCAACGCCCAATACATCATAATAATCTCTCTTCGCCATTTCTTTTATTGACCTATTACTACTTTAGCAAAACGAACTACCTTATCATTCAGAAAATATCCCTTTTCCACAACATCGATAACTTTATTTTTCAAATCTTCAGATGGCGATGGTATAGCGGTAATAGCTTCCTGGAATTCTGGGTCGAAAGGTTTTCCGATAATGTCATCCATTTCTTTTAGACCTTCCTGAAGCAAGGTTTTACGAAATTTCTGATTGACCAAATCAATGCCTTGTCTTACCGATTCAATGTCTTGCGTAGTTTGCATGGCAGACAATGCACGATCCAAATCATCTAAAACAGGTAGCAGCTTATTTAAAACATCTTTACTTGCCGATTGTATAAGCTCGACACGTTCTTTAGAGGTTCTCTTTTTATAATTATCAAATTCTGCGAATAATCTTGCATATTTGTCATTGGCCAAAGCCACTTCTTCTTTAAGTTTTTCTTCTTCGCTAGGCGCCGTCTGACTATCCGCTATTGCATTTTCTGATCCAAAATGATCTTGATTTTCCACGTTTTCGTCTTGAATATTGTTTTCCTGTTCGTTCATCATATCTAAAATAGTGTAGCTCTTGATAATACCCAAATGCGATAATCAATAATAACGCCATTGCATAAAAAACCGACACCCTGTCAGTCTATCAAAAAATAAACTACCAAAATGTCGGTTGACTGATGTTATGTCAGTTTGAACTTTATATTGCTACCTGATCATATAGGGCGGTGTCGGCAGTTTTAATAATACGCGCCGGCATATTTTTAATGATCTGGTAATCGTGTGTTGCCATCAATACCGCAGTTCCCGAGGCGGCAATATCCCGTAAAAGGAGTACAATTTCTTCGGAGGTTGCCGGGTCTAAATTTCCTGTAGGCTCATCCGCTAAAATAATCTCGGGGTTGTTTAGCAATGCCCTTGCGATAACAACACGTTGCTGTTCTCCACCTGAGAGCTCGTGTGGCATCTTTCTTAATTTCGAACGTAGTCCTACTTTTTCCAGTACGTCTAGCATACGGTTTTCAATAAGCCCGCGCTCCGTCCATCCGGTAGCTTTCAAAGCAAACTCGAGGTTCTTTTCTATAGTACGGTCGTTTAAAAGGTGAAAGTCCTGAAAAACGATTCCCAACTTCCGGCGTAGGAATGGCACATCATTCTCATGAAGCTTTTTTAAATCAAAGCCAGCCACCATACCTTCGCCGTTACCGATGTAAAGATCTCCGTAAATTATTTTTAGCAAACTACTTTTACCTGTACCAGATTGCCCGATTAGGTATAGGAATTCCCCTTGGTTGATATCCAAGTTTACGTGAGAAAGCACCAGGTGCTTTTGTTGATAAATATCTACGTTCTTTAATTTTATAACTGTATTCTCTATCATATTTACCGCTTAAACGTCAATTTTTTTTATTTGGCCAAATGGCATTTCATCCACAACTTGCATGATGTATGCCGCCTTATCTCCCAATCCGATTTTTTCTAAGGATTTGTCGGGTCTATCCACCCTAAAATATGCAAGAAGCGTGAAAGCCTCATCCCGCAATTGCACATAGTCGGGTATTTTGGCTACTCCCTTAACTTTTATCACATACATAAAAACAAAGTTAAAATATTTTGTGAAACCCGCGCTCATTATCCTGTACTATTTGCTAGGCCTGTGCAAAGAGAAATTCCAGTACATCTACACCATCTGCGTAATCTGTTAAGGCCGGGCACTGGCTTCCACCCAAAGAGAACGTTGGAATATTGCTTTCTATTGTTCCGTTGCTAACAATGCATTGAATCTTATCTGCTTGCTCCTGCAATGCCTGTTCTACATCGTGCAAATTGCGGTATGTTTCATAAAATAAGACCGCCAGTGGCGAAGCAATTCGGCTATCTTCCTTTACTAATAAAAAACCATTGTCAAAATGCTTATCGCCATTGATCAAATAGATTGACTTGTTATAATCGTAATTATTGCCATATTTGAAATGGTCACGCACATGTTCAAAAGGTTCGATAGCTTCAAAAAACTGCGATAGTTGAAATCCTTCTGGAATAAAAATCTTAGATACGGAGCGACAACCTAACCCGAAGTAATCGAAAATATCGTATCCAAGACGTTGTAATTCTTCCTTACTTTCCGTGCCGGTCAAAATTGCGACAGCATTTCTATTCTTCCGAATAATATGGGGTTTCTTTCCAAAATAATGTTCGAAATAGCGAGAGCTATTATCGCTGCCGGTAGCGATAATTAGATCATAGTCTGTCAAACGATCGATGACTTCTATTTTGGAGGCGAAACGCGGCTCTATACGGAGCAGTTCGTCTATAATAAATGGCGTTAAACCTGCATCATCTGATGATAGTTTGATTTTGGCCGAAAATCCTGAAATAAGAACCGCTAAGATATCTTGAAATCCGACGAGGGGGATATTGCCCGCTAATATAAGTCCGACACTTTTGTCGCTGTTTAGGTCAGGGTAGGAGGCTAACCATTCTGTGAGCGCGTCCTCCTTTAAATTGCTAGCTAAAGCAGTAATTTGTTTCCTGCTGTTGGGCAGTGTATACCAAGGGTTTTTGATCGCAGCAGCATGCAGCACCTCTTCCAATCGTTGCGTTTCCGATTGCAAAAAATTTCCTAGCGCTGCAAATGCTCCGATTCGTTGTTTCTTTGTCAAAATAGAATAATTTAGAATTGTTCTCTTATTTTTTTCCAGTATCTTTGTGTCTCTTAAGAATAACTACTAACTTTGTATAGTATTGTACTTGAGGAACGAGACAAAATTAGTTTATTTATTATAATTGTGAGGTTATAAATGGCAATTAAAATTACTGACGAATGTATAAATTGTGGGGCATGCGAGCCAGAATGCCCGAACAACGCGATATATGATGCTGGTGTGACTTGGAAGTTTTCAGAAGGCACGGCTTTGGAAGGGGTGATTGATTTTGGCGATGGCGTGACGTTAGATGCGAACGCCGATCAAGATGCTATTTCTGACGAGGTTTATTACATTGTTTCTGACAAATGCACGGAGTGTGTGGGCTTTCATGATGAGCCGCAATGTGCCGCAGTTTGTCCTGTCGACTGTTGTGTTGACGATGAGGAAGTTGTTGAAACGGAAGAAGAGCTTCTAGCAAAAAAAGCGTGGCTCCACGCCGAATAAAGAAACTTATATAACATGGTAAAGCACTATCTATTGATGGTGCTTTTTTTTTATAACGGTTTTAATACGATATACAATTTGGTATAAAAGCCAATTTTTATATTTTTGTTTCTTTAAGAAACGAAAAACAAGACTAAATGCTAAAAAAACAAGTTGGTTTTATTACCCTTTTTACAGTTTCGATCGCCATTATACTAACCTTAATTTATGAATTCAACTGGTTTACTATAAATCCGGATTTTATGATGGGTGTTCGATGGGTAGTCGCCGCCACTTTAACCTTAAATGCTCTTTTCCGCAAAAATCTGACCACCTGGATATTGACATGCCTTATTTTGGGCGTGTTTGTTGGTTTAGATTTTCCAGATTTGGCTAGATCGATGCAACCCTTGTCTCAGGGCTTCATCAAATTAGTGAAAACGATTGTAGGGCCTATTCTATTTGCTACCTTGGTGTTTGGTATTGCTGGGCATTCCGACTTAAAGTCAGTAGGGCGTATGGCTTGGAAATCAATGCTATACTTCGTTTCGGCTACAACCTGTGCGATCTTTATCGGTTTGATTGTCATCAATCTTACAAAAGCGGGTGTGGGTGTTGATGTGGCAAATATGCCGCACGAGGAGCTTCCTTCCGGTGCTACGATGGTTGACGCTGACCAAAAAGCGATGGAACATATTGCGCCCGAAGTGCATGGTGTGTACAAGTTCAACGCCTTTATTCGCGACACCTTCCCGGAGAACATTATCAAAGCTACTTACGAAAATAAAGTGTTACAGATTGTCGTGTTTGGCGTCATCTTCGGTATTGCTTTAGCATTGGTAGAAGAAAAGAAGCGAAAGCCTTTAGTCGATTTTACGGAAAGCCTTTCCGAGGCTATGTTTAAGTTTACAAATATTGTCATGCTCTTTGCACCGATCGGTGTCGGTGCAGCAATGGCGTATACGGTAGGCCATCTGGGTGTGGACATTTTAAAAAATCTGTTTATGCTTTTAGCAAGTCTTTACCTCGCGCTTATTCTATTCTTATCCTGTGTTCTTTTGCCAGTCGCTCTATTTCTCAAGATACCGGTTAAGCGCTTTATTGCAGCAATTAAGGAGCCTGTTTCCATCGCGTTCGCAACAACGAGTTCTGATGCCGCGCTACCGAAAGCGATGAGTGCTATGGAAAAATTTGGGGTGCCACGAAAGATTGTGTCGTTCGTTATTCCGACGGGCTATAGCTTTAATTTGGATGGAACATCTTTATACCTATCCCTAGCCTCCATATTTGTTGCACAAGCGGCGGGGATACCGTTGACAATCGGTCAACAGTTGCTAATAGCTTTCACCTTAATGATCACATCCAAGGGCGTTGCTGCCGTTCCGCGAGCTTCTCTTATCGTACTGATCGCTACTGCAGATCAATTTGGGTTGCCCACGTTCGTGATCGCTGCAATATTGGGTATCGATGAGTTGATGGACATGGCTCGGACCTCCGTTAATGTCATTGGAAATTGTCTGGCTACCGTTGTTGTTGCCAAATGGGAGGGCGAATTTGATGAAGATGCGCCGTATCGCGAAATAGAAGAGGAGTAGCGTCACGTATTTATTGCAGAAGGTGCGGATGATACCGTGCTGCTTTTTTTGCTTTACGCTAGCCAGATATAGTAGAAATACACCGAAGAAGGGCGCCGATTGTTGTTGGCGCCCTTCTTATTAAAAAAGCCGTTCGTTTTAGCGAGCGGCTTTTGTGTATCTGCGAGTCAGGAATAACTATTGGTAACCCAACAACTTCATCACCTGTTTCGAATTTTGCTCTTCACCGAAGACCTCATAGTTGAACGTCTCATCGCGATTGCGACGCACCAGTACATGCTTAGGGGATGGGAGTAAACAATGATGTATACCACCGTATCCACTCAACACATCCTGATAAGCACCCGTATGGAAGAATCCTAGGTATTGTACTTTACGCGTCTTCGGCATAAATACCGAGTTCATGTGTGCTTCCTGGTTATAGTAATCCTGCCCATCGCAGGTGATTCCACCCAAGTTTACGCGTTCATATTCTGAATCCCAGTTATTTATCGGAAGGAGGATGTATTTTTGGTTTAACGCCCAAACGTCTGGAAGGTTCGTGATGAATGAACCATCAATCATAAACCATTTCTCGCGGTCGTTCTGCTGTTTCCGACCCAAAACTTTGTACAGGATACCAGACGCCTCAGCTACTGTGTATTTTCCAAATTCCGTGATAATATCGGGTTCAATGACTTCGTGGTGCGCACATATTTGTTTTATACGGTTTACAATCTCGTTAACCATATATTCATAATCAAAATCGTGCACCAGTGAGTCTTTAAAAGGCATACCACCACCAATGTCCAGCGTATCCAAATCTGGATTTACCTTTTTGAACTTACAATACAGCGTCACGTATTTTTCAAGCTCATTCCAATAATAAGGTGTATCTGAAATTCCCGAATTGATAAAGAAATGGAGTAACTTAACTTTAAAATTAGGGTTATCCGCTACTTTATTATTATAGAAATCAATAACGTCTTCCTGCCTAATGCCTAGCCGGGATGTGTAGAACTGTGAATCAGGTTGCTCCTCCGAAGCAATTCGAATGCCCAAAGCACAAGGTTCCTCCAGCTCAATCTCGTCATCATACAAGTTGAATTCTTCCTTATTATCTAAAACAGGAATAATGTTTTTGTATCCATCATGGATCATGTCAATGATATACTGCTTGTACTGGTACGTTTTAAAGCCGTTACATATGACCGTGATGTCCTTGGTCACCGTGCCTTGGCGTTCCAGGGAATCAATCATCGGCATATCAAAAGCAGAAGAGGTTTCCAAATGTATCCCATTTTTCAAGGCCTCTTCAACGATGTGTTTAAAGTGTGAAGACTTCGTACAATAACAATATTTATATGACCCGCGATAGTTATGTTTCAGAATGGCTGTTTGAAACAAAATTTTCGCTTGCTGAATTTTTTTACTGACAATAGGTAAATAGGTAAAACGTAAGGGAGTGCCGTACGTCTCTATCATCTCCATCAAATTCAAATCGTTGAAGTACAATTCGTCGTCGATAATCTCGAATCCGTCTTGTGGAAAACCAACACTTAAGTCAAGAAATTCCTGATAGCTCTGCATTTTTTATTATTTTTGGCAAAGATATACTTTCATCATGAATACCGTACTATTAGCTACGATATTTTTAAGATTCATTATCAGAAAGTTATAAAAATTACGAAATAATTACATGGCTTATTCTATTCAAAACAAGTTAATAAACGATACCCTTAAAGCTGTCAAAGAACTTTACGCTGCTGATGTTCCCGAAGCACAAATTACATTGCAGGAGACAAGGAAGGAGTTCGAGGGACATATCACTATCGTGGTGTTTCCCTTCACCCGGTTTTCAAAAAAATCGCCCGAGCAGACAGGTTCAGAGATAGGTGAATGGCTTCGCAACAATGTTCAGGAGATTTCCTACTTTAATGTGATAAAAGGCTTTTTAAACATCAGTTTGTCTGATCACTATTGGATAGATGTTGTCAATACAGCCTTATTAAAGCCTGATTTTGGTATCTACCCTGCAAATGGGAAGCGCCTGATGGTGGAATATAGCTCTCCTAATACAAATAAACCGCTCCACCTCGGCCATATCCGCAACAACTTGTTAGGTTTCTCCGTTGCCGAAATCTTAAAGACCTATGGTTACGACGTTATCAAAGCAAATCTCGTCAACGACCGTGGTATTCACATCTGTAAGTCTATGCTGGCTTGGCAAAAGTTCGGCCATGGGGAGACGCCGACTTCCTCTGGATTGAAAGGCGACCACTTGGTTGGGAAATACTACGTTATTTTCGACAAGGAATACAAGAAAGAGATTGAAGCGCTTGTAAGCGACGGTGCTACAGAAGAAGAGGCTAAGAAGCGTGCGCCATTGATCAAAGAAGCCCAACTGATGTTGCAAAAATGGGAGGCTGCAGATACCGAAGTGATTAACCTTTGGAAAACGATGAACGGCTGGGTATATGATGGCTTTGAAAAAACATATAAGCAACTGGGCGTTGATTTCGATAAATTTTATTACGAGTCAAATACCTATTTATTAGGCAAAGATATTATACAGGATGGACTAGATCGTGGGGTGTTCTTTCGCAAAGAGGATAACTCCGTGTGGATTGATCTTACGGATGAAGGCTTAGATCAGAAATTGGTATTGCGCGGGGATGGCACATCCGTATATATCACGCAGGATTTGGGGACGGCACAGCTGAAATACGATGATTTCGGAATGGATGAATCGATCTATGTGGTAGGTAACGAACAGGATTATCATTTCAAAGTGCTTTTTCTTATTTTGAAGAAGCTAGGAAAAGCTTGGGCGGAAGGCCTTTTCCACCTTTCCTATGGCATGGTGGACCTGCCATCTGGAAAGATGAAGTCTCGCGAAGGTACAGTTGTAGATGCGGACGACCTGATGGAAGAGATGCTAGCTACGGCTAAAGCACGTACCGAAGAACTTGGCAAAACGGAAGGTTTGACAGAGGAGGAGAAAGCTGAACTTTATAACACCATTGGCATGGGAGCGCTGAAGTATTTCCTGCTAAAGGTAGATCCAAAAAAACGCTTGTTATTCGATCCGGCAGAATCTGTCGATTTTCAAGGACATACGGGACCATTTATACAATATACACATGCGCGGATAAAATCAGTGCTTAAAAAAGCTGATTTTGATATGTCAAATGCTATAGGACAGCCAGCAACACTATCTACGTTTGAACAGGAATTGGTGCAAGCCTTAAGTAATTATCCGGCTGTTATCGAAGCCTCGGCAAAGGAGTTTTCGCCAGCCCAATTGGCAAACTATGCCTATGATATTGCTAAACTCTATAACAAGTTTTACCACGAGGAAACAATCTTAAAAGCCGAAGATGTCGATGTTAAGAATTTTCGTCTGCACTTGTCGGCCGTGGCGGCGCGCGTGATTTCGGAAAGTATGCGCATGCTCGGGATTACTGTTCCAGAAAGAATGTAACATGAAGAAGATAAAAATTGGACTTATCGGGTTTTCGATTGGAGGGCAGGTTTTTCATGCACCGTTTATTGCTGGAAACCCACAGCTGGAGCTTTATAAGGTAACGGCCAGGAAAGATGAGCAAAAGAAGCTCTTAGCGACGCGTTATCCGCAAGCTATTGCGGTAGAAAGTGCAGAGGATATCATAAACGACAGCTTGGTGGAGTTGGTGGTCGTGGCTACATCCAACGATGTGCATTACGCTTTGGCTAAGCAAGCTTTGCAAGCTGGTAAACATGTGGTGGTAGAAAAGCCATTCACCAATACTAGTGCGGAAGCTGATGAACTTATTGATCTAGCCAAAGAAAAGGGGCTACTATTAACGGTACATCATAATGCTCGCTTCCATTCCGATTTCAAAACCGTTTCAAAAGTCATTCAATCTGGCGTATTGGGCCCGTTGGTAAACTATGAAGCCCGCTACGATCGTTTTCGAAACTACCTGAGAGTAGGGGCTTGGCGGGAGGAAGATCTTCCGGGTTCGGGCATTCATTACGATCTCGGCGCGCACCTACTGGACCAGGCGCTTCAGCTTTTTGGCGCTCCAGAGTGGATTTTTGCAGATCTACGGAAACAGCGAGAGGGCGCGAAAGCTGTTGATGATTTCGAGTTTATTTTAAGCTACCCACAGCTCAAAGTATCGCTTAAAGGACAAATGTTAGCAAAAGAACCTACGGCCCGTTATGCTCTTTATGGCTGGAACGGTTCGTTCGTCAAGCCGGGCACAGATCCACAGGAAGAATTACTAAGAGCCGGAATATTGCCGCACGAGGTGGCGAACTGGGGACGGGAAGATGCTGTAAATCACGGTCGTCTATCCATACTGGATAAGGGAAAGGATGCGGAGAAGACAGTTGAAAGTGAGCTTGGCTCTGGTCCTGATTTTTACGCAAATGTTGCTACATTTCTTAACGGAGGGGCGCCGCTACTGATTACTGCGGAACAGGGCAGAGATGTTATCCGGGTATTGGAAGCTGCAGAAGAATCCTGGAGAGAGAAGAAAGCAATCTCCTTAAAAGATACATTACGCGCCTATTAATGGATTATGATGGATTGATTATTGGCGGCGGCGCCTGTGGACTTATGTGTGCTGCGCAGGCGGGGCTGTTGGGTAAGCGGACATTGTTATTGGAAAAAAATGATAAAGTAGGCGCAAAAATCCTTATTTCCGGCGGTGGCCGATGCAATTACACCAACCTTCATACCGACATCCACAACTTTGTCTCAGAAAATCCCGATTTTCTTCATGCGGCATTTTCAAAATGGACTGTAGACGACACCATACAGTTCTTTAAATCTTTTGGAAACATCATCGGCGAAGAAAAAACATTAGGACAACTTTTTCCCCGATCGAATAAAGCGAAGGATATTGTCGCCGTCTTCACCAAGCTGATGTTTGAGACCCAACAAGATGTTTGGCTGAATGCAGAGGTAAAAGCTATCGACCAGGATGGAGGAGCCTACGTGGTCACATTGATGCATGAGGGCAGAGAGCGGCGTATCGTCAGTAAAAAGGTTGTCATCGCTTCCGGTGGTTTGCCTGTAGCAAAGCTGGGCGCCTCGGATTTCGCGCTACGTACAGCACGGAAATTTGATATTCGTATTGTAGATACCGCCCCGGCACTCGTGCCTTTAACTATTACCGGAAAAGATGCCAACTGGTACGCATCCTTAGCTGGTAATGCAGTTTTTTCCCGGGTCTCTAACAAGCATATTACATTTGAAGAGAACATTCTTTTTACGCACTGGGGATTGAGCGGTCCCGCTATATTACAACTCTCTTCCTATTGGAGAGCAGGCGAACTGTTTACCATCAATCTTTTGCCGCATCGGGATATGAATACGCTCATCAAAGAGGAACGAGCAGCAGGAGGCAAGCGTACCGTGAGCCAGCTATTGCAAATGCATTTTACAAAGAAGATGGTGGAGGCGCTTGGTAAGTTTTTACCTATTGATCTAAAGATTGCTTCACTTAGTAAAGCCGATGCCAAATTAATTTGGGAAACCATTCACCATTTTGAGGTGAAACCAGCCGGGGACAAGGGCTATGATAAAGCGGAGGTCATGCGGGGCGGCATTGCAACAGACGAGCTTGACGCAAAGACATTGGAAAGCAAAAAATTTAAAGGGTTATACTTCGGTGGCGAGGCGGTTGACGTGACGGGCTGGCTTGGTGGTTTTAATTTCCAGTGGGCATGGGCATCCGGCTATGCCATCGCACAAGATCTGTAATATTGATATCAAATACCTCCGTTTTATCTTCTAAATACGGCGGAAACAGCTCCAGCAAAACGCCATTTAAAAAATTAGGCATTCAGACTAAAAATAGTACCTTTGCAGCTGAAGCAAACTGGTTCTATCGCTGTCCTTGTATTATAGGAAAGAGGAAAGTCCGGGCAACATAGAGCAACACGCTTCCTAACGGGAAGGCTCTTAAACTTTGAGAGACAGAAAGTGCCACAGAAAATATACCGCTACAGTTTTCTGTAGTAAGGGTGAAAACGTGAGGTAAGAGCTCACGGTATTGTATGGCGACATGCATTACGGTAAACCTCGTGTGTTGAAAAACCAAATAGGTTGCGAAGGTGAGGGCTGCTCGTCTTCTATCGTCTCGACGGTATTCGCAATGGGTAGGTTGATGGAGCTTACATGTGAATGTAAGTCTAGATAAATGATAGAAATCCTGCAAAGGATACAGAACCCGGCTTACAAGGTTTGCTTCTTTTTTGTAAATTATTCCATTATTTACTATTTTGTTTGACTATTACCAAGAAAAAAATATATGACAACAATCCTGATTATCGACGATGAACGTCCAATACGGAGTTCACTGCGTGATATATTAGAATATGAAGATTACAAAGTTTTGGACGTTGATAACGGGCTTGAAGGTCTGGAGGTACTAAAGAAAGAAAAAATCGACTTGGTGCTTTGCGATATCAAAATGAACAAAATGGACGGCATGGAAGTGCTCACTGCTGCGCAGGAGATCACGGATACGCCGTTTATCATGATTTCAGGTCATGGCACGATCGAAACGGCGGTTGAGGCTGCCCGTAGAGGTGCTTATGACTTTCTAGAAAAACCCCTAGATCTTAACCGTTTACTGATTACGGTGCGCAACGCGCTGGAAAAAGGTACGCTGGTTAAGGAAACCAAGGTGTTAAAGAAAAAGGTTTCCAAAACGAAGGAAATTTTAGGAGCATCTTCCGGTATCCGATTGATTAAAGAAACCATCGAACGCGTCGCGCCGACTGATGCACGAGTTTTGGTGACCGGAGAAAATGGATCTGGTAAAGAGCTTGTTGCACGCTGGTTGCACGAGAAGTCCAATCGTTCTACATCGCCACTGGTGGAGGTGAATTGTGCGGCTATTCCTTCTGAACTTATTGAATCAGAACTTTTCGGACATGAAAAGGGATCATTTACCTCGGCTGTAAAACAACGTATTGGTAAATTTGAACAAGCGAACAACGGTACACTCTTTCTCGATGAGATTGGCGACATGAGCCTTTCCGCACAAGCTAAGGTGCTGCGTGCATTGCAGGAAAATAAAATCACGCGTGTAGGTGGCGAAAAGGAAATTGATGTTAATGTGCGTGTTATTGCAGCAACGAATAAAGACCTATTGAAGGAGATCGATGCCGGTAATTTCCGTATGGACCTTTACCACCGCCTAAGTGTTATCCTGATACATGTACCTTCGTTAAACGAGCGTTCAGATGATATTCCACTTATTGCGACCAGTTTTTGTGAAGAAATTTGTGGCGACTACAACATCCCTACCAAAGAGATTACAGTGCAGGCTATGCAGGCATTACAAGCCTTGCCTTGGACAGGAAATATTCGTGAGCTACGTAACATGATTGAGCGTCTAGTTATTTTAAGCGATAAGAAGATCACCGATCGTGATGTTAGTCTTTACGCTAATCCGTCGAAACAGCCTGGAGCAGCCGGTAATGTAAGTGAGGCTAAAAATGGAGGTGGTGGATTTGAATTTGATGTTTTTGAGTCTTTCCAAGAATTTAAAGATCATGCTGAAAAAGAATACATAAACTTCAAACTTGATAAAAATGCATGGAATGTTTCGAAGACTGCCGATGAAATAGGTATTCAACGAAGTCATTTATACCATAAGATAGAGAAATTCGGTCTTAAACGAGTGGATTAAAAAGAAAAGCTGTGGAAATTTCCACAGCTTTTCTTTTTAATCGTTAAATTTCCGCTTTTGTCTGCGGTATAAAACAATAATAATAACAATCAATATAACTACTCCAACAATGATAGCGGCGGTAGGCGATGTTTCCTGAGATGTCACCGACGCAATATGCTTCGACTGTGCTTGGATAGCAAGGGATAAGTAACTAAATAATATTAAAAGACTTGCTTTTCTCATAACCTAATCATTTTAAATTTATAATTTCGATAATATAACTTTTTTTGTTTGGTAAACAAAATTGTAGTGCAAAAAGCGAACCGCTTTTCATAAAATCCGAGGAAAGATGAAAAGTGACCCTTGTTTTGTGTGAAATAAAGTTACTAACGTTCGATAGCTGTATGGAGAAGTTCACTAGCTTCCTGCATAATTCGCTTACGTTTTTCATTATCTGCCTGCAAATGGTCGAGAAACTTTGGTATGTGTATTAAGTCTTGCACCAATATGCATTCGTTTTTTAATAGTGTAGCTTTATCGAGTTTTGCTAAAGTAGTAAGGCAGGTGATGGGGTAAAGTCCTTTATGGTCAACACGCTCTTTAATACTTTTTTCTGGAGGATAATCCCAGGCCAGTAAGTTTAATTTATAATAGGAGCCAAACGTTTTGGAATCTAGTGTTAAATGGGCATTCGTCACCAACCAGCCATCCGTTATTTCCTGTGACTTTCCAAAAAATGTATAACGCATCCCCTTAATATCATGCAGACGCGATAAGAAATACATGGGGGTGGTGACAGATATCTTAGCATCCACGTCGTTGCGAAATTTGCATTCAATAGCTAGGAGTTCATTACCTTTCGATGCGATGACATCTATTTCGTGCGTTATCGCACGGCCTTGAATGGTTTGGCTGGTGGTCGTTTGATAACCATCATCCGCGAATAATTTCCCTATCCATCGCTCAAAATAGAAACCTTCGGGACCTAATTCTTGAAGTGCTTTTTTCAAAGCGTAGCGTGCGGCGTGCGCACCCTTCTGCTGTTTCAGGCTGTCGAAGGCCATCTCATACAATTCGCCTGTACTGATGCCGTCATAAAGCTTGCTTTGGATCTCCTTATACACGTGTTCCACTTGCGATTCAGTAGCTCCGGAACGAAATAGGGAATGCCTTAAGCTATTTGGGTCGAAGGGAACAAGCTCACCCGAATATTTTTTTACCTGCATGTGTATATAATTGCGTTATCGATTTTACGAAAAATTGGGAAGTTTTACAAATGCCGTAAAACATTTTAAATTGGCTGACTGTTATCCTAATAAAACTAAAGCTATGGGAATTTTAGATCTAACAATTGATAAGGTTAAAGAAAAAATAGATGAAGCTTGTGAGCACGGTCAAATATCGAATTCAGAACGTGTCCTGTCTGTAGTAGCCGGCGGCTTTATTTTGGGATGTGCGGTTAAGCGTGTTTTGAAGAAGCCTCTAACTGCAGTATCATGTCTCACCTTGGGAGCGGCATTAGTTACGCGCGGAATCACGGGTAAGTGTGCCGTAAAGGGCGCTTTGGACGCATCCGGTGAGAGCGATGAAAAGGATGTCACAATCATCGAACACAGACACTTCGTTAAATAGTAAATGTAGTGTGAAATCATTTGTTTTGCGTTAATCGTGAAAGAATAAGGATGTGGCGACCATATATAATGGTCGCCCTTTTTGCGTTAGAAGTAGTATTTGGGAGGGGCTTCGTAAAATAGGATCTGTCTTTCGAAGCGCTTGGCTAGGTTTTCATTCGGTAGTAGGGAGTGATGCGTTCTTGCTACTTTAGCTGCAATAGATGTACCTTGCTGCTTCGTGAAAAAGAAGGGCGTGGGATAACGTGCTATAGATATTAGCGGCGCCGATGCAATAGTCATTGTTGCTGTAGCAAATTATTAACTTTGTTGTTATACAAAAATTATGGCTAAAAATTTAGTAGTTTTTACTGGTGCCGGTATATCGGCAGAAAGCGGATTGAAAACTTTCAGGGGCTCGGGCGGACTCTGGGAAGGGTACAATATAGAAGAGGTAGCAACTCCTGACGGTTGGAAGAAAGACGTCAAAAAGGTTTTGGAATTTTACAATACCAGACGGCAGCAATGTATCGCAGCAAATCCGAATGCGGCACACTTGGCACTTCGGGAATTGGAGAATGATTTTCAAGTACAGATCATCACACAGAATATAGATGATCTGCATGAACGTGCTGGTAGTAAAAATGTATTGCATTTACATGGCGAGATACGTAAGGCCCAATCTTCCCTCAATCCGCGTTTCGTATACGAGATGGATACTGATACAATCAGCATAGGCGATACTTGCGAACTTGGTTCACAACTGCGGCCGCATGTTGTATGGTTTGGTGAAGCTGTTCCAAATTTGGAGCGGGCTGCGCGCTTGACTAGAGAAGCCGATATATTTGTCGTCATTGGGACTTCTTTGCAGGTATACCCAGCTGCAAATTTGCTGTATGAAGTCCGACCGGGCTGTGAGGTGTTCTTAATCGATCCAAACGCAGAAGCATTAGGCTTTGACTCCGGTATCAAGCGCATAGCAGCAACGGCTACGGAAGGGGTCGCAATTTTGCGCAAATTGTTGACAGAATAATATTCGGAATGTACATTTTTATCGTTGGTTACGAGTGATTTATGAAATATTATCTAAATATTTTATTCATGTAAATCTTTCCGATTCGTTTGTCAATAAAGAAGGGAGCAGAATATTATTCTGCTCCCTTCTTTAATCTTATATTACTTATTGTTAATCAAATACTTGTGATGATTATGTGTATAGATACTAAATCAAGATTCATAACGTTTATAGGCTTCTATAAATGATGCCCGCATTACGTTAAAACTGTCTAGTACAGCTTGGATGAATGTATCATCTAAAAGCTCGAATACACCGTTCACTCCACCGATAACATCTGTCTCTGCAACTTTGTAAGACTGCTCTAACGTGCCCTGCTCAAATTTTATAATAAACTTTTGATTCATGGCGAAAATGGATATTTTACAATCGGGATGGGGAAGTTCAGCTATGATGCGCATTTTAAAAAGTAAAAAGTAAAAATTCAAAAGTAATAAGTCAAAAGTGACAAATTAAAAAGTCAAAATTGAAAAGTCAAAATTGAAAAGTCAAAAATGACAAATTAAAAAGTCAAAAGTTATAAGTCAGATGTCAAAATCGAAGAATCAAAATTGATTGATCTATTACTAAACTAGCCCTTGTGCTTTCATCGCGGAGGCTACCTTAATGAATCCGCCGATATTCGCTCCTTTAAGATAGTTGATATGCTGGCCTTTTTCCTTACCATATTCCACGCATGTTTCGTGGATACGTGCCATAATTCCCTGCAGTTTGCTATCCACCTCTTCGCGTGTCCATTGCTCGCCAATCCAGTTTTGTGACATTTCTAATCCTGATACGGCTACACCACCAGCATTAGCTGCTTTGCCAGGGGCGAAGTAGACTTTCGCGTCCTGAAAGATATGGATAGCTTCAGCTGTAGAAGGCATGTTTGCGCCCTCCGCTATACAAATACATCCTTGCTCGAGCAACAACTTGGCATCTTTCGCATCAAGCTCATTCTGCGTGGCGCAAGGTAGTGCGATATCACAAGCAAAATGCCATGGTTTCTTATCGGTGTGGAACGAAGCTGAACCGTATCTTTTAGTATACTCGTTTATATCGCGCCCTAATGTATTGATATGTGCCAGTTTATCGCTATCAAAACCTTCTGGGTCGTAAAGTGTACCCGTACTGTTCGATAGGGTAATAACTTTTGCGCCAAGCTGCAGCGCCTTCTCCGCAGCAAAGTAAGCGACATTTCCAGCACCGGAAATAGCAACCTGCTTACCGGTGAGCGCATCGTTGTTGTGTTTTAATATCTCTTGCACAAGATAGAGCAATCCATAGCCCGTTGCTTCTGGACGAATATTGGACCCGCCCCAAGCTTTCCCTTTGCCAGTTAATACTCCAGTGAAAGCATTTTGAAGACGTTTGTATTGCCCAAAGAGATAGCCTATCTCGCGCTCACCAACTCCAATATCGCCTGCTGGAACATCTGTTTCGGAGCCCACATGGCGAAAGAGCTCTGTCATAAAACTTTGGCAAAAACGCATAATTTCTGCATCCGACTTTCCTTTGGGGTCAAAGTCGGATCCACCTTTGCCGCCGCCCAAAGGGATGCCTGTCAAGCTGTTTTTAAAAACCTGTTCGAAGGCTAAGAACTTTAATATGCTGAGGTTGACAGTAGGAGAAAAACGCAGTCCTCCTTTGTACGGTCCAATAGCGCTATTCATTTGCACGCGGTAGCCACGGTTCACCTGTACCTCGTTATTGTCATTCAACCAGCTGACACGAAAGGAAATAACGCGTTCAGGTTCAACCATACGTTCTAATATTTTAAGATCATTCCATTCTGGATGATATTCATTTAAATAGGGGATAACGTCTTCGGTTACCTCAGTTACGGCCTGTAAAAATTCGGGTTCGTTGGGATTTCTCTTTCCAACGTATTCAATAAAGCTTTTAAAATCAAGCGACATATAGTAAAAGTTTTGGTTCAGACATAGACTTATCTTGCTAAAGTATTAATTTTTGACGGGTTTTCCTGAAAGAATCTTTATGAGAAATAGCAGTAAGTTTTGCCAATAATCAAACGCGTAAAAGCATAATGCCAAGAAGCCTAAACTGACAAAGTCCCTGCCCGTCGGTTTTACCGCGGAGCAGGGACTTTTTGATATTGCTGTTGAATAATAGTTAAATGCTTAAGAATGCTTAATTTTTCAGTGAAGCCATATCAATCACAAAACGGTATTTGACATCACCTTTAAGTAATCGCTCGTAAGCGCTATTAATGTCCTGCATATTTATAAGTTCAATATCCGAAGTGATGTTGTGCTCACCGCAAAAATCTAACATTTCCTGCGTCTCCTTGATGCCGCCGATCATGGATCCAGAGAAGCTTTTACGTGCCGGGATGAGGCTAAATGGTGCTACAGGTAGCGGGTTTTCCGGCGCACCAACTAATGTCAGGGAACCATCTCGCTTCAATAGGCTTAAATACGCGTTGATGTCGTGCGATGCCGATACACAATCTAATATAAAGTGTAGGCTTCCAGCATTTTTACGCATCTGATCTGCATCGGTAGATAAGATAATTTCATCAGCGCCCAGACGTTTGGCGTCCTCAACTTTTGCAGCGGATGTTGTAATAACCACCACATGTGCACCCATAGCTTTTGCTAGCTTCACGCCCATATGTCCTAGACCGCCAATGCCAACGATACCTACTTTTTTTCCTGGCCCAACGTTCCAGTGACGTAGCGGGGAGTAGGTTGTAATTCCTGCACACAGGAGCGGCGCCGTAGCTGCAAGATCAAGGTTTTCAGGCACACGCAGCGTGTAGCTTTCGTCAACTACGATGGTTTGCGAGTAGCCGCCAAAGGTTTGCACACCTAAATGTGCATCCGGTGAATTATACGTTCCAATGTTGCCCTTCTCACAATACTGCTCTAAGCCTTCCTTGCAACTTTCACACTCGCGGCAGCTGTCTACCATACAGCCCACGGCCGCAAGGTCTCCGACTTTAAACTTGTTTACGTTCTCACCAACCTTGGTTACGCGGCCGACGATTTCATGACCCGGAACGTTTGGGTAGATGGTATTATGCCACTCGTTACGCGCGGTGTGTAAGTCTGAATGACAGACTCCGCAAAACAGAATTTCAATTTCAACGTCAGTGGCTGTTACTGCTCTGCGTTCAATGTTAATTTCCTTTAAATCTGCTTCCGCCGCATCCGTCCCGAATGCTTTTACTGAAAATGTACTCATAAGGATAGTTTTTATGTTTTTGTTGTTTGTTCCTGCCCGTTGACAGCGCTATTATGGAAACACTTATTTTTCTGAACTGTTTTCATCAGCATCAACGGGCGCAGTTATTTAACATCAAACTTACAATTAACTGCCTATAATCACATTGCTCTGCGGCTCAAAGTCTGTTGTTTAAAAGCTCAGTTATGCGGAAAATCTAACGGATGTGGGCGAAATGCCGTATTGCTTCTTGAAAGCGGTGGAAAAATGTGAATAGTTTTTAAAACCCACTTCGACAAAGACTTCCTTTGCTTTCTTATTTTCTTCCTTCAATTTTAAATAGGCTGCTTCTAACCGTTTTTTGATTAACCAGCGTTGTGGGCTGAGGTTGCTTATCTTTTTGAAATCTCGCTTGAATGTAGCTAGGCTACGTCCTGTGTAAGCGGCAATTTGTTCGATACGGAGATCGTCCATATAGCTTTCGTTCAAGAACTCCAAGATGTCGATTTTCCAAGGTTCCGTAAAATCAAACAAAATAGGGAAGAAGCTATCTGCATTATTTAGCAGGGCATATATACCTTCCTGGATTTTCAATTGTGCAACATGCGCACTGAGTTTAGTTTGATCATCGAAATAGGGCGATAACGATTGAAACAGGCTAATTATTGCCGGGCCAGATTCCAGTTTAAGGACATTGTCTTCCATCAAGACGATGTTCTTTGGGATCTCGCTCTTGCTCATTCTGCTGTGCATCTCGCGCAGCACTTTGCGGTTAAGCACTAGGGATATGCCTTTGTAATGCTCTTCGCCTACATTGTTCTTGTGCATGAGCATACGATGGTTCCGCCTTATAAAAGCACATTCGCCAGCTTTTATCGTTGTTATCTTACTTCCATCTTCGATGACTTGCTCACCAGAATACAGATAGAGCAGCACATGCTCGGGCACGGCATGAAAGCATTTTTTTTGGTACTCTGTAAAACAGGAGAGAAAAATACCTGACTGACTTATCGTGTTTGTCGTCAGGCTATTACTAGATGCTGTCGCCATTCTTTGGGTATAATAAAATGCAAATGTAGCAAATGAATAGGAAACGTGGTTTGCCGAGCGGCTCAAAAATTGTTATTGTTAAGGACGAAGAGCCCGCAGGAAATTAGATCAAAGAGCTAGTCTAATTTACTTATTATTTTTCAACACTTTGTATTAGAAACCAGATGATAGTAACTCCAATGGCAAGTATACCTATACTTAAGGCGATGATATGTTTGGAAGAGTGGATATAGTATCTTAATTAAACATTTGTAGAATGTGGGTTTTAGACAAACTTACACACTTAAATTTAGGTTTAGTCTATTTATCATTATACTTGCAATATTTGTTATCAAATAAACACGAATGGTTATACATCACATTTTGCTACTACCGTTTTTATTTTGCCTATATCTTACATCACTGAAGGAGCCAGAACGCTTCTCTCAGGACGCTATCCAGCCTGCTCCATAGAAAAACACACGTTGGATTTTACGAAAGGAATTCGATACTTTCACGCAAGCGTATATGGACCTGCCTGTGGCCGACACGTTGCAATTTCTTAATGAAGGATTAAAGTTCAACGGAAAGCTCATCGGCTCTTATGAACTCGATAACGAAGAACGTATACTGAGTATAATGCTGAATGGAAAATCACAACCTGCTTTTGCGCTATACAAAATCGACTCTGCATACCATTATCGATATACGCTGGATAACGAAGAGCACCTGCAACTGACAACGTTGGACGAGCGTGAAGGAGATTCGCTAATCACCGTAGAAGGTAAGGCTCTACTTTTAGAGGCATTATAATTATATAACGAAAACATTTTCATATGTCAAATAAAGGATTGATTTGCCTGATGCTCTTGATGACCCTAGTGGTATACACGCCCATCCTGTGGGTATGTGTTAAAACGCATCGTTCTGTCGTATTTTTTATCCTTATGCTCTTGGGAAACCTTGGCGTGATATACCACCTGGCGAGCACGATGCAGCAGGTAGCGAACAATGCGGATCCGCAAGCAGGAATGGGCGCCGCGTTATATCTAATAGTGTCCATAGGCATCTTTGCGGCTTTACTGCTTTCGGCTATTCTCATATTCTTTTTGAAGAAGTAACTAAGCCTTCTCGGATACGGCTTTTCCTTAAAATTGCTTACCTTATTGCGTTGGGACTCTCCGAACTGCAGATAGGGATTTTCGCATTCTAAACGATAGCTGTATTTTTTTGTGATTTTTCGATGCAAATATTGGCGACGGGACTGATTTTTGTATAAGGTTTGCCTTGCCGTATAGCAGATAGACACTGAAGCCAAATCCAGAATTCCTACGGCTTCTGATGCTGAAGTATCGCTATACATTAACACCTTAACATTTATTATTTATTACCATGAAGAACAAGTACACCATTTTTAAGTTGCCATTAATCCTTACCATTTTAGTATTCGCATTTTTTACAAGCTGCAACCGACCATCTCCCGATCAGTTTTTTCAAACCACTATCTTAAACACCAATATTTTGCATGAGTTTGGTTCTGAACGGTATACAAAAAGCCTGCTTGCTGAAACAGTTGAGTTTGCCGATATGCCCGACAGTAAGAAAAAAGGAAATGAGGCACAGCAGGTTGTAGAATTAAAAATAGCATACATCGAACAAACTATTAAAAAGATCGAAGATAATGAAGCACCCGATGAGGACGGGGAAGTTATTAAACAAAAATCGTTGGAGCTTTTTAATTACGTTTTGCCCGTATACAAAAAGGACTATCTCGAACTCGCTGCTATGTGTGATAAAAAGCAATCGGAGAACGAAATTAGTGAAAAGTCAGACAATATCATCCAAACTTATGCCCCTACTTTTGAAGAGAAATATGTTAATCTGATAGGGCTTGGAGAACAGTATGCCTCCAAACATAATATAAATGCCTCATTTGGCAATTAAGAACCAAATTGGTCTCAATAGCAATGGCGCCACTGTTTAGGCGCCATTTGCTATTTCCTATTTTTTACGCTCCATATACCATCTTCCTAGAACTAGTAAAATGCTTATATGTTTGTTACACGACATTAGATTTTTGCTTATCGGGAGACACGGCATCCCAGGAATGTCTTTCAACCTGCTGGATAGCTTGCACCTTTTCTCATCTTAAATTGGATAAGATTCTCCACCCAACGGATAATATAAGCAGCTTACCAGGGATCTTTCTACAACAAATACTGCATTTGATAAAACCAAATCGGTTTGATAGTGTTCGGATGGTATGAAAATTACGGGAAGCGAAGACATTATAGGTGGTATTTTAGATGCGTTGGATGATAGTGTATTTGGCGCTGGCATAAAGACATCGCACAATATTGCTTTCGAATTTAATGACCTCGATAGCGTTGTGGAGTTCAAACGCAAAGATAAAGAACCCGTATGCGCCGAAGATGCTTTTTGGCTGGGCTTCGTCGCAAAAAGTTTTGTAGGTCAAGAAATTAAAACGAAACGCAAGCATCCTGTTGAGAGCGGCCTTTCTGCTATAGACTAACTCCGCTTTTTGATTCCAGTGAAAAGTAGCTAGTTGTTAGTGCGCGTTAAGGCAAAACCGTTAGCGAACATCAAGGCAGGATAACGCGGAGTGACCAACCGAAGATTTCCTCTTACTAACATTTCGTTTCCATACTTTCCTGAAGCCGCCTTTTTCAAACATAATCACCTTCTTAACCATGCTATTATCGCTCTTTTTAGTGGGTTGCATCGTCAGGTCAGTACAGCTTTGTTAAACTTTTTTATGCTTTTAGTCGTTTTTCTACGTTTATGCCACCACACGTAAAAACCAGTAATAGGCAATGTCGCACAGATCAGGCTAGCCAGGAAGTATAAAATCTTAGTGGTGAGGCCGCCGATGTATCCCGTGTGGAGCCCGAAGTTTAAACGGGAGATCCATTCGCCGTTAGTAGCTTCGCCGATCGGTTTTTGCGAGGAAGGTAGCAATTCCATCGAATGCCGGTCGAAACGCAGATCGCGCCAGCTACCTCGATACATATCTGTACAAGCATAAACTACATCCTCGTCTTCTTCAGGAATGTGTACAATCACGGCATCTTTGTTTTCTCTAGCGATTTTTGTGCGAACTTTGCTCCATATAGCGTCTGCAACCACGAGTGCATCGGTTTTAGCTTGGAGTTTATTTTCAACAGCTGTGGTCGTTTGTCTCGGCGGTCGTGGGTAGCCGCCGGCTAGTTCAACAACAGATTTCCGCAACCAAGGGAAAGACATCATCATTGCTGTAAAAGCCATGACGAGTGCCAATATGAGTGAGTAAAACCCCAATACATTATGCAGGTCGTAGTTGATACGTTTCCATTTTGCCTTCCAATTTATAGTTAAGCTTTGTTTTACCATGCGCTTGTTCCAACGTTTTGGCCACCATAACACGATGCCCGAGAGGGTGATCACAAAGAACAGCAGTGTCGCCCATCCTACAATGGGCCGCCCGATATCGCGGGGAAGCCACAAATGCCTATGTCCTTCATCCATAAAATGGAAGAAATCTTCATGGTCTACTTCTGCTATAATACGCGCATTGTATGGGTTCACAAACAGCAGCGTATCGCCGTGGTTCACACTTATCTTAACCGGTTTTCCATGCCCATAATACCAAAAGCTCTCCATTTCCCTATCCGGATGTGACGCCTTAAGTCGCTGGTAGAGCACACTAGGTGGTAATAATTCATTTGCAGCACCATTCGTCGGTGAGACGCTATATAGCCAAGAGTACTTAATCTCTTCTTCAAATACGAGTGCGCAGCCAGTGATAGAGAGTATCACGACAATAATTCCCGATGCCAGTCCCAGCCAAAGATGAAGCCAAGCATTGATCTTTACTATTATTTTTTTCATGTTTACAAAATCTCTTCAGGATAGGTGTTAAAAAATATCCTCCTGCCCATGGACGGGGAAGGAGGATACTAAGTCAGTTGTACGATATGTTATTTCAGGCGATAGAGCATAGGCGTATCACCATCCGCACCATCAATACGTGCT
The DNA here is from genome assembly GCF_000757725.1 of Sphingobacterium deserti. Taxonomy (GTDB): domain Bacteria; phylum Bacteroidota; class Bacteroidia; order Sphingobacteriales; family Sphingobacteriaceae; genus Sphingobacterium; species Sphingobacterium deserti. The sequence continues at coordinate 95,022 of NZ_JJMU01000062.1, forward strand.
CCGCGCGTTAGTTTATCCGCTGCCGAATCATATTCCCAAACGTACACACCATCTGCTTTCGGATCGTTTACGGCAATGTAGGCTTTGCCATTATGTACTACGCCGGACCGAGAATTGCCGACTAGTGGGAAATCCAGTTTTTTCACCACCTGTTGGGTGTTTACGTCAATGATGAGATATTCCCACATAGCGGCATACCACCAGTCATTAAATTCTTTGATGTTTGTCTGCGTGTCATGTGCGCTGATCAGCATAGCCTTTCCGTTGCCGATGTAAGTTACCCCTAATTGATTGTCGCCGCCACGCTGCGCGCTTATGTTAAAGAAGTAATTTGGATCAAGTTTACTTTCGCCATCTTTCACCCGGTATATAGCAGTTGGCATCGCTGCTTTCCCACCGCCGAGGACTGGCATCGGAATCGTCAGGATATAGGTATACCCATTATCGTGAAAATTGCTGAAGTACGAATTACGTACCGTGCCCAGCGGTGCAGATCGGGAATCTTCACCTGTCACCTGCAAATTGCTCAGGCTTGGGTAGTCTATTACTGCGGTGTACGACTTATCATAATGTACTTTTGTTTCCTCGTTGTACAATCCATAGGCTAAGAATAGTTTGTTGCCTTGGGGAATCACCGAAAATACACGACGACTATGGTTAGCTGGAAGACCGGTTTTATCAAACTCGCCACTTTTGGTCACCACCATGTTTTCCACATCAACGATAGCATAGTAATTGTTAGAGCGTGCGCCAAACATCAATTCTGTGTCGCTGAGCCAGGCATGCCAGCCTAGATACAAACTAGGGAGCTGAGAAAAGGGTATCTCGCGGATGGTTTTCAATACGCCATCTTCGAATCGGTATTTTCCAAATTTATTAGCTTCGGGGTTTACGTGGTACATATCACGGCCTTTTTGCATCAGGTTTTCTTCCCATGTCAAGATGTCCGATACATTTGTGCCTTTGCCCACTGGCGAGATGATGCCACTCATCAAATTCTCAATAGGTAGCATGTAGCGTCCGTTGTCAGTTCCGACGATCACGGCAAATTCAGGATCTACTACCTCATCTACTGCGGGCGCATCGTCGTTCTTACAAGAGGTTGCTGTCAAGCTTACAGCGGCGAAAGCCAATGCGATCGCCCATACACGTTTTTTGGTGTGTGCTAATTTGATCATATCAAATGTGTTAATTAATGAATATTTAAATTGTAACGGAATTTCATTGAGATAGACCGCCCCGGTTTCTGGAGCTTAGAATTATCGTAGGCAATCTGGTCAGTTAGGTTGCGGCATTCTAGCGTGAAGTTATACAGGCCTTGCTTCAGTGAATAGGTAAGCCCTACATTCTGAATCCACTGCGTGGGGATGTAATAGTTGGTGGAACGGTCGCCGAGTTTGGACCACGTAGTCGAATATTCGTTCACATATTGCATGAACCAATTAAATTCTAAACGGGTTCCTGCGCCTAACAGGTCGTTCTTACCAATAATGAAATCGGTATTTCCATATAACCAAGGCTTATCTGGAAGACGATTGCCGTAGGTCACTTTGACACGGTTTGTACCGCGTACATATTGCTCTCGGTCTACTGCACTCTCATAACTGGCGTTGGCCGTCAATTTCAATAGGTTGCCATAGGAATAGGTGATCTCTGCTTCTGCACCTTCTACCTGAATGCCGCCGTAATTGTAGTACTGGCTAAAGCTCTCTGAAGAACCAGAAACGACACCCGGCGGAGTGCGGTGAATGTAATTGTCCGCATTTCGGTAAAATATTGCCGCGCTGGCATAAATTCCGTGTTTGTCCTGCATGACGGCGTTATAGAAAACACCCAAGTTATAATTGTCGCTACTTTCCGGCACGAGTCCGGCATTTGGGTATACATCCACACCATTTCCGAAAAGTTCCACCAGCGTGGGTAAACGGTAGGCATGTTCATACGATGTTTTAAGACCCAGTCCGTTACTAAAGATGTAGCTGGAAGCAGCGCCGTAGCCCAGGTAGCTTTTAGCCTGCCGAGTGTTCGAGCTGTCTGCATTTTCAACCTGCCCGCTGAAATGGTAATACTTACTAAAAAGCTGGTTACGCCACTTCTTGTCAAAGAAATCATGCATGTAATTCAATCCCGCCACATGCCTGTTAACACGGTTGTTCTGCCGAAAGGTATGGTTAAAAGGATCGATCTCGTTATAGCTTTTACGATGGTTACCCGTAAAGGAATGCGTCAGGTTAACGGTTTGTTTGGAGTTTATCGCGTAGTTTAGCATTGTCTGTACGAGACTATTATAGCCGTTGTAATGCTGTATGGATTTGGTCAGGTTAATCTCTCCAGCTTCCGGGAAATAGTTGTCCGGCCGGCCGTCCCAACGGTATACGCGGTACGAACTGGTATCCGTTACTATAGAGCGATCATTCGCAAAGTTGGCAAATATTGTAGCGGACAGGCCATCTGTAAACAAATTTTCCTTGCGGTAACGCAGGCTCGGGACGATACTTCGGCTTGTTTCAAACACGTGGCCATATACTTTTTGCTGCGTGGCACCTGTCTGTACTTCATTATAAACATTATTGTAGGTGAGGCCCAATACAAAGACATCCGCCCAACGTTTACCGGATATTCCGGCTTCCACCTGCGTCATATAAGAGCGGTAAGCATCGTGAAAGCGCTTTGCCGAGGCGATGGTATCAAACTGGTTGGAGTTACTTGGGTTCACCACATCCAGGTACACGCGCGCTGCCGGGTTGCTATACATGCGGTAGTCGTTGTCTGAATAATTGTAGAAAGAATTTACATTTACATGTAGCCCTTTTTTCGGATCGGTGTAGCTGCCACTTAGTGCAGCCCGATGGGTGTTAAACGAACCATAGCTGTAGCTGGCATCAATAGACTTGCGGCGATCGCGTTTTGTGATGATATTGACGGCGCCCCCTAGTGCGTCCGAAGTGAGATGCGCTGGAATAACACCTTTGTAGACTTCAATACGCTCCACAATATTTACCGGAATATTATTAAAAGACATACCGCTGCCATAGGCTTCAATAGGCACACCATCGATAAAAAATTTGATGTGATTGCCCGACATTCCGTTGATGGAAAAGGAATAATTGGAGCCCAGCCCGCCTTGTTCCCGTACACGAACACCCGTGCTTCGATTCAATATTTGGTTGATGTCGGCATTGGTGTTCGCATACTGCTTGGTCTCGATGACATTGACGTTAAAGCCAGATTGTAGCATTTCTTTCGTTTTACTCTGCCCTGTTACCTCCACCTGCTCGATATGCTCCGCAGCCTCTTCCAAGTTGAAATTTACCGTGATCGGGGCATTCGCAACAACTCGAATAGTTCTTTGCTGACTTTTATAGCCCATTAGCTGGGCTTCGACGCTGTATTGCCCAGGGGGTAAATTCGCGATAGCATATTGTCCGGAGGCGTCAGTGCGCGTAGCTCGTATTTCGTGCTGCCGAACGCGTACTGTAGCACCCTCCAGTGCTTGATTATCCTTACTTTTTACCCACCCATTTACGCCCGCGACCTGACCGTATGTTCCGCATACGACGATACACAGGAGGAGACTCAGTCTCCATTTAAGACCTAACATATACTTATTTAGATTAATGACACATAAGAAAGTAGCCTATAGGTGTCTCTCCCGAAGGTAAGGGATAAAAAAAAGGGGAATTTATTGAACTTGATCCAATCTCAGGAGGTAATCGATTGGGAATTTAGGAGTTAAGAAGCGAGTAGCTTCTTTGCTATTTAAATTATAGCGCCATATGCTATGCCTATCTTCTGCATCATCAATGGCGATGTACAAGTGGTCGCCCTGATGAATCATGTTTTCCTTGCGCGTCCCCTTATCCAGCGGCAGCGGCAACTTCTCCATTTTTCCCGTATGCAGATCGGTCAGAAAATAATCAAATTGATGCACAAGGTGATGATTAGAGAAATCAGCATACTTATCTGCCTGCTCACTGCGCACAAGCGCGCGGTTATTGCCTATGTACCAAAAGCCGTAGGCATGATTGGAAATTTGCTTTGATACGTTGATCATGTACTGCCTATCAACTTTTTCCGCACCATGTTTTCGTCGAAATATCGCTGTAGGCAGATGAATCGTGTTTCCGGCGGCTATTCCCGGTCCGCTCATGAAATAGAAGTCGCCATTTTCTGCTAAGCCGCTGTAAGATTGTATAGTATTGATTCCTCCGGGGTAGGCCGATCGGGTGTCTTTTTCTTCGGAAAGCACGCGAAGCGATGAAAAATCCAGTGTGCGGTAGTACATCGTGTCTACTGTTGTGTATGCTGTGTGGCCAAGCATCTTGCTATAGGCATAGGCTGTCCATAACATATCGTTTCGGTATTGCAGGAAGCCTAAGCTCAGGATGTCGAAATCATTCACGGCGTGTGGCACAGGTAATTCCACTTCGCGAAGCAGCGAGAAGTTTTTCGTGTCTATTTCATACAGCCGGGCAGATTCCTGTCCCTGGTGTACTACGTTACATAGCAATAGGGTATCTGAGTTATTTTTCCAATGGTACTGCTCTATATTATCATTTACCAGTCGAATAGAATCCAATGCCTGCAAGCCATCCGAATGGATCCGATATTGAACCAGATAATCCGTTTTAGGGTTTACTTGGTAGAGGTAGCCTTTCCGCAAAATATACTCCCGGTTAAAATCCGCATGAGGTATCGGGGCGGTGCTTATATGTGTCCAACCGCTGTCTATAAAAATAAACTTGTTCTTGCCTTCTTTACTGGTAAACAATGCATACGCAGGTACAAAGGAATTGATTGTGTCGGACGCTAGTATATCTTGTCCTTCTTTCTGATCTAATTTTTTTCCAGAAGGATTGCACGAAACACTGAGACTAATGAGCGCAAAGACTACGATTACGGAAATGAGATAGGTAGGCAAGGAGCGGGTACAGCGCATAGTCTAGGTTAGATTAAACTGCTTGCGAATATGTTTGCGCAGGATAGGCGGTAAATATTGCAGTTCCTTTTGCGAGAATACCATCAATTTGCTGGTATTTGGATGGGTAGATATGTAATACACCTGGCCTTCGCGGAAATCAAAGTCTGTTTTACCATTTTTATCGTGCAGCACGAAGTCGCGTTTAGGTGTGAAGAGTATGTCGCCAGATACGGCGATGTTCTCGCTTTGCAGGTTAATTGAAGCCGAGCTATTTTGGCTCAACGTCAACGCGAAGCCATCTTCCTCCCAAAGCATCAGCGGCTGTTCGGAGTTGCTCGCTTTAAAATTTCCAGCTTGGCTGTTTCTGCTGAAAAGTGTCCAGCAGCTTATGCAAAGAAATAGTGCTACGGCAGCAGCAATGGAGAGCCATTTTTGCGCGGCCTGAAAAGGCTGCTTGCGGAGTGCACGCGGACTTGTAGAGCGGGGAGGTGGGGCATCGTTTGCTTGCGTAAAGGGTGTGGCGTGCAGCGTATGGCTACTGATGTTTTGCCAAAGTTGCTGTTTAATTGCCAAATCTTTGTCAGCCTCTACGCTTGCTATGGCTGGATCAACCGTCGTATCAATGTCCTCTTCAATAGCTAATGATTCCTCAAGCATTAAATCATCAGCGTCCAGCCAAAGTCTTACCGTAGCCTCCTCCTCCTTGGTACATTGACCAAGTTCATAGCGTTCCAGTAGTTCTTTGCTGATCTTCAACTTATCCACAGAACAAAGATACTATATATTTATAAGTTTGGTATTTAGTAGATCGTATTTATGTCGCATTGGGAGTGGTATTGCGTATTGAGTAATGCGTATTGAGTAATGCGTATTGAGTAATGCGTATTGAGTATTGCGTATTGAGTATCGCGTAGTGCGAGCAGTTTAAGTTTCCCATACTTTATTGCTTCTAACCAGTATTAAACGAAATGTTTCCTTTTATAGATGATAGTATGTAGTACTTAGTATTTAGAAAAGTTTTGGTCGATAAGTTATTGCAGGGGGCATTATTAAACGAAATGTCGCATTTGAAGAGGTATTGCGTAATGCGTATTGAGTATTGAGTATTGAGTAATGCGTATTGTGTAGTGCGAGAAGTTTAAGTTTCCCATACTTTAATGCTTCTAACCAGTATTAAACGAAATGTTTCCTTTTATAGATGATAGTATGTAGTACTTAGTATTTAGAAAAGTTTTGGTCGATAAGTTATTGCAGGGGGCATTATTAAACGACATGTCGCATTTGAAGAGGTATTGCGTAATGCGTATTGAGTATTGCGTATCGCGTAGTGCGAGCAGTTTAAGTTTCCCATACTTTATTGCTTCTTCCCATTATTAAACGAAATGTCGCCTCGAAAGCTTTGCAATATGTAGACATTTGCCATTGCACAAACCCTCCCTGCAAAGGTTTCAAGCGACGGGGTTTTGAATACTTTTGCCCTACAAAAGTATTTGCTTTGCCGCGGCATGCGGCGGAAGGGATGAGGGGTAGGATTGGTATTGAGTAATGTGTAGTGCGTAATGCGAAAGGTATTCTATATTTATTGCTTCTGACCATTATTAAACGACATGTCGCCTCGAAAGCTT
>NZ_JJMU01000063.1 GCF_000757725.1 Sphingobacterium deserti
TTTTGCCCTACAAAAGTATTTGCCTTGCCGCGGCATGCGGCGGAAAGGTTGAGCATTGGACAATCTGTCTTCTAAACAGAAACTTGAACTTGCTGCAGCATGCGGCGGAAAGGTTTGAGCGAGGGACAAACTGTTTTATAAACAACAATATGAACTTGCTGCGGCATGCGGCGGAAGGGATGAGGGCTGGACAAAGCGTTTCAATAACATCTCTTTAATGCTAACCGTAAGGTGGACACCGCCTTACTGATATGGTATTCTACGGCGCGTTCCGAAATAAACAGGAGCCGGGCGATCTCTTTATTGGTCAAGCCTTCTTCCCGGCTCATCTTAAATACATTCTTGCATTGTTTAGGTAACGATTCCACCAGACTGCGCACCTGCACGTTCAGTTCTTTCAACTCCACCTGCTGGTCTTCATACTCGCTCTGCGTTGTGTTCAAGATCACATCATGGTGTCGCTGCCGTGTGGATTTGTTTCGGATATATTCCATCGTCTTAAGCTTCACGGATCGCAGCAGATATCGCTCCGCATCCTGAATGTTAAGCGATTCTCGTCGTTCCCATAGCGATTTAAAAATATCTTGTACAATCTCTTTGGCATCTTCCTCCTCGGTGGTCACCTTCACCGCAAAGGCATACATACGTTTCCAATACCGCTCGAATAATTCTTCGAATGTAGCATGATTAACTTGTATAGGTGACGTATTGTTATCCAAGGCAGGGCAAATATACAATTATTTAGAATTATTATAAATAATGTTGTCATTTTCCTGCTCCTATTTTTGATGAACAATCTGAAGCGTTTTCCGCCTTGCCGTAGTACTTTTTTCTGCTATTATAATTCCCTCTTCGCACAATACCTGGATGTTGCGGTATATTGCCGCATAGCTATGGCATTTAGTCACCGTGTTAAGTTGCATAAAGATATCATCGGCGTATATTGGCTGTGCTCGTGCTTCTAGGACACTCAAAATAGCCTGCTGTGTTTTATTATAGCGCATTCATTGTTCATTTATGAGTTTGTTTAAAATCGAATCAATCGCCAAAGCGGTAACTGAGTGAGAGCATTATTTTTCTATTATCGGGATATGCAGCGTTCCAGATCACAAGATCACCATAGGTGCTTGTGTAGCGAGGGTTTCCATTACGAATCAGTCCGGTGATGGCCAGCTTTAACATGGCGCGGTCACCGAGTAGCTTCTTTTCTGCCGCCAAATCTAAGCCATAGCGTTCATCTGTGCGCATGGCGCCCGTTGTCACGCCAGATGTGTAGTAGCCGGCAATTTCTGTACGCAAGCCCCAGCGCAGTTCGAGGGTATGGCGGCTATTGGCCGACCAGCTTGAGCCTTTTGAATCCAGCACGACCGCCTCAATCTCACCGCTGTAGCGGTTATGGAAGGCATTGACATAATGATTGGCTGACCACCACGTGTGTATGCGGTGGTTGTACATCACACTAACGCTGTAGTTTTTGTAGTTGCCTATGTTCACAGGACGTGTCAGATTTTCTCCGGGATTGCTGCCTTCGCGGGCGATCCAATTGATCACATCATAGCCATAGCTCATGCTAACCGTGCTTATTAAAGCATTTTTGTAGGCATGGCCGATCTCCGTAATGTAGCTGCGCTCGGGCTTCAGTTCTGGGTTACCTTCCGAATAGGTAAAGGCATCTTGATAGATGCGAAACGCATTGATATCGTGGTCGCCCGGGCGTTCAATGCGGCTGCTGAACGAGCCCCGAATGCTGTTGTCATCGTTTATGTTGTAGAGCAGGAAGCCGTTTGGAAACAAATCGAAATAACGCTGTCGACTGATGTCGCCGAGCGTCAGCTGGTTGGCTTTGATAAACGTGTATTCTCCTCGCAGCCCGGCCTGGTATTCAAAGCGCTTTATCTTTCCAGAATAGAGCAGGTAGGCCGCCTGGATGTGCTGCGTGTATTGAAATTCGTTTGACGTATTGGCATCGTGCAGCCAGTCGGTACCGCGCAGGGTATCGTTTTGCACATCATTATCTATAAAAAAATAAGTAGCCTTCCAGCCCATTTCCAACTTGGCCACTTCGCTAAAAGGCTTGCTGTAGTCGAGCCTGCCTGCGTAGGTGGTATTGCTCAACTCTTGTACATTGGCCCTTGCTGATGTGCGGATGCTGCTGTGCGATAGATCGTTTATATCCGTTCGAAAATTGTTGTCATAGTGATTGGTATGTGGTGCATAGTCAAAGTTGATCTTCAGAAAATGGTCTTCACCTGCATACTTATTGACGTAGTTGACGTTAAATGTTAGGTTATTAAATTGCTCATCAAAATTGTTTTTCGTGCTGGCCAGTTGTTTTATTGCACCACCACTTACGGTTTCCATATCGATTAATGCATTGCTGATAAAGCGACCGCGAAGCCAATGAAAACTAGCATCTAACACGCCGCCGTCCTCGAATTCATAGCTGGCACCGGTGCGCACGCTGTGAAATTTGCCAGGGCTTAGCTCTTTTGTTTCTTTCTGCCGCTGGATAGATTGAAGTTGACCGCCGCTAAAGAATTGCCGTTCTATGCGCGTGCTATCCTCCGAGTATTCTCTGCCTAGAGATCCGTTAGCATAGATATTCAGTCCGCTGACTTTATAGTGGATGCTTCCGCCGACGGTACCCTGCGAGCGTCGGGTTTGCGATCCCCGCACAAATGCATCACCACCAAATCCACTACGTTTGTTTCGTTTAGTCACGATGTTGATGATGCCAGCTGTGCCGGCGGCATCCTCCCGAGCTGATGGGTTACTCATGAGCTCAAGTTTCGCGACATCTGCCGCTTGGAGGCCACGTAAGAGGTTGGCCAGCTGTGCCCCCGTGAGGTAAGTTTCGCGCCCATCAATACGCACGTTGGCCCCTGAGCGCCCCTGTATAGAAAAATTCCCCTTGCCGTCCGATAAGATGCCGGGCGTTTTCTCCAGCAATTCCAACACATTATTGCCCTCGGCTAATACAGAATTTTCCACGTTTACGACCAGCTTGTCCACGTACTGGCGAATGGCTGGCTGTAGCCCGCTAACGGCCACTGCTGCTATTTCTGTGGCTTCCACGAAAAGGCGTACATCGTCCAGTTGCCTTTGTTGCGCGGCATTGAGATCCAAGTCCGGGGAATGATAATCAGCGAAGCCCAATGCCCGTACTTGCAACGTGTAGCTGCCCTTTTTGTTGATCTGTAGCTGATAGCTGCCATCGGCCCCACTTTGTTGTTGGGCACTCGACGTGCTATCGGGCAAATGCAGCAACGCGACCGTGGCGCCCGGCAGCGGAGCGTGGTCAGCCGACAGGATGCGGCCTTTGATTGTGGTTTGTCCATAAACCGTAGCAAAGGCAAATAGGTATAGTAAAGTAAGTAAGCGAAGTTGTAAAGTCATCGTGGCATTAGAAAGTATGCATTCGTTGAAAAGCAAGACAATAAGGGCATTGCGCCGAAAGCATCATGCCGCCTCAAATATAAAAAGGCGACATCATACTTCCGTGCGATAGCATAGTTTATACCTACATAGCCTTTTTAAACGAACGCATCAATCTGTCTATAAAAATGATAAGGATTGTGTAAATAAAGTTTTTTTGGCATTAGCCTTTTTTATAGCGGATTTTTATAACCGTATTTCCGTTTTCTAAGGGTTCCGCATTGCGGTTGGCTTCCTTGTTCGTGACGTAGATCATACCCGTTTTTGGATCCAAACTGATGGTATTTGGTAGTCCATCCGTTGGAATTCTGTCGATAACTTTATAAGTCGTCGCATCTACAACGGCCACTTCTTGCTTGACTCTATTCGCGGTATAAATAAGGTTGTTCGACGCATCATACACCAAACCAATAGGCGAGCTGTTGAAACCAAGGTATACTTTGTCGATAATCTCCCCGGTCTCTCCGTTCAGCACCGTAATATTGTTGTCGTTAGACTGGCTGACGAAAATCCTGTTCTGTGTTAGGTCGAGGGCGATGTTTAGCGGGCAGTAAGACCAAGTTTTAAAGCTATTTTCCAGCTTGCCTGTTTTGGTATCAAAGACCAGAATATTTCCCTTCATATCCTGCCCATCCGTGCCATATACCTTTTCCCTTTCGCTATCTACACCCAGCCCTATTAAATAGGCGCCTGGCTTCTCAAAAGATCGTAGATAAGTATTGGTCTTGCCATCGATCTGCCAAATAGAGGGCACGCCATGATCCGACACATAAACCGTGTTGCTGCGCTCATCTGCAACCAGTTCGCGAATTTTGCCTTTCTCTTTCCCACCAGGAATTAGTGTTTGTTTTTTTGTTTTAAGATCCAAAGCGCTTACAGCATTTTGCATGGAATGGCCCACATACAACGTTTGTGTTTTGTTGTTCAGCGCGATGCCAAAAGGAAGATTTTTACCGACCGTAATAGAATCGGTGATTTGCAAATCGTTTCCGTTCAAAACGTAAATAAAGTTTTCCGTGTCGCGGTTAAAACCTTTCTTCGGACCAGCGACATACACGTTGTTGTCGGTAGGGTTGTATACCAACTGGTAGACTTCATTGGGCAACTTTTGTATGTGCACGATCTCATAGTTATTGTCTTCCCCGTCTTGCTCTTGCGCGAAAGATAGTGTGCTGGTTAGCGCGAGTGCGGCCAGCAATAGCGATGTTCTTTTATACATGATTATTTTTTAATAGGTGTTTTATAGCGCCATACTTCTGGGCTCCTTTATAGGAAGGTAGCGCATCGGACACATTTCCGAAGTCTTATTTAGAAAAAGTCTATCTGAACATTATATATCTGCACTGCCTAGCCTTAATATACTGGTTTTCGGGTATTTCAAAAGGGAATGAAATGTCGTAATTTTGACTAGTACGATCCGAAAAACATCAACTGTATAGAGACTTATGGATCAAAAACAGCAATTATGAAAAAACACACATCGTCACTACTTGCCCTCTTGCTATTATTAACGCTTTGGAGTTGCTCAAAAAATAGTAATACGCCTGACGAGCCAGACAATGGAAACCTTTGTGGTAACTTGTTGTATGATGCCGGCGAGCAAAGCTATCGCTTGGATCTGGCGAGCAACAAAAGGAGCGTTTATTTTGACCGGAATACGTATGCACTAAACGGCTGGGATGTGAGTTGGGATGGAGGCACACGACTGGAAACCGGTAGTGTGACAGGTGAATTTGATAAGGTTAACTTCAAGCTGATCAACACTGCTAATGGTGCGCTTATAAAAGAATTTAATTACGATACGCCAAATTCTGAAGATCGGCAGATCAGCGGTCTGCTTTCCCCGGATGGCAACCTGATTTTGATTCAACCTGATTTTAACCATGGTATTGTGATTATTGATACGGATGGGAAAGTGCAGCATCATCTGCCGGTGGTAAACAATACGCCGCTTACATTGGGCGATGAGGTTGTCTGGTTGCCAAACAATGGTATTTTGTTGACCTTTCAGCATTTCATTTTAAAAAGTGATCCACCCTATAACACGATTACGCCAATCAAAGAGATGAACTACGCAGACTGGGGCAATATCAATGTCAACCGCGATGGTAGCAAGATAACCGTTCGTGTCGACAAACATATTCATTTGATGCATGCGGATGGTAGTAAGATGCTGCAGGTGACAGACAGTGACCGGCAAGAGCGGGAAGCGGTATTTTCTCCCGACGGAAACCACTTGTTGGTCGCCGCTGATCATTATCCGGGAACCTTCCATTCCGGCACCTGGAATCTCAATATCATTCCCGCTGACGGTAAAAAGTATACCGTAGGAAATAACCCTGAAGAATCTGTTCGGGTTATTCAACCGGATGGTCAGCAACAACCCGAAAAAGCAGCAAATCGGATGCTATGGCGGTAAGCCGCTTTTCAGCTGAGATAATTGATAAAAGCAAAGCAAATGTAGGGTTAGCCTGTCTAAGTCGGGGATGGTGGTCTAAAATGGCTATCCGTTTCATTTATTCTCGACGTTCTTATAAGATCGTTCTATCAATACCGATTTCGATAATAAAAGGTTATCATAAAATTCTCGGATTTGCTTCTTAAAAAATGTAAGTTTGTGATGTTTATATAGCTAACATGAATACCATGATCAATAACCACATCAACTATATAGAATTTAAAGCTAAAGACTTGTTGGCTATAAAAGCCTTTTACACGTCAGCTTTTCACTGGACTTTTGTAGATTACGGTCCAGATTACGTTGCGTTTGCCGGAAGTGGTCTGGACGGAGGCTTCGAGCGAACCGAAGAAGAAGTCGTCAATGGCGCCCTGACAGTGCTATATCATGAAGACCTCGCCCTTGCAAAACAACAGGTAATCGATGCGAGAGGAACGATTGTAAAGGATATCTTTTCATTCCCCGGCGGGCATCGCTTCCATTTTGGTGACCCATCCGGCAATGAGCTAGCTGTGTGGTCTGATAAGTAGCTTTTTAATTGCTTTGCCGATTATTTACTGATTTCCGTTAGCAGGACAAACGCGCTGCGGTATGCATACCACTAGCCGAAAAGCTTAGGTAAGCGATTCATCACATTTGATCAGTAGCTAATTAAACCGCTTCCTAAATTCCACGGGAGATTGGCTGGTTTTGGTTTTGAATAGTTTACTAAACGACTGCGGGTGCTCAAAACCCAAACGATAGGCAATCTCGCTCACAGATAGGGTCGTTACTGATAACCGTTCCTTTGCGCTTTCGATCAGCTTATTGTGAATGTGTTGTTGGGCATTCTGCCCGGTGAGGGAGCGTAGCATATCGCTTAGGTAGCTCGGCGAGATATGCAATTTGTCGGCAAGGTATTGTACAGTAGGAATACCGTTCTTCAGCGAAGTCTCATTTTCGAAATATGCATCCAGTATTTCTTCCAAATTCTGTAGCAGGCTGTTACTAACAGCCTTACGCGTAATAAATTGGCGACGGTAGAAACGATTAGCGTAGTTCAGCAGCAGTTCAATCTGTGAGATAATTACATCTTGGCTAAAGTCATCCAATCGGCTGTTCAGCTCTTCCTCAATAATCTCGAAGATGGAAATTATAGTCGCTTTCTCTTTATCAGACAAGTGCAGCGCCTCGTTTGCCGAGTAAGAAAAGAAGCCATATTGTTTGATCTTTTTTGCCAAGGCATAGGATAGGAAGAAGTCCGGATGAACCAGTAAGGTGTACTGTGAGCATACGCCACTTTGGTTCTCATCATTCCCGATAATCTGGCCAGGCGCCGCAAAGAGCAGGCCTCCTTCATCGAAATCGTAATAGTGTTGCCCGTATTTGATGCGTCCGCTTAATCGCGGCTTATAGGATATTTTGTAAAAATTCAGTACATGCGATTGCGGAACGTTGTGTTCGACGATCTGGGTACTTTCTACACCTAAGATCGCGATCAGCGGATGGTTCGGTTCCGGTATGCCGAAGGTGCGTGCTGCCTCGGCTAGTGAGCTGAAATTGTAGGGTTGTTTTTCTTCCTTCTTCATCGCTGTTATTTCTTAGAGTACATAATTAGTGCATGTTTTCAGGGTCTAGGCAAAGATAACCGATCGTATCGATACGAGCGGTTATCTTACAGTTATTTTATGGCTTTAGCCTTGCGCAGCTATGGCTACGTCTTCCCAAGCTTCCCATTCCTTCAATCGTTTGTTATACTCATCCGTCACCCAAGCGAGGTTCTGGCTGCCCAAGGAGAGGCGTAGAGGCGGGTTTTCACTATCTACAGCTGCAAACAAAGCATTTGGCGTAGCGTCTGGATTACCACGTTCCATATTTTGGAGCTGCTCGAAGAATTTGTTTTTGAAATCGCCATAGACGTCCATACCCGCTGCAAACTTAAGTGACTCTTGGGATCCAAACTCTGTCGCGTATGCGCCAGGCTCGATGATGGTGACCTTGATGCCAAAATCTTTTACTTCCAGTGCCAAGCTCTCGTGGATCGCTTCAAATGCCCATTTCGATGAGGCGTAGTAGCCTATTACCGGCAGCGTCACATGCCCAAGGTTGCTAGATGTGCCTAGTATATGCCCATAACCCTGTTCGCGTAGCAAAGGCAAAGCCGCTTGTATAACGCTTATTGCACCAAATATATTGGTATCATACATGGCCTTTACATCCGCAGCACTCGCTTCTTCGATCGTGCCCACCAGTGAGTAGCCCGCGTTGTTCAGCACAATATCCAGCCTGCCAAAATGCGCATGAGCTTGCTGCACAGCTTCCTTTGCCTGTGCTGCATTCGTTACATCGAGTGCGAGGGTAAGCACATTATCGCCAAACTGCGCCTTCAATGCAGCAATGCTTTCTAACTTACGGGCGGTGGCAACGACCTTATCACCACGCTTCAGCGCCGCCTCCGCCCATATCCGACCGAAACCGCGCGATGCGCCTGTTATAAACCAAACCTTTGTATTGTTTGTATTTGCTGTACTTCGTGCAGCTAATGTACCTTCCATTGCTTTCTGTTCGTTCATATTCATTTCTTTAAAATTGATACTACAAAGATGGATCTATACAGCATGAGAAACGTAGCCAAATCACGCATTTTCGTAGCCTAAATGGGGAAGGGGGAGGGAAAATTAGAGTCTTTCGGGACAGGATCAGTTGGATAATACTTTCTGTTGGGCGCACTTCTTTCTATGTTTGCAGCCATTATCTTGGGCATAGCAATAGATGCATTCATCAGCCATTAGAAACTCCACTTTAACCTTATTAGCTGATCAAGTTCCCGCGGAGTAGCAGTTCAAACGGGAAGGCTTCAAAGGCATATGGGTAAAGCTTCCTTTTTATTCTTTATATTTACGCCAAATTCCTATTGTATGAAAAACAAAAAACTCGGCGATTATTCGTTGGATGAACTAAGAGCTAAAAGAAAGCAAACGAAAATGATTCTTGCCGTCTCTGGCGGTATTTTGGCGATTGCCATTCCAGCCCTGTGTTATGCTGCTTACAGCACAAACAATATTGGGCTCTTTGTGATTGGATGCGGAAGCCTTGCTACATGCTCTTCTATATTGATCTATCTTTCTCAAATCGATAAAGAGATCAAAATGAGGGTTTAGTTGTTTTATTGCTTCCAAGCACGCGTAGCTTTAGTTTGTAAGATTTATGAAAAGGCAAGTTAAAAAATGGATTTTGGGATCAGCTGTATTCGCACTGCTATTTGCAGGACTTTTATTAGTGATTATCCTAAATCCTGTTTTAACATACGCCAATAAAACGACATACCAAGGCTTCACGATTTATCACAACGAGCCTGTTGATCCTCAATTACCTGCCGTGCTCGACCAGGCAAAAGCGCTTTTAAAAAAAAGTGAATTTTATAAAGCTGATCTGGATCTTAACATTTGCGTTAATGACGGATCCAGTTACCCCAACTTTGTAAAGGTGATTTTGGGGCCAGCATTTGCTTGGGCGATTGATAATAAACTGATCCTTCAGGGAGAAATGAACTGTGCGGAAAATTTTATTGAATTAAATGGCTACAAATGGAATCTAACAGAACTCCTTGCGCATGAAATGACGCACTGCCTGCAGTACGCTAACCTTGGATTTTGGAAATCTAATCCTGTTGCGGGTATTCCAGATTGGAAATGGGAAGGTTATGCAGAATATATTGCAAGACAAGGTCCACAACACGATGACCTGCTAAAGAATCTAGACAGATTGGAAAAGGACCATAATAAATGTTGGGAAATAACCCTTGAAGACCACACGATAGCACCAAGAGAGCTTTACCAATATCAGCTGATGGTTCGTTATTGTTTAGAAATTAAACAGTTGACTTATTCTCAACTGCTTTCGAACCCGATCGATGAGGGGGCTATTAAAATAGAAATGAATGATTGGTATGTTCATAAAAAGCGTACGAATAACCATCAGACCTATACTGATTAAGATGGGGAAGATGCTTATGTTTTTTTGTCACCCATCTTCATTTCGGCATCCTAAATTTAGTGCAATCCGCTCCGTAAAGCCGCCACACAGATAGGAGAGTTGCCAACCCCAAATATCTTATACGGGATTCAACGGATCGATCTGTTTGATCAGTAGTTCTTGCGAAGCCGATTCTAATTTGTGAGCTAAATCTTTGGTCCGGAATATACCTCTTTAACCAATGAATTAAACTCTTTTTTAACTTCTTTAAAAGGCAAACTCTGCGCATGCGACATTGTTTCGAGATTGGCCTGTAATGACTTCTTTTGCTTTATTAGACCAAATCCGATGTATATTGTCCATCCTAGTAATCCCAAAATAGCCAGCACGGACGTCATGTTCAATACGTCTTTAGGCAAGCTTCCTTGTAAGAATCGAAAAATTCCTATCACAGCAAGCATTAAAAACCCTGGTGTTCTAATGAAATTACTTTGTTTCTGATAGCGCTCATATTCTTCAAGTAGCGTCTTCATATCCTCTTCTTTGAAGCTGGACAAGTAGGTGTATTTTTGTTCGTTTTGAATGTTTTCCATCGATAAAAACAAATATAGAATTTTCTTAAAGATACAGAGCCATAGAAGGAGCGGTAATTTATGATAATACCATATTTTTTGAATTCCTTACGAATTAATGCATCGTAGACAAACAACGCTATAGTAAGAATGTTATAAGCCTTTAGGCAGGTATCCAGTGTTTTGCGCGTCGAATCATAATATAATTGCCAAAAATTAGCATACTACATTTATCCGTAGTATATTCAGGGATGAAATGGCATTTATTTCTTTTCCTTTTGGCGTTATTAAATTATTCACCAGCCATGTCCCAAATAGCGATAGTAGATAGTAAGGAGGGGTATAGCAACCTTCGGCGTGAGGCTTCTCCCAACGCGGAAATTATAACGGTTCTAGCGAACAATAGCGCTGTTATTATCGATGCTATGGCTATGGAACATGGCGAGCATAACGGTTGGCTGAAAGTTTTTACTGGCGCCGATCCTTATTGCGTTCGTTGCACTGCAGATCTTAAGGAAGGCTACCATTTGGGTTATATCCACCGGTCTCAGGTAAAGAATCTGGAAGAATTAGAGGAAGTAAAGAGCGGATCTGTCTTTATGCGCTACAACATCGTGCCCTTTGATCCCAGCACAAAGAAAATCACCTATATCGACGGCTCCATATCCACGATCAATGGGTTTTCCTTCTATGGCGCAGATTGCGGTACGCCCAGCACCGAAATAAATCAAGCCAAAGCAGTAATAAATGATCAGGCCATTACTATTCCGATGCGTTACATCTGGAATATCCTGCATGCGCAGAACAATTTTCGATATTTCCGTCAGCGCGATACCGTTTTTGTGCTGCAACGCGTTGGCGATGGAGCGTGTACCACCGATGTAATCTGGACATTTGCTAATCAGCAGCTTCAGCAGCGTTTACTAGGCTATAGTTATTGACGATTGGGGGGCAGTGGTTCGCTTTGTGAGAAGGAGATAGTTTAAGATTATTACATACGACCATTTTGTGACTGCACTTTAACAGCCTGTTGCTTATGAAAATAGCTGAGCGAGTTATCTGTCAGCAGATTTACTAAGGTTTTGACTCTTTCAAAAGGCTATCGTCTCTATCGGCCCAACCCTTGGAGAGCGTTACGGGTCGCCATATCGAGGTGGAAAGGTTAGATGTGAAGGATAAAACACTTTACGATTGAATAAACGACATCAGGAAGTGGAGGGATATTTGTACCATAATCTGCGTTGTGAACGAAAAATTTCTAATCCTTAATGCATCGTCGAAACAAACAATCTGTACACGCAGAAAAACTTAGGCCAAACGTTTTTTTGAAATTTTAGCAGGAGCATGTATCCAATTTTTGGTCGATAGCGTTCTGGTTTAATCTGGCGGAAACCGATTGTGACGACCATTTTTTAGTGAATAAGCCGAAACATATCTACCAAAAATTTTAGACCATCTTTAGCGTGCATATCTTCCATCGATTGCAGCGTAACCTCGGTGATTTGGCCAGCGCGCTCCAGCATCGCCCTTTCATATTTTGAAATAGCCGTTTGGGTGTCGATGAAATGTTCGGCTGTAAGGTTATCTGCGAGCTCCAGAGCATCGAGCATAGCCATATTTACCCCTTCACCCGCATAAGGGGGCATACGATGCGCAGCATCGCCCAGCATCGTTAGCGATGGTGAACTTTCCCATTGCTGATTGAGTGGAAAATGATATTGCGGACGAGGCACAAAATAGCTTTCGTCACTTTGAAATAGTTCATACCATTCACTTCCCCAATCCACGAAACGCTCCCTAAACCATTCATACAATTCATACTTGTTTTCGAAGTTTATACCACAAGTTTCCACCCAATCTTCCGTTTCCCTAGTTCCCGTGTAAAAAGATAGTGAGCCATCGCCTTTTGCACTTAAAATAATACTTTTTTCCAGTCCCAATGCAAATACCTTCCCCCCTTTAACTAGCTTCCAGAGTTTCGGTGCATTGGCTGATGCATTGTAGATATTTCCCTCAATAATTGTTAAGCCTGAATAAATGGGAGCAATATCAGTAATGTATTTTCTGACTCTTGAATTTGCTCCATCTGCAGCGATTACAAAGTCGGCGTAAACCGTACTGCCGTTATCGAAAAAAATATCCCAACCACTACCTTTCGGTTGCATAGATACAAATTTCGAATTCCAAACTATGGTATTTTTTTCAAGTGAAGCAATAAGAAGGTCTCGGAATGGTTCCCTATCAATTTCTGGGCGGAAAGAGGAGCCTCCTATTTCTACCGTAGATTCTTGATCGTGATCATCGAAGTGTACAATCGCATATTGGTCAATTATACGCAGTTTATCAGCATCTGGACGATAACATTTTTTAAAATCATCTAGCAAACCGGCCGCAATTAATGCCTTCAACCCAGATTCCTCATGCAGGTCTAGTGTCGCACCTTGCTGACGTACATTTTGATCGCTATCTCTTTCATACACCTTTACTTCACAACCCTTAGCTTGTAACAACCGGGTCAGGGTAAGCCCGCCGGGGCCACCGCCGATTACAGCTACTTTCTTATTTATCATTGACATACTATTAACCTTTTATAAATGCGAAGTTACTGCTGTATTATAACTAAAAATAGCGTATTTTAGCATAAAAATACTCGTAAAAGGCGCCATGGAGATTGAGATAATATCAAAAGACGGATTGGGTATGCTCGCTGCATTTGCAAAAGAAGTAGGTAGTATCGTCGAAAATGGAAGGGTAGACGTTCCGCAACATTTTGGAACCGGCTTTATACAAGGCTATAGTTTTAATGAGCGTTTACGCATGATGATATTAAATTATCAACTCCACCAGGACTTTACTATTAGCCGAAAGAACCAGCCTACCAACATGCTTATATTTAACTTTCAGCATATAATCAATTAACCGCAATCACAAAAAGGTGCCAAATTCCACCCGTCGGTCCAAATTACGACTCAGGGATTAAATGTCGAGCTATTTGTGCCGAAAAACACCATCCAAAATTCTATATCAATCAGTATTGATGCCAGCTACATACGAGAATTGATAGGCGCACGCATAAACCATCCTTTAGTAAACATGATCTTAGAAAATAGGCAACCTTTGTTTTTTGAGGAGTTGGTATTTATTCCACTGCTTAAAGTCGTTGATGATATCATGACAAGTAGCGTGCCTAAACCGCTTCAAGATTTTTACTACAAGCTAAAGACGCTGGAACTCATTTGCCAACTATTGATTTCGCTTGTCAGCCGGGACGAGAAAAAGGTTTACGGTTTGAATATCACGGATATCAAGATGATCTATCAAATAAAAGAACATTTACTAAATAACCTTGAACAAGCGCCTTCAATAGCGGAACTATCAAAAATGTACGGTATGAGCGAGACTAAATTAAAAAGACTATTTAACCAGGTTTTCGGTAAAAGTATATTTCAGTATTTCCAAAATTTCAGAATGCAGGAAGCCGCCCGCTTGCTGAAAGAAGAATTGCTGTCTGTTTCGGAAGTGGGTTATCGACTTGGTTTTTCCAACTTGGGGCATTTTACCAAAGCTTTTGAAAAAGTAATTGGAATTAAACCGAAGAGGTACAGCAAGCAGGCACATAACCTATGATACAGGGCATTCCTGATGTTTGATTTTGTTATTTATCTTCGTTTCGTGAGACACGAACAGGTTCTTGAGCCCTAAAGAGAAAAAAATAAAAACAATTTTCAGACGTTTTAAAAGGCTTAAAATTGGCTATTTCAAATCTTGTGTTCGGACAGGAAGTGTAGTAATAGTTTGAATTAGACTTCTTAGGTCTTGATTAATTCCGCGAATAGAGGCTTGAAGTTCATTATGCATATTTGCCAGATTTCGTAATTGTTCTGCAGTGTATATGCCTCCATCCTTAAAGTACAGCAGCTCTAGATCCTTTACGTTTTCATCATCATCAAAGCCGTATCTTATCCAGCGTTCACGGATAGAGCGTATTAGCGAGCTGTTATCTGTATTGCTAAATCTCGTTTCCGTAAGAATACGCCAAAGCGACGGCGGATAAACGAAATCCGAATTTCTTTCATACCAGATGTTACTCAATAAATTACGTTCGATTGCCATTTGCACCTTTTTCTCGTGAGGTTTTAAAGTCCAAAAACCTAAAACCGCAGTTCCGGCGCCGCCAGTTATGTTAATCATGTTGTTTACGGGATTACTTTCGAATGCTGTACTTGCCAGCACCGTTGCCGAACCAAGAACAATGGATGCAACTGTCAACCGCGACACGATTCGACTGTTGCGTTTCTCGATGTAATTGGCTAATTGCTCGACTCGCTCGCCACTGCAATCTAGCTCCGCGGCAATGGCTTCCAGTTCTGTGCTAAAAACGAGGTATCTGTCTGTTATGCGTTGCTTGGCAACAAGACTTTCAACAACATTACCTGCGTTTAGGTAATCGTTGATGTAGGGAATAAGGCCTAGATTTTTACATAGTGAAAAATCATGCTCGGAAAATATACTCCTTACGGCTATACTATCGTTATATGGAATCTGCGAAGGGACCGCTTCATTATTGTATTGCACATTTGGCGTACAATAGTTGGCAGTCAACGTGCTTACCTTTACAGTCTGTATTGTGGTGGAACAGCCAGGTAGCAAAAGTAAAAGAGCACATAATTTAAACAGCCTAAATAAAAGATCTCTCTCTGCAAATTTCATATTATTAAATTGTTTTTGTTACTATCACGACTTAAGCTACTAAGGCTTCCAGCATTAAACAAGCTGTTCTGCCAGATTGTTTCCGTTCATAAATTATTCGCGAACATATTATCGGGTAATTTGCCTTTTGAAAATAAGAAAATACTTTTGGTTTGTGCCAGCGGTACAGCTTAGATTAGAAGTACATTTTAGTTAAATTAAAAGTTGATGAGAACTGGGCAGATTGCTAACGGGCTAGTGTATTTTACGTGATATTTGCACGTGTATTAATTTTTAAGGCTATGACAATTGCATTTATGAATATAGGAACTCAGGAGATGATTCTGATACTAGTGGTAGTTTTACTCCTGTTCGGCGGTAAGAAGTTACCCGAAATGGCCCGCGGTTTGGGCAAAGGGATTCGGGAATTCAAGGATGCTTCGGAAGGTATCAAGCGCGAAGTGAGTGCGCAAATCGATAAGGCGAATAGCGAAGACGCTAATACTCCGAATAAATCAGTGGATCAGAAGGATTCAGCAAAAGATAGGGAAGATGTGAATGAGGTCAATCCTTAGAATGCTTCTGCAGCATAAGAGCGAAAATTCTATATCTCTGCGCGGTAGAGCGTCTATTATATAGCATTTTATCTTATCTTGGGGCTGTTTCCTTTGAAGAAGTTTAAGTATATGATTTGCAGAGACCATTATTTCGGGTTCAAAATTCCGGGAAAGCAGACTTTAGCTACGGGTGTCTGTTCCAAAAGCGCCTTGCACATTAGGTCAATGCGATAAAAGGATACAGTGATGATGATATTATTTAAATTTGCGATTGCTCTACCAACCGGACAAGAGTGGTCGGCAGCTACGATCATCAAAATGCAACTATTCGTTTGATATATATAAAACAATGACACTAATTCTATTTACCTCCCTATTACTGATGGGCGCGATTGCCGCAGGCGTAATCGGTTCACTTTCGGGTTTAGGCGGAGGTATTGTACTGATACCACTGCTCACACTGCTTCTTGGAGT
This sequence comes from Sphingobacterium deserti, assembly GCF_000757725.1. Classification (GTDB taxonomy): domain Bacteria; phylum Bacteroidota; class Bacteroidia; order Sphingobacteriales; family Sphingobacteriaceae; genus Sphingobacterium; species Sphingobacterium deserti. The sequence continues at coordinate 16,140 of NZ_JJMU01000063.1, forward strand.
AGATATACATTACGCCATCGGTGCGGCCTTGGTATCGGTTATTGCAACTTCTTCTGGTTCGGCAGCTGCTTATGTCAAATCAGGAGTGGCCAACATGCGTTTAGGTATGTTTTTAGAAATTGCTACCACGGCTGGGGCCGTTGGCGGCGCTATACTGTCTGCATATGCACCAACTTCGTACATCTCGGTTCTTTTTGGTCTTGCGCTGCTATTTTCAGCTGGGAATTCCATTAGAAAAAAACAGGAAACTATCGTTGACAGTCCCAACGCACTTGCCCAAAAGCTTAAACTCAGCTCCACATACCCGGAAAGTCCGAATGCCGATGTCAGGTATGTTCCAAAAAATGTAATTGGCGGTTTTAGCATGATGGGGCTAGCAGGTATGCTATCAGGACTGCTAGGAATAGGATCTGGTGCTTTCAAAGTTATTGCAATGGATACCATAATGCGCATACCGTTTAAAGTCTCTACAACAACCAGCAACTTCATGATGGGGGTTACGGCTCTGGCAAGTTCGGTTATTTACATGCAAAAGGGATATATAGTGCCGGATATCTGCCTTCCGGTTCTTATAGGAGTGTTGCTGGGTGCGATGATCGGCTCAAAAATATTAATGTCTACAGATCCTAAAAAGCTTCGGTACTTTTTTGCAGGAATTATTGTATTTCTTGCACTGAATATGATCTATAGTGGATTAAAAGGAAATTTATGATGAAAGTTAATGATAAAACTATGCAACATGCAATAGGTAATGTTCTTAAATATGGCGTATGGAGCGTCCTGCTCGTTGGAATAATCGGCGGTCTCATCCTTATTTGGTCGCATGGCGATAGAACGATTGACTACACAACATTTAGGGAAAACGATCAAAGTATATTTCAGGTAGTTGATGAGATTTTGCATGGAGTAATCCGTATGGACGGACGTTCAATCGTTTACCTAGCCATTATTATGCTGTTTTTAACACCCCTTTTCAGACTTATTTTATCTCTGATAAGTTTTCTTGTCGAAAGGGATTATATGTACGTTATCATAACAACAATTGTGCTTATTATCATCGCCTTTAGCGTGTATTTTGGAGTTGGACATTAGCCTTTCTTGTCAAAATTTGGTGCATATTATTTTCTGAAACACATCCATTTCTAAATGTGCTGAAAATGTCATTGTATTAGTGTAATACGTTTGTTTTAACGCGTATCCATGTTACCGGCTGTTGCCTAAGGAAGTTTATATGTTTAACTGGGGAGTATTGATTCAAGATTTTGTGTTGAATCCGCTAACAGATCATTTTATAAACTTGCTTACCGTACTAACTATTGTATCCCAATCATTGTAATTCAATTCATGCCCTGTATCTTCCAATTTCAAAAGCCGTGAATTTCTAATATCTGCGAGCAGTTTTTTTGTATGGTTGAAATGCCATATCTTATCCTTGGTACCATGAACGATTAATGTTGGGGCATTTATTTCACTCATTCTATCATAGTAAATTTCTCCACCTTGTATCAGGGCGTGGTTAAACATACTACGATAATTAACCGCTCGTTTAAGCTCCTCTTTAATACGCTTTTCTTCTCTTGAATAGTCCACCGGTTTATGGCCTGCCATAAGACGGGAATTTTGCAACATGTATTCGATTACCTCTTTTTCGTCGTTCCAGTTTACATGCTCAGCTTGAGCCTGATGCTCAATGACGCTTTTGTCCATTTCAGGTACATCGGGTTCCGGTGTGCCCCATATCCCCGTAGACATCAAAATAAGTGAATTAACCCTATTGGGATTTTTAATTGCTATAATCTGCGCTATTAGCCCCCCCAAAGAAATCCCCATTATATTCGCAGCCTCTATTTTATAGCCATCTAAAACGTTGACAGCATCATTTGCTAGATCAACAATGTCATAGTTAATCATCCCTTCTTTGTAGGTGGTAGATTTACCAACATCTCTGTTGTCGTAGCGGATTACAAAATATCCTTTTCGGGCTAACTGATTACAAAATTCTGAATCCCAATATAGCATAGAAACTGTTGCGCCAGCGATCAATAAGATCGCAGGATTATCACGGTCGCCAAAATGTTCAGTACAGATAGAAACATCTTTGGTATTCACTATTTTTTCTTTTTGTTGTTCCATACAGCTGTTTGCAAAGTTAAAAATGAGAACGTAAGATTCATTCCGTTTACAAGCCGAAAATTACGCTATGTCATCCAACCTAAATTGTACGTTTTCGACATTTTATTCCTCAACGAACAAAGACTGGTCCTCTGAAAAATAGGCAGACGGATTTTTACCAGTAAACTCTTTATAATCCCTCACCATATGGGCTTGGTCGAAATAACCAGAACCTAAAGCCAGTTTTGTTAATGTGGAGTGATGTTGACCATACGCGATGACAATACTTTTTTCAAAACGCACTATTCTTGAAAAATATTTGGCAGAAAATCCTGTATAAAATTTGAAATTTCTTTCAAACTGTCGCTGAGAAAGAAAATGACTACGCAGCAAATCCTGAATTTTTAAATTCCCGCTATTCCTGTTTAGGCAGCCGACGCTATGCATAGTCATCTTTAAGTTTGGTGACAAATCCCGTGATTTCTTTTCAATAAAAGAAGTGATAATGTTTATCCTTTCTGCAGTGTTCAAGCAATTCATTATTCGCTCTTCTAAAAGTACTCCTTCCTTTCCCAAGAAATCGGCTATTGCGATGTTTCGATTTGTTATTTCAGCCGCGGAAACATTAAACAGGTATGAAATAGCGTATGGCTGAAAGTATACACCGAAAATCGCCACTTTTTTATTTGCTGACAACTCATAAAAGTCATTAGTCTGCGACTGAATCCCACTCACAAATAGATTATTACTTGAGCCGTCTTTATTAATTTTCATTCCTGGGATATATTGAAATGCTAATTTGGGAGACACGGATGCAACGGACAAATGTGAACTCTCGCATGATTCTGTGAAATCACCTTCAAAATCCCAAAAGAAATGGACAAGATGGCTTATGCTTACGTGAGGTTTTATCTTTTCGTATTTCATTGCCTTTTCAGTTTTAAATTTAACATAGAGGTAACGAGTTGTTGACTAAAATTTTAAAACATTCTTTTGGTGATCTTCTAATCCTATTAAATTTATGAATACCGTTGTTTTTCGTTACATAATGCATAACGAATACATCCTTATCTTGTTTGCATTGAGGTTCGTTTTGAGTGATAAAGAGCTATTAGAAAGGCTCAGTCTTGACAGGTTCTTAGCAAAGGTTATGGCAACCCATTGAAAAAATGAATCATCAACCGATTTAATTTAGTTTCTTAAAAATGAATCGTATCCGTAGTTATCTCTTTGCAATGTCCAATGTATCTTGATTCTTTAAATAATGGCAACAGGAGCACCAAAGAGTAGTAAACTAGAAAACAGAATAATAAGTGCGATCATTGTTGTGAGGATGATAAATTTCACTTTATTTTTTACAACGCCTTGGCATTTTCTGGGACATAAATAACAACCAGTATTAACACACACACACACACACAGACCGAAAAAATACACTTAAATCCCAACGAAATGCTAATAGTCTTCCCTGAACGCTGAAATGATCACCAACATTATCACTGAAATTTACCGCGAGATAGATAAACATAATTACGGCAAGTGATCTAAATAGCCCTCCAATATAATGATATTATATAATTTGCTATCAGCGCCGGTCAATCCCTTCGTTTTGCGGGACTGAGGATGAAGTTGCGGAGCAGTAATAAGCTGCATAGCGCTTTATCGTAGTGCAAAAGACTTTTGATTATTCCTACTAAAATGGCTTTTTTGCACTTAAAACCGTGATTATTGAACAAATGACTCATCAACCTGATAATAAATTAGTTAGCTTTATTTGTTCTATTGCCGATGATTGCCTTCGAGACGTTTACGTGCGTGGCAAGTATCGGGATATTATACTTCCGTTTGTGGTGCTGCGTCGTATTGACTCTTTGTTAGAAACGACAAAAGATGCCGTACTAGAAGAAGTGCGCTATCAACGGGAAGACCTTGGGCAGGTAGAATTGGATCCTGAAGGTCTAAGAGATGCATCTAAATATGTCTTTTACAATTCATCGCCATGGACAATGGAGAAGCTTAAAGGGACGGCAACCAACTCTCAACAGAAATTGGTGGCTAATTTTGAAGAATATCTTCTTGGCTTTTCTGCCAACGTTCAAGAGATCATTGAAAAATTTAACCTTCGTGCGCAAATACGCCATATGGCAGTTAAAGATGTGTTTCTCGATGTATTAGAAAAGTTCACGTCCCCATATATCAATCTGACACCACTGACGAAGAACGATCCCGAAGGCCGGCTATTGCCCGCCCTCTCTAATTTGGGTATGGGGTACATATTCGAAGAACTAATTCTTAAGTTCAACGAAGAGAATAATGAAGAGGCCGGAGAACACTTTACGCCACGGGAGGTAATACAATTGATGACACATTTGGTCTTCGAACCGCTCAAAGACAAGTTGCCAAATATCATCACCATTTACGATCCTGCATGTGGGAGCGGAGGTATGCTCACAGAGAGTGAAAACTACCTGATCGAAGATGAAGCCTTTAAATACAAAGGAGATGTGTACCTGTATGGTAAAGAGATCAACGACGAGACATACGCTATTTGTAAGTCTGATATGATGATCAAAGGCAAAGATCCGGAGAATATACGTGTCGGTTCTACGCTGTCGACTAATGAGTTTTCTGATATGAAGTTTGACTTCATGCTGTCCAATCCACCTTATGGGAAATCTTGGGCTTCAGAACAGAAATACATTAAGGACGGCAAGGATGTGATCGATAACCGTTTCCAGATCAAACTCAAAGACTACTGGGGTAATTGGGATACGGTAGATGCTACGCCGCGTAGCTCCGACGGTCAGCTACTGTTCCTGATGGAAATGGTCGATAAGATGAAAGCACCGACATCCAATAGGATCGGTAGTCGTATCGCTACGGTTCATAATGGTTCACTATTTTTAATATCGGTATAAAAAACTATGTTTTCTTATTCGCCGACGAACCCTCCGGCGGATAGACAATCGTACCCTTTAGCTTTTTGATCGCTTCCTCATCAAAGTCCGGAATCTGCAAGTCATCCGCTTCCTTCCATTTTTTTACGGTTTCCGCAATGTCCGACTCCTGAGCTGCATCAGCAAAGCTAGCCGGTTGCATATAGATATTGTGTGCCGGTCGGGCGAGCTCGGTACCACTCTTTTTGATCACATCCAGCAGGTAGAGGTATACATCCTCCTGCACAGCCAGGAACATATCAAAATCCACCGCATTGATATACGAAAAAACCTCAAACTTCAATCCATCCTTGTTAACGCCCACAAAGCGAATACGTGCCGGAATAGCATCTACCTTCGGGTGCGCATATAGCACCGCACGCATCTCCACCAACAGATAGCGGATCTGTTCCGGCGTGCTATCCAACTTGAAGTAAAAATTTGGCGCAAATAGAAACTTATCCCGGTGGGTGAAGTTCTCGATCTTCAGCGCGGCAAATTCCCCATTTGGGATCGTCACAACCGTGCGGTCGTTTGTACGGATCTGCGTGGACCGCATACCAATTTGTTCGACGGTACCCACCACATCGCCCACCTTACAAAAATCGCCCACACGCACGGGCTGGTCAGCAATCAGCGTCACACTGCCCACGAAATTTTCTACCGTTTTTTGCGCGCCCAGCGCCAGCGCAATACCCCCGATCCCTAGCGCCGCGATTCCCGTCGTCACATTAAAGCCAAAGGTATCCAGCACCGCGATGATTGCAATAAAGACCATCGCGATCTTAGCCGCCCTGCGCAAAAACAAGATTGCCGAAACACCTGCCTGATTGCCACGTTTTGCTAAATTACGCTGGGTGATATTGCTTCCTGCATTCAACAATTGCCAGATGAGCAGTAAAGTGGCTAAAATGTAGAATATCACGCTTAGGCTGCTCAAGCGCTGCCGCACAATGATCGAGATATCGGCCTGCTCCGTAGCAAAAACAAAGATCCATACAGCCAAGAACAGTTGTACGGGTCGGAAGAAAGCCCGGATAATGCGCGATTGTGCATCCTGTTCCGCCTTTCGCCACAGCTTCGACAGGATAAAGATCAGCGCCTTCGTCACCGCCCAGGCGGCAAAGTAGGCGATAAACATCAGAAAGAAGCTGATGATCCAATGGCCTATAGGCACACCGCCCCATTTTTTCTCGATCAATACCTTGGGCAGAATTTTAGTGATCAAGGGTACAGCAAGCTCTTCTTCTACAGGTAGGGGGATGCGCTCAATGGTTTGTGTGGAGAACAACCACAGTGGTGCACCATCCTTACCCTGTGTGCTTTCCACCATAATATCAAATGATTCATTGTTCAAGATCGCCGTACCCACCTTGTCTACATTGGGTCCGAGGTTGTCGTTCACCTGCCCCTCGTAGTGGTCACTGATCAAGGCATAAGGGAGGATGCTCCCATTCTGGTCAAGCAGCTGCTGCAGTCCTTGCGCCAGCTTTTGCTTATTTCTTTTCTTCCGGAGTTTGGGGTCAAGGTGGAGGTAGCGCGCCGCCCGTTCGTAGTTCTCTTGGGCTACTGCGCTAATAAAGCCCGATACCGCGCCGCGCGGCG
>NZ_JJMU01000064.1 GCF_000757725.1 Sphingobacterium deserti
AGGCGCGACAGGGGCGGCTGCCGTATCAGCAGGTAATACCTGCGCGAAGGCTACATCGCAGGGGACGATCATCAACAGCAATAAGAAAATAAATAAGAAATTTTTGAAAGAGTGTTGTCTTTCAGAAGCGAAAAGGGGACAATACATGTATACTTAAATTTTTGAATCTCTGTCCATGCCAGAGATGGATTGAACAATTTTTACTATGCTACTACCTAAGTAAACCTGTTTTGCAGCCATAAAGTTTTTGTCTTAACAGGATTAAAGCACATGCACAAACAATAGATACGGTTTCCAATCAGATAGTACGGCAAACCTTCGCATATTCTCCGCAATAGAAAACGAAACCTTATAGGTGCTAGATTTATACACAAACATCATAAATAATTGGCTTCCTTAGCTTGACTGCAGTCAGTGTGTAATGACGCTAAGTCTATTGAATAACTCGATTTTCTTTGGTTTTTCATTAAAATATCGAAACACCTTTAATTCTGCTAGCTGTTGTTGTGTAGGAGCGCTTTCACATGGCAGTAATCCATCATCTCATCATGAGGAAGAATAAATGGATGATTATCGTTTTTATATTTGTTATTTTATAAACAAAGTTGAGTCCAAAAAAATTATATTTACATAATGTTGTTTATGATGATTGAAAAATTTCTTCAAATGTTTGTTTAATGTTGTCAAATCAAAAAATACCATGCGCAAAATAACATGTATAGTAATAGCAATTACGCTTTTGAACACTTTTCTCGGGTTCGGTCAAGCTCAAGAGAAACATATCCTCTTCGATCAGGATATATTATCTGACAGCCTTAATACTACCATTACTTGCAAACGGACTTACGTCGAATTAGAGTCGGATAGTGCAGGCTTTCCAGATTTGACTATTTACAATTTCCTTTTTAATAATAATGACAGACAGTTCCGCAAGAGTGAAAAAAAGTTTTTAGGATTTCAGAATTTTTTTAAAACGGGACATGAATTACCTGCTGACGTACTGATTACAATAACACCTTTAACACGAGCCAATTTTGTTATTACAGACGTTACAGCATCTATTGCGAAGGGTGAAATCGAGCTTTTTCCACTGGATAGCCTGATAGCACATGCTTCATTGGATATTTTCCATTCGATCTATGCGCCAATGGGGGTATTTGAGTTTGACCCGCTACTGAAATTAAAAAGGACCGACTATAAACTGGTTGTGAAACGTAAAAACAAATACCATCTCATCGATAATGAAACACTTACCGAATGTTATTATATAGGTCAAGGTCCTATTGAATATTATCGGCCTAATGCTGCCGGAATATTTGCTGAAAGCAATAATTTCTCCAAAAAAATGTGTTTAAACGGAGGTAAGCTCAACATGATACAGGGTGCGGGCGCCTTAAAGGGAGGGATAATGAAAGACACCAGCATAACAATCGGGTTTGAAAAAAATCAAAAGATTCCGATCTACAGATTTTGGACATTATCTGTATTTCCCGATTTCACGAAACATTTGAAGATGGATGACGATACGGACTGGTACCCAATAGAAGGAATTGGCGACTTTGAATACTTTTGGAAAATCGGCATTATCAACGGCAATTTCTTGGATTTTTTCAAAAGGGCAAAAGTTAACTATATGCCAGATAAGCGCTTTAATAGTGAAAACGTGAACTTTTGGTACAGGACAAAAACAATCAATGGAAAAAAAATAGAGGATTTTTTCAAAGGAGAATATATTGACAAGGGCTTGATTAAACATTATATGTAATATTGCTTTGATCTCCAGCTCGATGTCTTTCGACACGCAGATATCAAAAAAGTTGGGTTCATAGCAATTATGATGGAGAATCGCTATCACCTTTTTAGACAGAATACCATGCGCAAAATAAGGATCTATCGATTATGTACAATACTCATTGTAGTCACTGGGAAAATAGCTCCAGCCCAAACTAGCTATCTGTTGTTTGATAAAGATAAGCTAACTGGCTATACGAAAGAAGGTGTTCCGTATAGATCATCCTATGTAGACATCTCGTCGTCGAAGAGTATGCCTAAGAATCTAACAATATATAATTACTTATTTAAAAGTGAAACTGGGAACGGTGTGCGTTTGGACAATAGAACTTTTTATAAAGGATGGAAAGATAGTCAAAGCAATTTAAATCGTTTTCCCAGCGATATTTTGATATCTATCACACCACTAACCAAGACTTATTTTAAAATGGTTGACGTTAGTAAAGAAGTAAAAGAGGGTAGCATTAGCTTCGATTCAAATACAGATTTGCTGAGCTGGGCGGTTAAAGATCTTTATTTTGCTATCTATTCGCCCCTCGGTATATTCGATCACAAAGAAGTGGTAAACACAAAGCGAACGGATATTCGTTTAGTCATCAAAGAGGCCAATAGGTATCTGCTAATTGACGATGAAACGTTAACAGAATTGTACTATTTGGATAATAGACCCGTTTCTCCTGTATTGAAAAATATGTGTAGCATAGTTATTGGTTCGGAAAACCACGGCAAGGCTGAGACCTTAGCAAAACTACGCAATTCCACCGGGAATAGTTGGGATCTTTATGGGAAGATATTAAAAGATACCACGATTAAAATGGTGTCGAAAGATAAGAAAACAATTCGTATTCAGCGTTTCTGGACGAATGGTTACGTTATACCGTTCACATCGCAAACCAAGAATCGGGGAATTAAGAAAGAGTGGTTTGTGAAAGATGGGATAGGAGATTTCGAGTTTCTGTGGGGAATAGGTGTTATTAACGGTAATTTTTTAGACTTTTTTATGGAAGCAAAGCCCAATTATTCACCAGATAAAAGTGTTGTCAAGATGTATAAGCTTAATTTTAAAACTAAGCGGATCAATGGTGTGCCTTTTGAAAAATTCCTTTCAAATCATTACTATCAAATTTTGTAAAAGTAGCTCAAGATGCGATGTCTCGAATTGTTAGCAACATAGATAAACTACCTCAAGGATTTTAAACACTTTTGATTCGAAATTAATATAGGGGCCGCGCAAAGACAGTTAGGCACGCAGCGTTAGTAAAGCTTTACGTGAATGTTTTCTTGAAATTTCAATATTATTTCTTAATTTGTCAACAGGTTCTTTATGTCAGATTGTTTTTATTGTTAAGGTAACATGTTGGCTATCTGTTTACTGAATAGTCCTTAATTATATTGAACGAAGAGTTTGTCAATTAAACTAATCATAGATTAATAAGATCTTTTTATGATGTCGTGGAGAAGTCTTTTTATTTCATTCATACTAATCCTTATTCTAAGTGCTTGTTCTAAAGAAAGTATCCCTACGGATGCTAATGAAGAAGTGCCGGTGAATCCGTTGCCGCAAAAATATGAAATAGTTAATATCGAATTTAACGGCGCCGCAGCTTCGGTGGAAGAATTTGTCCAAGTACGACCTAATACCACATATAATAATAATACCGATATTATATTAACTGTTAACATGGATCAAGCACCCTTATACGAAAGATCCACGTTTGTGCCGAATGACAGAGAACAGTACACATTAGTCGATTCGGCCAAACTGTTTCGCGTGCCATTACAGATTCACGATGCTGTTATCTCTTTTGGCGAGGAGAAATGGAAATACGCTAAGGGGGAAACAACATTGGAAACACGACTCAATTTTAAGGAATTGATTGAAATTGCCCCCAGGCAGCGCGTAATTATAGCGCAGTCTGTGATTTTCACGAAAATCAAGATGCCGTATATACTAACTATAAAAAATGTTGAAACTGAAAGTTTAGTTCGCATAGAAGGTGTATGGACTGGTGTTTATCCGCTGAAAGCAAAAACTTCAATCGATGCAAGCGATCTGTAGAATGGTTACTCACAACTAACAAACTCCATTTCAAACAATGTAAGTGTTCGATACGGATTTAATATTTTCTCGCTTTTTTTAAAACGGCATCTAGCGTGGATGGTAAGTATTACTTGACTATACAGTCTCTTTTATACCGCAGTAATCGAAACTAACGTTTTTAACAGCAGCATTTTAGACGGATAATAAAATGAATTTAGGGAGGCCTTCGTAGGCTTTTGCATCGAAAAATGGCTACGAATTTTGTTAGCTGGCTTAAGCATCGACAACCCCAAAAAATAATTCTTTTAGTCAGGCTAACAAATTGCATTTTTAATTGTCCTAAGGCTATACATAATTTCCTATGAAAAAAGAATCGGCTTTTACGCGTGTGGCTATTATCGGAGCTGGGCCCACGGCGTTGCTTCTGTTACGTAGATTGGTGGATATCTACCAAGGACAATTGGAAGTTATTATTTTTGAAAAAAGCAATCGGGTAGGCGCTGGTATGCCCTACAGCAAGCGTGGGGCCAATAATGAGCATATTACCAATATCTCTGGTAATGAGATCCCACGGGTGCTTGAGCCCTTGGAAGATTGGGTGAAGGGGCTAGATCAGGAAACCCTAGACCGCTTTGATATTTCTGCCACGCACTTTAACGCCTACAAGGCCTTGCCGCGGTTACTTTTTGGAAAGTACCTCGAAGCGCAATTTAAGCAAGTGCTGCAGGAAGCCAAACAACAAGGCATGCACATCGAACTCCAATTTAAAACGACGGTGCTGGATATACAGTATCACGCCAATAGAGGCGTAACCATCGTCTATCAGGGCGGCGAGCAGCAGGTTGATAAGGTGCTGATCTGCACGGGACACCACTGGCCAAAGAGGTTGGAAGGCCGGCAGCCGAATTGCTTTGATTCCCCTTATCCACCATTTAAACTGGCCAAGGCAACCAACTATAACGTAGCGATTCGAGGAGCCTCATTGACAGCCATCGATGCAGTGCGCACGCTAGCACGACACAATGGTTACTTCTATACCGACGGAGACGGCGTGCGTCAATTTGAGCTCAGCAGCGTTTCTCCGCGTTTTAAAATGACGATGCACTCCCGAAATGGGTTGTTGCCTGCCGTGCGCTTCCACCTGGAAGATCCGCAACTGGGGCGCAGTGCGTTACTCAGCAAAGAAGAGATCGATCAGCTGCTGATAGATAACGACGGCTTTATACCCTTAGACTATATGTATGAGCATGTCTTTTTGCAATCCATTCAAGATAAACATCCCGAGCTTTATGCATCGGTAAAGGGTTTGCGCATGGAGGAATTTGTGGCGAAGATGTTGGAACAGCGAGAGAAGGTTGATCCATTTGAGCTGCTGCAATGGGAATACGAGGAAGCAGCAAAATCAATAGAAAGCCGAGAGTCCGTCTATTGGAAAGAGATCTTGGCGGTGCTGAGCTTCGCGCTAAATTACCCGGCAAAATATTTTTCGGCGGAAGATATGCGTCGTCTTACAACCACCCTAAAACCGTTAATTAGTTTGATTATCGCATTCGTTCCACAGAAATCAGTAGAAGAGATTCTAGCCCTGCATCGCGCGGGTGTGCTGGATTTGGTTGATGTGGGGGATGACAGTCGGGTAGAGCCTAGCGGCGCGCGTGGCGTCGACTATTACTACACCGACGAGGATGGTAACGAAGTTAGCAAACACTTTCCGATGTTTGTGGATTGCGTCGGTCAGCCAGCATTGTCGTATGATGATTTTCCGTTTGCTGGTTTAAAAGCCAATAACACGGTGGTGCCCGCGCGGATCCGATTTGCCAACCCCGAACAGGGTAAGCACGCGCTGGAAAAAGGAACAAAGGGCATTCACAAAGGCGAAGATGATGCATATTACCTCTCGGTCCCTGGTATGGCTATTAACGACAGCTTTCAAGCTACGGATGCCTACGGAGGGGCAAATGCAGCTGTCTACCTACTTGCCGTGCCTTTTATTGGCGGTTACAATCCTGATTATTCCGGTTTAGATTTTGCCGAAGAAGCATCCTTACGTGTAGTGAAAGCAATGATGCTTTAGTGGTATTTAGTGCATGAAGTTAATACAAAAGCTGTAGATCTGGCGGGCAACAGCAGCCCGCCCAATGATAGGGTAGAAGAGCCGGATAGCTGTAGAAGTAGAGGATACGAGCTGCTGAAATGGAGAAATAATTTTCAAAACAAAAGCTTGTGCATTTTGTTTATTTGCAGATTTTACTTAGTCACTCTAACAATATTGTTTATGAAAAACCTAATCAACCTCCTCGTCACGGCGATCCTACTTGTTTCGTCCGCCTATCCTTTACGCGCTATAGCGCAACAAAAAGAAGATATCATCTTTTTGGCCGATGGCGAACAGAAAAAGGGCAAAGTGCTTTCCATCGATGAGCAGTCTATTAAATTTTCCTATACTGGGGAAGATGTACAATACGAGTTAAAAAAAGCCAGCGTCGCAAAGATCGTATTTGCAAATGGTCGAGAAGAAATGTTTACGAAAGAGAGTCAAGGGAATACGGCGCCTGCAATCTCATCAAGATCCGCAAGTAGCAGCACAGGCAACCTTTTGGCGGTGCTTCCTTTCGAGATAGCTAGTAACGATGCTGGCCTGGCAACAGATATCATGCGACGCGAGGTGCAGCAAGCCTGTGCGGATGCGATAAAGGCGCAAGCAAAAAGTATTAACGTGCAAGACCCGCGGAATACAAACGCGGCGTTAAGCAAAGCTGGCATTGGGCTTCACGATATCGCTAACCATACACCGGATGACCTTGCCGCAATGCTGGGTGTAGACTATGTAGTTTTGGGTGTATACGACATTGAAAACAAAGGGACCTCTACGTATGGTTCAGGCGTTGCTTCTTACGATAGCAAGCAAAAAGGGGATAAGCAGAAGGGAACTGCGGTACAGAGCAACAACAGTTTTACGCAGATAAATTACGATAGCAAAGTACAGATGGCGGTCTATAACAACCTTGGGGAGCAACTCTTTTCAGATACCAGAAGACCGTTTATCGGGAGCGTAGACTCATACAAAGGGGCGCTTAAAACCTTGGCTAAACGCATGCCGCTTAAGTAATGCTGCAAGTATTTACGCATGCATAGCTGTTTAAAAGCTATGCATGGTTTGTTGTTCGCCACTGGGCCAGCACGTGCTGATGATTCCCTCTGGGGCGGTTTCACTTTTGCTGATTAAAGACGGGTTGCCGGGATAGCGGCGGCCATCTTGTTGGTAGGATAGGTAAATATAGTTTTTTACCTTCCCAGACTCGTCGCGGTCAGCTTCCAGTGCTAGGTCGTGCCAGCTATTTGTTTTGTGCGCCACAACATATATCGGCGGTGTGGTAACTGTAAATTTAGTATGCAATGAATAGTTGCTATCAAGCAAGAAAAAAGTGCATCCGCCTGTTCCGCAGAAGTAGCGGCTTTCTGGTTTGACAAGGTATTCCGTATTGCCATCGCCATTCAGATCAACGGCGTAGAAGCTGAAACGGCGGTCTTCCGTCGTCATTGCGGGTAGGTCGGCTTGCAGCTCTTTCGTTAAAAATGTGCCAATATGCTTGGCGGTGGAGTCAGCTTCAACAGGCGTAGCAACTGCTTGCAAGGAATCTTCCTGTACAGTGGATGCGTTTTGCTCCTGTTTGCTCTGCCCCGCACAGCCACAGCAGAGAAGTAAAACCGTTAGGAAATGTGAATAGTTTCGTCTCATTACAAATTTAATTTAAGGTGTAAATACTGTCATAGAAACACGTTGTTGTAATCAAAAATCGCGCATCTTGCATGCGAATTGATATACGACGCAAATATATTGAAACTTTCGGAAAGCAGGCGTAACTGCATTTGCGATTATTTTCTTGTTAAAGCGACGAACTATCGATACTTTTGAAGAGGCTTGCGAGACTTGGCTTTACATGAAAAGGATTGATTGATCTTGATATTTAAATAACAACTGTAGTTTTGTTGTTTAATTGGCGATATTAGATTGGCAATAGCGTAGTGTGACAAGCACTGCTTTGTATAGTGCATGCAAAGATTTAGCCTACTGCTTAAATAGGAAATTAAAAAGAGGACACTCCCGTTTAAAAATTTGACGATAACTAACCCACTATGAGTAAAAGAAGCATTTGGGGATTTCTTCTCCTCTGCGTACTGGCGACGCAATCGTGTATAAAAGACGCTCCATTAAATCCGGAAGCTGATATCGAAACATTTGAGATAGCTGCAACGCAGTTAACCGGTGATGTTTTTATCGATCAAATCAACCGTACAATCACCTTAAATCTGACAAAAGAAGCCTATGAAAACGGTGTCTCGCCTACGTTGACGCTTTCCACAGGAGCCAGCGTTTCACCAGCATCCGGCACATTGATCAGCTTAGCGGGCGAAGACGTCAGCTATGAAGTCACCTCTGCTTCTGGTGAAAACAAAAAAATCTACACCGTGAAGGTTCTGAATGTTGGCAATTGGAGTTTTGATTTCGAAAACTGGCAAACACACCCTACAGATATGTATGGATTTCCAGTGGAAGAAAATGGCGTACAACTTTGGTCTTCCGGCAATCCGGGTGTGGCGCTATCAGGCGTTCCTGCGCGCCCAGATGCGTACCCGACGAGGTCCACGAGTGATGGCTATTTGGGTACTAGAGCTGCAGAAATGGTGACCATTAAGGGGACAGTGCTTTCCGAATTTATTGGTATTAGGCTATTTGCCGGCTCGCTGTTTCTAGGCAATTTCAACGCCTCGCAAGCGCTGCTCAACCCTTTGGCGGCTACGGAATTTGGCGAACCCTACATCGGACTTCCTGATCGCTTTACGGGCTACTATAAATATGCAGCTGGCCCGGAGTTTATCAACCGCGAAGGGCAGGTACAACCCGGAGTGAAAGACCAATGCACCATTTATGCGGTACTGTATAGTGGGACGACAAGACTGAACGCCTCCAATATTATGACTTCAGACAGGGTAATTGCACGCGCAGAATTACCGGATGGCAACGATAAAGCCGACTTTACAAAGTTTGATATTCCTTTTGTCTACAGAGAAGGCGCATCAACAGACGGTAATATGATGATGGCTATTGTCGCCTCATCAAGCGCGCAGGGAGATAGCTACATGGGGGCGATAGGATCCCGGCTGGTAGTAGATAGTTTAACCATAGTACCGAAATTATAATGATGAAACGAGTTTTAGGAATTGCCCTGTGTTTGCTCATATGCCGCATTGGCGCAAACGCCCAACAGATAGACCCAGCAAAACGATTGAAGCATTATGCTACAGTAGGCTATAATCTGGGTGCAACTGCACCTTTTGGCTTGCCGAATACCATACGCGAAATAAAAAGCTATTCGCCACTTTTTACGCCGTCCGTCGGCTACGAAGCCACCTACGATCTTTCGTCGCGCTGGCTGCTTGGTGCAGCACTTCGCCTGGATTATAAAGGAATGCGTGTAACCGATAGCGTGCAGTATTTTCGTACACAAATTACGGTAGGCGATGGCGGTGCGGACGGCGGCGTCTTCGAAGGTGACTTTACAGGTACAAACGCTACGAAGGCAAATAACGCCTACCTGACATTACCTATATACGCAGGCTATCGTGCGGCAAAATGGGATTTCAAGCTCGGCATGTATGTAGCGGTATTGCTTTCTTCTCAATTCGAAGGGAGTGTGTCAGATGGATACATCAGAAAGGGCGGGTCATTGGGCGAAAAGGTTTTGATAGACTATGCCACATTTGATTTTGCGGATAAAGTAAGATCTTACGATCTCGGTGCCCATGCGGCCATAGAGCGAAGCATAACGGAGAGATGGAAAGTGGGCCTTACCGGACAGCTTGGCTTCGTGCCGCTCTTCCCATCCTCGTTTAGGGGCGTGGGCTATAACCTGCATAATATGTATGTAACGGTAGGCGCGGCATACCGGGTTTGGTAAATTGACGAGTAGGAACATGCGGCACCTTTATTAGTGTTGAGATACTGTAATTGTACCGTTATAGCCCGTAAACTAAGGCAGTTATAACGTTGTGCACAACAGTATAGCTGCCTTAATGCATAAAATCTACATTTGTTTTTTTGATTAAAACCGACGTTTTTGTATCTTTGGCCATCATTGTTTGATCAACTAAACATCTTTTGAGGGCAATTTTTACATACTTTTTATTAGCAGCATTGACTTTGCAGTCCTTTTACCGCATCGTTATGACTATAGATTATCAATTGCATTTGCCCGATTACCTCGCTAAGTGTATAAACCTCGACAAGCCACAATTGCACTGTGATGGGCAGTGTGCCTTGATGCAAAAAATTAAGGAAAGCGAGAAGAAGCAAGCCCAAAAGAACTTGCAGATCTACCAATTTAATGCCTTTTACCTGCACAATGACTTTTCTGTTTTTGATCTAGACAACGCCGAAGAGCGCTTGTCTGTCGATCATTTTTCCCGTGAACATTCTTCTTACGTATTTACATACAACACATTCCTCTTCCGTCCGCCCATCTCTTCAGAAAATCTATTGCGGAAGCAAGCTTAACAATCCTTGCCTACATTTTCTATTATTATCGTAAGCCATGCGAGCCTTTGCACAAGCAAGTCTTTTTCTGCGTGATTATCGATACGGTTTTGATGGCCGCACCCGGCCTAAGCGTTGGTGCTAGTAGAAATAATAAGGGCTGAGACGGTTTAGAAAAGTACGACCTCAACAGAATGGCGAAAAGGAAAAACGGAGATGAGCCAATCTCGCGCTATAGATCCAGATCCTTCGTCGTCTTTTCTAAGCATCGATTTTTAATAGGCGTACTCTTTTTACACGGCGCTAGGACAATGCGGCTTTAGGCTTCCGGCACAACATCATCATCATACAAACCACACTATTTTACGACGTATTTTTTCATTGATGAAAGCTACACTATGTTGCATGCTTGTGCTAGGCTTGCTTATCGCATCTTGCACAAAAGACAAAACAGATTACGAAGCTGAGCGCGACGACAGCGTTGTCGAACATGTCGATTTTAAAGAAGCGGCGACTATCGACAGTAACGGCTACAGCATCCGCATTGAGGCGCTGAACGGCACATTTTACAAAGGCTACAACCCGATTCGCCTAAAGGTGACAGGCGGGGGGGCTAATGGCAATGCCAACGTTTCCGCGGCGACCTTCTTGCCTATA
Source organism: Sphingobacterium deserti (assembly GCF_000757725.1). Taxonomy (GTDB): domain Bacteria; phylum Bacteroidota; class Bacteroidia; order Sphingobacteriales; family Sphingobacteriaceae; genus Sphingobacterium; species Sphingobacterium deserti. Next base: position 11,025 of record NZ_JJMU01000064.1, read on the forward strand.
AAGCTGTCTTCCACGGGCAGCGAAACATCCTGTCCGCATCAACATCATTTATCTTATCAGCCGGAGGATGCCTATTTTTCGGGGTATTGCGTGTTCACAGAGGCTACAACGAACGCAGGTGTTTGGGAACTTCAGATCAGTTTTGCCATAGACGGCAAAATGATCACTGCGCGCCAAGCCATTAGCGTACAACCGCAGACAAATAAAAATTTAAATATGACGACCTTTACGGGTAGCGACAATGAGCAATATATTATAGCACTCATAGCGCCGCAAAAACCGACGGTGTCGGAAAACGAATTGCTCGCGGGGATCTACAAATTCAATAAAGCTAGCGAGCCGACAGACAATCCGCTAGCAGCTGCCTACGTACCGGTAACAGGGTATACGTTGCAGCTCGACCCTAGAATGCCGGAGCCGTCGATGGGTAACCATTCCTCGCCAAATAACAAAGACCTTGTGCAAGATGCCGCCGGGCATTATCGGGGCGTCGTCAATTACACCATGACGGGCAACTGGACCTTAAATTTCATCATGCAAAACAATAATGGGCAAATTGTAAAAGGCACGGTCGTGCCGGATGACTTTACGCCGGGCGTGATGGGGGTGAAGAGCGAACTACATATAGACATCCTATTCTAATGCTGATGAAGAAACTAACCTTTAGTTCACTCCTTTTTATAATATACATGAACGGCAGCGCACAGCATCAGGAAACGGATAGCACAAAGCATATTGAAGCCGTCACCGTAAGTGGCAAGGGAAAAAAGCGGATGGAAACGGATATGAAAATGTCGGTTTCGGTAGACGAGTTTTTAGCCTCCTCGGAAAGCATCAGTTTTATCAAGCGGGGTGCCTATGCCTGGGAACCATTGCTGAATAACATGGGTATGGAGCGCGCCAACCTCACTATCGATGGTATGCATGTTTTCGGTGCTTGTACGGACAAGATGGATCCCATCACCTCTTATGTAGAAAGCAACAACCTGGCGGCCGTGGATATCAGTTCCGGACAGTCAGGAAATATGCATGGAGCAACTGTAGGGGGCAGTATCGATCTTCGGCGACGCAGCACGTCCTTTGCCGAGCGGGCGACCTGGTCGGGCGCTTATCAAGCGGGCATGGAGTTTAACAACAAACAGCTGTATAACCTGGGCAATGTCTCTTTTGCCAATCAACGTTTTGTGTTTGACGGAAGCGCTTCTTTTCGGAAAGCAGGTAACTACAGCGACGGCCTGGGCAATGTGGTAAACCATTCCCAATACAATAAGTTTAACAGCGCTGTGGGCATGGCTTATAAAACAGGGCGATTATCGTCGGTGCGGGTAGATGCTATTTTTGACCGCGCAAAGGATGTAGGCTTTCCCGCACTCCCTATGGATCTGTGGCTTTCCCGTGCGTTGATTACGTCGGCGGCTTATAAACAGCTGTTTGAGGGTGGGGTAGTGAAAGCTTGGGACTCTAAAATATATTACAATGCTGTGGAGCATTACATGGATGATACCACGCGCCCGGAAAATCTAGTGCATATGGATATGCCGGGCTGGAGCACCACCTATGGACTATTGAGTAACCTACAGCTTCAACGCGGCCGCTATTCTGCAGAACTACAGCTCAATATGTATGAAAACCTGTCTATCGCAGAGATGCGAATGTATCCACAAGACCGCAGTAACCAAACCATGTTTGCCTACAGCTGGCCCTGGGTGACTACCCGCTACGGGGGCTTATCGCTCAATAATAACTGGGCGCTTTCTGATAAAAGTCAGGTGAACCTCGGCGGGTCGTTGGGCCTGCATAACAACCACGCGAAATATGTGGAGTTCAATTGGATCTTCCATCCCGATGCGCCGCAAGAAAGAACGAGGGTATTGCCTAGCATACACGCTAGCTATCAGCTACAGCTTAAAAATATCCATCTGTCTGCCGGAACGGGATATGGACAGCGCGCGCCATCCGTTTCCGAAGGATATGGCTATTATATCTACAACAGCTTCGACCGCTACGACTATATCGGCAACCCCAACTTAGCCAATGAGGTATCTTATGAGCTGAATGGTAGTGTAGGGTATAGAAAGGAAAAATTTGGGATTGATGTAAAGGCCAACTATTTCCATATCGACCAGTATATTATTGGCCGAATTTTAAGCCTGGGTAGCCCGATGAATTACCAATCGGTAGGGGTAAAGGGGTACACGTCGTTGGATTATGCGACGTTGTTCAATCTATCGCTAAAGGGAGATTACCATCTATCGCATAACCTGCATTGGGATGGACTGCTGACCTATGCCCGGGGACAGGATGAACGCGGAGGAAACTTGCCCTTTATACGCCCTTTGAGCTACCAAACGGCGCTGCATTATTCGCGGAAAAATTTAGGCATACAGACTTCCCTAAATGGAGATTTGGCGCAGGTGCATTTCAGTCCTGAGTTTGGCGAAGATCGCACAGCTGCATACAACATCTGGAACATCTCTGCGGATTATCGCTTTGTGTTCAAACCCTGTACCGCAACTATTCAGGTAGGGGTGGAAAATATAGGAAATGAATATTACAGTACCTATGCTGATTGGGGAAACATCCCCCGGATGGGGCGGAATATATTCACCTCGCTGAAGGTGGCTTTTTAATGAGCGCAGCTCCATTTTGATATAATTATTAAAAAAAATAATCTGAAACAATTAAACAAAAACATGAAAAATTTAAAAAACTACCTCACCTTATCTGTATGTACACTCGCTTTGGCTGCGTGCAGCAAAAATGAAGACAACCCGGTTGCGAACAACTTGGAATTACAATTTAATAACACCTTTAAAGAGCAGACCATTGTTTTAGGTGGCGCCAATGCGTCATCAGCCACAAAAAACACGTCTGCACAGGGGCAGGTACACCATTTCTCCGAGCTGAAATATGTCCTAAGTAACATCCGGTTAATTAAAGCAGATGGGGGCGAGATTCCCTACAATATAAACGACCTCGACAAAGGCGCTACGGTTATTGATCAAGCTAAAGCGAGTACCTTGCGCTATGTGCTGAGCAATGTGCCGGCAGGGGCCTACAAGCAGCTGAAATTTGGCTTGGGCGTGAAGACCGAGTTAAATACGCTGGATCAGCTTCGCTTTCCTGCCTTTTACAACACAGCAGGAGCAAACGACACCAAGATGATGTGGGAATGGGGAACAGGCTACCGCTTTACGAAGATAGAAGGGTTTTACGATACGGATAGTAAACCGCTTTCCATCCATACGGGAAGTACGGTGGCGGGTTCCGAGGGCAACCAAACGCAAGGGGTTGACGCTTATCGCGAGATCACCTTGGATCTAGCTACGCAAGCGCAGGTAGGCGCGACTGCTCCCCGCATCACGATAAAGGCGGATTTTGACAAGTTGCTGAGCGGAAAGACCAATACCATTACCTTGTCTACAGGTACCAGCCAAAGTGATAACGCCACACCGAACATTCACACTGCGGTGCAGATGCTGAAATTTGTGGACAATCTGGGAGGCAATGGTGTAAATGATCTATCGGGTATTTTCTCCGTAAGCCAGGTGGAGAATTAGTTAAGTACAACGAGCTTGTCTGCGCAGCAAGAAATTCCCGGTTCGGGTCGATCGATGTTTGTTCAGACAAGTTCGTTTTTTTTAAAAATATAACGATGCTGTGTAGCTTAAAAAGTAGCTTGGGAATGATGACTGCTATCATCTTGTTTTGCAGTTGTGAAAAGCAGGAGGAAGAAGGGACATTTCAATTTGATAATCCAGAGCTGGCCTTTGAACTTCCGGCCGGTTTTCCGGCATTGAATAACGCATTTTACGCCAATAAGCCCACGCAATATGCTGTAGAACTGGGCGAGCGTTTATTCAATGAACCCAAGTTCAGCGGCAACAACACCATTTCCTGCGGAAGCTGCCATAATCCGAATCATGCTTTCGCCGATAATAAACCCAGGGCGATTGGCATTAACGATCGGGTAGGGCTGCGTAATACGCCGCCGATACAGAACATGGCTTTTATGCAGTTTTACAACTGGGACGGAAATATTCTAGAATTGGAAAAACAACCGTTGGTGCCCATTATCACCCACGAAGAAATGAATTCGTCCATTCTGGAAGTGATTGCTAAACTGGAGCAGGTACCGGCATACCGCGATTTGTTTTGGAAGGCCTTTGGAGATCCAGAAATTACGCCTGAAAGAATTTATCGAAGCATAGCACAATATGAATACACGCTTGTCTCGGCCAATAGTAAGTATGACCGGATAAAACGGCAGGAAGGCGAACAGTTTACGGAAACGGAAGCGGAAGGCTACCGCCTATTTCAGCAGAAATGCGCAAGTTGCCATGCAACGGAATTGTTTACCGACCAAAGCTTTCGCAATGTTGGTTTCCCAGCTAATAGCGACACGCAGGAGGCTGGCCGTGCACGTGTCACCGGCTTGCCGGCCGACTATATGCAGTTCCGGGTGCCCTCTTTACGAAACATTGTGTACACGGCGCCCTATGGCAGCTTTGGGCAGTTTGCGACCTTGCGCGATGTATTGGACTACTTTGATAAGGGCGTGTCGGACGCAGCGAATCTGGATCCACTTTTAAAGGCGAACGGCAATCGTATTCCGCTCAACGAAAACGAGAAAGAGGCCATACTATCCTTTTTGGAAACCTTAAGTGATGAGGAGTTTGTCGGCCAATAGTGCCATAGCAGTGATCAACTCTGTACGTTCGTTATAACCGCTCCCTGCCTACATTGTGTTTAAACACACATTTTTCTAAAATTCCAAATAATCCAAACTTCTAAAGCGCAGAGCTGTTTGTAATTATATAGCCGTGCTGTACTAGCCTACAAGATTTGCGCGGGCAAATCTCGGTTAAAAACCAGTTGTAATGAACAAAAATAAAAATATGCTTATCTTTTAATTGTATGAATGAAGATCAAAGATACCAAGCTATTGCGGATTATGGGATCATAGGAAATATGCAAACCTGTGCTTTAGTAGGAATGAATGGTTCCATCGATTTTTTGTGTGGGCCACGTTTCGATTCGCCCAGTGTTTTTGCGCGTTTGCTTGACCATGATGGCGGAGGATTTTTCCAAATTGTACCACAGATGGAAAATGTGACGACCAAGCAGCTGTACCTACCGGAAACGGCTGTGTTGATCACGCGCTTTTTCTCTGAACAAGGAATCGTCGAAATTACCGATTACATGCCTGTAAACAACGATGCAGGACATGGTTGTAATTCTATTGTTCGAAAAATAAAATCTATCCGCGGGGATGTCACTTGCAGCATGAAATTGCAAGCACGCTTTGGTTATGCGGCAGAAAAACATATAATAAAAGACGAAGAAGATACTTTTATTTTCAAAACGGAAGGATCTGAAACCGAAAATATGCGGCTCCAAGCCAGCTTCGATGTGCATATAGACGGCGACGATTTGTATGCTGAATTTGCGCTTAAAGAATCTGAAAGAGCGTTTGTCGTTTTAGAATTAGAGTCAAATGGGGCCACAAACTTCAATGACATATCGTATTACACGAAGCAGACTTATTTCGATACCATCGCTTTTTGGCGAAACTGGATAAATAAGTCGACCTACCAAGGTCGTTGGAAGGAGGTCGTGCAACGCTCCGCTATTACGCTTAAATTGCTGACCTCGGCAAAATATGGTTCGGTGGTAGCCGCAGCGACTTTTGGCTTGCCGGAAGAACTTGGCGGCGATCGAAACTGGGACTACCGTTATACCTGGATCCGCGATGCCGCATTTACAATGTATGCCTTCCTCAAACTTGGGTTTGCCCATGAAGCTTCTCAATTTCTGAATTGGATTATCGAGCAAGATAAAAACCGTGATCTTCATTTGCTGTATAAGATAGATGGCGAATGGGATATGGAAGAGAAGATTCTGTCGCACTTCGAAGGCTACATGGGCTCAGCACCAGTTCGTATAGGGAACGAGGCGAATAATCAGCTTCAGCTTGATATTTATGGCGAACTACTGGATACAATATACATTTATAACAAGTATCATCAGCCGATTACCTTCGAGCTTTGGGAAATCATCTGCAAAGAGATTGACATTGTGATCAAGCGCTGGCAAGAACCTGATCACGGGATCTGGGAAATTAGAAACGAGGAGCAAGAGTTTTTGCATTCGCGCCTAATGTGTTGGGTGGCCATGGATAGGGCAATTAAAATAGGCGAGCATCGTTCGTTTCCTTTTCCGGTACAAGAATGGATCGAAACGCGTAATGCTATCTATGAAGATATTTTTGAAAACTTCTGGAATGAGGATAAGCAGGCTTGGTGCCAGTTTAAAAAGGACGGAAAAGTATCGGACACGATGGATGGGAGTGTGCTGTTGATGCCGCTTTTGCACTTCGTAACGCCGGAAGAGCCGCGGTGGATAAAGACAATGGAGGCTGTAGATAAGGATTTGCGTCTCGACGTATTGGTGTATCGGTATAATAACCATGAATCAGAATTGGATGGATTAGAGGGCGAAGAAGGTACATTTACGATGTGTTCGTTTTGGTATATCGAATGTTTGGCAAAAGGAGGACGTATCGAAGAGGCTGTAGAGAATTTTGCAAAAATGATTGGCTATGCAAACCATCTTGGTCTTTTCGCTGAACAGATTAGCAAGAAAGGTGAGCATTTAGGAAATTTCCCCCAGGCATTCACACATTTGGGATTGATTAGTGCTGCGTTAGAGCTGGATAAGCAGTTATCAAGAAAAGGAAGATAATACAGTGTTTGATTTTGAATAATAGTTGATATGGAAAAGAAACTTTGGGGCCACGTGGCCATCGTTACCGGTGCCGGGCAGGGCATAGGCTTTGAGATCGCCCGTTTGTTGATAGAAAACGGTGCAAAAGTTGTGTTAAATAGCTACCATAAGGAGTCGAATGACGACGCAGTAGCAAAACTAAACGCGATTATCCCAGGTTGTTGTGTTGGTTTGCCTGGGGATTCCTCAGACCGCAAGCTGATCAAGGAAATGGTAGATCTGGCTGTTAACAATTTCGGACGGCTCACGCTAACAGTAGCCAATACAGGTGTTACCATTCCCGGCGATTTCTTCTCCTATAAGGAGGAGGATTTCCAAAAAACGCTAGATATCAATTTAAAAGGCACATTTTTCCTTGTTCAGGCTGCTGCCCTGCAGATGCGTGAACAGAAAGATGGAGGTAGCATCGTGTTGATGTCATCAGTAAATGGTGAGCAAGCAAACAAGCACCTTGGAACGTATGCCATGACGAAGGCGGCGATCAATATGCTTGCTAAAAATCTTGTTGTTGAGCTATCGCCCTATAATATCCGCATCAACTGCGTATCGCCAGGAGCTACTTTTACAGAAAGAACGATAGAAGACGAGCAATATGAAGAAGCTTGGTCTGAGGTGACGCCTTTAGGCAAAGTGGCTCATCCGCGGGATATTGCCTACGCGACAACCTTCCTGCTTTCAGAAGAAGCACGACACATCACAGGACAAAATCTTGTCGTGGATGGCGGCTGGACGTCGATCAGTCCGGCACCGGAGGGGGATACTATTTAGAGTATTGCGTAATGCGTAGTGCGTAGTGAGAAATTAGAAAAGATACTACAATGCACCGTCCTTAATTAAACGAAATGTCGCATTTGAAGGAGTATTGCGTAATGCGTATTGAGTAATGCGAGAAGTTTTAGGTTCCCAATGCGTTATCGCTTCTTCCCATTATTAAACGAAATGTCGCATTTGAAAGAGTATTGCGTAATGCGTAGTGCGTAGTGAGAAATTAGAAAAGATACTACAATGCACCGTCCTTTATTAAACGACATGTCGCATTTGAAGGAGTATTGCGTAATGCGTATTGAGTAATGCGTATTGAGTAATGCGAGAAGTTTTAGGTTCCCAATGCGTTATCGCTTCTTCCCAATATTAAACGAAATGTCGCATCGAAAGCTTTGCAATATGTAGACATTTGCCATTGCACAAACCCTCCCTGCAAAGGTTTCAAGCGACGGGGTTTTGAATACTTTTGCCCTTCAAAAGTATTTGCCCTGCCGCGGCATGCGGCGGAAGGGTCTGAGCGATGGAATTGGTATTGAGTATTGTGTAGTGCGTAATGCGAAAGGTATTCTATTTATATCGCTTCTTCCCATTATTG
>NZ_JJMU01000065.1 GCF_000757725.1 Sphingobacterium deserti
TTTTTCAGATGAAAAAGTAAGCAAAAAATCTTTGTTTCATCGAGGCGATCTTGCTCACAACCCAACCCGCAGCGGAAGGCTGCCTATCAGGCTAGATGACATCCCCAAAATCCTTTTAAAAATGGATTTCGGGAAATAATCTAATGCCTGCCCATACCCACGAGGCCACGGCCGCGCTCCGCTGATACCATCGCTTGATGAAACGTTAAAAGTGCCGTTGGTCGGTCCTTATGTGACCAAGTTCTTTAGTCGCTCAACTGCATTTGCGCAGTGCAAAAGTTGAAGCATTATTACAACTGCACTTCCGGTTATTAACGGTAAATGTCGCATTTGAAGGTGTATTGTGTAACGCGAAAGGTATTCTATTTATATCGCTTCTTCCCATTATTAAACGAAGTGTCGCATTTGAATGAGTATTGAGTATAGCGTAATGCGTAGTGCGAGAAATTAAAATATCCACTACTTTATTGCTTCCAACCAAGATTAAACGAAATGTCGCATCAGTTTTGTTGCGTCTGTAGTCATTTGCCTTTGCACTGTCCAAAAAGGATGCAACAAAAATAAGCGACGGGGTTTTGGTTCCTTTTGCCCTACAAAAGGAACGCCCTGTCCTGGCTAAGGACGGAAAGGATTTGCGATGGGATTGGTATTAAGTAATGTTTAGTGCGTAATGCGAAAGGTATTCTATATTTATCGCTTCTTCCCTTTATTAAACGAAATGTCGCATCAGTTTTGTTGCGTCTGTAGTCATTTGCCTTTGCACTGTCCAAAAAGGATGCAACAAAAATAAGCGACGGGGTTTTGGTTCCTTTTGCCCTACAAAAGGAACGCCATGTCCTGGCTAAGGACGGAAAGGATTTGCGATGGACAATGCGTTTAAGAAACTCTACTACCCTTACAAAAGTATTTGCCTTGCTGCAGCATGCGGCGGAAGGGATGTGCCTCGGAAAACCCGAGGAAATGAAGGTTCACCCATAAAATCAAAAGTTATCATTGCAGATGACTGCATCTCGATGGTTGCTAAAATTAATTTAACTATCAACGGATATAGTGAGCTGTGCGTTCTACAAAAAAAAAATAGAGATAAAACATAAATACGATGCAAACAAATAAAGACATATTAATTCGCGCAAACGAAGCCGTCGCTGCCGGTCGTTACGAAGAGTTTTTGTCATACTGCGATGACGATAGCGTATGGACATTCGTAGGTGATGAAGTATTAGAGGGAAAGGTAGCGATACGGAGCTATATGGAAAAAACGTATATCGAGCCGCCGATTTTCGATGTGGAGCAACTGGTTGGTGAGGGCGACTATGTAACTGCTGTCGGCAAGATTACCCTGACCGATGCCCATAAAAAGAGTACAGTATATGACTATTGCGATATTTGGCGGGTCAAAGAGGGCAAACTGTTTACACTTAAGGCTTTTGTGATCGAGAATAAGTAAAAGAGGTGCATCATCGCACCTCTTTGAAAAAATCGTATGCCCGCAAAGGACAACATCTTTTGGAGAATATTGACTCCTAATTACTCTTTAATATCCAATTTACCGATTACGGTATCACCCTTTACAGACCGCAGGTAGCCTTCATAAGCTATTTCCAGCCCATGCAGTATCAGGCGCTCATGATCATCGCTGCTCTGATAGGTGCCGATAACTTTTCTGTGCGCTACATCGTCACCTAAGATGGCCAAAACACAAGACCTGCTATCCGGCAGAAATAATCCTACGCCGACAGTTTCTTCACCGTATTTTACGAACCAAGTTTCTTCAACCTGTTCATCTACTGTTTTGGGAATCTGCACATCTTGCGTAAGATCACCCAATGCTATACTATCAAAATTCATCATCTGCTAACAATTTACAAATAGGAGACGCTTATCAACGCGTAAAGTTTTCAGCTGCATGTAAATTGTTTAGGTGTTTTTAAGGGAAGCTATCTAGGCGTCTACATTCGGTAATTTTAATTATTTAAAAACCCCCATTTGGTGATCTACGTTCATTAGAATATGGATGGAAATAGGACGCGCACCTTTGTTATGGGCGATATACACGGAGCACACAAAGCATTAGCACAATGTTTAGAAAGATCGCCGTTCGATCGAGAACGAGACACACTAATTCAGTTGGGGGATATTACCGATGGACGTGACGAAGTATTTGAATGTGTAGAAGAATTGCTGAAGATTAAAAACTTAATAGTGCTAAAGGGCAACCACGACGTTTGGTTTAAAACCTTTATTGATGGCGCTGAACACCCTCGTCTATGGAATTTTGGAGGGATCGGCACGCTGCAATCCTACCAAAGGCATATGCAACCCGATGGCAGCTACAACAAAGAGCGCGATGGTTACACCACATCGCTCCGGTCGGATGACATTCCTCATGCGCATGCACAATTGTTTGAGCGGCAAAGGCTCTATTATATTGACGCAAAAAATCGGCTCTTTGTTCATGCTGGCTACGATCGCAACCTCGGCTTCTACGAGCAGCCGGAAGATAATTATTACTTTGACCGCTCGTTGTGGATCGATACGTTGACAGCCCAAAAAGGCGAAGGGAGGGGCATGCCTCGTTGGCAAAAAGGACCTTTTGAAGAAATTTTTATTGGTCACACTTCCACGACGAAGTGGGGTATAGACCAGCCTATGACAGCATTTAATATTACGAATGTAGACACAGGTGCCGGCCACGAGGGGCGATTGACTATTATGGACATAGACTCGAGGGAATATTGGCAGTCATCGCTTTTACCAGAATTATACCCATAACATGCTCACCGCGTATAGCCTTTTGCATCTATTCAATCACCGGTTTGCCGCAAAAAAACCTATTTATGACTTTGCTTAAATGTTAACAAATGTTAATTGTAACATTTTTATTATACATAAAAACCATGTTAGAAGGGTCATCAGCGGCTATTTTAGACGGTTTAACAAATATTTAACAACAATAATGTTACAAATAGGGAACTATCCTTCGTACATTTACGTTAAATAAGAGTTAATAATTAATGGTTTTATTAAATATAAAATGGCATGAAAAAATTAATCATCTTCAATCTACTACTTGCCGCCGGTACAACACTGGTAGCGAACTCAAATGGCGCTAATCAAAAAACAGCTGGATTTGCTACGAATGATTCGGCAATGTTTGCTAATGCTAAAGACTCGTTACTCGCGAATAGTTTAGATTCTGCAACTTTTGCTAACACACAGGATTCTGTGCTTGCTGACAGCGTAGATTCTGCAGCTTTTGCTTATACTACAGATTCATTATTTGCTAATGGTTTGGACTCTGCTACTTTTGCATACGCGACAGATTCATTAGTGGCTGATAGCGTAGATTCAGCAGCATTTGCTTATACCACAGATTCATTATTTGCTAATGGTTTGGACTCTGCTACGTTTGCATACGCGACAGACTCTATAGTGGCTGATAGCGTAGATTCTGCAGCATTCGCCTACACAACAGATTCATTATTTGCTAATGGTTTAGACTCCGCTACGTTTGCATATGCGACAGACTCAATAATGGTTGATAGCGTAGATTCAGCAGCATTCGCCTACACAACAGATTCTTTATTTGCTAATGGTTTAGACTCTGCTACATTTGCATATGCTACAGATTCGTTGCTTGCAACAGATAGCGTAGATTCAGCGGCATTTGCCTACACAACAGATTCTTTATTTGCTAATAGCTTAGACTCTGCTACGTTTGCCCATGTTGCAGATTCGTTGCTTGCAGATAGCGTAAATGCTGCGGCGCTAGCTTACACGACAAAAGTGGTTGACGTTACCGCACAAAGCAATGTGTATAATGGTGAAGTAACGCATAATGTGAGCCCTGCTTATATCCGTGAGCAAGATGCCGTGAACAGCTAAGACAGCAATATCACCTGAAATAAATAATTTGATACCTTAAAGTAAGAGGCTGTATGATTACATTAATCTACAGCCTCTTACTTTATTGAATGACTTATTGCAGCTTTGACAATAAGCTATGGCGACCAAATTGTCATTAATGATCCGTACCTGCATAAATCCACATCGGTGTTGTATTTCCGGCCCTTCGGAACCCTGCTTTTTTATAAAAGTCGACTGACTCGGCATCGGCAGTAAGCATTTGCATGTGGAAATGCGTATAGGGCTTCTGTAATAACGACATTATCTGCCGACCTATACCTCGACCATGAAAAGCTGGCAATACCAAAAGATGAGGATAGTAAACAACCAGATAGCCATCAGAAATAGCGTTTCCCAAACCAACTAGCTGTTCACCGTGCCAAGCGGTTATTAACGTATGCGAATGACGAAGCCCTTCCAGCAAAGCCTCTGGCTTAGTTGCCGCGCTCCATCCATTCGCTTGATAAAGGGGAAGTATTTGTGCATTATAGATTTCCTTGGAATCGGAGAATGTGATGTTCATGTGGTAATATAATAATATACATGCTTGTTCTTATCTAAAATTACAAAATGTTTTGGATTTCCAATGCTATCTAAAGCCCGCTCCAAGCTTCGAGAACGGTTCGCGTTTCGCACATCACCAACGGATAAACCGCAAACATTTAGGGCTTCGCAACTGTTAATAAGCTGAGGTTATAACATAGGATAGTAAACAATGAATTCACCCTTAATATTTCAATTTATCTCCGAGCCCTCTGATGTTAATTACGGTGGGAAAGTGCACGGAGGCAGTGTCATGAAGTGGATTGACCAAGCAGGGTATGCCTGCGCCAGTACCTGGAGTAGTCGATACTGCGTAACCGTTTACGTTGGTGGGATTAGGTTTTATCAACCGATAAAAATAGGACAAATTGTTAAAGTGGAAGCGCATGTCATCTACACGGGCTCGACAAGTATGCATATTGCTATTGATGTTTTCGCACGCGACCTAAAAAGTCCGGCATTTGAAAAGAAAACGCATTGCATTATCGTTTTTGTCGCGATGGATGATGATAATAAACCCGCTTTAGTACCGAAATGGATTCCTGTTACGGAGGAAGAAAAGCTACAGGAGGAATACGCTAAAAGGCTGATGGGACACCGGAAACAGATCGAAGAAGAAATGAAGCCATTTTTATAAAGAATGACCATTTCCCTGTACGGCCGTATAAACAATGAAGCCTTTTAAAGGCCCAATTAACTGTTTAAGAAAATTTGTGCTATGCAACAACTTAGCTCAGGTATCAATGCAAATTGCAATAGGCATAGTAACATAGATTCGGAATCGATAGGAATTTTGAAATTGTAAATACAATCATTTAGGCGGAGCAATACTGGATGCACGCTCCGCGTTATGGTGTCGTATGTAAGCGTAGCTTAAAACACGTTTTGAATGATTGTGAACTGTTAAGCACTTTTTTTGTAGGTAGCTAAGTGTTTTTGCAATATTTTTTTTGAATGGTGAATTCTAGTTTTGATTGTCCCTTCAGGCATGTCAAAATGTTCCGCAAGCTCTTTATATTTAAAACCGTCAACATACATGGAGAAGATTTCATAATTCTCACTCGAAAGTTTGCTCATGGCAAATTGAATATCACCCATTGTGAATTTGCCTTCTACATTATTGCGAGCGAATGGCTCTGTACAACCCTGGTCACGCAACTCAGCAATCTGAGCATTTTCATATTGCGATCTTTTCTGTCTTCTGCGGTAGTTATTAATGTACAGGTTTTTCATGATCACATATAACCACGAAAGTAGCTTCGGATTGTTTGTATACTCATCAGCATATTTCACGGATTTGATTAAAGTCTCTTGCACTAAATCTTCTACATCGTCCGGATCACTGGTGAATTTGTAAGCAAAGTTTGTTAAAATGGATCTGCTGTCTTCAATTTGTCTGTTAAGTTGTAAACTGTTCATAACGCTCCGTTTTTATGTTTAAGAATGATATACTGTTTAAAGCAATAAGGGTGCTATTTTGTAGAGAAATTCTGACACGAATGGCGTAAAAAGGGGCCTCAAAAAAAATACCTATGGCTTAGGTATATTTTATTACAGGCAATAATGTTGGGGAATCGCGCATTAAGGGCAATAATTTAGTATCAATCGAAGATTACCCAAATTCAAGAAATAGTATTTAATTTTTCCAATTGGGTATTTATTTTTGAGTAGCTCAAACAGAAATCCGCGTTGCGTTTCAAATAACTGGACGCTAACTATACATTATTGTGTGCTGTTTTGACCAGTCTGCGTCCAATCACACCGCTTTACTAATAGGAGAATATACTCGTAATGTCTAGATCACGCGTTCAACCTTCAAAATGACGAAGCTAGGGGACGATTATATTGACTTGCCACTTTGATATTCACTCTCGGCATCCCGCTCAAGATCAATATCGCCCAAATTGCGGTTCCAATTTATATTTTGCAAGGAAGGTCGATACAGCTCATGCACTGCCCGAAAGATATAGTCTTCATCGTGCCATATCGAACCTTTAAATCCAACTGGCCTATGCATATGTCTAGAATCATGTTTATCTGAGCCTTCCGTTTGCATTAAAACATAACCAAAACATAGAAAATGGATATTCCGATACTTTAATATAGTTTCTGAGAAATATCTTGTCATTCTTCAGGGTATCTGTGTTTTTTTGTTTCATTGCTGTTTACTAGCGGGTGTTTGTAAATTTTTATTCTTTAAAAATAATTTAAAGTGAAATATTGTTATATTTGATAAGACTCTATGTCATAGGTTTGTCTATTAGGTTGTTAGCTTCGGGTGTGGCCACATTCGAAGCTGCCAAAATTTATTAACGACAAAAACATTAAACTATGGAAAAATTTAAAAAAGTCCTCTTCGGACTGGTTATTTCAGCGTCAGTAGTTGCTTGTTCTAAAAGCGCAGATCCACAAATTGACACAGCGCAAACAGATTTTGAAACTCTTGAAATACAAAGGGCCGATATACCCCCCGGTTTTGAAAATGCACGTGTCTGCCGAGATTTAGACCCAATAAACGGTACGGATCCCAGAGGTGCTATCTTAAGGCCTACAAAATGGCCTAATGGAAGCGTGATTACCGTTCGTCTGTATGGTGGAACAGAAAAGGTTCGTGCTCGAGTAAGGGAATATGCAAGCGAATGGTCGCAATATGCTAACATCACTTTCCGGTTTGTTCAAAGCGGCACAGCGCAGATCCGCGTTACGTTTGTAGAGGGTGCCGGTTCCTATTCTGCCCTTGGAACGGCAGCTTTAAGTAGATTACCCAACCAAGAAACAATGAACTTCGGCTGGTTTAACGATAGGACTTCGGAAGCTGAACTCAGGGCAACAACGCTGCATGAATTTGGACATGTATTAGGTATGATTCACGAGCAACAACATCCCGAAGCTGCTATTCCATGGAATGTTGAGGCCGCGTACGCGTATTTTGGAGGTCCGCCTAATGGATGGAGTAAAGCCCAAGTGGACGTGAACATCTTCCAGCGATATGCAACATCGCAAACGCAATTTAGTGCATACGACCCTCGTTCTATTATGCACTATCCCATCAGTAGTGAGCTAACTACGAATGGATTTTGGGTTGGTTGGAATAACCAATTGTCTGAAACTGATAAGCAATTTATTGCGCAGGCTTATCCGAAAAACTAAAAGATAAAGTGGGAATGTTTTCGTGTATCCTCCATGTGCAGGATACACGATCTTTCACCTATTATACAAAGCAAAAATGCATATATGTTTTATTGCGCTGCTTTTTACGCTCTGCTGTTTTCATGTATCGGCGCAGCGTAGTGCAACAGGTTTTTTTGTAGCACCGCGCATCAACTGGGCACAGGAAAAATTAAATTGGAGCATTGCAGGCAATGACGAAGGCAACAATCCGAATGTATTGTCTGAATTGATATGGGAGGAGCTCCGTGGTCCTCAGTTTGAAATTGCCTCAGGAATACAACTATTCAATAAGGTATACATTAGGGGAGCGCTAACGTACCAACGTATCACAGTGGGGAAGGTGAGCGATACGGATTATGCGGACAATAATCGCGGATCTCCAACGGCCATTTTCAATTTAAAGGCAAATCAAGGGAAGACACTCAATTACCGTCTGGGATTATTTTATCAATTTTGGTCCAATGGCCGCTTTTCTGTAATGCCACACGTGGAGTATTTCGGGCGTCAGCAGACACTTTATATGCTAGATGGGGAAGTGCCTTTAATTGTTGGAAGAGAGTTGCGAAGTACATATCGACCAAGCTGGAACGGAGCGCTAGTTGGTGTGGAGATTAGGTATAGCCGTAATCGATTTATTTTGGACTATGATATCGCTGTTTCGCGCGTTATGCGTTATGCTGCGGAAGCAAACTGGAATTTGCAGGATGATTTTAGACAGCCTGTTAGTTTTGTACACCAGGCAAAAGGCAACGGCTGGGAGACCACTCTTACCGCAGGATACGAGATTAATGCTGCAATAAGACCATTTATGCACGCACGCTACTCGCATCTCCTTATCGGCAATGGAACTGATGAGTTGTACCGCGCTGACGGGCAAGTTTTTACTACACAGTTAAATGGTGTTTATTCCAGTGGTATAAGCGTCGGGGCAGGCATACAGTTTGTTTGGACAAAGCGTTCTAAGAGGTATTAATGTTGCTGTACGTATTCAACGACTATAACTACATCTCATAACCGCAAGACTCTAGAATCAATGCGCGAAGTAATGGGATATACATCTTGGTGTCTTTCAATATCGAGGTTTTCCTTCCCGATCCCAACAAATGAAGTCTCTCTTCCGGAAAGCTGTATTTTGTCATCCTGCAGCGTTACCGTTGCCCAAATAGGATCCTCATACACCAATGTATGTCGTAGTATAGGATTTTCTGTGTAAAACTTTTCATCGAATTGTTGCGCCTGATAATCTTCGCCAACCCAATAATACGAAGCGCTGTTAATTTGAACGTAGTGTATACCGTTAATTTCATTATGATAATTAAGGTGATGATGCCCGGAAAGAACCAATTGTACTTTCGTAAATTGTGATCGTATGTTCTCTTGCTCTAAGAGATAGCGCACTTCCATACCGTTTTCTAAGCCATCAATAGTATTGTCCAGACCCTGATGGCAAAAAACTATTGTGGGATTTTTATTTTCCATCAAATCTTTCTTCAGCCAATCTAATTGCTGCTTTCCAATACGTCTTGGGTATCCGCTTGTTTGGGTGCCCGGGATTTTTTCATTTCCATTTAGTATGACAAAATGATAACCCATTTTATCAAATGAGTAATAAGCTGCAGGCATGTTCCAAAAATTCACGACTTGTTGATGCGTAAAGCCTTGGTCCGTGTCGTGATTGCCGATGACATGATAATTCTCGGGAAAGCTATTCCACAAATCTATCGCGTCTTTATTTTGCTCCGCAGGTATACAAAAATCACCTAATTGTATAATAAAGTCAGGCTTTTCCTGCTGCATCTTGTCGATGAAAAGTTGCAAACGGCGTTTACTATCGTGCATAAGGTCGATGTGTAAATCACTAATAACGCTAAATTTTAGCTTTCTGGCCGCAGATCGTTTTCCTGCAGCCGCCCAGCTTTGGCGTTGAGGAACTAAGAGCCCTATTGCAGCCGAGCCGGCTATAGATAAAAACATTTTTCTTGTGACCATATATACAGTGTTGTATGATTATACGTTAAATTCTCTTCTCGTTTTGCAATCGCTTGTGCAATACCAAAACCATTAGTTGATGCCTACTGTAACCAATTTAAAATCTATATTAAACAAAAGTTTACAAATAATAAAAATATTTTGCTGATTATTCTTTAAATAATTCTTTTTAATTGGACAATACTTGTGATACAAATGGACATTTACAATAGGTATTGTTTGGGCATAACATAGGTTACTCTCCAACGATTACATAATAATTTCTTAATGTTTAAATATTACAAATACTAAACATTTGAATTACATTTGTCTTTAAAATGATATTAAAAAGAATATATGTTCAATATTTGTAAATATTAGATTTTCAATGTATGTGTTTTACTAAAGCGACTGCGCCAGGTGTTTGGGTTGAAATTTGGGAAGAGCGTATCGAAATTTAACAACGTTAATTAACTACCATCTATAATGAAATACAGCAACGCAATGCGCCAACTGAAGCGCAGAATCAAATTACGCTATCGACGCCTGAAGTGCGGGGTGTTAGCTCTTACCTTTATCAGCTTTTTGGCCAGCCCCCGTGCATACGCCATAGACGTAAAAAGCATGGACAACCATTTACCAAACGCATCCGCTCTGCAACAATACATTCGGGGGAAAATTGTGGAAGGTAGTGTGCCTCTCGCTGGAGTATCAATCGTCGTAAAAGGAAATGCTGCAATAGCTGCTGTTTCCGCTCAAGACGGTACTTTTGAGCTCCCCGTTAAGAAAGAAGTTCTGCTGCAGATTTCGTTAGTGGGTTATAAGTCGCGTGAAGTTGTTGCACAGGAAAACATGGTTGTTGAACTCGAGGCGGGAAGCACCGTACTTGACGAGGCAGTGGTGGTGGGCTTTGGCACACAAAAGAAGGTCAATTTAACGGGATCGGTAGACCAGATATCTTCCAAGCAGTTCGAGAACAGACCCGTAACAAATCTAGGATCTGCATTGCAAGGCCTAATTCCGAATCTAAATATCACCAATCCAAGTGGAAACCCTGCGGCGGAACCAACTTTCAATATCCGTGGAACGACCTCTATCAATGGGGGCGGCCCCCTAATTTTGGTTGATAACGTTCCGCTCACTGAGGCAGAGGTTGCGCGACTTAATCCAAATGATTTCGAAACGGTAACCGTGCTAAAGGACGCTTCCTCGGCAGCTATTTATGGCGCTCGGGCAGCTTTTGGAGTGGTGTTGATCACAACGAAGTCGGCAAAAGCGGGCAAAACCCAATTTAATCTAGGCTACAATTCGGCATGGCGCACGGTTGGGAAACTACCGGAAATTGTAACAGATCCACTTACGGTGATGGAATATAAACGTCAGGCAGCCGCTCCACTTTACGATCTATTTCCGGAGGCTGTGCGGCAATACGCCGCGCAGCTGCAAAACGATCCTTCGCTACCGCGGGTCATTTTAGACCCGACTAATACTTTGAATTATATGTATTATGGATCGACGGACTGGATGGGGGAGGCGTATAAAAAAATCGCGCCGACACATACCGTCAATCTGAGCGTGGCAAAGAAAGTAGATAAACTGGATTATCTCTTTTCAGGCGAATACTATAAGCAGCAAGGTATGCTTAGATACGGTGAAGACGAACTTACCCGCTATAATGCAAGGGGGAAAGTAAACTTGGAAATAAACGATTGGTTATCCTTCGGAAACAATACATTGCTTACCGTTAGAGACCTAGATGCCCCTATATTTATGGGAGACGACTTTTTTTGGAACGTTAACCGCACAAGTTCCCTCGATGTACCCAAAAATCCGGATGGTAGCTGGACGCAGGCCGGCGCGGGGTTATTGGGCAGAATGCAGGACGGGGGCCGTACCACACGCTCCATTAACGAATTTCAATCATCGTTTCAAACGCGCGCTACCCTGCTGAAAGACATCTGGACAGTTAATGCAGACCTTACCTTTCGCCGTACTTCCGGAAATACCAATTCTTTCGATATTCCCATACCCTACCGAACAGGGCCGGCAACAGAAATTAAATATGCCGGATCGACGACTTCGTATGCGACCAAAGAAAATGAGAGCACGAAATATGATGTATTGAACCTTTACAGCAACTTGCAGAAAACCTTCGGCATGCATCAACTCACGTTCCTATTAGGTTACAATCAGGAATACAGGAAAACCGAATGGTCATCATTACGTCGCAACGACCTCTTATCGCCTTCTATACCAACACCTGAACTGGCATCCGGAACGATGACTACGCGTCATACCATAGACGATTGGGCTGTACGGGGCCTGTTCTACCGATTAACATACGGCTATAATGATACATATCTATTAGAATTAAATGGCCGCTACGATGGTTCTTCAAAATTTCCAAAGGCTAGCCGATGGGGATTTTTTCCATCCGCCTCAGCAGCTTGGGTGGTATCGCAGGAACGTTTCTTTACACCTTTGAAATCGGTTGTTAATTTCCTTAAATTTCGCGGATCATATGGAGAATTGGGAAACCAAAATATAGCCAACTATGCCTATCTGCCCACGCTCTCAACCGAAAAAATTGATTGGGTGCTGGGCGCGGAGCGGCCAATGGGAATGAATCCACCCGGAGCAATTTCTAATTCTTTTACTTGGGAAAAGGTCTCTACTTTAAATTTTGGAATCGACCTAGCTACATTAAACAATCGATTGAACCTCATGTTCGACAAATATGTCCGCAGAACTGAGGGGATGTTAGTGCCTGGACGTACCTTGCCGGCAGTCTTCGGTACAGATTCGCCAAGGATGAATGCCGGCGACTTGAAAACTGAGGGATGGGATATGCGGCTTAGCTGGCGCGATCAACTTACTTTGGCAGGCTCGCCCTTTAGTTACGAAGCAGCTTTTGTGCTTTCCAACTATCAAGCCCATATTACCCGATATGATAATCCGACTAATTTGTTAGCTGACTATTTTGTCGGACAACGATTGGGAAGCATATGGGGCTATACCTATGATGGCGTGTTTGAAAATCAACAACAATTAGATGCCTTGAACATGGTTGATATAGGAAATACAAATCAAGGAGGGAACTCCTACATTGGCGATGTAAAATTCAAAGATCAAAACGGCGACGGCAGGATAAATGCGGGGAAAAGAACCTTAGACGATCACGGTGATATGTCGATCATAGGCAACAGTTATACGCAACTGCCTTATAGTTTTGACTTAAGTGGAAATTGGAAAGGCATCAGTATGCGGGTTTTCTTGCAGGGCGTAGGTAAGAGAGACTGGTATCCGCCAGGTAATCATGTATACTTTTGGGGAATATACGCGCAGCCGTGGACAAATGTAACAAAACAAAACCTTGACCATTGGGCACCGGAAAACCCGAATGGCTACTTTCCTGCCGTGCGTGCGTATGCTGCGGAGGTCGGCGGGAGGTCACTTGGTGCAGCTAATGATCACTATCTGCAGGATGCCCGCTACTTGCGGGTAAAGAATGTAACATTAGGGTATTCGTTACCGCTCAGGTGGGTGGAATCGATGGGACTAAACCGCTTGCAAGTTTACTGCAGCGGAGAAAATCTGTTCGAAAAATCCAACCTCGATGTTCCGCTGGATCCGGAAGGGCTGGAAGGTAGAATTTACCCCTTCCAACGGACGTATTCTTTCGGTATGAATTTAAGTTTTTAAATAAGAGCACATGAAAAATTATCTATATATAGGGTTTATCCTATCCGTTATACTACACAGCAGCTGTAATGACGACTTTCTGGATCGTTCGCCCCAGACAAGCGTAACGGAAGAAAGCACATTCAAAACAGTCGCAGATCTAGAGATATACACCAACAGTATGTATGGCATGCTGTCACCAGCTTACAGCGATGGCTTCTCGGATAACATTGCTGCGTTGAGCGGCGCCTCGACCACCAACAATATGGTCCGCGGAACCCTTACGGCCGCGAACGCCGACGGATGGGATGACTGGGAGAGCCTGAGAAGAATTAACTTTATGCTGCAAAATCTGCATAAAGCTGTTGGCGACCAAGCCGCTATTGACCACTTCACAGGAATTGCACGCTTCTACCGTGCATATTGGTATTACAATATGGTTATGCGTTATGGCGATGTGCCCTGGTACGGGAGGGTTTTAGGAGAGCAAGAGAGCGAAGAACTGACGAAGGGACAAGACTCCCGGGAGTTGGTTGTCGATTCCATCATGGTTGACCTGGAGTATGCAGCAGCGCATATCCAGCCTAGCGGTACGAATATGCGAATCACGAGATGGGCAGCTTTAGCGCTTATGTCCCGCATCGCGCTGTATGAAGGCAGTTACCGTAAATATCATGGATACCTGAACCTCGCCACTTCAGCAAACATGTATTTTGAAAAAGCCGCCAGTGCCGCTAAGCAAGTTATGGACGAGGGAGGCTTCGCTCTTCATAGTACAGGTAATCATGCTGAAGACTTCCGGAGCTTGTTTTCAAGTTCGGATCTCTCGGCGAATAAGGAAATTATATTTCTATGGAAAAACAGCCGCGGAGAAGGTGTAGCGAATAACACGCATACCGTGTTTGACTACCAATGGGCCTTCAGTAAGGATCTTATGGAAGAGTTTTTGATGTCCGACGGTTCAAGGTTTACCGATCTTCCGGGCTATGAATCAATGGCCATCACAGAAATATTTAGAAACAGGGATCCCCGATTGGGAGAAACTATGATGCAACCCGGATTCAAAACAAATCCACAGCTAGATATACCGTATGTATTGAAGCCTACTTTCGGCGGTTACCTCCAAGTAAAGTTTTACCCACGCGATCGCGGCATGCGTTTGGGATGGAACCTAAACTATACTGATCTTCCGATTTTGCGCTATGCAGAAGTACTACTAAATTACGCAGAAGCGAAGGCGGAATTAGGGACGCTAGATCAATCTGATCTGGATGCGACAGTCGGACAGCTGCGCCAACGAGTGGGGCTTCCTAAGCTAGATCTTTTGCAGGCCAATGCAGATGTAGATCCGCAGTTAGCGACCCGTTATCCTAATGTCAACGAAAACAAAGGTGTGGTTTTAGAGATACGTAGGGAACGGAGAGTGGAGCTTGCAGGGGAGGGCTCTAGAGCCAACGATTTAAATAGGTGGTTTGTGGGCGAGCTGTTTGCAACAGCGCCAAAAGGTATGTTTGTCAAGCAGCTTGGCGCGATGGATGTTACGGGCGATGGAAACCCTGATATCGCTATTTTGGAAAGTCCGTCGCAACAAGAACCTATCGCTAATTTGCCAGAAGACACAAAAGAACGTCTAGTGCGCTATTACCTAAGTGAAAATGTGATCTACCTGTCAAATGGAAACAGCGGACATATTATGTTTACACGAGATAAAACACAGCCTCGATTGTGGAAAGATGGCCCACAGTATTATTACCGGCCGATTCCGCTTCAGCAAACAGTGCTTAATCCAAATCTTCGGCAACCTTTTGGCTGGGAATAATAGCGTAAAATCAGAGCTTTCAAATTACTGTAATGCACCGTTTGTATGCATTACGGTAATTTGACTATTTTAAACAACAATTTTATACCTATGGAATGTTTATGCTTGCCAAACATAGTCACACAAAAGAATAATCTGGCCATTTCCCATGGCAGTAAAAAAACACATCGACCCTTAGCGAGCTCATAAAAAACTTAATCATGCGATACTACTCTTTGCTTTTCTTCTTCTTTTTGTGCTCGTTTTTGCAGGCACAGATATCCGGACGCGTTTTTATAGACGCGAATAATAACGGCCTCTACGACCTCTCGGAGAAAGGTGTGGCTAATGTTTGTATTTCGGATGGATTCACAGTCGTACAGACGAATGTTGATGGTCTCTTTACACTATCTCCTCAAGCAGATAGCCGTTTTTTATTTATGACTACCCCATTTGGATATTTTGCTGCAAATGGACATTACCTGAAGTTGCAGGATTCGACATTATCAACGCTTGATTTTCCGCTACAGCACGATCCCCATCAGCAAAAAGATTTCCTGGATTTTATACAGATAACCGACACCGAAACATCGATATACGGAACTTGGATTGATAATGTGCGTAATTTTTCGCGGGCCAATAAATCGTCTTTTATCATGCACACCGGTGATATTTGCTATGAAGATGGGATGCGTTTCCATGCACAGCAAGTAAATAGTAAGCTGATGGGAAGACCGGTGTATTATACGGTGGGAAATCATGATTTGGTGAAGGGAGCGTATGGCGAGCAGATGTTTGAGAGCTTATTTGGTCCGAGCTACTATTCGTTTGAAGCGGGCCCTGCACATTTTGTGGTAACCCCAATGTGGAATGGTGATTATAAGCCAAGTTATACAAAGGATCAAGTCATAGCTTGGTTGAAGCAAGATTTGCTGTTGAAAGGAAAAGACAAGCCACTAATTTTTATCAACCATGATTTTGACATAGGCTCAGATTATGTATTGCGTGGTGAGCGAGATTCTATTGATCTGAAGCACTTCAATTTGAAAGCTTGGCTCTTTGGTCATTGGCACGATAACTTTGTTTGGAACGATATCGAAAACGACGTAAAGATTGTATCAAGCAATGCACCTAACAAAGGGGGGATTGATCACGCTGTCGAACAATTTTTACACATTAAACTGACCGGGGCGGGAATAGCGTCTATCACGCCTCGCTACACCAATTTGCGTAGCCATGTGAAAATCGCCAAGCCTGTGCTGACAGAAAATAAGCTGAAGCTGCACGCTATCGCGTACGATAGTGATCGACCAATTAAAAATGTGAGCGCTTCAATTCTAGATGCAGAGAGAAATCTTCTCAGCACTTTTGATCTTAGTGCTGTTAGCGACTGGGCATGGGAAGGGCATACACGGGAAGACATAAATCGCGACCGCTACGTGGAGCTACAGGTGAACTACGTCAATGGTGAATATGACATTCGGAGGGAGTATTTTGGCGAAAATAAGAAAATGCCGTCGATGGATTTGATTTGGACAAGCAATCTTGAATCAAATATATGGAAAGCAGGTCCTCTGCTGCATGGTGGGAAGGTTTATGCGGCAACCATAGACGATGCCGGAAACGGTAAGGCAGCGATCATCGCGCTAAACGCAGCTACCGGTAAGCAAATATGGCGATTTAACACAAAAAATTCTGTAAAGCAAAAAATGCGTATTGCGGCCGGGATCCTCGTAACGACAGATGTGGAAGGCAACGTATATGCATTGGATGCTGAGACAGGTGCGTTAATCTGGCAGAAGGAGCTACATTTAGGCCGCACATTGCCCAATTATATGTCGGCCGGCGCGCTGCAGGATAATGTGTATTATACTGGTTTTGGGTCTTACCTGTCGGCGCTCGATCTCCAAACGGGTCAGTTGCTTTGGAAGAACAGGGACTGGAATGGAGGACAAGCTATGCCCGGCGAGTTATATGCCACCGCCACCAGCCTCATTACCGGCGCCAACTGGAACAGCTTATTTCTACACGATCGCCGAACAGGGAAACTATTATGGAGCAAAAAGGATGAAGGCATTCGTTTTCGAAGTAGTGGAATTGCGATGGATGGTCAACATCTGTTCGTTGCAGGGTTAAACACGCTGTTTG
Source organism: Sphingobacterium deserti (assembly GCF_000757725.1). Taxonomy (GTDB): domain Bacteria; phylum Bacteroidota; class Bacteroidia; order Sphingobacteriales; family Sphingobacteriaceae; genus Sphingobacterium; species Sphingobacterium deserti. The sequence goes on from NZ_JJMU01000065.1 coordinate 17,216, forward strand.
TATTGGACGAACCTTCGGGAAAAGAAATCCGTAAACATACCTTTTCAGAAGACTTTAAGTCGATGGGTTCACCATTAGTTCATGATGACTTGCTGGTCGTGCCCACAGGCAATTGTGGCATAATGGCTGTCGATAAACAAAGCTTAGAAAAAAGGTGGCATTTCACGACGAGAGAGTCATTAATTTATACCTCATCTTACACATCGCCAGAGCGCCACGAACTTGTTGCGACAGTAGAGTCAGCAGTGGTGCCGTTTAAAGATTATTTCGTGTTTGGAGGTTCAGACGGCTTTTTATATATGGTTGACCGCAGGGGCAAGCTAATCGCAGAATTAGAGATAGGCGCGCCTATTCTAGGGGATCCTTTCATAGCAGACGATGAAATTTTTATTACAGATTTCGCGGGCAATGTCCATCGAATACACTTCAAATCATAACGCCATCGCATTTGCCTTTTATCGCAACCCTAAGATTCCAACTATTTGTAAAAAACTAGTTATATTTAGTATTTGTAAACATAGTTGTGTATTTTCGAAAGAGTGTTGCAATGCTGAGCAGTTAATAGTGGTTTAGCATTTCTTTTGATTGTGTCTAAAGCGTCACATAGTAAGGACTTTAAAAAATAAAAGGAGCGTCTAGATAGAATGCTGCAATTTAAAAATGGATCTGGCAACGCACTTCCATTGTAAACCTATGAGCTACTAAATTTATAAACCATTGATACCATGAAAAGGAAACTATTGGTTATCTTTTTTTTGACCGTTATCATTGCCACCGTTGGATTCTTTGCCGTTCAGCAGGAAGCGCCGGTAGACTTCAGCACGGATGTGAAACCTATACTTAATAAACATTGTATAAGTTGCCATGGCGGTGTGAAAAAGAACGGTGGATTTAGTCTTCTTTTCGAGAATGAAGCTTTTGCTAAGGCAGAATCCGGTAAGCCGGCCATTGTGCGTGGCGATGCTGAGCACAGCGAATTTATCAAACGTTTAACCTCGGACGACCCAGAATTACGAATGCCCTACAATGCGCCCATGCTCAACAATAGCGAGATTGCTATCCTAAAACGGTGGGTGAACGAAGGCGCGAAATGGGGAGAACACTGGGCATACACTGTGCCGACTGATGTGGACGTGCCGAAACCCTTCTCTTTGGCCCGACTTATAGGGTGGCAGTCAGAAAGTTTAACAAATGACATCGATTATTTTATACAGCATAAACTTAACCAAAAGGGCTTATCTTTTTCCGCTGTGGCCGATAGGGAAACATTGCTACGCAGACTTTACCTCGATCTAATTGGCTTGCCGCCAAGTTTACAGGAAACGCGGGCTTTCGTAAACGATAAGCGAGATGATGCCTATCAGCGGCGTGTAGATAGTCTGCTTTCGCTGCCGCAATACGGGGAGAAATGGGCCTCCTGGTGGTTGGATATGGCGCGCTATGCTGATACCAAAGGCTATGAAAAAGATGGATACCGGCAGATTTGGGCATACCGGGATTGGGTAATTAAAGCGCTTAATCAGGATATGCCTTTTGATCAGTTCACCATCGAACAGCTGGCCGGTGATCTTCTTCCAGATCCGACCAAGGATCAATTGATTGCGACAGCATTCCATCGAAATACAATGAATAACGATGAAGGAGGAACAGATAGCGAAGAGTTTCGTGTAGCAGCGGTTTTGGATCGTGTGAACACGACCTATCAAGTGTGGTTAAGCACAACATTTGAATGCGTGCAGTGCCACAGCCATACATACGATCCTTTCAAATTTGATGAATACTATAAATCTGTCGCTTTTTTTAATAATACACGCGATGAGGACACAGAAGGCGATCACCCAAAATTGCGCTTTTACACTGCGGAAGAGGAACAACATATTGATAGTATCAAGTATTGGCTGACCCATAGCGGAAGTGCCAACCTTGTAAAGTCAGCGGATCTTTTTCTACACACCCTGGAACCGAAAATTCACGCACATTACAGCGATAAGCTAGTGAATGGTGCTTTATACGATACGAAATGGTTGGGTATACGGCACGGGGGGAGTGCCCGGCTGCGTGACGTCAGCTTAACAGATAAGAAGCAGTTTTATATGAACTTCTGGACGGATGTTGGTGGCGGGACATTGGAAATCCGGAAGGGTAGCGTGCAGGGAGACTTGTTAGCTAGGGTGAACATTCCGGCGACCAAAGGCCGACAAGTCATCGTATCACCGCTGGCTGCACATGCTGGAGTACACGACTTGTACTTAGTTTTCAAAAATCCGTCGATCCCGGCGGAGCAAGCGGTCTGTATGATTGAGTGGTTCGCTTTTTTAGAAGCATTTCCGATGTCTGGCGCAGGATCTGATCAAGCGAAAGTACAACGCGCATTTCTACAAGTGGTGAATAGCCACGCCGAGAGTGTGCCGGTCATGATTGAAAACCCGCAGGACATGCAGCGAAAGACGTTTATATTTGAGCGCGGAAACCGATTGACACCAGGGACAGAGGTGCAACCGATGGTCCCTGAAACGCTGAACGATTTCCCAAAGAACGCTCCGGCAAATCGTTTAGGGTTTGCACAGTGGATCGTTAGTAAGGATAATCCGTTAACGGCCCGCACTTTGGTAAACCGTGTGTGGGCACAACTATTTGGTCGTGGACTGGTAGAACCACTTGGTGATATGGGGACGCAAAGCACGCCACCTATTCATCGGGAACTGCTCGACTATTTATCCTTTAACCTTATGCACAAACACAATTGGCATATAAAAAGCTTAATACGAGAAATCTTGCTATCTTCTACGTACAGGCAGTCGTCAAGTCTGAACAATGAAGACGTAGCCAAGGATCCGGAAAATTATTACCTATCCCGTGGCCCAAGATTTCGCTTATCAGCCGAGCAGATCCGGGATCAGGCGCTTGCGGTAAGTGGTTTGTTAAGCAAAAAGATGTATGGACCAAGTGTAATGCCGCATCAGCCGGACGGTGTCTGGATGACGGTATATAGTGGTGCATCTTGGGTCACAAGCACCGGTGAAGATCAGTACCGAAGAGGGGTATATACGTTTCTTAAACGCACCAGTCCCTATCCATCCTTTATTACATTTGATGCCTCTAGCCGAGAAGTTTGCCTGGTAGATAGAATACGGACGAACACCCCATTACAGGCGTTAACCACGCTGAACGATCCGGTTTACTTGGAAGCAGCAAAGCAATTGGCCACATTAATGATAGCGGAAGGGAAAGGGAATGTAGCGTCTTGTATTGAGGCAGGCTATCGACATGCTATGTTGAAGGACCCGATCCCTCAAAAAATTACAGCATTGCAAAAGCTGCATACGGAGGCGCTCGACAACTTTTCGAAGAACCCGAAGGAAGCTGCTAAGTTTATCGGCGTAGACCCCGCAACATTGAAACGCGAAGAGCTAGTGTCGAGGGCTGCCTACATGCTAGTCGCTAACGCCATACTGAACCTGGATGAGTTTTTAACAAAATCGTAACATCATGAAAGATTTAAGCAAACTGTTAAATGAGGCTCAGCAACAGCAACTACATGCTGTCACAAGACGCCACTTTTTGAAGGAATGTGTGGCAGGTATAGGCAGTATTGCCTTAGGCGGGTTGCTGGGTAATTGTGGAGGCGGTGTGCAGCGTGCGGACGGCGCTTTTGATTTAAATGCATTAAATCCTTTAGTGCCAAAATCGCCGCATTTCCCAGGAAAAGCCAAAAGCGTTATTTACTTACATATGGCTGGCGCTCCGTCTCAGTTGGAACTGTTTGACTACAAGCCTGCCTTGCATAAGCTACATAATCAGCCTTGTCCAGAATCGCTATTGGCAGGAAAGAAATTCGCCTTTATACGTGGTGTGCCTAAAATGTTAGGGCCGCAGGCTACCTTCGCACAGTATGGACAGAGCGGAGCCTGGGTATCTGACCATCTACCGCATTTCAGTAAAGTTGTTGATGAAGTTAGCTTCCTGAAGGCAGTGCATACCGATCAGTTCAATCATGGTCCTGCACAGCTTTTTATGCACACAGGCAACGCGAGGCTTGGGCGTCCAAGTATCGGTTCTTGGGTAACGTATGGCCTCGGCTCGGAGAATAGCAATTTGCCCGGATTTGTTGTGCTCACTTCCGGAGGGAAGACACCCGACGCCGGTAAAAGTGTGTGGGGGAGCGGTTTTCTTCCATCAGTTTATCAAGGTGTACAGTGCCGATCGAAAGGCGATCCGGTGCTGTATATTGCGGATCCAGATGGGATAGGTCGTGATTTGAAAAGGAGTGCCATTGATGCCATCAATGAGGTAAATAAGGAGGAATATAAGACATTTAAAGATCCGGAAACATTGTCGCGTATTGCGCAATATGAAATGGCCTATAAAATGCAGGTTGCAGTCCCCGAAGTCATGGATATTGCTAAGGAACCGGCGTATATTCATGAATTGTATGGCACACAGCCAGGCAAAGAATCTTTTGCGAATAATTGCTTGCTTGCACGTAAGTTGGTTGAGCAAGGTGTTCGATTCGTGCAGCTTTTTGATTGGGGCTGGGATAGTCATGGTACGAACCCTACAGATTCAATCGATCTGGGATTCAGAAACAAATGCCGTGAAATAGATAGACCAATGACGGCCTTGATCATGGATTTAAAGCAACGAGGACTATTGGATGAGACATTAGTTGTCTGGGGAGGAGAGTTCGGTCGAACGCCAATGCAAGAGAATCGTGATAACAGTGATATGCCATTTTTGGGTAGGGATCATCACACCGATGCGTATACCATATGGATGGCAGGCGGGGGTATTCGCAATGGTGTGAGTTATGGGGAGACAGATGAAATCGGCTTTACAGGCGTGAGCGGACGCGCATCTGTGCATGATGTGCATGCCACTATGCTTCACCTCCTTGGGTTTGACCATGAAAAATTTACTTATGAATTTCAGGGACGTCCATTTCGTTTAACGGATGTAGAAGGAAATCTTATTCAGGCGATCGTTTAAAAACCATTTATGAAATATATTTATCTGCTAGGATGGTTTGTTCTGGTACAGCTAACCTTGCTACCGGCACAAACATCAGTAAAGTTGCCTATCAAGTATTATTGTACAAATTGGGGCATGCAAGAATCTTGGGCTAGGTTTTGCGCAAAAGTGAAAACAGCGGGATATGACGGCATAGAAACCTGGCTTCCCGCAACGACAGAGGAACAGCAAGAGATGCTGACAGCTTTAAAAAAGCATAACTTATCGTTGGGGCTTCTTGTTGGTGGCAGCGGCACCAATTTTGAGCAGTATGCAGCAAATTTTCGTTCAAATTTGGAAGCTGCGTCTAAACATCGCCCGGATTACATCAATTGCCATACGGGAAAAGATTACTATACATTCGAACAAAATGAACGGCTGATAACGCTTGGTGAAAAGATTAGTAAACATTATAACCTTCCGGTCTATCACGAAACGCATCGTGGGCGATTCAGTTTTGCAGCACATGTGACAAAGGGCTACCTGGATAAAATTCCCCACCTGCAGCTAGCGTTGGACATTTCACATTGGTGCAACGTGCACGAATCATTGCTCGAAGATCAAGAAGAAACAGTTGCGCAGGCATTGAGACGTACCAGTCATATTCATGCGCGAATAGGACACCCCGAAGGACCACAGGTGAATGACCCTGCAGCTCCCGAGTGGAAAAGCGCCGTTGACCGACATCTAGCTTGGTGGGATGAGGTCGTCATGCAGCATAAAACACACAACCGACAGTTAACGATCACAACGGAATTTGGCCCCGCGGGCTATCTACCAACCTTGCCGTACACGCAGCAGCCTGTGGCCGATCAATGGCAAATCAACGTATATATGTTACATCTTTTAAAAGCCCGCTACGCCACAGAATGATGTTTTTGGAAGAATTAGCTCTATTTATCGGACGATGGCATCCACTATTGGTGCATTTACCCATCGGTATGTTAATACTGGCATTTGCTATGGCTGTCGTAGATCGGTATCGTAAGCAGCTGGAGTACTTTAGTGCCATTCGGTTTACGCTCCTACTGGGATCAGTCGCAGCCATTGTCGCTTGTATTACCGGCTATTTCTTGTCGCGAAATGGAGGGTACGAAGCTGATGTATTGGGATACCATAAATGGCTGGGAGTTGCTGTCGCGGTAATTAGTGTGGTTACTTTTCTATTGTACCGAGCGCCCACGCATGCCAAAATATGGATACAAGTACTTCGTAGCCAAAGGCTGATGTTTCTGTTGATTGTCGTCATACTAGTGGGAGTCGCTGGTCATTTCGGAGGAACGCTAACACATGGAGAGGGATACATGAAGGATGTATTGCCCACGGCGTTGAAAAGTACACTCGGCATAGCTCCACCAAAGGAGGGGGTATTCACCTTAACGAATGCGCAAGAGGCTGTGGTCTATCAAGATATTATCCAACCTATTTTAAAACAGCGCTGCCAAAGCTGTCATGGCGAGAAGAAACGAGAGGGCGGACTAGCGCTTCACAATCAACAAGCTATGTTACAAGGTGGGGATGGTGGTGCAGTGCTCGTAAAGGGCGACACGGTAAAAAGTGAATTGTACGCCCGTTTGGTTTTGCCAGAGGGGCACGAAAAACGTATGCCACCCAGCGGGCGGTCGCCGATTACAATGGACCAAATAAAACTAATCTCATGGTGGATAGCCGCTGGGGCAGATTTTGAACGGAAAGGGAAGGAGCTGCCACAGTCCAAAGAAATTCTAACTATCTTGACCAAATTAGAAAATGGACATCAAGAAGAGACCTCTTTATACGCGGCGCTTCCTGCGGCGCCCCCTTTGCCAAAAGATAAAATTCAGGCATGGCAAGCTAGAGGCATTAAGATAATGTCAATTGCAGCGGACAACAATATGGTCATGGTCAACGCAGTAAATTACGCCCAGTTTAGCAACAAAGATTTAGAAGATCTTCTGGCAATTAAAGACAACATCGTTCAACTAAAAATTGGACGTACGGCCGTGACCAATGCCGGTATGATAACTGTGGCAAAATTTCCCGTGTTACATCGATTGCATTTGGAATACACGGCTGTGACAGATGAAGGATTGCTACATTTACAACGGTTGAAAAAAGTAACGTATATAAATCTTGTAGGCACAAAAGTCACTCAACAAGCATTAATCCATCTTCAGAAAATTCCAACATTGACACACTTGTATGCATTTAACACCCAATTGCGCGAAACTGAGACTGGCGAGGGAAATAGCAAAATAAGGGTGGACACAGGTAATTATGTTCTTCCTTATCTACCGTCAGACTCCGTTATCTTTTAACTGTTGTGCAGCGTGCATTGTAAATGCGCTGTATGCTATCAGGACTACCTTTTTAGGTAATTTTCGCTGATGCAGGCTGTTGTTCTGTTTTAACGAACGAAATGATAACAGCGCATATGGCACAGATAACAGCGACAACGAGGAAAATGTTAGCGGTCTTTCCCGTGTAATCGATTATTTTACCAAACAAAGGTTCTCCGATGGCTGCAAAAACATATGCAAACATATTCATAACGCCCGTGCCCGTACCCACCAGCCTAGTGCCCAAGAGCTCGGGATTTAGTGTCCAAAAGTTAGATTGTGGCCCATAAACAAAAAATCCGGCTGCAAACATCAATATCGATGCTCCGAATTGGTTTGTGATGGGTACGTAATAGATGCTCAAAGCGATGAAAGAGCTTACGATCATTCCAGCACATATGGATTTGCTGCGGTTTCTGTTAAATAAATAATCAGATATATAGCCAAAAGATACAGCTCCAATCGCCATACCGATGGGTATAAAAAGCGTCAGCCATAAATTGGCGTCACTATTTTTGTAGTTTTCCCCTAAAAAATGGATAGGAACCCAAAAGATAAGTCCATAGCGCGCCATGCTTTGGCATCCAATCGCTAATGAAGCTGTAATGAACTTTCGATTGGCAAATACTTCCTTATAATCCTTTTTCCAACTTTTTGACTGATGGCTACCGCTTTCCGGCGAATCTTCTTTTTGGTCGGCGATTGGCTTGGGGCTACTTCTTGCCATTAGTAGAAAAACAATTAAAGCGCCTAACAGGAATAAAACAGGATAGCGAAAAAGCGTACGCCAACTTTGGTTCTGCTGTACTAACAACAAGGCCATAAAAAATGTCAGAACAGATGAGCTACCTGCAGCCATCGTGTAAAAGCCGAAAGCTCGTCCTCGATGCTCATCGTCCCACCAGTTAGAAATCAATTTGCTGCCCGAGCCCCAGGCCATGGATTGGAAATAACCGTTAAGCGTCCATAAAACGAGTACTGTGGTATAGCCAGTTGCGAAACTGATACTAATATTGCAGATGATGGATAGCGTGCCGCCGCAAAGTATCATAATCTTCGGACTTAATCGATCAGCCAGATTCCCATTAATCAATTGACCGATAGCATAACCAATCAACATGGAAAAGCTGATCCATCCAATCTGTTCAAAGCTAATATGCAGTTCGCGGGACATTCCCTTTACCGCCCAGCCGAAATTATGCCTTCCTGTATAAAAAAACAGGTAGCAAAACATCGTTACAAACAACATTCGCCACTGCTTGCTTTGAAGTGCGCTCTCTTTCATCATGAATTAGCTTAAATTCTGGTTGATGCCTACACGAATTGGTTTGTTGGATACGGCAAATTCAAAGGCTATATCCACCTCATCAAAATGGAATTCCTTTTCAATCAAATCCTGGAAAGGATAATTTTTCCATTGGTTTACCATAAAGTCCACGGCGAAATTAAAATCTTCATAATTATAGTTATGCAGGCCGCGTATCGTAATAAGTTTTCGGATTATATTTTCCGCGTCAAGGCTAATCTTATGCTGTTTAAAAACAGCACCTACGAGCACCGCCCTGCCATTAACGCCTAGTGCAGCAATGCCTTGCTCCATAGCTTCCGGGACGCCACTCATATCAACATAAATATCTGCTGTCTTACACTGGCTTTCCATGTATTCTTGTAAAGAGACGTCGTTCGTGTTGATAGTTACATCGGCAGCAAAAGCCTTAGCTAGCTTTAGCCGCTCAGGTTGCACATCGCTCACAATGATTTCATTGGCACCAGCCTCTTTAAACATAGAAACGATAGTTAGGCCGAGCAAGCCCATACCGGAAATAACAACTCTTTTACCACAGCTTTCGCCTGCTAACCGAATCGCTCCCGCCGCCGTAGCGATAGCACAATTGATGGTCGCAGCAACCTGGAGGGGAAGGTCATCAGGCAGCACGCGCACAACGGTATGCGGGCGAAGTATAATATGTGTGGCAAGTCCGCCGTTAAAATCATCACCGTCAGTTAGCCTACGGTGTCCATATTTATAGAGATCTTGATTTTTTTGCGGCACATCAGGGTTGTATACATTGGTGTTTGGATCGCTCGCGTAAACTGTCCAAGTTATCCTGTCGCCGATAGAGATGGTCTTCCCTAAAGCATCTAGGTTTGCTCCTTCAGAATTTAAACTGAGCACTTTACCTACAATCTCATGCCCTAATATGCTGGGAGTAGCCTCCTCACGGATACCGCAGAATGTATGTATATCGCTCCCACAGATTGTAGCATACGCAATGCCCACCAAAATTTCCCCCGCTAAGAGATCCCGTATTGGTTCGTCGTTCTTCTGAAACTTGCTATTGGCGCCGTTAAAGATGTAGAATGTTCCGTTTTTCATAGTCTTTTATAAAGGTATATTAAAAGATATGCAATACTAAACAAAGTTTATATATACTAATAATATTATGTGTTATTTTTATATTAAGCTCTTTCTCGGTTTGCTTTTTCAATTTCACACTTCCGTTTAAATGAGATGTGTTGCAGTAATGGAGTGACACTCCGACACAGCTCTTCAGTTCATTATTAGCTGTTCAATAGGTCCAAGATAGCCCAATGACGCCCTTCAGCAACCTAAGCACTTTAATTTTTAAATTAAGTTGATATTCGAAACTTTTTTTACATTTGTATCAATGAAGCTGGTTTTAAGCATATTGTCAATCTACTTTCTCGTCCTTTCGGCGCTCCCTTGCCGAGATGGTGGAGATGACTTATTGCCGGCGATGTCATCAGCTATGGCGCATAGCAGTAGCGATTCTGGGACACAAAATCATGAGAAGCACGACCACAATCAAGATGGTTGTTCCCCATTTTGTTCCTGCCACTGCTGCAGTATAAAAATCGAACCGTTGCAAATGTTTGAAGCGGGTATCGACAGAAAAGTAGTTTTTAAGCTTTCTGTAGCGCAACCAGAGATCGATGCACCCAGCATAAATAATTACCCCAACCGAGTCTGGCAACCGCCAAAATACATCGTTTAAATTTTTCACCCACGTTGTAACCTATCAGGATTTCAACCCGATCAGGTTTCAAAGCTATATTATTTTTCAGGAGAAAAATGAGAAGAGTCTACGCGTATTGCTTACTTATCTCTCAATTTTTCACGATGGAATGTAAACGATTGCGCAATTTAGAAAAGCAGAAAAATAATCGGGCATTTCCTTCAGCTAAGTAATATAAGCAAATCAGTATACCGTTTATGTAGATCTTCATCCAGCAGAAGACTTCATGTTTACCATAAATAAGATGTATTGTGTTAGACAACATTATAAGATTTAGTATAAAGAACAAGATCATTATTGGTTTAATGACTTTGGTACTTATTATTTGGGGCGCTTGGAGTGCAACAAAACTCCCGATAGATGCCGTCCCTGACATAACAAACAACCAAGTGCAGATCTTTACCTCTTGTCCTACCTTGGCGGGTCAAGAGGTCGAGCAATTGGTTACCTTTCCCATAGAGCAAAGCATTGCTAACGTTCCGCGCATCGAAGAAATACGCAGCATATCCCGGTTTGGGCTATCAGTGATTACTGTTGTTTTCGAGGAGGATGTGGATATCTACTTTGCGCGACAACTTATCGGCGAGCGACTTAAAGAAGCGCTTGAATCTATTCCCGCGGGCATCGGTTCGCCCGAACTAGCGCCCGTGAGTACGGGTCTTGGGGAAGTATACCAATATATTATCCACCCAAAAAAAGGTAGTGAGGGGAAATACAATGCCAAGGATCTCCGCACCATGCAGGATTGGATTGTTGCAAGGCAGTTATATGGCACGCCAGGCGTCGCCGAAATAAATAGTTTTGGTGGCGAACTTAAACAATATGAAGTCGCCGTTAACCCTAATCGTTTGAAGGCGATGAACGTAAGCATTCCGGAGATTTTTACTGCTTTGGAGCAGAACAATCAAAACACGGGTGGAGCCTACATCGATAAACGTCCGAACGCTTACTTCATCCGCGGTATCGGATTGGTGACTTCCATCGAAGACATACAAAATATTGCTGTAAAAACTACTGGAACGGTGCCCATCTATGTGAAAGATGTCGCTGATGTTCGCTTTGGGAGTGCGGTGCGCTACGGTGCACTGACATACAATGGTGAAGTCGATGCCGTAGGTGGCGTGGTCATGATGCTGAAGGGAGAAAACAGTAATGAAGTGGTGAAACGTGTTAAGGAAAAGTTGCCTACAATACAGAAATCACTGCCCGATGATGTCGTAATCGAACCTTATTTAGACCGTACGGAGCTAGTCGGACGAGCAATCAGTACGGTGGAGAAGAACCTGCTTGAGGGTGCATTGATTGTCATCTTCGTACTGGTTTTGTTTTTAGGAAATTTACGCGCCGGCTTGATCGTTGCTTCAGCGATACCACTTTCGCTACTCTTTGCGCTGGGCATGATGAACGTCTTTGGCGTGAGCGCCAATTTGATGAGCTTGGGGGCGATAGATTTTGGCCTCATTGTGGATGGTGCCGTTATCATCGTCGAAGCGACACTGCATCATCTTGGGCTTCGGAAATCTACAGAAAGGCTAACGCAGCGGCAAATGGACGATGAAGTATTTGAATCTGCCTCGAAAATCCGCACAAGTGCGGCTTTTGGCGAAATTATTATTCTAATCGTTTACATCCCGATATTGACGCTAGTCGGCGTAGAGGGCAAGATGTTTACGCCGATGGCAAAAACCGTCGGTTTTGCCATCTTAGGCGCGCTTATTCTGTCGCTTACCTACATCCCGATGATGTGTGCCCTATTTCTTCCTAAAGAAGGGCATAGCAAGAAAACCTTTAGCGACCGGTTTATGGAAAAACTTCAAAAGCTGTATGCGCCGTTATTGCAAAAGGCTATCCGCATAAAGTACATCATCGTTGCGGCTACTGTGGCGATATTTGCTGTTGCACTCTTCGTTTTCAGCCGTATGGGGGGCGAATTTATTCCGCAATTGCAAGAAGGTGATTTTGCGTTTCACTGCATCTTGCCACAGGGCAGCTCCCTGAGCCAAAGTATTGAAACATCAATGAAGGCTTCCCGCATTATCAAAGAGTTTGAGGAAGTAAAAATGGTTGTCGGCAAGACGGGCGCAGCGGAAGTGCCTACCGATCCCATGCCGCCTGAAGCCACAGATATGATGGTGGTGCTGAAGCCACAGTCGGAATGGACATCTGGGCGCAGTTATAATGAACTGGCTGATGCCATTATGGAGCGTCTGGAAGTGATCCCTGGGGTATTTTTTGAAAAAAACCAACCGATACAGATGCGCTTTAACGAACTGATGACCGGCATACGGCAAGACGTAGCTGTTAAAATATTTGGTGAAAACATGGATAGCCTAGCCAATCTGGCCGTCGAGGTAGGGCGCGTGGTGCAAGCGATCCCGGGGACTACGGCTCCGCAGATCGAACGGGTAAGTGGCCTGCCACAGATCAATATAGAATATGACCGTATTAAAATTGCCAACTATGGCTTGTCTGTGCAGCAGGTGAATGATATCGTGAGCACAGCTTTTGCCGGGAAGGCTACTGGGCAGGTGTATGAAAACGAGCGCCGTTTTGACTTGGTGGTCCGTTTGGATAGTTCAAGCCGTAATGATATTGATGATGTCAGCAACCTTTTAATTCCGATATCGGGGGGCAACCAAATTCCACTGTACCAGATTGCGAACGTAGGCTATAAACTGGGACCTGCGCAAATAAGTCGAGAGGCAGGAAAGCGTCGGATCGTGATCGGGTTCAACGTTGCGGGAAGGGATGTACAAAGTGTGGTAGGCGATATCCAAACGCAACTGAACCAAAAAGTAAAACTTCCATCTGGCTATTACTTCACCTACGGCGGACAATTTGAAAATCTGCAGGAGGCGAGTGCGCGCTTGATGATCGCAGTGCCGATCTCCTTACTCTTGATCTTCATGTTGCTGTTCTTTACATTCCATTCCGTTAAACAGGCTATTTTGATCTTTACGGCCATACCGATGAGTGCAATAGGTGGTGTATTTGCACTACTTCTACGCGATATGCCTTTCAGTATCAGCGCCGGTATAGGATTCATCGCACTGTTCGGCGTTGCAGTGCTAAACGGAATAGTGCTTATCGGGACGTTCAACCAGTTGGAAAAGGAAGGAATGGCCGATGTGTTTCAACGCGTAAAAGAAGGAACGCTGACACGCTTGCGACCGGTACTGATGACAGCTATGGTCGCATCATTTGGTTTCCTACCCATGGCAATAAGCACTAGTGCAGGGGCGGAAGTTCAAAAGCCCTTAGCCACTGTCGTGATCGGTGGTTTAGTGACCGCAACCTTTCTGACACTTTTCGTTTTGCCTTTGCTCTATATCATATTCAATCGAAAGTTTAACATCCTGAAGGGAAGAAATATGAAGACTATGACGACCACCTTGTTAATTATAGGTATGTCTGCTGCAAGTTTACGCGCGCAGCAACGAATCACCATAGCCAGCGCTATAGATACCGCTATGGAAAACAACCGGCAGTTTAAAGTAAATGATGCTGAGATTGCGTCGGCCGGACTGCAAGTTAAAACAGCCAACGATGTACCAAAAACGGGCGTCTTTGTTGAAAACGAAGATTATCGACCTTCGGATAATGTTGGGATTTTGAAGATCGGACTTTCTCAAGATCTGCCTTGGCCAGGGTTATTTGCTGCCCGGCGAAGGTATATGCAGGAACAATTGAAGTTTGCACAGATGAACAAGGACATGTTGCAGGCAACCATAAAACGGGATGTGCGCACGGCCTATTATCAGTTGTGGTATCTTCAAGATCGCCAACGTCTTTATAACAAGTTAGATAGTATTTACACATCCCTTTTTAAGGCGACCGATCTACGTCTCCGAGCTGGTGATGTGGCAGCATTAGATAAGATCGCGGCGCAGGCGAAGTCCAGTGAAATACGCGCGCAAGTAGAACAGAATAAGAAAGAAATGATCATTCAACAACAGCAGTTGATGCTATTGATGAATGTGAATGAATGGATGTTACCGGTTGAAACTGCACTTGAGAAGATTGACGTGAGCCTATTAGAGCTATCGGAATCGCATCCAATACTTGCATTGCAACAGCAGAACATAGCAATAGCGGAAAAGAACATCGACTTGCAGAAGCAGGGAAATATGCCGGATTTTAGTGGTCGTTTCTTTTCGCAGCGGCTGTGGGGTGCGCCGGATCCCTTCACTGGGTTTTCGGTAACTGCAGCCTTTCCGATCTTTGGGCTTGCCGCCAATAGAAATAAGGTGCGTGCAGCGCGGGCCGAAATGCAAGTGCAGGAAGAAACACTGTCGTTACGAAAACAAGAGCTAACAACACAGCAATCAAATGCGCAAGCATCCATCCAAAAAAATGTGGAGCTTCTGCAGTTTTATGAAGCCGATGGTTTGCGCCAGGCTGAGGAAATTATAAAGGCGGCAACGCTGAGCTACAACACCGGAGAAATAGGCTTCGCGGAGCTCAGCCAGTTCTTAAGTCAAGCAATTGGCATCCGTCAAAACTATCTAGATGTACTAAATGTGTACAACCAATCAGCCATAGAATTCAATTATTATAACAATAAATAGCAGAAGCAATGAAAGTCAACAATCATATATTTTATGCTTTATTACTAACATTTATGCTTTCCGGATGTGGACAGCAGCATTCGGAAGGTGATGGGCACGCGCACGGTTCATCAAGCGAACAACAAGGGGGCGGGGAAGAAGGGCACGAAGAGGTTAGTACGATAGCCTCACTTACCGCTGAACAAATTGCTGCTGTAGGTATACAGCTGGGGGGTATTGAACAAAAAAGTCTGACCAATATGATCCAAGCGAATGGTATGCTCAGCGTACCAAACAACAATAAGGCAAATGCAGCCTCGCTTTATGGAGGTGTCATTAAAACGATGTCCGTCCAGCTGGGCGATAAGGTTCGAAAGGGGCAGGTGATTGCCACAGTTAGCAACCCGCAATTTATTCAGGTGCAAGAGGATTACTTAACTATTACCAGTCAGATTATATTAGCGGAGCAGGAACTGCAAAGGCAGCAAGAATTGAATGCTGGGAATGCAGGTACGCGCAAGAACTTGGAAACGGCAAACTCGACGTTGAATACCTTACGCACGCGCAAAGCGTCTCTTCAACAACAGGTGCAGCTGATGGGGATCAGTCCCGCCAATATCAGTAATGGCAATCTGCGCGCTAGCTTGGTGGTGACGAGCCCAATAAGCGGAACAGTGAGCAATGTATTTGCGAAGATTGGTAGTTATGTCGATGTCTCTTCGCCGGTATTGGAAGTGGTAGACAACAGTTTGTTACATTTAGATCTTCAGATTTTTGAGAAAGATCTGCCCCATATCAAAGTTGGGCAAATGGTGGATTTCACTATTACCAATAATCCGGGAAGCAGCTTTTCGGCAAAGGTTTTCAGTATCGGGTCATCCTTCGAGGGCGATAGCAAATCTGTCGCTGTTCATTGCACGGTGATTGGTAATAAAGACGGACTAATAGACGGTATGAATACCGTAGGGATGATAAGTTTAGATCATGCTACCGTCCCTGCTGTACCCAACGATGCTATCGTCGAAGCCGATGGCAAGTTTTATATTTTCGTGCAGACGGATAAAGAGGGCGAAGAACATCATGACGAGAAAGGGCACGTGCATGAGGAAGGCGAGGGCCATGCCCATAGCCATGACGATCATGATGCGTCAGCGAGAGATAGCGGCAAGATAAACTTTGAGAAAATCGAGGTTGCCAAAGGTGTGTCGGAGATGGGATATACCGCTATCACTCCGGTTGAAAGCATTCCTGCCGGAGCAAAGATCGTCATCAAAGGTGGCTTTTTTATCAATGCTAAACTAAGTAATACAGGTGGACATTCACATTAACGAACAGTTATGAAAGCGAACGAAATAAGGACACAAAAAACAGGAGAGGTTGAATCGCATAAACATGTTGCACTATTTGGCGAAAAAACAGAACTCATATTTGCGTTGGGGTGCGGTTTTGCTCTGGCAGTAGGCTGGGGGCTATCTTTTTTAAATAGTTTACCGACAGCTGTGCCGTTGATTTGCTATATAATTGCCTACTTCTTAGGCGGCTTCTTTACCGCAAGTGAAGCGGTGCATACTATTCGAAAAGGAGGCTTCGAAATAGATTTCCTGATGTTAGTGGCAGCAATTGGTGCCGCCACTTTGGGCGAATGGGCAGAAGGAGCGTTGTTGCTGTTTCTCTTCAGTATCGGCCATGCGCTAGAACACTATGCCATGGCCAAGGCTAAAAAATCAATTGCCGCATTGACTAGCTTGGCGCCACCGACAGCCTTAGTCAAGCGAGATGGCGAGACGCTGGAACTGCCCATTGAAGATCTTGTCGTCGGCGATTTGATCGTTATAAAACCCAATAGCAAAATTCCTGCCGATGGCCTGATTGTGCAAGGCGAAGGCAGTGTAAACCAAGCGCCTATCACGGGGGAAAGCGTTCCCGTTGATAAGATAGCCATAGCGGACGTATCTGTAGCAATTAAGGACATCGATAAACTGAAACCAGAAAATCGTGTCTTTGCCGGAACAATAAACGGCTCTGCAGTGTTGGAGGTAAAAGTATTGAAAGAAGCAAAAGACTCGACCATTTCAAGATTGATAAAAATGGTCAATGAAGCTGAAAAGCAAAAATCACCGACACAATTGCTTACAGATAAATTTCAAAAATACTTTGTCCCCTTTGTGCTTATACTCGCTACGGGCTTATGCTTTGCCTTCTTGGTATTGGATGAAACCTTTGCCGAAAGTTTTTACCGGGCGATGGCCGTTCTAGTGGCCGCAAGCCCCTGTGCACTTGCTATCTCGACGCCAAGCGCAGTGCTAAGTGGCGTGGCGCGCGCGGCGAGTGGTGGTGTATTAATAAAAGGCGGTCGTCCGTTGGAAGACTTGGGATCCCTAGAAGCAATTGCTTTCGATAAAACGGGAACGCTAACAGAAGGCAAACCTAAGCTCACACATGTAATTCCTTTACACCTGACGTCGGAAACGCATTTGCTGAAAGTAGCAGTTGCTGTTGAAAAGTTGAGTGATCATCCGCTTGCAGAAGCTATCGTTAGAGGTGGCTTGGAGCGGTTGGGAGGTGATCCGCTTCCACAGGTTAGCAAAGTAAAAGGCATTGTAGGTCGTGGCGTTGAGGCCATTGTAGAAGGAAAGAAGCTTTCGGTTGGTAATAAGGCGCTGTTTGGCGTAGACAATATACCATTCGAAATCATTACAAACATTGAAAAACTGGAACAGGAAGGCCGAACGACGATGTTGGTCAGGGAGGATGACCAATATATCGGCATTTTGTCCCTGATGGATGTCCCTCGGCCGGAAGCCGAGTCAGTATTGCAACGGTTAACAAAAATGGGCATTAAAAAGATGGTCATGCTGACAGGAGACAATCAACAAGTGGGCGAGGCGGTCGCTGCACAGATTGGGATTACAGAAGCGATGGGCAATTTAATGCCTGAGGATAAGGTGTCCGCTGTTGAAAAATTGGATAGGACGGAAGGTATGGTAGCTATGGTGGGCGATGGTGTGAACGATGCGCCTGCCATGGCTAAAAGCACAGTTGGGATTGCCATGGGCGCGGCCGGATCTGACGTAGCACTGGAAACAGCAGACATTGCTTTGATGGGTGATAAACTTGATAGTTTACCTTTTGCTATTGGCCTCAGCCGCCAAGCTAAAAGAATCATCAAACAAAACCTTTGGGTGAGTTTGGGTATCGTTGCTATTCTTATTCCGCTCACTATCTTAGGAATCACAACTATTGGCCCTGCCGTGATTGTACATGAAGGCTCTACGTTGCTAGTTGTAGGTAACGCGCTACGCTTGTTGGCTTACAAAAATGATTGATTTATGCTGTGATGCTTGATTTAAAATCATTCGCCGACGGAAGTATTGGATTGTAGTAGATAATTTACAAAGAAATTTTGTGGATAGAGATTAACTCTAATGGTTTTGGATTTGTTTTCAAACTTTTTTATTTTCGAATAGAGTAATGGCTGCCTTTCTTCAGTATTTGTAACATGGCATTCAAATTATTTTAATGAAATACACGTATTGTTTGCTTTTTCTGCTGGCGCTGATCCCACAATTTATGACGCGCGATTTCACGCCTGATAATGAACTGCGGTATCTTAGCATAGCAGATGAAAATCTAGGTCTGCATCGCTATTTCGCTTTCTTGCATCATGGTGTTGCCTATGCTGATAAGCCGCCGCTTTATTTATGGCTAGTGATGCTCGCCAAGAATATTGTTGGTCATCATAATATGTTGATACTGGGGTTGTTTTCTGCGCTCCCTGCCTTAGCGATTATTTACACGCTATACCGTTGGACGGCCGACTACCTATCTGCTGAATGGCGCTTGATGGCTCCTTTGATGTTGTTTTCCAGTTTGTTTTTTATTGGTGGCGCGGCGGTTATACGCATGGATATGCTGATGACGATGTTTATTGTATTAGCGCTCCATACCTTTTATCGCATGTATTTGGGTAAAGTTTCGCTGCAGGGGGGGCAGTGGATATTTGGAATCTTTATATTCCTCGCTGTTTTTACAAAAGGTCCAATGGGCGTAATTATCCCCCTATTATCCCCGGTTGTTTTTTTATTAATTCGGGGTAAGCTATCCACTTTTACACGGTATTGGAACTGGCGTACCTTGCTTGCTATTGTTATCCCTTCTTTCATTTGGTTTTATTTTGTTTGGCTAGAAGGCGGACATGCGTATCTACAAAATTTACTCTTGCATCAGACGGTAGATCGCGCCGTCGATGCCTTCCATCATAAGCGGCCATTCTATTTTTATGGCATAAGCATTTGGTATGTTCTAGCGCCATGGTCGATTATGATCTTCACGATCTATGGACTTGCGTTAAAAAAACGGGTTCGCTTATCTGATCTTGAATTGTTTTTCGCGGTGGTATTTGGTACTACCTTCTTATTCCTTTCCTTTGTAAGCTCGAAAGTTGATATTTACCTGCTTCCTTGCTTGCCTTTTCTTGTCTATCTTGCAGCGCTGTTGCAAAATAGAATGTCGGAATCCCGCCTACTTCGGTTTTGCCTTGCCATCCCGGCTGTAATCTTTTTCTTAGCTGCACCTAGCCTGCTTATTTTGCCTGCTTTTATGTCAGTCGATATTTCTCTCCCGCTCATGCTTTGTTGTGCAATATTAAGTCTATCAGGAATTGCAGGCTTTTATTTTATCATCGTCAAGCGTACGATAGCCCGGACTGTATTTACTCTAGGCGCGGGATTACTGGCCACGGTATTCATTGCTGGCTGTTTTGTAGCGCAGTACAATGCGGATCTGGGATATGGAGAGCTGGCCGCTGCCGGAAAAAGCTTGTACGAATCTGAAAATGTTAAACCTTGCTATGTAAGCTTGGAAATAAAGCGACCTGAAAACATGGACGTCTACCTTGCTGCACCTGTGCAAGCCGTTTCAAAAGAGGCCGTAATTAGTGGACAGTTTACCGGATGTATCCTTTTTTTAAATCGTCAAAAGACCGCGGCGAATGAGCCGTTGCAAGAATATCTTAAAAGCATGTTAAACAAAGAAGTAGCAAATAATGCTGCGTATAAATTGGTGCAATAGAAATCTTAACGAATGAAAATACTAGTCACCGGCGTCGCCGGCTTTATAGGCTCTCATTTAACAGAAAGTTTTTTGGATATGGGATATGAAGTAACCGGCATTGACAACATTTCATCTTTTTATTCCAAGGAGCAGAAACTGCTCAATTTACGTACGCTCCGAGATAAAGGGTTGAAGTTCATAGAGACAGACCTATCGCAAATTTTGCAACCATTACCCAAAGACTTCGACTATGTCTTTCATTTGGCAGCACAGCCTGGTCTTGACCAAGGTTGCATGTTTGACGACTATATTCGTAACAACATCATTGCCACTGAAAATCTAGTGTCGTTAGCGAAATCATTTCCGACACTAAAGCTTTTTGTTAACATCAGCACATCGTCAGTCTATGGTTTAAACGCCACACAGTCTGAAGAATCAATTGTCCGCCCAATCTCCTGGTATGGCATTACGAAAAGCGCTGCTGAGCAACTTGTACTGTCGGCGCATACGAGTGGATATTTTAAGGCATGTTCTTTAAGGCTGTATTCCGTATATGGCCCTCGGGAGCGACCTGATAAATTATACAGTAAGTTAATCCATTGCGGTTTAAACGATCTTGAATTTACACTTTTTAAAGGAAGCTTGGAACATCGCCGGAGTTTTAGCTACATCGACGATATCGTTCGTGGTATCGCAGCAGTACAGGGCAAAGAAGAACGCGTATCAGGGCAAATTATTAATATCGGTAGTAAAGATTCATATACCACCATGGAAGGCATAGCAATAATAGAACAGCTTATTAAGAAGCGTATAAAGTTGCGGGAAGTTCCTGAACGGCCTGGTGATCAAAAGCAAACTGCCGCCGTAATCGACAAAGCAACCTCGTTGCTTGGGTTTGTTCCCGAGATCCCCTTATCCGAGGGCTTGCACCGCCAACTTTTGTGGACATCAAAAAACCTTCGTGATATAACATGGAAGTATTAACAAAAAATGATCAGAAAAGAATGGACGCCATATTCACCATCATTGTTCCGATCTATAATGAAGTGATGGGTCTAGAACGTCTAGCCACAAGTCTATCGGAGTATCTTAAATTGGCTTTAGTAGAGACGCGTGTGCTTTTTGTGGATGATGGATCGACGGATGGAAGCAGATCAGGAATAAAAAGTATTTGCAAGAAAAACGATTCCTTTTCCTACCTTTTCCTCGATAAAAATTATGGATTAAGCGCGGCTATCAAGGCTGGGATTGATCACGTGCAGACGCCTTTGCTAGGTTACATTGATGCCGATCTACAAACAGATCCACAAGATTTTAATGTATTGCTGCCGCACATGGAAAACTATGAAATCGTAACCGGCGTAAGGGCGAAGCGAGAGGATTCGCTGTCCAAAAGGTTGTCTTCACGTTTTGCTAATTCATTTCGTCGCTTGTTCACCAATGATGGAGTGGATGATACAGGTTGTCCCTTGAAAATATTGAGAACAGATGTGGCAAAAGCTATTCCCATGTTTTCGGGGCTTCATCGGTTTTTACCAGCGATGGTTCTTTTGCAAGGCGGTAAGGTGTTGCAGCTACCGGTAAGGCACTACCCAAGGATTACAGGTACTTCAAAGTTTAACACCTGGAACCGCCTTTTAGGGCCATTGGCGGATTGTTTTGTTTATCTGTGGATGAAACGTAAATACATACAATATAGAGTAGGGGACTATGGGCCAAAATAGCACATGGGTATTTCTGATCGGCGCTTTGGCTCAAGTGCTGTTTTCAAGTAGATTAATTTTGCAATGGATACTCACAGAGAGGCAGCGTCGTGTTGTGACACCTTCCTTATTTTGGGAATTGAGTTTGCTCGCATCCATCCTGTTATTCTGCTATGGCTATCTTAGAGATGACTTTTCGATCATGTTAGGACAGTTGATAACGTACTACATCTATATTCGAAACATGGATTTGGAGGGACATTGGAAAAAAATCTATTTCCCTTTCCGTATCCTTATACTCGGCATCCCGGCATTCTTTATTATTTACGGTTATAATAACGGAATTTATGATCGAGAAAAGCTTTTCCATCATGAGAATATTGCGCGGCCGCTACTGATTCTTGGGATTGTATCGCAGGTGCTATTTACCCTCCGTTTTATCGTGCAATGGCTCGTGTCTGAATCAAACAAACGCTCGTTGCTACCTTACGGATTCTGGGGAATAAGTCTTATCGGTTCAATCGCCATTTTGATATATGCGATCTTAAGGAAGGACCCCGTCCTTTTCTTTGGACATGTATTCGGGGCGTTTATCTACAGCAGGAATTTACTTATTATACGCCGTCAGCGGTAATTGCGGGTTTTCGTGATCTTGCCGATGCAACCTTTCGTATTGTCCTGTCATGACAGCAAGCTGTTGAACAAGTTGCTCATACTTTTTAAAGGTCTGTAGAAGGGTATCTAAACTCTCTTCGATAGCTTTCTTGCCATCCATCACATTTTCGTACTTGGCTATCTTTCGATTTGCTCAAGCCTTTAATATCAAACGCGAAGGTAAACGCCCACGTACGCTGACCTTTACTTATGACATTATCAATTTAACAAACTTACTAAGTAGAAACTGGGGGATACAATACTTTTCACCGAATACGTTCAATTCAACTTCTAGTGTGGGTTTGCGAGAAGCATCAGCAGGAACGGCTTCGACCTAACCCGTGTATATTTTCGAACGAGATAACAGCAGCGGCTACGCACGTGATTTTTTCGGATCTCGTTGGCAGATGCAATTTGGACTTCGTTATAGTTTCTAACTGCGCTCGATTTTTTACTTAGCAGGAGCGGAATAACCATAACCGACAGCAGTAAGTGATAGATGTGTTAATTAAGGTACGCTGCATTTTTTTGACAGGATGCAGCGTACTTATTTCGATGTATACTATAACTCTTAATGCCAGCATCGTATAATTTTCATTGTGGTAAATACGGTATTTAGATGTTGCAACAAGCAGTTGTCGTTTTTTGGTGCTATTCTTGCTTAGCGAATCTTATGATGTAATGTAATGGGAGAGAATATTGTATTCGTTTGCGACGACGATGTAGGCATATCAGATATGCTTGCGCTTGTTATAGAAAGTACAGGAAAAGTGGTTTGTATAGAAAACGACAGCACGCTGTTGTACAAAAGGCTTCAAGAGGTCAAACCGAAGCTTTTAATAATTGACTTGTGGATGCCTATGCTTTCCGGCGATGAGATTATTAGACAGCTTCGGGCAGACAGCGCCTTTGATGATTTATATATCGTCTGCATTTCCGCGAGTATACATGGCGAGCAGACAGCTATGAATGCCGGGGCTAACCGGTTTATAGCGAAGCCATTTGATATAGCTGAGATTCTTTCGGTCGTATCTGACGAGCGTCCGCCATTGTCTGCCTAAAAGGGTATTACGAATTTTGCCACTCATCAAAATGGAAGAGCGATACCTGTCAAGTAACGCTCCTTGGTAATTTCGTGCTCACATCTCGCCTAATAATAGGTAAATCTCGCAAATAGCTGATTTTCCGCTGTATATTAATGTTTTATTGTTTTGGTAGACAACGCAGGGATTGATATTGCTGCAAACATCTTCTGTTAGTCGGGTAGCTGCTCTATGTGAGTTGGCTCTATGCGTGGTTGTGCATTCATCCGGTGTCTGTAACTTGATGATGCCTCGTAAACTAGCCGACGTACGCGCATAATATTTCCTAGAGGACGGTGTTCGGGCAGACAATGGAAAGGGTTAAAGCTTAGTACATCATCTGCAAATACGCGCCTTTGCGGACTGTAGCTGTCCTGTGAAAGAATGGTTAGCTTGGCAATTGGTTGATACGGACTATCTTCCTCCATCCACTGGACAGATCCGTCTTCTACAGGCATTTTCTCAATATCCGTACAAAGCTGCGCCGACAATTCGTAAATGGCGGTCTGTGTAGCGAAAAATTCCTTCACAATGTTCGTTAGGAAGTTATCCGGATCGTCTTTGATCTTTTCCTCGTCCATCTTTTTACCATGTAGGGCTGCAACATTATCCGATTTCGGCGCGATGGATATTTTTGCAATATAGTCTCCATAACGCACAGCAGCCATACTGAAGTAGCGGTCGCCCAGCAAATGAGATCCTGGTTTTCCAAAATCATTTGGATCGCTCTCTTTACCCAAAAGATTCTTGACTTTACGCCCGGCAACAAGCATCGTCTGCTGAAAACTTTGAAATAGCTCAGGTGTATCGATATATTCCTCTATCTTCTTTTGCTGATCGAGATAATCCTTGATGGTTCCGGTAGGAATTATCGGGTAGTTGACCAGCAGCAAATCTTGGGTAAGGGCGTCTTTTTCCTCTGGAAGAAATTTTTCCCCTTCCACACCAATGATTTTGATTGCCATGCCACGCTGTGTAGATTTCTTGTCCGTTTCGATCATCCCCGGAGCACTTGAGAACCGGATGATAACTGGATAGGTTTTAGCGTTTGAAAAGAGTCCCTGCGCTAAATGTTCGGGCAGGTTATCATAAATCTCCAATTCACCACGAAGTATGCCATGGTTTTTTGCATGGGCATCTCTTATCGCGTGGCGATACCGCTCAAACATAATTTTGTTCACACGAGACATTGACTCAACAACTGCTTTGCTATCCTCATCCTCATTCGGCTGTTTCACTTCAACATCGTCCGAATACTTTACATAATTTACGTCCATATTATTTGCTGTATGTTACTTGTTTTTGCTATTCTGTGGGTTGCCGTTTGTACTATATATCCTCTCAACCACACTTGTTATAGTATTGCCAGCACAGGCAGGTAGTCCAATAGAGAACGGCTGATTGCTAACTATGTTTTAAAAGTCTGCAATATGGAAGTAAGCGTGCTACATGATGCAAACCATCACGCGCTAACTTTTTTGTAGCAAGCGCAGAAAAACCTTTGATATAGCTGGCCGTTATATATGGTATGGTAGGTAAAAACGTAAATAGTGCAGTGCAACGGCGGTTTATCCAGTTGATAATATGTATTCTTCTGGCGATTCCATCGTCTTTGTGGGCTCAAATCCAAGATTCTATTGATCAGCAAAACGCATTAGAACAGCTCGATGAGCGACGAGGGCAGGTGAGAGAGTGGTCTGTTTTGGTGGGTCGTGTTTCACGTCAGGTAGATAGCACAAAACGTTTAATTTCATGGAGCCGGGAAAGGCCGGATTCTGCGAGGCTTGATAGCGCCCTGCAGGTATTGGCTGTTAAGAAAAAAGATATTATTAGCCTGACGGAAACCATCAAGTCTGCACGTACCGTATGGCTTTCCGAACAACGTGCACCGACCAGTCTGGATAGCAATATGGTAGAAGATTTGGCCGCTAACGATTCCATACGACTTGCGTTTTCCGGAACGCGGGATAGCTTAGATCGGATGGAAAATACGCTAAAGCGGCTAATGTCAGATGTTCTTTATTTGGAAGAATCTGCCGGCAGGCAACGGGAGGAGGTATCGGCCTCTGCCATCGATTCAACGATTTCCAAAATCATACCCGTACCACGCCGGGTGATAAAGACGGTTCGCACAAATATGGGGCGAGACGGTTCTTCCACCGCCTTTTTTGACTATCCGGCTTGGAGTAGTCGAATATTTCTTATTTTGATTAGCCTGCTTTATTTCTATTGGATGTATCGTCTTGGTCGCGAGACTGAGCAAGAAGGCGACGAGCTCCCATTGCACCGCAATGATCCTATCTGGATTCCGATTCTAAAGTGTATCATCTTTTTTCTGGTTTTGCTCCCGTTTGTTACGTTCACCGTACCCGTACTTGTATTAGAGTTCAGTTATTTCCTGGTCTTTATATTTTTATACATCATATTGTTCAAAGAGCTTAGCGCATTTAAGCGAAGAGCGTTACACTTTGTATTCCTTTATTATGTGCTACTGATCGTGTCAAACTTGCTACTTTCTGAGCTTTGGTGGAGCCGTATTTTTGCGATGTTAGCTAATTTATCGGGAATAGCGCTGGTGTATCTAATGGGGCGCCGTACAGATATTGATAATCCAGTAGGCTATATGCACCGCTATGCACGCGTGTTGATTATGCTTGGACATTTATTGGCTATCGTTTTGAATGCGGTTGATTATGTTTCGGTATCACGCATGTGGAGCTTGGCAACCGGCATTGGGTTTTTGCAAGCCATGTCGTTACGAGCTTTCAGAGACATGATTTTGCATGATTTAGCGAAGCAATATGAGCGAGCTAAAGCAGAGACGGTCTTTAAGCGTTTTGACCTAAAAAAAATGCTGGCGAGTGTGGACCGCCTCATTCGCATAATCTGCGTTGCCTTGATCGCCATTGTTTTTATAAACAATATGCATATCACACGGGAAGCGGGTGCCTTTTTTGAAAAACTGCTCACCACAAACCATAAAGTCGGGAGCATTACGTTTACGTATGGCGATCTTTTACTAGCGATTGCCGTCGTCTGGATCGCAAATTGGTTGCAAAAAAACTTAAAAAATCTAGTTAACGATCCTGCGAATGATGAATTACACGCTCGCAAGATGACTCTTTTTCCGTTGTTTCGGTTGTTGATCTTTGTAGTTGGCTTTCTAATAGGGATCAGCATTCTAGGGCTTGGAATGGATAAGCTCACCGTCATCATTGGTGCGTTAAGTGTCGGTATCGGTCTCGGTATGCAGAACATCATCAATAACTTCGTTTCTGGGATTATCTTGGTGTTTGAGAAACCGTTCAAGATTGGAGATTATGTGGAGCTAGCGGATAAAAAAGGCCAGGTAATGCAAATCGGCATCCGGTCTAGCACGCTGCTAACCGATCAAGGCGCACGCGTAATTATTCCGAACGGAGATTTACTGTCCGGCCGTTTAGTCAATTGGACATTCTCGGATTCTGATATCCGGATGAATATGCAGCTTACCGTGGAAAATAAAGGAAGCATTGACGGGGTCAAAAAACAAGTGGAGGATACATTGCGAACATTCAATGAAGTTGATCTCAATATTCCTATCAAGGTATTAACCAAAGATGTCACGCCCGATAATTACATTCTCACCGTACAGGTAGGGATTAAGCATGTGCGCTACATCGAAAAATTTAGAAGCCAGTTTCTGGAAGCCTTGAAAGGGGATTTGGATGGCCGAGAAATAAAAGTCTCATCGAGCTAGTTACTATTGCTAAACAATCTTCTCGTAAACAAGCGTAGTTAAAACCTGATAATAAATAAAATCGCTTCGTCATCGCGAAAAGGAGGAACGACGACGAAGCGATCTTGCGTTTGTAAAAACAAGGATCTACTTTCTGGTTGAAATATAAATAGCAAGCGTATTCATCCGATAAAGCGCAACGTCATCGCAAGAAGGAGGAACGATGACAAAGCGATCTTGCGTTTGTAAGAGCAAGGATCTACTTTCTGGTCGAAATACCAACAAAAAGCATGTTCATCAGGTAAGGCGCAAACGTCATCGCGAGAAGGGGGAACGACGACGAAGCGATCTTGCGTTTGTAAAAACAAGGACGGATAGAAATCAAAAGTCTATTAATTTAGTAGACATTTTAATTATTATATCCTATATTCGCATCAGTAATCATCTCTAAACGGACTCAAACATACGACAATTGATAAAACAAAAGTGCATGGTATGCGTACTGGACACTTCATCAGCGCCTACATGCCCTCTTCAAAATTTTATGTATCAAACAATATCAATATGGAAAACAGAAATATACTAACACTTTCGATCTTACTTGCAGCCGCGCTAAGCAGTTATGGGCAGCAGACTTCGACCTTAAATCTTTCCGGGACAGTAAAAAATACGGACGGGAATAAAGTTTACCTTCAGCAATATGTAAATAAAGTGTACAAGATTATTGACTCAGCAAAAGTCGACAATGGAAAATTTAATTTCAACACGGCCGTACAGTTACCTGAACTTTACGCTTTAAGTATCGGTAAAGATGCTGCTGCATTGCCCGTGTTTCTGGAAAACACAGCTATACAAGTAGAAATCGGTCAAGAAGAAAGCCATCCAACAATACAGGTAAGTGGCTCAAAAGCGCAGTCACATTTCGACAATTT
Source organism: Sphingobacterium deserti (assembly GCF_000757725.1). Taxonomy (GTDB): domain Bacteria; phylum Bacteroidota; class Bacteroidia; order Sphingobacteriales; family Sphingobacteriaceae; genus Sphingobacterium; species Sphingobacterium deserti. The sequence goes on from NZ_JJMU01000065.1 coordinate 45,267, forward strand.
TCGTAGCAATGCGCGCAATTTAAGCGCGGAAGAATTTATCAAGCAAGATCCTTCATCCATTGTAGCTGCGTACGCACTTTTTCGAAACTACTCATACTCCTTATCTCCAGACGAAATCGAGCGCCACATCGCTTTTCTTTCCCCATCACTTCAGCAAACACAGTATGTGAAGATATTGAAAGACCTTGTACAAAAGCAACGCGCTGTTGCAGTTGGAAAGAAAGCACTAGATTTTGTTTCTAAAGATACTGAAGGAAAAGACGTCCGTTTCTTCGATCACTTGGGTAAGGGCTACGTTTTACTCGACTTTTGGGCAGCCTGGTGTCCGCCTTGCCGAAAGGAAAATCCAAATGTTGTTGCAGCTTACGAGCGTTATCGTGAGCAAGGATTTTCGGTATTCGGTGTTTCTTTAGATAAAAAGAAAGCGGCTTGGTTGAAAGCAATTGCTGATGACAGTTTGCATTGGACGCAGGTGTCTGATCTAGCGTTTTGGGATACAGAGGCAGCAGCATTATACGGTGTACGATTTATTCCAAGTAATTTTTTAATTGCCCCAGATGGCACTATCGTTGCCAAAAATATAAAAGGGGTGGAACTACAAAAGAAATTGGAGGAACTCTATAAACCTACGACTGGCGACGAAGACAAATAAATCCACAGTATAGCAAGCGCATTAGGCTTGATGCGATTTATTGAGCGGATTTATGCGTGCAAGATGGGGGGCAAAAATCCCGTAAATAGGGCGTGCAAAAAATAATAAATAAAAGTCTACTAATATAGTCGTCTTTTTTACTTATGTTTGTAACAACAACAGCAAAAGGCTGTACTGAATCCTGCAACGCAGGTAACCCAAATTTTAAATAGATTACTGAAAATGAAAAGACACATCAACCATCGCATTCGCTGCAAAAAACTTTTTTTGAACCAAAACCTGTTGACGGTATTTGGGCGAATGTGTAGCAGCATGTAATTTCTCTCTCTCTAAATAATTAGTGTGGGGAGGCTTGGCTTCCCCTACTAATGTATACTTATCAAGTAATCAATTGGCGTTGGCACTTGTAGTTATCACTATTAAACTGTTTTTGTATGAAAAAAACGACACTATCAAAGTATCGTATACTTTGTATATTGTTCACCTATATACTATTTGCTCAAGAATCTTGGGGGCAAGTGGAGACCAAACCGATTATCAATGCGACGCTTCAAGGCGTTGTGATAGACGAACAAACAAAACAACCAATTGAAGGTGTCACCGTTCAGCTTGATGCTGTTACACACAGCGTGAAGACCGATGAAAAAGGTAAATTTCAATTCGTCACAGGTCAAAAATTACCTTTCACCTTATTACTTTCGTATGTAGGCTACGAACGTCAGCGCATCGTTATTGACACTTCGCCGGCCGTGATCCAACTAAAGCGCTCGTCGGAAGATCTGGACGAAGTGGTGGTGGTGGGTTACACCACGGTGGAAAAGAAAAACCTCATCGGATCGATTGAAAAAGTACCGTTAAAAGAAGTGAGCAGCATTCCGACAGGAAGTTTCGACGCTCAACTGCAGGGAAAAGTTGCCGGCATGCAGGTTTCCACCAATACCGGTGTGCCAGGTGAGGCGCTAAACATCCGGCTACGCGGTGCGACTTCCATCAATGCCAATAATAATCCATTGTATGTTATTGATGGCGTCTTTGTAAACTCGGAAAGCCTACAGACGATTAATAGCGGTGGCAAAGCAACATCGCCTATTGCAGACCTCAATCCATCGGATATCGAATTTGTAGAAGTACTGAAGGATGCGGAAGCGACCGCCCTGTATGGATCCCGTGGTGCGAATGGTGTAATCTTGATTACGACAAAGCGCGGCAAGAATGGTCAATCCACAAAAATTGATGTCAACCTTTACAGTGGAAGAGCAAAGGCTGCTAAGCTGTGGGATCTTACAACGGGTGAAGAACATGCCTTGTTAGTGAATGAATATAATCGCAATATTGGCCGTCCCGAACCTTTCGTTTCCGTTGCCGATGGCGGCAGGGGACTGCCTTCTGAACAGCAAACATATGACCGCCTTTCGGAGGCTTTTCGCACGGCGGGTGTGCACAATGCAGATATTTCTTTGTATGGCGGGAGTGATAATACCGCATACTACCTCAGTGGAGGATACAACAAGCAGGAATCGATTCTTAGGCCAATCTCTTTCGATCGGTCGAGCTTTCGCTTTAACCTTGATCAAAAAGTTAACGATAAAATAAAAGTAGGATCCAGTAATTCGCTGAGTCGTACCGGACGAAATCAAGGGCGGGCAGGGGATGGCCCGCAAGGAGGTATCCTTCAAGCGGCATTACATACGCCAACTTACCTTTCACCTTTTAATGAGCAAGGCGTACCAGTAGGACGGGCCGGCTTCGATAATCTAACCTTATTGCTTGATAATTACGATGTCGGTTCAATTAGCTTGCGCTACATCGGCAATTTGTATGGTGAATATCAACTATCACCATCGTGGCGATTTCGGTCTACATTTAGTTTAGATTATAATCAATATGATGAACACGAATATTGGAACAACTTGCTAATTGCCGGAAGTCCCGATGGATTAGCTACTTCAGCAATCGGCCAGGCAACGACCTGGATCAACGAGCAGACGCTTACCTACCGCAAGAAAATAGCCAGTGTGCATACCGTCGGATTACTTGTTGGAAATACGCTACAAGGTTCAACCTTTTCACTTACCTCGGCTACTGGCCGGGGGTTTGCAACCAACGATTTCACACTGATAAGTGCAGCTGCAAATACCACAAGTACACAGGACTGGGACAAGTATAAGCTTGCATCGTTCTTTGGGCGCGCTGACTATGCCTTCGACGATCGTTACTTAATTGATTTCTCGCTACGCGCTGATGGTTCCTCAAAATTCAACAAAGGTTACCAGTGGGGCTATTTTCCCGCGGTCGGCCTTGCCTGGCGATTAAAAAGAGAGGGTTTCTTACAAGACGTAAGCTTTATCAACGATCTTAAAATACGGAGTAGCTATGGAATTACAGGCAACCAAAACGGCATTAATTCATTCGCATCCCGACTGTTGTGGTCTGGTGTTAATACATCCTACCAAGGATCTCCAGGCATCATACCTGAGCAGCTGGCCAATCAGCAATTGAGCTGGGAAAAGACATCGCAATTCAATATCGGGTTAGACGCTGCTCTTTTAAAAAATAGACTATCATTTGCTTTAAATTATTACTATAAATACACCAAAGACGGCCTGTTGACGGAAGTTTTGCCAGGTACTACGGGCTTCGACGAGTACCTGAATAATTCAGCGGAAATAAGCAATAAAGGATTTGAACTCACACTAAATTCCGTGAACATTCAAAAAGATGATTTCTCATGGAGCACATCACTGAATGTGGCACGCAATGTAAACAATATTGAAAAATTGGCGAAGCCAATGAATTTCGGCAGTAGGGATCTTATTCTATTCCAAGAAGGTAGCCCTATGTATTCTTTCTGGGTATACAACCAACTTTATGTAGATCCAGCCACCGGGGACGCGGTTTATGAAGACGTCAATGGCGACGGAAAAATCACGACGGATGATCGGCAAATTTTGGGAAGTATATGGCCAGACTATTTCGGGGGGATATCTAACAATTTCACCTATAAAAATTTTGACTTACAAACATTTTTAACTTTTTCCGTAGGCAATGAGGTGTACAACCATAACCGATTTTTTGGCGAAGCAGGGGGCGCACGAGATGCCGCGCGCATCATCTTTGCATCAAACTTAGATCGTTGGCAGCAGCCTGGCGATATTACTGATGTGCCACGTTCTGATGGCGTCAACAACAATAACTACAAAGATGGCGGCGGCAGGTGGCTGGAGGATGGATCTTACCTGCGGTTTAGAACGCTAAGTCTCGGTTATAACGTTGGGAGCAAAGTGCTAGATCGTCTATCCATCTCGAGACTACGGATATACGCACAGGCTACAAACTTGTTTACCTGGACGAAATACACCGGTCTGGACCCAGAGTCTGCAGCGAACGGATCACCTAACCAACAAGGGATAGATTTAGGTACGCCACCGCAGCCCAGAAGTTTTCAATTAGGTATCAACTTAACGCTTTAAAAAATGATAAGAAATTATATGTTATATATAGCCGTTCTTGTAGCAAGCAGTAGCTGCTCCTCCTTTCTTGAGGTGGATCCGAAAGCTTCTATATCTGGCGAAAACGTAATCCATGATCAGGCATCAGCCAACGCAGCACTGAACGGTGCCTATGTCGCACTACGCGATTATTATAGCGTGAACTTCCAGTCTATAGCGTATCTCTCAGGCGATAACGTGGAGTGGACGGGATCGCAATCTCAAATTCAAGAATTTATAAATCACCGCGTCAATGCGGAGAATTCCACTATCGCAGCAACATGGAATGGCCTATATGAAAGTGTAAATAGGGCGAATAATATCATCAAAGCTCTACGTGATAACGAAGCACTTGATATTACCGCTGATGAGAGAGCCCTTATTTTGGGACAGGCCTATGCGATCCGTGCACTCAGCTATTTCGACTTGGTTCGCATTTGGGGCGGCGTGCCCCTTATCACTGAACCAACAACAAATGTGGGCGAGAACGCAGGCGTGGTCCGTAGCAATAGCGATCAAACCTATGCACAGATTTTGGCAGACCTGTCTGCCGCTGAAGAATTGCTGCCGCAAGCTACCAATCGGTTTATCTTTACCAAGAAGACCGTGTGGGCACTAAAAGCCCGCTTTTATTTGTATCAGGAAGATTGGACACAGGCCATTGCCTATGCTAATAGATTGCTGACGGATACGGAATATGAACTCCTAAACCCGTACTACAGCTTTTTTAAAAGTAATGTAACGGGCACCAGAGAATCTGTCTTCGAATTGTATTATAACGCTAACGAATTAAATCCTCATCGCGGGCAGTGGCAACCGCAAACCAATGGTGGCACACGCCAATGGGCGCCTAATGCGGCTTTGGTTTCATTGTTAACTACGGCGGCGACAGGCGGAGCCAGAAGCGAGCTAATAGCCCGAGATAACCAGAACCGATGGTATGGAAATCTCTATTACCGCAGCCCTGCTAGCGATCCAACCTATGTGATTCGCATCGCAGAGCTATACTTGATCCGCGCGGAAGCCAGCGCGCATGCTAACGACTACCAGCAGGCCATTGCCGATCTTAACAGCGTAAGGGCAAGAGCACTTCTAACAGCCAAGCCCGCTTCGCAGAATCAGACCGAGATTCTACGCGCTATAGAGGACGAACGCCGTTTGGAGTTTGCATTTGAAGCACATCGCTGGTTTGACTTGGTTCGCACCGGCAGGGCACAAGAGGTGTTAGGTATTACCGAATCATTTCGACTGCTTTTGCCAATCCCTTACAGCCAGATATTAGCAGATCCTGTGCTCGAACAAAATCCCGGTTATTCCTTTTAATCTTGATAAATCATGACGAATCGAACACCTCAAATCCCGATAAACGCGCCTTGGCAACGATATATTCTTCGTGTAGCCATTATATTTATTTTGCTTCTTAGCTTACCACTACAGGCCGATTTTTATCGTACGCTTGTCGGACTGGAATGGAAGTATCTGGTGACAGACCTATTTAATTTACTTGTTTTCCTACCCCATTTTTTTGGAGAGGTCTCACAGGTCTACGATTGGCTTATCGGCTTGGGGCTGGCTTTAATCGGCGCGTTTTACTGGTTTAAGAAAGAGACACCTGATACAGATCGCGAGGCGCTATATTTTTACATTTTGCGAATTTTTGTGCGTTTTCGCCTTGCTTCGATTTTGTTTGTTGCAGGCTTTACTAAGTTTTTTGCCATTTTCGCACCAGAGCTATCGTTAAGTCACCTCAACACGGGCTATGGTTATTTTGAAGATTGGAAACACCTTTATCTAAGTCTGTCTGCTGCGCCGGCCTATCTGGTCTTTTTGGGAACGGTCGAGTTGATCGCTGCCATATTCCTCGTATTCCGTCGTACGTCATTTCTGGCAGTTGTCATTATCATACCTTTCTATGGCAATGTGTTTTTGGCCGATATTGCTTACGGCGGAGCGTATTATCTCGCTTCGGCCTACATTGTTTTATTGACGCTGCCCATTTTCTTCTATGATATTGGGCGTCTATCTAAGCTCGTTATTGATCTTCAAACTACCATTCCGGAACGTTGGAAATTTAATTGGAACCAAGTGCGTTGGGGGCAATACAAATGGATTCCAAAAGTATTATTTGTCATTTTGTTTGGCGTCCTCGTTGGTTTCCGCTCGTTTGACATTAGTCGATCAGCAAGCCTGTACTACCCAGCGGAAAATGGCCTACCTGATGTCGCAGGTAAATATCTCGTTGACAGCTATGTGTTGAATGGGGATAGTATAGATTTTTCACCAACACATAAATCGAGATGGAAAGATGTCGTTTTTGAAGAATGGAATACGTTAAGTGTACGCGTAAATGATACAATAAGAACGACAGTTTCTACAGGCTTTTTAAAACGGGAAGACAGCAGCCGCGATTACGAGTATGCGCAGGTGGGCGACCGTTTGTACTACCGTTATGACGCCTCTGATGATCAGAAACGTATTGTCTTAAAAAATCCAAACCCGCACTATCCCGATGATCAATACACATTTGATATCATACGCCCCGATAGCACACACCTTGAGTTACGCGGTAAAAGCCAGCAGGGAGATTCACTTGTTGTGGCACTTCATAAAATAGATAAGCGCTACCTCCTCCAAGAGGTCAAAAAAGAGGGGCGCCGGAAATTAGGTTTCAAATTATAATTTATTCACATACTGATTTGCACTTGCTATGTTCGTAATTGAAAAAATAACAGATAAAGATGTCCCAAAGGAGATAGACCGTCCTTTAAACAAAAGCTGGCCATTTTGGCAATTGTTGGCCTTCCGGATAAGTTTAGTTTTCTTTATTATACTATCCATCCCGAATAACCCTTTATGGTATCAGCATGTATTGTCTATAGATTGGCTGAACCTAGACTATCGGGATCTTTATGATATTTGCCGTTTTGGATCAGGCGTCAATTGGTTTGGCCGAACCACTTTTGGTTCCCGCTTGGAAGGATACAGTATTTGGGTAAATACCTTATTCTTTTCGGCGGCGGCGGGTTTGCTATGGAGCTTTTTTGCAAAGGTTTTAAAAAAAGAGCGCAAAGAATACACCAAGCTTTATTATTGGTTAAACGTCATTGTACGCTATCGTACTGCACTCGGCATTATTGGGTTTGGTTTCACCAAATTATTCCCCGTGCAAATGCCTTATCCGTCTCTCGGTATTCTGGATACGGATTATGGAGATTTAACAACGCAGAAGATATTCTGGCTATCCTTCGGTATCGTGCCCTGGTATCAGGTCTTTGCAGGGATTGTCGAGGTTGGAGCCGGTACCTTACTCTTTTTTAGAAAGACAGTAGCTATCGGATCGACTTTATTAGTGGGCGCATTAGGGGCCATAGTTGTCGTCAACTTTGCTTACGACGGGGGCGTCCACGTGTACAGCTCGTATTTTGTTCTACTAAGTTTGTTTCTGTTAGTACCCTACTTTAAGCCCTTTTATGACGTTTTTATCCGTGAGATTCCGGCGAAGGTTAATCTTTCTTTTCCAAAATTTAACACCGCAGGGCAGCTTGTACGTTTTGGGTTAAAAGGATTAGCCATTTTTCTTTTCCTTGGCGTCTTTTTTTACTTACAATACGTTGATTTTCTCTACGATCCGTATAAGCAGCCGTCCAGTAGCGGAGTGGCCGATCTTCGTGGAAACTACAACGTATCAGAGTTTAAGATTAATGGTATTGCACATCCATTTGATCCTTATGATAGCATCAGGTGGCAGTCTGCAACATTTGAAAAATGGTCTACCTTAACTTTTAAAGTCAATCGACCATTGAAATTAGATTTGTCAAACGGCGGCGGAGATCCGAAACGTGATGTCAACCGAACATTTGAGATTTCAGGAGTTGCGGGTGGGCAACGTGCATTTCATTACTATGTCGATCCTAAAACCCAAACGCTATACTTGGAAGATAAATATAAATTGATTCCCGATCAGCGTAACGTGACCGCGGGCGAAGGTGGCGACGGCGGGGTAAAAAATTATTTGGATCGTCTTAAGAAAGATACAGCCGGGGAGAAACCATCAATTTCCCTAGCCGAATGGATACCGACAGATGTCAAAGCGCGTTTGGGCGATGAAGCGGGATACGTGCATCCACGCGCAAGAACTGCTCGTCGCTTACGCGAATTTGCCAAGGCTGATCAAATGGCGGAGAAGGAAATCAGGCAACGTTTTATCCTATCGTACAAGATAGAGGATGATGAAAATAGAGTTGTGTTAACGGGTATCGATGAAAATCGGGATTCACTATATGTTGTATTGCATAAAGTCAGGAAAGACTATAAAATTTCCCCGGGAAAGCTGGATGCAGGTCAGTACAATAAGTAGCCTATGTTTGTTTGGTCAGCTGCTGCTAGTGAGTTGCTGTTTCACGCGCTGCGCATTTGAAAAAGACGAACAAAGGGCGATGGATAGCGTAGACGTCTATCATTCCAGTTGGGACGATGGTTTAGAAAACTATCGTAAGACATGGCCGTCTCGATTCAGATTAGGGAAGTTGGCAGATCAGCAATTCATAGCCAAATGGGATATCGATGTGCGTCCGGATGGCAAAGGATTGCCTAAAGAAGGTTCTGGCACAGTCAAAGCAGGAAGCAAGCTCTATCATCAAAAGTGTGCTTCCTGCCATGGAATAAACGGCTACGAAGGCCCTTATGATAAGCTGGTTACTGACAGCACAGGCAAAAACACGATCGGTAATTATTGGCCATATGCCACCACGATCTTCGATTATGTTCGGCGGGCAATGCCATTTAATGCACCGGGTTCGCTTAGCGATCAGGAGGTGTATGATATAACGGCCTATCTGTTATACCTAAACAAGATTATTGAAGCAAACGAAGTTATCAACGCGAAAACACTTCCGAAAATTGAAATGCCTGCGCGTAAACGCTATGTAATTGATGATCGGAAAGGTGGCCCTGAAATTAAATAATTACGAATGAAAAATAGCGTACGAACAAGCTGGTGGCGTGAGCGAGCATTATGGATTGTAGTTTTGATAGTACTGGCAGCAAGTATTGGTTTTGCCAGTTATTTTTATATTCAAACTAAAAATCAAATAATCGAGCCCGATGTGCCCTCGCAGATCTTTGTGGATCCGAGTAAAGTACAAGGAAGATCAACGGCTGAAGTGGGATATCGATCGGCTTTTGAAAAGCCCAAGAAGCTGATTTCAACAACATCTGCAAGAACGCCGCTCCAAGATCTATACGGAACCATCACGCCAGCAGATCTACATTTCGAACGACATCATGCCGGGATACCGGAAATCGATCCCGAAAAGCATGAGCTCCTTATACATGGATTACTCGAAAAACCTATACGGTTGACCTTGGCAGATCTAAAGCGTTACCCTTCTGTATCCCGAATTTGCTTTATTGAATGTTCTGGAAATTTCCGTTATGGCAAACGAGAGATGACGCCTCAGGAAGTCTGCGGCTTAACAAGTCAAAGTGAATGGACGGGGGTGTTGCTTTCAACGATATTACGGGATTTGGGTGTAAAATCGTCTGCGAAATGGTTTTTGGCGGAGGGCGCAGATGGCGCGCTTATGGCGCGCAGTGTTCCGCTGCAGGAAGCACTTCCGGAAGCGATCATTGCTTACGGGCAAAACGGAGAGGCGATTCGCCCCCAACAAGGCTACCCGATGCGATTGGTAATTCCCGGATTTGAAGGAAATACACAGATTAAATGGCTACGACGGATTGAGTTAACCGATAAACCCGTCATGACGCGAGAAGAAACATCAAAATATACCGAAAAAATTAAAGATGGTAAGATTAGAATGTTTAGTTTAGTGATGGATGCGCGATCGATAATTACGTATCCGGCTTATCCGAAGAAAATCGAAAAGGGTTGGCAAGAAATTCGGGGTATTGCCTGGAGCGGGCGTGGAAAAGTGAAGCAGGTGCTGGTAAGTACCGACAACGGCGAACATTGGCATGAAGCACATATACAGGGGCCCGTTTTAGAGAAAGCACATACTGCCTTCCGGCTGATGTGGAATTGGGATGGTAAGCCTACCCGGATATTAAGTAAGGTGATCGATGAAACTGGATACGTGCAACCTACATACAACGAGCTTGTAAAAGCGCGAGAGACTAAAGGGGGGTACCACTTTAATCCGGTAGTAGGCTGGGACATCGAAAGAAATGGCGCAGCGTACTTGGCGAAGATAGAAGAGATAAATTGATGTAATTGAATGGGAATTGAAAAACACTATGATGCTGTGGTAGTTGGCTCGGGACCTAACGGCTTGGCGGCAGCCATAACGTTGCAACGTGCTGGGAAGTCGACGCTACTTATTGAAGGTGCTGACGATATTGGGGGCGGTTTACGGACAAAGGAACTTACGGTGCCGGGCTACATGCACGACGTCTGTTCCGCCATCCATCCGATGGCAATGGCTTCGCCTTTTTTTCGCTCCCTGCCACTGATTGACCACGGTCTGGAACTTCTTTATCCAGCGATCGCGGCAGCGCATCCTTTAGATGATGGCAGTGCGGGTCTGTTGTATCAAGATTGGTCGGCCACGCTACAGCATCTTGGCAAAGATGCCCCGGTGTATAGCCGACTGATGCGATCCGTTGTTGATCATTGGGAAACCCTAGCCCAAGATACCATGGGGCCCTTACGTTTTCCTAAAGATCCATTGCGGTTAGCGTCTTTTGGCTTAGATGCCCTACAACCTGCCTCTTGGATTGCAAAACGTTTCGCTACCGAGCAGGGGAAAGCATTGTGGGCTGGCATGGCCGCCCATGGCATACAGCCACTTATTAACTTTAGTACGGCAGCTATAGGCATAGTTTTGTCAGCCGTAGGGCATCGCTATGGTTGGCCGGTGCCAAAAGGCGGGTCAAAGTCAATTGCAAAAGCCCTGCTTAGTTATTACAAGACTTTGGGAGGCGAGCTAAAAACGGGTTTTTGGCTCGACGACGTTAACGCTTTGCCTAAACACGAACTTTTAATACTGGACATCACACCAAGGCAATTGTTGCAACTAAAAGGCGTAGAATGGTCTAATAGCTATAAAAGGCAGTTATCCCGTTTCAGGTATGGAATGGGGGTATTCAAGGTAGACTGGGCTTTATCAGAACCTACACCATTTACAAATGCTCACACACGGCAGGCCGGGACCGTACATTTGGGAAATACCTTTACGGAGATTGCCGATAATGAATGGGAGACCAGTAGAGGAAAGCACGTCGAGAAGCCCTTTGTTCTTTTTAGTCAGCCCAGTCTGTTTGACAGCAGTCGGGCACCGGAAGGAAAACATGTAGGTTGGGCATACTGCCATGTGCCTAATGGATCAACACAGGATATGACGGCTGCTATCGAAAGCCAAGTGGAGCGTTTTGCGCCGGGCTTTAAAGACACAATCGTAGCTACGCACAGCTTTAATAGCATGGAGCTGCAACAATATAACCCCAATTATGTGGGTGGTGACATTAATGGCGGTTTGATGGACCTTACGCAGCTTTACACGCGGCCTACGCTAAGTTTAACGCCATACCGCACCTCACAAAAAAATATCTATATCTGCTCCTCATCGACACCTCCTGGGGGTGGTGTTCACGGGATGTGCGGATTCCATGCTGCAAAAACAGCACTGCACGATCACTATGGATGAAAAGCATAGCTTTGGTCAGCTACTAAAAATAACAACTCACTAACTGAATATTTTATAGAAAATTTTAAAAAAAATGTCTACACGAAAAATAACGCTTCCGGAAGATTGGGTAGTTGTCCTCTTAGGGCTAGGTACCATCTTCTTAAGTTTATTAGGCCTTATTGTACCAAAACCCAATTTTAACTGGACAAATGTTTCGGAATTTCAAACCACAGTTTTACAAAGCGCAAATTTACAGGCTATAGGCTATCAGTTTTTACTGGTGCTACTCACTGCGGTCATTGGGGCATTGCTTCTCGGAAAGAGTATCCGTGCGACGGTCATTGTGGTACCCGTCGTGTTTCTACTTTCGTTAATTGCCCTGTTTTTTGCGGGCAACAGCGTGGTAAAAGAGTTTAATCTGGAAGCTGTTATCTTTAGCTTGGCTATTGGTTTGCTAATTAGTAACCTTTTCAAACTACCCATCTGGTTTAAGGCAGTTTTAAATGCGGAGTTCTATGTGAAAATAGGTCTTATATTGCTCGGAACATCCGTTATCTTCGGAGACATTTTAGAAGCGGGTGCGCGGGGTTTGGTTCAAGCCCTTCTCGTTGTGCTTTCCGTATGGTATTTTGCATTTTGGTTGTGCAAGAAATTGAAGATAGATAAAGAAATGTCCTTGATGTTATCTAGCGCTGTATCGATCTGCGGCGTTTCCGCCGCCATTGCAACCTCTGGCGCGATTGAAGGCGACAGCAAAAAGCTGTCATATGTCATATCACTCGTGCTAATCACCGCTATTCCAATGATGATTTTTATGCCGTATATTGCAGATTGGATGGGCTTGTCGCAGGCCGTAACAGGGGCATGGCTAGGCGGAAGTATCGATACAACTGGCGCGGTAGTCGCTTCTGGTTCCTTAGTAGGTGAGGAAGCCCTAAAAATAAGTACGATCGTAAAATTCTCTCAGAATGTACTGTTAGGAATTGCTGCCTTTGCAATCAGTATTTACTGGACATACAATAGCGCCAAGAAAGCGGAACATGTCGAGAAGCCAACTTTATCAATTATCTGGGAACGTTTCCCAAAATTTGTACTTGGATTCGTATTTGCATCGCTATTGTTTTCCTTTGCAGTTTCTGAAGATACATATGCCAATGTAAAAGATAGTTTAAAAAGCATACAGGGATTATGGTTCGCGCTCGCCTTTACCTCCATTGGTTTAGAAACAAATATTAAAGACCTGTTCGGCCATGAAAGCAAGAAGCCATTGTACGCTTTTCTAATTGCGCAAACGTTCAATATCGCTATCACCCTTGTTATTGCGGTGATATTATTTGGATAAGGATTTGCGCGTAGCCCTGCTATAATGGGTACATCTCTCCGTAGTCCGTGAGCATATGATTTTCAATGGGCCAATTTAGCACATTGGCCTTCGCTTTTTTGATGATGCCCTTTTGCATAAGTTGCCTTATGGCATTTTTTATATCGCTGTCCGAATAGTGCGCACTTGTTGGCAAATTGCGATAGCCGACGCCGTTGCGAAGGATGTTTATAATGTGGATTTCGGAAGATGTAAACATAGTCGTGCCTTTACCCTAACGAACGGAATTTATACAAATAAGTTTGAAAAAATAACTTTATGTGCTTGCTAAGTTGCATTACCCAACTCGTTTTTCATCAGAAGCGACAACCCAAATGCTATGTTGACATCGATCGCAAGGAACTGTTTCTTCCAAAAGAGTGGTGAATCCGCAGTTGCTGCAGGCATAATGAGCTTTTGTATGTATTTCCGTTGTTTTTTTTTCATAATCCCTGGGCAAGATAGGGAGGCCGAATAAGACCTCATTATCTGGATAATAAAAAAAGCTCACTTTCCCGTTCGGTTCTAATATAGCTGTTTTTACCTGTCCTACTTGCGAGATTCCCGCTTCGCGCATTTCCGCAAAAAATTCGTCTTTAGCAAAGGTATGTGCTTCTTTAGCATCCATGGAAAACATCCCATCTTCCACGACGTAAATAGGCGTTCCCTCGATGATTCGTTCCGCTTTGCTGGATTTTGCAGCAATAAAAGTTATGGCTCTGTAAAATCCTAAAATGGTTGCAAAGGCGATGACCGAGGGTACAACGGCCATTTTCTCGTCAACCATGGGATCTCCGGCCGCCGAACCCAAAGCGATGATGATGGCTACTTCAAAAATGCTTAGTTGCCGAATTCCTTTTTTTCCAGTAAGACGCAGAAACAAAAGGATGATGCTGAACATGACCAGTGCTTTAAGAACGATGTGCAACGCAAATTGCCAGTTCATATCATCCATAAACATTTCCTTCAGAAAGTTACCTATTTGCGTATGCAATAGGACAAGTTGGGCCAAACTATACATTTATCTATGAATTATTGTATAACAACAGATTGTTGGATTGTCTTTGTTGTTATAACAATTGTCTGCAACTAAAGATTTAACAGCTAATTATTTTTCTCCATTATGACTAATGAGATCAGTGTAAATTAACCTTTCGGCGGTCAGTAGTATTCTGCAAAGGTGGTTCCAGATAAGATAATATAGTAGCAGTTATAGGTTGGATTTACGATGAAAAAAATTAGATGAATTCGTAAGCCCAACCCAAATTTGAGATCATAGGGATTTACATCCCTTTCATGGATAAGAACTCAGGTATTTTGCTACTAGTAAACAATCCAGCAAAAACACTCATTCCTCCCATTAAAACATGCCATAGCCAGGTCTGTTCGGCGAATCCGAACAACCATGGGGACAGGATCAAGGCGATGCCAAGTAATACGTCCATTGTTAAATGAAACTTCACAGGAATGATTTTTACTAAGCCTCCTTCGTAGTTAGTGAATAACGACTGTATCAAAATAAACGCCCCCACAAACACAAATGCATATTTTGCTTTTGGGTCGTCATCGAATAATAAAATTCAGGGTCCTGTCAGTAAAATGATGGCACTGCCATAGTCCATCACAGCATGTGCTTTCGTAGGTATAATCTTTTTCATCGCTATTTCTTTACCTACTGAATACGCCAGCAGCGATATCGTTCACTTTACCCTTCGCAATAGGTATTTATTGCAGAATTTCAGTATTTACAAATACGATAAGACCTATGGAACAGGTTATCAATACCCTGACTCGTAACGGAATTACCAATGTTTCGATCGTTTTTGTTGCGCTAAAGTTCAGAGAACAGTTGTATCTAATCTTAGAAAAGTCAACGGATGTTGTTGCAGTCAACGACTGTTCGCCACTATATCTTTTGTGTCACTCCGTGATTAAATGATAAAATCTCAATCTTACACAGGTTAACGTACTCTAGGAAGAACATCGCTCCCCATCATATCGATAAAAGCTTCTTGATGCGGATTAACGTTATGAAATGTAATCTTGCTGAAACCCATCTCCCGATACTTCTGTATTGCATATATATACGTGTCGGCAGATGTGCCTAATAAAACGTGCTCCTTCATATCATCCGCACGAACAAACTGGCCAGCTTCATCAAAAAATTTAGGTTGAGATAACTCCGCCTGTATGCTGCTCCCCAATATATTGTTGCGCCAGCTTTCCCATGCCAATTGTTCAGCATCATTTAGACTGTCAGCAAAAGATACTTGAATTTTTATAGCCATGTCACCCGCAGGGTTTTCTGTGCGAAAAGCCTTTATAATTTTTTTGAGTTTGTCATCCGGGTGATTTATCGTAATCAGGCCTTCTGCCCAAGTGCCGATCCAGGAAGCTGTCGCGGCAGATAATGCCGCACCGACCACCTGCGGCATAGCGGTAGGCAAGGTATAAAGCTTTGCATTGGCCAGTTTGACTATTCCATCAGCACTTACTTCTTCGCCTTTCCAAAGCCGTCGCATAATGGATACACTCTCTGCCAACCGCTGGTTTCGCGTGTCTTTGTTCGGCCACAGCTCACCCGTGATATTCTCGTTCATCGCTTGGCCGCTACCCGCTGCAATCCATAGCCTATTGTCAAACATTTGGTTTAGTGTGGCTACGGCTTGGGCAATAATTGCTGGATGATAACGCGGGGCGGGGGACGTGACAATCCCAAACTCAAGGTTAACGGCTTGCATGGCTGCTCCGAGCCAGCTCCATGCAAAGCCACTGTGCGCATCTTTTTCTGTCCAGGGATGAAAATGGTCGGAAGATGTGACCAGGTCAAATCCATTGTTTTCGGCACGTTGTGCAAATTGTAATAAAGCCTTTGGTGAGAATTGTTCGTGCGATGCGTGATATCCGATTTTAATCATATGTAGTATGCTGCAAATGTATTGAATGAACGGTTTACAAACCTTTTTGGTTTTGACCCAAAGAGACGCACGTATAATATAAAGGTATGTGCACACATCAAGACGTGCTGTGGGTAGAAAAGAAAATATTTAAACAAAAAAATTAGGTTTCTGATAGAACTATACCGCAAGATGGATAGTTCAAGTAGTAATTTAATCAGCCATAGCGTATGCAAAAGCAAAAGCCCTATTATTATCAACAGCACGACATAGATTTGTTATTCGAAAAAATGACTGGCTGTAACGGACACGACTGTCGAATGTTATACCAATTGCCAACCGGTGGCGGTAAAACAGTTATTTTTTCTGCTATAGCACGTGACTTTATAAAGGCATATGGCAAAAAGGTTGTTATTTTGACCCATAGGGCTGAGCTATGCAAACAGACGAGCAAAGCACTACAAAAAAGCGCCGTCGCCAATAAAGTGATAGATAGTGCTGTGAAAAGGATTGGACGGAAAGAGGGATTCAGTTGTTATGTGGCGATGGTCGAAACATTAAAGCGACGCATTAATGACGGACTTTTTGATACGCGGGATGTAGGGTTAGTTATTGTAGATGAGGCCCATCACAATTCCTTTAGAAAACTGCTTTCTCGTTTTAAGAATGCCGCCATAATAGGCGTCACGGCAACACCGCTATCCTCGGATGTTAATCTGCCCTTGCGCGACTTTTACACCGAAATAGTTATCGGCCAATCCATTTCCAATCTGATAGCCGAAGGCTATTTGGCTCGTCCCATCGTGCGCGAATACGACGTAGAGTTAAACACGCTCCGTACAGGTAATACGGGAGATTTTACCATAGGCACCTCAGACGCCCTGTATGGATCGGATGCGATGATCAATTTATTGTTGGAGGCATATCGGGCTCATGCGGTAAAGAAAAAGACCGTGATTTTTAACAGTGGGATCATTACATCAAAAAAGATAGCGGAATGTTTCCATGCGGAAGGTTACCCAGTAAAGCATTTGGATAATAAAACATCGGCGCGCGACCGTGCTGAGATTTTACGTTGGTTTAAGAAAACAAAAGGCGCCATTCTGACATCTGTTTCTTTATTGACCGTCGGTTTTGATGAGCCCACTATACAGACCGTTATTCTAAATCGAGCAACTACCTCCATCACACTCTATCACCAAATGATAGGCCGCGGTGCGCGACGTCTATCGAATAAAAGAACCTTTCAAATTATCGATCTCGGCAATAATACGGAACGTTTCGGTGCATGGGATAAAGATATCGACTGGCAACAGGTATTTGAACATCCCGAGCAATATGTAGGTCAAATTCATGAGTCTGTCGCAGAGATAAGGCAGATTTCTCCCGAGCTTCGTGCGAAATTCCCAGCCAGCCTGGAAGTGAATTTTGATATTTTTTCAGCGTATAAAGATACCCTCGCGAGAGGAGAGAAGGTCAAAAATGTAATTCGAGATGCAATCAGACAGCATGCCAAGATGTGTACCGAAAATGCCCACACGATAACCGAAGCTTTAGCGCTTACGGATTTACTGGATAAGGAGATAGACCTGCGTGTAAAGGATTACGTCAAGTGCCTCGGAAACGTGACGCGGGAATACAGCAAATGGTTGACAGCTGACTATAAGGAACGTCTGAAAAAGATTATCACGCGCTACATGTATGGACGACGTACGCTACCGACGGCTGTGTAATAATGAACACAAAAAAAATCTAAAAACTATACGTAATATTATGAGTGCTTTTAAATTTCGAAAAGAAGACTTTGACCTACTGGAAGAGCTATACGTTTATGCAACACCTATAGAACAGACCGGCAGCGTAGCGACCTATGAGCTCGTTGACAGCGACAATACTATTTATAAAGAAATTGATATAGAGGACAGCGTTATTTTGACAGGCGTGCTCACCCTTGTGTCCAAACGCCCCTTTGATGGTCAAGCTGTTGTTACTGAAGAAACAGAAGCGGTTGGAACTCTTGCAGATACTACGCTTTAATAGGTTAACACCGGTGTAAAGGTAACGCTTTGCGAGATTTGCTCAATAGCGGTTGTCTTGGTGCTTCCTAAAGAAGCAAACGCAGTAATGGAATCATGCTTTCGATTTTTACCTGGCCTTCTAAAGTGCTTTTCGAAGCCTCACGCAATTCCACTTTTATAGGCACACCCTTTTTTATATCACTTATTAAAAGCGCTCGACCATATTTAATAGAGAAAAAAAAGAAGAACGCTGTGTCCTGAATATCTAGAGGAATGGCGTAATAAGAGTCGTCAAGTAAATAAGCGTCCTTAATGTCGAATGACTCAGGCTTTTCCATGCCGGCACCATTAAGCGAGTATATACTGCCCTGTGGCCCACTATTGATTGTAATAGTTGTCCAATTCTTGGACCCTTTTTGATTCGAGAAGAAAAGCGATAGATTATCCTTGCTTTTAAATGCTACTTTTTTTTGTGCCAATAGCTGGCTTGAATCAGTAAGCAGTAGAGAGAGGAAAAAAAGAATTTTAAAGCATGACAAATTTGAACCTAATTTCATGTGCAATGTAGTGTTTTTGCCCTAAAGGTAGAGAAATAAATGGAGTCAAATAACCAATCAGTTGTCCGCGTACGGTCACATAACCCCGAACTTTGTAAATAAGCAAATGCGTTCGTGTGTATACCACTGAATCCCAATATTTTTGACTGGAATCGTATGCGAAGGGTTATTTCCAATAAAAAGAGTTATTGTAGCGTGCTATCTACAGGGGCACATGTTGCAGATGGAGTAGCGGCTATATGAAAAATTCGGAGATCTATCCCAACACGGATAATTGATAACTATAAAAGATCATGACGTTCGCTTGCTGAAGGTAGTGTAGTAAATAGTCTCGTATAATTTTCCTCTTGCGCTTTGTTTTACCAATAATATGTCTATCTTTGCATTCACAAAAAAACTAAAAGGGCACGAAAGGAGGTATATATAGCACATGATTATCGTAAATGTAAAAGAAGGAGAATCTTTAGATAGAGCGTTAAAACGTTTCAAAAAGAAATTTGAGAAAACTGGTGTATTGCGCGAACTACGTTCACGTCAAGCATACGAGAAAAGATCAGTTACTCGTCGTACCCAAGTTAAAAAAGCAATCTACAAACAGTCATTAAACCAAGACAACGGTTAATTTCGGTTTATTCGATATAGCGAGAGGACTAGTAATAGTCCTCTTTTTTTTTTGCAAAAATCTACCACTAGATGTAATCCATCACATCATTTCTGTGAAATTTTAATTTGCTGTATATTTATCCGTTATAGGATATGGGACATATGCACATCGTACCAAAAAGACGAAACACACAACCAAAACCGACCGTAACTAGGCTGCGCGCCATTGTAAGCGGGTCAATAGGTAATTTAGTAGAATGGTATGACTGGTATGCCTATTCCGCGTTCTCCATCTACTTCGCCCCAATTTTTTTCCCTGAAAGCAATGCAACAGCACAGCTTTTAAATACCGCCGGGATATTCGCCGTCGGCTTTTTGATGCGCCCTATAGGAGGCTGGATATTTGGTAGTTTAGCCGATAAAGCCGGTCGGAAATTTTCGATGACCTTGTCCGTATTGCTCATGTCTTTCGGGTCGCTGCTGATCGCGCTCACGCCATCGTACCAGTCCATAGGTTTATTCGCTCCAATTTTATTGCTCGTTGCTCGCTTGCTGCAAGGGCTAAGCGTCGGCGGGGAGTATGGCACATCTGCAACGTACCTGAGCGAGATGGCGACAGCGGACA
This sequence comes from Sphingobacterium deserti, assembly GCF_000757725.1. GTDB lineage: Bacteria > Bacteroidota > Bacteroidia > Sphingobacteriales > Sphingobacteriaceae > Sphingobacterium > Sphingobacterium deserti. The sequence goes on from NZ_JJMU01000065.1 coordinate 65,110, forward strand.
AACGAGGTTTCTACTCCAGCTTCCAGTATGTAACGCTGATTGGAGGTCAATTAATCGCCTTGGGGATTCAGTTGATTATGCAAAAGTTACTGCTAAGCGAAGAACAAATGAGCGATTGGGGTTGGCGCCTCCCGTTTATCATCGGCGCGGCGCTGTCGTTAGTGGCTCTCTATTTGCGGAGTCATATGGCCGAAACAGATGCCTTTCAGTCTACAGCTGAGATTGCCGATAAAAAAGTAAAACGGCGTAGCGGCTCAGTCGCCGAACTTCTTAAACACCCCAAAGCACTTATTATAGTGTTTGGCCTTACGCTAGGTGGGACGGTAGCTTTCTATACCTACTCAACCTATATGCAGAAGTACCTGATAAACAGTGTAGGCTTTTCCAAGGTACAATCAACTGTGATAACCTTTAGTTCATTACTGCTTTTTGCGCTACTACAGCCACTGTTTGGGTCATTATCCGACAAAATAGGAAGAAAGCCACTCCTTATTGCTTTTGGTATATTAGGTACACTATTCACGGTGCCGATGCTAACAAGACTGGGCCAACTAGACAGCGCTACAGATAGTTGGATAGCATTTTTTATCTTAATGCTGGCGTTGATCATTGTGAGTGGCTATACCTCCATTAATGCGGTTGTAAAAGCCGAACTTTTTCCGACGAACATACGTGCATTAGGTGTGGGATTGCCTTATTCGCTTACTGTAGCAATTTTTGGGGGCACCTGTGAGTATGTAGCGCTATGGTTTAAACATATCGATCAGGAGGAGTTGTTCTTTTACTACGTCACTGGATGTATATTTGTGTCTTTGCTGGTTTATCTTTTTATGAGAGATACCAGAAAGGCGTCGTCATTTCACTAGACTTTAAACCAAAATTACTATGGAACCTATTATCAGCGTAAATAAACTTCAAGAAATAGCCGTTAATGCATCGTTCGTTTTAGTCGACGCTACATCGGGCATAGATGCGAAAACGAACTACCTCATAAGCCATTTACAAGGGGCTAGATTTGTCGATCTTAACGAAGATTTATCCGCGTTGGAAGATCCGAAACATGGCGGACGACATCCGCTTCCTTCTACTGTGCATTTTTCGAAAACGCTCAGCAAGCTCGGAATAGATGCCAGCAGTTATGTTGTGGTGTATGACCGATTGAATGGAGCTAACGCTGCTGCCCGTTTTTGGTGGATGGCCAAAGCTGCAGGAATCAAGCAGGTGCAGGTCTTGAATGGAGGCTACGACGCTGCAGTTGCAGCAGGTTTTCCCGTGGCTGCAGGTGAGACAATTTTTGCTACACAAAAATCTTACAGCTTTACGGATTGGGACTTACCGCTCTGTAGCCTGCACGATGTCAAACAGCTTACCAACGATCTAGATAGCCTAATTATTGATGTACGTGAGGAAGTTCGTTATCAAGGAATTAGCGAACCGCTGGATCTAATCGCCGGGCACATCCCAACGGCAGTGAATATTCCATTCCATAATAATTTGAATGCCGATGGACTTTTCAAAGAGCCAAGTGAGCTAAAGCGCATTTATGAACGTCATCTAGCTGGTAAAAAAGTGGAGAACATTGTTGTTCATTGCGGCTCGGGTGTCACGGCCTGTCACAGCTTGCTGGCTTTAGCACATGCCGGGTATTCACTTCCAAATTTATATGTAGGCTCTTGGAGCGAATGGTCGCGCAATGATCTACCTATCGCGCTTGGTCGATAGAAATGTGTGTATTACCGCGATAGATACATCAGCGGCTAGCTGATAAAACCTTTTACATATTGTCGGGTAATTTCATTTTGCGGATTGAGCAATATGTCTTCCGTACGACCAAATTCCACGGCCTCGCCATTGTATACAAACAGGATATAGTCTGATACTCGGCGGGCTTGCCGAAGGATATGCGTCACCAGTACAATCGTATAGTCTTTCTTCAGTTCAATGAGCAGGTTCTCTATTGTTTGTGTAGAGAGCGGGTCAAGCGCCGAAGTCGATTCATCACCGAGGATTATTTCAGGCTTTACCGCAAGCCCGCGCGCCAAACAAAGCCGTTGCTGCTGCCCAATGGAAAGCCGTGTGGCCGAAGCATCTAACCGATCCTTAACTTCTTCCCATAGACCTACATTGCGTAATTGTGTTTCTACAATATGCTTTAATACTTTCTTATCCCGTTCGCCATGAATACGCGGCCCGTAAGCTATATTATCGAATATGGACATCGGTAGGGGGAAAGGTTTCTGCGATAACAAGCCCATTTTCTTACGAATATGCGTCACCTCCGCATCCTTCGCATAGATGTCCTCGCCATTTACGAGTACCGATCCGCTAACTTCCACACCTTTGGTATCATCAACTAAGCGATTTAAAGTTTTCAAAAGCGTAGTTTTACCACAGCCGGAGGGGCCGATAATTGATGTAATCGAATTATTCGGTACCGAAAGGTTTATGTCTTTTAAAATGCGTTTACCTTCGATGATAACATTCAAATCTTTGATCTGTATATGTGGCGTGGACAAAGCAGTTAAATCTTGTGCTTCTGCTGTTTGGATGCTAGGATATGCGTGCATATAACGATGGTTAAAATGATAAATGTTAATACTAAAGCTGAGGCATATGCTCTTCCCTGAACTTCAGGAATAGGGCTGCTCAACTGAAAAAAGATAGCTAATGGAAGCGTCGCCGCGGGCTCATCGATGTATTTGGGCAGATTGTCACTGAAACCCGTAGTAAGCAAAACGCCAGCAACATCGCCAATGGCCCGGCCAAAGGCGAGCAATACAGCTGTGAAGATGCCTGGCCTGATATAGCGTAAAAACATCTTTGCTGTCTCCCAACGAGTACTCCCCAGTGAGAACGTAACATGCTTCAAATCAATCGGGAGTGTTTTTAGAAGCTCGTCTATTGTTCGAACAACGATAGGTATGGTTAATAGCGTGATCGTAATGATCCCGCCCAGTAGCGAGGCGCGGATACCCATCCACACCATGATACTAAAGGCGATAGCGCCGTAAACAATCGAGGGAATGCCAAATAAAACATCAAATAATAACTTGCAGGCCCTTTCCAAAAAAGATCCACTCTTGACATACATATGCACATAAATGGAAATAGGAACACCGATTAAAGTAGCCAAGGCCGTAGAAACGCTGGCGAGATATAGCGAACCTAAAATCGCATTAAATATACCACCATCCTTCCCGATATAGAAACCGCCCTGAGGTGTTTGCGAAATCATTTCCCAGGAAAGATAGGGCAGGCCTTTGTACAAAATTGTTCCAACGATGAAAAATAAGCATCCAGTGATCAGCATGCCCGATAACTGCATAGCACCTTTCGCCAGTTTTTCCTTTAGCAGTCTTTTCTTCACATTACTCATTGTGCTTTCTCCTCCAATCTGTTTAAGATGATACGTGAAATTAAATTGAAACCCAAAATGAGAACGAATAATAAAAGCGCAGCAAACATCAAGGCAGAATCATACAGCGGGATAGACATCATCTCACCAAAGTTGTTTGCGATGAGTGCTGGCAAAGGGTAGCCTGCGTCGAAAAGCGACTTCGGCAGCTGAGGAATGTTTCCGCAAACCATCAGCACCGCGATAGTTTCTCCGAAAGCACGCGACACGCCCAGCACAATTGCAGCAATTAAACCTGGCTTTGCCTTTATTAAGATCACCTTGGTGATGGTTTCCCATTTTGTGGCACCCAACGATAGGGATGCTGATTTTAGCTCATGCGGAATGGTTTGCAGCACCTCTACCATGATACTAATCATGATCGGAAAGATCATGACGGCAAGCACAATGCCGCCAGCAAACACGGTGTAGCCCGTTGTATCTACAGCAAACAAAGGTGATACGTAGTTGCCCAATATCGGGACGACGAAAAGCACACCCCAAACACCGTATAGCACGGGTGGAATTGCTGCAAGCACATTCATCAAAGGCAGCACCATCCGCCGCAGTGTCTCACTTGCATATTCTACAAGATAGACCGATGCCAGTATGCAGAGTGGAACCGCGATAACAAGGGAAATCATGGTCACCCATACCGTCCCCATAATAAACGGTAGAAAGCCGAAATCACCCTTCATCGGCGACCATACACTGCCCGATAATATTTTTAGAAGACTTTCTGCTTTTAGCAGTGGAACTGATTTAGTCACCAACCCCACTAAAATCAAAAAGATAACCACTATTGATAGAATCAATAACAGTGCAAAACTCCGCTGAGCCAACTTGTCTTTAATCAATCTCCAATTCACAGGCTACAATTTATTGAGTTCAATTTGCTTAAGTTCATTATTTAAGGGTACATAACCGTTATCCAGCAAATAACCCTGTTGTTCTTTTTCCAGTACAAACCGGATAAACTCCGTCAGTAATTTCGTTTTCTTATCCTTGTGGATAACAAAAGTGAGATCTCTCGCTGGCGGAGACGGGTAGCGGTTTGTGGCTACGGCAGACGTCAGTGAATCAAGGCTATCGTAAAAATTTTCGTCCCTATCAAGCTCTCCGTTCCCATCTATATCGATAGGCAGCACGGCAAGGCCAGTAGCGGTCTTTTTCGTTTTTAAATCAAAAACGTAGTTGAGGTTGTTAAATCCTAGCGCAAAGGGCTTATCTTTAATAGCCTGCGCTAAACCGGGATCGCCAAAAATACCAACGCCTTTCAGACCTTCCTGCCGCTCGCCAAGAAATTTCGCCCATGTCTCTGCTGCGCCAGCAGCATCCGATCGGACATACACCTCAATAGGCTCGCGCACCAAGCGACGGTCGATGTCACTCCACAGTCGGTATCTATTTTTCACAAATACCCCAATTAACTCTTGTTGAGACAGCCCACGCTGCATTAAAATATCGTAATTCGGGTGACTAGCATTAAATGTACCAACTACAGCGTCCTTCGCAACGTGTACGGGGAATGCCCCCCGAGTAAGTTCTTGCGCATGCAAATCGCGCGATACAAGACCTATATCAACCATATTTGAAAGTACATCTGATATGCCTTTGCCTGCACCACCTGCCGAAATATTGAAACGCACATTTGGATGGATCTTTTTAAAATCTTCACTCCATAATACAACGATCGGGTAGAGCGCAAAAGCACCAGATATCGAAATAGTACCAACAAAACCCTTCTTCTCATCGTAACCTTCCTTCACTTTCGGCGCACATGATACCGCCAGGAATAAAAGAAGGATACTATGTATTACATATTTACGCACAGGCACGAATTACTTTTAGTATGATAGACTTGATTATTTTTACAAATATATACTAAATTGATAGATATTATATGATAACTAGATAAATATTTTATAACTTTGTAGCTAGGTTGTTGAAAAGAACGTAGAAATATCTGCTGTCAATTAGCAAAATCTTAAAAAGAGAAGAGAAGGTAGTATGCAAAGTTTTCGCACAGAATTAGAGAATCCGGTTGTAGAACAAGAGATAATAGAACTGGAAAAAAAAATAAGGCAATTTCAGGGTGGAGAGATTCCTGAAGAGAAATTTCGTTCCTTACGGTTAGCCCGTGGTGTTTACGGCCAGCGCCAAAGCGGCGTGCAGATGGTACGTATTAAGCTGCCATTTGGACGTATCACTTTTAAGCAAATGCTAAAAATTGCAGACATATCCGACGAATATGCGAGCAAAAACCTGCATTTGACGACGCGTCAGGACATTCAAATACATTACGTTAATTTAAATAAGACGCCTGAAGTATGGGCGAAGCTAGCAGAGGACGATATGACGTTGCGCGAGGCTTGTGGCAATACAGTTCGTAACGTGACGGCATCACCGGCGGCAGGGATAGATCCCGATGAACCTTTTGATGTATCACCCTATGCACAAAGCACATTCGCTTACTTTCTTCGGAATCCGTTCTGCGCGGAAATGGGACGTAAATTCAAGATGTCATTCTCATCGAGTGATAAAGATACGGCGTTTTCCTACATCCATGATTTTGGCTTTATTCCGAAAATACAAATAGTCGATGGAAAAGAGGTTCGCGGATTTAAGGTGATGCTAGGTGGTGGTCTTGGCTCTCAACCTTTACTGGCTAGTGAGATCTTTGATTTTTTGGCAGAAGACGAAATTTTACCCTACATAGAATCTACCCTACGTGTATTCGATCGTTATGGCGAACGTAATAATCGAAATAAAGCGCGTTTCAAATACTTAGTGCAAAAACTCGGACTTGAAGAAGTGTTACGACTGATCGACGAAGAGCGCATCGCTAATAAAATACAAACCTTTCAAGTGGACCGGGATCTTATTGCTCAGCCTGAACCGCCAACAGCAGCTATCACGCCAGCCGAGCCAGTTGATGCTCGCGCTTACGAGCTCTGGAAAGCAACCAACATCTTTGCGCAAAAGCAAGCGGGCTATTATGGGGTGTATGTTAAGGTTTTGACAGGTGATATTCCGACGGCTAAGGCGCGAAAACTTATCGCTGGTGTACAAGGTCATATTGCAGATGATATCCGTATTACGCAAGACCAAAATTTGCTATTTAAGTATGTGCGCCCGGAGTCCTTGCCTCATATTTTTAATCTACTAACGGAGTTGGGCTATGCAAAGCCCGGCTACAACAGTACGTCTGATGTGACGACCTGCCCAGGTACCGACACCTGTAACCTTGGTATATCGAACTCTACAGAGATGGCCCGTGTATTAGAACGGTACATCCATGAATTTCATGAGGATTTTATCTATGAACAAAATCTCAAAATTAAAATATCGGGCTGTATGAACTCTTGCGGCCAACACGGCCTTGCGCATATTGGCTTTCACGGAAGCTCCGTAAAAGCAGCGGGCAAAGTTGTTCCTGCAGCGCAGGTGATGCTGGGTGGAGGAACAGTGGGGAATGGTGTAGGCCGCGTTGCAGAGCGTGTTATTAAGGTCCCTACAAAACGTGTTTTACAGGTGGCGGATCTCGTTTTGACAGATTACAAAGCAAATCGACTACAAGAAGAAAATTTCCACGGTTACTATGACAGGCAGACGAAAGACTACTTTTATAAGCTTTTGAAGCCTTTGGCTGATCTAACAACACTCTCGCCTGATGAATTTATTGATTGGGGCCACGAAGAGACATTTGCGACAGCGATCGGCGTAGGCGAATGTGCCGGCGTAGTGATTGACTTGGTAGCTACTTTATTGCTTGAAGCGGAAGAAAAACTGGAGCTGGCAAACAAGGCGTTCGATGAACAGCAATATGCGGATGCCATATATCATGCATACGCTTCGTTCGTATGGACAGCAAAGGCTCTTCTGCTTGACAAAGGCGTCAATGCCAGCACACAAGCGGCCGTTATACAGGATTTCGATAAGCACTATGTAGACAGCGGAATTTTCGAATTTTCAACTACATTTGCTGAAAGGGTTCTACAGATTAATAAATACGAACCTTCGAAAGAATTTGCAGAACTGTTTATCAAGCAGTCTACAGCATTTCATTACGAAGCAGCAGGCAGACGAGAGGAACTGCGCGTTACGATTTAAAAGAGAGAAGGAGAGAAAAATGCAGATTAAACCATTTATAACGCTTGTGGGAGCAGGGCCAGGAGATCCGGATTTGATCACCCTTAAAGGGATTAAAGCCATTCGTGAGGCAGATGTCATCTTGTATGATGCCCTCGTAAATGAGGAAATTCTTGACTACGCGAAACCCACATGCACAAAAATATATGTAGGAAAACGTGCCGAGCGCATTTCCACATCGCAGGATTACATCAATAAATTATTGGTCGACTATGCGCTGACACACGGGCATGTCGTGCGTTTAAAAGGCGGAGACCCTTTCGTTTTTGGCAGAGGCGGAGAGGAATTGGATTATGCCCGGCAATTTGATATTCCCACCGCGGTGGTTCCCGGCATTTCCTCCTCTGTGGGACTAACCGGACTGCAGCAGATACCTCTGACATATCGTGGTCTGAGCGAAAGCTTTTGGGTAATTACAGGATCAACTTCGGAGGGGCAACTTTCTGCCGATCTTGAGATTGCTATGGCAAGCACGGCCACTATCGTCTTATTGATGGGCTACGCAAAACTGCCGCAAGTGGTGGAATTATATACGAGTAAAGGCAAAGCTGAGCTGCCTATCGCGTTGATTCAAAACGGTTCGCTTCCTACGGAACGGGTTGTTCTAGGCCGCGTAAACGATATCTTGACAAAAGCAAAGGAAAGCCAAATTGGTGTTCCTGCTATCATTGTCATAGGCGAGGTCGTTGCCAAACATCAGGCATTTGACCGATTAAAAGTTGAACTAAAAGCGATAGCACAGTAATGAACGAACTTTTTCCCATATACGTCAAGCTTGACCAAATCAAGACGTTGCTTGTGGGCGGCGGCCCGATAGGCTTGGAAAAGTTGGAGGCTATACTATTCAATTCCCCTCGCGCACAGGTGCACCTTGTTGCGGAACGTATTGACGCTAATGTGCATGAACTGATCGCAAGTTCGTCCACATTGACCGCCTCAGAACGAGCTTTTCGTGATGAAGACCTGGAGAACATAGATCTGATTATCCTGGCGACAAACAACCCTGTGCTAAATGAGCACATTCGGGAGCTGGCACGTATAAAACACATATTATTAAACGTGGCCGATAAGCCAAGCTTGTGCGACTTCTATCTAGGATCGGTTGTACGGAAGGGAAATCTGAAAATTGGGATATCAACGAATGGCAAATCGCCGACTATTGCAAAACGTTTGAAAGAGTTTCTTGATGATTTGTTGCCCGAGGAGATTGATGAAACGCTTACGCTCATGAGTAATTTTCGCAACAACCTGAGGGGAGATTTTCAAGAAAAAGTAAGGCTCTTGAATGAGCATACGCAAGATTTTTTTAGAAGGGAGGCTTATGATAGAGAAGATTAAGCACGAGATTGAGGGGCTTGGAGCGCTCGATATCATCCGGTATATAGAACAACAATTTGGCAATACGGCTGTTTTCTCCACTTCGTTTGGCATCGAAGACCAAGTGGTTACGCATCTGCTCGCAGAAGCGAAGAGCGAGGCTTCCATATTCACATTAGAAACAGGTAGATTGTTTCCAGAAACCTATTACGTTTGGAACCGAACACTCGAAAAATATAAATTACCTATAAAAGCATATTATCCGAATACGGAAGCTGTGGAGAATTTGCTGACCACAAAAGGGCCATCCAGCTTTTACGAGTCGGTGGACAACAGAAAGGAATGTTGCTATATCCGGAAAATCGAACCGCTCCATCGCGCTATCAATGGGTTCAAGGTGTGGATTACGGGCATTCGCGCGGAACAATCGGCCAATCGCGAAGGGATGTCGGCGGTGGAATGGGATGCAGCCAATAATATCATCAAGATACATCCTATTTTCGACTGGACATTGGCGGATGTGGAGGCTTTTTTAAAAAGCAACAGCATTCCTTACAATCCACTGCATGATAAAGGCTTTCCAAGCATAGGCTGTCAGCCCTGCACACGCGCTGTGCAGCCCGGCGAAGATTTTCGGGCCGGTCGCTGGTGGTGGGAGGATACCAGTAAAAAAGAATGTGGTTTACATATTACAACGAAATAACGAGAGAGAATGGATTATTTAGATCATTTAGAAGCGGAAGCTATCTATATCTTACGCGAAGTAGCCGGGCAATTTGAGAATCCAGCGCTTCTGTTTTCGGGAGGGAAAGATTCGATCACGCTTGTGCACCTTGCAATGAAAGCTTTCCGTCCGGGGAAATTTCCGTTTCCTTTGGTGCATATCGATACAGGGCATAACTTTCCAGAGACTATTGCATACCGCGATTGGTTAATTGAACAAACCGGAGAGAAGCTTATCGTAGGGCTGGTTCAGGATAGTATCGATCAAGGTAAGGTAGTCGAGCAAAAAGGAAAGAACGCGAGTAGAAACGCTTTACAGACCGTTACTTTGCTAGACACGATTGAGAAAAATGGGTTTGATGCCTGCATAGGAGGCGCTCGTCGTGACGAAGAAAAGGCACGTGCGAAGGAGCGGATCTTCTCCGTTCGTGATGAATTCGGACAGTGGGATCCCAAGCGGCAGCGTCCTGAACTATGGAATATCTTTAACGGTAAAATCCATAAAGGAGAAAACGTGCGTATCTTCCCCATCTCTAACTGGACAGAGCTCGATGTGTGGAATTACATTAAACGCGAGAAAATAGCGCTGCCGACGATTTATTTTAGCCACAACCGCGATGTCGTTTTTCGGAATGGCCAATGGATGGCTGCTGCACCGTTCCTTCAGATAGATGAGGATGATATTGTAGAGCATAAGTCGGTTCGATTCAGAACAGTAGGTGATATGACCTGTACCGCCGCAGTAGATTCTACCGCCGTGGAGTTAGACGACATCATTACTGAAATCAAGGCATCAACAGTAAGTGAACGAGGCGCACGCATGGATGATAAAGTCTCCGAAGCAGCCATGGAAGAACGGAAGAAACAGGGATATTTTTAATAGTATTGCGTCATGCGTATTGTGTATTGAGAATTATACGCAATACGCATTACACAATACTCAATACTATCTAACAAATGAACATACTAAAGTTTATAACAGCAGGTTCTGTCGATGACGGGAAGAGTACATTGATAGGTCGCTTGCTATATGATACCAATTCGATTCTGGATGATCAGCTTGAAGCGATTAAAAAGGCAAATAGGAAGAATAACGATGGGACCGTGGATCTGGCGATCTTGACGGATGGTTTAAAAGCGGAGCGGGAGCAAGGCATCACCATTGATGTGGCCTATAAATATTTTCAGACGGAAAAGCGGAAATTTATTATCGCGGATGCACCTGGACATATTCAATATACTAGAAACATGGTTACCGGGGCATCAAACTCGGAACTGATCATTATTTTGATTGATGCTAGGAAAGGGGTGATCGAACAGACTAAGCGCCACTCGTTTCTAGCCCAACTGCTATCCTTAAAAAAAGTTTTGGTATGTGTAAACAAAATGGATATGGTGGATTATGAGCAAGCTGTTTACGAAAACATCAAGACTGATTATTTGGCACTAGCGAATCGGTTAGGACTGGAAAATGTTGATTTTTTACCGGTGTCGGCGTTAAAAGGAGATAATATTGTAGCGCCTTCGGAGAAGATGAACTGGTATACGGGGGAATCCTTGCTTGATTACCTGGAGAATATCGAACTGGAAGGTAATAAAGAGCAACCTTGGCGCTTTCCCGTACAATGGGTTGTTCGTCCGCAAACGGACGAGTTGCACGATTACCGCGGGTACGCAGGGCGTGTGTTAGGAGAGGGGCTGAAGGTTGGCGAGGAAGTGCTCGTTCTTCCTAGTGGCGCAAGATCTGTTGTTAAGGCGATAGAACTGGCAGAAGCGCATCTTGAAGCCGCACAGGATGGACAGTCTGTTATCGTGCATCTGGAAGATGATGTGGATATTTCACGGGGCGACTTTATCGTTCCGGCTACGTTTCCTGCAGCGACAGATCGGCAGGTCGAAGCAAACATCTGTTGGTTTGATAGCAAACCTCTAGATAACAGCCAGATCTATTTGTTGCAAAACCATAGCCATATCACAAAGGTCAAAATTACAGACGTACACTACAAGTACGATGTAAATACGCAAGAGAAGTTGTTAGGAGAGGATCTTAAATTGAATGATATTGGCAAAGTTAGCCTGAAAGCAGCAAGCGATATTGTTTTCGATACGCATCGCGATTTTCCAGAAAACTCAAGAGCCATTCTCATTGATCCAAGAAGCAATTTAACAGTAGCCGCATTGATGATTGAAGATGTAGCATAATGGTTAACAAAGCCCGTTCGTAATTCTTGAACGGGCTTACCATTTAACAGTAATTAAATCCTAACTTTCGTCTTGAAGCCGGTCATTGTCACCATCAAGAAAAGTGTCCCCATATTCCGGTCCAGTTTGGGTTTCCATTAACGTAACCCAAGTTGGCGCTCCATTACTAGAGCCTCCGACAACCTTTCTTAAATCTTCTTGAGTGAGCTTCTGCCTAGCAGAGAACTCACTTAGTTTCTTCAGTTTTAACTTTTTCATAATAATAAATCTACTCTTTATAAACAATAATGTAGTATAAAAATATTTGTTTATATTTGAACGTAAATATAAACAAACTTATTATGAAAGTTTTGATAATAAGCCAAAATTTTGATGTTACTACCGACTTAGTTATTAAATGGCTAATAAGATTTAATATAAAATTTCTGAGATTAAATTTGGGTGACGTAGTTACGGTAAAGCGGATGGAGATAAGGAATGAAGGGTTTGATTTCGTTATTGATAAAAACGGGGTGGAAATAAATTCTAACGAGATTCTTTCGGTTTGGTATAGGAAAGGAAATATATTTTTCGAAAATGTTTTCGAATCCGTCTTACAAACAACCTCCTGGAATAAAGAAGACGAGTCGTATATAATTCAAATAAAGAAGTTTTTAAAAGGTGAAATGTCCACACTAACCGAGTTTTTTTACGATTTAGTGGAGAACCGATATCGGTCTATCGGAAAGCGTTCAAATTCTCGAAACAATAAACTTATTCATCTGATGCATGCAAATAACTGCGGTTTCTTCATCCCTGATACTTTTATAGAAACTTCAAAGAAACGAGTTACGAAATATTTAAACAGCAATCATGTGACCAAGGCTATAAGAGATGGAATTTTCCTTCAAAACGATGGTGGATATGTCAGGTATGTTATGTATACGCAACTTCTGGAAAATATTAGTTCACTGACATTATCCGAAGATTTTTTTCCATCATTAATACAGCCAAAAATCAATAAAAAGTATGAATTGAGAGTATTTTATCTGAAGGGGAAGATTTTTTCCATGGCTATTTTTTCCCAAGATTCGACAAAGACGAAAGTAGATTTCCGTCGCTATGACCACCAAAATCCCAATCGATGCGTGCCTTATAAGCTAAAGCACGATGACGAAATCAAAATTAGAAATTTTATGACTTTGTCAAATCTAAATACGGGATCGTTAGACTTTATCGTTAGTAGCTGTGGGAAACTTTATTTTCTGGAGGTCAACCCTGTTGGCCAATTTGGGATGGTATCTTATCCTTGTAACTACTTTATAGAGAGGGAGATAGCAAAAGAACTTTCTTTAATATATTAAAAAACAACACTATGAATAAAAGCGACGGATTTGCTCCACTTGCATTTCATGTTTTAGATAAAAATGATAATGCAACTAAAAAGCGATTCAGAAATGCAGAGTCGAAAATTTTCCAAACGAATAATCACCCGTTTGTGTCATTTTATAAGCCAATTTCAATTCTCGGAAAAAAAAATGGAAAATGAAGTTTATTTCAAGTTACACGCTTGTTGCGTGCCAGTTAAAGGGGCATATCGATCATGCTTGTACGATTTGCAACGAAGGAGTTTGGAATTAATTCCGAATGAGATGACGGATTTACTGGAAGAACTAAGGACTTATCCAATCAAGCAATTAAAAGAGCAATATGATAAATCGGAATGTGAAGTTATAGATGAATATCTACAATTTTTAATTGACAACGATTATGGTTTTTTCTGTGAAACATCGGAACTAGCAAGATTTCCTGATCTTGATTTCGAGTTCGATTGGCCAAATCAGATAACAAACGTAGTCATTGACACGGATAAACTTAGTCGTCACGATTACGCTGATATTTTTACAAAATTAAGAGCAATCAATTGTGAGACAATCCAGATGAGATATTTTTATGATATAGATGAGCATAGCCTGAAAAATATTCTTTCTTTGGCAAAGCAATATGATTTTGACAATATTTCTCTAGTTATCCCATACACTGACATTTTATCAAGGTTAATTATTGAAATTGAACAAAATATTCCGTTGACCGAAGTAATCTTTTGGGGTGAAAGTGATCTTGAATACGAGTTGTCTAAGGCGAGATTTAAAGAGATAGATATAAATTTCTCTTTTATAACAACCTCACTTCTAGATGAAGCTTGTTGTGGCTTTGTTTCTATTGATAATTTTACAGTCAATATCAATATGTTTTCGGAAGCTACTCGCTACAATTCTTGTTTAAATAGAAAACTTTCGATAGACAAAAAAGGACTTATAAAGAATTGTCCAAGCTCAGGGACAAACTATGGGCATATTTCCAGAGTTGGGGAATTACTAAAAATCATCGAGTTGGCAAATTTCAAAAGATATTGGCAAGTCAATAAAGACAAAATCGAGATTTGCAAAGATTGCGAATTCAGATATTGTTGCATTGATTGTAGGGTATTCGTTTCTGATCCGCTCAATGAATATTCTAAACCATCAAGTTGTTTATACGATCCGTACACCGCAAAGTGGGAGGTAAAACCATGAGTAATATGATGAGACAGATTATTATAATAATGATTATATCTTTTTTAAAACCGATATTCAGTCAAGCGCAAGACAGGTTAGTTATGAAAAATGAATCTATTTTAGCTGAAGCTACTGCAGACTCACTTATTTCTAAGGACGAAAAAAAGAAGGCGGCACTCATTTACATCACTCTCATCGATAAAAGAACTTTTAGCTCTTTCAAAACGTTGTTAAAAGCTTGCGAGTTTTTGCTTGAAATTGGAGAAGATAAAAGCGCTTATAGAGCGATGCAAATTTTAGTGAATGATTTGAAATATTCAAATGACGAGTATGTATTTAGTAAAAAGGTTTTTCAAACCAAGGCGCTGAATAAAAAGTGGAAGGAAGCATTTGATAAAATTAAAGAAAATAAAAGTATTTATTTCGATGATGAATTATTTGTTCAACTAAATGAGGTTTACAAACAAGATCAAAAAATTAGACAACAGCGGTACAAATACGCTCAGAGTAAAAACCAAAGCGCTGAAGATCTAAAAAATATCAATGATAGAATATCGGTAAACGATTCCTTAAATTTAAAGATTATAGAGAACATACTCAACACACAGGGATGGCCAAGTCATGCTAAAGTTTGGGAAGCTGGAAGCGCAATTTTTTTAGTCTTACAGCACGCTCCTCTAGAAAAGCAAATGCGCTACCAATCTACTTTGAAGTCAGCTGCAGAGAATGGGGAGATAAGTATGCAAGCTTATTCCATGTTTGAAGATCGTTTAAATCTTCGGATTGGCAAAACCCAAAAGTATGGGACGCAATTAATCGAAGACACGGTTAACAAAAAAGTTTATCTTTTACCAGTTAGCGATATCGATTCTTTAGATATGTTTAGAGCAAAGGTTGGCCTTAATCCGATCTCTGACTACGTGAAAAATTTTGGCATCAAGTGGAGTAAAGATGATTACTTAAAAAATTTGGAAACTGTGAAAGAGTTACTGATAAAACGATCTAAGGAAGAATAGATAAAATAGTATGCAAGTTACACACTACACCTGGTAGATTTCTCAAAGGAATATGTTGCAGAAGAATGCGGGGCTTCGGGCTATTTTTTCAAAGGACGAAATTAGCAATTGATAGTAGATATCTGCTTGATTTTCCGACCACATTTCATACGTATAATTCCAAATAAGGCCGAGGTCTTCAACAGCTTTATTGGTTAATACATATTTAGCCATCTTGTTTCTTTGCAGATTTTAAGTTGATGAGATGTTTTTTTGCGTCGAATTCTGTAGCTATCCCGCTATTGACACCTTCTTCGATGGCGCTTTTTAACGCCTTTACTTTATCTTCTTCTACTTCAAGAAGTCGAAGGCCTGCTCGAATTACTTCACTTGCGTTTTTATAACGGCCATCTGCGACATGGCGCGTCACAAAATCTTCAAAGTAATCTCCAAGTGATACCGATGTATTGCGTCCCATATTCTTAGTTTTTGTATAAAGTTACCAAATTGTGGTAATTATTCAAAGTTAGCACCGCCTTAAGTCCACCTGCTAGTACTAGACATAATGGTACACATGTGAAATTTCTAGTCGTCAAGATTTTTCCATTTTAGGTGCAATTACAGGATTCGAATGCGTCGTGAACAAAAATATAAAATTGTATATAATTTATATTATGTTAAATAGAATATGAGGCATCTTCCCAACGGCATAGTATCTTCCCATTTAACACTGTGTTTACATGTGTAATAACTTGGGGCTGCCAACAACTCTTTGTATAACATGCACTCTTTTATTTTTAAGGGATGCTAATCTCAATAACATTAAAATTCCGATACACTATCTTTCCGGTATACCCATTTCTTTCGGTTACCTTATTTTGTTGTGTACATGTACATAAATGATACCCCAACAGTTTTAAGATAGCGCGTGGGTTATAACATCAGTCCTTAGTTTAAAACACAATTTTAACTATACATGGCCCCGCAACGTATACTACACGTTGACTCTAAGATCCGTACTTTAATCCGCAAGCAAACGCCACTATAAACATGTTTTAATAACAACTGATATGATTAACTTGATTTTCTTTAAGATATTAATGTGTTAATATTTTGAGAAATATACGTAAAATATGTAGCTTTACAACTACTTTAATTAAGTAAGCTTTACGTTACTTTCTATATTATGTTTTTTTCTTGTTCGATTTAGATGACTTAACTCCTGAATTTATATATTATTTGAATATTGACAATCAAAAAAGTTTATCCTATGAAAAAGGTTAAAAAATTAATATACTCCCCTCCTACCATTGATACGTTCTCCATCTTTATTGAAAAGTCAATAGTAGTTGGTTCTGCCTTAGTTCGGCCTGTAGATGCAAACCAGCAAGCGTCTGACGAATGGGATGTTGACCCTGATGTTGAACGAACTTACACTTGGTAATATGAGATATTCTAGATTATTAAAAGCTATTCCAATGGTCGTTATTGTCTTTTTATTTTTCACAAATTGTAAGAAAGACATGAACGATCCGTCCTCTGGCTCTGGATCCGCGCAAGTGTTCGTCATGCTAACGGATGTAGAACGTGACATCGATAACAACTCAGATCCGGCAGTTATTCGGAGTCAGGCAAACAATTTGCGTTCAGCTAATCGGGAAAATATTGGCCATAGGACCTCTTTTACGCTGCCCTTTAGCGATGATATCACTGTGTTTGGAACACTTGAGGAGGCCGCAGGCGATGTTTCTCAACCCAATTCCAATCCTACGAACCTAAAACGATCTAGTGTTGGCGTTGCTGCAATCGAGCGCAACCCGTTACCAGCAGGTACCCGATACTTGATTGCTGTATACAATGAATCCGGTGAGTTTTTAGCGCAAAACACATACATTTCTGGACGAGAAAGTGAGACAGCAGCTTTCGTCCTTGATGGTGGTTCTACGTATACATTTGTTGGACTTTCGTTTAATACGCAAAATAGCTCCCCCACGATCGTTTATACGAATAGCGCAAATAGAACGCTTAATACTGGATCCGTAACAGCAACAGCGCAGGATTTAATGGTTTTTAAAAGATCACTAACTGTGCAATCCGGTGACAATACGCTTGCAGTCGTTCTCAGGCATATTTTCACCGAAATCACTACGAGTTTAGTTGTTGATCCATCCATAGGTGGCACTATAACGTCTATTAATTCGGCAGATATTAGCCCAATCAGGACTAGTGCGACCTATTCCTTAGGAACCGAAACGATTACCTATGCCCCCCTTTCTCCCAATAGTAGTCGAACGGTAACTTTTCCAGCGATAACACCAGGTGGCACCGAACGCTTAACTAGTACACCCACACTTTTGGTAGCACCAAGTACGCCAAATGGCACACTGACATTGCGGAATTTGACTATAAATGGAACGTCGAGATCAGAATTTCTTGTTCCAAATTTAAATATTGAACCAGGGAAGAAATACAATTTAAATTTAAATTTCGGGGTTCCCTGCACACAGAACGTCAATAATACAGCTTTTGATGTCCGGAATGGAAACTCTGCTGATTTCATAGCTCAATCTGCGGACTATGGATATGTATTGGATATTTACAGGCTAGATAATTCTTTCAACATGATAGTAAATGGGACGCCGATAGCGTCAAATGAAATACAATTTCAATCAGGCGTTTCGGGATTTCCTAGGAATATTCAGTTTGCTGATGGTGCACTATGGGGCGTAAGTGGCGTCCCGGAGATATTTAATCTGCAAGGTAATGCTGCTTCACCTATAATTAGGGTTACAGTAAGTTCGACAGGCCAAGTGTCGCTTGAAGGAAGAAAGGAAAGCAATGGCGTATCATTCCCATTAGTTCCCGTATCTGGAGGAAATCTTACTTTTAACACCGTGCCATGGAATACTACAGGAAGCAACAATATAAGAATTACTCAGGCAACTACCGGTCTCACGCTATCTACCGGAAATGCACGGGGTAAACAAATTATCACCTGTCCTAATTAAACAGCATTACAAAATAAAATAGACGAAATGAGTTAGGCTTTTGAACACTTTATTCTTGTCGTAACCAAAAAAAATATAAGCGAAGATTTTATGCTTTTCAATATTTCTCGCAATCTCTAAAAAGCTAAATATGTAGCTATCTAGCTACAGGTTTTTCGTTTTTCTGTCGCACAATGAATGTTAGTCCGATTATCCCTAGCGCAAGCTCCAAAATGAAATAAACTATTAACATCCAATGTGGAGCGCCCTCGACTAAAAAACTTATTGCTCTTCCCGAGGCTAAACCCAACATGAAAATTACCAAACAGAATAGTGCTGGTTTTCTAATGTTATCACGGGTCGCTCCTAACAGCCAAATGACTATCTGTCCAACGTAAAGCCCGGTTACAGCGCGCATAATGTGTTTTAGATTGGTGTTAGCAACGTCGATTCCATAAAGAGGTGTGAGCGTTTTTTCAGGCATAAAACCATAGCTCAGTGCAATAGGCACTAGTCCTATTGCGGCTATCGTTAATAATATTTTTTCGGACTGTTCACTCTGCATTTCAGAAAAAATTTGTTTGTTATATCAGCTGACTCTCGTGCGAATTATTCAATATACGCATTTTTTAAAATGTTAACGATTAAAAGTTTTTCGGTAGCGGCCCTCCTTAGGCTTTGCTGGAGTAAACTTAATCCACTATCCTAAAGGTATAGTCACGCTACTTCGCAAATGCAATAGCGTGCGAGGTAGCGCAGCTATTCCAATCATCCGAGATACGAAATAGAAAAAAGATTCCACTTATATCCATATTTCTTTTATATTTGCACACCGAAACGGAGAGGTGTCAGAGTGGTCGAATGAGCAGACCTGGAAAGTCTGTATACGGGATGACTGTATCGAGGGTTCGAATCCCTCCCTCTCCGCGAGAAGCTTCAATCTACAAAATTGGAGCTTTTTTTATTTTCTCTGTTTTATTGGTTTATCGCTGTGGATACTTACAATATCGCTTGTAAGGATTCAATAAACCGAATATGTGCGCAATACAAATTTCATCATGTGCTTAGTTTTAATATATCAGGGACATCTGGCTCAATGGTCAGGTTCTTATGTTTAATAGTAATACTCAAGTTATATCCTTTTCTTTCATTGTTCCACATGTAGAAATGAATCCCAATTTCCATATACGGGTTTTCATAATCTATGTTTTTAAAAATCAATATACTTTTTTTGATCTTGCGAGGGATTTCTTCATGAACTGACATATTATATAATTCATTGAAGATGCTTAGGAACAAATTTATATCCGAAATACGTGACGAATCATAACAGGTAAATTTCAAATGCAAACTATGTACAACATATTTACTGCCTTTAATGAAGTAATTGCACACTCCTGTCATAAAATCTTCAGATAATTTTAAGTCTTTGGATCTCCCTTCCCATATCTCTCCGAGGTTGGAGCTATAATCTTGTATATTTATATTCTTTCTATATAAGAATTTTTTTGCGTCAATAGGATTCCAACCCTCTAGTTCAGGGTATTTTGGTGGTATGTTTTCCTCGATTTGTTTTGCCCGAATTTTTCTCATAGAACTCCATAGGCTTTCCTCAGGATTTAAATAGACAAAATTGTTACGCCATCTAATAACGCCTTTTATATTAAAATTGAAGAAGATTATTGCACTAAAAAGCCATTGGTAATACTGTAACTTGTTTTTTGATTTACGTTTTAACGGTGTGGCAATGTCCTCATACTGTACATAGAGGTTTAGTGCAGCAAGAAAAGGGATAAATAGTATCGTTAAAATAATCGGGAGTGTAAACTCCTTTAATGTTTGCATGCTGAGATATTCGCTGTAATGGCCTATCGCAAAGTAGACAAGATATATTAGAAATAAGACTGATGCAGTCTGTCCCAAAATATCTAAAATCTTTCGGACGGGCGCATGCTCTTTTTTGTATTGTGCAACTGTGTGCATTCCAACAAATAATAATAATATAGGTGTCGCTATAAATTCAATCCAAAAATTGAATGTAGCCAAAGTCATTACAAATGACAGAAAAACAGAAAACTTAACATTGTCCTTTACAGCGTTTTTGAGGAAGTTTGGAGGGGCTTTATTTGTAGAAATCCGATACATTAACATGCTAGCACTTAACAGAATCCAATATACTGTGTCTTTTAGCAAGGAGTTATCCCAAAAACCAAATATTGACAGTACGGATACCAAGCCATAAAAGTGACCTAGTGTAAGCAGGTATATAATGTTAGACTTCCAATTAAACAAAGCCCTTAGTACATTCCATACTGATTTCCGTAGCTTAGGAGATGATATAATCAGGCAAATAATTATAGCTAGCCACGAGAGGTATGCCAGCTCTCTTGTGCTAAATATGGATATGAAGTTTTGTATTTCTTTATAAATTATTGGAAAGTCCATGGTTGAATTAGGTTTTATATTCGTAGCTCTTCTGGTATAGATAACCTAATTTAATCTGATTTCAGAAAAATGATAGATCAAATACAGTATAATTGCTACTGCTAATGACGTACCGATTTCAACAACCCATGTATTCTACCACCATCTTACTTGTCAAAAATTAAATTTTAAATGCACCACGCATTAGCATCTGCTCATTTCGAGTGATCCCAATTTCCTTAGCCACCGTTTGCCAATTTGCAATCGAAGAGCTAACTTCTTCTATAATGCAACGCATCTCTTTCTCGGATAACCGGAAATATACCCCAACACTTTTAGCAAGTTCTATATCCAGTGTATTGTTATCCATATCAATATTCAATGCTAGTCCATCCTTGTCTATCGATGGATTAATATCGAAAGCGGGCGACAAACGCCAACCTTCGTCAGTCAATATAAAACCATGATTTCTCAGATGGTCATCTGTATTGGAAACAAGGATATTAAAAACTAACCGTCGCCATAATTGATGTAAATCTTCGGTAACACGAGTTCCCGAAAACTGAATAAATTCAACGATCTCCATATAGGAAGGCGTCTCATCCCGTATCCGTTCCTCGTATTTACCCGTCATCGTCATGGCCGAAGCGAAATGGATACGCTCCATTTTGTCTCGGTCAAAGCGTTGGGTAAAAAAAGTATGGTACTTTCCTGCGATTTTTTCAAGACGACAATTTGCCATTTCGATTCCAGCATCAATAGCCAGTTTGTAAGCCAGGTATTCCCATGCGCCCTTATCTATTGTATCATTGGCAGAGGGGAACTTTGCAATCCAAGGGTGGCCGTCATTGTCAAGAATATTGGCCTTGGGTCTCGCCCCTCCCAAAGAGGATCCTGGGGCCATCAGCATTCCTAACCATTTTTTTACCTCGTCGGTATCTTCGCTCGTTTCTATCAATGTTGCGCCATGTTGAAGTTCTCTTACACTTGTCCAAGGAGGCGTAGGAGAAATCGGATCATTGTCCAAAAAATCTCCACCCGGGTCTTTCTTAAACCGTAATGCTCCCATACGACTAAGGTCATGAACACCCAATAAATAATCCATATCATATAAGATCGGCGTAGATTTTCCCTCTTCTGCGGAACGTATCGCTGCCCTACGCCTCATGAGTGTACGCCCCCAGGTATCAGGCATCGAATCGAGAAACATTCCAAAGTTTTCTTTGCCGTTTGGATATTGCTGTCCACCATACCAGGCAATGTCTGGATCTAATAGCAGTTGTTCCTGTGATGTAATCCAATGCTGGTCATAAGAAAAACTGAAAGCTTTCCGACCTTTGGCTTGCTGTGCCGACAAGATACCAACACACTTAGCCTCATCCATGTCTTTCCAATGTACATATACCCATATGTCTGTTCTATTTGCCATTATCTTTCCCTATTAGTTTCAGATCTTGCAGTTTTCTGCCAAACTCATCATCGGAAGCCAGCTTTAGAAAATCATCCTGTAAACCCAATACACGTAACACATTAAAATAGGCACCAAAAGATACACTCGGATTTCCTTTTTCAATATGGTATAAGGTAGTACGGTCAATACCAGCTCTTTCTGCAACCTGAATTGTAGTTAAGTTTCGGCGTTTGCGAGCCAACTTAATATTTTCGCCCATTTTTTCCAATGTCTTTTGAAACTTGGGAAGTAATGTTTGTTTTTTTGATTGCATTTTAATGTTGTTTAATATCATCAAATATATAGTAAATGTTGATAATAAACAACATTTTACATTTTAAATACATATTAAATTTCGAGATTTTTAGCAACCGATTTGACTACAATTAAAAAGTCTTCAGGGTGTTCTAAGAGTGTCTCATGTTCTCCGCGAGAAGCTTCAATCTACAAAATTGGAGCTTTTTTTATTTTCTCTGTTTTACCATTTAATCGCTTTATCAAACTTTTGCAGCAGCAAATGAGTAACCGGAAGGTAATCACCATTGCATTGGCAATTGAAATTTTTTTAATCGTGCAATAACAGTTTTGTCCCCTTTTTTGTATTTTCGGAAATGAGTCGGATCAGATCCCTGCATAATAATTCCTGATTACTTGGGATAGCCAGCATTTAGATATGGATCGGATCGCTTTATCACGTTTAAGGAACAGTTACTAAAATGAAAAGAATACTTTCAATAGATGGCGGTGGTATACGCGGTATCATTCCTGGCATGTTGCTGGTTGCGCTCGAGGAAAAAATAAGGCAGGCCACAGGTAATGGTAGCGCGCATCTATCTGATTATTTCGATTTTTTTGCCGGTACGAGTACTGGCGGAATTCTATTGTCCATTCTACTCTGCCCAGATGCCGAAAATGCAGATAAACCAAAATACAGTGCGAAAGAGGCGCTTGACATCTATCTGGACCACGGCATTGAGATATTTGCGGCAAAACCTTGGCGAAGATTCCTGAGCCGATTCGGACTTTTAAGCGAATTGTATGATAACTCGGTGCTCGAAAAGATATTGCTAACTTACTTTGGTGATAGGAAGCTGAGTCAGCTTTTGAAACCCTGCATTATCACGGCCTATAATATTGAGTTACGGAAAAATCATCTATTCCGGCAGCAGAAGGCTATATCGCACGGTGATTCACGAGATTTTTACTTGCGTGACGTATGTCGTGCAACGTCAGCGGCGCCAACCTATTTCTCTGTAGCCGAGATATTTTCTCTTGCTAACACGCGTTATCCGCTCGTAGATGGTGGGGTATTTGCCCATAACCCATCGCTTTCCGCACTGCTTGAAGTGATAAAAACCTACAACAGCTACAAGATTGACGATATCTGGATTTTGTCTTTAGGCACTGGATTGTCTAAGGTTTCGTATAACTATGAAGATTTCAAAAAGAAACGAGCAATATCCATTGGCCCCGCGCTCGTAGATATTATGAGCAGCAGTTCTGCGGAAAGTACAAACTACTATTTAAAACAGCTATTTCATTCAGTAGGTAAATCAGAAAACTACATTCGCATAGAGCCTACAAATCTTTCATCCATAGACGCTTCAATGGATGCGGCAACAGAAACTAATATTCAAAAGATCATTTCCTTAGCGGACAAGCTGGTAAGCGAAAACGAAACAATGATCAATACCATCGTAGAGGAGATTATCGCTGATAAGCCCGGTAAAAAAGACCGATCGGTATGGAACTTCCTAAAAAATTAATCTTTGCCCCCGCTTTTCCCGCATAAATCTTACATTTACGGCGTAAACTATCAATATGGCTTTAAATTACGTTTGGATCGGATTCTTTGTTATCGCATTTATCGTTGCGCTTTTTAAGCTCGTTTTTCTAGGCGATACGGAGATATTCTCTAATCTAATCAACGGACTGTTTGATAGCGCTAAAACTGGAGCGGAATTGTCGTTAGGACTAGTGGGTATCATGACGTTTTGGTTAGGTATTATGAAGGTAGGCGAAAAAGCGGGCATGATTTCGCTATTTGCTAAGGGTGTTTATCCGTTTTTCAGCAAACTGTTTCCGGGCGTTCCGAAAGGGCATCCCGCAAACGGGTCTATCATTATGAACTTCTCGGCAAATATGCTTGGATTGGACAATGCGGCTACGCCTGTCGGTCTTAAGGCGATGAAGGAATTGCAGGAACTTAACCCTAAAAAGGAAACGGCAACGAACGCGCAAATTATGTTTTTGGTGCTGAACACGGCGGGTATTACCTTGATCCCCACATCTGTTATCGCTTTACGCATGGCAAGCGGGGCGGCGAACCCAGCAGACATATTTATACCAGCGCTAATTGGAACCTTTATCTCATTCGTTTCTGGCATGATTGCCGTAGCCATTTACCAACGGATAAATCTCTTTAATTTGCCCGTACTTATTTTCCTAAGTTTCTTTCTCGGTTTAATGTGCTTGCTTTACTTTGGATTGAATGGCTTGCCGCCCGAACAAATTGAAAAGATTACAGGGTTGATTGGGGGGCTGTTAATCTTTTCCATCATCATACTATTTATTGTATTTGGGTCGATCAAAAAGATCAATGTGTACGATGCTTTTATAGATGGTGCAAAAGAAGGTTTTAGTACAGCAGTGATGATTATTCCCTTCTTGATCGCTATACTAGTTGCCATTTCCGCATTCCGCACCACAGGCTGTATGGATTATGTGGTGAATGCGATAGGCTACGGCTTTTCATCGTTAGGAATGGATACTCGGTTTGTTCCGGCTTTGCCTGTTGGTCTTATGAAGACCTTAAGCGGTGGTGGGGCGCGCGGTCTGATGGTCGATGTGATGCAAACTTATGGCGTAGATTCTTTCCAGGGGCGGTTAGCGAGTATTATACAGGGATCCTCGGAAACTACCTTTTACGTGCTAGCGGTTTATTTCGGATCCGTTGGCATCAAAAATACACGCTACGCCCTTACCTGCGGTTTGATTGCCGACGTGGTTGGACTTATAGCAGCGGTGGTACTGGCTTACATATTTTTTGGATAATAGCATATAAAAATTAGGATGGATACAACAAAAAGAACGATTGCATTAATCGCGCATGATGGCAAGAAAGCCGATATGGTCGCTTTCGTCAAAGACCATATAGAACACTTACGCCAAGCATCCATTATTGCCACAGGAACCACGGGGTCCTATGTCCGTCAAACGGGTCTCGAAGTCGAGCTTAAACTCAGTGGGCCTATGGGCGGAGATGCACAAATTGCGGCGATGGCTGCCGAAGGAAAGGTAGACGCCATTATATTTTTTCGTGATCCACTTGGGAAACACGCACACGAGCCGGATATTCAGATGCTGGTGCGCATATCCGACTTGTACAATGTGCCGTTGGCGACAAACCCTGCAACGGGAACGTTAATTCTTGAGGGACTATTTTAACCACGATGGCAAGAAACATTATTGTAAAAACAGGCTTAGACCGCTATAAAACAGAGATACTGGTCGGGCAACATATAGTAGTAGCCGATGAGCCGGAGGATGTAGGTGGTACGGATCTCGGTCCATCCCCTACAGAACTATTAATGTCTTCGCTGGGTACCTGTAAAGCGATGACAATGCGGATGTATGCCGATAGAAAGGCTTGGGATTTGCAAGACGTGGAGATAGAAATGTCCATCAGTGAACAGCGTACGGACTTGCAAAAAACGACTTTTATCAATTGCCATATCAAACTAGGTGGTGCGCTGGACGATAAACAACGCAATAGATTACTCAGTATTGCTGATCGATGTCCGGTACATAAAATATTGAACAGCCCAATCGTCATTGAAAGCAATTTAATATAAAAGTTACGTTGATATCCTGTTTTACATAGTATATTTGCCCTCATTCTAAATATAAACGTATGTCTCCCAGTAATACCAATGCGGTTAGTAGTCCGTTTCAGCTTTTTGAAAGAGCCGAGTGGAAAAGCTTGAATGGTCATTTTTCGCATCATCTTAATCAGGATGATGTAGATAATCTTCATGCGCTAAACGAGCCGCTAAATATTAAAGAAATTGAAGAGATATACTTCCCACTAGCGCATTTAATCAATATCTTTTTGGAGCGCGCTAAGGATGCACACGCTGTGGTGAATGGCTTTTTAAATAAACATACCCAAAGACTACCCTTTGTTATCGGTATCGCCGGATCCGTTGCAGCGGGTAAAAGCACGACCGCTCGTGTATTACAAAAAGTATTATCGATGCTGCCGGGAAAGCCACAGGTGGATCTGGTTACTACAGATGGTTTCCTTTACCCGAACAAGGTCCTCACAGCAAGAGGTATGCTCAATAGGAAGGGGTTTCCGGAAAGCTACGATACGAAATTGCTGCTTAATTTTTTGTCGGCAATGAAATCGGGGGTAGATGAATTTGATGTACCCGTCTATTCACACTTAGCTTATGATATTTTAGAAGACCACAAACAGAAAGTCATCCGACCAGACATACTTATTGTAGAAGGAATAAACGTCTTACAGGTGAATTCTTCCAAAGGTAATAATGTCTTCGTATCCGACTACTTCGATTATTCCATCTATGTGGATGCCGAGGAAAAAGATATTATGGATTGGTATGTCAGCCGCTTCGAGTCGCTTCGGGCAACTTCTTTCCAAAACCCTGGATCTTATTTTCACCGCTACGCGGGAATGGACGAAAAAGAAAGCTTAGCGATGGCGACTAGCATCTGGAACGAAATTAACAAACCGAATCTTCAGGAAAACATACTTCCTACTCGATACCGGGCTGACCTTATCCTGGAAAAAGGATCGCACCACTTTGTAAAACGGATAAGGGTTCGTAAGACCTGATACCTACTGATCGAGATCGTACTCCCGTTTAAACTGAAGCACTTCTTTCAGAATTTCATTTTCTAACTGCCGATGCAGCTTGTTGCTACTACTGGTGGCGTGCATATCCATTTTATACTTTACGTAGTCCTTCCCTATCTCTACTACTTTAAGATGTAGATCATCATCGCCCGTCAGGTAGGGATGGTTGATCAATGTTTTCTGAATACGGGCTTCCAACTGATCTACCTCGACAGCGGTTTGAAGAGGAAGCTCGAAACGCACGTAAAAAAGGCTTGATCGGTGCGCGGAAAAATTTACCATTGGAGCAGTAAACACTAAATTATTCGGAACCATCACAATATCATCTTCCTCATCTTGTATCAGCAGGCTGGAAAATGTGATGTCTACAATCCGGCCTTGATAGCCCCCTATTTTGACACGATCACCAACAGACAGTTGGTCGTTAAACATAATAAAAAGCCCGGATAGCATGTTCGTAATGTATTCCCTGAAGGTGACCGCAATGGCCATGGCTACGATAGTTAAACTCGTCACAAACTCACGTGGGTCTATGCCTAAAGCCAACATAATGGCGATTATTGCTGTGCTCGTATTCAGTACGGCTGTCAAACGATTTATCCCCAAGACAAAGTTTCCACGAACACTTTTGTGTTCATTCCTTTTCTTGTATAAGGTGATCATTATGTATCGGCCGATGGAGTACAATATGCTGGCCGTTAAAAATAAGTTCAACGCACTTGAAGCATTATTGATCAGCCGGTGAGCTTTATAGTACTCTTCGAAATACCAAAATGAGGTGGACAACATGATCCATAAAACAAGCTTGCCCAGAAACTTAAGTACGGTCCTATGTTTTCGTTCTTCTACCATTGCCATATAAACCAACGAAAATATCAAATTTCATCGGCTGATGCAATGGCCTAGTCAATTATCTCGAGCTAATTTCATTTATTAGCTACTGCAGTGTGGTGTATGTAATGATACCTGCCCTTACAAAAAAATGTATAAACTAATTATCCGTGTCAAGCGTTTGATTATAAATCGGATAGCGAACTAATAGGCAGACGCCGTTTTATATTATGTAAAAATAAATTAACTTAGCAAGCTGAAATGTGCTAGATACATACAATTATGCAAACAACATTTGATTTTGAAAAGCCTATTGCAGATTTGCAAACCCAAATAGAAAAGGTTTTACAGGTCCAGGAAAAGACGAAAGTGGACATGAGTGCAACGGTCAACGAGCTCGAAACAAAATTGGAACAAACCAAAAAGGATATCTATACCAATATGAGTGGGTGGCAAAAAGTACAGATGTCCAGACATCCTGATCGGCCTCAAACATTTGATTATATAGAAATGCTTTGCGAAGAGTTTATCGAACTGCACGGTGACAGAACTGTAAAAGACGATAAAGCGATCATTGGTGGCATTGCTTCGATAGATGGGCAGCCTGTTATGGTTATCGGTCATCAAAAAGGTAAAAACACGAAGGAACGGCAGTACCGCAATTTCGGTATGGCAAATCCCGAGGGCTATCGCAAGGCGCTTCGCCTTATGAAAATGGCCGAGAAGTTCAACAGGCCCATTGTCACGTTCATTGACACGATGGGTGCCTATCCAGGTTTAGAAGCGGAAGAGCGTGGACAAGGCGAGGCTATCGCGCGCAATCTTTTAGAAATGTCAGTGTTAACGGTTCCGGTAATTTGCGTGGTAATCGGTGAGGGTGCATCAGGCGGCGCGTTAGGCATTGGCGTTGGCGATCGGGTTTATATGTTGCAAAACACTTGGTATTCAGTCATATCTCCTGAGTCGTGTTCATCCATTCTGTACAGAAGCTGGGATCAGAAAGAAAAAGCAGCGGATTCGCTAAAATTGACAGCAGAAGATATGTTGAAGAACGGGCTTATCGATGGTATTATCGAGGAGCCGGTTGGTGGCGCCAACCAGGATCCAGCCGCAACAGCTAATACATTGAAAACGAAAATACTTGCTGATATTCAAGAATTAAAGCTTAAAGACGCTGAAACATTGGTTAACGACCGTATTGCTAAATTTAGCAATATGGGGGTCGTTGTCGAGTAATGTCCGAATGATTTTATAAAACAACAAACGCCAGCTTTTGCTGGCGTTTGTTGTTTTATAGTGTTTAATACAATTAATACCGAAATGGATAGTCTTGCATAAATTCAAACCTGTAATCTGTGTGTGTTTGAATAGTGTCGATAAGTGAGGATAGCAGCTGCTGGCCTTTCTTATTTTGGAACATATCATCATGCATAAGGAGCACAACGTTATTAGGTTCCATAGATGATTTATTGTTCATGTAGTTGCGGATGCGCGTATAAATTTCATGAACAGACTGGATAGGCTTGCCTGTAAGACCGTGAATTTTCCACTCCACATCCCAGCCAAAAATTTTGTAACCGTTTGTGTATAGCATGTCAGCTGTACTGGCACCGCTTTGCAGGTCTATACGACGGATGTCGTCGTAGATCCAGATATTACGGCCCGGTAGCCGTATGATTTTATGCTGGAGTTTTAAATCTGTCTCATTTTTCTCAAAATCATTGTAAGCTCCTACTGCATTGCTATAAAACGTGGTAAACTTGTTATTGCCGTGCGTATAACTATGGTTGTAGCATTCTACAAGCGGGTTATCGTAGTATTTTTGATAGTCGCGCTTTAGTCCCTTAGACATAAAGGCATGTTTGCCAACTAAGAAAGCATTGATTTTTATCTTTCTAGCCTTCGCGATGGAGTCGATGGCTTTACTTCCGCGTAGCGGCCCATCATCGAATGTGAAGTATATGTGCTTAGGCAATTGATCCAAAGCTAGTCTTACTGAATCTCGCACACGACGACGTTCTAGGCGAATGGCTTTAGCTAAGGAATCTTTGCTTATCGGATTTACCGTATCAACCATTAGGTGTACCGGCTCTCTCCACCTCTTCGTTAAACTCCCCGTGCACGAAGGCAGCGTATCCGTTTTCGAGTCACTTACAACCGCTAATTTCAACGAGTCTTGCGATGGGTTTGCAGCTCTGCTGTCCATGCTTCCGCTACATGAAGCCAACCACATCAAATAAAATACTCCCCCAAAAGTAAAGAGGCTTTTCACACCATTTCGCATACGCAATACTACCTTCCGATTTTTGTTGCAAAGTTAGATCATTAGACGCGCAAACGCAAAATTATTAACTTGTAAAAATCAGGATTGTAGCGTTTTTTCCCATTCTTTCATTTCATCCTTGTTCTCGCTACCTGTATTAAAAATTTCAGCGTCTAAGGTGGAGAATTATTCTCCACCCTAGACGCTGGCTTTTTACATCATAATTGATCTTATCGATGCGTACGCCTTCCGCGCTGATGATCGCGTTTGTGACGTTTCTTAGAAGGTTTTTTATCATAACGATCGTTATGTCGCCGATCACCCAGATAATGCTGCGAGTGGTTATTTGCATAGCGATGGTATCGTTTATGCACATCCCGATGATTTCTCCAGGGTTCGGCATGGTTCAGCACCACTTTATAAGTGCGGCTCATGTTGACATGCCTGTAGCGCTTTGGCAACGTGCGGACATTGACCCAACGATTTCCCTGCGGGTAAATATAACGCCTACTCGATACGTCGTAATATACCCCTATTTCAGGTAGATAATAGTAACGAACATAGTTGTAACCTACAGGCCCCCAATTTGGCTGAGATCCTATATTAACATGGACGCTTACTTGCGCATCAGCCGGCTTTACAAAAGTAAATAAGCTTAGGGCTATTGTGGTGTAAATAAACTTTTTCATAGTGTTTCCTTCTTTCATATTTTTATACTATTAATACTATGACAGCATAGTAAATAGAAAGGATTAACAGGTCTCTACAAAAAGGTATAGAAATTTTAAAAGGCAAAACCCACTTTCACACCAAACTCAAATAAATTAAGGTCAGTCTCGAATGACGTAGATGAAGAACCGTCCTGAACCACAGACGTTAATGCTGACTTCCGGTATTCAAAATATGGTCCCGTCATAATATCAAACCTTGATCCAACCCTAATGCTTACGCCAGCCTGCGCATTTGCCAGAAGCCCAGAAGATAGACGCGACTCTTCTTCAAACGAATAAAGTGAACTAGACCAGTCGGTAGTTCGCGATGATCTATGTGATGATTCATAACCGCCTACCCTAAAGTTATATCCCAATGAAGCCGACAAGAATGGGCTCACGCGTTTATCTATAAAACGATACGATGCGTGTGCATAAAGTGGAATTGAAATATAGTTTCGTAAAAAATCAACGTCATCATCGTAGTGCCAATCATCCCAATCAGCATCGACTTCAAGGACGTGTCTTATTCCTGTACCGGCACCGACGGCGAACTTCGGGCTTAAGTGAAATAGCCCAATGTAGTTGAATTGCAGCCCTACATAGTCAATGCTATTGTCGTTAGATACAAATCCACGTCCCTCCGCTTGTCCATTTGTATAAGACAGTCCGAAATTGAAGTTGTTTGAGTAATAGGGTTTAAAATCCTGAGCATTTGCGGCTTGCAGAAACAAACAGCTCATAAGCATGAGTAGTATTTTTTTCATACGATTATTATTTTAATTTCCGGTAAAAATACAAATAATTCAAATATATTGGAACGTTGTTAATAAATTGAGCGTCGGGTACAGGTTGACTAAATATGGCTGTCAACATTCCACTATTTTACCTATCTTTGGGCGATTAAAAAAATGCAATTTTCATGGCTTTACAATGTGGTATCGTAGGTTTACCAAACGTCGGTAAATCGACATTATTTAACTGTTTGTCAAACGCGAAAGCGCAGGCAGCGAATTTCCCTTTTTGTACAATAGAACCCAATGTCGGTGTGATCACCGTTCCTGATGAGCGTATAAACAAATTGGCAGAACTTGTGAACCCGCAACGCATCGTTCCAAATACAATTGAAATTGTTGATATCGCTGGGCTTGTGAAAGGAGCTTCTAAGGGTGAAGGCTTGGGGAATCAATTTTTGGGTAATATACGCACAACGAATGCTATCATCCATGTGCTTCGTTGCTTCGATGACGGAAATGTTATTCACGTAGATGGCTCCGTAGATCCAATTCGCGATAAAGAAATTATCGATACAGAACTCCAATTGAAAGATCTGGATACCGTCGTTAAGCGGATACAGAAGGTGGAGAAAATGGCCAAAACTGGTGGTGACAAAGACGCGAAAAAGACTTTTGAAATACTGTCTGTTGTTAAAGCGCATTTGGAATCTGGCCGTTCAGCACGGACAGCAGCTATAGCTGAGGAAGATTTTGAATTTATCGATGATCTTGCTTTATTGACAGTGAAGCCTGTATTGTACGTTTGTAACGTCGACGAAGCTTCTGTCAACACAGGCAATGCGTATGTAGATCGCGTTAAAGAAGCCGTTAAAGATGAAAATGCAGAAGTATTAATCATTTCGGCACAGATAGAATCTGAAATAGCGCAGCTAGAATCTTATGATGAACGCAAGATGTTTTTGGAAGATCTTGGATTGGAAGAATCGGGCGTCCACAAACTTATTCGTGCAGCGTATTCCTTGCTTAAGCTTTCTACATATTTTACTGCTGGTGTGCAAGAAGTCCGCGCTTGGACCATTGAGAACGGCTTCACAGCGCCGCAAGCTGCAGGTGTAATCCATACCGATTTCGAGAAAGGATTTATACGAGCGGAGGTTATTAAGTATGTGGACTACGTGCAATACGGATCTGAGGCTGCGGTCAAAGAAGCTGGCAAGCTATCCGTAGAAGGTAAAACGTATGTCGTGGAAGACGGTGATATTATGCACTTCCGGTTCAATGTTTAAAGAGGTAACATTAAAATAAAAGTCAAGTATCTCAAAAAAGTCACTGCATAGCTATCAAGTAGGTCATTGCGAGGAAGTATGACGACCGCTGAAGGCAGGTCCGAAGGAAACCAATCTGAGGTTTTACAAACGTAAGATCGCTCCGTCGTCGTTTCTCTTTCTCGCGATGATGTCTACTTGTCGCTTTTTATACACGCTCTTTCTTTCAAATAGCACAGCGCCTTGTTCAAGTATGTTTCATTTCGTATATTCGATTATGAAATTTGGTCAAGTAGAAAATCCGGGAGAGATTGATTTCACTCTGCCCCCCACGCCTTCTGAAACGATAGATCTGCTGAAACGTAATAAAAAAAAATCGGAGCTTGAAGTTTATGTCGGATGTGCTAAATGGAATAAGGCTGATTTAAAGGGTTTTTATCCGCGCGGCACGAAAGATGAGTTGAGCTACTACGCACAGCAATTCAATTCAATTGAGCTCAATGCAACTTTTTATAACTCGCCTAGCAAAGAACAAGTAAAGACTTGGCGGGAAAAAACGAGCGAAGGTTTTAAATTTTTTCCAAAGATTCCCCAATCCATAAGTCACTATGGAAGACTGCTCAATACGGATGAGAAAGTCAAAGCATTTGTAGATGCTACGGTTAATTTCGAAGATAGACTGGGCATGGCTTTTTTACAGATGCACGATAATTATAAGCCGAAAGATTTTGAACGTCTCAAAGATTTTCTGAAAAATTTTCCAAAAGGCTATCCATTGGCCTTGGAAGTACGAAATACATCGTGGTTTACAGAAAAAAAAGTCTTTGACGATCTTGTCGATCTGTTAGAGAAAACGGATACCAGCAACGTTATTGTCGATACAGCGGGCAGGCGTGATCTCTTGCATATGCGACTTACCACGTCTGACGCTTTTGTGAGATACGTAGGGGCTAATCATCCCACGGATTATGATCGCCTCAGCGAATGGGTTGAGCGAATCAAAGAATGGAAAAAGGCAGGTTTACGTCGACTCTTCTTCTTCGTCCATCAGAATGTGGAAGTGGCATCCCCCCTGCTGGCTGCCCACTTTATCAAAGAACTCAATAAGGCGATTGGCACGAACTTGACAATTCCAAATAAGGATAGTGACACGAGTCAGGGAAAGCTGTTTTAGCTTATTCCTCTTCTAAGAAATTTCGCTTATCTAATGTGTTGAACATATTCAGGTCTTCTGCCGCCCCATGGGCGTCTCCTAATTGCTCTCTGATTTTAGATCGATATAAGTAAAGTTCGGAATAGTTGGGGTTTAATACAATAGCCTCGCCGTAATCGGCCAGCGCAGATTCCCAATTCTCCATCTTTTCGAATAGGTCGGCTCGCAAAGCATAAACGTAGAAATCATCCGGCAGTAAATCTACCAAGATATTGAAATCGGCCTCCGCCTTTTCATACTCCTCTCGTTCAACAAAATAGTTGCCACGTTCTTCGTATACGGAACTGGACTCCGGCGCTAATACTACAGCTTTATCTAAATCGCGGGTTGCTTCATCAAACTCATGAATCGCGGTAAATAGCTTGGCGCGATAGAGATATGCAGCGGAGTTATCGGCATCAATCTGTAAGGCTTTGGTGAAAGATTCAAAAGCATCATGGTAACGTAGCATACGCAAATGTAATGCCCCAGCATAAACCAGTATGTCTGCCGACGGCTCTCTATTGAACGCTTCTGCATAGTAAGCCAGTGCGCGCTCGTAATCAAACTGTGGCGTAAGCTCTAAAGCAGCCTCAAGTAAAGCTTCTACACTTTCGAATTGATCGACATCATAAGGCGAGCGTGCTGGCTTTTCCTGCTGCCACTGCATATAGCTACAGTAATTGGAGTCCAACGATTTTACCACCTGATAATCGTAGAATGCCCCTTCATCATCTTCTAAATAAGCGTTCAAGATCGATCGGCATGCCCGGAAAAAAGGCTGCTGTGGATAGCTTTCTATGGCATTGGAATACAAGGAGTGAGCTTTTTCTAATTCTCCCTTCTTAAAAAAGTCAAATCCCAGTTTTGCAATGCTTAGGCATTCGTCGGTATCGGGAATTTCTGAAACGATGGTATTAGTATAGGGAAGTAATCCACTATGTGCAAGTAGGAAATAGCGATTTTTATTTATGTGCATGAATAAGGAGCAGTTTTCTTATCGTTACGAATATACTTAAAAATGGGGAAACCTCAGGCTACCGTAGGCAGCTCATCAAAAAATACGTTTTACAATGCGCAATTTATGCGTGTATCGGCCTTCCATCTGATTAAAAATCCCTTCACTATCAAGCTTATCAATCCGCGCCAATGCCGAAGCATGAAAAATGCTGTCCGAATCCAACATGATTCCAACGTGTGTTATCCTTCCCTCTTCATTATCAAAAAATGCGAGATCACCAGGCTGAATTTCCGCTACGAAATCGACAATCTTACCCTGCTCTGCCTGTTGATAGGCATCGCGGCGTAGCGTCACGCCAAACTGAGCGTATATAGCCTGCGTGAGGCCGGAACAATCTATGCCGTAAGGAGAGCGCCCGCCCCAAAGATAGGGACTGCCCTTGTAGCGATCTACTAATTTTGGGAATTCAAAAACAAAGTCTGCAACTTGGGGATCGCGCAAAGTGCCACTGATGCTGTATGGAACATCCGATGGGATCATTTGCTGTAAGGAAATGTGGTTCCAAATTTTTGTGCCGGGCAGCAGGCTGATGGTTTGGTGATTGAAGATAGCTTCAGCTCCTGAACGATCTACTACACTATATGAATTTCCAGCTGCCTGTGGTGCTTCACCAGTCCACAATGCATATTGCCCACGCTGTAGCCAGCCTTCGTAATCAGCTTCTAACATGCGGATATATATCCAATCCGGCTGTTCTTCCAATATTTCGAAAAATTCGGCGAATAGCAATTGGTTCACCATTTCGCTACGATGGGAAGGCTCAGATCTTAAAGGCACGACCGAAAGATTACAAATACCAAAAACCATGTTTTCTTTTTTTAGTAAAAACAAATAATAACACGTAGATGTTATCTACTTATACGAAGATAACTTTTTTATACTGCACACACATGAACAACCATAGATTTAATCGCATCCTTTTAGCTGTAGACGACACGCCTTGTACGCTGAAAGCCATAGAACATGCCAAGGAGTTGGTAAGGGAATTTAATTCTTCTATTGCCTTGGTTACTGTAGTGCCACCAACATCGCCGGCAGCTTACGGTGCGGACCCATTGTTAGGACAGCAGCCTATTATCGTTCCCGAAGTTTCGGAAATACAGCAAGAGTCGGCGCAGCGCTATTTAGACAGCTTAGGAAACGCTTTTGAAGGCGCCCACGAGGTTTTCCTCTTTAACAAGGTCGGAAACGTACGCGATGAGATATTGAATACCGCGAGTGAATGGACAGCTGATTTAATTATAATGGGCTCGAACGGAAAAACGGGATTTGAGCATTTTATATCCGGTAGTGTATCTGAATCTGTAATTCGCAAGGCAAACTGCCCCGTCTTGGTGATTCCGAGCAAAGAAGAATAACCCTGCTGAAACGCGCTATTTATTATATTTTGCGAAGTCGGGCGGCAAACATGCTGTCCGATTTCCGATTGTAGCCAGCTATCAATTTTAACTCTTCCAACTTCAACCCGCATTCTTTCTCCAGATAGTCTATTACCTCTTCGTTTTCTTCTCGAAAAACGGAACAAGTTATATACACTAATTGACCATTTTTCTTAAGGTAATCTGCTGCGCGTTTAGTGATGTTCCTTTGCAAGCTGGAAAAATCTCGGATTTTGTCTTCAGAAAATTGCTTTATCATTTCTGGTGTTCGGCCCCAAGTTCCCGAGCCGGAACAAGGTGCGTCTAGTATAATGCCATCAAAACGTTCATTCTGCATGATGTGATCCACATCTTCCGTCAGATCTAAAACTTTTTTTCTGTAGTGGGTTTTAACGTTCGCCTGTAGAAAGCGTTCATCCAAATTTCGTAAGACACTAAGGCGAATATCGGATACCATCAGTTGGAGATTGGGTTCTTTGTGCAGCAGGAGCAATGACTTTCCGCCGGAGGCGGCACAGGCATCCCACCACGATTGTCCTTTTTCTATTTCGGCGACATCCAAGCTCTCCTGAGAAGACAAATCTTGGACTTCAAATAAGCCTTCTATTTTCTTTATTTGTTGTAGTTGTGCACCGTTCGGAAGACGGTAACTATATGGCCTAACTTTATCAAACGGTATGGCATTTTTAGCTAACTCCGCCTCTACTTCCGCTACAGCGTGCTTTTGTACACGTATGAATAAGTCTGGTTGAACGAGGTGACTCCTACAGAACGCCTTTTTATCTATCGCTTGAGAAAGATGCCTGTGGAAAGGAAATATATCATCTTCAAAACTGATACCCTGCCCAGCAAGGAAACCAATTTTATCCGGCAACGGCGCTTGTTGATGGGTGGACCATTGCGATCTATGAACATCAACAAGGTCGCTTACACTTTCACAGAGAAACTCTGCTAAGATCAATCGCTGCAGCGGATCTTCTTGGAAGGTTGCTCCCCCTATCCTGAAATAATTGTAGCACAAACGGGAGGTCATCCTGCGGTCGGAAGATCCCATTTGCTTGTTGCTTTTATAAAAACGTGTTAAAAATCTACTGAGGGGTTCATCATGGCGGTATTCACCCAATGCCTTTTCAAAATTACGAAACTGCTGCGCTACTTTCTTTTGCTTTACTTCCAATATTAGTTCAATTGAAACGATGAATCCCGATACACTTTAAAACTCACCGCGTTATTGACAAAGCCAGACGTTTCGCTATGATCGAATTGATAGGTGCTAAACAGTCCATCAAAGGAGTCAGTAGTAAGGTGCTCGCGATAATTGGAGCCATACTTCGCAAGAAGGCCCCCAAAATACTTGGCCGCATCATATCCTTTGTAGGAGTAATCCGAAGGATTTACACCGTAAAGGCTATAATACAAATCCTTAAAGGTTTTCACTGCTGAAGTCCAACCTTTCAGGTGGCTTTCTGTAGAGATGATAGGATTGTAATTTGAAAAGTTTGCATACATACTGAAATCTATACGGTCCCAAAGCGGGTGGCCGTATAAATTAAAGCTGTAAAAGCTTTCACTAGCCTTGGCGTCCAAATTGTTTAATAATGTACGCAGCTGGAATTTATCCGTTGTACCGGTGACGACGAAGTTCGTTCCGGACATAATTAATGCCTCATTAAATTGTGCAATAGACGATACAGATTTTACTTGCGCAGAGGGTTTTAAGCGGCGCACCTCCGAGATAAAACCACTCAAAAATTGCCTACCATCGTTATCCGAGGTATTGTAAATGATAATGACATCTCCCCCGCTGTATTCCCTGGCCAACTTATTGGCGGTGGCCTTCATATGCATGTCTATAGAAGGGGTTAATGACACCAAGTTGGATAGATTAAAATCGCTTGCTTTAGACGCCGCTAAAGGATTTATTTGCAAAACATTATTTTTGGGAAGATTGCTTCCGAAAATTTTGATTTCCTTCGGGTAAACCGGACCAACTATCAATGTCGCATCAGCTATCTCTTGGGACTGCGCAATATTCATACTTTGCCCTTCGCTGTCGCGGGAGTCAATAACATTCAATGCGAATGACTTACCATTTTTAGCCAATTCATCCAACCCTAATTGGAAGCCTTGATAAAAATCCAGCGCTATTGACGAACGTTTAATATCTTCCTTCGAAACAGCATTCGGATTTAAGCGATCGAGTTGGAAAGGAAGCACGAGCGCTATACTGTTATCAATAGCACGTTTTCCTTTTTCACCAGACGCATCACGCGTTTCTCCGGGTTTGGAAGTACCAGATTTATCACCGGCTGTAGTGCCACTTCCTACGTTTCCACCACGATGATCTGGAGATTTTAACACGCCAACTTTAGGGGAGCAAGCGCTTAAGCTAAGCGCTATACCTAAAGCTAGTAATAGTTTATTCCCACTCAATCGTTGCTGGTGGTTTTGAACTGATATCATAGACAACTCGGTTGATTCCTTTAACATGATTGATGATTTCGTTAGAAATTTTAGCAAGCAAATCGTAAGGTAGATGAATCCAGTCAGCGGTCATACCATCTAATGAACCTACAGCACGAAGTGCCACAACGTGTTCATAAGTACGTTCGTCGCCCATCACGCCTACAGATTGAACGGGAAGAAATATGGTGCCCGCCTGCCAAACTTTATCATACCATCCCGTTTCTTTTAAATTACGGATATAAATATCGTCAGCTTCTTGCAAAATCCGTACCTTTTCTTCCGTGATATCTCCCAAAACGCGTATGGCTAACCCTGGGCCAGGAAATGGATGTCTTCCCAATATATTAGGGTCTACTTCTAAGGTTTTCCCCACACGGCGTACTTCGTCTTTAAACAACGTTTTCAGAGGCTCCACGACTTTAAGTTTCATAAAGTCTGGAAGGCCACCCACGTTATGGTGGGATTTTATAGTTGCTGAAGGTCCTTTCACAGAAATAGACTCGATGATATCTGGATAAATAGTTCCCTGTCCTAGCCACTTCGCTTCAAGGCCATCCGGCAACTCATTTTGTATATCCTTCGCCGCTTGGTCAAATACATCAATAAAGGATGCACCAATAATCTTCCGCTTCTGCTCTGGCTCAGATACGCCTGCTAAACGCCCGTAGAAAAGATCCTTCGCATTTATACCTTTGATATTGAGCCCCATATTTTTGTAAGAATCCAACACCTGCTCGTATTCGTTCTTGCGCAGTAAGCCGTGATCAACGAAAATACAATGGAGGTTCTTACCAATAGCCTCATGCAGCAACACTGCCGCGACTGTTGAATCTACCCCGCCGGATAGTGCCATAATAACATGATCGTCACCCAGTTGCTCTTTCAGTTCGGCAATGGTTGTTTCAGCAAATGCCGTTGACGTCCAATCTTGCGCACACCCACAGATTCCAACCACGAAATTTTTCAGTAACACTTGTCCATCCGTGCTGTGCGTCACCTCTGGGTGAAACTGTATGCCATAGGTACGCGTTCCAGCAACATGGTAAGCTGCAACCCGGACTTTGTCTGTGCTCGCTATAATATTGAAATTGGCAGGAACTTCTTTTATAGTGTCGCCGTGTGACATCCAAACTTGTGATTGTACCGGCACGCCCGATAATAATTCATTGCTTGTATCCACAAATTGCAGATTTGCACGTCCGTATTCTCTTATCTCGGACGGTAATACTTCGCCACCAGATTTTTGAGCGAGATATTGCGCGCCATAACAAACCCCTAATATCGGAAAACGTTGTTGAAGCTCGGTATAATCAATCTGGGGAGCTCCCTCTTGCCTAACGGAAAAAGGACTACCTGAAAAGATAATGCCTTTCACAGCATCATCAAAGTCTGGTAGATTATTGAATGGATGTATTTCGCAGTACACATTGAGCTCACGCACACGACGTGCTATCAGCTGCGTATACTGTGAACCAAAATCGAGAATAATAATTTTTTCGGACATGCCGCAAAGTTACATATTCGTGGCGTAATTTTTAGGTTTTTTTAACATCAGGTGTTTGTAGAATTAGCGTGACGAAACGGCAAACAATTTCCGCAGGTTTAATAAGACTCTTATATAAAACGAGTATATTGTGAAGGTGATTACCGTATATACTTATTAATGAAATTTATCGCTACGCTTTTATCCCTCCTCTCTCCTATATGGCTCTTTGCTCAGGTGAACGGTACCGTTTCTAACAAAAATGGTGAAAGGCTTCCATCAGTTACCGTCCTTTTAAAAAATAGTTACATGGGAACCTCCACAAACGCAAATGGGGAATTTTCCTTCGAAAGGCTACCCAAGGGCCGACAAACCTTAATTTTCAAAAGTTTAGGCTATCAAACTTACTATACGGAGGTGGACATTTGCGAGAAAAAAATACAAATTGATATTTTACTCGAGGAAGAAATGAGTTCGTTGGAAGAAGTAGTCGTAACAAACCGGGAAAATCCAGCTATTCGCATTATCAAACAGGCGATACGCCATCGGGACGAGAATGGTAGTAAAATAGACAGCTATCGTGCAGACTTTTATTCAAAGGGTTTAATGCGGGTAGAAAATTTGCCAAAGAAAATGGCGCGTGCCGGGGCCGAAGATATTCCTGGCCTAGATTCCACAGGGTCTGGTATTATCTATCTCTCGGAAACGGTCTCAAAAATCAGTTTTAAGAAACCGAACAAGCTGTACGAAGAAGTTATTGCATCGAAAGTGAGCGGAGATGACAAAGGTTTTAGCTTCAATACAGCAATTGGTGCTAATATTGACTTTTATAGCAATACTGTCGGATTATGGAATGGCGTTATCTCGCCTATTGCCTATAATGCTTTATCTTATTATAACTACACGTTGATCAATAGCCGTGAAGAAGATGGCCAAACGGTTTTTAAAATCAAAGTAGCTCCTAAACGAGATAAAGAGCCCACCGTAGATGGCTTGATTTACATCGTAGAAGACAGTTGGGAAATTTATGCTGTGGATTTTTCGTTGCCTGGTTACCGACTACAGCAACCCGTCTTAGATACCTTGCAAATAACGCAACACTACGCATGGAATCACAAAGACCAACGCCGGACAAAATCGTTTCAACGACTTGATTTTAAAATCAGCTTTTTCGGAATAAAGGCGTCGGGAAACTATATGCAGAACTTTTCTAATTATGAATTTGTAAAGGTATTTCCAAAGGGCACATTTGGTAATACGTTGACAAAGATCAACAAAGGATCAAATTTGTTGGATTCTGCTTATTGGAATTTTGCACGTCCGGTCGAACTGACAAAAGATGAACGACGTGACTATGCACTAAAGGACAGTGCACAGGCGGTTCGCAAAAGTAAGGCATATTTAGATTCTGTTGACCGTTCAAAAAATAAGTTCAACCCGCTTGATCCGATCATGGGATATTCCTATCAGAACTCCGAAAATCAAATTAAAATTGAATATTTAGGATTGAATAATGTTACCAAAGCTAGTTTTAACGCTGTGCAAGGATTTACATGGACAGCCTCTATAAATGCGAGCGTTGGTGCAGCTGATACCGGATCGTTCTCAAATTTGAGGAACGATTTTCAATATGGTTTTTCGGATAAGAAGCTACGCTTTAATGCGACTTACGAACATCGCTTTAATACAAAGAACTATGCCACATTAGCATTAAATTTTGGAAATAGAGCAACGCCATTT
This sequence comes from Sphingobacterium deserti, assembly GCF_000757725.1. Lineage (GTDB taxonomy): Bacteria > Bacteroidota > Bacteroidia > Sphingobacteriales > Sphingobacteriaceae > Sphingobacterium > Sphingobacterium deserti. The sequence goes on from NZ_JJMU01000065.1 coordinate 107,260, forward strand.
AATGACGACCAAGGACCACTACCTTTGATCAATAATATTACCTCCCTGTTTTTTAAAGACAGTTATCTACAGTTTTATCAAAGAGAGCAAGTCAGATTACGATATACGCAGCATATGGGTGTGCCATTTCATATCATGCTTTCCGCTGCTTGGGCTAATCGCAGCCCGCTTTTCAATAATAGTAATTATTCCTTTTTCAGGAAAGAGCGGAATTATGTGTCTAACAATCCGCTAGCTCCAACGAATTATATAGAGCCTGCTTTTTTTGCAAATCGTGTATTGGAAGCCGAAGTCGGGTTGAGGTGGGCCGTAGGACAAAAGGCAGTTGATCGGCCAGACGCAACCCTGTTGTTAAGAGATATGCGCTACCCACTTATCACAGTGCGATACAAGCAGGCTCTTAATTTGACGAGTAGTGGTATGAGCTACCAACTACTACAAGGTTCAATTGCTCAAAGCCGGCAGTTTGGGCATTTCGGGATGTTGAGCGCCCGGATAAATGCAGGGGCATTTTTCAATGCTGAAAATATACCTTTTACTGACTACAAGCATTTTTCTGGAAACCAGACTCATATAGGTACCACATCCATTTATGACAATACCTTTTTATTATTACCCTATTATAGCCATAGCACAAACAAAGGTTATGTCGAGTTTCATGCCGAGCAGGATTTTAAAGGTTACTTATTTAACAAGATCCCTGTGGTCCAGGAGTTACAATGGGGGCTTATTGCTGGCTACCATTTTCTTCACACGCCAGATAGAAGGCCTTATCAAGAAGTTAGTGTAGGTATTGATAACATAGGATGGGGAAAATATCGTTTGCTACGCGTAGACTATGTGCACGCTATACAAGATAAGGCGTCGATCCCGGGTGTGGTTGTGGGTTTGAAATTTTTGAATATTTTAAATTAGTACCAGCACAGTCTGTATAACACCCTGACGGAAATAGTCTACAGAAGACTATTACTGCGTCATGAAGGTGATTTTTCCGCCGGCAAGGCGCTTTTGCTTTCTTTCGGTGGGGTTGCCATAAACGTTTATGTATCCACCGGCACGGGTTTGCACATCAGCACTTAAAGATACTCTTATGTCACACACTCCGCCCCCATTTGTACGGGCATAAGCGTTCTTGGAATTTAGTTTTTCCCCGTAATAATTGCCACCAAATGTCAAGATAATATTTTGCGATTCCGTATTGCCCCGCATTGTGACCGAGGAGCCAGTTGTGCTATTCACTTCCACACGTTTTGCGTTGACTGCCAAATCAAGCTTTCCGCCCTCATTAGCCCAAACCAAGACAGAGTCTTTTTCAATTATACCGTCTTCCGTTTGTACGATAGCGCCTTTTTGTATTGTGAAACTGTATATATTTGGAGCATTCACTCTTACGAAGGTATTGGCGCCTTTTAGGGGATAGCCTGACGTCATCTTGATACGGAGTACTCCATTTTGCTGCGTAACCTCTACTTTATCTTGCATGTCACCCTCTACCGACACATAATTCTCATCTGCCGGAACAAGAACCACATTTATTTTATCGGTGACATGAAGTTCAACAACTTCACCGATATCAATTTTCGTTTGTGCAGCCAAGTCAGCAGTGCCGCTGATCAATACCGCTATTAACAGATAGAATCCTCTCATAAATTTATTCAATATGCTTTATTTTCCTGACCCCTGCATTATCTACCTAGCAGCGCCAATTCTTTTTCAGAATACATCTTTGCTCCTTTAAGATATGTGTAGAGCAGCTCTTTTGCCTCCTTGTCATTGAGCTTATACAGATTGTTCATTAGGAAATCTTTATCTTCCTCGATATTATCGCGATACCCTAGGTAAGATGGAATGTAGTACTGTATACAAAGCCTGATGTAACGAAGTTCCACATTATTTGGATTATTTGCTATTTGCTTTTCTAGCATCTTCTTTCCATCTTTAAAATAGCTCATCTTTTTTATTGGATTGCCTGTGTGTCTGGCCATAAACATATGGTAAGCCGCCTCATAGCCAAGTTCCACCGGCGAATCTGCATGCTTGCCAAGTGATTCTAAATGCTGCTTACATTTATCACCATCTTTATGTCCTATTTTAAAGTCTTTCCTGATTTGAGAGAGACTTACCGTTTGTGCATTAGTTTCATCGACGATGATTGTCGCCAGCACAACTATCAAACTATACAAAAAATTTCTCCCCATGAGCTATTGCATTTGGTTACTTCAAGAAATTTACAAAAAATAAGCCAAATATGACGATATAATTACGGTATAATTCGCGTATAGTACCTATAGCCCTCCGACTAAATCCAGTTCTTTAGCATGTTTTCAAGCTTTTAATAGATTATTTAGTTTACCGAAATCGTTAAATATTTTAAACCAAATTTTAATGCATAGCCTATTAATATGCCTACTATAAAACTAGCGAATGTACCAATGAGGATGTATTCCGTGAATTTAGTATCCCTCGCCTTTGTGAGATCCCCGAATCTAAAGATAGACTTTGCCCCCAATAGAAACCCTATTCCGGATAAAAATCCTATTTGAACAAATAAAACAATTAACAGGCGTTCCATGATGCCGATTAAAAGGCCGGCATCCGTAAGGGAGTCTTGTGGTTTGCTAAGAAATTCTGTTTGTGATGTCCATTTGCTAAAAAATACGCGAAGTGCTATCGGACTTACGAAGGCTGTGAGTAAAAACGCAATTAGATAACATAAGCTTGTGGATGAGAAAAGAGCCTGTGTCCAAGCTTCGGACCACCCATATACTAAGACCAGTGCAGCGATGATACTGGCTACATGTAATATTTGGTCGAATATAAATAATACAAAAGGCTGTAAGGGCCACTTCTTTTCAAGATATATCTTGACGCTGTCTATCAGTAGGTGGGCAAATGTGACGAACAAAACGATATGCCATTGCGTTGAGAGAGTTGTACAGAACAGCAAAGATAACAGCAATCCATGTATGGCCACATGAAGCAGCAGAAAACCTATTTTTTCTTTGCGCATTTGCACAAGTCGATTTGGTTGAAAAACGAAATCACCTAATAGATGTGCTAATAAGAGCTTTAAAAAAATTATACTCATAACTTCAGTAGTTCTGCGGTACAAAAGGCAAGTGCGTGCTGTATTTTTGCATAAGCTCCTTTTTGCAACGCGGTGCTTACTTGGCTTTGATGCTTCTTATTCAGCAACTTAGCCAAATCAGATTGATTTGATCCTTCATTTAGAAAAGCTACTTTTACCGTTTCTGCAATATTACTGGTCCATCGTAACGTAAGCTCTGTAAGTAAAGGCAAAATGGTATTACAGAGTGCATTTAGCCTTTCATCTGATGTACGAAGATGCAAAGTTTCCTTTTTTAATTCTTCAAAGGACTCCCCTGAGTAAATAAGTGCTGACCCGAAAGTCGTTTTCAAGCTGCCCTTATTATCATCCTTTAACCCGATTCCTATACCCATACGTGCATCGAGACCGATCTCTATCATGGCTGCTTTAATATAGAATGCGGCTACCAAAACTTTATCGACAGATACCTCAAGTTGAAAGCTGTCACCTCGAAAAATATCAAATTTTTTCGAGAAGCAGGTAATTGCCTCTTCCAAGACAGGGAGCCAAGACGTTGGCTTTGCAGTTCTTGATTTTATAATGTCGCCTGTTATTATTGCTATCATCGTTTAAGCTATCTACCCAAGTATGATCAAATTCAATGATAATTAAGAATATTATCAAATTCGATGATAATTAAGAATATCTTCGAATTCAATGATAATTAAGATTATCTTCGAATTCAATGATAATTAAGAATATCACCGAAATCAATGATAATTCATAATATCATCAATATCAAAGATATTCTATAATCGCTCGAATTGCAAAAAAACTTTGGTCTATAAACCAAAAAGAGCATCCGCTTGCGCTGATGCTCCTTTCGCTTGCAATTTAACAATCTCTATATAACGATATTGATGATTTTTCCTTTCACAAAAATAATCTTTTTAACAGGTTTTCCATCCAAATAGCGTTGTACATCAGTATTTTCTAATAAAATACTTTCTGCTGTTTTCTGATCAAGATCAAGCGAAAGGGAAAGATTCATTTTCATTTTGCCATTGATAGAAACCGGATACGCGAATTCTGATTCAATTAAATAGTCGGCATTAAAAGCAGGATAAGATGCATAGGATATCGTTCCTTGCTCATTTCCAAGTAAAGCCCAGAGTTCTTCCGTAATATGCGGTGCATAAGGTTGAAGAACGAGGATCAGATCTTGCAGAATAGCCCTTTTATTACACTTCAGTTCCGTAAGTTCATTCACACAAATCATAAAAGCTGATACCGATGTGTTGAATGAGAAACGTTCTACATCATCCTCTACCTTCTTGATAATTTTATGAAGTGCCTTAAATTCAGCTTTTGTAGGCTCGGCATCTACTACCGCAAAATTTCCTTCTTGATCATGAAAAAGACGCCAAACCTTACGTAGAAATTTATATACGCCTTCTATACCGTTTGTGTTCCAAGGTTTTGCTTGCTCTAAAGGTCCTAGAAACATCTCGTATAAACGCAAGGTATCAGCCCCGTAAGATTCAATAATGTCATCCGGATTTACGACGTTAAATTTCGACTTGGACATTTTCTCCACCTCAGAACCACAGACATACTTGCCGTTTTCCAAAACAAATTCAGCATCTGCAAAATCGGGACGGAAAGATTTAAATTTTTCTGTATCCAACACGTCGTTGTAAACAATATTTACATCGACATGCAACGGAATAGTCTTATATTGGTCTTTCAAGCCGTACGAAACAAAAAGGTTGGTTCCTTTACCGTCGTTGTCTAAAACGCGGTATACAAAGTTTGAGCGGCCTTGAATCATCCCTTGGTTTATCAGCTTTTTAAAAGGCTCTTCCTCGTTATGATATCCAAGATCTTTCAATACTTTGTTCCAAAAGCGTGAGTAGAGCAAATGCCCTGTAGCATGCTCAGAACCACCAATATATAAATCAACAGCTTTCCAGTAAGATACCGCTTCGGCACTAGCGAACTCCGCTTCGTTTTTTGAATCCATATACCGAAACCAATACCACGAAGATCCTGCCCAGCCTGGCATTGTACTCAATTCATATTCATATTGATCGTTGTATTTCCAATTTTCGGCACGACCCAATGGCGGCTCGCCGGACTCCGTAGGCAAGTATTTATCTACTTCAGGAAGTAGCAACGGAAGCTCATCTTCTTTCAGAAGGTAAGGCAAGCCGTCTTTAAAATAAACAGGAACAGGCTCGCCCCAGTACCGCTGACGACCAAATATCGCATCGCGCATCCGGAAGTTAACTTTGGCTTTGCCTCGTTTTAATTCCGCTAAGCGGTCAATCAGTGCAGGAACAGCTTCTTGATAAGTCAGCCCGTTAATAAAATCAGAATTAATATAGCGCCCATTCTTATTGGCATCTGCAGCTTCTTCTATCTCTTGGGTATCTGAAATCGGGATGATAGGCAAATCGAAGAACTTGGCAAAAAGGTAATCGCGCTGATCGGCTGACGGAACAGCCATTACTGCTCCCGTGCCGTAGCTGGCTAACACGTAATCTGCTATCCAAATCTGCACGTCTTCACCCGTAAGAGGATGTTTTGCGAATGAACCTGTGAAAGCTCCAGAAACGGTCTTTGTATCCGCCATACGATCCAGTTCAGATTTCTTCGAGGTTCTATCCTTATATGACTCAACTTCTGTGCGTTGACCTTCGGTGGTTAAAGCTTCAACAAGTTCATGTTCCGGTGCTAACACGATAAATGATACACCGTAAATAGTATCTACTCGGGTAGTGAATACTTCGATATCGCTGTTGATTTGGGGAACGGCAAACTTAACCGATGCACCCACAGATTTCCCGATCCAGTTGCGCTGCATCTCTATCAGTGGCTCTGGCCAATCGATCGTCTCCAATCCGCGAAGCAGACGATCCGCGTATGCGGTGATGCGCATTGACCATTGCATCATTTTCTTCTGCTCTACAGGATATCCGCCACGCTCGGAAACGCCATTGATGACCTCATCGTTAGCCAAAACAGTGCCCAGTGCTGCACACCAATTTACAGTGCTTTCCCGTAGATAGGCCAATCTATATTTTAATAATTCCTTTTGTTTTTCTTCTTCTGTAAACTGCTGCCATCCGGAAGCGGTAAACACAAAGACATCTTCGTCAGCTACGGCATCTACTCCTTCTGATCCCTTTGTTTCAAAATGTTGAACCAACGAAGCGATAGGCTCTGCTTTATCCGTTGCTTTATTATACCAGGCATCGAAAAGTTGCATAAAGATCCACTGCGTCCATTTATAGTATGACGGATCAGATGTACGCACTTCGCGCGACCAATCGTAAGAAAAACCTATGTTGTCAAGCTGTTCCCGGTAACGATTAATATTGACTTCGGTTGTAATAGCGGGATGTTGACCCGTTTGAATAGCATATTGCTCTGCCGGAAGGCCAAAGGAATCATAGCCCATCGGATGCAGGACATTAAAACCCTTCAAGCGTTTGTACCTTGCAAAAATATCAGATGCGATGTAGCCTAGTGGGTGACCGACATGAAGACCTGCACCCGATGGGTAAGGAAACATATCCAATACGTAATACTTGGGTTTCTCGGTCGACTCCGATGGTTGAAATGTCCCATTCGCTGCCCAAAATTTTTGCCACTTGCTCTCTAAAGATTGATGATTATACTCCATTGTAACCTGTTATGCTTAATATCGAATAGAGGCGAAAATAGCTAATTTGCGTTACAACTGATATAAAAGTTTCATATTAAACAATAAATTGCGCATCTTGTGTGTTAAATGAGTAGCGAATATTCTGCTCGGGATGACTAAAGATATTACATCAAAATATTCCTTAAATGAGCATAATTAATTACTTTCGCATCAAAATACATTAAAAACAGTATATGTCGACTTACGAAGAAGGTTCACCAAGAAAGAAAACAAAGTCTGTTTACGTCTCTACAGTTATCAGTATCGCCCTCGTCCTATTAATGACGGGGCTGTTGGGCTTGATATTAGTACACGCAAAAAATCTCTCGAAGTACGTAAAGGAGAACATCGTTTTAAACATTATCGTAAATGAAAATGTCAATGAGGGCGATGTATTGGCGATGCAGAAAGATATTGAAAAAGATCCATATGTATTGCGTACCGAATATATCAGTAAGGAACTCGCTGCTAAAAATCTGAAGGAGGATTTGGGGGAAGATTTCGTTGAATACCTAGGGCACAATCCGTTGCTTCCATCTATCGATGTTTATCTAAAAGAGCAGTATGCGAATACAGACAGCATTCAGACCTTCATACAGATGGCATCCAAAAATAGCCGAGTTAAGGAGATTGTTTACCAGGAATCGCTTATCGATATGGTAAATAAAAATATTCGTATCATCGGTATGGTTGTGTTGGCCTTTACGGTGGTTCTTCTTATTATCGCTGTGGCTCTAATCAATAACACCATTCGCTTAGCTATTTATTCGCAGCGATTCCTTATAAAAAGTATGCAACTTATCGGAGCCACGAAAAACTTCATCCGGAAGCCCTACTTATTTTACGGGATATTTCACGGCCTTTTAGGTTCGTTAATCGCCATTCTTCTACTTATTTTTACTTTACAATTTGCGCAAAAACAAATCCCGGATCTTGTTTTTCTACGTAATTGGTATGAGTTCGGCGCCATATTTCTGATCGTTGTGATGCTGGGCGTCCTCATATCAGGGTTCAGCACCTACTTCGCTGTTACAAAATATCTTAAAGCCAAATCACACAGTTTATATCGTTAATTATACGTCATCAACACATGTCGGAAAAAAACATTAAATCTTCATCATCGTCGAGCAACGCGAGAGCGAGCTTTCCCTTTGAAAAAATTAACTATCAACTTTTGATAGCAAGTATACTTGTCGTTGTAATCGGTTTTGTTCTTATGATGGGTACCGAAGATATCTACAGCTTCACGAAGATCACGTTGGCTCCGATCGTCGTTGTTTTGGGTTTCGCCCTAGGGTTTGTTTCAATTCTGTATAAACCAAAAAACAAAAACACAGGTAACTAATGACATATTTTCAAGCTATTGTCTTAGCAATCATTGAAGGACTAACAGAATTTTTACCTGTATCCTCTACAGGCCATATGATTATAGGAACAGCGTTGATGGGAATGGAGCCCTCTCCCTTCGTCAAGCTTTTTACCATTGTGATACAACTGGGAACAATTTTATCTGTATTGGTACTCTACTTCAAACGCTTCTTTAAATCTTTAAATTTTTATTATAAGCTTGTTGTTGCAGCTATCCCAGCTTCTGTTTTGGGGCTTCTGTTCAACGATTTTATTGATTCTCTTTTAGAAAGTCCGTTAACAGTTGCCGTTATGCTGGTTATAGGCGGTTTGGCGCTTTTATTTGTGGACAAATGGTTTAACAAGCCTCAAATCGATAATTCCGATAACATCTCCTATAAGCAGTCTTTCATCATTGGTTTGTATCAGTGTTTGGCTTTAATCCCCGGCACATCACGTTCGGCGAGTACCATTGTAGGCGCGATGACTCAAAATCTTACACGTAAGGCAGCTGCGGAATTTTCATTTTTCTTAGCTATCCCAATGATGCTAGGAGCTTCCGTAGTGAAATTATACAAATTTTTCAAGGAGGGCCATACGTTTTCCGGTGAAGAGGTAAACCTCTTAATCCTTGGAAACGTCATCGGCTTTATTGTGGCAATCATAGCTATTAAGACATTTATAAACTTACTGACAAGATATGGATTCAAAGTATTTGGTTGGTATAGAATTATTGTAGGACTAGTGATTATTGGATTAATATTGAGCGGGCAAAGTCTGCAACTTATATAAATGACAAATACGGCAGAAACCAATCCCCCGGCATTTCAATTTGCGGAGGGCGAGGTACTTTTGGTTGATAAACCTTTGGAATGGACCAGTTTTGATGTGGTGGGTAAGTTGAGAAATAGCATGAAACCTTTGAAGATAAAGGTTGGACATGCCGGCACCCTTGACCCCCTCGCTACTGGATTGTTGATCATATGTACCGGTAAGTTTACTAAAAGAATCGACTCTTTTCAAGCAGAGGATAAAGAATACACCGGAATCATTAACCTGAGTGGCTCTACGCCGTCTTACGATCGGGAAACGGAAATCGACCATCCGTCGGATTACGAACATATTACCCAGGAACAAATCCGTGCAGCAACATCATTATTTTTAGGCGATATAGCGCAATATCCTCCTGCTCATTCTGCCATAAAGATAAATGGTGAGCGGGTTTACGAGAAAGCAAGGCGGGGTGAAGAAGTCGAGCTGAAAGCGCGAAATGTATGTATCGGGCAGTTCGCTATCGAGAAAATCGATTTGCCGGAGGTACATTTTAGGATCACCTGTTCGAAGGGCACATATATCCGTTCTATCGCGCATGACTTTGGGAAAGCGCTTGGTGTAGGTGCGCATCTGAGCAAATTGCGCCGAACAAAAAGCGGTAATTTCGACGTAAACGATGCTTGGGACTTGCAAAATCTAATCGAAAAGATTAAATTACAGAAAACCACTAATCAAGAATAAAATCCTAAATAAAGGAATGAAAATATACAGAAGCCTAGATGAGTTTAATACCTTGTCAACTGCTGTTGTCACTATAGGTACATTTGACGGCGTCCATATCGGACACCAAAAGATCTTATCGAAATTAAAAGAATGTGCCAAAGAGATTGCCGGAGAAACAGTGCTGTTAACTTTTTTCCCGCACCCGAGATTGATCATCAATCCAAATGATGATAATCTTCGATTAATAAATGACATTGAAGAAAAAACTCATCGACTAGCATTATCAGGTATAGATCACTTAATCATCACACCATTTACACGGGACTTCTCCAATCAAACGCCAGAAGAATATATCAGCAATGTATTGGTTGGTAAACTAGGAACGAAACAAATCGTCATTGGTTATGACCACCACTTTGGGAAGGATCGAAAAGGTTCTATAAAGGATCTTAAACATTTTTCGGAAATTTATGACTACGCCGTCGAGCAGATTCCAGAACAAGATATTGAAGATGTCGCCGTCTCATCAACGCGCATACGGGAATCGCTAATTAAGGGCGATATTGAGACCGCAAACAAATACTTAGGTTATCCATTTGAATTGACGGGCACTGTCGTTCGCGGCGACCAGATCGGGCGAGAGATTGGGTTTCCAACGGCAAACTTGAATGTACACGAGGCACATAAACTTATCCCAGCGTATGGTATTTACGCTGTAGAAGCAGAAATATATCCAACCGTTCCGCAGATTGAAACAGGAGACTATATAGATCCGCAACCTGAACGCATTGCAAAAGGGATGGCTTATATAGGTACACGCCCTACTGTTGACGGGATGAATCGGAAAATTGAAATCAATTTACTTGACTTCAAGGATGATATTTACACGAAAACACTACGGGTGAAGTTCTTAAAATTTATTCGCCATGACCAATGGTTTGAATCTCTTGATGCTATGAAGGAACAGATCAAAGCGGATGAGCGAGCTATTCGGCTCTATTTTGAACAGCAAGACAGCCTTTAAAGAATCAAAAAAGGGATCAATATTCGTTTATTGATCCCTTTTTCTTTTTTCATATTGCTCCAATACGATATTGAGCTGTTGCTCTTGATCTAGTGTAGAGTTATCCAAAACAAAGGCATCGTCTGCCTGGCGGAGCGGGCTTTCTTCACGGGTGCTATCGATATGATCACGGTGCGCCAGATTATCGATCACATCTTCCATGGTGACAGTTTCTCCCTTTGCAGCGAGCTCTGCAAAACGGCGTTCCGCCCGCACTCTTGGATTAGCCGTCATAAAAATCTTTAAATCAGCATCGGGAAATACTGTTGTGCCAATGTCTCGGCCATCCATAACGATATTTCTTCGTTTGCCTAGCTTCTGCTGCTGAGCTACCATTGCATGCCTTACCTCTTTAATAGCGCTCACTTCACTTACCATATCAGAAATATACATCATCCTGATCTCCTCAGTCACATCTTCGTCGTTAAGCAAGATTTGCAGCTTACCGCCGTCCGGAACAAAATCTATATGTATATTTTCTAGCGCAGATTCTATTGCGTCCGTATCCAGAAGATCGATGTTATTTCGGAGAAAAAATAAGGTTACTGCCCTATACATAGCGCCGCTATCGATAAATACGAAATGCAGCTTTTTAGCTAGTGCTTTGGCTACTGTACTTTTCCCACATGAAGAGAAGCCATCGATTGCGATCACAAAGTTGTTCCTTGCCATTTAGCGCGTCCCCCCTATCAAGATTCCAGCTTTATTTACTAAAGGCACTTTCATCAGGTTTTCATCCACGATACTTTCCGGGAGAAAGATATATTTTTTATCGTAGATCGTTTTATCAATGTAGTAACTCAGCCAGTATTCATTTGTCAATCCGAAAACTTGCGTGTCTATTGCCTCGATTTTGACGGCGCTTTGCGCTGTGACATCACCTATAAAGTGGCGAAGTGTAGTTGTCTTTACCTCTCGCCCGTCTTTCAGACCGTATCCTTTTGACGAGACCAATACGTTATTAATATCGTGGTTTTTCTCATTAACCAGATATACATTCCACACCTTTTCTAAAGGTGTTTCGCTTTCTAGAACGATGGCAATAGAGATGTCTTCAACAATATTATCGGGCAAATCCTTTTTCATTGTCTATTTCTTTGTTTTGGCCTTTGGAGCCGCTTTTTTTGCTGTCGTTTTTTTGGTGCTACTCTTCTTTGTGGCAGCGGTCTTGGTACCAGCTTTTTTTGCTGCTGCCGCCTTGCCCTTCGGATCAGCATCTGCCCATTTTAACACGTCTTCGTAGGTAATCTTTTCGATGTCTGTGCCCTTCGGTATCTTCACATTTTGTTTACCTAAACGAATGAAGGGTCCCCATCTGCCATTTTCGATTTGAGCCTCCGCATTCTCTTCAAACACACGGATAACTTTCTCTATATCTTTCTGACGCTTTTCTTTAATAATTTGGACAGCCTCCTCTTCGGAAACATCCATTGGATCCATTCCTTTCGGAAGGGAATAAAAAGCACTCGCGTGCCTAATGTAAGGCCCGAAACGGCCTATGGCGACCGTCATCTCTTTTTCTTCAAACTCACCCACTTTTTTAGGAAGTTTAAAAAGATCCATGGCCTCTTCGAAGGTAATTGTTTCGATCATCTGACCTTTCCGCAAAGAGGCGAAACGAGGTTTTTCTTCATCATCCGCGCTTCCTATTTGCACCAGTGGTCCAAATCTTCCCACGCGCACCGTAACAGGCTTTCCTGAAGCCGGATCAACGCCCAGCTCCCGTTCGTGGCTGGCTCGGTCAGCATTTTCGAGTGTGTCTTGAATACCGTCGTGGAAAGGGCCATAAAATGCTTTAAGCATTTCGGTCCACTCTTTATCGCCCTGCGCAATTTCATCAAATTCCTTTTCCACCTTTGCGGTAAAATGGTAGTCGATAATGTCGTTGAAGTGTTCCACCAAGAAATCGTTGACCAACACACCAATATCTGTTGGAAACATTTTGGAACGCTCTGCGCCAGTAGTTTCTGTTTTCAATTGTTCTATGACTTGGCCAGCATCCATAGCGAGCACGGTATACTGCCGTTCCCTACCATCACGATCTTCCTTTACCACATAGCCCCGATTTTGAATTGTCGAAATTGTTGGAGCATACGTTGATGGTCGGCCTATGCCTAATTCTTCTAGCTTTTTAACGAGGGATGCTTCGGTATAACGCGCCGGAGGTCTTGAGAACCGCTCGGTAGCGTTCATATCCTTCAGGTTGAGCTCTTGCCCTTTTTCTAGCGGCGGAAGCAATGCATTATCGCCCTCTTGGTCTTGTCCAACATCACTGTCTTCGTCTGAAGACTCCATGTATACCTTAAGGAAGCCGTCAAATTTCATGATCTCGCCTGTAGCAACTAGGTTCTCTGTTCTGGTGGAGATATTGATCTTTGCGGTTGTTTTCTCAAATTCGGCTTCGCTCATTTGGGAAGCGATAGCACGCTTCCATATTAATTCGTATAGCCTGCGTTCCGCATTATCGCCCTCTACACTGTGTTGCGAGAAATAGGTTGGTCGTATAGCTTCGTGAGCTTCTTGCGCGCCTGCTGACTTTGTTTTGTAGCGGCGAAGTTTGTGATAGCGATCACCATAAGCTTTTACAATTTCCTCTTCAGCTGCTGCGATGGCCGTGTCGCTTAAGTTTACAGAATCTGTCCGCATGTAGGTGATACGCCCGGCTTCATATAGTCGCTGCGCGACTTGCATGGTGCGTGCTACCGAGAAGCCTAATTTACGGCTCGCTTCCTGTTGCAACGTAGATGTTGTAAATGGTGCGGAAGGTGAACGTTTAGCCGGCTTTTTCTCTAAGGAAGAGATGTCGAATGAGGCTTTCAAGCAATCCTGTAAGAATTGCATAGCATCTTCTTTCTTCTCAAATCTATGCGGTAGCTCTGCTTTGAACTGCTCTTTACCCTTTCCGGTCGTAAACTGCGCTACAATCTTAAATGATGCTTCGGCTTGGAATCTGTTAATATCTCGCTCACGCTCCACAATCAAACGAACAGCGACGGATTGTACACGTCCTGCAGACAAGGATGGCTTCACTTTTTTCCACAATACCGGGGAAAGTTCAAAACCTACCAATCGATCGAGTACGCGGCGCGCCTGCTGTGCATTAACTAAATTAAAATCAATCTTTCTGGGTTGGTCAATTGCTTTTAGTATTGCAGGCTTTGTAATTTCATGAAAAACGATACGCTTCGTTTTACTATCATTCAATGCGAGTGTTTCATATAGATGCCAAGAAATCGCTTCTCCCTCACGGTCCTCATCGGATGCTAGCCAAACCATCTCGGCATCCTTCGCAAGTTTCTTTAACTCACTGACTACCGACTTTTTATCTGAAGGAACCTCATATTTTTGTTCAAAATTATTTTCGGTATCAATAGCGTCATCGGTTTTTACCAAATCGCGGATATGACCGTAACTGGACTTCACCAAAAAGTCCTTTCCTAGATATCCTTCTATTGTTTTGGCTTTCGCCGGCGACTCTACTATCAATAAATTTTTTGCCATCTATAAATTGAATGATTTTTGCAAATAAAGCTATTTCAAAATGGAATGACAATACTTTTCGTCACTTCCTCCAAAAAACATGGATAACCTTCCTCTAAACAAGAAAGATAATATCCAATAAATAAAACCCTGCGAAAATGGCGGAGGCTATCCCATTTGTCGTCATAAAAGCACGATTTACACGTGTCAAATCTGTTGGCGATACAATGCGATGCTGATAAATAAGTAGTGCACCATAAAACAATACTCCCGCATAATAAAACCAGCTCACATGGATATAAAACGCAGGTAACAGCACGAAAAGGAAAGACAGCACGTGTAATCCTTCCGAAATTCGTAATGCCTTTCGGCCGCCAAAGTAAGCAGGAATCGAATTGAGTTTGTTTTGTCTATCAAACTCTTCATCTTGTAATGCATAAATTATGTCAAAACCACCTGACCAGCACATTACAGCAAATCCAAATAGTACAGGCACGACCGCGAATTGATTTGTTACCACCAAATAGGCTCCAATTGGTGCAAGCCCAAGACCTATTCCAAGTACCAAATGGCATAGCGGTGTGATACGTTTAGTATAGCTATAAAATAATACCACAAATAATGCTACTGGAGATAACATTAAACATAAGGTATTGATGAAATAAGTAGATATAATGAATACTAAGCAATTAACGATTGTGAACGACAACGCACTTCGAGCCGTGATCTTTCCTGCAGGAATGTCGCGCATTGCAGTACGCGGATTTGCAGCATCAATATCTCGATCGAGGTAACGGTTAAAAGCCATAGCAGCATTTCGTGCGGTAACCATGCATACGAGCATTAATAGCAGTTTTTTCCAATCAAACTGGTGGTCAGTCGTTTGCAACGCAAGAAAAAAACCAATGATTGCAAAGGGTAATGCAAAGATACTATGTGCAAAAAGCACCAAGGAAAGGTACTTTTTCATCAATGCGAGGGTGTTGTAGGGGCTTCAAAGTTTGTATTCACTTCATGAATCATTTGTAGTATCGCCTCTGTTCCGCTTTTCATTTCAGCAGATGTGATGAAATGGGCGGGAACTTCTTCAAACCATTTGGTTAAGGTCTTACGGAACTTGGCGACATTTTGGTCAGTTTTTACAGCAGACTGTTTATCGGCTTTTGTAAACACCAACTGAAATGGTAGCCCCTGCTCACCTAGCCAATAACAAAAGTCGACATCGATTTTTTGCGGCTCGTGCCTGCTATCTATTAGAACGAATATGCATTGCAAATTTTCGCGCCTGGTAAGGTAAGCCCGGATAAATTTTTGCCACTCGGCCTTATTCTTTTTCGAGGTTTGCGCAAATCCATATCCTGGAAGATCCACCAAATACCATTCATTATTGATAACAAAATGGTTGATGAGTTGCGTTTTTCCAGGTTTTTGGGATGTCTTTGCTAGCCCCTTTCTGTTCGTCAAAGCATTAATAAGGGACGATTTGCCCACGTTTGACCGGCCAATGAAAGCATACTCCGGCAACTGAGGCGGAGGCAATAGTTTTACTTCTGTATTACTACAAACAAACTCTGCAGATTTTATGATCATACGCAAAGGTAAAGAATTCTCAAAGCTAAAAACAACTCCTTTTTTGAGGTGGAACTATTATTTTACAGTTTTTTTCACTTATTTTAGATAAAATTATACCCTCAATGCTTGAAATTAAGAATATTGTAAAACAATACAGTAACCATTTGGCGCTAAATAATGTGTCCATCTCGGTACCAAAAGGCAGTATTTTTGGACTCCTCGGCCCTAATGGTGCTGGCAAGACATCTCTTATCCGTATTATCAACCAAATCACAGCGCCAGATAGTGGCGAAATTTTCTTCGACGGTGAGCCACTGAAGCCTAGGCATATCGAGCGGATCGGCTATCTACCCGAAGAGCGCGGACTGTATAAAAAAATGAAAATCGGTGAACAAATGCTTTACTTAGCCCAGCTAAAGGGATTGAAGAAAGCTGATGCCGTTAGCCGAATCAAGTATTGGTTTGAAAAGCTTGACATGCAATCCTGGTGGGATAAAAAAGTCGAAGATTTAAGTAAAGGTATGCAGCAGAAGGTTCAGTTTGTTGCTACAGTGCTTCATGAGCCTGATTTAATAATTTTGGACGAGCCTTTTTCGGGGTTTGACCCTGTAAACGCGCAGATTATACAGAAAGAGATACTGGAACTAAATCAGAAGGGCGCTACGATCATCTATTCCACGCACCGTATGGAATCCGTTGAAGAACTTTGCGATTACATTGCCTTGATCAATAAGTCTGAAAAGGTTCTTGATGGCTCTGTATCTGCAATCAAGCGTTCTTACAAAAACCAAACCTACATGATTGCCTACAAGGCTAAACCTGGTATAGATTTTCAGGCGACCGAAAATAGCTTATTTGAGATCGTAACCCATCAGGTGTTGTCTGAAGAAATGGAAATGACAGTACGTATTGCAGATGAGACGTCGCTGAATGATCTCTTGTTATTCTTAATAGAGAGGATCGAGATACACCAAGTCAGGGAAATTGTTCCATCCATGCATGACATATTTATTGATAAAGTAACACAAATAAGCACGCCTCTACTTTAAACCATCATGAATAAAATTCCATTAATCATACAACGCGAATATTTCAGCAGAGTGAAAAAGAAATCTTTTTTACTTACTACGTTTTTGGTGCCGCTCTTCTTTATAGGAATGTACGTAGGAATCTTCTACCTGACTAAAAAAAGCTTTGATGATTCCCATTCGGTTGTCCATGTCGTTGATCAGCAAGGGACCGTTGCAGGATTGCTTAAGAGCAACAAAAATCTGACCTACACAACATCAAGCATAGCTTTGCAAAAAGAGATTGAAAATCTTAAAAATGAGGAAGAAAAAACGAATATACTAATTGTACCCAGCGATTTTTATGAATCGCGCCGCGTGGAGCTACTTTCATCGGGAAAGCCCAATATCACCACGCAAAATGAAGTTAAAGATCAGCTTAAAGAGATTATCCGTAACTCCGAGTATGAACGCTTAGGGTTGGACGGAGAAAACATTAAAAAGATCGACGATACTATTCAAATCAGCGCAAAAGAGCTTGGAGAAGATGGCGATGCCAAAGAAAGTCATACCGAAGTTGCGATGGGAATTGCAATGGCGCTATCTGTACTTGTCTATCTTTCCCTGTTTTTATACGGTGCGCAAGTGATGCGCGGTATTATTGAAGAGAAGACAAGTCGTATCGTTGAGGTCATTATTTCTTCCGTGAAACCATTTCAATTGATGATGGGCAAGATCATTGGGATTGGCCTTGTCGGTCTAACACAATTTTTGCTTTGGCTCGTGTTGACATTCGCGCTCACTAGTGTTGCGACGACATTAATCTTTGATCAACAGGATCTCAGCGCGCAGGCCGCTGCCCAATCGCTGCAAGGCGGAAACGGTGCCGCGGCGGCACAAGGCATGGACTTCTTAAACGCGCTTCAATCTATAAACGTGACGGAATTGCTGGTTTGTTTTTTCCTCTTTTTTATGGGTGGATATTTCCTCTATAGTGCATTGTTTGCCGCAGTTGGTTCAGCGGTGGATAGCGAGACCGAAGCGACACAATTTACGATGCCTATCACGATGCCTTTGCTGCTTACCTACATCCTATCATTTGGCGTTTTAGTTAATGATCCGAACGGAACCATCGCCACTTGGTTGAGCTTTATTCCATTTACTTCTCCTATTGCGATGCTGGTGCGGGTGCCTTTCGGTGTTCCGACCTGGCAAATAGCAGTTTCGTTGGTCATTTTAATTGCTGGATTCTTATTTACGACGTGGGTAGCGGGCCGTATTTACAAAACGGGCATATTGATGTATGGAAAAAAAGCTAGCTTTAAAGAACTTATTAAATGGTTTAAATATAAAAGTTAATATATTTACCTTCATTAATTAATATCGAAACAATGGCAACAACTTACGATGCAACTAACAAAAAATCCGGAACATTTAAAAAAGTGTTGGGCTGGATTATCGTCGTGCTATTACTGTGTGCTGGCGGATATGTATACTATCGTTATTACTTTGTTTTTGGCGAAGGCGTCAAATCTGGATACCTTAACTATGCTGTCAAGAAAGGGAACGTTTTCAAAACATATGAAGGCAAATTGATTCAGGAAGGGTTTGGCAGCTCAAAGGTAGGTACCGGTATATCCAGTAATGAATTTGAGTTTTCTATAGTGAGTGACTCGATTTTTAATGTGTTAGAAGTAAACAGTGGGAAGTATTTCGACCTTCACTACAAGGAGTATCACGGTATTTTGCCTTGGAGGGGCAATACGCGCTACGTCGTAGATAAGGTCGTCAATATGAAGTAATGAGTCTGCGACATCGCGAACCATCTAGCTCATCCCCTTACACTCGGGATGACACCTGAAAATTTCTAAACATAAAATGCGCCAGACCTAAAGCCTTGGCGCATTTTATTTGAACAGGTATTCCGGTGGGATAAATTATGTAAATACCTATTGTAGTTTTTTGTTTGGTTTGCTGCTCATCACGAAGGTTAAGTTGCCTCCCGAAGCGATATCGGCATGCTTTATTTTATATTCTGCAAGCCTTTTCCCATTGAACAGCACTTCTTTTACATACACGTTCTTAGTCGACTGGTTCACAGCCTTGACTTCGAGAACTTTACCATCTGCAAGTGTTAACGTTGCCTGCTTGACGGCCGGGCTACCGAGCCAATACTCATCTCCTCCTGGACTAACCGGATAAAATCCTAACGTGCTAAACAAATACCAAGCGCTCATTTGCCCGCAATCATCATTCCCACCCAGGCCATCGTGTCCCGTATGGTATTGGTTTTTAAGGATCATGCGAATACGCTCCTGCCCTTTCCACGCTATGCCCGCAAGATTGTGAAGGTACACCACATGATGCGCAGGCTCGTTGCCATGCACATAATTTCCTATGATTCCTTCCCGAGTAATGTCCTCCGTATTTGCAAAGAACTTATCCGGAAGGTGCATCGTGAATAATGAATCCAGATAAACAGCTAGGCGTTTCTTCCCGCCCATTAGCTGTGTTAATCCCTCTGGATCATGGGGAACATACAAACTATAATTCCATGTATTACCTTCAATGAAGCCTTGACCGTGTGTTTCCAAAACGTCAAACTTCGCTCTGAAATTACCCTTTGAATCCTTCGGACGCATAAAACCGATACGGTCGTCAAACAGGTTTTTCCAATTCTCTGCTCGTTTAGAAAAGGTTTGGTAGGTATCTTGTTCGCCCAAGTGTTTCGCCAGCTGAGCGATACACCAGTCGTCATAAGCATATTCCAATGTATTGGAAACAGAGGTTCCAGAAAGCTCATCAGGCACATAGCCAAGATCGATGTATGGGCCAATACCTTCATAGCGCCTAGTGTTAGCCGTTTGCACACAGGCGGCTAATGCAGCTTTACCATCACCTTTATAAACACCCTTAATTATGGCATCAGCAATAACGGAAACCGCATGATAGCCACTCATACACCAATTATCGTTAGCGTAATGTGACCAGATGGGAAGCATCTTTAATGTGCTTTGATCGTAATGTGCCATCATTGATGCGACCATATCTGCATTACGCTGAGGGTTTATCAGGTTCATATAAGGATGGAACGCTCGAAACGTATCCCATAGCGAGAACGATGTGTAATTTACAAATCCCTCCGCTTTATGAATCTCCTGATCCAGCCCTTTATACTCGCCATTCACATCCATATAAACCGTAGGCATCAACGCGGCATGGTACATAGCGGTGTAGAAATTTACATAATCATCTTTTTCTAACATGTCCACCTTGATCTTTTGCAATTCAGCCTCCCACAACTGTTGGCCTGCTTTTTTTACTTTTTCAAAATCCCAATGTGGCACCTCTTCTTCCATATTTTGCAAAGCATTTCGCATGCTTACGGGACTCAAGGCTACTTTCATCTGCACCTGCTCGGTATCAGCCACCGAAAAGTCGAAATGCATCTTCAGCTGTTTTCCCGCTAGATCTGGAAAATTATCTGTCTGATCAAACTTACGCCAGAATCCTTTGTAGGCTTGCTCTTTACCGTCATATTTTGCGCCGTAATTCTTGAATGGTTTTGAAAAGCGCATGGCGAAATATACCGTCCGCGTTCTCGCCCACCCGTTGCTTTGCATATATCCGGTGATTAAGCTGTCATTGACCACACGCACCACCGTCCATACGTTTTTATCGTCGTAGTTGTAAATGCCGGATTTTAGATCCACGATGATATGTGCATCATCCGTTTTTGGAAACGTGTAGCGATGGAAGCCCACACGATTTGTCGTGGTCATTTCAGCCAATACTCGTGGATCGTCTAAAAAGACTTTGTAATAGTTGGCTTCCGCGGTTTCTTTTGCATGATCAAATCGCGAACGATAGCCCTGATCAGGTTGGTCAGCGGTGCCCGGGTTAAGTTGCACCTTACCTACGGTTGGCATTACGGAGATATCACCAAGATCTGAATGGCCTGTCCCGCTAAAATGCGTATGGCTAAAGCCGACAATGGTTGGGTTTTTGTATTGATATCCCGCACAATATTGGTATACCTCGCCATTGTATTTACCATTTACAGCATACGGAATTGTATCTGTATCCGGGCTTAACTGAACCGCGCCAAAAGGCACCGTTGCTCCCGGAAAAGTATGCCCCATTTTTGCCGTTCCGATAATTGGCGACACATACTGCACGAGCTCATTCTTTTGTGCGAATCCCAAAAATGGTAAAAATAATAGTACCCCTAAATTCTTTAATTTCATCATATCTAATTTTACAAAGAAGACCAAATTGAAGCTGTTTACACCCCAATTCGGTCTCTTTACACGAACTTAATCATTATTTTTAAATGGCAGGATTTGCCTTGTAGCTGTCCCAAAGTGCATCTAACGACTTCCCTGTTTGCTTTTCCCAAAAGGAGTTATCGTATTTCTTTTCGCGCATAGCCTTGTCTAGTTTTACCATCGTTCCTTTCTTAACCTTTGTTTCTAACCAATAGAAAAATCGAGCGGTAATTCTATAGGCATTCTCGTAATGGTGTTCCGGCTTTAAATCAGGCAATTTCCAGTTTGCGCCTGCATTATCCACGCCGTCCACAAAGCGCACATAATCTGCTATTCCTTCTGTGATCCAGCCCGGCCCTGCATTTGCAGGGTATGCTTGAACCAAATGCATGCCTTCATGTGTGACGATGTCAATGTCTCCGGGGTTTTTCTTAAACCATTCTGGATTAAATCGTATGACGCCGCCACCTGCAGCTGCAATGCCATTATAATCCGGATCCATTACAAAAACTACCTTATTTATCGCTTGCTTATTGTATTTCTTCGCTAGCTGAGGGTAAGTTTTGAAGAAGGTATCCATTAATCGTTGCTTTACAACAGCATCAAATTCCTTTGCCTTGTCGATATAGACAAGGCTATATTTCCCTTTTGTCAATGTGTCTACAGAGACCGCGACTTCTATGTCTTTGTCTAGACGACTCCATTTGTCTTGCGCATTAGCAAAAAAAGTTAGTCCACTCAGAAAAGCAGTAAAAAAAAGTTTTTTCATTATATATCTATTTGTACACTAATTAGTATTTGTTTTTATCTAAAGTAAATGAGTACGGAACCGATTCAGTTGCTGCTCCACGCGTTTTATTAGGTTGATTGTGCATGTCAAAGGAGAGTTTGCCTCCTTTAAGAATTGTTTCGTGGCCAATCCAGTTTTTATCGAATACGTTATCATTCAATTTCGCGGCGTTGATGTAGCGGTTATCTTGGCTGTTACTTGGCGATTCGATGGTAAATGTTTTTCCGTTTTCCAAATGTATAGTCGCTTTTTTAAATAATGGCGCGCCCACAACATATTGATCCATAGCGGGACATACAGGGTAAAAACCCAGAGCCGAGAAAACATACCAAGCAGAGGTTTGTCCGTTATCTTCATCACCACAATAACCATCGGGCATAGGCTTATACATACGATTCAATACCTCACGGGTCCAATACTGTGCTTTCCAAGGCTCCCCAGCGTAATTGTACAGGTAGATCATATGCTGTATAGGTTGGTTTCCATGCGCATACTGCCCCATATTGGCGATTTGCATCTCGCGGATTTCGTGGATAACACCTCCGTAGTAGCTGTCATCAAAGGCAGGTACTTGGTTAAATACCGAATCCAGCATATGGACAAATATCTTATTTCCCCCCATCAAATCAATGAGGCCTTGTACATCATGAAATACCGACCAGGAATAGTGCCAACTGTTTCCTTCGGTGAAGGCGTCGCCCCATTTCAATGGATTGAACGGACTTTGAAATTTGCCGTCTTTATTTTTACCACGCATCAGTTTGGTTTCCGGATCGAACAGCTTTTTGTAGTTCTGCGACCGATCAGCATATAGCTTGATTTCGTTTTTTGGCCTTTTCAATGCTTTTGCTAAGCGGTATATAGCAAAATCATCATACGCATATTCCAAGGTACGCGCTGCATTTTCGTTAATGCCTACATCGTACGGCACGTATCCAAGTTCGTTATAGTACGCGACACCCTTTCGTCCTACAGCTGTCATGGGGCCTTCATGGTTTGCGCCGTGCTGTAGCGCTTCGTATAGCGTTTCAATATCATATCCGCGCAAACCTTTCAGGTAAGCTTCAGCTACCACGGAAGCGGAATTATTACCCACCATAATATCAGCAAAGCCAGGGCTGCTCCATTCGGGAAGAAAACCACCTTCTTTATAACAATTGAGGAGCCCTTCTTGCATCTCCTTATTGATCGATGGATACAACATATTTAGTAATGGATATAAAGCCCTGAATGTGTCCCAAAAGCCTGTACCTGCAAACATGTAGCCCGGCAATACCTCGCCGGTATATGGACTATAATGCACCACTTCTCCTTGCTTATTGATCTCATAGAGCTTATTAGGAAAGAATACTGTACGGTATAAGGTACTGTAGAACGTACGGTATTGCTCGTCTGTAGCGCCTTCGATCTCTATTTTACCCAAGACATCGTTCCACTTTTGGCGGCCGTGCTGTTTGATAGTCTCGAATGAATCGTCCTTTAATTCCTGCAAATTAAGCTGTGCCTGTTCCGTGTTGATAAATGAAGATGCTACTTTAGCCTGCACGACCTGCTCGCCTTTAGTTTTGGCAAAGCCAATGATAGCACCCGCGTGTTTACCACTTACTTTCTTGCCGTTGATCTTCTTTCCTTCTTCCAGAATCTGGAAATTGTCAATGGGCTTATCGAAGACGATGACAAAATGGTTCTTAAAATTTGGGAGCTTACCACGGCTGTAGCGACTTGAGTAACCTACGACCATATTTTTCTCGGGAATAACTTCGATTTCGGACCCACGGTCGAAAGCATCAAGCACTACAAAAGAGCTATCAGAGCCTGTAAACGTAAAGCGAAACATAGACGCTCTTTCTGTTGGTGTTACCTCAGCCATAACGTGATGATCTGCTAGGTAAACACTGTAATAGTAAGGCTTTGCGATTTCTGATTTGTGCGAAAACCAACTCGCGCGCTTATCTTGGTCAAATTCGGCATGCCCGGATACGGGCATCAGCGAAAACTGGCCATAGTCGTTCATCCATGGCGAAGGTTGATGGGTTTGCTTGATCCCCCTAATTTTGTCGGATCCGTAGGTGTATTGCCAGCCATTGCCGTTCTTTCCAGTTTGTGGCGTCCACATATTCATTCCCCATGGCAACCCTACCGCAGGATAGGTATTCCCATTGGAAAGCGAAACTTTAGAGTCTGTACCCATCAATGGGTTTACATAGTCTACCGGCGTCATTACGGGTTGTTCAGCCGCCGATAGGCTATTTCTGTTTGGATCATCAGCCTGTTTTCGCTGTGCGACGATTTCGCTGTGCTGGAGCATACTTAGTCCCAGCAAGGCCATGAGTAAATTTCTAGTGGTGTTACTTGTCATACTTTAGTGAAGAGTTTAGTTGTGCATTTGAAACCTATGCAGGTTAATTTAGCAGATGTGTTATGCAGGAGACATAGATTAAACGCTAAAATAACTGGTAGCAAATTAAGACCTTCTAGCGTGAGATAGCTGTTAACGACTTCCTAATAAATTGTTAATGGATTGTTAACGGAGCTTTTGTACGTCATGGTCAAGGAAAATATTCGATATTTATCGTAATATCGCGTAAAGATTGACGTCGATCCGGCGTATAATTTTAGTTCAGCACGAACATATGAATAGAAAGCACATTCCGATATCGATTATCAGTTTCGCTATACTTTTTGCAGTACAATACGTATTGATTTACAACACGTTTGTTTTAAGAAATAACCAATACCAGGTAGAAGAGCGAAAAATTTTAGACAGCACCTACCGTAACTTGATGTTGAATGATAAGCTCTTCCCAGGCGGACAACAACTTATAGATTCGATTATCCAACCCTATTATCCCGCCTTTCGGCAGGCCCAGCAACAGGGGTCTAAGGAATTTGACCAGGTCGCTAGAAAGTTTTGTGACACACTTTTTACTTCTTTGCAGCGGAGCAGCAACACGGACAGCCTATTTCGGGAACTCATAGCGAACGCCGCGCTTGATACAACGCTCCAATACGCCCTCATCATTACAGACTTCGAGATCACATTTGATGGAAGAAATTACCACAAAGTTTTGAAGGGAAAGTGGGAACTTAATAATTCTCGTCCTTACATTCAAATTGACGGTACACTTCAAGCTATTGATAAGCAAAATCAAATTACGGGACTTACCGTTAGCAGTCCACAAGATAATTCATACAAAATCGCGTTTGAACTACACGCCGATAATCCTGATTCCCGATTTTATCGAATTATTAAGCAGATGGCGCCGACTTTAATCCTTTCCTTCATTGCAATTTCGCTAGTGATCGGCATCTATTACCTCACCTACCGGAATTGGGCAAGACAAAAGAAAATGACGGAAATGACTTCTGATTTTCTGAATAGCATCACGCATGAGTTTCATACGCCTATTACCACAATTATTGTCGCGAACCGAAGTATAGAAAACCTAGAGAGTGCCGTTTCATCAGATAAAATCCAAGAACTCACGGCTATCATAGCACGCCAATCTCTGCGGTTGCAAAAGCTTATAAAGCAAGCATTGAATATTACCGAATTAAACGAATATAATCTAGACAAGGAGAGTTTCAAACTACTTCCTTTATTAAATGAATCTGTCAGCGATTATACGCTATCTGTTAAACATAATGTAAGTCTGACGTTTATCGACGAATTGCAGAATCCCGATACGGATATCAGATTGAACAAGTTTCTCTTTACTACCGCGGTATATAATATTTTTGATAACGCTGTGAAGTACAATACCTCGAAAATTAAGACAATCAAAATCAGGTTGTTTAAAAAAAATGAAGTGATCGGAATAGAAATTAGCGATAACGGCATTGGGATGAACGAGGAACAATTTCAAACAATCTTTCAGAAGTTTTACCGCGGTAAAGAATATATGAATAGACCGGGGCTGGGACTAGGATTATTCTATGTAAAGAAAGTCGCAGAAGCCCATGGTTGGCGTTTGGAAATATCAAGCGCCCGAAACGTAGGTACCGTTTTCACAATTTGGGTTCATTAATAATCAGTTGTAATGGAAAAGAAAAGAAGGTTATTGTATGTTGAAGATGAAGTAGATTTAGGCAATGTCGTGTCTCAGTATCTAGAAATGGTGGGTTTCGACGTCGTTTGGGTTAAAAGTGCTTCAGATGCCCACCATGCTTTTAATTCATTTGAAGCTTTTGATTTGATGCTTATTGACGTGCAACTTCCAGATTATAACGGCTTTCAGTTAGCTGAGGAGATTAATCAAAAAGCTGTTGGGCAAGCGTTTCTATTTCTAACCGCACGAAGAGAAAAAAAAGATCGCCTTCAGGGTTTGAATATTGGTGCTGATGATTACATCACTAAGCCTTTTGATGTGGACGAACTTGTGTTACGCATCCGAAACATTTTGAAACGTTTAGACTTTCAACATGCAAAGGTCCTGCATCAACATGAGAGCTTTATTACGCAAATCGGCGATATACAGATTAATCAAAATACCCATAAGATGTATTTTCCAGACGGAAAACAGATTGATCTTACCTTACGGGAAATGCAGGTCATGCTGTATTTGAATAAAAATCAAGGTGCGCTTTTACGCCGGGAAGATATACTCGTACAGATATGGGGTGAAAATGATTATTTTATGGGGCGAAGTTTGGATGTCTTTATCTCGCGTATTCGGAAATTTTTAAAACATTCTCAACGCTTGTCGATTGAGACGGTCTATGGATCGGGGTTTATTTTTCGTATTTCTGCGCTTTAGACCTCGCTCTCTATGCCGTCAGCGAAGATGCTACAAAAAGGGCTTCCATATGCGGGAAGCCCTTTTGACAGGCTGTTTAGAGCCCTATAAATCGCTATTGTAGACGTATCTAATTTCGTCTCGGAGGTTGTAGCGCGATGCCATAACCTCTCCATACGCACCTGCGGTACGGATAGCTATTAAATCCCCACGTTTCGATTCCGGAAGAGGAACTTCCTTTCCAAAGCAATCTGAGCTTTCGCAAATAGGGCCAACCACATCGTAATTTAATTTCGATTGTTGATCTTCACCTACGCGTTCGATCTGGTGGTAAGCTTGATATAGCGCCGGACGCATCAACTCTGTCATACCTGCATCAAGTACTAAAAAATGTTTTTTGACACCGCTTTTTGTATAAAGTACTTTGCTCACTAATGAGCCACACTGTGCAATAAGCGCACGGCCAAGCTCAAAGTGTACCTCCTGCTGCGGCGTACGCTCAAGGAATTTATCAAAAACGTCAAAATAAGCTTCAAAATCCGGGATCGGATTTGCGTCAGGCTGTTGATAATCTACACCCAGTCCGCCACCTACATTCAGTATACGAATCGTAGTACCGCGTTCTTCAAACCAATTTTTCCATTCGTTTACCTTCACGCATAAGCTTTTGAAAACGTTCATATCGGTAATTTGAGATCCGACATGGAAATGCAATCCCATGAGCTCTACGTTAGCCGACTTCCGTATCACCGCCGCGGCCTGTTCCAACTCTGATGTAGGGACGCCGAATTTGTTCTCGTCAAGCCCTGTCGTAATGTAATGATGCGTATGTGCATCAACATTTGGGTTAATACGTAAAGAAACGTGCGCGATAACACCGGCTTCTACGGCAAGCTCGTTGATCACTTCCATCTCTTGTATGGACTCCACATTGAACGTGAAAATTCCGTGTGCTAAAGCCATACGAATTTCCTTATCTGATTTGCCTACCCCGGCGAAGGTGATTTGGCTTGCTGGAAACCCAGTATCAATAGCCTTTTGCACTTCGTTGCCGCTCACGCAGTCCGCACCAAAACCCTGGCGTTGTATTTCCGATAGCAGGCGATCATTAAAGTTCGCTTTTAATGCATAATGTACGTGAAAATTCCGTTGATCGGCTGCCCGCTTCGCCCTGCTTAAGGTTTCGTGCAGCAAATCTAAATCGTAATAATAAAATGGTGTCTCGAAGTCCTTGATTTTCTCTTCTTGCAATTTGTTAAACAACATACGTCCTTAGTAATTAAAATAATCTGTTGTGCAACGATCTCAATGCTTCCGTTTTGTGTTCCGCATCGAGCAGCATCGATACGTTATAGTCGGATCCGCCGTAGGAAATCATGCGTAACGGAAGATGCTTCACCGCGTCAAGCACCCGTGCCGCATAGCCATGTGTATTCGCACTGAAATCGCCAACCACACAGACTATCGTTTGATTATGGTCCACGCTTACTCGGCCGAAGTCTTCCACTTCCTTCATGATATCCGCTAAATTACGCGTATCATCAATCGTTAGTGAAACGGCTACTTCTGAGGTTGTAATCATGTCGATCGGTGTCTTATAACGCTCGAATATTTCAAAAATCTTCCTGAGAAATCCGTAAGCCAAAAGCATGCGCGATGAGTGTATATGGATTGCCGTTATATCATCTTTCGCTGCTATTGCCCTTATTTGGCCGGTTGTACCACCCTCTTTACTAATCAAGGTTCCTGCCGCTTGCGGATCCATGGTGTTCAACAGACGAACGGGCACATTATACTTTTGCGCAGGAAATACGCTTTGTGGATGTAGGATTTTCGCTCCGAAATAAGCTAATTCCGCCGCTTCATCAAAGCTCAGGTTTGCTATTGGTGAGGTGTTTTTCACCACACGCGGATCATTATTGTGCATACCGTCGATGTCTGTCCATATTTGCACCTCATTGGCCTGTATAGCCGCACCTATTAATGATGCTGTATAATCTGATCCGCCACGACGTAGATTGTCTATTTCTCCGAACGAATTACGACATATAAAGCCCTGCGTGATAAATAATTTATTAGCACCATGTATGCTAAGTAAGTTTGACAATTTTTCACCGATATACTCGACCATTGGCTCATTGTCCTCATCAATTTTCATGAAATCCAAAGCCGGCAGTAATACAGAAGGGATTCCGATTTCTTCCATATGAAAGTGAAAAAGTGTGGTGGAGAGTAGCTCGCCTTGTGCTAGTGTAATTTTCTCTTCTACAGGGGTAAACATCTCATTACCCAACGAAGCGATATAATTAAAATGATAGTCAATTAGATTCTTTCCTTTTTCCAGTCCTTGCTCTGTTTGGAAAAGTTCCTTTATCAAGTGCTCATATTTATTCTTGTGCGTTTTGATAAGCTCAATAGCTTCTTCTCTTTTTCCTGCTAGAAATGTTTGGCCAATTTCAACCAAAGCATTTGTGGTACCTGCCACTGCGGATAACACAACAATTTGTCGCTCATTTGGATCTACTATATCAAGTAGTCCTTTAATGCGCTGCGCACTACCTACGGATGTGCCACCGAACTTTAAAATTTTCATAATTCGAATAAACTATTCTATAAAACGTGTAAAAGTAATTAATTCTGATTTGATATGTAAACAAAAATGCGGCACAAACGCTTCAAATAGCTTTTGTGCCGCATATAGTTGTTATGCGGAAGTCCTACTTCTTCAGTTGCTCTATTAGCAGCGACGCAAGTTCAATACCGATGCGCTCCTGCGCTTCATTCGTTGCCGCTCCAATATGCGGTGTCAACGATATGCGCGGATGCGCTAAAATCTCTTTTCTTGGCGTAGGTTCATTATCAAACACATCCAAGGCCGCGAACCCAACTTTTCCTGAATCTAGTGCCTCTACAAGGGACAACTCATCAATTACGCCACCGCGAGATGCGTTAACGAGTCCTACCCCATCTTTCAACAAGGCAAATTCCTCCTTACCAATAGCGGGCTTATCCAAGAATGGCACATGCAGCGTAATAAAATCTGCGCTACGCAACACCTCGTCGAAGCTGACCTGCTTTACGGGCAGGTCTACAGTAATTCCTCCCGAGAAAGATACGGACAACGTTTCTGGACCGTCGAAAAGATCCGTATATACAACATCCATACCTAACCCTAATGCGACTTTTGCCGTTTCACGCCCAATGCGTCCGAAACCAACCACACCCAAGGTTTTACCACGCAATTCAATACCCTTCGCATAGGCTTTCTTTAAACCTGCGAAATTGGTATCACCCTCTAAAGGCATTTTGCGATTTGCATCATATATGAAGCGTACACCATTTAATAGATGTGCAAACACAAGTTCTGCGACAGATAGCGATGATGCTGCCGGTGTATTGATCACAGCGATTCCTTTCGAGCGGGCGTATTCCACATCAATATTGTCCATACCGACACCGCCACGGCCGATGGCTTTTATATTCGGACAAACATCTATTAACGCTTGTCTAAGCTTTGTCGCGCTACGCACGGTAACTGCGTCATAAGCATTTAACTTCGTCGCTAGTTCATCCTGTGGTATATGGTTTGTATCTACTTCAAAACCGGCATCTTCCAACAGCTTTTTTCCAGCTGCGTCAATGCCGTCATTTGCTAATATTCTCATTGTTAAATTCAAAATTAAAAAGTAAAAATTAAAAAGTCAAAAGTCAAAAATGACAAGTTAAAAGTCAAAATGACTATTCAAAACTTCAACTGCTTTTACGCACCTTGTTTTTCTTCAAACTCTTTCATAGCATCTACCAATGCGTTGACAGACGATATGGTCAACGCGTTATAAATTGATGCACGGAAACCGCCGACTGAACGGTGTCCCTTGAGACCTATCAAACCGCGTTCTTTTGCAAGTTCCAAAAATGCAGCTTCCTGCTCTGCTGTATCCATCACAAACGTCACGTTCATTCGTGAACGATCTTCCTGGTTTGCTGTACCTTTGAAATACGGATTACGCTCAATCTCGTCATACAAAGTCCGTGCTTTGATGATGTTTTCTTGCTCGATGACCGATACACCACCTTTTTCCTTCAGCCAACGAAGGTTCAACAAAGAAACGTATATAGAGTATACCGGCGGTGTATTATACATGGAACCCGCCTTTGCATGCTGTTGATAATCGAAAATACTCGGTATAACACGTCCCGATTTACCTAACAAATCATCTTTAACAATGACCAGGGTAACGCCTGCCGGGCCCATATTTTTCTGTGCACCCGCATAGATTAAGTCAAAATCAGCTACGTTGATAACTCGGCTCAATATATCGGATGACATATCCACAGCGGTAGGGATACTCACCTTTGGCTTTTCAAATATTTCGGTTCCGTAGATGGTATTGTTCGAGGTGTAATGAAAATAAGTAGCATCCGCTGGAACGACAAAATCCTTCGGAATGTAAGTATAATTTTTATCAGACGATGACGCAACAATTTCAACATTTCCTAATTTGGACGCTTCCTTCGCTGCTTTAGTGGCCCAAACGCCGGTATCTAAATACGCCGCCTTTCCACCTTCCGGTAAAATATTCATAGGTATCATCGCAAACTGCTGGCTAGCACCACCCTGCAAAAACAATACTGAATACCCCTCAGGAACTTCCAATAACTCTCTTACCAATGCTTCAGCTTCCACGACAACCTGTTCGAACTCTTTGGAACGGTGCGATATTTCAAGAATGGAAAGCCCTGTATTGTTAAAATCAATAACTGCTTCGGAAGCTTCTTGAAATACTTCCTTCGGAAGAATGCATGGTCCTGCCCCAAAATTGTGTTTCATCGTTAATATATTAATAGTAAATAAATTATAACATAGCCATCTAACCTTCATCGATTAAATGAAAAGCAAAAATAGCATATTTTTTAATTTTTTTCATGCATTTATAACTTTTGTTATAAAAAACACAAATAATATCTTTTTTTAATAGAAAAATGACATAATGGCAACCAAGCATCGGCGGAGATTGAGATGGCCTGCGGTCGTCAAACATACCACAACATGCTCAGTGCCTGCCCTTCTCGGGAAAGCTAAAGGATTTGATAGCCTTTTTAGCGAAAAGTGATGCACCTGAAAATTAAAAAAAATCGTAACTTCGCATGCGATGTGTGCAATCTCTTGACATATCAAGTTTTATCGAAACCGCATAAATATGGCTGAAGAAACAGAAAACGAAAACAATTTAGTCCCTGCTAACGACAGGATCATCCCTATTAACATCGAGGATCAAATGAAATCCGCTTACATAGACTATTCTATGTCAGTAATTGTTTCCCGTGCGTTGCCCGATGCCAGAGATGGAATGAAGCCTGTGCACAGACGTGTACTTTATGGCATGTTAGATCTAGGGGTTACGAGTGGAAAACCTTATAAGAAATCTGCCCGTATTGTTGGAGACGTTTTAGGTAAATACCACCCCCATGGTGACTCCTCCGTTTACGATGCAATGGTGCGCTTGGCTCAAGATTGGAGCATGCGCTATCCCCTTGTTGATGGTCAAGGTAATTATGGTTCCGTGGATGGAGATCCACCAGCGGCAATGCGTTATACCGAGGCTAGACTGAAAAAAATCGCTGAGGAAATCTTGTCGGATATCAATAAAGACACCGTGGATTTCCAGCTGAACTTTGATGACTCTTTACAAGAGCCCACAGTTCTTCCTACGCGTATTCCTAATTTATTAGTAAATGGCGCATCAGGGATTGCAGTGGGTATGGCTACGAATATGGCTCCGCATAATCTTTCTGAGGTTATCGATGGAACTGTAGCTTATATTGACAACCGAGAAATCGAGATTTCTGAGTTAATGCAGCACATCAAAGGTCCGGATTTTCCAACGGGTGGTATCATATATGGTTATAACGGCGTTAAGGATGCGTTTGAAACCGGACGTGGCCGCGTGGTTATGCGCGGTAAGGCCGAAATTGAAACGCTTAAAAATGGCCGGGAGTGTATCATCGTGACGGAGATACCTTATCAAGTTAACAAAGCCAACATGATTGAGCGTACTGCCGAGTTGGTAAATGAGAAAAAAATTGAAGGTATTGCCACCATTCGTGATGAATCTGACCGGGAAGGGTTTCGCATTGTTTACGAAATAAAAAGAGAAGCAAACGCCAATGTTGTTCTAAACAATCTCTATAAATATACAGCGTTACAAACCTCATTTTCAGTAAATAACATAGCACTTGTTAAAGGGCGGCCGATGTTGTTGAATTTGAAGGATATGATCCATGAATTTGTGGAGCACAGGCATGAGGTCGTTATTCGCCGTACAAAATTTGAGCTCGCCGAAGCGGAAAAACGCGCACATATCTTGGAAGGATATCTTATCGCGTTAGATCACCTTGATGAAGTAATCAAGTTAATCCGCGCATCTGATACACCAGAAGATGCACGTCTGGGTTTGATGGAACAGTTTGGACTTTCTGACATTCAAGCTCGAGCAATTTTGGATATGACGCTAAGACGGCTTACCGGCCTGGAGCGTGATAAGATTAAAGAGGAATATGCAGAACTGATGAAAACTATCGAATACTTAAGAGAAGTATTAGCGGACGAAGGTCTACGCATGAAGATCATCAAAGAAGAGCTTGCTGAAGTTAAGGAGAAATTTGGCGATGAACGTCGTTCTGTGATCGTGCATTCTGCGGAAGACATGCGTATGGAAGACTTTATCGACGATGAGGAAATCGTAATTACGATTTCGCACAATTCTTATGTTAAGCGTACGCCATTGACGGAATATCGCAGGCAAGGGCGCGGCGGGAAAGGCGCAATAGGTTCATCGACTCGTGAAGAGGATTTTACCGAACATATCATTACAGCATCGGCGCATAATTACTTGCTTCTGTTTACCGATAAAGGACATTGTTTTTGGCTGCGCGCATTTGAAATACCGGAAGGAAGCCGCACCTCTCGCGGACGTGCCTTGCAAAATATCATCAACGTGCCGAAAGAGGAAAAGATCAAGGCTTTCATCAAAATTATAAACCTGAAAGATCAGGAATATTTGGAGAATAACTTTATCATCATGTGTACCAAAAAAGGTACAATCAAGAAAACATCTCTTGAAGCTTATTCACGGCCACGCGCTAACGGTATTAACGCCATCAATATCAATGAAGGAGATGAATTGCTTGAAGCTTGCTTAACAACTGGCGGTAGCGAAATCGTCATGGCATTGCGCTCTGGGCGAGCAATCCGTTTCAACGAAGCAAATGTGCGCCCGATGGGTAGAACAGCTACCGGCGTGCGCGGAATAACCTTAGCGAGTGAGAAAGATGAGGTTGTTGGCATGATTGCTGTAGATAGTTCAGATACCACGGTACTTGTTGTGTCGGAAAAAGGATATGGAAAACGCACAGATGTTGAGGACTACCGCGTTACAAACCGTGGAGGAAAAGGTGTTAAAACGATTAACGTTACAGATAAAACAGGCGAGCTTGTAGCCATTAAAGGGGTTACGGATGCGGATGACTTAATGATGATTAATAAGTCTGGCATTGTTATTCGGATCGGAGTTGAAACGCTTCGTGTAATGGGTAGAGCAACGCAAGGTGTACGTTTAATTACATTGAAAGATACTGACGCCATCGCCTCGATCACTAAGGTGGCGCGCGAGGAAGAAGAAGTGGAAGAAGGCTTGGAGATCAATACAGATAATGATGAATCAAACGGATCGACAGATACAGATGACAACGAGCAATAGGAAATTTTCTGCATTGCACGCACTCGTTTCGGGGGTGTTGCTTTGTATATCGGCTAATAGTGTAGCACAATCAAACTACAAAGAAAGCAGC
Organism: Sphingobacterium deserti; assembly: GCF_000757725.1. GTDB lineage: Bacteria > Bacteroidota > Bacteroidia > Sphingobacteriales > Sphingobacteriaceae > Sphingobacterium > Sphingobacterium deserti. Next base: position 141,629 of record NZ_JJMU01000065.1, read on the forward strand.
AACAGCTTCGCTTTTTACACGCAAACCGGCGATTTAAAAAACTTGGAAAGCGCGAAAAAATTTATTGATGCCGCTTATCAGACGCGTCGGGATTCGACAAACACCCGTGTGAATGTGTTGCGCGCTATGATATATAGTTCGATGGCTTACGCGGATTCAGCGCGTACGATCAAAAATCCTACAGACCCGATCAATATTACGTACAATTCCCTCGGAAAAATAAAACCTAGAGATGTACAAAATTATGCAGCGGAAATGAAGTATGTTAAGCAGAACCTTGCAGCGGCCCATATCGCCAACGCGAACAAGGCCTTAGCGAAACAAGATTATACAGCTGCATATAATAGTTATTTGAAAGTCAGAGATCTGAACGTCACCAATTATGATGTAACCTATAACCTGGCTTTATTGGCTGTACAAACGAAGCAGTATGACTCTGCCGTAGGTTATTACAACCAGATTCTAAAGAATGATGATCCATCTGCTGATCGTTATTTGGAACTTGTCAACGTATATAACCAGCTTGGTAATAAACAAGCTGTCTTGAATACTTTACAAACTGCGCGCACTAAATTTCCAGACAATAAACGCGTATTGATGCGTTTGATCCAGGAGTTTGCACAGAATACCGAGTACAAAGCCATCGTACCTTTGGTCGATGAGGCAATAAAATATGAACCGCAAAATGTCGAACTAAATTATTTGGCGGGCTATTCGAATGAAACGGTTGGTAATTTAGAGATTGCAAAGAAATACTACCAACAGGTATTAGCGCTTAACGAGAATAACTACGAATCCAATCTTGCGCTTGGCCTCATCTATTTAAATGACTTTTTACGTGACGACAACAACGATGAAGCGCAATACAATGCGCAAAATTTATTGCTTAAGGCAAACGAAATTCGCCCATATGACGTTAATGCTCTAAAGTCTCTCTCATTATATTATGAGAAATCAGGCGATCTGGCTCAGTTAGATCGCGTTAAATTATTATTGAATCAACTATCAAATAATTAGGTATGAATGTAAAAAAAGCAATAGTATTTTCATTACTGCTAGCCGCTGGCAGCAGCACCTTTGCACAAACAAGTAATTTAAGAAAAGCGAAGACTGCTTTGCAAAAATTTGAAGAGCTCAAAGGAGCTGGCTCCGCTGAGTTGGGTAAAAGCAACCTCGATGCTGCAAAGGAAGCAATTGACCAAGCTATCGTACATGATAAGACTAAAGATGATGCAGAAACTTGGACTGTTTATGCTTTGGTAAACGCAAATTTAGCTTCTGTGAATAGTACTGCTGAAGCTGCTACTGCTGCATCAGAGGGAATAAAAAAAGCGACTGAGCTTGATAAAGATGGCAAAAATGCCGAAAACATCAAGGTTGCAGGGCAATTATTGGGTCAATTTAACTTTAATCAAGGTGTAGCAGCCTGGGAAAAGCAAGATTTCAAAACTGCCTATGGCTCTTTCGATCAGGCATTGGGCTATCTTCCCGGCGATACTACACTAACGTATTACTCGGGCTTAGCGGCTATCCAGAATAAGGATTATCCAAATGCTATTGAAAAGTTTAAAGAACTTGTCCCTGCAAAAGAATTTTCATCACATAAGTCGGTAATGGTCGATCTACCGAAGTTGTATTTATCAGCTCAGGATACGGCAAGCGCTATTGAGTATGCTGCACAAGCGGCACAGGCTTATCCTAATGATAACGACGCCGCGGTACAAAACATTGAATTGAATCTAATAGTTGGTAACGAGGCTAAAGTAATTACAGACATCGAAAACCAAATTGCAAAAGACGGTAATAATAAATCCCTATATTACTATCTAGGTATTGCGCAATCCGCATCTAATAACAACGACAAAGCTATTGAAGCCTATAAAAAAGCTGTTTCTATAGACCCTAACTACGCGGACGCTAACAGAAACGCGGCTGCAACCATTATCAATGGCGTACGGGATGAATTGAATGCGTTAAATGACAACAAAACATTGTCTAACACAGATTACAACGGAAAAGTAACTGCGCTGAAAGAGAAAATCAAAGAAGCGTTACCATATCTTGAAAAAGTGGTGGAAATAAATCCAGCAGATAAGGATGCTTTACGCAGTCTTAAGGGCTATTATGATTTCCAGCAAGATGAAGCTAAATCTGCAGAAATTCAAGCAAAAATTGACGCTGCAAATTAAGTAGTAGCGCTTTTGTGAAGCATAAAAAAAAATGGACATCGAAAAGATGTCCATTTTTTTTATTAAAGTGTGGGGTTTGACTTACAGCGACAGCTCCTTGCGTAGACGAGTAGCAAAGAACGCATCTGTGGATCGATCGGTTTTTTGCCATGTCATGTACGAATTCACATATACACCGTTGGATAAGACTGGCTCTGTAGATTTTAAATAAAGGATATCGCCTTCAAAATCTATTTTACGACGCTGTATTTTATTTTTCCAGTTTGGGAATAATGAACTTTCCACGGTGTATGTAACGATTGCCGTGCTGTTGTCAACTTTGAATTTACCACAGAATGCGATGTAGCCTTGCAGTGAGGAAACCATTTCTTCGTGGCTAGCCAACACTTTATCCTCACTTTTATAGGGCAATCGATTTTCTTTGCTTATCTGTACGGACATATAACCATCTGTGGTATACATTAGTAGACCGTATGGTGTCTTACCCATTGGAAATAAAGAATCATCACCTGCTATGGGGACTTCGATGTAGGATAAAAGTTTCCAAGTGCCTACCAATTCGTTTTTTAGTGATGTCATAAAAATAGTTCTATGTTTAGTCTATATCCATAACGTATTTTTATTTTGCTTAGTTTCTCCAAAAAGTGGAATGATACTATTTTGACAGAAATATTTTTGTTACATTTAGCTACCAAAATGATGTTATGCTATTATCGAATGTTGATACAGTTGAGAATATCAGTAAAGAGGATTTTTTAAATAGGTATTTCCGCCCCCAAAAACCGGTATTAATTAAGGGATTGGCAAAATCTTGGGATGCCTACGATAAGTGGAATCTAGAGTATATTTTTGAGCAAGCTGGCGATCAGGTAGTTGGTTTGTATGACAATAAGCCGGCGGATCCGAACAAAGCTACTGATGAACCCGTGACGACGATGAAGATGCGGGATTATATCCGCTTAATTAAAAGCCAACCATCTGACTTACGGATTTTCTTTTATATTATTACTGATAAGCTGCCAGCCCTACTAAAAAATTTTTCCTACCCGGATTTAGGATTTAAATATTTCAAACGCATCCCTACCCTTTTCTTCGGTGGAAGTGAGGCTCGCGTACTCATGCATTACGATGTAGATCTTGGCGATCTTTTGCATTTTCAGTTTGAAGGTAAGAAACGTGTTTTGTTATTTGCACCAGAGCAAGCCCCTTATCTGTATAAAGTACCGCTTTCTGTACATACCGTTTACAATGTCGATTACGAGAATCCCGATTACCGGTTGTTTCCTGCTTTGCAGCATGCAGAAGGTTATGAAATATTTATGGAACATGGGGATGCATTGTTCATGCCCAGCGGCTATTGGCATTTTAACAGGTACCTCGAGGCTGGATTTTCGGTCACGCTTCGCTCCTTTCCTTCTTCGCCAAAGCGCCTCTTGAAGATGCTGAAGGAGGTCTTTGTCATCCGCTATACAGACAAAATTATGCGGAAACTTTTGAAAGGAAAGTGGGTAACTTACAAACAGCAATCTGCGTTTAAAAAGAGTGAAACCGCTCTAAAGAAAAAACTTCAAAACGGAAGTAATGGCTAACTGCAACTGTGGGTCTGCCCTCACCTACATGGATTGTTGTTTCATTATACAGCAAGATATCAATAAAGCGATAACGGCTGAACAGTTGATGCGTGCACGCTATACCGCTTTTGCCCGATTACTGGTAGATTTTCTATACGATAGCTTTCACCCCGATAGCAGACGTTTTCAGAACAAAAAAGATATAGAGACTTGGGCAAGGCAAAACAAATGGATGCATTTGGAGATTTTACAGTCTACAAAGGATACCGTTGAATTCAAGGCGCATTACTTAAACAAGCAGTTTGAACCGGAAGTGCACCATGAAAAATCTAGATTTAAAAAGAGTCGTGGTATTTGGTATTATCTAGATGGAGATCTGCTTCCATAATATTTTTAAAAGACCTTGCATTAACATCAATTTATTTTGTACCTTTGCACTTCCGTAAGTGCGGAAAGTATTATTTAATTAACAAATTTATTAAAAATGCAACAGTACGAATCTGTCATCATTCTTACCCCGTTGCTTTCTGAGGAGGCTGCGAAAGAAGTAATCGCAAAATTCAAAACCATCCTTTCAGAAGGCGGAGCCGAGATTGTCGCTGAAGACAATTGGGGTTTGAAAAAATTAGCGTATCCAATCCAGAAAAAAACAACTGGATTTTATCACTTAACTGAATTCAAGGCTCCCGGTGAATTAATCAAAAAATTAGAGCTTGAATACAAACGTGATGAGCGTGTAATGCGTTTCTTAACTATTGCTCTAGACAAACATGCATTAGCCTACAACGAGAAAAAACGTAGCGGTGCATTCAATAAAAAAGCAGAAACTAAAACTGAGGAGGTAGCAAACTAATGGCAAACGAAAACATCCAATACGTAACTGCCCCTAAAGTAGAGGACAACCGTAAAAAATATTGTCGTTTCAAAAAGAACGGTATTAAATATATCGACTACAAAGACGCAAACTTCTTAATGAAATTTGTTAACGATCAAGGTAAGATTTTACCACGTCGTCTTACAGGTACATCTTTGAAATTTCAACGTAAAGTTGCTCAAGCTGTTAAGCGTGCTCGTATCGTTGGATTATTACCTTACGTAGCTGATTCATTAAAATAAGGAGGATACGACATGGAAATCATTTTAAAACAAGACATTAAACACCTTGGTGAAAAGGACGATCTAGTGGTTGTAAAGCCAGGTTACGGTCGTAACTACTTAATTCCTCAAGGATTTGCTATTTTAGCAACCTCTTCTGCAAAGAAAGTATTGGCTGAGAACATCAAACAAGCTCAATTTAAGCAAGAGAAGATCAAAAAAGACGCAACAGAATTAGCAGGTAAATTAGAAAGCGTAAAACTTTCTATTGGTGCTAAAGCTGGCGAGTCAGGTAAAATCTTTGGTAAAGTAAATAGCATTCAGCTTGCTGAAGCTTTGAAAGCACAAGGTTTTGACGTTGACCGTCGTCGCATCACATTCGAAGAAGAGCCTAAACATTTAGGTGAGTATGTAGCTAACTTAAACTTACACAAAGAAGTTAAAGTTCAAGTTCCTTTCGAAGTCGTTGCTGACTAATTAATCGTTAAACGAATTTGGAGAGGGATATGAGAAATCATATCCCTCTTTCTTTGTACATATATCTCTCCACCTCTCGGTTCTATTTAATTTTTTTTAAATACGGTGTAACATTACTTTCGTTTTTTTGTTGTTAGAGATAAGGCAATGTCCACATTCCTCTAATGCGGGTGTATATGGAGACACCCAATGGAATGCAATTGCCTATCAAACAATAAGTATGTAGACATGAAACCAAAAACGATCATATTTGGCTTGATAGCCGCGCTTGTCATCCTTGTGCTATTCAATAATAAAGAGGAAGCGAGCTTTTGGTTTTTCGGCGAGATACGCACATCAAAATTACTGATACTGGGTATCTTTTTCCTGCTGGGCGTCATTATGGGTGGAATTCTGTTTCGTAGAAAGCGCAAGCAACCTAATAAAATCAACGAGCTTCAAGATGAGGAAATCTCTGGAACTGGTGAAGCCACACCTGATCCCTACGCTCACCTATCCGCTGAAGACCGTAATTTCTTGGGAAAAAATGATTAACAAAGACGTTATAGATTTAGGACGCAGACGTGTTAACTGTTATGCTTTTGATTAGTACTATATTATGTTGGCTTAGATAATTAAATACGTATTTTTTTTGCATTACCGTTAGATTTTTCTAGATTTGCAACTCTTTAAACGCAGTAACGCTTATTAAAGGATTCCGTAGCTCAGCTGGTAGAGCAATACACTTTTAATGTATGGGTCCTGGGTTCGAATCCCAGCGGGATCACAAAAAAAGCTCAATCAAAAGATTGGGCTTTTTTTGTGCGCTGGGATGAGGACCCAAGGGTTCGAACTCCCTCGTTCCGGACTCGTGTGCGAGCTTGTGGGACGGAACATATCCCAGCGGGATCACGAAGGCACAAGAAATTG
>NZ_JJMU01000066.1 GCF_000757725.1 Sphingobacterium deserti
CGAACAGAAGGGTTGGCCTGGGTTCGAACATGGCGCAGCTCGTTGCAGCTACGCCTGCGGGCATTGTGGGATGCAACATATCCAAGCGGGATCACCTCTTGGGACAAGTTCAAAAATAGTAAACATGTCCCTTTTTTATTTCCTTATAATCTACTGGTATTCTGATAGATATACGTTGACTTCAAAATCATCTTCGGGCTACGATGTTGTATCTCATAAAATCCACCGAAATTTGGGGAACATCGAACCTGTTTTAATTGCTCTTCTGTAATACTATTGTTTATCAATTATTTAATGAATTTTGTCACAAGTAGGTATACTATTTTGAGATGTAGAATACAATGCAAAAGTGATGATACAATCAATTTGTCTATCGTTTGTTTTGTTTAAGAATAAGAAATAAGTCGATAGAATTATCTGTGCATTAAAAATGAAAAGCTTTCAATGCATTAATCACTCCGCTTTTAGAGTTGTCTTTCGAGTAAGACATAGATAATATCGTAGATATAATATAACAGACCACAGAGATGGAAATTTTGGATTAGTGTTTAATGGTGAATTGGCACTAATTCCCTCCTTTTGTATCAAATGCTCTAAATCGGGGCATTCTAGATGCGCTCCATTTGCTTTCGACAATTTGCAAAACGGCCGCTTTGATCTGCCTGGAATTGGCTTTAAAGGTGGATTTCGTGTCAAAATGTTTAAGTTTGTTAGTTTAAGATACGGCTATGGAATTTTCAAACTCAAAATACGAACAACTGCTCGACAATATCGGAGTTACCATTGAGCAGGCGAGACAGAATGCCATTAAGTTTGTAAATACTGAATTGGTGAAAGCTAATTGGGAAATTGGCAGGCACATTGTAAAATATGAACAGCACGGGAAGGAACGGGCAGAGTACGGAAGCGACTTATTATCAAATCTTTCAAAAGACCTTAAACAACGGTATGGCAAAGGATTTGGCAGGCGGAACATCTTAGATATGCGACGTTTTTACCTCATGTACCAAAAATGGCAGGCAGTGCCTGCCAAATTGAGCTGGACACATTTTGTTACCTTATTGGGGGTATCGGACGATACAGCGAGGAAGTTTTATGAAAAACAGGCTGTACTGGAAAATTGGGGATACAGGGAACTTGAAAGACAAATAAATTCATCCCTGTTTGAGCGCCTCGCTTTGAGCAAAGACAAAAAGGGCATATTGCAACTTGCAGAAAAAGGGCATATCGTTACCGACCCCACCGAAGCAATAAAAGACCCGTATGTTCTGGACTTTCTTAAAATACCACAGAGCTACCGTATGACGGAAAAGGCACTCGAACAAAAGATTATTGATAATCTACAGTTGTTCCTGCTCGAATTAGGAAAGGGCTTTGCTTTTATTGGCAGGCAATATAAAATATCTATCCGCAACCGTCATTTTTACATTGACCTTGTTTTTTACCATCGTATTCTGAAATGTTTTGTTCTCATTGACTTGAAAATAAAACAGGTTGAACACAATGACATAGGGCAGATGAACCTCTATCTAAACTATTTTCGCACAGAAGAAAATGTCGAAGATGACAATGAACCTATTGGCATTATCCTCTCAGCTGAAAAGGACGAGGTGTTGGTGGAATATGCAACAGGAGGCATTTCCAATAAAATATTTGTTTCCCAGTACCAGCTTTATCTGCCAGACAAGAAAGAATTACAAAACAAGGTAAAAGAGATATTGCTAAAAAATCTGTAAAACTTGATTATGGCTCTACCACGGCACTGTTACTGTTGTTCAATTGCCCTAAATCTTTAGGCAACGGGTTCGAGTTCCGTATATTCCATTTAGCGCCATACCATATTGTAAAATTACGGACGGTTGTTGCGGGAGCAACTTGATGCGGACTTTGTGCTATAACTTAGGTCTGCAGCGACAAAAAGCATAGCGCCAATAGGTATTTCATTTGCATAGTTTACATCTCTTTTGTCCGGTTATAAGTCAGGGCATCTATAGATCCTGTCAATATCTGACGACCTCGTGATTTTCTTTAATTCATACCTGAGGTCATCGCTATCGATCATGAAATTTACCGGGTAAGTTGTTTCACCGTCTTTTATTTGTTTAATCAGATAGTCCTTATCGAAATATTGCCTACTCTCCTCTTGCATGTCTCTATTGGCTTGGTTATCAAAATATTGTATGCTCTCGTACGAAAATATCAACTCACCGTTTGCGTAATAGTATTCATAGCTCCATGACAAGGCTGCCTTATCGCCATCACCTTCACCCATGTCGACTATCTTTTGTATTTCATGATCCTTATAAAAAATCGTGATGCTGGCTTTATTCACCCCACACTTATTCTCATACCAAAAACGCTTCGTTTCGAGCTGCAGTGTTGCCGCATTTATTTTCTTTACTGCTTTCGCGATTTCATCGAGTTTGCTTTGAGTAGGCTGCGCATATAATGCCGAGCCAAACATCGATAGAAAAATTATTAACAGCATTGTTATTTTAAAAATTTTCATTGTACTTAGGTTATTGCACCACGATTGCGTCTATACTATCAAGTTTACCTTTAAGCATTGACCAACAACCCTTGCCATATTTTCGTTCCAATTCTTCCATCATCAATTTGTTATGCTGTTTGATGCCAACTTCAATTTCAGTACTTATTTCGCACCCGCCTGCAACCAGTTCGAAGCCATAGCTTTTGGCCAGCTGTTGCTTTTTATAAAAATTTGGGGACAGCTCACCAAGCTGAATGATGCTAATCTTATTTGCTTGTAAGAGCTCTTTTGCGGTAAAATAGTTTTGCGGTGCAAAGATTCCAAGAGAAAAACGAAAAACCAAGTAGGTACCTGATGCAAGTATGAGCAGGCAAATTACAACCCCTATACATCTAAGGTTCTTTATGTTTAGTTTTCGCATAAATAACAGTTCGATTTGTTTCAAACGCCGGAAAAGCAAGCCTGATAAACCAGTCTTTATTTTCCTTCTTCCTTTGCTTTTTGTTTCCAATACCGGAGTTCTCTGGCAACGTCCATATCCAACTTAACACCCGGCATTTCTTCGCTCCAGCGCTCATTTGTTTCTTGTAATCCATTAACTATCCATTGCGACAAAGATGTCTTTACTTCCTCCATAAAAAACGGCTGCCCGTAGTGAAATACAGCATGCGTATCTTCGTGCACTAAAAAAGTATACCTGGAATCACCCAAATCTCCCCAATAACCTTGTACATAATAATATGGGAAACCGGGTTTGGGCCGTGCAGTAATTTCAAAATGCAGCCGTTCTTTCTTATATTCAACACTTAAAATATCTATTATATTTGTATACCCGATAGCTTTGATGTTGTTAAGACTATCTAAAATACTTTGCTCTTTGGCGGTGTAGCTGAAAGGATACGGCAGATAGCCATTTTCATTCTCCAATAGGATATGGTAATCCTTATCCCCTTTAGCAATGTTGTAATGCTTTATAATTTCGCCCTTAACATTGATATATGCTATATTCGAAGTATCGTTGAGGGGACGGTGATCCATATAGCCGGGAAGCTGTACTTGCTCCCACCGACCGCGGTATACTTTGGCATAACCGTAATTGAAAGGCTCTGCATATTCCCAATTTGCAGTTGTTATTTTGTTACCAACACCATCAATGTATCCAAGTTTGCCTTTCTCTACATATAATCCATAACCTTCGGCGAAGGGCTGTGGAGTGATGATATAATAGCCTGTGTATTGTCGGGCAGCATAGCCGGCTATGTAGTATAAAAACTTTCCCTTTCTACTGTAAACTTCTCCGGCAGGTATACGTGGACCTTCCATAGCAGCCTTCGATCCTATCGATAGGCCAAAAAATTGGATTACCGGTCCTGTTATTGGCTTTTCAAAATCGTAGCGGGCTTCAGGTATCAAGCTGTCATTATTAGTATAGAAAACCCGTCGTTTATAGTTGTTGTTGGTGCGACCAAAGTATAAAAAGTTAATGTCAGCATTATTCAAACTTGGATGTTCCGCAGGAATTATAATATCGCCGAGACCGTTTTTCACACCGACATAGGTAGTATCGGCATTCGGAAAATAATACAACGCTGTAGGATCTCTACGCTCGCCACAGCTCAAAAAGAAAATTAAGCTGATAATAAGAGAATGGATGTATGTTGTCCTATACTTCATTGGGTCAATCGGTTATTGATCGTTGCCGGGTTGAAAGCCTTTTATAACATTGTGCTGTATTCTGCGTGTTTCAAAGGCTACAAATGTGGCGCAGGCGTTTTGCATTACTTCAGGCAAAATGCTGGCGTCGTTAATTCGCCAACTTATGTTTTTAATAGGCCAATTGCAATCTTCGCTATACGCTTTGTGGCCCTTCAGTTTTTGGTTACTGAGGCTAAAATCGTTACTCCAGTAAGCGTGTCCCAGTCTAAAATTGTCGTAATAATCGTCCATGTTTTTGAAAAGCGCATGGATATATTCCGATGACTGGAGGATATTTTTCCAAGCCGTTTGTTCTGTAATAAGTCCTGCCATAAAAGAAGTGCGAGAAAGTTCTATAATGCGGTTTAAATCAAAACCCCAAAACAGCTGCGGCGGGATACCATCTTTTTCCTCCCAGCAATTTAACACATAGTTTTGCGGCAACTGACTAAGCTCGGAGATCCGCGCCACCATTCTTTTGCGAGCACCCACTTCCATCAATGTTTTGTCGGCAGCAAATAGCTGGCTATGCATGCCGTTAAAAAGCCGGTCAATGGTGTCATTATAGGAAACTTCAGAGAGTACGCCCCAACTTTGGTCGTTGCCCGTGAGCCGCTCTTCTTTTGTTGTGACCAAAAAGGTTTTGTAATTGCTGGGCTTTGCCCCACGTGCTTCGCAAGGCCAGTATTCAAGTGTTTCGATCCACTCGCCAAACTGATATCCATCAGGAGCATCGAGCTGTAAGGCTTCTCGTTTCTGTTGTGGTAACCATGTGGCTCCATACGTCTGGTAATATTTTTTTTGCTCGGCGACTCTCCGTCCTGTTATCTTTTGAATACAAAATTTGCCTATAAGCGCCCCAAAAGCTAATGCCAACGCAATGCCTAAATAATACATCCAACTTTCTAGCTTATCTATTTCTTTTAGGCGACTTAGTACAGGATAGGCTATAAGTGTAGGGACACAGGAAAGCACCAAAATTGCCCATCCTAAGGAGGCAGCATTGCCGTCTTGTGGATTATATTTTGGGCGTGCATCCTTTTCGCCGGGGTGGTTTTGGACAAATTCTTTCATGATTATATTTGAAAAGTTAAACAAAGGGAACTAACCTGTCTTAGTTTAAGTGATAAGCTCAGCAAGCTTAGCTTAAATCCCCCCTTTACTAAAGTCAAGTACAGCAGTTACAAGTGTATAAATGCTGTTGGAGGTGAACCAATTCCTTATTCGATTTTATAAAACCGTTCAAACCAATTATCAAACGGCTCTTTGTATTTCTCTTGTGCAGAAGTAATGATCTTCGCTGTGTGTTGACTTTGTTTTAATCCGAAATTTTCTTGTAGCCACCTTAGAAACTTATCAAGGTCTCTGCTTTCCTGCTGCCCCTCAGTTTTGTGAAAATAGGCTTGTTCAAGATCAACACAAATTTCCGAATCGAATGTTAGCAGCTCAAAAAGCTGCCTTAAATTCTCGGCAACAATATGTGCGCCTCCTTCATCTCCGAATACCACAATCGGCATTTCTTCAATTGATTTGGCAGTTCCATCATTCCAAATTGCATAAAACGAGCCGGTGCCATTCGCCTGCGCAAAAGGGAAAAGGTTAGCTAAAAAGGCAGGATCATCGCTCCAGCTTTTAAGCCCCAATTTATCATCAATGGTTACTGCAAAACCTCGAGAATAAAATTCAGGAGCCGAATTGTTGTTCTGGAAATTGATTAAGGATTCTAATTCTGTCGGAACTGCTGCCACACCCCAATTTTGTTTAAATTTTTTGATGTCCATATTCTTTTGTTTTGTTTCCGTATTTAATACGCCAACAGAATTGGTAGACTTTTTCTGTGTTTCTTTTGGACGTTTGCCTTCATCCCTTTGTGTTTGTTCCGAACAGCCCGATAGGATTACCGCCGTAATAGCAAAAAATAATAAAGATTTTTTCATATGTCTGTCGGGTTTAAAGTAAATTAGCCCAACAGCATTTCTACAATCTCGTTGAACCCTTTCGTCGTGGTATAATCTATTGCTTTTTGCTCTTTTGTATTGACCAAGGTACGGTCAGCGTTATTATCCAGCAGAAATTTAACTACATCTTTTTTACCGTTGGAAGTTGCATAGTGTAAGGCCGTGTTACCTGATTCGTCCTGTATATTGATTTCCGCCCCTCGCGCTATCAATAACGTTAACATACTGAGATGACCGTTTTTAGAAGCTACATGCAATAGGCTTTCGCCGGCATAACTGTAACTGTGGTTTAAACTGTATGCACTGTCTATAGATAAGTTGGTCGTGCTCTCTACCCAGTCCAAATAGCTATTCATACTATCGTTATCACCAGTAACAGGTTGGCAATAATTTACATCCACCCCGTTTTCTAAAAAAAGGCTGACTATTTCTTTTTGATTATGTGCACAAGCATACCAGATTGGAGAAAGGCCATTTTTCGACGTGATTAGTACGTCGGCTCCCTGCTGCACCAAGATGTTTATCAGCATCCTGTTTGTATCGTAACAGGCAATAAGCAATGGCGAATTACCCTCGTGGTTACTGTGGTTAACATCCGCACCATTTTCTATAAGGCACTTTATAACCGGCAGGCTCTTTGAATAAACCGCCACAATTAGCGGGCTGTTACCCATATTATCGGTCGTATTGATATCGGCGCCATTATTTACCAGTAACTGCACTACATCTTTATTACGCCAGGCAGAAGCGACCAACAATGGGGTTTCTGATGCATTGTTAGGCAGATCTATCTCAGCCCCTTGCTCTAACAGCTTTTCTAAAACCTCTTTTTGTCCGGTTCGTGCCAACAGGTGCAACAAACTATTGCCCTGTAAATCGTTTACTGTAGTTTTTGCACCATTCTCCAACAAATAAAGAGCGGTTTGTTTTTGTTTTTTTAAGCAGGCAAAATAAAATGGTGTCTCTCCGTTGTGGTCTTCGTAATCTATATCTGCGCCGGACTGTAACAGCAGTTTCGCCAAATCAAGGTATCCGTTGTGTGCAATATAATGAAGGGCGGTTCTTCCTTTTTCGTCCGTATAAGTAACATCGACTTCATTTTTTTCCAGCAAAATCTCGGCTATCTTTCTTTTACCACTCTCGCAGGCAATTATAAAAGGCATTGACATATGTTTACGCTTTATGTTTTAATAATAGTTCTACAGTTTTGGCTTTCAGGTTATCTCCCGCCGCCAAATCCATCGGCGCTTTTTCCGCATCGTTCAGTACATTTACATCGGCGCCGTTCTCTATCAGCAATTTCACTTTTTTATAAAGTTGTTTCGCACTTTCCTCATCAAAGTTCACGTCAAAGGCACAAACGGTATGCAAAAGTGTATTACCTTGATTGTCGGCCCTATTTATATCTACTACACCTGTTTCAAGGATGGCTTCCAGGACATCAGCTTTGTACTCGCAGGCCCAATCAAGCGTCGATTTCTCGTTGCCGTAATGCGGCGAAGTTTGATACACATCTGCGCCATCGGCAATTAAAGTTTTTAATAGTTCTAGATCGTACTGTTCGCCGTTTCTGCGCATTTTTATTGCACCAAGCAGTAAAGTTTCCCCATCTTTCTCTGTGATGTTAAAATCTGCAGGGGCATATTGTTTAATACTGTTATACATTTCAGGCTTACATACCTGGTGCACGACAGCTATGTAAAATGGTGTTTTGCCGTCGTTATCTTGTTGATTGGGATCTGCGCCATTTTGCAATAGCAATTCGGTGTATTGCTTTTTGTTTTTGTCGATGGCAAAATGCAAGGCGGTTTGTCCTACAATATTCTCTGTATTGACATCCAGCCCTTGCTCTATCAAAAATTCCAAGTACTGCAAGCCAAGGCTTTCTTTGATATTGTACTCTTGGATAATTTTGTGCAAAAAGTTGTACTCGTAGTTGTTTTTATAATTCACATCGCAACCAGCGTCAACCAATACGTTGATGATTTCGATGGAAGCTAAGCTGTTAAAAGCCAAGCCCAATAAGGTATTATCCTCAACGGCATCGTTTAGGTTTTCCAGTTTTGCAATGAATGTTTTCAGGAATGCTAAGTCATCGCTGTCGTTGCTTAGGGTGGCAAACAACTTCGAAAACAGTGACCCTTCCAATTTTTCGTATTCGTAAATATCTGCTTCGACAAAGCCCTGTTCAGCTAATACGAGAATCAGGTCAAACGCTCTGCTATTTATCAGTACGTTGTAAATTTGACTCTTCTCAAAATCTCCTAGACCTTTGGGTATTTTTTCGCCAGTAATGAGACGTTGCCGGGCATTTTCCAGTTTGTTTTGTCTTATTAGATTTGCTAATGTTTCCGTTGCTTCCATATTTAGTATTTCGAATGAGGGCATTTAATTGCAATCAGACTCGTATTTTACTTCCTGTCTAGGTCGGTTATTAACAGTGGATTGTCCTTTTGTAGATCAGTTATAAATTCTTTAATAGCATTTGTGTTTGGAGATTGCATCAACCGATTCACTTCGGCGTCGGTAATGCCCACGAGCTGCAAAAAGCTGACCTCTCCATGTGCTGTTTCTATTTTGCCCAGTTCAGGGTCTAAAGCGATAACAAAACCGGTAATTTCGGTCTTTGTATTTAATCGTATAGGACCGTTAGCCGGAATGAAGTGATTTTCTTCAAACCATTTTCCACTAGTGAATACATACCTTGCCAAATTATTCATCACCTGAATCGCCCAGATTGGATCTTCTTCTTGGTCATCGCTAAATGGCGTCAGCCTGAAGGTAAATTCGAAGCCCCATTTACTGAATTCCCCACCGGCTTTGGATTCATCGTAATACAATTCGCTCATTCCGTAGCTAATGATATGTCTGTGGAAGTTTTGATGGCTATTGTCGTAAACGCTAGCTCCATCAATAGGATCGGTTCCTCCGGCTACGTAATGTAGTCCGCACAGCGGCGGATAGTGGCGCGGCTCAGTATCACCATAAACTTTATACAGTTGGTTGTCGATGGCTTGCCAGCCGGGTGAATCATCGACCTTAAATTGTTGTCTGTAGTGTTCAGAATTCATCATTTTTACGTATGTTTTTATTCGCTATTACTATTTGTGTATTTATTGTACTGTCTACAAAAACGTAGTAATACAGATTGTCATTTTTTACATAAATTCGATCAAGGCGGAAATTGATGTCGTCCCGCTGAGGATTAAAAACACCTACCTATCAGTAACTTTTGAATTTCGATCAGCTGCTTTCTAAAGTGACAAAAACGTTGCTAAAATCATTTTTCATCAGGTCGCTTTTGTGAATTACAAAGAAGAGATCGCCAGCATCACCCCATTGAAAATCTCCAGAGGAACTTACTTTAAGCAAAATAATCCAATCTTCAGGATTTCCCTTTAGCTTTAGCGACGCCTGCAACTCGGGTGATTCATGTTGCGTAAAACCATAAGCATTTATGGCATGTTGATACCCCCTATCGCCAGCGCCTGTGTCTGTTATATCTTCAAACAGTCCATCTTCAAAACCTTTTTCATCTTTCATGACAGCGGCCTCACCTTTAAAAAGATATTGATTTATATCACTGGCATAAAACGAAGGGAATGATAGCTCTTTAAAAGCCTCGGCCTTACTGGCCGAGTAGCCCGCTTCATACATTTCATAGTAATCTTCTGTATACAAATTAAAGCGTTTGCCAGTCTCTAGAGACGCAATATTCTCTACATAAATTACCTTACAAGGATTATAAAGTGACCGAGTGTATATATGGTGAATGGTCTCGAGAAAAAAAAATAAAATCCCCTTTCGTGGTAAGTAATCTTGTAAGTTTGCAATGTCCTCACAATTGATCTGCGCAATAAATTCGTACGAATATTCGCGTTCGCCACCATCAATTTTTTCCATAAATGTAGGATAATTGACGTCGGCCGGAAGGTCCGGCATGCCACCAAAACGATGATTGCCTATGCTAGCATAGTCCTCATCTCCGGTTAATTTAAATGCTACGCTTCTTTTAGCTAATGAGCGTAAAGCATCTTGATAGATCGTTACATGGTTTGCATGAAAAATGCTGGACATTTGCGCGCTAAGAATTATATCGTCCATAGCATTAAAGATGGCATCGTCCCAAACGAGCAGTCCCCGACCATCGGCGCCGTTATAATCGAAATCCATCAATCTTTTCTTATCCTCAATAGATAAGGAAACGTTTTTAATGTTGTTGATTTCGCTTGGCAAGCTCTTCAACGGATTGTTTTGCAAATCAATGGAATTTAGGTTTTCCTGTTGCAATAAGCTAGCAGGAATCGTCTGTAGTTGATTACCGGACAGGTCCAAAGACTTTAATGCAGGCAGCTTTACACTTTGGGGCAATGTTTTAAGTTGTTGATTCGAAAGCATCAAACTTGTTAGACGGCTCAATTGAAACAAACTAGCTGGAACAGTTCTTAGTCGGCCATTGTTGAAATAAAACGCTTTTAAGTTGCTGAGCTGCCCTATACTTTCTGGCAATACTTCGATTTGTGTACCGTTTATAGCAATTTGTTCTAATAAATGTAGTTCACCAATCTTATCGGGCAGCGACTTTAGACCAAGTTTGTCCAACGGCCACTGGCAGGAGATAACCAGCTCTTGAAGGTTATTGAAGCTAAGCAGCCTTTCGGGAACTTCTTCAAAGTCTGGATTTTTTAGGTTTAAAAACCTTACTAACTCTGCTGGAGCTGTCAACGTTTCTTCATATGACGTAAATTTGTAATTACTCCAATTTAATGTATCAACTTCGAATTTCTTATAGATTTTAACGGTAAACACAGGCTTGCTTTCGTAGGGCGGCTTTAGATAACCCTCGTAGCCCAGCCAACCTCCTTCGAAGGTCACCGTACCAAAAAAGTCGAGACGATATTCGAAGCCCTCTTTTCGTACATAGCTATAGGTTAGCTCGCACTTGTCTTCATTGATAACAAAACCACCATTAGGCATGCCAGCACTGTACACGCCAATTCCCGGGAAGTCAATATGCACCGTCGCCACATTCCCTTCGACATCATCATCAAGCAATTTTGATTTTATCGCTCTTTTCACTTCTTGGGTTTTTGCTACAATACGTGTTTGCAGTTCATTACTCAGTGCAGAGATCTCCCATTTTGACTGATCTTCCACAATGTCAAATAAAAAGTCTCCAATCTGAAAGATTTCAATGCCATCGGCGGGTATTTTAAAAGCCTTCGTATCCGTCATTACCATAGTTGTCTTTATTGTAATTACTTTTTCTCGTAAAAAATCTCCCTCACCCTCTTCATTGCAATTCCATTTTCTTGGTAATCATATTCTTCCGTGTGTGAATGTAGGCTATCTGCATAAAGCCTAATTTTTAAAATATAATCTTCAGACTCTTGTTTCATGCGTATCTCATCTTCAACGATTACAAAGGTGTACGTATTTCTTAACGCGCCATTTCGGTAAAAACGTATTTCCGATCCATCATAAACTACGCTTCGCTCATTAACAGGGTAAGTATCTCCACTTTCGGAAACCAACGCATTGTTTTGCGCATCGTAACTTTTTTCTGTAAATCTGCTCGCCAGCCATGTGCCTTGCAGTTCTGCAATGCTAACCTGTTCCTCGACAATGTTTTTATCTTTTTTGCAACCTATTATGGAAAAACCGATAATGACAAAAACCATTATAACTTTTACATTTTTCATCTCTTTTAATTAAATGCTATCTATTTAAAATTAGGTTGAAGGTAGTCGTGGAATTACCATTTTTATATACTGACTCAAATACAAAATTTGTTTCGGTAAGCTCTTTAATGGTATACATCACTTCGTCTATCTCTATCACGGAAGCACTTGTTATCACATAAGGTTCTTCATCATCCCCCTCGAGGTTATTGAACGCAATCCCATTTGTTCTAAACTCATAGACCATACCGGGTCTGCCGGTAAGTTTTTCTGTTTTGGCGGGCTCAGGCGGATTTGTGGTGACTATCGAGCCAGATTCAAAATTCCATTTGCCCAAAATTTTAGATTTTGTAATCTCGATAGGATTATCTGCGTGTGTACTGTCTTTTTTGCAACTTACTGCGACAGCGCCCATGATTACAAGCAGGATAAACAATATTCTATGTTCCATTCTTTTGTTATTAATGTTGTTATAAATTTGATTTAGAAACGGTATTCTCGATAGTTATATTTTTTCCATCGATAACATCAAACTCACATCGTTTATACTTAGCATTAAGTGAGCACAGTCTTTTATATCGCGCTAGTTCAGCTTGTTCACTGTACCCTATGCCTCGCGATTAAGGACTCCACTTCTAATAGATAGAACTAGCATCTTCCTTCCATAACCAGTCCGTTCTTATGAAACCACTATGTACAAAGATGCTGGATGAGGCGACTTTTTTCCAAAAAATGGGCATCTACAAATGATCTACAGCTCGATAAAAACGAATATAAACCATCTACAATTTCAATCTAATGAAGCAGTGGTGCAATCTATGCAATTAAGTATAAGCAGACTGATGAGCATGGTAGATGGATTTGGCGCATAGACATGCGGTTTCGATAGCATAGGAGAAGATGACCAGTGTCCCGACGCTGGAGGTTTAGCTGATATGACTTTTTAGACGAGTACATATGGTCGCCAAGCCAATTTTTCGTTCTCGATTGTTAAATCTCCGCTTAGCCAGCTCATTAGCGCCCTGTTTTTAGCAAAGATTTTGTATGACAAGGTCGAGGCTATCTTCCTTTTCAAGATTAAGCTTTTGTTTTATCCTATAGCGTGCCATCAGGATGCTTTTGGGATCTACCCCAAGCCGACTTGCAATTTCTTTATTGGAAAGCCCCATGAGGATAAAGGAGCAATGCTTCAAATCCAAGCGCGATAATTTGTTATTAGCTAGATGTTGAAGCCTATTAAAGAATTCCGGATGTATGTTGGTAAGGTTTGCCTTCACTTGTTCAAACCCCTCGTCACTACGCAGGTCGTCTTTCAATATACGCTCGATTTGATTTTTGAGCATTCCGGTTTCTGGTTCGGAGGCTAATTTATTACGCATGGTCTGTAAGAGTTCGTTTTTTTGCTCTACTTGCAAGTTGCCAGCCAAAAGTTCTTTCTGAAGACGTTCCTGTCTCTCCTGTAGCAGTTCCTGTTCCGCTTTCAGCCGCGCAGATTCCTCTGCCTGTAGCTTTTCCTGTTGTATGGATGATTTCAAACGGAAACGATAGGAACGAAAGAGGAAGATTAATGCAAGAAGGCTAACTAGCACTAAACCAATGGCGAATAAATTAATTTTTTTATTAAAAGCTGCGCGCTCCTGCAATGTTTCCAGTTCTTTATCTTTCTTTTCCACCTCGTATTGTACCGCCAACCGCTGTGTTATGGCCAATCTATCTGCATCAAATGCCTTATCTTCGTAGTGCATAAACCGCTTGTAATAGCCTAAAGCCTTTGAAGGGTTGCCGCTTTTCTCGGCTACCGAAGCCAAACCCCTCATCATCAACGCCTTTACTTGCAGGCTACTGCTCGCGTCACGCTCAACTTCAGCTAAGCCCGATAGAAACAAAACCTCCGCCTTCTCATAGTTACCTTCAGCAATAGCATACTCACTCAATATGCCATAGCTATTGGCGATAATCTCTTCATGGCCAAGTTTTCTTCCCACTGACAGCGCGAGATTAATATATTTGTCACTACTATCCTTATAGCTTTTTGGAAAAAACTCCCAGTATATATTGGCTAAGTTCAAAGCTGCAGCTCCCATATTAACTTCGTTCACGATTCTACCGGACTGGCGCTGAGCCAACGACAGCAATTTCCTGTTGTAAAATATAGAGGAATCAAGAAGACTTTTTTGCGAACGCTCTAATCTGAAATCCTTTAAAAATGATGACCCGATCGCCAGAAATGCATTGCAAATGATGTCTGGATCTTTCGCTTTGTAAGCTGATTCTAAGCTTAATTTTGTGTATTGTTTTAATTTCTTATTGTCTTTTAAATCTCCATACACACTGGCTAAATAATGGTAAACTAAACTCTCATAGCCGTAGGCATGCTGGCCCTCCAAGAGTTGAAGCGCCTTAAATAGGCTAGCTGTGGATCTGTCCGTTTTGTTTACAATATATTCCAGCCATCCCTTTCTTAACCACACATAGCCATTAACAATCGGACTTTTAGACGTTGAAATGTAGATCAGCGCACTATCTATATTTCTTTGTGCAAGTAATAGGCTGTCTCGCTGTACATTTAGGTAGGCTAAAGTTGCTAGCGAAAAGGCTGCATACTGTCCATCTGTAGATTTAATGCCCAGTCGTAATGCGTCAGCTGCATACGTTAATGCAGCAGGCAGATTAGTCGCGTATGTAGCACGACTTAGGTGAGAAAGTGCCATCGACTTGCTTCCGGCATCCAAATTAGGTTGACTAAGGTAATTTCGTAAGGAATCAGCAATCACAGATTGTGCTTTGAGGCATTCTGTAGTGGAGAAGAATAGCAACAGCAGAATGAAGAGCTTTCTAAAAATTCCCAAGTTGCATGGTTTTGGCGTTAATAAGTTTATCATTCGTTCAGCATAAAATTACACTCTATTTTTTTAAACAAAATGCCTGTAAAATTTGTGGTATGCGCACCCTAAAAAAATTGTATATCATTTGTTATTTGCATTCATTTACGTGTATATACTTTGTAGTAGTAGTCGATTTGGAAAATCCATCGGGTTGCTTGCATATTTGTATAGCATGAAAGTCAAATGCTATATTATACATACAAACAACTTAAAAATGATTTCCTATAAAAACATGACGAATCGACTCAATATTTGTTGCTTTTTTTATTTAGCAGCATCTAACCGGCCAAATATTTCAGGTACTGATAACATAAAGTTACTACGGACGTGTTGACAAATGCAGTGCCATTTGTTTAAACGGATTGCCTGAATAAAATTTATTATGTCGTAAGACATTCAATTAAACTGCATACATCAACTATAAAAATCATATGAAGCACATTAAAATCTTTCTCTGTATATTATTCTCTACAACTGCCGGCGCTGTTTTTAGTCAAGCGCTGGAAAGTCCCTTTATTGAAGTGAGAGGAATGGCGAAAATTGAACGAGCCATAAAATCGTATACCATCAATGTTGTTATTAGTGAAGATCTTGGGTATTCCGAAGAAAAACGAAGTTTTGATGATGTGAAGAACACTTTTTTTGATCAGGCCAAGGCGGCGGGTTTAGATATAACTAAATTCAAAGAAGATAAGCTTACTTATGCCTTGACGCAATATGGTGTTGGTAGTCTATATAGCTTTGAGACAGCAAATACTGAGGATGTAATATTGCTCAACAAGTTGGTTGTGGACAAGACAGGCACGGTATCTATTTTCTCGCGCAGCGTGACCTATCTTCCCATTAAAGATTTCGGTAAAATTATAGCTGCGGCATTTTCGGATGGGAAAGAACGCGCAGAGTTGATTGCCGCGACAATGGGAAAGCAGTTAGGTACGTTACTTACCACAGTAGATTACTCTACATTAAACGTCGTTGAAGAGGATACGCTTTACTACCAGACCAAAGAGAATAATTACTATTATCTTTCTTTGAAATACGAAGTTAAGTGATTGATCTCTTTTATTTTAAAAAAGCCAGAGCTTTGGAGGAAATCTTCACCTGTACCAAAAAAGGCTTGACCGTTTACGCGATTAACAATTTTCCACTATAAAACATTATGATTATGAGCATTATTAAATTTATATCTAAGGCATTACTGTTTATGGTTATACTAAGCATCTCAATAAGCAGCTGTAAGGAAGACGATCCGGCTCTAGTCGAGGAAGATGAGGAGGTGGCTATAGTATTAAACAAGATCCGTGGGCGCTGGAATCTAACGAAGTTTATTGAAGAAACGCAGGAAGGCGAGCAGCCCGTTGAGGTGATTGAAAACGAACCTGATGGTATTTACTTTGAGTTTCTTGAAAATGGAATTGTAAAAACAAATGCTGAGGGCGAGCAAGAACTTATATATTCAGTAAATCCTAGAGACACTATTTTTTTGAATGGATTTCCGCAAGAAATAACGGAACTTACAGATGCTACGTTTACATTCAGCAATACCGCCAATGAGCGAGGCACAAGTTATAAACAGACCTATGTCTTAACGCGTTGAAAGCAAGCATAGGTTTTGAAATTTTATATTCTCGGACACTGCGAAGATTAGATACTTATTGACTTTGAATAAGAAATTTTTTTTATCCCTATTTGGGTACAGCTACTGCAATAAAGCACCAGTAGCTCCTCAAATTCCGTTGGACAGAAATAGTTACAAAATTAATTTACGCTTTAGTCGAATCGAAATTAGTAAACAAAAAAAGCGCCCTGTAAACAGAACGCTAAATCTTTAAAATTAGGCCAGTTACTTAATAAGGCCGCTTTTTACCGCTAATTTTATTAAAGCTGCTGAATTTCGCACTCCCGTCTTGTCAATTAGATTTTGACGATGGCCTTCAACGGTTCGTTTACTGAGGAAAAGTTGATCCGCAATTTCAATGTTTGTATATCCTTCACTTATTAACTGTAGAACTTCCAATTCTCTATCAGAAATGTCCATTTCAGACATCAGATCTTCAACGTTTGTGACGGAGGATGGCACATCACTGAGCTTATCCACGAGCATCATTGCCAGCTCTTCACATAAATAACGACCACCGATATGGATGTGTTGTATGGCGAATAGCAGTTCGTCGTAACCCACGTTTTTCACCAGATATCCGCGCGCTCCTTTTTCGAATGCTTGAAAAACATGTTGGCTACTATTCATCATGGATAACATAATGACTTTAATCTCTGGATAGTCGCTCTTAAGTTTCTCAACCAACTGCAATCCATCCATCCCACTCATGCTAATGTCAGACAAGACAATATCAGGCTTCACACCGGATTCCAACAGAGATAACACCTCTTCGCCATTATTGGCTTCGCCTATAACGGCTAAATTATCCTGAGAATCTATCAGAAGTTTTATTCCGTTTCGGACGACTAAATGGTCTTCCGCAAGAATAATGTTTATCATAAATTTATATCGCTTAAAGTGTTATTTGTATAATTTTATCTGCATTTTGCTTCCTTTACTTGAGCTTACCATATCCATGGTTCCTGCGTAAAGGGCTATTCTATTCCGTATATTTCGAAGTCCTGTGCCCAACTGCAATGCTGACTCCATATCCCGACTAAACCCTTGTCCATTATCTTCTACGGTTATCCCAATAAAGTCATCAGTTACACCCACTTTCAAGCTAATCCGCCTTGCATCTGTGTGCTTTAAACAATTATTAAAAAGCTCTTGAATAACTCGGTAAGCGCAAAACTGTATTTCTTTGCCCTCACTATTGATTTCTTTATCTAGCTTTAAAAGAAAGCGCACGTCCGACCGCGTCATTCTAAAAACCATATCATCGATTGCCTTTTGGAATCCCATATCCCGAAGCACAGTAGGGACAAGATCGTTTGATATATTTTGAACTTTAAAAATGGTATCATTCAGCATCTTCTTAATGGGCATAATCTGCTGCTCGTGTCCATGCTCCATCATATAGCGTTGCAGATTAATTCGAATGGCATATAATTCTTGTGCAATGCTTTCATGAAGACTTTTCCCTATAAATTCACGTTCTGCCTCCTGGGTTTCTATAATCGCTCTATAAAAAGCTTCATTTTCTTCTTTGGACGCGCTTAGTGGATTGAAATCATTCTTCAGAAACAGCATGATGTAAAGTCCGCCGGAATCCAGCTGGCTAGCTAGCCTCTTCATGTAAATGGTAACAAACCGAAAACGGTTCTTCTTACACTTTACTTTAACCATACGAACTGGTTCAGCGAAGCTTTGCGTGCAACTTTCTAATAAATCACGAATACGATTGTGTTCCTCATCCAGTAAAAAGTCGTAGATGCTTTTATTTCGAAAAAGTAGCGGATCTATACACAATAGCTCGCATACTTTATCGTTAAAGTGAACGGCAAGGGCATCTTCATTCACAAATAGGTAACCGAATGGCCCGCCATGAAAAGCATCAAAGAAGATCGCTAGATCCTTTTGTTGTTCCCCGGTCGGTCCATCAGGAAACGAAGATGAAAAAGACATATCTGAAGTGTTCGTATAAACTGTGCTCATGTTATCAATCACCATTTAGGTGGTATTACATTCATCCATTTTTTCTAAGTTGGACGAAATGTTATTCCTCCAATTGCAAAAATCAAACCTATAAGTTGAAAAAAAATACCCAAAAGCAGTTATTACTGCACGTAAAAATACGCATTAATTGTGCCATAATATGACGTTATTATAATTTCATTAAACAAATGTGATAAAAAGATCAATCCTATGATGTCCATAGCGGGCATCCAAGCAGGGACTCTATTCCATTCCTGCCAAAAAAAGAATAAACACCTGAATTTTTTTTTGCCGAAATCGCGAGCTCGATGATCAATTTGCGTGTAATAATCTTTAAAAGCATTGTTTAAACTATATAGAGAGACCATTAAAGTATTAATCGACCGTCGCGCGTATTTGACGCAAGCTGAACTATGCGTCCTTAAAATAAGTAGGTAGCAGAAACTTTCTGCATCAAATTTGCACATAGCCTATCCGTAATATTTATTGTTTAACGGATAAAAACAAAAGTATGAGTGCGCAATTACTTAACACCACCATCGAACAGAATCAGCCATTGCTAAAACGGATAGCAACAAAGTTTACGCAAGATCCGTATGAGATCGAAGAGTTAGTACAAGAAACTTTTATCAGATCGCTATCGTCACTGGATCGATTTGTAAACCATCCTAAGTTAGTTGCTTGGCTATTTGTTATTATGCGTAATATATACATCAATAATTACCGCAAAATTTCTAGATATCGTACCATTGAAAGTGAACTTACACATACCTCCCATTTTGAGCAGCTTTCCAGCAACAGTAGCGAGTCGAAGTTCGTGATGACGGACATTCAGAATGCTATTAATAATTTACCGAAGGATTACTACATCGCATTCACGATGTTTATGGAAGGGTTTAAATACCAAGAAATTGCAGATCATTTAGCAATTGCCGAAGGTACCGTCAAAACGAGGATACATATGGCAAGGAAAATATTGAAGAAAAATTTAAAGGTATATAGAAAGTAGTTTGTTGCTCTAGTACAGCGGGCCTATAAAAAAGGTCTTTGATGCAGTTTAAAAGATTATATTAACAAGCAGATATACGTAAAAATATCTGCTTGTTTTTTTATATGGTCGCTCGTCCACCCGTGGCAGGAATGGTTGCACCAGAAATGTAAGATGCCGCGTCTGAAGCTAGAAATACATAGATCGGCGCCATTTCAGCTGGCTGGCCTACACGTCCCATTGGCGTATTTTCGCCAAACTTTTCATGATCGGGAATCGTACTTGGTATAAGTGGTGTCCATATTGGGCCTGGCGCCACTGCGTTGACACGGATACCTGACCCGTCTTCCAAAAAATGCTGCGCTAAGCTAGACGTGAAATTTTGAATAGCGCCTTTAGTCGCCGCATACGGAATCAATGTTGGATTCGGATTATACGCGTTCACCGACGTGGTATTAATAATAGAACTACCCGGTGCCATATGCTTTTTTGCATATTTAACAAAATAGAACATGGCGCTCATATTGGTTTCGAACGTT
The DNA here is from genome assembly GCF_000757725.1 of Sphingobacterium deserti. Taxonomy (GTDB): domain Bacteria; phylum Bacteroidota; class Bacteroidia; order Sphingobacteriales; family Sphingobacteriaceae; genus Sphingobacterium; species Sphingobacterium deserti. The sequence continues at coordinate 19,836 of NZ_JJMU01000066.1, forward strand.
TTGTTCCATTCCTCCGCGCTGACATCCGTGATGTCCTCAAAGGTCATTTGATAAGCAGCATTGTTAACTAATATATCAATCTTATTAAACGTTGCTACGGTCTCTTCCACAATAGACTTACATAGCGCTTCGCTTCTGATGTCGCCTCGAACGAGTAGCGCCTTTCTCCCAGCCTTCTCGATCCACATTTTTGTGTCCTCGGCATCGACATCTTCCACTTCATCTTTATACGAGATTACAATATCTGCGCCTTCTCGAGCCATCGCAATAGCGACTGCTTTACCAATTCCCGAATCACCCCCTGTAATAATTACCACTTTATCTTTTAAGAGACCGCTACCCTTATAAATTTCTTCACCATGATCTGGTTCAGGGCGCATTTCAGTGCTCACGCCCGGCGGATCTTGCTCTTGTTTGGGAAAGGGCGGTTTTGGATAAATATCTTTTGGATTGCCTTGTTTTTCTGTCTTCATCGCTTAAAATTTATAAGGTTTAAATCACTGCACAAACCCAACATGATATAGCACTCGAAAGCTCTTTTTTATTAGGCTCTGGTTTCGCGCAGCGTCTCGCTGGAAATAAAAAGGTGATGAACTATCGGCCACCACCTTTTGTATAGAGAGAATAAAAAAGCTGTTTACTAATTCATTGGTGGCGTAGGCATAGGCTGCCCTATCGTATCCGTACTGTCGCGTCTGATGGTATCCATTGGTGGCACACCTTCTACACCTTCGCTCATCACGGTGTCACTGGTATCGACATCATTATTGTTTGATGGACTTCCACAAGCTATCAAGGAACCAAACAGGCTTCCCATAGCCGCATATAACATTACCTTTTTCATAGTTAAATTATTTCGTTTATAAATTTCAATTTGTATGTTTCTAACTTGTAATTTTCACTATCGGATGAACATCCGTACTATCGATTGGTTCATAAAGACGGTGAAATAAGTATAAAACGCAGCTATAAGGGGGTATTTATATCATCCGTTGAGCTCGTCTATTAGAGATGATTTAGGTGTCAACACAAAAATAGATATGGTCTGCAATGTAAATGCGTAATTGCTGTCCGAAGGCGACGTATTGGATTGCGATCAGTGATATAGTGCTGTTGTATGCTGCTTCAATCGGACAAGTATGCACAATCCGGTAGGCTCATTTTTAGTGCCCAAGATGGAATGTATGTAATTATTTTGGATCAAAATAATATAAACCAATTTAAAACGCTACTTTTAACAAAAATATTGGTGTGTATATGAGTGTAAACAACATGCGTTGTGAAGATGAACAGATCCAGTTTTGTGGTAAGGTGCAAGCAATTGGTTTTTTAATAATTGCCGATATCGACATGCAAATAATTGGTGTCAGCGAGAACTGTGAAGCGTGGTTGAATACAGGGCATAGCGAAATATTAGGTACCAATCTTAAAAACCTTGCTAAGCAGTTTTTTCCAGCAATCGAAGCGGAGGTACTAAGTGCTTTGAAGGGCTTGCCGGAAGCCAACCTTAAAAACAGAGTTGTACAGGAAGTTGTTTTACAAGATACTCCGTTTTACCTGACAATGTATGTGCATGATAATCGTCGGTATCTTGAGTTTGAGCAAAAATATCCTACACATCTACCCTCCTTCATCAGTCTATATGCCTACTCTCAACAGATCGAAAAAGCCACAGATATATGGGATGCTTTGTGCCAATGCATAGCTGAAGTTATTGGTTTTGATCGTGTAATGACCTACCGTTTCAATGCTGATAAGAGCGGACAAGTTATTGCCGAGAAAGTTAGAAATGATCTCGACAGTTATCTTGGTTTACATTACCCTGAATTTGACATTCCACAACAAGCTCGCGCGCTTTATGTGAAGCATTTAGCTCGTCTTACATCTGATATATCCAGCCCCACCTATCCTATTCATACGTTGAATAATGAACAGATAGATTTGTCATTCAGCACGATCCGAGCGCTCTCGCCTATACACCTTCAGTATTTGGAAAATGCCGGCGCAAAGGCCAGCATAAGTTTTTCTATCATTGTGCATGGCGAACTTTGGGGCCTGGTAACTTGCCAGCATGAAACCGCAAAATTTGTTGATCTTTCTCAAAGGCACCTCGCTGTATTTTTGACGCAATACGCGGTTAACAGATACCTGAGTTTACAAAAAGAAATTGACCTCGATTTTAATAAGCAGGTCAAAGAGTTTGAATTAGCCTTTAAAGAAAAGCTAATCATCAAAAATGAAATACTTCCGGTTCTTTCCTCATTTGCGAAACAGCTTAGTGATTTTGTGCATGCAGATGGCTTGGCCATTCGCCATAAAGAGGCGACATTAGTCTTCGGTGACGCGCCAGACACCGCTACCGTTGGAAAGATTCATGCGTTTATTAACAAGCATAATCGGAAAACTATTTACAGTAATGAAAGTTTTGTCATAGATCATGGTGAAGAACTTGGTCTAGCTGATTCAAAATTTGCGGGCTTAGTTAAAGTGGATGTAGATTCGTCTAAAGAGTTTAGCCTAATCTGGTTTAGGCGAGAGCAGCTTACCGAACGGATCTGGGCTGGGAAACCGACTAAGGTGATGACGTATGACCAGACGCTACAGGCCTTTGTCCCGTCACCGCGTAATTCGTTCGATGCCTGGAAACAGCTTGTGAAAGGTATTGCGCCAGCTTGGTCAGACATTGAAATTTACTTCATGAAGAGAATCCGGCAGCTCATTCGCGAGAGCTTGTTGCGAAAGTCTGAGGAGATTTATAGCTTAAATCAGGAATTGATTTTACTGAATAATGCGTTAGATACTTATTCTTACACCGTCAGCCATGACCTCAAAAATCCGCTCTCTGTCATCAAGCTATCTGTCCAAATGTTGCAAATGAAGCGGGACATCACGCCGGAGCTGCTTGGCAAACTGACAGTAAACATCAAAGACGCTAGCGAATTGATGGAAAGCATGCTGAATAAGATTTATGAGTTTTCAAAGGTCAAGGAGTTCAGATACCAGCCAAATATTATTCATACCGATCAAATCATACCCCAAATTGTCGACCATTGTAAAACAAGGTATGCCACGCAAAACTGTGAGGTAGAATTGGGGGATTTGCTGCCTGTTCTTGGAGAAAAAACCTTGATCTATCAGCTCTTTCTAAACATTGTCAGCAATGCGATTAAATATTCTAGTAAGAGAGCTAATGCACTGATCAGTATCACCAGTGTTCAAAATGGACAAAAAGTTCGGTATAGCATTCGGGATAATGGCATCGGTATAGCTGAGGAAGAACTTACCACGATTTACGATATCTTCAAAAGGATGTCGAATTCTGATGGTTTTGAAGGTTCGGGTGTTGGGTTAGCTATTGTAAAACGTATTGTTGATCGTCTCGGTGTAGACATTATTGTGCAAAGTGAAATCGGAAACGGAACCTGTTTCCATCTCGATTTTCCCAACTAGCAGTTGGGAGTAAGTCTTCCGCCTTCAGCTTGTATAGCCTATGTTGTACAAGGTTTCCTGCTATAGTAATAAATACCCTTTTGTTACGCCATCCTCCCATTGAAGGGCAAAATCAAAAACGAATATTCATTCAAGTTGTTATTCATATTCAATTATCGATGTTTCATTAAACACTATACTATGAAAACACTAGATGCCGAATTGCTAAATGAGTTAACCTCTCATTCCGCGGAGACCTCCTTAAGTATCTACTTGCCGCTTCACAAGAGCGTTTCTGAAAGTAGCATGGATTTTTTAGCTTTTAAAAACTTGATTAAGGATATCCGTAGCGGCGCAGATGCCAAGCATCGCAAAGCGCTTGAGGATTTATTGATACCTGTTGAAAATTTTCTAGAAAGCAAAGACTTCGTTCGTGGATCTGCTGGCGCTCTGGCTATTTTCTCTGCACCGAAAATTTTTGAAATCGTGATGCTTACAGAGGCTACGGAAGCCGCTTTCTACGTTGACGAATGCTTTTACCTCCTACCACTTCTTGAATTAGCGGCGGACAATAAGCCTTTTCAGGTGTTAGCACTAGGTAAAAATCATGTTCATCTTTTTGAAGGCGATCGCTACCGCTTTGAAGAGATTAATTTGGACGATCGTATTCCATCCAATATGAAAGAGGCTTTAGGGTATGACCTTACGGATAATCACCTGCACGCCGCTGCCGGTGGATCTGCCGCCATACACGGTTACATGGAAATAACGGATGAAAAAGAAACTGATAACACGCGTTTCTTCCGCATCATTGATCAAGAAATAAACGAAAAATACAGTAAGCAGAATAAGGTGCCATTGATTTTAGCCGCCTTACCGGAAAATGAAAGTCTGTTTCAATCAATCAGTAAGAATGAATGTCTTGAGAAGCAGTTTATTTCATTGAACGCTGATCGTATTGACAAGCAGCTTTTACATAGCCGCGCTTTAGAGATATTGGATGCAAAAAAAGCAGATGCTCTGGACAAGCAGTTAGAAAGATTCTCAGGGGCAAAAAGCGAAGACTTGGCTACAGACGAGATCGCTGATATCGCACGGCATGCGATGGATAGCCGAATAGAACGATTGTTTATAACGAAAGGTCAAAAGTTGCGCGGAACAGTTTCCATTGAAGATCGCAAAATAGAGACTGATGAGGAAAGCAATAGCGATATTATCAACAAAATTGCGCTTCTTACCTACAAAAATGGCGGGCATATCCATACCCTCCATACGAATAATAAAAAACTTCCTGCCGGAATAGGATCGATTAATCGGTTTTAACTGAAAATCTAGTCACATACGGTGTATAACTGGCCGTCAACAAGCTAATCTTATAAAACTTTAAACATTTTTAAGATTAGCTTGTTCAATTTATACCTATTGACAATAAGTAAGTTTTATCCTGACCCACTTACTTCAAGATTTTTTCATAAATATGCGCAACAAAAAAACAGTAATAGTTTCGAATCGGTTACCGGTAAGAGTAGAAAGACGTAATGATGAACTTCACTTCATTCCGAGTGAAGGTGGACTAGCGACAGGGCTAGGATCGATCTACCAACAAGAAGGAAATATTTGGGTTGGCTGGCCTGGCTTTGTGCCAGAGAATGAATATGAAGAGGCCATTACCCGTGAAAAACTTGCGGAGTTAAATTTGGTTCCCGTCTTCTTAACGGAAGATGAATTGCAGGGTTATTACGAAGGTTTCTCAAATGAAGTTCTTTGGCCCATCTTTCACTATCGTTTATCATATGCTGTATACACCACTGAAAATTGGCATACTTACCAGGAGGTGAACCGTAAGTTTGCAGCTGTCGTCAATCAACAAAGTCCGAGCGAAAAGGATGAGGTATGGATTCACGATTATCAGCTTATGCTACTTCCGCAGCTTGTCCGTGAGCAACATCCTGACATTGCCATTGGCTACTTCCAGCATATCCCCTTCCCGCCCGACGAAGTATTTAGAAGCATTCCTTGGCGCGATGAATTGATAAAAGGTGTGCTCGGCGCAGATTTGGTTGCGTTTCATACATACAATGATAGTCAGCATTTTTTAAACGCATGTACACACCTACTAGGACTACCGATACAAAATAATAGCCTTCATGTAGATGGGCGAAGTGTTTATGCGGAAGTGTATCCGATGGGAATAGACTTCGAAAAATTCAGCGCCCTTGCAGCAAGCGAAGCTATTCGCGATCGCGCAAAAGAGATCAGAAATTATTACAAAGACCGAAAATTTATCCTGAGCATTGACCGATTGGATTATAGCAAGGGAATAATAGAAAGATTACAAGCCTTTGAGAGCCTGTTAAAAGAATATCCCGAACTTCGTGAAAAGGTTGTGTTGTACATGTTGGTGGTGCCATCTCGGGATACCGTGCCGCAATATCGGCTACTGCGCGACGAAATTGATCGTGCTGTTGGGCACATTAATTCGATATATGGCGTCAATGAATGGCAACCTATCGCTTACTACTATAATTCGTTTCCAGTTGAAGAGCTGTCTGCACTTTATGTCGCGGCAGACGTATGCTTAGTTACTCCTATACGTGATGGAATGAATCTAGTTTGCAAAGAATATGTTGCGAGTAAAGAGCATACGGATGGGGTTTTGATATTGAGTGAACTTGCAGGAGCATCGAAAGAGTTGCTGGAAGCGATTCAAGTAAACCCAAATTCAATCGATCAGATACGAGAAGCACTCAAAACCGCTATTGAAATGCCAATGCAGGAGCAACGCGAGCGGATGCAAGACAGTATTGAGATCGTAAAAAAATTCAATGTGAGACATTGGGTTAAGATCTTTTTCAACCGTCTGCACGAGATTAAAACCATTCAAAAGCAAGAAATGGCACGAAGAGTAAGATCTGAAGTGAAAGAAAACATCTCGGAGCGATATCGTTCAGCTCAGCGCAGGTTATTTTTTCTAGACTACGATGGTACGCTTATTGGTTTTCATAAAGATGCGGATGCTGCTTCACCAACGGAATCGCTATACAGAACGTTGGAGATGCTCCAAAGCAATCCAGCAAACCAAATTGTAATTATTAGCGGGCGCCCGCACGAAACATTAGATCGTTGGTTTGGTAAGAAAGAATATTTTCTAGTTGCGGAACACGGTGCCTGGAGCAACTACCCACATCGGGAATGGCACGGAAAAAGCCACATCTCTACCCGTTGGAAGATCCCTGTCAAACATATTATGAACAAGTTTGCCAACCGAACAGCTGGGGCTATAGTCGAAGAAAAAACATATTCTTTGGCATGGCATTATAGAAAAACACAAACCGGTTTAGGACATTTAAGATCACAGGAATTAGTCGACAGCCTTCGTTATCTAATCCCGCATCATGGCTTGCAATTGCTCTTAGGAGATAAAGTTATCGAAGTTAAAAGCAGCGAACTAAATAAGGGAAAGGCGGCAAAAGAGGTTGTTGCCCACTATAAGCCTGATTTTATATTTGCTATTGGCGACGATGCTACAGACGAAGATATGTTTTTAGAGCTTCCTGAAGAAGCAATTACAGTGAAGGTAGGTAATAAAAAATCGGCAGCGCAATATTATGTAGAAAGTCAGGAAGAGGCCGTTAGCCTTATTGACTATTTTGCCACGTCAAATCTTGATCTAGAAAATGAAACCTCAACAAATGCTCAGAATCCAAAAATTATAACATGAATAGAGAGAAAAAACATGTCTACAACACGGGCATAATAGGTAATTGCGCGTATATCGCCCATGTCGATAAATCTACAAACATTAGTTGGCTGTGCTGGCCATCTTTTCAGGACACGTTCGTTTTCGGTGGCCTGCTTGATAAAGGTCTTGGCGGTGAGTTTTCGGTGTTGCCAAGCACGCCATCCGTAAGCACTTCACAGCACTACGTCGAGAATACCAATATTCTTGCTACGGTAGTGGAGTCAGAGGGCGGTACCTACAAAGTGACAGATTTTGCGCCACGTTTTGAGCAATATGAACGCTACTACAAGCCGCTCATGCTCATCCGTAAAATAGAGCCCGTATCCGGCCATCCAAAAATCCGCGTGAAGTGTGACCCGGTATTCAACTACGGACAACAATCTTTCGAAAAGTCAAGAGGGAGCAATCATATTCAGTTTGAACGCGGAGATGTCAAAATGCGTTTAGCTACTAATATGCCTATCAGTCATTTTTTTGACGACGATCTGCCTTATGTATTGAGCAAACCTATCTATCTGATACTTACCTACGGTAGCCCATTTGAGGCGCCTATAGAACGTACAGCGGAAGACTTCCTGAAGCGCACGAAACAATACTGGCGAAAGTGGGTGAAAAATGCCTCCATCCCTTCGTTCTATCAAAAAGAGGTTATTCGTTCGTCACTGGTTCTGAAGCTGCATCAATACGAGGACACCGGTGCCATTATCGCAGCAAGCACGACAAGCTTACCGGAATTTCCCGGCTCGGGGCGAAACTGGGATTATAGGTACTGTTGGCTTCGCGATAGTTACTACGTTCTGCAAGCTCTTAGCCATATCGGGCATTTTGAAGAGATGGAACGTTATGCTTCGTATATAGCCAATATCACGCAAACCGATAGAGGCCGGTTACAGCCGTTATACGGCATTATGGGCCAGCATCAACTGGATGAATATACGCTGGATTACCTAGAAGGATACATGGGCAACAGACCCATAAGAGTAGGTAATCAGGCTTCAGAACACATCCAAAATGACGTATACGGCCAGGCACTAATTGCGCTGCTTCCGCTCTTTACGGACCACCGCTTTCGTCATCAAAATCTAGCTTTTACGAAAGATTGGACAAACTTTATTTTAGACAAAATAGAGGCAACTATCGATGAAAAGGATGCTGGGATTTGGGAATTCCGGAACTTCGAAAATCGACATTGCTATTCTAATTTGTTCCAATGGGCGGGTGCTACGGCGGCTTTGAAAATTGCAAAGCAATACAATTTGGCAGATATGGCAGCAAAAGCAATAAGTCTGCGCGAGAAGGCAGCCGCGCATATCGAAAGCTGCTATGACGCGCAGAAAGAAGTGTACACGAATGCTGTGGAAAGCGGTAATCTTGATGCATCTACGCTGCAGCTGATCATGATGAACTATCTGGACCCGTCGAGCCATCGTGCAAAGATGCATTTAGAACAATTGGAAAAGGAGCTCAAGGGCGAGCATGGCTTGTTTTATCGTTACTTACATACGGATGATTTTGGCAAGCCGAAAGCTACATTCTTGGTTTGTGCTTTTTGGTATGTCGAGGCTTTGGCCTGCGTTGGTCGTTTGGATGAAGCGCAAGAGGTATTTAAGCAGTTGCTCTCTTTTGGAAACCATTTGATGCTTTTTAGTGAAGATGTTAACGAGTCAGACGGTAGCCAGTGGGGTAACTTTCCGCAAGCCTATAGTCATGTTGGGTTGGTCAATGCAGCCTACAGGATCTCAATGAAACTGGATAGCCCAGCATTCTTTGACAGCCTTTACGAACAATAAATATCAATTGCATATAAAAACAAAAAGCGGACACAATACGGTCCGCTTTTTTCGTGTTATCAATTATTTTACTTCCCGTAAAAAAATAAGAAGTATACCAAAGCTAAGACAGCTACAGCTGCGACTATCGTCCACGCAATGGTTTTACCAGCAGGTTTATCGTTAACCTCCTCTTGTGCTGGACGCGGAACTTCCTTACGTGGCGTGTCATCCCTTGGCTCTTCCGGATCGTAAATGTTTGTCTTTTCTTCCATATTGATTATAATTTAGTGAATGTATACTTTCCCCTTTATCCAATATCTACTTGTATCATGGGATCGGCATTACGTTTATAGTATAAAAACACCGCGTCGCAACCGATGTTCTAATGTATCGAAGAAAACGTATAAATACGCACCGTTAACTGCGTAGTAGTACAGTGGCCCGGCTTTTAGTACATCCAACATGTTTTTCGACCAAAAATTGCGTGCTGCAAAAGCCGTATTCGACGAGCAAACGATCAGCCCACGATGTATGTTATTAGGATAGTTTAAAATGCAAATTTCTATTTGCTTAAATCGAATGAATCATGGCAAAGAGCAAAAATCCACATATCAAAAATGAAGCGCAATATTCCGCTTTGCGAGAGCAGGGCGCTAGTAAGGAGAAGGCGGCACGCATAGCTAATAGTAAGAACGCAAGCAAAATGGGCGGGCACGCTTCGAAGCTGGACGAGAGAACAGTGAAAGAACTGTTGGAGGAAGCGAAAAATTTAGGTATAGCAAACCGTCACAAAATGAAAAAACAAGATCTTATAAACGCTATCAGAAATCATTAAAAGATGTCAGAAATTGGAGAAGGAAATGAGCAGGTAGTGCTACAGCAGATTGGATTGCGCTATGTATCTTGCAATGATAAAGGATATTGCAGGGTAGCGGAAGGTAAGCATTTTCGTTACCTCGATCATAAGGGTAACGAAATTAGCAACGAGACGGTGCTAAAACGCATTCAGACACTCGTTTTGCCTCCGGCATGGACGGATGTTTGGATTTGTGCCAATGCAAATGGCCATCTGCAAGCTACTGGAGTAGATGTGCGTGGCCGAAAGCAATATAGATACCATGCAAAATGGACATCAATACGTAGCGAGAAGAAATTTACCGACCTCCATGTATTTGGAGCGAAGCTACCCCTATTAAAGAAAGCCGTGCTCAAAGATCTTCGTAAGCGAAGCCTTTCGCGGGAAAAAGTATGTGCGGTCGCGGTTTCCGTTATGCAGAAAACATCCTTCCGAGCGGGAAATAGCATTTATCAAAAAACAAACGGGTCTTATGGTTTGACAACTTTAAAAAATAAGCATGTAAAGCAGATTTCTACTAATAAATTGTTTTTTAAATTCGTAGGAAAAAAAGGCGTTGTTCAGCAGACATACCTACAGGAAAAGACATTGATCAAAATGCTTCTTAAAGTGAAAGATTTACCGGGGCAACGTATATTTCAATATGTAGACGATGAAGGCGAAATACGTGCACTGGAATCCGGCGACATAAATGGATATTTAAAAGAGGTAATGGGTATCAATGCCAGCTGCAAAAGTTTTCGCACGTGGAATGCATGCCTAATGGCTTTAAAGTTCCTTATCGCGCAGCCTGTTCCCGTAACGGTTGCAGAACGAAAGAAAAATGTTTTGGCAGTTATTGATCAGGTAGCTGCGGTGTTGGGTAATACGCGGGCTGTCACGAGATCGCATTACATACACCCAAGTATACTTGAGGCTTATGAAAATGCAGAATTAAATTCTTGGATAGGGCGTATGAAAAAGAAAGAAACAGATTTAGATACGCGCAATCTTGAAAAAAAACTATTGCAAATTTTAAAGGCTAAAATATAGTCGAGCGCGACAGGCTACGCTGTTGACAGCGATTGGATACTCCCCCCACCTTTTCGTCAACTGTGACAAGAGCTAAGCATCATATAAAAAAGTTCCGCTATAACTTTATAACGGAACTAAATGTAGTTTTCAATCTTTAAGACTTAAGAACTATTCGTTGGTTTTGTAGTATCCTCGCAAGCGAAGTATTCGCTTCGTAATTTACAAAACACTGAGTGCTTCTGATACAGCCTGGCTTGCATCAACGTTTAATGCCCTCGCGCTTTCCAGATGATTTTTTAACGGTTGAATTTTCTCGCTGGCCCAAGTTTTAAGTTCGGGATCGTTAATACCGTTTTCACCTGCTCCTATTTCAAAAAGCGCAATCGCGTCCTCGTGACTTTTGATTACAACATCTTTAAAGGCTTTATTCAGATCTCCACCTGATAATTCGCCCATAGATTTTAGTATCGAGGCATGGCTTTCATCCATTTTTGTAGGAAGAACAAGTTTTTTGGCCACTGCAGCTTGCTCTATCTCTTCCAAGATTCTTTTATGATCGGTTAGGAGCGTCTGTGCAAACTGTTTAACTTCGTCGTTTTTGGATCGCTCTATAGCCTGACTTGCTACAGCTACTTTAAAACGATTTAAGTTTACTGCTTTATCAATAAACTGCTGATCGATCGTCTCGGTTGTTACCGTATCTTGTTGAGCATATAGGGTAGAATTTGTCATGCACAATGTACCTAGTATACTGAAACATAGAATAAAATATTTTTTCATATTACATTCGTTTAAGGGTTTAATTATTTATCGTGTTATGATTAACGTTTCAAATTAATCGTTTCTTGTTTTCTCATTTCAATAAAGACTACCTAAAGCTTCAGTTCACCACTTATCGAATTGACGAACATTGCGTTAACAAGCATCAACTTATGTCATGTGTCTCAACAATAGAATGCTTATTAGAAGATGTTTGTTGGCGGAAATTACAATTAGGGTATTTAAACAAGCGGCATAAGTATCTATTCGTTTTGTGTATTCAACCTTAAGCTGCCGCATATACCGGGGTTAGCGATGCTAATTATTCATCTTGATCGGCCGTTCTTTAGCAAAATTGGTTTGAGGTGTGAACGACCGGGTATTTAGGGTAAGCATTACCGTATTTAACAACGCAACTATTGTAAGGTGAACGACGTTATACCCATAAAAAACGCGATGACAAATTACCATTTTAGCACAGACATAAAAACGAATCCACTTTCATTATTAGGAGTAGAAACATTTGCACTCGATTTATTGTCCACAGTTTCCAATCTCTCTGGTGATTACGACGGCACATCCGCTCCTCCAAATCGTGAGCGGGAAGCGCCTGATATGGATCCAGAAATCCCCGACAAACCTGAGATCGATGAAATTGAAGAAAACGAGCCAATGGAACAGCCGGATATCGACCCTTTGGAGCGCCCAGAGCCGGATATTGACGAAATTGAGCACGATGAGGCGGAACCTGAGATAAATAACCGGAGAGTTGGCAATAGTAACTAACGACCCTTCTTAACGTGCTTGCATTTTTGAAAAACTATTTCAGCGTTCAACTGTCTATAAGCAAAAGGACTAAAAGATAATTATGTTTACTATTGCAATCCTAATTTCCGATGGTTTCGACGAATGGGCAGTAAAGGGATCGAAACCTTTCTTTAAAGCTCATAATTTTAAAACGCATCTTATTTCTCCGAAAGATGGAGAGTTTGTTCGCTCTTGGACCTATAAGGACTGGGGCTCCTCATACGCGATCGATAGGCATATTAAAAAGGCGGATCCGAAATTATATGATGCTCTTTTAATGCCGGGTGGTGCTTTGAGCGTAGATAATCTACGGACAAATGCTGAGGTATTAGCATTTGTAGATCATTTTATAAAGGAGCAGAAGCCTATTGGTACGTTGTGCCATGGAATCTGGCCTTTGGTAGAACTTGGATTCGTTGCCGATCGAAAACTTACATCGGTCAAGACGATAAAAACAGATATCGACAACGCGGGTGGTATTTGGATTAATGAATCATCTGTTCGTGATGGCTTGCTGGTTACCAGTCGGACGAGCGAAGATTTGGAGGAATTTCTATCGTTATTCAACAGTACGCTCGAAAGCACACTTGCTAATGCATCAGCAAGTGAAGTTAACCGTTAGGAGCTATGCCTTGCATGGCTATTAGTTTTGGTTAGATTCAATTTTTTATTATTAAATAGTCCGCGATAGCGCGGTAGTAGTTTAAGATTTAAAGTCTCTCATGGCGGCTATAACCGCGCGTGAGAGACTTTATCGAAACATAATTTATTGCTAAATATCTATTTCACCGTGTACGCCGTCGTGATCAGGTTTCCCAGTGATCAAGGACTTTAACCCTTTGAAGGCAGCTACCGGCGCGCTATGTTTATTATCCCAATAGTGCCCTTCTAAAACTTCTACTCGAATTAGTAGGATTTTTGGATCCTCTGGACTATCGAACCAAATCTCTAACGATGGATTCCAAAGCTCATTAATCTTTTCTTGGACATGAAGCTCATCGGCGATTCCGTAAAGATTTAAAAATCCTGCGCGTTGTCCACTTTGCATCATTAAATGTACAAAGGGGTTTTCCTCAATCTCTTCTTCTTTCTTTGTCTCGTTCGATGTCATGAACCATAAAAATCCATGATCATCCACCTGTAATATAGCCATTGGTCGTACAGACAACGGAATACCAGTCCTGATATCCGTACAAAAGAAACATGTTTTGGCTTCATCCGCAATTTCTCTAATCTTGGCCAAAGCATCTTTGCCCGTCAAGTTTTCTTCTCTATTTTGCTCCATATTCGTTCAACGTTGTTATTTCTTGTTTAGCTTATGTGCTAACTAATTTATTCATTATTTGAGTTATGCTATTCACTTTCACCATTTGACGGGGACTCCTTCAAAAGTTCAGCTGCGGCCGCTGCCGCCAGTCCGCCTAGGGTATACCATGCTACGGTAAGTACCTGTGTCAATTTGGAATGATTTACGGGCTGGTCATCTAAACCAATTTTCTTTGGCAGTGCTATCGCCCCAATCCCTGCTGTAAGACCTAACCCTAAACCGCGAAGCCAGATATTCTTGGATTTGCCTTTTCCAACCGCGCTGTAATAAAATGCATTGCCAACGAAGTCGTACGCTAAGGTACTTGCATACAGTTTATTTCCAGTAGGCGGCTTGACACCCATAGCCTCACTAATTTTGACAACTCCCTCCTCTCCCAGCTCGTTGACACGAGGTGCATCTTTGATATTCTTACGAGCGAGCTCATGTATTACGTTGAGGAGAAGTGCCCCAGCAGCGCCAGCAACGATGTTTGTAGATATTTTCATTTCTTTAATTTTTATCCAACAAATGCCGAATTACTATCGGCTGACAGTTTTCTTATCAACGAACAGAAAGCACTTTCGTTGAACTGCACTTCTAAAAAACGTAATTATAGCAGTATTTACCGTAGAAATGACTCCCACGTAGCGTAGCTCCGCTAGACAAAATGGCCGAAACTTTTTTGAACTAGGGTAGCTAGCTCTTCCGCTGGTAAAGTCGGCTGTGCGTCCCCTTCTGTACTCCAGACCCGAGTTGTCATATCATATTTTAGTAAGTATCCGGTTTCTCTTCCCGTTTCAAGGACGTGGAAGTGATGTGTGGTAGGGTCGTAAGTCACATCGAATACGACCTGTTGCCCGTCGATAGTCTGTTCAAATTTTCTATTAAAGTTCATCATAAGTAAATATTATTGTAATTCGCTCAAATCAAGCCATAGCGATTTCCTATTGGTAATCCAGGATGGATATACATAATTTAAAATAAGCTGTTCATCATCGGCATCTCCAACTAAGAAAGAAATATCCAGATCGGGAATAATTTTAGCTGTAAAGATGGCATCATCTTCCTCCCAATGGATATCCGATCGTAGAATGTTTACTTCTAAACCGCGGAGCAGTTTGAAAGCATCATCACCAGGTAAATGTTGCAGCCGTTCTGCTGTCAGATTGAAAGCCGATATCTCGGCTTCCATTCTATGGGGGAAAGCAACTTTTAAATAGCGTTGATATAATTCGCTATCGCCGGTGCGCAAGGCCTCGTTTTTAATGATGATGCGCTCAGGGTGAAATGACCAATCAAACTCTTGCGGGTTCTCCCGAAACTGGTAGTGGAAGTCGTACCTATCCATGCGTAAGTCAATATCCATGCTTATACTATATTAGGTGTATTTAATAATGTTTATTCCAACAAAAAGCTTTTTTTAAACGGGACATCTCCACGTCTATTAAAGCTGGCCAGGCACTCAAATCAGCGCGAAGAACTTTTTCTCCCGCCAGAAAGCCCTGCATTTGCGCTGCGTGTAAGGCTGCCTTCCTAATCTCCTCTAAAACACGTTCAGGACAAGTATTCAAATCTGTATCCGTCGCCGCCAAAATTACTTTCGTTTTCATATGTATATCATTTGCCCTTCTCTCCTCTTATTAAACCAAAAAGATCAACGGATAGTTTCGGCATCTCGATCTTTTTTATTTTTTTATAA
This sequence comes from Sphingobacterium deserti, assembly GCF_000757725.1. Taxonomy (GTDB): domain Bacteria; phylum Bacteroidota; class Bacteroidia; order Sphingobacteriales; family Sphingobacteriaceae; genus Sphingobacterium; species Sphingobacterium deserti. Next base: position 35,223 of record NZ_JJMU01000066.1, read on the forward strand.
AACGTTTTTAGATACGTAGTTGTTAAATACGTGATTCATAAATAAGGTAAAGATTAGTTTTAAATCCTGGGACTCCCTAGCCCGGGATTTATTATTAAATAGCATCAAACATTTATTTGTTAAATGTGTTTTGTATCTTAGTCTGATCAACTACCTCATGAATTCCAACATAAAACAAATACTGGGTATTATCGCTAATTCCCCACAAGGTATTGCTATTTACAGTGACGCCAACTTGAACATACGCTTCGTAAATCAAGCGATGTTAGCCGTTTGGGGAAAGACAGATGATATCATAGGAAAAAACTTTGGTGATGTGTTTCCGTCTTTTACCGAACAAGGATTTACAGACCTTTTGTTAAACGTGTGGCATTCCGGTGTAACCTATCGCGCGAGCGAATACCCAGCTGAATTAACGATCGGCGGCGTCAAAGAAATTAGGTATTTCGATTTCGAATATCAGGCGATTCTTGATAGCGAGGGAAAAACGGCCACAATCCTTCACACTTCAACCGACGTAACGGCCCGCAAAAAAGCCCTTCAGCTAGTGGAAGAGAAAGATTCACTAATTAAATTTAACAAAGAAGTGGAGTCGCTCACCAACACCTTATCCCATGACTTGAAAAATCCCCTAGGCGTTCTAAAAATGGGCGTCCAATACATGCGATCAAAAACAAATATGCCTGTAGCTGAAATACACAAATGGTGCGATACTATCTTAGCATCTGTAGGTAGTATGGAAAGTATATTAAGCCATACACTACGCCTAAACCAAGTCAGGCACTACGAGACCGAGCATAGTTTGGTATCTATGAATGAAATTATTGCAAGTATTCAAGACGAAGTGAAAGATGTTTTAAATAGTCCGCTTACGCAGTTTCAAATCGGTGAGCTGCTACCGCTCTATGGCGACCGGAGTTTGATACAGCAGCTTTTTTACAGTATCATTGGAAATGCGGTGCGTTATTCATCAAAAAGATCAATACCAACGGTTCAAATATCTAGTGAAAGAAAGGGTGATTATATTTATTACCGTATAAAAGATAATGGTATCGGCATACCAGAAAATGAGCTTGATACACTATTTAATTTGTTTTATAGAGCGTCTAACGCTAAGTCTTTTCCAGGTACGGGCGTTGGACTGAGCCTGGCAAGTAAGATATTGGCGAGATTAGACGGTCGAATAACTATAAAAAGTGAATTAAATAAATATACTACTGTCCTATTGGTTTTTCCTACGCTTAATAATAAGAAGGACTAGCTCCGAAAATAACATCTGCCAATTATGTTGTTGAACTATGGCTAAAGCAATTCGATGGCCGCAAATAGATCTACGTACCAGTGGTTTCAGTTTTTTTAAACGAACCGTATACCTTATTGTTCTTATAAAGATGGTTGATTAATAATCATCATGGTGAGTGTAGTAAGTTTAGTAATTCCGAGCGTTCGCGCTCGGAATTATTATTTTAAAGTGTTAGGGAGAATAATCTTGTTTAGTGATTAGGTATAGAAAATGGTAACTCTGTAAATTTTGCGCTACAATTGATAAGCAATAACTTTTTTGATACATATTTTTTTCTATTTTTATCTCATGGAAAGAAAGCAGTCCGCAAGAGCACTAAGAACCAAGCAAAAATTACTGGATGCAGTAGGTCATATTTTGGAAACAGAGGGTTTTACAGAACTTAAAGTTACTAAGATCGAATCGACATCTGGCGTTGATAAAAAGCTTATCTATTTCCATTTTGGAGATTTTGATAACTTGATTAAAGAGTACCTTCGGTCGAAGGACTTTTGGCTAAACCATAGCGCTGCACCGGAAAAGTTTGATAAGGAGGAAGTAAAAGGCATACTGCACGACCAGTTTAATCAGATATATGAGAGCGATTTACTAAAACAGATGATTATATGGGAACTCGCAGGAAATAACGAAGTCCTTAAAGGAATTGTTATGGAACGTGAAGCGCTGGGCAATCAATTGATTGACGCTGTAAATTCTGCTAATAGCTTTAAAGAGGACGCTACACCATTGTTTGCATTGCTCGTAGCTGGCATCTATTATCTCAACACCCATGCTCGCGCTGTAGGAACTACGTTTTGCGGTTTGAACATTAAAGAAGAGGAAGATCGAAAAAGAGTAGTAGATTGTATTAGTAGACTCGTAGATAAGTTAGAATAAAAGGTAGTTAGAGGGTATGTAGCCTTCTATCTATCACTTTACAGCCTATTTTTTAGCAATACTCCTATAAGCCAATCTTTCACATCGATCTGCTATTTCTGCTCGCTTGTCTATGTTTTGTCGCCCCGTTCTTAAAATACATCTGGCACGGTGGTTCATTTAGGATTTGCTCTTTGATGTATGCTATTGCGTATGTTTTTCCTACTTCAAGCCATATTCTTCGATTTTTCTATAAAGCGTTGATAAACCAATCTCTAACAAGCGGGCAGCCTCTGCTTTGTTACCGCCAGTTAGGGCGCACACTTTTCGGATATGGGCATGTTCGACAGCGGCAAGAGAGAATTGGTTTGTAGCTATCCTATTTTGCTCCGCCAATTGGGCAATCTCATGCGGTAAGTCGTCTACCTGAAGAATATTTCCGCTAGCTGTAATCACACTTCGTTCCACTACATTTTTAAGTTCTCTTACATTGCCTTTCCAGTTGAAAAGTTGTAATTGTTCGGTGTATTCTTTGCTCAGCGTGATGTCTTTTCTTCCAATCTTTAACGAAAAACTTTCAGCGAACACGTTAGCAAGCTCAGGAATATCTTGGGGTCGGTCGCGCAGAGCAGGCAATTTTAATTGAAACGTAGAAAGTCTGTAATAAAGATCCTCACGGAAGTTTCCTTGCTCTATCTCTGTTTCCAAAACTCGATTGGTGGCTGCTATTACGCGGATATCGACTTGACTAACTTTAGTATCCCCTATTTTCAAATACTCTCCTGACTCCAATAACCGCAACAATTTTGCCTGTAGCGCCGTCGGCATCTCGCCTATCTCGTCCAAAAATAACGTTCCTTTATCCGCCTCTTCAATCAGTCCTTTCTTATCTGATAGTGCGCCCGTAAACGCCCCTGCTTTGTACCCAAAGAGTTCACTTTCTAACAAATCCCTACTGAACGCGGCACAATTAATTGCCACAAAATTCTTGTTCTTTCTTCGACTGGCGAAATGAATTGCGTTGGCGAAAACCTCTTTTCCGGTTCCAGTCTCTCCCAACAGCAAAACCGAAGTTTCCAAAGGCGCAACCTTTTGCGATAGTGAAATAGCTTTGTTTAAAACAGGCGAATCACCAAGAATATTTTCGAAAGCATATTTTTTAAACGTTTTGGCTTCCAACTGCGCTACACGCTTTGCTAACGTGACCTTCTCAGCCGCGCGGTGCAACACCGGTATGATTTTATGGTTATCATCGCCCTTTGTCAGATAGTCAAACGCACCCAGTTTAATGGCGGAGACACCATCAGGAATATTACCAAAGGCCGTGAACAACACAACTTCAGCATATGGTTGTATCTCTTTTATCTGTGCGATAAAGTCTATTCCGCTGCCATCGGGAAGCTTCACATCGCATAAAATAACATCAATCTCTTGCTGCTTTAATAGGGTGCGTGCAGATTTTAGGTTAGCGGCTTCGAGTACCAAAAATCCGTCTCCTTCGACACCTATTATCCTACTCATCAATTGACGTAGCTTTTGCTCGTCATCGATTATTAAAACTTTACTCATTTTGCTTCCTTTAAATAAAAGAAAAAACTGCTTCCGGAACCGAGTTCGCTATCTACAGCAATCTCGCCTCCTTGACCCTCTATAAACTCCTTGCTGATACTTAATCCCAGCCCCGTGCCCCCGCTGCGAGCACCAGGAACGCGAAAATATCGTTCAAATATACGTTCCTTGTACTTGGAATCAATACCTTGACCATAATCCTTTACTTCAAAACGAATCCGTGTGCCCTGTTTCTCAACATGTATCTCAATAGCAGCGTTTTCATGCGAATAGCGTATGGCGTTTGAAATTAAATTGGTCAATACCCAAGCTGTTTTTTCATTGTCGGCAAGCACTTTATTAACATCCGCATCAACTGAAACATGAAGCGATAATTGCTTTTGATCCGCGGCTACTTGATTAGCTTTTATAGCATATTCGAGCATCGGCTTCACTTCATTGTCGTGTATATTCAACTTAATAGCGCCACTCTCGACCTGCGCGATGTTTAACAATTCAGCGGTGATATTTCGCAATCTATCTGAATCCTCCTTGATACCATGTATCAAATATTTTTGTTCATCATTTAGCTTACCAACACGATCGTTCTGCAATAACTGTATTCCCATCTGAATCGCTGCTATCGGCGTTTTAAATTCATGAGAAACCGTTCCAATGAAATTCGTCTTGGCGAGATCCATCTCTTTAAAGGGCGTTATATTTTTAAGCATGATCACCTGACCGATATATTTAAGCTCGTTCTCGCCAGTGGGTACAACATTGATATCCACAACTTCCTTTTCGAAATAACTTTGCCGACCATCAGCAAATATCTTAAGGGTTGAAGAGAACTCTTCCCCGGCAGATGGTGAAGAAATATCCTTAAATAAGTCACGCAGGAGGTCATTATGGAGAGTAAGTTCGCTCACAGGCTTGCCAAGCAATGCTGACTGGGAAAGTCCAAGAATTTTTGTAGCTTGTTCATTCGCAAAAATAACGGTTCTGTTTTCATCTGCACCAATCACTGGATCGCTCATGTTTTCCACAAGTGCTTCAATTCGTCTCTTGTTTTGCAAAATGTCGTCTAGTTGGCTTTCAGCATATTCTTCCAGTTTCTCAGCCATCGTATTAAACGAGCTGGCCAGTTCTGCAAATTCACTACTTCCTAAAATGTGTACTCGCTCGCGATAGTTTTGCCGGGCAATCTGTCGGATACTTTCCGTAAGTTTTCTGACCGGATCAGCAATGTTTGACGGTAAATTCAATAATAGCGTAAAAGCGATTACAAAACATACCGTTCCAACAATCGCTATACTGATGATGGCATCCTTTGCCGTTTGCCCAGCAATGCCGCTCTTCCTTGCGATTGCCTCTATATTCATTTGCATGAGATCGGTTATATCCTTTCTGATGGATGATCTTAAGATCTGATCAGCCGACCCTTGCTTCATTTCTTCAAACCGGGCGGCTATGTCAGCTGTTTTCTCTTTCTCGCCAGCCTCCGTAATATTCCGCTGTTGCTGAATCAGGTTGTCTTGAAAACGTAACACAGCCCGGTCGTCCTCTGCATATGCTTCCAATGAAACCAACATATTCCGAGCGTATAATAAACTGTTGTAGTTTGTAGTAAGAATACGATCCGTATCCTTTTTCAACTGGTGAATGTACCAGCCGCTTAATGCGGCTAATGAGAAAACCATCAGGAATAATGTCCCTATGCCTAAGGTAAGTTTCGTTTTTATTTTCATAGTTTCTATAGTGCGTCTATCTTAAGACAGAATGACCAGATCGATATTTCCTTGCGTTAACTTATTCAGCAACACCCTAAACGTATCACCCGCCAAAATGATTTTACCCAGGGAAAGGTGGGGCTTACCGATGCATACTGTGTTGATCTTACGAAGCTCACATTGTGCAATAATCTCTCGCGCGACGTTCTTACCTTGTATCTTGATAATCTCGGCACCAAGCTCGGTAGCCAATTTAAAATTATTGATTAAATGGCGTTGCTTATCTAAGGCAATACGATCCACGCCCTCGTTCGGGATTTGCACGTAAAGCACAAACCAACTGCTGTTGTAATACCCAGCTAGACGTGCTGTTTTTCGGATTACAGTTTTCGCTGTTTTCTCATTTGCGCTTATGCAAGCCATAAACCGTTCTTTTTTCTTGCCACGCTGCTGTACGACCTCCAGTTCTACCTTACGTTGTACTTGCGAAGCTACCTCTTTCAAGGCTAATTCGCGCAACTGCAAAATATGGTCATTTTTAAAGAAATTAGTTAGTGCGGCGGCAATCTTCGTTTCATCGTAGATCTTTCCTGCTTTTAATCGGCTAATCAATTCTTCCGCCGTGAGATCGATGTTCACTACCTCATCTGCTTGATCCACTACACGATCTGGAACCCGCTCGCGAACATCAATGCCGGTTATCGATTGAATATCATCGTGAAGACTTTCCAGATGTTGGATGTTCACCGCGCTGATGACGTTTATTCCGGCAGCCAGTATCTCCAGTACATCTTGCCAACGCTTCTCATTCTTGCTTCCGTGGATATTGCTGTGGGCGAGCTCGTCAACAAGCACGACCTCTGGTCGAATCTGTAAAACCGCATCGACATCCAATTCCTCAAGCTCCTTCCCGCAATAGAAGAGCTTTCGCCGGGAGATTTCCGGCAGTCCGGACAATAGCGCTTGCGTCTCCTGCCGTCCGTGTGTTTCGATATATGCAATTTTAACATCGATGCCGTTTTTCATCAGCATATGTGCTTCCTGCAGCATACGGTACGTTTTCCCTACACCTGCACTCATGCCGATATATAGCTTAAACTTACCGCGTTTAGAACGGGTAACCAATTCCATAAAATATTCAGCACTCTTCCGTCCTTCCATTATCCTATAGTCAAAATTAATACAAAATTCCCAAGGGAGATATGATGCCGTTTCTAGATTAGCTGAATTTCGCGCTAAAAAGCGATTGCGATCGCCGTTGCTATTGTTGGACTGCTTGTAGTCACGTTTCCGGACCTGTCTATGAACGTTGCTTCACGTGCATGCAGGTTTCTGTATTCAGTACGCCAGATCAGCTGGTCAAAAATTGCGTAATCCAAATTGAGCGAATAGCCGACCATCTCAAATCCACTCGGCGTATCACCTACTGAAATAATCACCCCTTTTTTATCCTGATAATACTCGGCCCTCGCGATAAGACTAAGTCGAGGTGACGAAACATACTTTGCAAGCAGGACTGGTGTATACCATGTGTTATAATCACTGCTTCCTTTCTCTGTTTGTTCGAGCCCAATATCAAAACCGGCCGTAATACCGAAGGTATTGCTGATTTGATACGTGGCGTAGAGGTTGTGAAAATAACGCATCCGTCGCACAGTATCTGCCTTATCACTCCCGATAAAAGAACTACTGTTTAGCGTCAACTTCTTGTCGGGTTTGTATACGATCTGATGACCAAAAGACGGCGTTGTATTGCCGTCTATGCGCTGGATGCGCTGCCACCCGTTGAGCAGCAAGCCACTGAAGAACCATTTCCCGGTAGGCGATGTATAGGAAATTTTTGCACCAGTCTCATAATAAGGCGAATTATCGGCGGATAAACTGCGGGTTAGCGTCCAATTGTCTTTTCCTATTGCGCTCTCAAATCCCAAATGTGAAGGAAAAACACCTGCATCTATCCAAAGGTTATGCTTTTCACTAATTCTAATACCAACATTTGCCTCGAATATATTCTTCAACACACCCGGTTCGGCGGCATAATTGGCGTTCATATAGCTCCCTGTTGCCAGTGCCAAATTTGCTCGTACATTTTCGGTATTGTATGCCGCCTTAATAAAGGCAAGATTGATACTTACCTCATTATTTCTATTGTGGCTGTACACGAAACTTGGCCGACTATTGTTCAAAGGGTTATTAAAATCATAGCTATAATAAGCTTCGGCATATCCGCTGATTGTTAGTGGGCTTGATACCTGCTCTTGCGCCATCAACAAGTGTCCGTTGGCTAGTAAAACACCCAGGACCAATAGCATTTTGTTCATAGTAAATTCGTTTTTGATAAATAAGGTTGGGCGTTACCTAACAGATTGTGAACCGGATAAGTTGTCGAGCGCAATGTTCAATTTCAGCACATTGATTTTCTCCGGTCCAAGCATCTCCCACAAAGGACGCTCCGTATGAGTGTCAATAAGCGCTAGTAGCTTATCCTTTGGCAGTTGACGAATGCGGGCTATCCGGTCAACCTGCACTTTGGCGGCCTGTACGGAAAAATGAGGGTCAAGGCCACTCCCACTTGCGGTTATGAGATCCACCGGAATCTCTGAGATGCTAATGCCAGGGTTCTGTGCTAGTAAGGTATTCATACGTTCCCGAACCTCAGCAAGGTAGTCTTCATTTGATGGGCCTTTGTTACTTCCTGCAGAACCCGCTGCGTTGTAGCCGACGGCGGATGGACGTGACCAAAAGTAACGGTCTTGCGTAAAGGACTGACCAATATTGCTATAATAAGTATTTGCTTTATGTTTGAGGGTTTGCCCCTCGCCCCCGCCAGACGAGAGCTTTGCAATACTCCAAACCAATGTAGGATAAGCTACAGCGAGCAGCAGTAAAAGGAAAAACGTGATCTTTAAAGCGGGAATTACATGAGATTTCATAGCTGTGGATTTTTAAGATGTTATTTGTAAACGTGGAAGGATTTATATAAAAATGGATACGAACATATCAATCAATTTGATCCCGACGAAAGGGATGAGTACGCCACCAAGGCCGAAGATCAGCAGGTTGCGGCGCAATAGCGCGCTGGCACCTATAGGCTTATAGGCAACCCCTTTTAACGCCAAAGGGATGAGCATAGGTATAATAATCGCATTAAAAACTACCGCAGAGAGAATAGCGCTTTCTGGGCTTTTCAGGTGCATGATATTTAAACCTTGTAATGCCGGTATAGCCGTAATAAATAGCGCGGGGATAATTGCGAAATACTTGGCCACATCGTTGGCAATACTAAATGTTGTCAGTGTGCCGCGTGTCATAAGTAGCTGTTTCCCGATCTCCACCACCTCGATGAGTTTTGTGGGATCATTGTCCAGATCCACCATGTTGCCGGCTTCTTTGGCCGCTTGTGTTCCGCTGTTCATAGCCACGCCGACATCGGCTTGTGCCAAAGCTGGCGCGTCGTTGGTTCCGTCGCCCATCATAGCCACAAGTCTGCCCTCAGCCTGTTCGCGTTTGATGTAGTTCATTTTGTCTTCCGGCCTTGCTTCGGCAATAAAGTCGTCAACACCTGATTTTTCAGCGATATATTTCGCAGTGAGCGGATTATCACCTGTTACCATAACTGTTTTGATACCCATTTTGCGCAGACGTTCAAAACGCTCTTGAATTCCGGTTTTGATGACATCCTGCAATTCGATCACGCCAAGGGCTACCTCGTTTTGGCTAACCACTAATGGGGTACCGCCATGCTGCGCGATGCTTTTTACCCGCTCTTCAATCTCCTGTGGAAAGTTATTTCCTGCTGCCAGCACCAAGCTACGAATCGCGTCAGTCGCACCCTTCCTGATACGCGTATCTTCAAAATCAATACCCGAGCTACGTGTTTCCGCCGTAAATTTCACGTAGGACGGATGTGTCACGCCATAGCTTACTGGATTGACTGCAGCCAGTTCGATAATAGATTTACCTTCCGGTGTCTCATCAGCCATAGAACTTAACACAGCCGCCCTCGTTAACGCTTCTAGTCCTACATCGTGCGCCGAGTGAAACTGTGTCGCTTTACGGTTACCGATGGTAATGGTACCAGTCTTATCTAGCAATAAGACGTCAATGTCGCCAGCCGTTTCTACAGCTTTGCCGCTCTTCGTAATTACGTTGGCCCGCAAAGCCCTGTCCATTCCCGCGATGCCGATGGCCGACAAAAGTCCGCCGATAGTTGTGGGGATTAGACAAACAAATAGCGAAATGAAAGATGCAATCGTGATGCTGACGTTGGCATAATCTGCAAACGGCTTAAGCGTAACCGTTACAATAATAAACACCAGTGTGAAGCCGGCCAGCAAAATCGTGAGCGCTATCTCATTGGGCGTTTTTTGACGACTAGCTCCTTCTACCAGTGCAATCATCTTATCCAAAAAGCTTTCACCCGACTGTGTTGTAACACGCACTGTAATTTTATCAGAGAGCACTTTTGTTCCACCAGTGACAGAGCTCTTATCGCCGCCTGCTTCGCGAATCACTGGAGCGGATTCGCCGGTAATAGCGCTTTCATCGATGGTAGCAAGCCCCTCCATAATCTCCCCGTCAGAAGGAATAACATCCCCCATCTCACAAATAAACACATCACCTTTTTTTAAGGCTGCTGATGAGATGGTTTGACCGTTGTATAGCTTCGCTGGTGTCTCCTCACGCGTCTTGCGCAAGCTATCTGCTTGTGCTTTTCCTCTTGCTTCGGCAATTGCCTCGGCAAAGTTTCCGAAGAGTAGGGTTAAAAAAAGCATAATAAACACCGTGAAATTGTATCCGAAGCTGCCTTGCGATTGCTCCCCACTTAAAACCCATAGACACACTACCGCCATAATCAGCGTTCCCACCTCAACAGTGAACATCACCGGATTGCGGAACATTGCTTTAGGATTTAATTTCACAAAAGATTGTTTCAGCGCCTGCTGAACTATCTCCTTTTGAAATATAGACTGATTCTTACTCATTTTATATTGGATAATAGGTTATTGGGTTATGGTAAAGTATTCGGCAATAGGTCCTAACGCCAGCGCTGGGAAAAAGGAAAGAGCGGCAGTGATCACAATTACGGTAAAGATCATCATCCCGAACGTCCCAGTGTCGGTTTTCAGTGTGCCATCACTTTCTGGAATGTATTTCTTTTGCGCCATCAGACCGGCGATAGCTATAGGACCAATTATTGGCAGGAAGCGGGAAAGGATAAGGATAATGCCTGTTGAAATATTCCACCATAGGGTGTTATCACCCAACCCTTCAAATCCACTACCGTTGTTTGCGGACGATGAGGTATACTCGTACAAGATCTCACTAAATCCGTGGAAGCCGGGGTTGTTTAGCGTAGCCGCTCCCTGTGCAGGAAATGCAGTAGCTAACCCCGTTCCAACGAGGATAAAAAAGGGATGTATTAGGGCAATGATCATGGCTATCTTCATCTCACGTGCTTCCACCTTTTTGCCTAAAAATTCGGGCGTACGCCCTACCATAAGCCCGCTGATAAAAACGGCAAGGATGATATAGATGAAAAAATTTAATAACCCTACACCACAACCGCCATAAAATGCATTCACCATCATAGCCAGCAATTGGTTCATTCCGGATAACGGCATGCTGCTGTCGTGCATAGCATTTACTGAACCGGTAGAAATAGCGGTCGTTACGATGCTCCAAAAGCCGGATGCCACCGCACCAATACGTATCTCCTTCCCCTCCATTGCGCCTAGCTTGTTATTCACACCCATTTCTGCAATCGCTGGATTACCTTGTACCTCCATCAGCACATTTGGAACGGCCAATATGAGGAAGCCTGCTGTCATGACACCGAAGATGATCCAGGATAGCTTTCGCCGGCGGATGAAATGACCAAACGCAAAAATTATAGCCAATGGAATGATTAATTGACCTACCATTTCCATTAGGTTAGTAAGGTAAGTAGGGTTTTCAAACGGATGGGCAGAATTGGCACCGAAGAAACCGCCGCCATTCGTTCCAACATGTTTAATAGCTACAAATGCCGCCGCCGGACCGCGAGAAACCTGAATGGTATCACCCTCTAGGGTAAGCATCGTCCCTTTACCTGCGAGAGTCATTGGCGTACCCTCAAACACAAGTACAACAGCGAGAATCAATGAGAGTGGCAACAAAATACGTGTGGACGACTTGACGAAGTACACGTAGAAGTTGCCCAAACCACTAGTAATCCTGTCTCGAAAGGCACGAAATAGGACAACCACAGCGGCCATACCTGTTGCTGCACTGACAAATTGCAGGAACATCAACCACAGTTGACCAATGTAACTCAGCCCAGACTCGCCAGAATAGTGCTGCAAGTCGCAGTTGACGAGAAATGATATGGAGGTGTTAAACGCGAGATCAGCGGACATACTCGGGTTGTTATCGGGATTTAAAGGCAATGATCCCTGAGTCATTAAAATCAACATCGATAACAAGAACCACAGCATATTAATGGTTAACATGGCCTGCATATGTTGTTTCCAATTCATCTCCCTGCGGGGATCGATATTGCTCAATTTAAAGAATATCCGTTCTAACGGATTAAAAATTGGATCAAACCGTGTGCGTTCGCCGTTGTAAACTTTAGCCACGTAGCGGCCAAAGGGCATAGCGAGCAGCACCGACACGATGAACATGACGACTATTCCAAAAATTTCTGTATTCATTATATATGCTTATTTTACTTGTATGAAGTTTAAGATCTACCTGTTTAATAGGATGTTCATGAAGATAATATTTAATAGATGACGAGAAGGCTGCCCTAATCACGAGTAGCACATGCTCATACGGTGCAGAAAGATTCCGATTGCCGAAAAATAGCGCCATAGCAAACCGCACCGTTTCTATAGGAATAAAGCTTTAGAATTTCTCCGGTTTTAAAAGCACGTAGCAGATGTATCCAAACACTGCTAGCGCCGCGATAAATAGCAATGCCATGTTTAATAGTGTAGCGTTGATTCGTTAATCTGTTTTAAATAAATCTCGGTAAAGGTTTTAGGCATGCGCTTCGCAATTGCTTGCCAACCAGTTGAGCTAGATCGTCGCTCCAGACTACCCAGCGCACGTACAAACAGGTTCTCTATCATGTATCGAACATAACCATTCCCCCTATTGTATATCTTTCCGACGTAACAGATATAGCGGGGCAATTTGGCTTCCTGTCCGATGGATTGGAGCGACTTGAGGTAGTTTACTAAAGCCTGCACTACTCCTGCAAAATTTCGGTGCTGCGCTAGACTGATGATCTCACCGCTGATTTCCTTAAAGTGCCCCGCCATGCGATGGCTGGCCTTCAAATAATTAAGTTTGTTCATTGCTTTATAATGATTCCTTCGTTCAATTCCTGAAGTATGGATTTTTAATATGATGTGATTTCTCTATTGAATGAGATAGACCACCGTTAAATTTTTGCAAAAAATTCGATGGACTTCATCAGCAGCCAAAAGCATACAAGGGCTACCACCACGACTATTACTAATAACATATCGACGCCTTAATTAAATGTGTGATGAACTGATTTTGTAATCGAAGTGCTACTGCATTAACAGGCCATAAGCTTGCCTGCGGCTGTATTATGCCCATTTGTGAAAACGACCGCTGTTCTGGACAGCGGGCTAACGTGTTGTGTCTCATATCCAATATTTTTGTTTTTATAACCTTTGGTACGGGCATACCAAAAAATAGTCCTAAATAAAAAAATAACTTATAATATATTATCAATCAATTAGATATATCAACACTAAGAAATACGAAGCCTGTAAAACCTTATCAAAATGACATGGTTTTTTCTCATTTTGGGAAAGCGAGAAGAAATTAATGAAGATTTAAGTTTTCGGTCGTTGATCACAAATGATAGGTTGGCCGTATTGGGAAAGATAATGGATAGGATATATAAAAGTGTATCTGGAAAATTTGTAAGAACTAAGCCCTAGCGGTTTAGCCTACCATCTTATGGTTTATATTTGCGTAAAAAAAGCAGCCATATTTATCATATGCCTGCTTATAAAAATGATCGAAGCCAAACTACTTTTTGTCATTCTTTTCTTGCTTTTCTTTCGGTCGATCCGTGGGATCGTTGGGCATTTCGTTCATCTGTTCCGCTTGCGGATCTACACCGGCTTCCGCATCCGCATCCTTTGTTTTTTCAGTCTTTTCGACTACAGATCCCAGCTCTTTGTAAGTATCCCCTTCTTGCTTTTTCTCCTTCTCACGGATGCCATTTAATTCATTTTCTACTTTCGTTCCCATAATTATGTATTTCTAGTTTATTCCTGTGTTACCAAACCGAAGAAAGGGTCTAAAAATCGAATTTCTTTAGATTTCCTTTTGGACAGCTTTTTAGCAAATAACTAATCGTGGCCCTCTGTTTTCACTATTTTATTATAGATCCCAAAAAGAAGGAAGGGCGCTACCCACTGGCCAACAAATAAGGCCGTATGCTTATGTCCAATGCATTTTAATACTGCAGACCCTGCCATAGCAGCGACCGCCGCGCACAAAAAGACAGTCGACGGAATCTGTCCTGTCTTGCTCTCGATATCTTTTGTTAGTTTGCCTTCTTTAGCGTTGTTGTTGTTTTCTAGATTCTCCATTGTTCTCGTTTTTTGGTATTATTTATAATTTGTTAAAACTGTACAAAATATGCTTCGCTTATTGTTTAAGCTATTTAATAATGGTGCAAAGAACCATTTAGTTTACACGTGAACCACTAAGGGTATTTATCTTCGCATTTTACGTATCAATCACATTATGGAGAAATATAAAAACATACCGTCAAATCTTTGAGCTAGTTAATGCACTTGGTCAGCAAATTCTATCGCCATGCGCTACATGTTAAGCTAGTTAATGCACTTGGTCAGCAAATTCTATCGCCATGCGCTACATGTTAATATATTTTGCGATTTAGCTGTAAATTAGCGGATGCAATCAAAACTTTCCAGCCTCATCGCATGGGGTGTCTGCACAAATTAAACATCATTTACATCCTTATTTAGATGTAAATATCCTTTCCGTCATGGTCGCCAGATTGCACCCCGCAAAGGTGACATCAATTCAGCACAAAAAGATTACCGTTTTCGTGGGGTTACTTCTTTTTTCTTTTGACTGCGAATGATAAGTACAATGCAGATTATAATAAATAGAATTCCGAATAGTATAGGTAGTATCATAACATTATATTTTTTACCATCTAACGAGTTCAGCACGTAATGGTTCACGATGAAACTATCATGAGTAGCATTATCTCGTACTGTAATTATTCGAATGTTCTTTCATAACTAATATCTGTCTGTCATAAAACTGTTTCGTTGCAGCTACGTTCGGGTATTAGAAAAATGATGATATGACTCGACGCCAAAAAAAGGCTCTGATATGGTTTTTATTGATCCCCATGGGCGTCTACATCTTGGGGCGATTAATCATATTGCTGGTCGTTCTGCTAGATAGATAAATGGCCTGTAAAACGATATAATAATATGCTAGCATGAGAACTATTTTGAAAAAAAACCGTTCGATTGCTAAAAATAGCCTGTGTAAAAATAAGCCGAATCCACCAAAGCTTCGGTCATTACGAGGTATCATTCGGCTTCAATCGGAGGAATTGCACGGCTCAAGGATTAACTATGGACAATAGACAGATGAATATTTACTACAAAAGTGCAGTTGCTCAATGCAGTAGTTTACTGGCCGAGCATCATCTTAGCATCGCATTTGCAGAAAGCGCCACAGCCGGCAGGCTTGCCTATGAATTTTCATTGACACCGCAGTCAGGCGACATTCTGAAAGGTGGAATTGTTTGTTATAATGCCTGCGTTAAAGAAGATATGCTGGGCGTTCCAAAAGCGACGATAGATACCTACACTCCAGAATCAGCAGAGGTGACAACTAGCATGTGTTGGTCACTAAAACGGAAAATGTCCGCGGAAATATGCGTGGCGATTACCGGGCTCACGACTCCCGGGGGAAGTGAAAGTCCTGGGAAGCCTGTAGGTACGATGTTCTTCAGCATAGTGCATAACGCATCTCTTCACGAACACCGGGTGGTTCACCAAGGCAGCCCTGAGGAGATCATTGAAAAGACAATTGTGGACATCTGCCAAACCATAATTGATATACTACGTGTATCACGCTAAGCATTTGCTTGCGCTTACTATCTTTTGTAAGGCTTGCAGCTAGAGGTATGAAACTTTTATAACGAAACATTCAACGAAGAATCATGGATATGGAAAGAAGCAATATACCATCGCAAGTAACCGGGAAAAGGTTGGATATTTTAGACAAGAAAACATACGACACGGCCGAAGAAGCTTTAGGTGCATTCAATAAAGCACGTGAACGTCTTTATGCTATAAATAAATGGGATCAGTATGCAGGAACAGCTTCCGCAACATTTGCGCTTGTAGACTCGTTGGGTCAGCAACTGTCTCGTGTGCCGCAGGTGGGGGACTATGTAAAAATTGACATCCCCGGACCGGGGAGCATTGTGGGCAAAGGCTATGACTGGGTGAAGGTAACACAGTTAGAAGACCGTTTAGAGGACTGCTACATACAAATTTCCCTGCAACCGAGTATGCCTCCAGAAATCTTGCGTGACCGAGATGAAATCGCCCATTTCTTCAAGCCCATCGCCAGCACAAACATAGAAATTGAGTTAAAAGACCTTACTTTACATGCAAATTATTATGGGCGAAATGAAGAGACGAATATGGAAAGCGAGTTGCTCATAGAAAACGCTCGTAATGCGTTTATTGGCTTGGGTGCCAAGATCGGATTATCGTATCCACAGTGGAAACGGTTGATCGACGGTCTGCTAGGGGATTAAATAATTACCTGGATATCCGAATTTATCGGCTTCCGAGCGGTATTAGTCACTCCATGGAGCTGATAAATACGGATATTTCGTCGTTGAAGAACTTCTTACGTATTACGAACGTTGTATGATTGATATGAAAAGAATAACGGTACGCATTCAAGGTTTTTATTATATGGCCATCGGGATTTGGCCTCTTATTCACGCGTCCAGCTATCGAGACGTGTATGGCTATACGAATGAGGACGCCATGTTGACGCTTGTTGGTTTACTCACCATATGCGCTGCAATAAGTCTGCTAATTAAGCGATATTCTTTCTTAGGATTGTGTTTAGCACTGAGCTTTCTTTATATTGACATTCGATATCTTGTTAACGACCACTTCTCCTTTCATTTTATTATTGATGTTTTGGCACAAAGCGGTTTTATAGCCCTTATTGGCTACGAAGCGTATTTGCGGTACAAACAAAGCCGAGGCAATAGATTTAAAGTGGGAATCCCAGAGCGCCAGACGCCCCTAGAGGATACAATGCCGGGTGATGCCGTAAACTTTTAGCCCATCATCAGAAACAGTATTTACGCGAAAGCACTATGATTGTAACATATCTCCAAAATGGATTTGAAGCTGTCTTACAACGACACCATGCACGGCTAGCGGCAAGCCTTATGGCAAATCTTATCTGGGTTAAGGAGGATCCTAATAAGATTGATCTTATCTTGGCTGCCGCGAATCATGATAATGACTATACAGAATTCAGACGAGAGGGTCTTCTTAACGACCTTGGTGGACCAAAGGATTTTAAAATGGAAACCTTTGATAAGGCTGATTGCGAACGATTGCTGGATGAAGCCAATGCGAGCAGTACATTTATAGCTATATTGATTGCTTTTCATATGCAGTTTGTGCAACGTGGTCTTTCTTCGGCGGCAACGCGCTTCTGTAATGCACTTGAAACTTCTAAACAACGTTGGTGCAAAGATGTCGGGTTGTCAATGGCTACTATGGAAAAATATTATACCATGCTCCAATGGTGTGATGCGCTTTCGTTGTTGATCTGTCAACGAATGGTACCTCCTGAAGGCAGATCTTTAGCGATTAGTGACGGCCCCGACGGCGTAACGTATTTCATATCCGCTGTGCATGAAGATACCTACACGATAGAGCCGTGGCCATTTGCGGTGGACAACTTTGCCCTTGCGATAGAGCGTAGACTACTTGATAAATTAGCGTTTAAGAGCGATAGAGAATTGCAAGAAGCATTGAAGATAAGCCCGGTGACGGTGCAACACGTCGCTTTTGAAGTACGGTCATAGCGTCGAAATCACTGTAATGACCTTCTTTATTTTCCGGTTTGCCAATGCGAAGCGTCTACTGGTTTGGACTCGGGCGACCCTTTTTGCCTAAGAAAAATTGTCAATATCACGATTGAAGCCACGGAGAGAAACTCGCTTTGCCAATTTTGAAAGGTTTCGAACCAAAAATCTGGCTCTAATAAAAAGTGACCTAGGCTGGCTGGGTTTTCTCCAGCTGCTCGACGTAAGTCATTAACGTTTTGCCAACTGCCATAGAGATGCATACTCCAACTTACCAGGAACAAAAGCAAAAATGCGATAGTTAGCGAATTGCTGTACAGCAGCAATCTCCAACCGCCCCGATTAACAGGCATCGGTGCATGCACATGTGGACGCGGTGGGCGGTCAACTTCCGTTTTACCCGCAAGCGGTTTGGACTCAGCGGATCCAATTTGTCGGAGGCCTATGGTTAATACCACATACAAAAACATCTGTAAGAACTCACTTTGAAAGTTTTCGAAAGTAGCCGCTATAAAATGTCCGCTACGCGCATAACTCCAGGCATTAAGGCTCTTCGCTCCCTCCTTCTCTAGCTCTTCATTATTTACCAGCCAGCCGAAATAAAACTGAGCTGCCCATGCCAGAACGAATAAGGATATGATTACGATTGAAAGCGAGTTTCGCTTATAGAATGTCTGCTTCATTAGCTTAAAAAGTAATATCAATGTTTGAAAATGGGAATTTAGCTTTGGGAAGTTTTTATCCTCCTCCCAAAGCGTAAATCGTGCCTGCTATTTTCGGCGAAACAAAATCAATACCCCAATACTGACTGCTGCCACAGTAGCTAAATTTTTGATTAGCTTTTGCCTATCATATTTCCAATGCGCATCAAATCCACGTTCTTTCCATATATTTGGAAATACTCCTGACTTGATGTCTGCAACAATGCCTTCCACCTCGTTGACACGGTCGGCAAGCAAGAGAGGTAACCAATGGCGATACTTAGACTCGCTATAGTGGAATGCGTATCGTCTCAGTTGCCCACTCAGTCCAGCTGGTGGTAACGTATCACCGAACACTGCAGGAAGCTTTGGCCGCTCATTCGATCGTTGCACCTCTTTCGAAGTGATCTGTTGCGCCGGCCTGTCCCAGCTAGCGGATTTATCATCTTCTTCAATATCTTTCATTGGGTATACTGGGTTGTTTTCCCAGTCAACATCTATACCCCATCCGGGAATATGCTTAAATTGTTCTTTTAGATTTTCGTTTTCCATGGCTATTAATTAACAGTGCTTGGAATAAGCACGGGTTTAATACATTCATCAAGTTTTGCGGAGAACATTTGGTATGCTTCTGCAACGTCTTCCAAAGCAAAGCGATGCGTAATAATATCTTTCGGACTTAAGACGCCATTCTTCACGTGTTCCATCAACTTTGGCAACAGTCGTTTGACGGATGTTTGATTGGCGCGAATAGTGATGCCTTTATTTACAACATTGCCAATGGGTACTAAATTGTCCGTCGGACCGTACACTCCTACAACAGATACTATCCCCCCTTTTTTTACAGCATTTACTGCCCAGTGCAACGCGGTGGCTGCTCCAGCTTGAAGCAATAGTTTTTTACCCGTTATGGTCTGCATGGCGTTACCGCACGCATCTGAACCTACAGCATCAATACAAACATCTGCACCAAGCCAATCGGTAATGCGCTTGATGAAAAGTACTGGGTCATCCATGCTTCGGAAGTTATAGGCTTCGCATGCGGCATATTGGCGGACAAATTCTAAACGATACTCCAAGTGGTCAATGACAATTACGCGTGTAGCTCCAAATAGCCAGGCGCAACGCGCCGCCATAATACCAACCGGGCCGGCACCAAAAACCACTACGGTATCACCGACTTTGATCCCACCCATCTCCGCAGCCTGATATCCAGTTGGCAATACATCGGTAAGTAGCAAGGCGTCTTCATCATCCATATCCGCAGGAATTACAGTAGGTCCTACATCTGCATAGGGTACCCGAACAAACTCGGCTTGTCCCCCATCAAAGCCTCCGGCAATGTGCGAATAGCCAAATATTCCGCCCACAGCGGTTGCCATGGCATTTGACTCGTGGCAGTTGGCGAATAGCCCCTGTTTACAAAAGT
Source organism: Sphingobacterium deserti (assembly GCF_000757725.1). Taxonomy (GTDB): domain Bacteria; phylum Bacteroidota; class Bacteroidia; order Sphingobacteriales; family Sphingobacteriaceae; genus Sphingobacterium; species Sphingobacterium deserti. The sequence continues at coordinate 54,940 of NZ_JJMU01000066.1, forward strand.
GGCATCTTCCACAGGCGATGTTGAAGGGTACCAACACCTTATCACCAACTTTTAATTTGGTAATTCCCGGCCCCACCTCACGGACTATGCCGATAAATTCATGACCAAAAGTGCTTCCGATGCGTGTATCAGGAACCATACCATGATATAAATGCAGGTCAGACCCACATATGCATGCTCGGGTCACCTGTACAATTGCGTCCTCGGGGTGTAGTATTTGGGGCATAGGTTTTTCTTCAACTCTTACCCGAAAAGGCCCTCTATAATTCATTGCTTTCATCTATCAATTATTTAGTTTATAAATATTTGTTATTTTTCTAGGTGCGTTGTTAGAGTTTGTCAATGTCATGGCTAGCAAGAGGAGCGACAGCGGGTCCCGTAAGCAACTCGCCATTTATCCCGTAGCGGGCTCCATGGCAGGGGCAGTCCCAACTTTCTTCTGTATTGTTCCATTTAACAATACACCCAGCATGCCGACAAACGGGATCAACGGCGCTAATTGCCCCCTCTTGATCTTTGTATATACCAATTCGTTTACCCTCATATTTTAGCACTGCAGCTTCGCCCTTAGCCAGTTCCGAAAGTCCTTCGATTTTATCCACAGCTAAACGATCTTTCACGAAATGTTTGACAACGTCAACATTTTCCATAACAAGATCTTTCACCGAGGAAAGCGGTCCGAAACGCGTTGGCGAATAAAGCTTTTCGAATTCGCATGTCTCTTTTAGAATGAGATCGGCGAGCATGTGCCCGGAAAGAGACCCGAAGATCATACCGTTGCCGCCGAACCCTGTAGCGATAAGCTCGCGACCATCAGATTTACCAGGATAATAGCCAATAAAAGGCAAGGCATCTTGACTTTCGTAATATTGGGACGACCACTGATATACCTTTCTTTTCGTATTAAATCTGGCAGTTACAAAGGCCTGTAGTTCTAAAAAATTAACATTTTCATTTTCGCCATGGGCAGTTTTATGATCTTGCCCTCCAACCAACAAAAAGCGATTTTCGCCCTGCACTACAGTTCGGAAGTAGTGAAAAGGATCCTCCATGTCGTATAAAACTTTATCTGGATAGGCCGCATGATCCGCCAATTCCCAAAGCTGAAGATAACTACGATAGGGCGCGATACGGAAATTCATAAGTTGGATACCTGGGGTCGTATGCGTGGCATAGATAACCTTATCGGCTCGAAACACTCGTCCATCCGCAGTTGTTACCGAAAGCCTACCATCTATACGCTTGACGTGTTGCACCAAGGCGCCCGTCACGATCATTCCGCCTAATGCTTCAAAAGCACCGGCCAAACCTAATATATATTTAGTAGGATTGAAATGGCCCTGTTCAGCAAACTCTATAGCATATAGAGGTTTCACTGGTATAGCTAGGTTGTCTATTTCGCTGCATGAGATGCCTAGCTGCAAGATTGCATCTTTTATTTTTTGAAGTTCCTCTTTTTCTTCTCCGGTTGTGGCATACATCTGTCCGTTACAGTCAATTAAATCACAATCAATAGCATATTTTTCGACGTTATCTCTAATCAAGTCCATGGCTCTCCGAGTTGATTGCAGAACCTCTCGGGTTTTATCTAAACCATGCTGTTTTATAATATCAGAATAAGGTGTATCTAATACCGTATTTAAATGAGCAGATGTACCCCCGGTGGTACCAAAGGCTATTGAGTTAGCTTCCAGCACAGAGCATATCTGCCCCTCTTCCTGTAATGCTAATGCTGCTGTCATACCGGTTATTCCAGCGCCTATTACAAGCACGTCCACGTCCTCCCGGTTGGAGATTTTGCCTATGGTGCGATCTGGAACATCCTGCCAAATGCTTCTGTTGTTACCGTCTCTTTCCATTTTATGTTTATTTAATAGTTTAATACCTCTTCGGGTGTTGAACATGGTAAGTTGTCAAACGTTCCCGAAATACTTTGTCCAAGCGTATCTACGGATATGGCGAGCGTCATTCCCCTTTAAACCTCTGCAGCGATTATGAAAAGATTTTCGCAACTTCCAAGTGAGTAAATAGTACGTGCAACCCCGCTATAAAATGTAGCGCCACTCTTCCGTGGAAGAAACCTAGATCTGACAGTTGCATCGGACCGATAATGATCGCCCCCAAAATGATCATGACTGTCATTTCTGCAACGGAAAGTTGCCCAGTCATTCTTTTCCCCAAACACGCAATAGGATCCGCAAACAGAGGTACATCACGCTATTGGGGATGTATGTCAGCCGCACAGGTTTCTTATAAAAAAAGCCGACCTTTTGGCCGGCTTGTGGTATGTACCTTGGCTTATTCGGCAGGTACGTTGGCTTCAGAAAGCGCGATCGTTGTCAACAATTCATCGGTTTCCTTTTCTTCCGCTAACGTTTGTCCTAACACTTCTTTCACCTCATCATGTCCCATCAGTTCTGCGAAGGTGACGACGCAACCATAACTTGCGATTTCGTAATGTTCTACTTTTTGTGCCGCTACGATTAATGCAGCATCAAGCACTTCCGGGCTATCTTGAAATTCCTCAATAATTTCCTCAGCTTCGGCTAACAAACCTTCCATCGCTTTACATTTTTTACCTCTTGCAGCCAAGCCTAAGCTAGAAAACACAGTTTTCAAACGTTCGATATGGCCTTCGGTCTGCTCGTAATGCGTGTCAAATGCAGCTTTTAATTTTTCACTTTTTGCCGCTTTGCTCAACTTTTTAAGCCCCTGTAAAAGCTGTCTTTCTGCGCCCAGAATGTCTTTTAATTCATCTACCAAAAGTTCATGTAAATGCGCATTAGGCATGTTTCCTTGCTGTTGTTTTTCTTGTGATTTATTTGCCATGATAGTTTTAATTTTGATATGTACTGAACGACAATTTTGTCAATACGTTTACAAGTTAACTTCGCAATTTTCACAATTTATACTCATTGCTCTATGTTTTTTATACGGAGTGTATCTCTCCTCTTTACTGTATGCGAGGCTTAGCGAATTAGTCTAACCCCGCACAGTCATGTGCTCAGAACTATTTAATATTGTTTTCGTTCAGTGTAAACATGTTGCTTAGGACTTCATGGCCTAAGATAGTAGATCAATTAACTATTGAACAAAGTATGGAAGACAGCAAGCCTTTAAAACAGCAGCATCAATCTTTGATCGAAAGATTAAAAGAGAAAGATTACACCATCCAACAGGATTATACCATAGGAAGGCAGCGATTGCAGTTAATATCTTTTGCGGAGCAAACGGCTATGTTAGTCGAGCTATCGAAAGCATACCAAGTGCTTATACGATTGGTAGATCATCATGGCCGGGATCTAAAAATAGAGCTCGTTGACAAAGCGCACGGGTTCAGACTAAACGTGAGCACAAGTTTGGGCCTGCACGTGATACACGTACATTGGGCTTTAGAACCAAATTTCCAAATACACTACCGGGTGCAATTTACTCCCTCAGCAACCACCTATTTCGAGGGTAGCCAAGCAGAGCTGTTGGTACTGTATAACGATTATTCCGTTCCGCAAGCTCCGACTATATTTAGCAAACAAAAAGGTGGTCGATCGGGAATTTGCTCGTGCTCTTTTAAAAGACCTTCAAAAGGCACATTGTTTTATTTTCAAAATCTAAGCGCGGTGCAGGCCTATGCCGAAGCTTGTGAAGTGACATTGATGGACAGCGTTTCAGTAGCATGGCCGGCCTTGGGTTTTGCCCTACCCCAATCTTTGGATCAGCCTTTACAAGCAAACACTTCCTATGATATATGTGACGCGTATTTAATATTCGAAAACGAAAGCTACAGGTCATCTCATGATGTCGCAATGCAGTTTCTACGGCACCAATATCAGATCTATCAAAAGTTGGATAAGCCCATGGTAGTATTAGAAAACGTGCTTGAAATGATACAAAAGGGCGCGACCGATCTATGTAAAAATCACGGTTGTTGGCAACAGGTAGAAGCAGACGCATACTTAAATGCTTATGTAAACGATTATGAAAACCCTGCGGAAAGCATGGTTCAACTCGCTGTTTTGTGGCCTCTCCAAGCATTTCATAAAAAATATCCTAAGCAGGAAACGGAAGAGATAATAAATAACATTGTCAAAGGTATACCGCGTTTTTATGACGAAAAACTTCGTTCTTTGGTACGTTGGATTCCACAAAAAGAGTATCTTTTGGACCATAGCGAAGAGCATAAAAAACCGCGAATAATGGATGCGTGGTATCTTCACCACCCCCTATTGAATTTGGCTTTCGTTCTCAGCGGCGGATACGGCACACCGGAATTGGAAACTCTTTTTTTTGAGTCTGTAAATTTCTGCACCAAGGTAGCGCAAGCATTCGATTACCAGTGGCCGGTTTTTTATGATTTGGATACGCTTGACATAAAGAAAGCAGAATCTGCGCCCGGCAAAGGAGGCGAGCGAGATGTTCCCGGTCTTTATGCTTTTTTACAGCTTCGCGCGTATGAACTCTCTAAAAAGAAAAAACACCTTAATGAAGCGAAGCGCGCCGCAAACGCTTTACTTGATCTGGGTAATAATATACTTTATCAGGCTAACAACACAGCCTACGCTGCTGAAGCGATGTTGGAGATATGGCACATCACGAAGGAAGAGAAATACCTACACCTAAGCGAAATGTGCATAGCACATTTATTGCGTAATACTGCCCTATGGGCAATGACCTATGGGAATGCAAAAGAATACCCGAGCTTCTTCACTATGTACCCTTTATCAGATGCTCCATATGCAGCTCTTTTTGAGGAAGAAGAATGCCTGGCTTCGTTCAATCGATACGTTAAGCTTGTACACCAGTATCGTGCGCCTGTGGCAAATGAAATAAAGGTGTTGCTGCCGGAATATACAAAGTACATGCTGGGCCGCATGCCCTATTATTTTCCACCGATGCTGCCGCCAGATGTAATAGCTCCCACACCTAAAACTGGATATATTAATAAGGAGTTGTGGATTCCTGTAGAAGATTTAGGTGATGGCTGGGAACCAATCGGTTCCGTAGGGCAAGAAGTATATGGTTGCGGAGGAATGTTTTACGTCGCGCTTCACCATTTGCATCAGCTTGCCAACGACAAAAACTTTTGCTACATCGGATACCCGGTGCTGGAAAGCAAGCGCACGGAGAAGTCTTTCACTTTTTTACTCGCGGGATCGTCCGCAAACCGTTGCCCGATACGAATTATTGGTGCAGAGAATAACAATTTCAGGATCTATTGGAATGATAAATCGGAAACGTTAGATAGTGATAAGAATACTACGGAAGTATATGGCGGGCAGGAAGTAACTATTAAATGGAATTAATAAGTACAGAAACATATGGATAGCAAACAAAATAAGAAGGTATTAATTACCGGGGGAACAGCCGGGATCGGACGAGCAATAGCGCTCCTACTCGCAGAAGCCGGCTATCATGTCACGTTGATCGGCCGAGATTATGAGAAATTACAAGATCTTCTAACCGATTATAATAAATTGGAGAGGCGTGGCACCCTAAATGGGCTGATCGCGGATCTTACTGATGAAAGAGCCATCGAAAAAATACTGCAGGAATATTTAGACGATTATGGGTGTCCGGACATATTCATTAACAATGCTGGCCTGCCTTATAACGGGGTTATGGATGAGCAAGGCGACTCACTAGCTTATCTCGTAAAAACTAATTTATGGGCATATATGCATCTTGCCGGAAAAATTGGCTCCCGAATGATCCAAAACGGTGTGCAAGGCGACATTATCAATGTAGGATCGATGAGCGCTGACGTACGTGAAAAAAACAGCTCGGCGTACGTCGGCACGAAAGCTGGAATTCAAGGCTTCAGCGAGGCATTCCGCAAAGAAATAAATCCACATGGAGTCCGCGTTTCGCTTATCGAGCCAGGAGCGGTAGGTACTGACATGCAACCCACCTCCCCTGCTGAAGAGCGCGACATGCAGAAAAATGAGGAAATGCTCCTTGCGGAAGATATTGCTGATGCTGTATTGTACATTCTCGAACGTCCACGACGCAACAATATTGCTGTGCTGCAAATTAAGCCAACTAAACAGTACATTTAAGACCGACTTGCTGGTCCAAAAAAAAGCCCCCGGAGAGCATAAATCTTACGGGGGCAACCTTCTATTCATGTTATCTACTTTTTCTTAGCTCGCGGGTTTGGTCCTGCTTTCTTTTCCATATTCTTCAAAGTCTTTTCCTTAAATTCGGTGAAAGCATCAGCCAATGTCTGTAAATCGGGATCCAAACCGGGGGCAAACTCTTCTGGCCGTTCTGGCGCCACGGGGTTAGGATATGATTCCCTCGGTTCTTTCAGCGTGACCAATTCAGTACCGTCATTTGCAGGAGCACTTCCTTGAAAAATTTTGTCCATTTGCGAACCATCTAATCGGAATGTATACTGCTCCCTGTTTATACCGGCATCAATCAGTTTCTTAACTTCCGGATATTGCGTAGCATCAAATTTTGGGATGGGTAACGCTTTTGCCCAGTCAACACCGAGTGTCTCTAATGCTTTTGCAAATGCCATCTCATGTGCTTCGTCTCGAGCAATTAAAAATGCTACGGTGGCACGTAAGGTCTTATTTGAAGACATTTGATAGATACGACATTTTTGCAACCTACCCGTTGATTCCAGAACCAAATTATCCATCAAATCTAAAACGAGGTTACCATGATTGTGCACATACGAGCCGCTCCAGGGATTTCCTGCTGCATCAACCGGCATTGCACCTTGTGCGCCATGAATAAAGTGATGCGGATTAGGCGCATGTCTCGCAATGTCTAGCGTAGGATCTCCCCCCGCTCCCGGTACATCGAATTTCCCACCATGATATTCGGGTGCGCCATCCAATAATCGAGATATCGTTTTCGTTATAAGTTCAACATGGCTTATTTCTTCTATCCCGACTCCCTGTATTAAGTCCAAATATGGAATCCCATCGCCACGGAAATTAAAGCTTTGGAAGAGATATTGCATCATGGTGCGCATTTCGCCAAACTGGCCGCCTAAACCTTCTTGCAACACGTTTGCTGCGGATGGATCTGGTTGATCGTCTACGATCGGATTTATTAAATTCTGTACGTGATAAAACATAATTAAAAATTTAGTGTGAAACTTCGTCTAGAAATCCTTTTGCGTCACTTAACAATGCTGAGAATTCCTTTAAACACTTATTTAATTTCGGTCTTTATAGTATTAATAAGCTCCAAATGATGCAATACGACCGGCGTCGTTTTTTCAGCAAATCCCTTCAGCTCTTCATTTTCCAGGCTGCTTTTACCCTGCTCCATTAAATCCCTTGTTTTTTCATGTCCTTCAATCATCGCAGTAACATATGCCCGATCAAATTCAGTTCCTGATTTGGAAGCCAAATCGTTCTGCTTTTGTTGGTGCTCGGCATCCAACGCCGTAGGCAATAGGATGTTATTCGCTTTGGCGATTTGCTGAAGTTCCGCATTCGCTTTGCCATGATCGGAAACCATCATCGATGCAAACTCCTTTATCCGGGCGTGCTGTCCCTTCTCTAACGCCAGTTTGCCAAACGCAACTTCAGCCATACCACTAATGGCGGCTTTAGATGCAAATGTTGTATCGGCAATACTGTCTACCCCCTGCCCTGATATACTATCAGCGCCGGTCGATGTTGGACCTGCAACATATGCGCTATCGTCGCTACGCCCCTCGCTATTGGACGTATTGTTACACGCGTAAATAAAATAACTTGTAGCCGCAATGGCTAACATTGGAACCATTCTTTTCATAATCTTTCAATTTTTCTGTCTAACGGGGATGCTTTCGTTTTAGTTCTAGGTTGCTTGCTTATAATGCATTACAAGTATAAACCGTTAGTATACAGGAAAATTACGTGGATAGCTGATTATATACGAATGTCCCCGGCGTATAGCTTACTGCTTAACGCAGGATGTACTTCCAATCCATCCGACTTTTCGGAATCATTGGAATACCCTTCGGAAAGAAAGTGCCATCAAAGTCGAAGAAAAAAATGCTGCCGCTGGCACGGTGCCTGATCTCCAGAAGTGCTCGTGCATTATCCGATGTGCTGAAGTATCGGTAGTCGAAATCACCTTTACCTCAAGCCAATTCGTTGCCCTTTTTGGTATTGACTAAGATCAATCTATCCGCATTTCGGCGTCAGGCGTTACTCCCACTCCTTCAACACGTCCGATACATAATCTATCCAATGGTTTTCGCCGATCGTTTTGTCTAGGAAAATATCGGGATGGATGCCCATATCGTCCACGGCCATATCCGGGATCCGAAATGAACGGGAAATGCAATACTCAAATATAAAATCTCCTGTCGGAGAAGTTGCTTCAATCATGTTAGATACATCAAGCGCACCGCCGGTTTTCCTACCGAAAAGCTTCACCTTTCTACTTTGCTTAGCGGCTAAAATAAATTGTTCGGTGGTACTAAAGTTGTTTTCATGGACAATGATGCCAATGTTTTTAGGAAAAGGTAAGACGTCGCCTTTTTTTGAAACAGAGACGTCCCTTCCGAAGATGTTAATATACTTTCCTAAGTTTTCATTCAATTTGTTCTGGATCATTCGGTAAGCAGTCTTTTCTTCCTCATCCAGTTCAGGGTTCGCAATCAGACTTTCCCACACCAAGTTATTCTGCTTCGTAGACCGCACTTCTGCATAAACCGTTCTTGAAGACCCGGTAAATAGATAAGGCATGAGTTTAAAAAAATTATTATCCTGTCCACCTGAGCAATCCCGCAGATCAATGATTAGATTCGGCGTTTCCTTGATGCTTTTGTCCATCTGTGTAATCAGACTATCAATCGCTGTTTTGTTGAAGGTGAATGAGGGTATGCGGAGGTATACAGTCTTGTCATCACGTTTATAGCCATAGGTTTCTTCACTCGTCTTCAGTCTATAAAATTCACTATCGCTGTTTTGTAGGGCCGTTTTTGGAAAAACGCGTCTGTAGGTAAGCTGATCAACAAGCAGAATAACATTATCCAATAAGTCAACAGACTTGATCGGCATGGATTTAAAAGTGGAGAGATAACGCGTTCCGCTGTCTAAGTATTTGTTCACTTCAAAAACGAGCTGACTTTTTCTCCAATCCTGCTGATCATAAAGTATACTAGCAACATATCGATCGCTAGATCGCTTCACGGCAATGGTGTGCTGCGGACTTTCCCATATTCCTTCTATATCGCTATTTACTTTCTCCCTCAAATAATTTTTGAATAATGCGGTATCCAACTCTTCAGATAAAAACTGCTTTTGCCAGATCTTCGCTGCTATTTGTTTTTGCTGTACTTTGTCCGTTTTGGTAAACCGGAAATGGTCATTGCGGAAAAATTTCACCCAATCTTCCAAGGCCTCCTTGCAGATGTCATAATCATCAATCACAGCGACGCGCTCCTCTATACTTTTATTATGTGCGGCATAAGCCATAAGACCTTTCTTCGCTAGGATATGCTCGAAACCGGCATCGTTATCCTCAAAGGTTTGTTTCACCCATAAGTAATTAGCTTTGCAATCGCAATTTTGGCCGTATGTGATTAGAGAGTTACACAATAATAGAAATAAAAATAATCTAGCGAGCATATGATGGTTACGTTAGTATCACTACGCCAAATATAAGTAACAACATCCTAAATATGAGATAAGAAATGAAGTAAATTGACATATTGTAAACTTGCTTAGCTATTCGATACTGTTCCGTGGATGGGGCTTTAAATCGAGCTAAGCAACGTGCCGAGCTAAATACAATAAAAGATAATTTACTAATCAGGCGATAAGAACATTAGAAACGCGATGAAGATTTTATGGAATTGAACTAAAACAATGGACGCGGGTTTTATACTAAACATTTACATTATGAGCAGAAAGATTATTTTTATACATGGTATGTTTCAAAATCCGGTAAGTTGGACACCATGGGTAACTTATTTTAGTGCGCAAGGCTTTGATTGCCATGCACCGGCTTGGCCAGATCACGACGGGGAGCCAAGAGTGCTGAGAGCATCCCCTCCCGAGACGTTGGGCGATCTCACGTTGGAAGAAGTAATAGAAAAATTGGAAGCGGATGTTATTTTGGCAGGTGGAGACGACCCGGATGTGAGTAAAAGACCTATCGTTGTGGGGCATTCGGTCGGCGGATTGATCGCACAGATTTTTGTGTCGCGCGGGCTTGCCAGTTTGGCGGTCGCGATATGTCCCGTTGCGCCAAATAAAATGATGACGCTTGACTGGCCGTTCTTTAAAAACGTAGCGGCAATTGCAAATCCTTTCAAAGGTGATAAACCATTTGAGCATACCGCAGAAACTTTTCACGAAAGCTTCTGTAACACATTGACCAAAGAAGATGCCGCACTTGCTTTCAAACTTACGGCCACGCCAGATAGCCGCAATGTACTTCGTGGATGTTTGGGCTCAGCTGGTGAAATAGATATCACGTTGAAACATGCGCCATTGCTATTTATTAGCGCCAAGGAAGATAAAATTATTCCATACGAATTGGTCGAAAAAAATGCATCTGCATATACAGACGTATCCAGCATGGTGACATACAAAGAATTTCCTGACCGTTCGCACTATATATGTGTCGAACCCGGCTCAGAAGAAGTAGTTGACCACGTTCATCAATGGATTAAAGACCAGCAATCTGCTGTGCCCCTGTTTGTTTAGCCAAACGCAATAACATAAGTGGAGGGCGTAGTTGTCCTCCTCTTATCGATGTTACCATCCCTATAGTTTGACACGAATCAAAACATCTCCAACTGCGGACCTGCTTTATCAGAATTATTAAGATCCTTATTTCGAGCATTGTTTACCTTTTTGTCAACCTGCCATCCTTCAAGCACATTGTCTTCCACTGGTCGCAGCAGGCTAAACCGCATGTGTAAAGGTAGCGACCGATCTAGCCATTTAAGCGCATCTGCCTGTGAAAGAACGCATGGCATTCGATCATGCACTTTGCCCATCAGATTATTTGCAGGTTGCATAATCATGGTACAGGTAGGGATAACCAAGCCTGATGCCGTGTCTTTCCATGTGTCCCACAAGCCTGCAAGGTATAGAATACCTTTATCCTTCCTACGAAAATAGTAAGGTTGGCTAGGCTTCTGTCTTTTATCAAACTCGTAAAATCCTTCAATGACAAAAACGCAATGCCGCTTGCCCAACAAATTTTTGTACGTAGAGAGGCTTTGCACCGTTTCAATACGTGCATAGGTTGTGGCGTAGGCCGGAGGCTCGCTCGCGAAACTAGGGATAAGTCCCCATTTTACGTAGTGGATCTTCCCAGGCCGAGCATCCAGAATGACGGGCATCTCTGTGCCTGGCGGTCGGTTCGTATCTTTTTCAACATTTTTACCACCCAACTCAACACCTGCTTTTTTAGCAAGTTCTTTCGCTTCACTAATCAATGTTCTACCACACATATCAAATTATTTTACCCCAACAATATCTTTCCATCGCGTTGTATATCCCCCACTCAAATGTTCATGCTTCAATCGCCATTTCTTTTCGAAGCCTTCGCTTGCGAGTCGCACCGCACCTCTCCCGTAGGCCGTATTTAGTTGGTCGATTATAGCCGACAGGCCTGTATGCTTTGTTTTATGTTCTTGAAATAGGTTGTATTGCACTTCTGCTTCAGGAATTAAGACTGTCGCTATTACGCCGGCCTTTCGGTATTTTATACCCGTACGGAAAAGCATCCTTGCCACCTTGGTAGCAACAGATACAATCTCTAGCGTGCTGTTGCTAGCAACAGGCATACGATGCACATGTCTTGGGTAATGTTGCGGATGATCTTCGCGGTGTACATTCGTAAACATGAATACCTCCAGAAACTGACAACATAGGCCTTCAACACGCAGTTTCTCAGCCAAACGGCTGGCATAAGCGGTAACCGCTTCGCATAGTACGTCCGGGCTTTCGATATAGCAACTAAAGGATCGCGTGACGGAAAGGCCCTTCGCCTTAGCAGGCGGGTCGCCTATACTTAACATAGGGCGCCCCCAAAGTTCATTATACAGTCGCTGCCCCTGCACCGTCATATTATTTTTAAACCACATTTCAGGCATATCCCTCAACTGGCCTACTGTCTCGATGCCAAGTTTCTCAATCTTTTTATAATATTGACGACCAACACCCCATAAGTCTTCCACTGGAAATGTAGCAAGAGCTTCAGCTATTGATTTATCAGAGTCCATTACAAACACGCCCTTATTTTTCTTCGCGAGCTTATTAGCCACTTTTGCTAAGGTCTTGGTAGGACCGATACCAATAGATACGGGTATGCCTGTGTTGCGAATTATTGCTGCCCTCGCCTGCACGGTATGTTCATAAATATGCTTGATGCCCGCCGCCCATGCAAAACATTCATCGATGCTATAAGGAACAACCATAGGAAACCAACGGCCTAAACTTTGCATCACGCGTTCGGAAAGATCACCGTAGAGGACATAATTACTGGAAAACACCTGAATATCGTGCTTCGTAATCAAATCTCGCACGAGGAAGGCTGGGTCACCCATCCGGATACCTAGCTGTTTGGCTTCTTCACTTCGCGCTATCACGCATCCATCGTTGTTGGATAGCACCACAACTGGCACAAGTCTCAACGACGGTTTAAATAGTCGCTCCGCTGATGCATAGAAATTATTACAATCACACAGTGCAAACATATATGTATCTTCCCTCCTCTAGTCCTTCTGACATGCTGCCCTCACTTACAGTAGTATCACCCATTCTTTGCATCACTATCTTCCGATTTTATTTAAAAATCTACACATCCTATTGCGCAGGAGGTCGCAGCTATTCGTCACCCAATTAATAAATGACCGCTTAGCGCACACCTCATGATCTTTTAATCATAGAACAAAGTTATACTAATAATTTTAGTAATTTAATTTTTAAAAAGAAATTGCGTATTTATCCATGGACGTATGACAATCCCTTGATATACAAGATCCCAATAAAATTTTACGAGAGTACTTTAATAGGGATAGAAAACTTAGATCGAAATTTCGGAGATCAATCTTTCGCCGTATTTGCTACATACAGACAAAGGTCGAATATCCTGTATAAGTCTTTTAATTTAATGTTGTATCGTAGCATAATCGCTAGCGCAATCGACCAGCCAAAAATGTCAAACGTACAAAAGCTACTTCGGCGTTTTCACGCAACTGAATAGGCATGTCCAACGCCTTCACCTCTATTTCGTCAATAAATACAGCGAATAAACCGTCACGATGCGCTAAGAAAGCCGTATCCAACGCCGTCGCAACAGCAGCCAGCTGCATATTTTCAATATCTCCGAAGCCAATCTTGCCGTCTTTCGCTTGGTCTTGAATTTCTTGTGGCGTTAGGAACGTCAATAACTGCACTTCTTCCCGACGTCCATTATAACGCGCGACTTCTGCCTCAACACATGCTTTGATAAGCTCAGCCAACGTGCGCGGTACGACTTGTAATGTATATGGGACGGAAATTACACGCTTCTTTCCCAATCGCTTTAATTGTAAAACCAATTGCATTTGTTTCGTTTCTTAAAGATGTAAATTTCGGCAAGGTGCCAAATGTCATTTGCCACCTTGCCATAATATACTAGCGGTTGATCTGATCCAAAACCGTTGGATCTTTAATCTTGTTGTCTTGAGCCAAATAGCGCATTTTACTTATAATCTCGGCCGATTTTGGATCATCGTCTACAAACGGAAGGAAAACTCGGCCGCGATGCTGGCTATGTACTGGAATAAGGGCCAACTGTCGTCCCGCTATGGCGACCATGCCGCTACCTAAATGAATGCTGTACTCCGCCAAAGTTCCACGCACCAAGACATGCCGTTCCTTCACTTCTACATTTTCCAGCCCAAAAAGCGTTGCACTTTCTTTTGCCAGCGCGGCCCGCATCTGCATACTGCTATGACTAGCCTCAGGATCGACTTCGCCGACATGGGCTACACTTACGACAAGATCCATGTCGCGCATCACTTCAGAGAACACAACCGGATCGATATCCGTAATGGGCAGGAGTTCTCGATCGCGCAGTCCGTAGAAGCAAATTAATTCCAAGGTTGGTGCTTCTACATCCGAGGGGCTGTACCAGTCAGCCATGGCAAACATAGTGACCAAATAACCTTCTTTATGAAAAACCTTTTGCAAGCCTTCTTCATAACTTACGGTCCATCCCCTTCCGCGCAAAAGCGCAATGGTTTTCTTTGGTTGTATCTGCTGTCCCTGATAGCGCGTCGAGCGTGTGCGTTGTTCCAACTCATCTGCCGTCGGCACATAGAGCTCCCGAAATACTTGTTTAAAAGGCTGCTGTATGGTATGCTTGAAAAGATAACGTTGGTAAAGATCCCACTGAGCGGTGTCATAGAGATGGAAGGGGTGCGCAATAAGTAGTTGATCAGAATCTTTGATCGGCGCGAGCTTTCCCTCGCTGTCCACCAATCCTGCGTCAGACCAAAAGCCGGTTTGTTGAGTATCTGGTTTGTAAAGAACCAATTTGCTAAGCATCGCTCGGACGATAGGGTGCTCCATGATCTGTCTTAATTCAGAAGGACTATACCTATCCCGCCTGAGCATCGAATTTTCAAGCGCTTGTTTCGTTCTGGAAAATTGCTTCGATAAGTAAGCTTTCCCATCCTTCAGCGACTCGATTGCCTTATTTTTCTTAAGTTTGTCAGGTATGCTCTTCAATGCTTTTCCGTTTCGGTTCACCAAGAGCTCGGCCTTGCCCTCCTCGTCTACTGTTAATCGTATATCTACATCATCGATCGTTACCAGCGCCTCTTTTAGGATCTGCTGAGTCGCCTTTGCCTCCATCGCCCAGACAAAACGTACACTATCTTCAAAGCCGGCGTTTCGCGCCAAATTATCCATCCCGATCTCCACAGCATTCTTTTCACTTTCCTGACGCTGCGCTCCAAATTGCTTGCTTTCGTTTAGGAAATTCTGCAAAACATTATACCGCTTAAGTAGATCGCCCGCTGCATTGTTCTTCGAGATCGGAATGAGGCCTAACGCCATAACATAGTCCTTATCGCGCTTCTCCGTAATTCGCTTTAACGTTTCTGTAATTTTAGTTTCGCCGAGTAGTACCGATGAATAGATCTTCACTCGCCGGTACCCCATTCCATCGGAGAGGTATTTCGCCGATTCGTGCACGAGTTTCCAGTTGGCTTTCCCCAAGTTAGCGTACACTCGCTGGAACCATTCGATATCAATTGCTCCCTTTTGAAAGTCATTCTTCGGTACCGTTGAATATCGAGAAAGAACCGTTTCCTTTTCCGCATCCATATAATCCGTGGTATGCGCTAAAAACCACCAGACAGCTTCCGACAGACTGGGAATCTGTAAGTAATCACCCACCCAATCCGCCCATTGCGTCGCGTAACACGAAACCTCCACCAGCCTTTTTTTATCCACATTACTAGCCTTGAGTGCCGCCGTAAAAGCTGCGTACGCCTCCTCTGCTGATGGACGACCCCGTTTCAATATGCGGCTGAACGTATACTTCTTGCTCAGGTTGATTCCATAACTGTAGCCACGATCAAAGTTTTCCTTGCCCATGCGTTGTAGCACTTCAAAAAAGTAATCGATTCCTTCCACCTTTTGCATCTTTTCAATAAACGGCGAAGCCTCTGTCGGGATGTCTCCCCTTTGCAATTCGACCGTTAGCAGATTCTTTTTCAGCGTTTCATTGATCTTAGGAATCGTGTATGATTTTAGCTGTTGAACATTGTAATTTTGTCCGCCATCTAGTATAAAGAACAAATCTTTACTAATCAACGAAAGAAACAATAGATCGTCCTTATTGATCTTGCCGCGTTGAAAGAGTTCCAGTAGAAGTTCAATCGCCGGAAAATCCAGGTTTACGGGCTTTTCAGGATTCAACGCCGCCGACAAATAAGGGATGATTTGCTGTATTGTTGATACTGCCTTGCCTTCTGCCAGTTGCTGTCCAATTACAAATAAATGCATTTGATAGAGCCTTAGTAACTGTTCCGTTGAATAGAAAGCAAAGTCGCTGACAGATATGGTGTACAGCATATTGGTGACAAAGTCTGTCCAATAGACTTCATAATGGCAATAATGTTGATTATCAGCGAAATTATGCGTCTTTAATTCTTCGGGGAAGTGGTGCAGACTATCCTCTAATATATCCAATTTATAAGCCGCCCACACTACCCTATCGCTGTGAACTTCCATTAGCTGTTGAAGTATATGAACGATTTTTTCCGAATCGCTGCTGTAATAGTATTCGCCTTGTCCAAAATTGATCCCGGCAAATGTCGGAATATATAGCTCTTTGAATGATTTAAGTTCTTTATACTGCTGGTAATCGTTATAATGGTTGTAAATGTAGCGCATCACTGCTTGTATCTCAAAGTCATTCAACGCTGCTTGATTATACCAACCCTTCCATACATCCGCCAGAGGCAGATTCTCCAAGTGCTGTTCAGCGGTAGCTTCCTGCCCTAGTCGTTTCATTCCCTGTAATGAAATTTCCAAAAGCGTGGTCTCCAAAGATCCTTGATAGCCTTCATAGCCATACTCGTGCTTCCTATGTTGATCAAAGAGTGCATAAAGGCCGTTAATTGCTTGAATGGTTTTCTTAACATTTATCAGATCTTCAAAAAGAAATTCCCTCTTTTTACTGAAAGAAATCAACCTTTTCTTTGGTCGGGTAAACTGGCTTTGTGGCAGTCGCATCTCCGTCAAATTACCGTAATCGATTGCTCCAAATCCATTGCTAAAACCGTAGTCCGGTTTGGCAGACTCCTTGTTTAATTGATCTAAGAATACGGATTCATTTTTACCTATTTTGCGGTTACTGTAAGCAGTTACCTGCTTTTGGACGTAGTCCGACCATTCCTTCTTTTCCGCAAGTAACACCAGGATTTCAAGTCCTGCTAAACGTTGGTCGATATTTGTAGATAGTAAAAGTCGTGATAATGAAGCCTCAAGTACTTGATCGCGTTGCTTAAGCAAAAGCTGGATTGCTAGCTTCCGTTGGTCTTTACCCTTTCTAGCCAATAGGCTTTCCAGGGCAGTAATATCCTCCGCATAAAGATCCATCGCGTTCATCAAGGACATCCCGGTAGCTGATACTGCCGTGTTGCGATCAGATATTGCTTGTCTAACGACTTGGCGCTGCCAAGACTCTGCCGGTAGATCCAGATTTTTTCTATCCGGTGAACTGTCATAGCGATGGGACCAGCTATATGCGTAATGATCGGGAAACAGCTTACGCATCAAGCTCTCTCGTGAATTTGAAGGAATTCCTGCCAAATCCTGCGCCATCAATACGAAGTGATGGGGCTGTGCGTCGCGAATTATTGCGTCAAAAAAATATTCAGGCTTAATGGTATAATTTTTCCAGGAAAAACCTCTTCCGACAAATTCTTTTCCTGCAGTGGGCAATTTGGAGGCCGACTCGACAAGTTTATTAAAGAGGTTGTCAGAAAGCTCATGGGAAGGAAAGTTAACCAGCATCCAATAATCCAGTTCGATGTCTTCCCCTACATGCTGTTCAGCGTATTGGATTAGATCTGAATGCGTGCGTTCGGTTTCTTGAACGAAGAATAAGCTGACTAATTTGGAAATCAACAAGCTTTTATCGTCAAACACCACGTTGAGAGCCAATAGATTAGCGGCATCCACATCCGCAATTGCCTTAACCCATAAAGCTACATAAAGCTCTAAATTATCTTGGCTATTTATGGCGAGCTCAATAGCATTAGGGTTCTCGAAATAATTTAGTGCCAGCTCTAATGTTCGCTGGATCGTATTCGCTTTCGGCGCATCCCAACCAAACCCAAACCAGGTATCAACTGCACGCACTACTGATGAAAAACGCGTCAGATTGTGGTCCAATATCACTTTCAGAAAGCGCTTCAGCGCTTTCACCGAAGTGAAGTCTAACGTTTCTAATATGGTTTGTCGCAAGCCTTCCTGCTGCTGTGCCGCCAGCAAGAGTTTTTCAACAAGAAGATGGTACGCATCATATTCTGTCAGCAGAAGCCCCCTTATAAGCTCGCGGGATACACCTCCTATGTGGTGTTCGCCAAGAAATATTTCCTCCAGAATTGGGTAATACTTAGCTTGGTCTTCAGTGAATACCGAAGCATAAAACAGACCAATATCTGGCACATGTTGATATACATCATACTGAAGTTGATCCAAGATGGTCATGCTATTAAACCCCGAAGCGCCGCCGTAATACATTGATTTCAAGGTGTTCAATCGCGTTTGTGTATAACACAGCTCTGGACGTAGACGAAATGGGCGCCTCGAATAACTCTCCTGATAGGGTAGCGTAGTGAGAATGTCCCATATCTTCGCTACAAAAGAACCGATCCCGGATCCAAATAGCAGCGTTGCCAACCGTAATCCCTCGGCATTTGTCCATGGGTTTATCGTATTATCTGTACCAAACCCTCCTTCATATGCTTTGAGCATTGCGTAGTTCGCGTAGCCGTCCTCCCACTGATTACTTATGATTAACCCCAACACTTGATAAGGCCGGGAGAAATTAGCAAATTGATCCTTGGAGATAGCTATTTTGTCGTGTTGTTGGATGAAAGCTCGCGCTTTATCAGAAGAAATCATAAATATTTTCTTTAAGAATGTATATTCAGCAACGCATAATGATTGTTTAAAATAACAAATTTTTCAGATTCACCGAATATTTTAACAAGAAATAACATGTGTTACTTCCCTGTGCCCCAGGTGTTATAGCAAATTAAAAACTGCTGTGTTGCGGTAGCAAAATTGGCATAAACTAATGGCTAAACGATTTTTACTGCACGCGTAGAGTGAAGCTTGTAAGAAATTCCAAAGATTCACCAAAGCTTGGCAGAACATGATATTCGCAATATTCAGTTATACGGTGAACGATTTAAATCGTTAATTGTAAAATATTTAAACAAAAAAAATAATAGCTTTGATATATAAAACGAGAAGATGATGCGCGAGGTCGTTATAAAATATAGAAGCCACAAAACGTTGAAAGCGTTGACTGCCTTGGGTAAATATTTGGACTTTACCATCGTCGATTTAGAAAAAAAGTCGACGGAAAGAGAAATTTACAAAATTAATGGTATTCCAATTGAGAGCGGAGCCCATGAGATTGAAGTGCAAGAAACGTATATGCGACCTCTATTTCAAAGAAAACTACCGCTGCTAATCTGCCTACTTTTTATGATTTCATCGTCACCGGCGCAAACCCGGCGATCTGCTGAAACCGCACAGGCAGTCGTAAACCTCCAAGCAGGGACAAATCTGTTTAATGCTGGTGATTATGATGCCGCAATTCAAAGCTTCAAAGAGATAGCAGAAAAGTATCCATCTGACTCTGCCTACAACGCTTTAGGTTATGCTTATCTTCTAACGGAAGATTACCCCCGCGCGCTCGAATCGGTAAATAAATCTATAGCGCTAAATGCTGACAATCCAGCCAGCTTTAACATCAGAGGAATGGCTTACCGAAAGCAGGAAAAATTTGATCTCGCCATTGCAGATTTCACTAAAGCGATTTCCCTTGCTCCCGAACAAACCAACTCGTATACCAATCGGCAAGAAGCATACATGAACAAGCAGGAATTTCAATTGGTTGTGGATGACTGTAGCAAGATCATTGCGCTAGATCCATCGAATCAGCGTGCCTATAGGAATCGTGCAGGAGCTTATTTCTTTATGAAAAATTCGGATAAATGTATCGCAGATGCAACTAAAGCCATTGAACTAGACCCTGCCGACGTTCAAGCATATAAACTTAGGGCTGGATCGTACATGATGGTCGGGAATAACTATGATTTGGCACTCAGCGATTATAACACGATTATTTCAATAGATAGCAGCGATGCTGAACACTATGCAAATCGCGGCGCCTTGTACATTTTTAAACAGGATTTCGCATCTGCCATCGCTAATTATTCTAAGGCAATTGCATTAAGTCCCAAAAGTGATCCTACAAACTACGCGGAACGTGGTAAAGCCTACGCCATGCATGGCGATTATGACCTAGCCATGCAGGATTTTGATCGGGTTATTCAAATGGATCCTTCAAATGGCGAGAATTACCGCAATCGCGGCAAAAGCTGGTTTTTGATGGAGAAGTACGAGGCTGCTATACAAGACTATTCAAAAGCTATCGAGTTGAACCCCCAAGATGCTACCGCGCTGGAATACAGAAGTGAGGCGTATAAAAAATTAGGACAAACGGATCTAGCTGAGGCTGATTTGAACCGGGCTAAGCACATAGGAAAATAACGCAAGAAGAACAGGATATACTACCCAGCGAATATAATGGCACCGTCATAACAAGCGGTGAAAATTTGGATAAAATTAATTACTTATCAAAGTAATTTTTGCATACTTCAGTTGTTATATTTAGGCACATAAGTGCATCTAATTCCTTATCTTGATGTCAAAAATAGGATATGAAAATAGTTATAGATGCAAAATCACTAATTATCGGGGCGCTGATAGCAAGCGTAGCCTTTCTTTCCATGGGAAATAAATCGCAACCTACTTACGAGACTGGAAAATTCCAGACGCAAATTCGGGATAACATGGTTATTATTACAAATACTCAAAACGGCGATTTCATAATCGCTACGGATCGTTTCGATGTTAACAAAAATCGGTGGATAGCGGGTGAGTTTAACAAAAATTTCCGAGGCGAGAAAAGTCGATAAATAGCAGCGATTCTTTTCAGGTGTGTTGCCCTATGATAGTCGTTTCGCTACGAAGCTTTTAAATGCTTCGCGAGATGCTAACTTTTGGTAGAAAGTTTTCAAAACATAGTTGAATTCATGCGAGGGAAACGATTTGTGAACGAGGATTAAATATCTTCGTCATTTCATTTTATGGCCCTATCAACAGCTTCGGCTGTTGATAGGGCCCGGCAAAGCAACGCAAGCTAAATATTCTTCGGAAATTCATCTTTCCAATCGGTATAGCGCCATTCGTCGGCTTCATCGTCTGTTAACAAGCAGCGGTTGAGCTCTGTCAAGCATGCATCGCGATCGAGATCTTGCCCTATAAAAACAAGTTCTATTTTACGATCTCCCCATTGCGGATGCCATCGAGATTCAATAAAATCTTGATTTTCTTGGAATGAACTGTAGTGCTGTCGCTCTTGAAGCGGCATGCTGGACCACCATATTCCAGCATTTTCTATCCGTAAACTTCCCCCCGCTTGGCTAAAATTAATTGCCATTTCCGGTCGCGAAGCTAGCCAGAAAAGGCCTTTCGCACGGATCAGATTATGCGGATAGTAGTCATTTAAATACCTGTACCAACGTTGAGGATGAAATGGTTTTTCACTTCGAAAAACGAAAGATGAGATCCCATATTCTTCAGTTTCCGGCGTATGCTCGTTCTCAAGTTCGCTGATCCAGCCTGCTGAAGATGCAGCCTTTTCAAAATCAAACATTTTCGTTCCCACGATCTCCTTTACAGCAACCTGACCAAAAGTGGTCCGTATTATTTTTGCGCCAGGATTTAACTTAGCAATGGCGCCTTCGAGAATCACGATCGTTTCATCAGCCAGCAAATCTGTTTTATTCAAGATAATCACATTTGCAAATTCTACTTGATCTGTAAGAAGGTTGACGATCGTTCGGCTATCATGATGATCATCTGTAAGCGACCGATCCAGTAAGGTATCCATACTACCAAAGTCCTTGAAAAAATTAAAACAATCAACGACCGTAACCATCGTATCAATATAGCTAAAGCGCGACAGATCGATGTTACTCTGCTCATCCACATAGCTGAAGGTCTGCGCCACGGGAATAGGTTCAGATATTCCAGTACTCTCGATAAGCAGGTAATCAAATTTTCTTTCCTTCGCCAATCGTTCTACTTCCAACATCAAATCTTCACGGAGGGTACAGCATATACAACCATTGCTCATCTCAACCAAGCGCTCATCCGTGCGCGATAGGGTGTTTTCTTTCTCCACGAGCTGCGCGTCGATATTTACTTCGCTCATATCGTTGACAATAACGGCTACTTTGAGATTAACCTTGTTATGTAATACATGATTTAATAATGTTGTTTTTCCAGCACCCAAGAAACCGCTTAGCACTGTTACCGGTAATTTTTCTTCCAAATTCATGTGTAGAGCTATGATATTATCAATCTGATTGGTGATGTCGATGCCTCTTGCTTTTTGATTATAAAGGTGAAGTCGCTCGTATCACATTTTCAAATGTAATCAATAAAAAAAATAAAAGCAACATTGTTGCTTTTATTTTTTTTATTGATTTATCCTTGTGATTTCTCTGGCATAAGTTAGCAGGCTAATCCAATGTTTCGGATATTGGAAGTATTTATTATTATTTCCCACACGCGCTATAAATAAAACTTCAGCCCAAGCGTAATATTTCGACCTGGTAGCGGAGCGAGATATTTTAGCATGGAGTTTTGCGGCCGCGCTTCTTGATTGAGAAGATTTTGTCCGCGCAATGAGCAGCTCACGTTTCGGCCTATGATCTTAAAATTGTATCCAATGTCCGCGCGCAGCATGGAGTAAGCGGACATTGGTCGTTCAATGTTGATATTTTTTCCAAGAAACCTTTGTTCTAGATAATGCTCAAATATAGCGTTGACATCAAAACGGTGGTAATGCAGTACAATGGCTCCACCATACCTGCTTGTTGGTAAATTGGGCATAAAATCTCCCTCCGCCCAACGTCGGAGATGATCTTCCGAAGTATTGATATTTTTAACAAGATCTGCGAAACACGACAACTCGATACTTCGCCCCTGCTGCCAATTGAAATGATATAAAGCCTCAAGTTCCCATCCTGTTACACGTGTGTCGGAAGCGCGCCACTCTTTTACTAAAAACCCACCAGAACGAGATATCCCCGTATGTGCTAAATACAGGTAGTTCTCAAAATCTGTATGGTAGTGTGTGGCTTGAATTTGTATTCCTTGCGTTTGTATCCCAGCGGCAACTTCGTAGCTCAGGGCTCGCTCTTTCTTTAGCCGGTCGTCACCGTTTTCCTCCACTAATATGGCGAAGTGCTCATTGCCTGCGTAAAGTTCATTCACTTCTGGCGCTCTTTCGGACTGTCGTAGGCTACCTTTTAAAAAAGCAAAGTTTAACAGGTCATAACGCAGTTCCGCGGAAAATTGATGCAGTGCAAAATCACGAGGTGCAAGTTTTCCGCCCGCAAGGCCTCGGCTCGGTTTATACTGCTTATCCGTCAATTTACGGCGTGCTACACGGTCATGCCTATAACCGACGTCAAGCAATAAATTTTTCCAAGCGACATGTTGTGTGGTAAACAGTCCAATTTCACGGCTTAAATTATTTGGTAGATATCGCCGCAGCCCGTCGCCTTGAAGCTTCATGTGCGCAAGCTCGATACCATGTAGGCCAGACCAGTATTTACTGAACCGGTGTTGCGCTTCCATCCGAAGACCATGCCTATAGCTTTCCATAGTATTTACCCGATATATGCCTACAAGCTCCCGATCATCGGCATACTGGAACATATACTTTATGCTTAGCTCGGTGAAGATCGATGATCTTGGTTGGATGGCACTCTCCAATTGCATGGAATGCGTGAGCGCACGAGTATTTATAGGCTGATAATCAATAATTTGTTCTACCGGCTCATGCGTGTGCTTAGGTTTCGTAGCAAGCGCAAATCCTGGAATACCATAATAACCTTCCATTGCCCGGTATCCTAAACCTATGCGTAAGCTGTCTTTTATATAACTACTACCGAGATTGATAAATCGACTATCGGCATGACTGTTAGGCATTACGCCAAATCGCACTGGATGAAAGTCTGTAATGCCATGCACGACAGTGCTGTATAAAGGTGTTGATGGATCTTGCCCCGCCACGTACTTATCGTTCGCAGGATTGGCAACGAGCTGTCCGCCTATGCTGGAAAACTTATCGAAGGTATACAGCTCAGCCTCGGACAAGCCCCAAGCAGGATCATTGAGGTTATCAAGCACAAACTGGCTGATGTAAGGGTATAGACTCAAATTTCGTATACTTTCCCTATGCACATTCACCTGCGCCATATCCGCTGTGAGGTGATCGATAGATGGGTCGTAAGCGATTGCTGCCTTTGTGTTTCCTGGGATTTTTAGATCAGCATGTCGCTGATTGGTCCCTCCGATATACCAAGACCAACGATTGCCAAGATTCCCGCCCAACTGCAAAACCTGTCTATTGCCGCTATTGGTGCCAGCTTCAAGATAGGCTGAGCCCTGTATGTTTTTGGAGAAGCGCATTTGCGGTATGGTATTATCCTTCAAGTTAACGGCTCCGCCAATGGCTTTTCCTCCATAAAGAACAGCCGCGGAACCCTTGTAAAGTTCAACCTGCTGCACATTATCCATATCGACATTGATGTTGATATTCGGACTGATCCCGCTCAGGTCGTTGAGCGGTTGGCCATTTTGTAAGATCCGTACGCGATTACCACTTAAACTACGGATCATTGGCGCACCAGCCGATGGGCCAAAGTATGAATGTTGAACGCCAGGAATATGACCTAATGTTTCGCCTAATGTTCTAGACTGCATTCGGTCTAATTCCGTTCTGGACAATCTGGTTAAGGAGCCAAAGGTTGATATTTTGCCTATCGCTATTGCCGAATCTATCTGAATTGGCCGTAGGGTATCTAAAAGGTCCATCGCCCCCAGCGAAAGAGATATCAACATGAAACAGATGAAAGATAAAGTTACGAATTGCGCACGCATGTACATTGATTTGTTTTTGATGGCGCAAAAGTATAAAAAAAATCTTATTTGCAACTATGTTGCATTGTTGAATTTTATTTTTACCTTCGTCCCAAATTATTGGAATATGAAAAAGATGAGCAGATTATTTGCGTTTGGCCTAGCGGCCGCAACACTAACTTTTGGAATCACGTCTTGCAAGAAAGATTCTCCCGAGATTGTACGCGAACTAGAGATTGATCTCCCCGAAATGACTTCGCTGCATTATGGGAAAACGGCAGAACTTGCGCTACCTGCCTCGGTAAATAGCAGCGGCGATCTTTCCTTAAGTCTGGCGTTTGATAAAACGCCAAACATAGAAATAGGCAGTAATAAGAAACTTCATGATGTGTTGAAAGATGCTGTTCAACTCGATCTGAAGAAACAACAGATCAATATTGATGCTGCACTGCTTTATCCGAATGCTGCGCAATCGATGATCAGCACAAACAGAATTCCAGAGATCTACACCGCTACCTTAGAGGCGAAAACAGTCAATGGTAAGACGGTGGGTGAGCGCGATTTTCAGATAAAGGTTTCTTCTGGTAAGATCGCTATAGAGCATGTGAATACATCAAACAGTATCCCCTTCTCTTATGCGCTTTATAGCGATAAATCAGTAGAGTTTAAACTCGCAGCGGAAAACACAGCTCTTCTGCATGAGACATGGTATATCGCGCCGTCACCAGATCAAAAGCAAGTCGTTTCCATCGATGGGTCGACGATCCGATTTTCGGCTGATGCGGGCGATCCTGCAAAGAAGGCGGAACACACTTACGATTTAAAGCCAATGCTATTGAAAGACGGTTTCGTTGTGGCCGAAACAGACTTTCGCGTCGTCTTCATTCCGCAAATTAAATTTTTCTATGGGACATACTACCCAGATTTAAACCTTACAATCCAATTGAATCTAATTCATATCGGCCTCTCTAACGGTTATTTATCAGCCGCTCCAACACTTTATCCTGAAAACTATAAATCTACGTTCCATTTAGTTTCCGTAGGTTTAGACGGCACAGCCTATGATAATAGTAGAGGCATTTTTTCTGTCAACCAAAATACGGGCGCAGTAAGTGTAAAGAAAGATGATAGCTTAAAAGCTGGAAGCTACAAGATCATCGTTAAAGCAATAACGACAACCGGACTTGAATATCAGACTGATCTAACGTTAGTGATGTCTGCATTCTAACTACCGAGCTATTTGCCAGCCATTTCCCCTATCAATGTAGCTTTGGTAGGGGATTTTTATGTCGATTTAGTCTATGGCAACATCAAACCAAAAAGTACTGCCCTGCCCCGGAACACTTTCTACGCCAATTCTTCCGGAGTGCCCGTCTATGATCTCTTTACACAAGTACAGACCGATGCCGAAGCCACTTATGTTTTCCGTCTCCCTAGCCAAAACTCGATAAAAGCGTTCGAATATATGCGCTTGATCCCTAGGCGGTATACCCATCCCTTCATCCGTCACCTGCACGTGCGCCCAGCCTTCGCGCCTTGTGCAAGAAATGTAAATAGTGCTACCGTTCGGAGAATATTTAATTGCATTATTGATCAAGTTAATTAAAACCTGTTCCAACTTATCACGATCTGCTTTTACAAACATACTTTCCGCAACGTCGAAGCTAAATTTATGCGTATGGTTGGTAGCCAGGGATTCTTCTTCGGCTATCTGAAATATGTTGCTGATATCAAAGTTTGTTTTGTTTAGAAAGATTTTGCCTTCATCCGCTCTAGCCACGTCCAAAAAGCCGCTGATAAGCGTCGTCATACGATCTACCTGACCTGCAGCTTTGCTGGCTATATCTGCAGTGAACCTATCTTCAGACTGTTTTGAGCGCGAAGCTAAAATTTGCACATATCCTTTTAATGCGGTCAATGGTGAGCGCATTTCGTGGCTTACAATACCTATGAAATCCTGTTTGAGCTGGTCACTGGCCTTCCGCTCGGTGATATCCATGATGGTGCCGGAAAAATGGTTGGCCGCTTTTCCACCTACGGATGTATATCTTTTACCCATCGCCTTAAGCCATCGTATCTGCTGGTCATGAAATCCTACAACAGGATATTCAATATTATAGGGTATACCTGTGTTAATCGTCGCGTTTATAGCCGTAACCACCTCCTCACGATGTGTTTCAGCAACCTGTTGGAGTACTCGATCAAGTGTTGTAATATCACTCGCCCGGAAACCAAACAACTCTTTCGTTCGTTCGGTGATCACCATTTCATCAGATTCCAAATTGATGGACCATGTGCCTAGGTTGGCGGCTGATATGGCCATGTTCATGCGTTCGTTGAGATCCATCAGACTTTCTTCAGCTAACAGCAATTGCTCGTTTGTTGTTAACAGTTCCTCATTCAGCGCCATATACTCTTCATTTACAGAGCCAAGTTCCATATTTGCCTCTTTAAGGCTAATTTCGCTTTGCTCTAATAGCTTGCGTGCCTTGACCGTGTCAGTAATATCAGTAACCGTTGCAATAATCGCTTCAGGCATCCCCTCAGAATTGCGTAAGGGCTTGTACGTAAAATCAATATAGATTTTATTTATCCTGCCGTCAGTCTCGGCAATATCGGCAGTAAGTTCTGGTATGGCCAGTGGCTCACCTGTATTTAGCACCTTGCGTAACATCTCCGGATAAGGTTGACCTACCACCTCCGGAAATACGTCCGTAAGGCGCTTACCTAATACCTGCTCCGAGGTTCGTGTCCAAATCTTTAGCATAGGTTCATTGGCTATCTCTATAACCAAATCTTGCCCCCTGATGATACACATTCCCATAGCAGCATTCATTACCATCTGCTTCATTTGGTGTTCACTTTCCTCTATAGCCAAGCGAGCATTCACCTGATCGGTAACTTCGACCGCCATATCAATAATGCCTGTAACCTGACCGTTTTCTATCAACGGCGCGTAGGTAAAGTTGAAATACCCCCGCTCCAGCTTTCCACTTCTATTAAGCATTACTGCAATCTCTTGGCGATGTATGGTTTCTCCGGTTTGATAAATATGATTTAATAAATCGTAGGCTGGCTGCCCTTTTAATTCTGGAATAGCTTCCAATAAAATTTTCCCTTCTATATCGGATTGCTGATTAAGCAAGGTAAGCATAGCAGGATTGACCGCTTCGATCAACAAATCTTCACCTCGAAAAACGATAATAGCCGTTGGAGATTGCTCGATTATCAGCCGCAAATTCTTTTCACTTGATTCGCTTTTGCCATGAAGATGCAGGTTGTGTTTATTGGACGCTTCCAGATCTTTCAATCTTTTCCGCAGCACCAATTTATTAACCACTTGTTTAGCGAGTGTTTTTAAGGCCGTTTTCTGTCGTTCATCCAATTTTCCAGGCTGCCGATCAATAACGCATAGCGTACCCAAAGCAAAGCCTTCATCGTCTACCAGGGGCATCCCCGCATAAAAGGCAATATGTGGCTCCCCTGTTACTAATGGATTATCTTTAAAACGTGGGTCTAATTGTGCATCCTCAACCTGCATCAAATCGGTAGGGTTTAACAGCGCGTGTGCGCAAAAAGAATGTGACCTTTCCGTTTCGGTTACATCAAGCCCTTTATGCGATTTAAACCACTGACGCGCTTTATCGACAAAGCTAATCAATGCAATCGGGGTCCCACAAATGGCAGCAGCCAACTCGGTAAGCTCCTCATAATCTTCCTCAATCGCAGTATCTAATATTTGGTAGGCATGTAGCGCAGCCAAACGCTGCTGTTCATTTGTTTGATCGTTTACCATAAAAGCGCTTAAATTCATTAGGAACAAAGCCAAACAAACTTAAGCATTATCCGCTTAGGATAATGAGATTATGCATTATATTCAAATAAATAGATCACTTCATACAGGTTTTTGGAGGCATGAGCTTGAAGGCGACGCGACCATCTCGTATGTTTTTGACGCATAAACATACGAGACAGCCTGACAAATATATTTTTATGTTGATATATAGTCTCGTCGCGACTGATAAAAATGCACCTACTTATCCGTTTGCTGTGCGGAAGTGCCGGTGTAGCGGTCTCCCATGATCTTTACTTTTGAGAGTGCCAAATCCAACTCCTTCAGGTCTTCCGTCGCAAAAGTAAACTTTGAAGCATCCAAATTCTCTTTGAGATGCGCCAACTTCGTCGTACCCGGAATTGGGACTATAAAAGGTTTTTTGGCTAATAGCCACGCTAAAGCGACTTGCGCCACTGTTAAACCTCTGTAGTCACCGAACGATTTTAACACGTCAATCAAGGGCCAGTTCGCAATAACAGCTTCTCTTTCGTATCGTGGCAGTGAAGCGCGATTGTCATTGCTTGCAATGTACTTCGTTCTTTCGTTAATGTAGCCTGTGATAAAGCCACGGCTCAACGGACTGTATGGCACAAAACCAATCCCTAATTCTTCACATAACGGTATCACATTGTGCTCAGGTTCTCGTGTCATCAAGGAGAACTCGCTTTGTAAGGCTGTCAAAGGTTGTTCGCGATGTGCCTTCCGAATGACATCCACGCCCGCTTCGCTCATACCAAAATGCTTCACTTTACCCTCAGCAATTAGTTCTTTTACAGTGCCTGCGACATCCTCAATTGGCACATTTTTGTCCACGCGATGTTGATATAAGATATCGATATAATCCGTGCGAAGGTTCTTCAACGATTGCTCTACTACTTTCCGAATCGTCTTCGGCCTACTATCCAATCCACGATTCGGCTGGCCATCGATAAAACCAAATTTCGTTGCAATTTTTACGTCTTTCCTTACTTGTTGAAGAGCCTCGCCTACCAATCGTTCATTAGTAAGCGGACCATAAGCTTCTGCTGTATCAAACAATGTCACCCCCAGATCTACAGCAGCATGTATCATTTCGATCATTTTTTGCTTCTCAGCCACAAAGCTTCTGTGGTAACTCATACCCATACAACCAAGTCCAAAAGCACTTACTTCTAGCGCGGCAACGCCAGATCCTAAAACCCTCTTTTCGAAATTGGGAATAGCTTTTTTGCTGTCGCGGACATCGCTATTTATTTTTGTATCAGCTGCGACCGATGCTATTCCGCCCACTGCACCCATACTTAATATCGCACTTGTCTTAAAAAAATTTCTTCGATTTTGATTATCCATCGTTCGTATTTTAAATTTTCAAATAAAATGTTCAAGTAAACTTGTACACATCACAAAATTCGCCAATGATGGAAATAATGACGTATACAAATTCCTGTTTTTCCTACCAATATCACTTCCCATTAAGTTTTATTCTAGCGAAGCGCATTAGCAACATAAAAGATATTACAAAACCTTCTATCGCCTAAAGCCGTTCTAAAATTGAATAAATAGGCAAGGCTTATCTTAGAACATTGATTCGAAACGCTTTCGATACATAAACAAGCAGCTTGCAATACATCATTACAATTTAAACTAGAAAGCTATGGCAGAAAAAAAAGAAAACGAAAAAGACCCATGCTGGTCAGGATATAAAAAAGAAGGTACTAAGAAGAAAAATGGAAAAACGGTTAATAATTGCGTAAAAGACTCTTCCAAAAAATAATATCCTGTAGCTTTACGGTCGGTTTATCAAGGACAACCGTAAAGCTACAATCATTACTAAAGCCCTCCTAATAAATAAAATCTCACCTACATCACACGTGATATAACGCTGAATGCGATTGACTTCTTGGTCTGTCGACAGCAATACCGTTACGATAGTGCTAAATCGCGCCTAAATTTTGTGGGCCGGAAAAGATTAAAGAGTATAGCAAGAAGTATAAGGGCTGACACTACATAGCACGCGTAGGTTATATTTGATCCGGCTGAGCTTTGATTAGCCGCAACAGCGAGCACTCCCCAAATGCCTACTATCCCATAGGCTTTCATATTTCTCATCAAGACCATCAGCATATTTATAATGCCGGCTATAGCTATCATTACTAACGCCCAGATTTCCGCATGTAGACCGAAACCATCCCACTGAATTTTCACAAGCAACGCCGCTATATTGGCAATTATCGCCAACGAAATCCAACCCGCATAGAGGGAAAAAGGCAAAGCGATAAACATATAATTTTTAGTGTTTACTTTGTGCAGACTTAATTCCAATTTGCTCACGATGATTAATAAAGACAGGAGTAAAATTACCATAAGCATAACGCTTAGCAGCGTGTAGTGATTTAACCAAGCAACCACCCATAGCATGTTGGCTAAACATGACACTAAAAACCACCATCCAATTTTTTTCACAGCGTGCATTGGGTCAATACCTTTGAAAACATGTGTTCCAGTATAAATGATAAAGGAAGCTAATCCCAAGTAGATAATACCCCAAATGGAAAACGCATAACCCGCAGGTGTAAAGAGCGTAAAATATTCATCAGAAACAGTTTTCATCGTATTCCCATTGAATATGCCGGTATTTGATAGGTAATTTACAACCACGGTCAATATCAGGCTAACCGCATGGAGAATGATATATGTTTTGTTCTTCATAGTTTTGATTACTGGTAAATTATAATATGCATTTTTTTGATGTCAATCAGCACGAGCTGCATACGAGAGCCAGCAGCTATTACTTCGCTCGTTCGAAGGCTATTGCTGCATTAAAAAAAGCGTTTGAGAAACGAAAACTATCTCCGCACTACCTATCTGTTTTGTTTTTGATAGATTTTTAATACACACCTCTTCATCAACCGCTTACTGTCGGATCATCCCATCACCAAGCGTGTTAAAAGACAAACAGGCTTCTTAGGCCACAATTTCTTTTGGAAAACGCAGGATGAATGTACTCCCTGATCCTAATGTACTCTCTACGGTGATTTCAGCGCCGTGTCTGGTCATAATTTTACGAACAGTTGCCAAGCCCACACCAGTCCCCTCAAATTCGCCCACGTCTCCAACCCGGCTAAACAGATCGAAAATTTTATCCTGTTGCTGTACGCTTATTCCTACGCCGTTATCCGTAATTCGGTAGATGGTTTCTTGATCCGTAGAAGCACCTTCGATAATCACCGTTGGAACATGTTGCTTATGCGAATACTTCACCGCATTTTCGATAACGTTCAAAAAAACCTGAAATAGCAATATAGGGTCACCTTCCAATTCTGGCGTATTTACCACTTCCAAATTTAAGTTGTCATTAACCCTGCCCATCAGCAAATGGTCTTTTATTTCCGTGATTAATACAGCCATGTCAACACGCTGTTTATTCACAAACTTTTGCCCGACCTTTGAATACTCGAGAACTGTTTGCACCATTTGATTTAGCCTTACTGCACTCAATCTGATCTTTTCAGCCATATCAAAAACCGTTGGCTCTGTCGATTTTCGTTGTATAAGTTCGGCATAAGCTCTAATAGCTGTCAATGGCGTTTTTAAATCGTGTGATACCGTGTAGGTAAACGAGTCCAACTCAGCATACGCATCGCGTAACTTTTCATTTAATAGTCGAAGTTCTTCAATCTTCCGGCCTATAGCAAAATTAAGTTCATCCCTGATCTTAACAAAAACCTCTATTTCCACATCTGTCCAATCTTCCGCCTGCCCGCTACATTCCTGAACCCATTGATCAAATGAATTTCTTGGCGAAATGAATGGCTGCCCCTCTTCATCAATAGAGATCAACTTGGTAGGGTCGCCTGCCCATTTAACCGTTGACGCCTGCTCTGGCCTAAATAGTATTAAACAGTCTTTAATTCCATGGGTTAATCTGCATGAAAGCACACCGGCAAAGCTAACATTATCAAATTCTGTGAAGGTAAAGTCACGCATGGCTTTGTTGCTCCGGATGTAGCTGTGATCGTCTACTACAGCAAATTGGTTTGCGATTTGTTCGATTTGATCAGCCGTCGGTACATTACCTACGCTGTATATACCTCCTTCAAAATAGAGCACAAAGCCTGAAGCACGGAACCCCCTCAGAATCTCCTCCCCGCAATCATCCACTAGCGCTGGAATTCGATCGTTGTGTTGCAAGCTACGCGTCACCTCCATTATAATGCCCTGTAACTTGATACGCTCCTTCTGAACAGCTTCCTGATCGCGCATCCCCACGCAGGAGCTTAACACCTGTCCTATCAATTTAGCCGTCTCCCGCTGTCTAAAATTTATAAACCGCGGCGAATAATTATGACAGGCAATCAAGCCCCAAAGTGCGCCATCCACGATTATCGAAACACTGAAGCTCGATGCGACATTCATGTTTTTAAGGTACCGGATATGCATCGGTGAAACAGCACGAAGGGAGCTACCCGTCAAATTTAAGGGTGCATCGTTATTGGAAAGCAATGCGGCAGGTGAACTGCCTACGTCAGCAATCAAGCGCACAAGATTGACTTTGTAAAGCTCCCGCGCTTGGGCAGGTATATCAGCTGCTGGATAATGCAACCCCAACCAAGACTCCAATTCCATGGCATAATCTTCAGCAACAACTTCGCCATGCCCGTCACGATGAAATTTATAGATCATAACACGATCATAGCCGATTACTTTTCTGATCTGCACGACCGTGTTTTCGAGTATCGTGTCTAAATCCCGGTCAGCTAGCATTTGCGACAAACTCGCGCCAACCAAATTTTGAGGGTCCTCAAATAAATTAGACTCCTCTGGCTCAATATCTAAAATATAAAGCGAATCGCTTTGTGTAATAATTAAATTAAACGGTGTATCACCCATGCGGATTGCATACGGATTGAGAGGCCTCATCTGCTCATCTTGACTGGCCAGCTCTATTAAATCCATCACAAAATTACTGCTAGCCTTTTTTCCAAAAAATTCGCTCAGCAAGCGAACATTATTTCCTAAAATCTCATGAGCAGGAATTCCCGAGGCCACTGCTAAATTCTCACTCACGTATTGAACCACACCTGTTTTGTCAATAGCAATCAACATACCGTGGGGCTGAACCCCGCCCGGAATGTGGATAGGTTCTTTACTACACCATTCTTGAGGATTAATTTCCATGTTCAAATTATTTATTAATCGTATCTTATCGTCCAGCATAACGTTGTCTTAAGCAACCAAATCAAAAAATGGAAGCCTTAACGCGTTTTGTTTCCAAAATTGGGTTGTGTGATTGGAAAGATATATCTATATAAAGCTAAGTATTATTTCCGACAATTGCCAAAATCGAGTTTCTAAGAGCGCGCATACATTCCTGTTACGCAATAACACCGTTTGCACTGCGATTTACGCTATTTAAATTAGGGTCTTGAAGATTTGTCGCATGATCATACTCACAATGTGCAAACACGCTTATACCGCCCGACCTTCAACCTTTGGGGTAGCACACCGTAACACACTGCCGTAACCACTCCCCATAACACCAGCTCCAGTTCGCTGCCCACCGCAAGGCGTTCCCTATCGTTGACTAGCTCCCATCCGTCATCTACCTTTTGCAAAGAACGGCATAGCAACTCGCCATGCAAGGCCGCAATCACAACGGCGCCGGAAATAGCGCTAAGCGAGCGATCGACAATCAGGACGGCATTTTCAGGAATGTGATAGCCTAGCATAGCATCGCTATCCATCTTAAAGTAAAACGTGCAATGCGGATCGACCACCAACAAATCATTGACGTCCAACCTTGCCTCCAAATAATCATCAGCCGGCGATTTAAACCCGGATATGATCTGCTGGGGAATATGTTTTGACCTTCTAATCACACAACAAAGTTATACTAATATTTTTAGCAAACTAATCTCTGTGATAAATCAAGTATTTATCCCTACGCCGGCCTATTCATGGTCATCGGGTGTTGTGCATTTCGTTCTTCAACCTGATTTAATGCATGAAGCTGGCACTTTTTCTATCTTTATAAAAGGAACCCGCCGCCTATAGTTTTCGGTCCTTCACGCTGCTAAGCCCACATGGGAATAGTACTCCTCCATGCATCGAACAAATACGAGCATATTGCGAATAAAAAAATAAAAACTGATATTCGCATTAACCTTTGCCTCCTCAAATGTTGTACCGTCGGGCAAGCTGATGGACAAAAAGAGCAAAGGCTTTAATCAATACACAGCAATTAATTGCAAAAGAACGATGAACGCTAAATTATTAACAGATATGAGCACCGATGAGCTCTCACAGAAATTGAAATCACTCAAGAATAGTAAAATCACAGAAGCCGCTTTAATAGGGTTTACCATAGGCGTCGTCGTTTACAGTGTAACTACGCATGGTTTAAGTTTCCCAAGCCTTTTCCCATTGCTAGTTCTTTACTTGGTTTACAGAAATTCAAAAAATACAGAAGCCTTGCGAAAAGAAGTCGAAGTAGAATTGGAGAAGCGCAGCCGACAATAAAACCAAGAGTTTGCGGCAGAAAAATAGCTTGCCGCTTGGGAGGTATCTACCGTAGCATGCTCATACTCACGCAAGCATTAAAACGGATAAATAACCGAAAAATTCACCAGCTTTAGCATTTATACCGTTATAACATGCGGATTTTAGCAAAAAATAAGTGTAAAACCGTAAAAACAGGTGTATTACTTCATAAAAAATTTAATAAAAATATGTAGGTTTGTTTAATTGAGTTGCCCTTCCCAGGGGCACTATTTCATAAGCAGACTCTCCATGGTAACATGGAGGGTCAATGAAAACCACGCAACTTGTTGTTGTAGATTCGCCGAAGAGGATGTATTGCATTTCAAATATTAAGTTTCAGAAAAAAAAATCAAAAATATTTGCATTATCAAATTAGAAGACTTAACTTCAACTCATAATTACACAATAGCTATGAAATAGGAACTCTAGACCTAAGATTCCGAAACAAGTGCGACTGCTTATGAAAATGTTCTGGGGAATGGACATTCAATTATCCCTTCGTCACCCGACGGAGGGATTTGTTTTTAATAGGTTAAATATAGCCTTGAAGAGAAACAAAAATACCCATGGAACACACTCCATAAGAAGCTAGTTTCACCTTGCCGTATATTCAAATAAGTTGCTAATAATTGAATAATGTTCAATATTTGATGTACAATAATTGCACCAGCTCCCCCATTTGTTCGTCGAAAGCTTCCTTTCGCTTTTTTTAGCTAGGGGTTGTTACGTGCAGCTGCTTTTCAAACCATTATTTGGGCTTCGAAATTACCCATCGTAATTATCCGCTTATCGATCTTCCGTGATCACCGCCAGCGCTTTGAGTATTCCTCTACAGCAAATGGTAGCACCTAAGCATAAAAAGAGCCCGCTTTATAACGACAATCCTTGCGATTGGAAAAAGTCAAATCTGAAAATATTGAAAATGACTTGAAGCGGAAGAAATCGCGCTGTTTTAAACGTCACAGGAGCGGCACGAATATGTGATTGAGCAAGCATATTTTACGTTATCCAATTATTATTGATCTTGAAATATTGTAGAACACATTATAACTAAATATTTGAAATATATTTAATTTCTTTAAAACATTAGTCGATTAATCTTTCTGTAAACAAATATTACACATGTAGATTCTCAACTACAAACGTGAATTCTAATCTGCCATTCTGTTGTTTCTAAGGCACGCATCACTATTTTTGCTGCACTTAAAATAAAGGCTTGTCTATAAGAAATGACAGGAAAAAATAGGAAGAATTATTCTATGAAAAAGGTTACAAAATTAGTTTATGTTTCTCCATCTATTGATATGGCAATCATATCTATAGAAGGATCGATTGCTGCAGGTTCCGCGCAGGTACGCCCAGTAAATCCAAATCAACAGGCATCCGATGAATGGGATGTACAACCGGATGTTGACAGAACTTACACTTGGTAGATATGAAAAAGTATGTTAAAATAGCGGCAGCTACAGCTATGGTGGCTTGCGTTACCTTGTTTTTATTGAGCTGTGAAAAAAATAGCGTTGATCCTGTGTCTGATTCTGGGCCAGCGCAAGTATTTGTGAAATTGACAGATGTAGAACGAGACGTTGAAAACAATCTGGATTCTGCAGTTACTGGAAAGCAATTAAGTGCGGCAAACTCCACAAAAAGTTCATCCAGCAAGGTAAAAAATATACAACAGCAGACATTTTCACTTCCCTTTAGCGATGACATAACCGTTTTCGGCACGCTGCAGGAAGCAACAGACGGTGCCTCATCGGCTAGCACTGATTCTGTGCGATTAAAACAATCAAGTACGAATAAGGCTGCCGTGCAACGGAACCCGTTGACTCCTGGCACCCGTTATATCATTGCGGTTTATGCAGCGTCCGGCCAGTTTGTAGCGCAAAACACGTATATATCGGGCAGAGAAAGTGAGACAACCGCTTTTGTCCTCGACGGAGGATCTACGTACACGTTTATTGGATTATCCTATAATTCACAAAGCACGGTGCCTACGATCTCCTATTCGAATACCGGCGTTGGAACGCTTAGTACGGGATCGGTAACGGCCACCACACAAGATCTCATGGTGTTTAAGAAATCCGTAACCCTGACTGGAGGTAGCAACGTACTCGACGTCGTGTTGAAACATGTTTTTGCCGAAGTTACTACAAACCTGATTATCGATACCACAATAGGTGGAACAATAACTTCGATTAGTTCTGCGGATATGCGCCCCACGAGAACAAGCGCGACGTACGCCTTGGGAACGGAGGCCGTGACCTATGCAGCCCTATCTTCGACCGGCCAGACCGTAACATTTCCCACGATCCCTACAGGAGGTACAAAAAGACTAAGCAGCTCGCCGACGCTTTTGCTTTCTCCTGATGCGACAAATGGTGTGTTGACGTTGCGTAATTTAACAATAAACGGAACATCAAAAGCTGAATTTTTGATCCCCAATTTAAATGTTTCGCCAGGAAAAAAATACAACCTTAACTTGAATTTCCGAGTGCCGTGCACACAAGATGTGAACAGTACTGTTTTCGAGGCTAGGGATGGTAATTTCAAAGATTTTACAGCTCCGGGAGCTGACTATGGGTTTGTGATGGATCTGTATAACTTGGATAACTCATTCAACATGACGATCAACAACACGCGAATTGCATCGAATGAAATACAGTTTCAGGCATCCGTATCTGGATATCCGAGGAATATTCAATTTGCTGATGGGGCACTCTGGGGCTTGAATGGTGTTTCAGAAATTTACAATATGCAGGGTAGCGAGTCTTCACCTGTCATTAGAATCACGATAAGTTCAACGGGGCAAGTATCGTTGGAGGGAAGAAAAACGACTGGCGGCCCACTATTACCTTTGGTTCCAATTTCGGGCGGAAACCTAACCTTCAACAACGTTACTTGGAATAGAACTGGAAGTAACAGTATCAGAGTGACCCAAGTCGTCACCGGCGCCACCATTATTGCCGGCAGGGGGCGTGGAAAAAAAGTGATCAGCTGTACAAATTAAAACAACAGATAAGTTGCAACGTTGTTAAAGCCCGATACCGATATATATATATAAAATCTGGTATCGGGCTTTTCTATCAATAGCGTGAAGATTGTCACGCTTCATCCATCTGCTATATTCCCCCGCTGCACGCAATAAACAGTTCCAACAAATTTTCTCATTCATTGCTTTGCAACACCAACTTTCTCTAGGTGAAATCGTGCATAGAGCAAAAACACGGAAGAGGTAAAACTATTCTACAGCGGAATAGGTTCTTAAAAAAAGCTAAGAATATGGAAAATGCAAAAGATAAAAAACAAGACCTTCCTGCACAAAATGAAAACAACAATTCGAATACACAAAA
The DNA here is from genome assembly GCF_000757725.1 of Sphingobacterium deserti. GTDB lineage: Bacteria > Bacteroidota > Bacteroidia > Sphingobacteriales > Sphingobacteriaceae > Sphingobacterium > Sphingobacterium deserti. The sequence goes on from NZ_JJMU01000066.1 coordinate 93,360, forward strand.
GGATCCGGACGATTGGACCACGGGAAATGAAGCAATGACGGGTGCGCAAGCTTCCTACTTAAAGACTTTGTCTGATGAGGCTAATGTACCGTTCGAGGAAGGCCTTACAAAGGCTGAAGCATCGAAACGAATTGATGAACTACAACACCTGACCGGAAGAGGTTTGGATAATTCTTCCGAAAAGTAAAAGAAAAGAGTGTTGAAAACGTAGTTTTCGACACTCTTTTCTATCCATTTTATTTCAGTGATCCAAAAAGCTGAAATGCAGTCGAAAGCTCAGCATGATGAAAAACTTACTCCAACGAATCATTGCGGTTGCTGCTCACAAACATCTCATTTTTTTCTTCTGTTATGATTTCTAAGAAGCGTTCGTAATGCTTGAGCACATCGCTTATAAGTTCCTTTTTGGTGAAATATTGCACATCATAGCCGCTTCTAGAATCGCCAAAATAGGACTTTGGAAAATATGCTTTTTTATCTTCGACGTCAGGCAGATTTTCCTCTTCAAGTACATATTCGGAAATAAGCTTTAGCTGACATTTCACCCCGTACTTAAAATTATTAAGAACATCATGCTTAATTTCTATCTCCATTTTTGAGCGTACTCCAAAATCATTGATAGACGCAACAATATCATTCTTCGAGAATTCACTTCGTAGATCGGTGAATGCATCTTTTACGGTCGACTGAATAAACTCTTCTACCGATGATTTCTTTTTAAATGACACAATCTGTTGAAGCCTGTTCTGCCAGTTATCCCCCGACCAAGGAACAGTCGTTACGGAAAAGTCCTTCGCATAGTAGTTTCTATCTATGGTTAGCGCTTTCAGTAAGCTGATACCAAAAATCACCATCAAGATAGAAAATGGTAAGGCTGTGATCAAGGTCATCGTTTGCAATGCTTGAAGGCCACCTGCATTTAAAAGGATAAGCGCTAAAATAGCCAACAGCAAGCCCCAAAAAACCATCTGCCATTTTGGGTTGGACGTCGCGTTTCGGCTGGCTATGCTATTCATAACAAATATTCCCGAGTCTGCAGACGTAACAAAGAAAATGATGATAATGGCGATAACCATGTAGCTGGCTGTAGTAGAAAATGGTAGATACTCAAGAAAACGGAACATGAGCGCGTCGGGATCTGAAACAAGCGCGCCTAAAGCGCCGTTAGCGACGGAAAAGTCAAACCATATAGCACTATTTCCAAAAACAGACATCCAGATGAAATTGAAAACCGTTGGAATAATAAGGACAGCGGCTACAAATTCTCTGATCGTCCTGCCTTTTGATATTTTGGCGATAAACAAACCAACATAGGGCGACCATGAGATCCACCATGCCCAGTATAATATTGTCCAACTGTAAAACCACGGAAGCGTTTGCTGATCATACACATGCGTACCAAATGTCAGATTAAAAAAGTTATTGATGTAGTTACCTATTCCCTCGGTGAAACTCCCGATAAGGTAAACCGTCGGTCCTAGGAAAAGTACAAAAAGAAGTAGGATAATGACCGCAAATATGTTTACTTTACTCAGCAGCTTCACTCCCTTGTCGACACCTGTCGTGGCAGAAAAGACGGAAAGGGAAACTAACAACCCTACGATCAAAATTTGATAGCCAATGTTCGTTTCCGGAACAATATCTAATAATCGCAGCCCGGAATTAATTTGTACAACACCAAATCCCAACGTTGTGGTAATACCGAAGAATGTACTACACAGCGCAAACACGTCTATTGCGTTGCCTATCGGCCCATTGATTTTGTTCTTCAATAGCGGATAAAAGCAGCTCCTGAGCGAAAGAGGCAATCGATAACGATAGGTGAAGTAAGCAAGAGCTAATCCCACCATCCCGTAAATAGCCCAGGCATGTATGCCCCAATGAAAGAACGTGTAAAGCTGTGCATTTTTTGCCCTATTGACATAATGATTTACATCGAACACATCGGATGTGTAGTGCTGCATGGGTTCCGCAACGCTAAAATACATCAAGCCTATTCCCATACCTGCAGCAAATAGCATGGAGATCCATGAAAAGAAGGAGTACTCCGGTTTGCTATCGTTGGAACCCAACTTGATCTTACCAAAACTGCTAAACATGAGGTAGACCAAGAAAAAGACAAAAAGAGTTACTGTCCAAATATAGACCCAATTTAAATTTACGAAGATGAACTCTTTCATTTGATTCAAAATCAGTTCAGATAGATTAGGAAACATGGCTGAAACGAGGCACACCGTCAGAATAAAAATTAGACTGGGTACAATTATTCCTTTTTTGAAAGATGTTGTGAATGTTCTATGTTTTGCCATTTGGTCTTATATAATATTCAGTAATTTGAAATGATGTTTGTGCTAAAAAAGCTGCCTTTTTTCGTGCGGACGTACGCAAACTTACGAATGCTTTCCTATCTATCAAAAATAGTCCCCTGAACTGTTGGCGAATTATATAAAACGATCGCGCCATTTTCCTGCCGGATTACCGATAGCTACTATTTATAGATCGAGAAACTGTAGCAATTACAGCAAGCAAAGGTCATGCACAGCACAATTGTTTTTTTATAGGGCTAGGCGATTTTATGTAAATGAATAAGATGTATAAGAAATCGTACGTCAAGCTATAACAGCAACAAACTTCGGAGAATATTGTTTAAAAGTAAATCGTAGAAAAATTACGTCCTACATACTATTTCTGGATAATGATACTAAAGTCAAAGATATGATAAAGAGCGAACGCACAGCGTCGGCTATTTTCGATAGGCCGGCGAATTTGTCAAGCGATGTGACGGTATAAATATTGTAGACAACTAGTGGTTGCTTACCTAACGAATAGCGACTGATGTGTTTTAATCAGCCGCAGCCTTTCATAAATAAATAGCGCGACTTATAGTCTAAAACTATGTTGACTAAGCAATTTTATAAGTATATTTTATGCGATATTACGACGAGCGGCTCGTATATTTACCTATTTTAGCGCACCCAAACATCAACAATTGATCGAACATATTGTAGAAACTACATTAGGACAGATTCATAAAAAAACTTGTGGTGGGCAGTATTCTGATGGACTGGCATCTTACATGGAAAACAGGGATTGAAATCTAAAACTTTTGCACCAACGGGTATTGGTATTGTATAGCGATTACAATTCGCAGCGGAAGCAGCAAAAAGATCCGATATTTGTAAAGTCCGCGCTGGATAATTATGGCATGGAAGAATGGAACGAATTAAAAAACGATAAAGAATTATAATGGCACAATTAATCAATCTTACTGTTTTTAAGAACTTTTTTAAATCCACTAATGCTGGTGGTATCCTTCTGTTTATATGTGTAATTCTATCACTTATCGTCGCTAATTCCCCACTCGCAGAGTCGCTTCAATCCGCGCTAAATTATCGATTGGGGTATAGCTCAGAAAGCATTCATTTGGAGTACAGCCTAATTCTTTGGATTAACGATGGTCTGATGGCTATCTTCTTTCTCATGGTGGGGCTTGAAATCAAACGCGAGATCGTAGAAGGTGAACTTTCATCACCTCGCAAGGCCTCGCTCCCCATTCTCTGTGCTATCGGAGGTGCCATTGCTCCTGCTCTGATATATTTCGGTCTTAATGGTGGCACAGCAACCGCAAGCGGCTGGGGTATCCCCATGGCGACAGATATTGCATTTGCACTTGCCGTCATAGGTATATTGGGAACCAATGTTCCAGCTAGCTTAAAGATATTTCTCGCGGCTCTGGCAATTGTCGATGACTTAATTGCGATATTAGTCATCGCATTTTTCTACTCATCGGGAATACAAACCACCTATCTGTTATATGCCGGCATTGGAATGCTGGTTCTTATTTTAATGAACAGACTTAACGTGCAAAATCCCTTTCTCTATCTTATTCCCGGTATATTTATTTGGTACTTTGTACACCATTCTGGCATCCACGCTACTATCGCGGGCGTACTCGTTGCCATGACCATCCCAACAAATGATACAGATGTTGAATCTCCGCTGGAACGTTTAGAGCATGCACTCGTCAAACCTGTCAATTTCTTAATCATCCCACTGTTCGCATTTGCCAACACCAATATCACACTTGAACCGCAAATGATACATGGATTAACGGAGCCATTAGGGCTGGGTATTGGTCTCGGGCTGTTATTGGGTAAGCCCATCGGGATTCTCCTCATGACATTTGTTTGCACGAAACTAAAAATTAGCACCTTACCAGAAGGCGCAGGTTTTAAGCATATATTTGGTGTTGGATTGTTGGCAGGTATTGGCTTTACAATGTCCATCTTTATCTCCATTCTATCTTTTGGGGATCCCTTGCATGTCAGTGAGGCCAAACTTTCCATTCTAATCACTTCAGTGCTTGCCGGAATTCTAGGATATTTTACATTATATAGTTTGCGAAAAAAAACAATGCAGGCATAACGGTGATAGAGCAAGCCTATGATATTAGTTATCGCTTACAAGCTGTGATTCTTGAGCGTCTTAATTTACAAAGTCGATCGCTAACTCTTGAAGGGTGATCTCAAGTTTTAGCGATCTCCGTAAGATGCTGTGACTTAAACTAGTGATATCCGATACTCTAACGGTGTCTTTCCTGTTCGCTTTTTGAAAAGCCTATTTAGCATCTGGGGTTCCGTGAATCCTATTTGATACGCGATCTCGGCTACGGAGCCATCCGTGTCGGCAAGCAGCTTCTTTGCTTGGACGATAATCTGCTCCTCTATTCTGTCTTGAGCTGTACGCCCATAAAGGGCTTTGGAGAGGTCGTTTAAATAATATTTGGTGAAGCCAAGTTTACCAGCAAAATTATCCATAGAGGGAAGCTCAGGATTTGTCACCGAGCGGTTCATAGAGACGTCCTCGCATAACATGGAAAACTTCGTATCTACTTCTCTTGTTGCATCCCTTCTTTCCCTAAAAAATGTAGTGTAAGCCCGAAGAGTGACTGTCAATAATATTTCTAGATAGGAGTAGATTATTCGATGGCTAAATTCCGATGTTGCTCTGGAACATTCATTTTCAATCAATCCGAATAGTGCGGATATCGTAGCATGGTCTTCTCTGCTGTAATCAATACTTTCTGACAGCGAATAATTCACAAAACCAAAATCTTTGAACTTTGCTCTTACATTATAACTATTATACTTATGCAAATCAATCAAAACGTAGGAGCCTTTCGTAGTCATTTTGCCAAGGGCATGAAACTTTGCGTCATGCATTTTCAGAAATAAAAGTGTATGCTTATCATTCCCCGACAAACCTTCTATCGTAGCAAATAGTAAAAGGTGCATACTCTCTGTGAGTATTTGGCTAATTTCCGAAATAAACTTACCGACGTTTGAAAATTCACCCATTTGAAACGACGATTTAACGACCATCTCTTCTCCTTCCAGCGTATGCTCTTCGTCACCTAAACTTCTTTTTTTATCCTTCATAATGTGTTCTCATAGAATAAAACAGTACCAATCGCTTTACGTTTTAATATTTGTTCTTTATCAAACGGTTTTAATTGTTAAATTCATCACATAGATCAGGGTGCAGTCGATAAATTAAAATCAAAAAAGTTCGTCATTTGTTTATTATAAAAGCGTCATCCCTTAATTTCATCTACTGATTGGGATCTATGTTATAAAATTTGCCCGTGAACATTTTGATTAAACCATCTTCTATCTTTGCAACATTTACCATATTGATCGGACTTTCGTCCGTATTGGGATGGTTATGTGATCTACCAAATCTCTACACGTTCTTCTCACACGGGGCTTCGATGAAATTCAATACCGCTCTTGTGACAATACTATTGGGCTTTTCAATGGCGTGCGCCATTTACAAGAGATCGCTATTGTCGGGTTTTGTGGCGACGGCGATCCTAATGTTTTGCCTGCTAACCTGTATACAATATATATATGGTTTGAATTTTCATATTGACGAGCTGCTGGTTATAGATCATTTTACAAATTCTCATGTAGAACCTCCCGGCCGGATGTCACTATATACCACGGTCTGCTTTCTTACGGTGACGATGGGTTTGCTACTTGCACTTTTAAAAATTTACTACGTATCGCAGATTTTCAACTTGATAGGATTACTTGCTTCCTACATATCATTTGTAGGTATATTGTTTAATATCAGCGGACTTTTTTCATTCGGTTCATACTCAGCTATAGCTTTACCAACCACAATGGGTCTGATCAGTGCCTCGCTAGCGCTCATGTTGTACACGGCTGACAACGGGTGGTTAACTGAGATGGCATCCAAACATTCAGCCGCCGTAACGGCCCGCTACTCATTGTTGTACTTTTTTCTATCGTTACCCCTATTCGTAGGGTTATTTTTATTTCTGCTCTCAAAGGCCCAGCTACCTGCTGAATTGGCTATCGTGCTACTTATTGTAGGCTTCGCAGCGCTGACATTACCCTTCGCATTCATCTTACTGAAAAAGCTCAACCGATCCGACGATAAGTCTTGGGAATTAATGGAAGAATTGAAAGATCGTAGCCAAGAATTACATGATAATGTTAACAAACTTGCGAGGAAAAATACAGACCTCGACAGCTTAATCCATATTATTAGCCATGATTTAAAGACCCCAATAACCTCTTTGCAAGCATCTTTGGCGATCCTAGAACGAAAACTTGACTCGCAAATGCAGGACCAAGAACGGCAGCTATTTACTATTTCTAAAAGATCGGTCAATCGTTTGACAGAAACAATTAAAAATTTAGGCGAAATTATTAAAACCAAACGCCTAGACAATCACAACATAGAAAAGATTGACTTATGTGCTATGGTGAACGGCATTAAGTCTGAGCTTGAAGGGACTGTAGCGGAAACGAATGGCGAGATCAATGTAAACATCGACTTCTGCGAGGTATACTATGATCGTATTCACCTGCACAGTATTATACAAAACCTCATAACCAATGCGCTTAAATATCGCCATCCCCAAAGGCGCCCAATTGTAAATATAACCTCTTGGGAAGTCGAGAGTGGTGTTAATGTACGCGTGGAGGATAATGGCTTGGGTATTCCTGAAAAACAAAAGCAAAACCTGTTTAACAAATACACAAGATTTCATGAGCATATTGAAGGAACTGGCGTAGGCCTATATTTAGTAAGACAATTGCTCGGTAGTCATGGAGGATCGATAGCGGTAGAAAGCGAAGAAGGAAAAGGAACCGCCTTTACTATATTTTTGCCAGTGAAAAGGTTTGATGGTAAAGTTTAGCTAATCTATATACAATGAGCCATTGAATCAGACAACGGCACGTCGGCATTGCAGTCTACTAAATTTCAGCTGATTTTGAATTTTGAAAACGAGCTTATGTCCGGAACGGCTGATACACATCGAGGGCTCTCTCCTTTGCCCCTTGCGAACTGTCCGGCCACATCACCTTCCCTATCATGCGCGCTTCCACAACATTTCTAAATCCAAGACCTTACTAGGTTGATTTTGGATACAGCTGGATTTTTAAGCTTTTTCTCGAGATTTGTATTTATTAAACTAAATTAGCATTCCGCAACATCCCATGCAGTATACATGATGAAAAACAAAGTACAAGAAGAGAATAGTATAAAGTCCGAAAACGCAATAAACGAAACGATTAGGGCAACGGAACGATTTTCCGTGGTTGGTCTTGGTGCAGGCGTTGGGTCGCTGACCGCCCTGGAACAATTTTTCAGGCATATGCCTACCAATCCTTCTATTGCTTTTGTGATCATTGCCCACAATCTGGATCTTACACTTTCTGCTTATCAAGAACGTGTGCAATCGTTCAGCCCAATGCCGGTGGAACTTGCTACAGATGGTCAGGAATTGGAACCCAATAAAATTTATCTCACCCCTTCAGACAAAGAAGTTGGTATGCATCAAAAAAGATTCTTGTTCTTTGAACCTACGCGTGATAAGGGTGCATGCATGGTCATCGATCAGTTTTTTGAATGCCTTGCAGAAGATCAAGGCGCCATGGGCGTAGGAATTGTATTATCCGGTATAGGTGCTGATGGAGAAACGGGTGTACGTATGATCAAAGAGAAACTTGGTATGACTATGGCACAGCAACCGGAAACAGCTGAATTTCCCAGCATGCCTACTGCGGCTATACGCACGCAGCTGATAGACTACGTCCTTCCTCCTGAACAAATGCCGGCTAAACTTGTACAATATCTTCTACATCCATCTATTCATACACTACAGGGAAATATGGAAGACAATATGGATAATGACATCCATATCCAAAAAATCTTAATGCTGTTGCGGGCGAGCACGGGGCATGATTTCACCCTTTATAAAAAAAATACCATTTCCCGACGTATAGAAAGACGCATTGCCTTTCATCAACTCGCAGGATATGACAGTTACGTACATTTTCTTCGGGAGCATCCTGCAGAGCTCGACACACTATTCAATGAATTGTTGATCAATGTAACCAAATTTTTTAGAGATCGGCATGGATTTGAAATATTGAAAAGACATCTTTATCAGCTACTGGAGAGCAAGGATCCTGATGAGCCTATCCGTATTTGGATTGCTGGCTGTTCGACGGGAGAAGAAGCTTACAGTGTGGCTATCCTCGTAACAGAATACCTCGAGAATGCTGCCATGCAACCGCGCAACAGACCCCAGATATTCGCCACAGATCTCGATGCCCAAGCAATAGACCAAGCCCGGGACGGCTTCTATTTCTCCAATATTGCATCGGAACTTAGTCCGCAACAACTCGATCGCTTTTTCATCGAAAGGAATAATGGCTATGTAGTAAAAAAAGAAATAAGGGAAATGATTGTTTTTGCGCAGCACAATTTAGTAAAGGATGCGCCATTTACGCGTTTAGACCTGCTTTGCTGTCGCAATGTGATGATCTATCTGACCGCAGAACTGCAAAAGAAAATCATTCCGATTTTTCATTACTCGCTCAATGGAAGTGGTCTTTTATACCTAGGGCCGGCCGAATCGATTAATGGCTATCAGGATATTTTTGACATCGTTGATTCGAAATGGAAAATTTTCCGTCGCAAAAACGGTATCGCTGCCGTCGGAAAATTTTTAGACTTTCCATTTCATGTAGGTACTCAGGGAAAACAATTCAAATCAGATTTAAGCATGCCACAGACCGCTAAAAATCCGGTTGCCGAACACTTCAATAAAATGCTGTTGCAACAACATACTCCAGCAGCGTTTTTACTAAATGAGAAGGGCGAAATTCTGTACGTGAATGGTAAGACAAATCGGTATGTAGAATTGCACCCTGGTGAAGCCGTTATGAATATTCACCGCATGATTCGTGAAGAATTGAAGTATGTTTTGAGCAATGCCTTTCATCAGGCACAGCGGCAAAAAACAACCGTAGCGGTACAGGATATCAAAATAAAAGAAGGCAGTAGAACACTCGCTGTCGGCTTTACGGTGACCTACATTGATGAGTCTCCGCTACAAGGGATGATATTAGTTACTTTTCGAGAAAAAGACCTGCCAAAACGTACTGGTAAACCAAAACAGAATGGCACGGTTTCGACAGCTGCAGTGGAAGAATTGGAGAAGGAGCTTACCTATACCAAGCAACAGCTTCACACGACCATCGAACAAATGGAAACATCACTTGAAGAACTTAAATCAACCAACGAAGAGCTGCAAAGCACCAATGAAGAACTTCAAAGTACCAATGAGGAAGCTCTTACTACGAAAGAGGAAATGCAATCGCTCAATGAAGAGCTAATGACGATTAACCATCAGTACCAGACGAAAGCTGAAGAGCTTACGCAACTGAACAACGACATGAAAAACCTGTTGGATAATATTGAAATTGGTACGATCTTTTTGGACAATAAACTCAGCATATTACGGTTTACCCCCCAGATTACGCGATTGTTCAATGTTATTCCCAGCGATGTGGGCCGGTCAATTACCCACATTGTATCCAATTTCGACTACCCAGCAATTGAAAATAAAATCACTGATGTGATTGATACACTTATAGGTAAAGAATTGGAAGTGAAGACGAAAAAAAATGAATGGTATAATTTGCGTATCATGCCTTATCGAACTATGGATAATTTTATCAGTGGCGCCGTCCTAACATTCACCAAAACCACACCCGTTAAGGCTTTACACACGCAGTTATCCGGATTGTTAAGTTATACACTCGCCTCCATCCGTCATGAATCAGATGCCGTCGCAATTTTGGATGCAGACTATAAATTAATTATTAATAATAATGCATTTCTGCAATTATTCAACTTAACTATTTTAGAATTAAATGAACATTCTTTGCTCGACATTGTTCATAACAAATGGCAGATGACCGAATTTGCGGATGGACTTAAGACAGCTGACCTACACATGCAGATGAAAATTCAACATCATATCAATGGAGTCGGTTGGCTCGATCTTACTGCAACCATAGACAAGATACCGAATGATGAAAACAAAATCGAAGCAATCAAATTAACTTTAATAAGACATAACTAGCGCCCACATGGAATTAGACCAGCAACAAAACCGTTTTGAAATCCTTCGCTACAGAGCGGAAAGCGTGTTAGGGCAGTCCTTAACAGCGAAGCCACTGGCTCTAGACGAAAAATTGACTAAACTAATACAAGAGCTGGAGCTTTACCAAATAGAGCTGCACATGCAAAGCGATGAAATTACCGCTTCACAAGTCGCACTCGAAAGCGAACAAGCCAAATTCGCGGGCTTTTATAATGCGGCGCCTGTTGGTTATGTAATCTTAGATCATGATGGAACGATACAGCAAGTAAATACAAAAGGTGTTACGCTGCTTTCGAATACGACGAAAGTGATACATGGCTGTAACTTTGGACTGTGCATTCACCCTGATTCGCGCGAAACATATTTCAAATTTTTGGACGCCTGCAAGCGCATGTCTGAAGGAGCTCATGCCGAGGTTATGCTGAACATGAACAATGGAGAGCTGCGCTTTGTGGTGTTACACGGTAGCTGTTCCAAAAATGCTGTTACCAATCGTGACACGTATTATATCACGGTCGGTGATATTACCACGACAAAACTGGAAGAGCAACGCCAGGCTGAAACTGCCGAACGGCTTGCGTTGTCCCTCGAGGCTTCTGGATCTGGCATTTGGAAAACATCAGCTTGTCGTAAAATTATCTATTTGGATGACTATGCTAAGCAATTGTTAAATATCGATAATTTGCAAAATCATTTCGCTGTAAGCGAGCTGTCTGCATTGTTCATTCCGGAGGATAGCGTGAAATTTCAACAATGTACTGAGCTTCCTGATCAATACATGGAACTGGACATCGAGCTGCAACGCCTACCTGTGCGCCGGAAATCAAAATATATATCGGTGAAAGGTCGCGCTGTCAAAGAGCTGAATGGCAATAGCTATCTAACGGGGATTCTGACAGATATAACCGACCGTAAAAAAAGTCTTGCTATTGAAGAAGAGCGTAGAAAAGTGCAACAGTTGCTATTACAAAAAACGTCCGTAGAAGCACAAGAGCGTGAGCGGGAAAAGATAAGCGCCATACTGCATGACAGTGTTTGTCAGATTTTATATGCGATACGTTATAGTTTAAACGTGCTAAAACAAGAGGGGGCTTTGCCGAAAGAGCTAACTGAAATGTACAATTTGCTGGAGCAGGCCATTGCAGAGTTGCGTACCTTATCTGCCAATATCTCCCCAACCATTTTGAAAGATTTCGGCTTTGTGGCGAGCATGCAAGATACCGTTCGTCGTTTAGAAAATATTGGATTTCACATCTCCTCCGAAATAGACCTCGGAGCCGATCGTTTACCAAAAGACATGCAGCTTTATGTTTTTCGCATTATACAGGAATTGATTAATAACAGTATAAAACATTCGGGTACGAATACCGCCAACGTTATTGTAAAGAAACAGGAAGGTTGTGTAAGCGTTGAAGTGAAAGACGAAGGGAAAGGCTTTGGTGATGACCTTGAAGAAGCGATCAAAAGGGGTTCAGGTATACGCGGGATATCTAATAGAGTGTCATTACTAAATGGAAAATTTGAGATTCTAGCCGAAGTGGGAACGCATTTTAAAATCGTGCTACCTCTAAATCCTCAAGAAACTTTTTTGTATGAGCAGTAAGGAAGTATATAACATTGTCGTAATTGGTGCTTCCGCTGGTGGACTGCCTGTCTTGAGTGACGTTCTGGCATCGCTAAGCACCAAAACCAAAGTCAGTGTTTTTATCGTGATCCATCTGAGCGAAAGCGTCAACCCGACGTATACCCTGCAGCGTTTGCAGGAACGATCTGCTCTACCCATAGTCATCGCCGAAGAAGGTATGCCAATCGAGCATAACAGGGTTTATCTCGCTCCTGCCGACCAACATATGATGCTTGAAAAAGACCGCATATTGGTGAGGCGTGGAGCATTGGAAAATCATTGGCGCCCGTCTATCGACGTGCTGTTTAGAACTGCTGCCGCCGCATACGATTCATGCGTTACAGGAATTATCCTTAGTGGATTGTTGGACGACGGAACATCAGGTATGATGGCCATTAAGAGCGCTGGTGGAAGATGCTTGGTTCAAGAACCCGAAGAAGCGTCGTACGCCGATATGCCACGCAATGTACTGAGCAATATCGCTGTAGACTATCGCGTTTCTGCGCATGAAATTACTTATATACTTGCTGATATCTATTCCCGAGGCGACTGTTTACCACAAGAAGTCCCAAAAGATCTTCAACAAGAAGCGGCTATTACCCTGCGCATGTCCAGCAATATGGAGTCCACCATCACGCTCGGCGACCCGACACTGATGACATGCCCAGACTGCGGCGGCGTATTAACAAAGATAGAAGAACATGGGCACACCAGATACCGCTGTTATACTGGCCACGTTTTTTCGGAACCGCAGCTGGATGACCAATACTTGAAGCGCACAGAAGAGACGCTATGGGTTGCACTGCGGATGATGGAAGAGCGCCGAAACTTTATGGTTAATATGGATAACAGACCCCAATTCAGTCCGGATACGACCGGGCGACGAGCCCAACGAATCAATGAATTAAAAGATCATATCACCCAACTTAAAAGCTTACTAACTTCCTTAAACAACTAGTAACCGTTGCGGACTTTTGCACAGGTGATTCGCTGTGGCGTTCAGTATAGTCCTATCCAACGCGAACGCGAACTAAAAGCGGAAAATAACGGTAACTAAATCGGCCTATGATTGTTCTATCTACAACACCTTACAAAACTGATACGTGAACAAAAAGGACTCATTATGCAAACTGGCCAAGAGCATGTCGCTTTTTCTCCTTTTTACGGCGTGCACAAGCACGGATAAAAAAGCGGAAGAAACCGAAAAACCCGCTGCCCACACGGTACTCACAATACAGCCGCAAGAGACGACACGCTATGTCAGCTACCCCGCTTCTATTCAAGGACAAGATGTTATTGAAATTAGGCCACGTGTGGAAGGTTATCTGGAAGAGCTATATGTCGACGAAGGGGCTACCGTAAAGAAGGGACAACGACTATTTCGAATAGCTAGCCCACAGTTTGAACAGGAGAAGCGTGTGGCCCAGGCAGCCATCCAGACGGCACAGGCTGATGTAGACGCTGCAGACATGATGGTTCGTAAGACTAGACCATTAGTGGAGAAAGAAATCATTAGCGAATATGAACTGGAGGCCGCCGACTACGCTCTAAAAGCAAAAAAGGCGGCGTTGGCACAAGCAAGGGCTAACCTGGTCAATGCTGAAGCCAACTTGGGTTTCACTATAGTCAGCAGTCCTAGTGATGGCATCATCGGTACAATTCCGTACCGCAAGGGAAGCTTGGTCGGCCTCAACGCCAGCTCACCACTCACCTTCCTGTCGTCCAACAAAGCGATGTACGTTTATTTCTCGCTCGACGAAAAACAGCTTCTCGCCTTTAACCGCCAATTCAGCGGAAAAACCGTTCAGGAAAAATTAAAAAATTTACCAGCCGTAGAACTGCTACTTGCCGATGGCAGCGCATACGAACATACCGGTCAGGTAGAGACAGCGAGTGGCCTCTTAACGACACAAACTGGATCTGCAAATTTCCGAGCCACATTTCCCAATCCATCCGCCCTATTGCAAAGCGGTGGAAGCGCAATTTTACGCATCCCAAGAAAGGTCGATCAGGCGATTGTTATCCCACAGTCTTGCACATTTGAAGTGCAGGATAAGCGTATGGTTTATCTCCTGCATAAAGATAATCGCGTACGTAGTAAAGCTATTGTGACAACGGCTACGAATGATGGCAAACATTTCATCGTGGAAGACGGTCTTAGCAAAGGCGATATCATTGTACTCAGTGGCACGGCTAGTCTCAAAGATAGTGTGCTTATTGCGCCAACGCAGATCAACTCAAAACGTTAACGGTCATCGCGGTTTCATGAAAAAAAACAACAAAAAGAAATCCAGTCGGCTCAAACTATTTATCGACCGTCCAGTGCTTAGTACGGTCATATCCATCATCATTGTCCTGTTAGGCATATTGGGCATTCTTACACTGCCTGTAGCACAATATCCTGATATCACACCACCCACCGTACAGGTAACCGCCACGTATATTGGCGCCAATGCCGATGTTGTTCAACGTAGCGTGATCGTACCGCTGGAAGAGCAGATAAATGGTGTGGAGGGAATGACCTACATGACCTCCACGTCGACCAATGAGGGCGTTGGCACTATAGATATTTATTTTGAGATCGGAACCGACCCAGACATGGCTGCCGTGAACGTACAAAACCGAGTTTCTACGGCAAACAGCCTTCTTCCACAGGAGGTCACTCAAGCTGGCGTCATTGTCAAGAAAAGGCAGGGCAGTAACCTTTTTATAAATGCCATTTACAGCGATAAGGAAGAGTACGATCAAAATTTTCTACAGAATTATGCCGAGATAAATATTATCCCCCAGCTGAAACGAATTAAAGGTGTGGGCGATGCTTCAGCTATGGGGCGCCGTCTATATGCCATGCGGATTTGGTTAAAGCCGGAAGTGATGGCGTCCTACGGACTTACGCCCCAAGATGTGTCACTGGCACTTAGCAACCAAAATATCGAGGCCGCACCTGGGAAATTTGGCGAAAACGGCGACCAAAGCTTTCAATATGTTATTAAATATACGGGCAGGCTCACTTCCATCGCCGCGTTTGAAGACATCATCGTACGCTATGCAGGTCAGGGAAACCTGATACGTTTAAAAGACATCGCTCGCATAGAATTGGGCGCAGAAAGTTACGGTGTAACACCCACAGTAAATGGTAAAGCTTCGGTAAATATTGCCGTCAACCAGATCGCCGGGGCCAATGCCAAGGAAGTAATTGAGGGCGCGAAAGCAGTATTTGCTGAAGCAGAAAAGTCTTATCCTGCAGGAATTCACAATGTAACCTTTGTTGATATCAATACATTTCTAGATGCATCTATTTCAAAGGTTATCTACACGCTGATCGAATGTTTCCTTTTAGTATTTTTCGTGATCTTCATTTTTCTTCAGGATTTTAGAAGTACTATAATACATGGTATATCGGTTCCGGTATCGATCACAGGCACCTTTTTCTTTCTACAGCTTTTGGGCTACAGCATAAACCTGCTTACACTATTTGCTATGGTGCTGGCCATCGGCATCGTTGTGGATGATGCCATCGTCGTGGTAGAGGCTGTTCATGCAAAACTTGAAGGCGGTTATAAGTCAGCTCGAAAGGCCGCTATTGACGCTATGTCTGAAATATCATCGGCGATAGTCTCTATTACCTTGGTCATGGCTGCCGTTTTTGTGCCCGTGAGCTTTATGGGCGGCTCGACGGGTGTCTTTTATAAACAATTCGGCATTACCCTTGCGATCGCTATTATAATTTCTGCCGTTAACGCTTTGACCCTTTGCCCCGCCCTGGCTGCCCTGTTCCTTAAACACCCAGCGCACGCCGGCACGGATGTCAAAAAGAAAAAAGGCCTGCTCGTGCGCTTCGGGCAAGCATTTAATGCGGGTTATGATAAGGTGCTGGACAAATATAAAATAGCGATCAGCTTCTTTGGTCGTAAGAAATGGTTAATGGGGCTTTTTACCATTACCTGTGCATTATCGTTGGGATTCGCCTTTCGGGAAACACCGGCTAGTTTTGTGCCACCCGAAGATATGGGAACGGTTTTCGTGATGATGAGCCTCCCTCCCGCTTCGTCCATGGAAAGAACAACGGTTATCGCTAACGAAGTAGACAGTATCATACGATCTATGCACGCCGTAAACAATGGGCTACGAATGGTGGGGCGAAACAATATCGCGGGCGAGGGAAGTTCCTATGCCATGGAAATTGTTAAGCTAAAGCATTGGAAGGATCGTAAAGGCATCAACAACGAAGATTTTATCGCCGAGCTACGCGAAAAAACGGCTCACATTCAGGATGCAAAACTTCAATTTATCTCACAGCCCACGATTACGGGCTTCGGTGCCAGTGGCGGCTTCGAGCTACAAGTGCAAGATCAAGCCGGCCATTCCATTGACGAGCTTTACAAAGTTTCTCAGACATTTATCAGCGCGCTCAATAAGCGTCCAGAGATACAAACTGCATCTACTTCGTTCGATCCTAATTTCCCGCAGTATCAAATGTCGGTGAACGTACCTAAAGCGCAGGAAGCAGGCGTCAGCGTGTCGGCTATATTAGAGGTGATGCAAAGTTACTACGGCGGACTGTATGCAAGCAATTACAATCAATTTGGAAAACAATATCGGGTGATGGTACAGGCCGATACAGCTTACCGAGCTAATATAGATGGGATAAAAAACATATTCGTGCGGACCGATGACGGGCAGCAGATGGCTCCCATCACGGAATTTATCGAACTTAAGCGGGTTTACGGCCCAGAAAGTATCGCACGCTTCAACATGTTTACAGCCGTAACAATCAACGGCTCGCCTGATACAAAACACAGTTCAGGAGAAGCACTGCTCGCTATCCAAGACGTAGCAGCAGAAGTGCTCCCCGAAGGATATGGTTATGAATTCTCCGGGATAAGCCGTGAAGAACAAGCTAGTGGAAAACAGTCTATCCTCATCTTTTCGGTTTGTCTAATCTTTGTATACTTCCTGCTTTGTGCCCAATATGAAAGCTATGTGCTTCCGCTTGCAATTATATGCTCGCTACCTGTGGGACTATTAGGCGTATTAGTCTTTGTAAACCTATGGGGATTGGATAATAATATTTATGTGCAGATCACCTTGATCATGCTGATCGGCCTGCTTTCAAAAAATGCGATATTGATTGTAGAATTCGCCTTGCAAGCGAGGAAGAGCGGGCTTTCGATTTACGAAGCGGCAATTCAGGGTGCTGAAACACGACTACGTCCCATATTGATGACCTCTTTTGCTTTTATCTTTGGCTTGCTTCCATTACTTTTTTCTTCAGGGGCGGGCGCCAAAGGCAATATTTCTATTGGCGTAGGCTCTATTGGGGGTATGCTTACTGGTACTTTATTAGGTGTATTTATGGTTCCGGTACTGTTTATGGTATTTCAAGGACTACATGAAAAAATCAGTAGTAAATTTAAGGAGGACGACCATGCGGCACTATCTTAACCCAGATCTTCATCTCACACAGGGAAGGACGAAATGGCTTTTAGCATCGGCACTTATCTTCATGATCTGCGCATTCGTATGGTCCTGTGGCGTGACCAAAAGCTACCAAAAGCCTGCAATTTCCCGCGACAGCAAATTGTTTAGAGATCAAGATACATCAATTGCCGATAGCAGCACGCTGGCCGCAATTCCTTGGCAACGCCTATTTACAGATCAGAAGTTACTCGAGCTCATTGATATGGGACTACACAACAATTACGATGTAAAAATTGCTGTTGCCCGGATCAGCGCGTCGGCGGCGGCCTTCCGGCAAAGCAAGCTGGCCTTCTATCCTACCTTATCCGTTAACGGCGAGGCCTCGTACAATCGTCGCTCCACGGCGCAGATCAGAGCAAATGGTGTTGACATAAATTCTATACCGGACAATCAAATTTACGATCTTATTGCTACCACAAGTTGGGAGATCGATGTATGGGGAAAGCTTCGCAGCACAAAAAAAGCCCAATATGCTGCATTTTTGGCCAGCCGATCCTACTTACGCACTATTCAAACGCAGCTCGTCGCATCGATCGCGATAAATTACTACCAGCTGCTAGCTTACGATGAGCAGTTAAGAATTTTAGATTCTACCGTAATGAATAGGGAGCGCGATGTCGATATTGTTAAGACATTAAAACAAAGTGCAGTCGTGACCGGAGCAGATATTGCAAACAGTGAGGCAAACGTTAAAGTCGCGAAATTGCAGATACCGGAGGTGATGCAGCAGCGAAGAGAAATAGAAAATGCGATGTCCATCCTCCTTGGCACATCGCCGCATGAAATACCTCGGACGCGGTTTGACAGCCTCACGATCGACAGTAGTTTGCGCATCGGCGTACCCGCACAGTTACTGGCAAATAGGCCTGATGTGCAAGAGGCCGAACAGGCATTTCAGCGTGCCTTCGAGCTGACAAACGTCGCCCGTACACATTTTTATCCTTCCCTTCTGATATCGGGAAATGCAGGATGGGCCACGGCCAATACTTTGCAAGGTTTCTTTAGCGGCACATTCTATGGAAGCCTAATTGGGGGACTCGTGCAACCCATATTTAACCAAGGTATCAATAGGCAGCGTCTGACAACGGCCGATGCCGCACAGGATGAAGCATACTTCACTTTTCAAAATACCCTTTTGGTAGCGGGGCAAGAGGTCAGCGATGCACTTTACGCCTTCGAGATAGCTAGGGAGAAGGAATTGATCCGCACGGAACAGATCAAGGATTTAAACAGAGCAGCGGCATTTACGAAAGAACTCCTCCGCTATACGCCAAACACCAACTACACCGATGTACTGACCGCAGAGCAAAACTTGCTACAAGCTCAATTGGAAGCTGTGTCTGACAAGTTACAACAATTGGTTGCTGTAGTTGAGCTGTACCGTTCTTTAGGTGGCGGATGGCAATCCGAAGAAAATATCACTAGCAAATAAACACCTCGTCCTATTGGGATATTACTGATCTTAGCGAAACCTTTATTTTAAACGGCTGTTGGGTTAACCAAACTATACCACAGGTAGGTGCATAAAAAAAGGGAACTTCCCGAAAGAAATTCCCCAACTAATCCAAAATAAAAATCTATTACCAGCCTGGATTTTGTACCAGGTTCTCATTTTTAAGTACTTCGTTATTCGGAATTGGGAACAGATAGTCCCTTTCCGGGCGGAAGATCCGCGTTTCGATCAACGTTTTCTGATAGAAAGCATCGCCATCTGCCTGAAGATTTAATCCATACACCGGGCCGCTATCCGTGCTAGCTGCAATTTTCCAGCGGCGCGTATCGAAATAGCGCACACTTTCAAACGCTAACTCCACGCGACGTTCCCTACGGATGGCCTGACGCATATCGTCTTGGGAGGTTGGCGCAGGAATAGCGGCGGATCCGTATAGCGGCACTCCCGCCCTACTTCTTATCAGGTTAACATACCGCAAGATATCAGCATTGCCTGGACTGGACTCGTTCAAAGCTTCAGCATAGTCTAAATACATGTTTGCCAGACGAAGCAGCAGAGCCCCTCGTGAGTTACCATTTGCCGCGACATTTTTGCGTACGGTGTAGCCAGTGGGCGTCACATCGGAAGTACTTTGAACACGACCGGAGTTTCCATTATAATTAAAATTGGATATTACCGCGGTACTACTGTTGGCTTGATTCAGCCAATAGCTACCATTATACGTAATACCAACATAGAACCGTGGTTCGCGATTGGCATACATCGCAAATGTCGTTCGGTTTGCCACGTCGAAAGGCGCTCGGAAACTTACAAATCCAGTTGATACGTAACCTGATGCTGGGTTTTCGATAGGCAACCCATTTCGCATAAAGTAGGCATCGACAATCGACTGTGTGGCCCCATGTGCACCACCACCTTGTGCAGCGGAAGGAAAGCCGACGTGCTTTGGCGTACGGTCATATTGCATATTATTACCGCTATTTGCGCGAGCGAATATCCACTCTTTGTTCCAATCTATCGTCATTACGTTTCTACAAGCTAAATAGGCAGCTTGGAAAGGATCGGCGTTAGCTACGGTATACAGGTCGTAATAGGTTGGTACAAATTCATCTAGGAACTCCTTTGTAGCTGTTGCCGCAGTTGTCCACTTACCCGCATCTACGCTAGCGCTGTAAAGTGGCGTACCATCTCTATTCACTACCGAAGCGTAATCCTGATTACCGTTGAACAATGGGCTTGCCTGTAGCAACAGTGCTTGCGCTTTGTAAGCTTTGACTATACCTTTTGTAATTCGCCCAAATTCATCATTCGCCGGCAAGTATGGGAGATTGGCATAAGCGATATCCAGCTCGGAAACAATAAATGCAATGCACTCATCGAATGGTGTACGACTGAGTTTTAAATCCTCAATGGGTGCATTTAGGTCAAGTACCCCTTCTCCGAGAATAGGCACTGCGCCATACATACGCACCAAGAAAAAGTAATACAAGGCCCGCAAAGCGCGAGCTTCAGCTTTGTATGTCGATTTCATCAATTCCGTGACTTCAGCAGCATTAGCGCCGTCGATGTTGGCCATGAAGTAAGATGCGTTTCGGATCCCGCGGTAGTAGTTTGTCCAAAAACCGTTCACCGTTCCATCTGTGTTAGCCCACACACTTCGGTTCATGTTATTAGCGTAATTAAAATCCCAGGTGTATTTGGAATCGTCCGATGCTGCATTCCAAGGGCCTGCATTGCCTGTGCCTACGAAACGCTGCGCGTGCTCATTCGGAAGTGTATTGTAAATGTTGGCCAAGAATCGATCGGTATTAACCTTTGATTGGAAAATCTTATCGATCGTGATGACATCATCTGGTACCTGATCCAAATAGTTTTTGCAACTAGATACTATGGTGATCGTGAAAAGGATGAGGCAGAAATTGATTATTTTTTTCATGTCTTTTATATTAATCCGATGTTAGAAAGAAGCTTGAACGCCTAATGTAAGTGTACGGATGTTTGGATACCGCGACCCATTCGAAGTATTCAATTCTGGATCCCATAATTTAAAACTGCTCCAGGTCAGTAGGTTGTAGCCTTGCAGGTAAACGCGCGCATTGCGCAATAGAAAACGTTCCGCAGTAGATTTTGGCAAGTTGTAGCCTAAATCCACGGTCTTCAAGCGAATGAAATCGATATCTTTAATCCACCAGCTAGAGGCAACAGCGTTATTTCTATTCGCCGTATTACCATAGGCCAGACGCGGATAAAAAGGATTTGCTACCGGGTTTTCTTCGGTCCAGCGATCTTCGGCTATCGCAAAAAGATTACTACGCTCTGCCCCGGTGCTATTGTTAAACGGGATGATACCATCTCCTGAAATAAGCCGCTCTGCGCCAGACACGCCTTGGAAAAAACCACCAATATAAAACTGTTTGTAAGTGAAATTTACGCCAAAGCCAAATATATGGTTCGGCACATCACCATTTCCAATACGGGTAATATCATTGGCATCAATGATACCATCATCGTTCAGATCTTTATAACGGATGTCACCCAAACGCTGCTGTCCTAGCGCGGATTGATTGGCATGCGCATCAATTTCTGCTTGCGATTGAAATAGACCATCTGCTACGTAGCCAAAATTAGAAAGGTAGTTTACCCCCCGACGCTCCATGTAAGGAAATGGTTGGCGTGGCATGTCATTTTCAATGACCTTGTCACGGTTGAAAGTATAAGTTCCGCGCATGTCGACAAATACATTTCCGATCGGGAAAGGATTCAATTCTAAAGTCGCATCAAAACCTTTGTTTTCGATAATGCCTAGGTTACCCCATGGCGCACTGTTTAGACCAACGAAATTAGGCAATGACTCGCGCTGCAAAAACACCCCACTACGGCGTTCTTTAAATAAGTCAACGACTAACGATAGCTTATTATTTAAGGTATTGATTTCAATACCTAAATTTTGCTTGTGTGCCTCTGCCCACCTTACATCCGTTCCGTAATCGGTAATTGCACCACCTGCATAGGTCACATTGTTGGTGCCGTTTCCGAATGTATAGCCTCCCCCTTCGACATTGGTGTTTACCAGCGTGAGGTAGCCAAACCGTCTTCCGCCGTTACCACCATCACCCACTATACCGTTGGAATAGCGCAATTTTAGGAAATTGATAGTTTCTGCTAAGGGCGCAAAGAACTTTTCATTGGATACTACCCAGCCTAAACCAAACGATGGAAAAAATCCATACTTAAATCCTGGAGCAAAGTTTTCCGAGCCGTTGTAGCCAAAGTTTCCTTCAAAAAAGTATTTGTCTTTGTATCCGTACGTCAGACGACCTACGATACCTTGATTACGGTAAGGCAGCGAAGAGGTCACACTATTCGCAAATGCCCTCACCTCTTCACGCTGATTGTACAACAACATTGCAGTGATGCTATGGTCGCTAGCAATCGTCGTGTTGTAGTTTAAGGATGCTTCCGTATAAAACTGGCGATTAGAGTCATTTTCTCGTGAAAAACCCAGATCGTCCGATCCTTGCGAAATAATATTTAGGATTGGATTGCCTTCTGCATCGTATGGAAACAAGCGATTGATAAGGTAAGTACTGCGTGTACGGGTTCTATTGATTCGGTGTGAATTCCAAATATCAAAGGAGTATAAAGCATTAAACGTCAATCCTGGCACCCAAAAACTGAGATCCTGAATTAATCTTGCATTAGACATAATTTGGTTGCGGAAGGTATTTTGCGTTCCGGTTTGTGTAACCTGCCCGTATGGATTTGGCTGTGCGCCTGCAGAACTCACTCCAGGAACAAAGTTACCTGGATACATCACTGGGTACAAAACCGGATTAGTTTGCATAACATTGGCGAAAGCGTCCTGCGGATTTACTCCGGGATAATTAAGATTAGAGATGTATCCTTGGATGCCTAACTCGAACTTGGTCGTCTTTGTCCAGTTCATCCCCACGTTGGAAGTGAAATTGTAGCGCTTGAAACGTGTTGAAGCATTGTAACTTTGCAACGCATCCGTATTGAGTAAGGCGGTCTCATCGTAATAGGCGCCAGACACATAGTAATTAGCGAAATCAGATCCCCCACGTGCACTGAAATTAGCGCGCTTGTTATCGGACATATCGTTAAATAAAGCGTCCATCCAGTTCACATTCGGATATAGGTAGGGGTCCGTCCCCAGTATGGTATTATTGATGTAGTTATTGGAGTATTCCGGTGTCATGCCTGAAGCACGCTGCGCTTCATTACGCAATAACATGTAGGTAACGCCGTCCGTAAGTTCCGGTCTTCGCGTGAAAGCGGTCAACCCTTGGTTGTAGTTAAACATCAAGGTGGGTTTCCCCGTGGTTCCTTTTTTTGTCGTAATCAAGATTACGCCGTTTGCTCCTGCGACGCCATATACGGAAGTGGCAGCCGCATCCTTCAGTATGGAAAATGAGGCAATATCTTCGGGATCAAAGCTGTTAATGTCCCGCCCCTGCACGCCATCAACGACAACCAGTGGGCCAGCGTTATTTCCGGAACGATTAAACGTTGATATTCCGCGTATCCATAGGTCAGCGCCATCTCCGCCCGGTAAACCGGTACGTTGCACACCGACTAAACCAGCGATACGCCCTGCTAGCGTAGCACTAAGATTGGCTACAGGTTGTTTTAGATCATCAATGTTTACGCTGGACTGGGCTCCGACGACCGAGATCTTTTTCTGTGCACCAAAACCTACTACTACAACTTCGTTGATACTTTGATTATCAGCTTCTAACGTGATATTTAGATTCGTGATATTACCAATACGTGTGATATAGCTTTTGTACCCGACAAAATTGAAAATTATGGAGTCTCCACGTAACGCTTTAATTTTAAAATCACCTTGATTGCCGGTAACTTGCGTTTCCCCGGTCGTTCTATTGTGCACAGTCACACCACTAAGGGCCACTTCTAGCTCGTCACGGACAATTCCGGAGACGGTTGATTGCAGGTTTTCTTGCCCACTCGCTTGGCCAGCAAATAGTGTAGCAATAAAACAGGCAATCATGAATAGTAAGTTTCTATTATTCATAATTGTTTATATTGAAAGTAAATGTTGTTAGTCAGTTTTACGGTTAGGATCGTATATTAATCGCCATTCAGCCATTTGAAAGAGTCCGGTACCACCACGGATCGCGGATACATTAAGCCTATAATATCGGTACTGGTTAGCATTTTCGATATCGAAACGAACTTTTTGTAGGCGTGAAGCAAACATATAGTCTGTTTTGCTATCAAGTACCGTCCAGTTTTCCATATCATTAGAACCCACCAACTGCCAGTTTTTCGGGTCTCGATCCTGCGCATCGTTTGCAGACGCCAAGACATACGCAGATACAGCAATGCCACCTGGAAATCCTAGTTGCATAAAGAGATTTTCGCGATAGGGATTAATCAAAAATTTGGAGTTGTAATCATTGTCGACCAGTTTTAGGGATCCCTCGTTGCCAGAGGGTCCACTGGCATTGTCAAAGTTCACAGAGATTGTTCCCGACGAGGTAATGTCCATCTCGGGCTCGTCTTGTTCAGGCAATAGCTCATATTGCCTAACTTCCTCCTTCTCACAACCGGAGGTCGCAATGAGCATGCAGCCTGTCATCAGCGCATAAATAAGCTTGGTTCGCTTTTTCATAATAGGTGGTTTCGATTAAACGATTTAGTTAATAACCAAATATACCTATGGATATCTCAGCGCTTTGTTAATGCTTTGTTAACACTTTGTTAACGAAATGTTTATGGGAATGTTATTTAAAAATGGGCGTGAAGGATTTATGAACTATACACACCAAGAGATTTAAAAGTTGGATGGAAAGAGGGGGAAAATTTGGAAAGCTTGATCTTATCTATCAAGCCCAATATTTTTTAAAAAAGTTAATACATATGCGAAATGCATGTAAAGGCTAAGAAAAAGTCTGGCGTAAATTAGCATCGAGAAGCCCCATATAATGTGAAATTAGATGGGGCTTCTTTCAGAACGCCGATGCTTCACTATCATAATATATATTTATGCGTACCAAGGTTATGATTCGCTTCAACTCGCTAATGCAAATCCACTGAATCTCCGTTTAGCTTCCGGCTTTGACCGATGGTCTCAGAAGGTTTTGGTAGCAAAAAAACCTGTCTTGATTGTTGAAGACAGGCTTTTTTTGTTATTCGTAACGGCGGTCTCAAACCAACGAAGCACCTCCTGCTTACTTCATCTTTATGCCGGCTAAACGTGCATACATCTCCGCGATGGCAAATTGATCCAACAGCCATTTCTTGTCAGCAGCTTTATCTTTGCCCGACCAATCTTTTCCAAAAAGGCCATTTTTGTCCCGCATACTGATCCATGCTTTGTCCAGGTTCTTTTGAAACGCCTGTACATATTGTGCATCCTTATCCTGCTGATATAGTTCCAAATAGCCGCGCAGCATAATCGCGATAAACCAATTGTCACTTTTTTTCAAGACGGGGTATCCCGTTGTGCCGTCGGACGTAAAGAAGTAGCCTAGACCGCCTTTTGCCGACTCCTGGGCATCCTTCAAATATTCTTTATCCTGAGTAAGCTTATACAGCAAGGCGCCAGCCTGGATCATCTGCCCCGTATTGTATGGGTATTTTGCCTTTTGCACTTTCCCTGCCAGACTAATATTGTCCCAATACAACTTGTCGCTCGGATCCTGCAAATTCTTTTTTGTCCAAGTATACAAGCTGATGGCATCGTTAAGATAGGCTTTAGATTTGGTAGCTTCGTAAAGCTTCAGCAGGTAGACCACCGCCGGTGCATTGGAGCAGGTATTTTTGGATTCCTTCTTCTGCTCGCACCAATAAATTCCACCGCCCAGCTTATCATCCATGCCACTTTGCACAAAATTCCATATTTCTTGCGCTTTGTTGAGGTAAGCCTTTTCTTTCGTGTGTAGGTAGAGATCTGCAAAATCGATCCCCAACCAGATGTTATCGTCGTAAAAGCGATCCGAAGGTGGCGCACTGTTTACATAGGAGGCGTACCCTACAGGGCTTCGTTTATCGTAATAGTGCTCCAGACCGGGAAGCACCGATTGGTCGATATGTTGCTTAATGGCGGCGTCATCCTTGGTTTCCAGCAGCGCCACATAAGCCGATAAGCTGCCCGAAAAGGGCCACAAATAAGAATAGGCATTGGCCTTCGGCTGGTTGTTGTCATCTGCTAGATATGTCGCGCTGTACTGCTCATCAAAGGGATAAGTTTCCCGAAAAAGATGCTTACCATCTGCTACGGCATACAATTTCTCGATGTGGGAAAGGCTTTCGCTTGCACGGGCATAGTTTGAGTTTTCGGGTTGTTTTTGCGCTTGCAGGCAGGTGGCCCACAAGATCGCCATCGCGGCTCCTACTACTTTTTTCATCATCATTATTATTTACTGTTTTTTTCAAAATATGCAATACTCTCGAACAACATGGCTGCACTGGTTTGTGCCGTCAGCTGGGCATCACCACTAGGACGTTGCGCCCAGGAGGAGCCGAAAAGCAGGAAGTTTTCGTCCGCTCCTTGCAGCCAAGCCACCCGACCATTATTGCGCAGGAAATTCTCAAACTTCAGGCGGAAGGCCTGCTCTACGCCGTCGCGCTGCAACAGCTGCACAAAATAGCGCATAAATATCCCTTTAAACAAGGCGCCATCGCCATTGCCTTCATCGCGCAACACGTTACTGCTGGCATCAATGCATTTAGAAACCGTGTAGTTGGCCGTCTTTTGTGCATCGTTCATATAAAGTGGATCCTGAGTAACATCATAGAGTTCCACTGCCGTACCCAAGAACGTACCTTGATTATAGGTTAGGGCCACCGTACTGATGACATCCGTCTGCCCATTGATGTTATCAAAAACAGCGCCCGTCGCCCGATCGAAAAGCACATCCTTTTGCCATTCATAAATAAGCTTTGCCCAGTCTAAGTAAGCTTGTTCCTTCGTTAGCTTATATAGGCGCACCGCCAATATACTTGCCGGACCATTGGAGCAGGCATTTTTCGAATACAACATATCCTTACGCCAGGCCAACCCTCCGCCCGCATATTCCGTGTTCCAAGCTTTCAGGATGTCGGCCCATAGCACAAGGGTTGCATCCATGTATTTCTGCTCCTTTGTGATTTCGTAGAGGCGTAGAAAGGTCAAGGCATTCCACTCCATATCATCGTAAAACACGTTGTAATAGTTACCACCATTTTTCACACGCACTCCCTCGAACCAGGTTCCAAAATAAGCACTATATTTTGGGTCGTTGGTTCGCAAAAACGCATCAATCACCGCATCCATCGCATGCGCATTTGGCCAATACTGAAAGCCAAGATCTGAACGGTCGCTTCCGTAGTTAAAGTAACCCTCCGCATTCCAAAATTGGCGGATCAAGGTATCTGTAGTTCTGTTCGCCATCTCCTCCCAAGAGACGGGCAACTCGTCATTAAACTGGTATTCATCGTTAATCTTGCCGCAGCTCGCCAAAGCGAGCAGGGCAAAAAACGCGAATCCTATCGCTCCTAATTTCATCCGTTCAGGGTTTAGTTTACTTTAACAATATGTGTATACTCCTTATCGCCCTGCAGCACCACACTGATCGTGGTCGACTTGCCATCTACAGCGCCATCAAACTTCCATTTGTCGTCCCATTGTGTTACCACATTGAGTAATTTCACATGGTAGTAAGATGGATCACTCGCTGCTGTCGGGCGGCTATCTGTTGAATTTTTCGCGCCTAATTGCTGTACGACGTTGTTTCCATTGCTCACTGTCGTGAGTTGGAATTTATAGCGTTCGTCCCGGCCCCAGCTTTCCTGGCGGAAAGTTACCACACCGGTACCACTCCAGATTCCTTTTCCTTGGTAAGGCAGGGTGAACAAGATTTTATTTTCCGGTGAGAACCATACGCCAATAGAACGAATCTCCGTAACGCTTACCGTAGCCACATTAAAGTCGAGCACCACGCGGTAAACGCCCGTTTGGCTCACCTGCATATTCGTTTCTTCGGCTGCTTCTTTAAGCTTCACCTGATCATCCGTATAGAACTTGCGGGCATTAGCATCCTTGCGATCCAGAAATACATAGCTTTTACCGGCCTCTAAGCGTGTGTAGATTTCAAACTCGCCAGGTGCCGTTTGTTTGAACGGCAAAGCTGTTGCCACAGCTGTTCCGCCCTCCGACCCTTCCCCCGAAACATACAGCTCATCCGGAATATCAGCAAAGCCCTCCAAGCTGTTGATATTGAGCTTACGGACCACAGACGACTGCATGCGCTTTATTCCACGCGAGGCGATGACTGTCCACTGTACTTCGCCGCTCTCGCCCGGATTTACGCCCGAGGAAACCGCAACGGCATTCAATACCTTGTGCGTCACATAGGCATTATTGGCAAATCCGTTATTGTTGGACATCAGCTTATAAAGTGGCTTCGAAAAATCGCCACCTACCTTATCAAACACCACCTCATAGAGCGCGGCTCCGCCATCCTCGCTGAGCGCGGCCTCCCACTCAAAAAACAAGGAAGAGGTACTCGAACTCACGAGTTTCACGGTTTTGTTGTCCAAGGGTTCAAACAGAGCGGTTACTGGCGTGACCTGCACGTCCGTATAGTTCATATCATCCGTTTTGCACGCTTCAAAGCAGGCGAGCAAGGCTGAAAGCCAAATAAAAATTGAAATTCTTTTCATGATTGCTTAGATTATAATTTAGTTAGCATGGCCGGGGTTATTCGGCAATAAGTTTTTGTTTAAGTCGACCTCTACTTGCGGCAGCGACCACAGGTAATCCCTATTTTCATCAAAGCGTCGGGTATCGAGGCGGATGTAGCTGCTGTTACCGTTGGCAAATTTCGCCCCATACACAGGTCCGTCGAGATAGGTTTTACCAGCTTTCCAACGTACAATATCGAAGTAGCGTAAGCCTTCTAATGCCAATTCACTACGGCGTTCGTTACGAATCAATGTCGTCATTGCCGCGCTACTCAGCCCGACAGGAAAATCTAGCGCGGTAGCGGCTTCAAAGCCAGCCCTTACGCGGATCGGGCGAATAGTTTGATTCCACACGGCTGCATCCAGTTGTCCCAGCTGCTGCTTTGCTTCAGCATACATCAATAGCACATCTGCATAACGAAACATGATGATGTTTAAGCCGGATTGGAATACCTCTGTAGCCGTTCTATCGTAGTATTTGCGGACATAATAGCCAGTGGGTGACGTATTGGCTGCGGCGCCGCTGTACACATCCATTCGCTCTTCGTTGTTGCTTCCTGTGCCGGGGCGTATGTAGATTGTGCGCGTGCTGCCGTTGAAATTCACCCATTGCGCACCGTGATGCACCACTGTAGCCGTCAGCCGAGGATCCCGGTTCACGTAGGGGTTGTTCTCATTGTAACTCGGGTTATCGCTTATGCTTGCTCCGCTTAACGTCAGGTAGTTATCAACCAAACTTTGCAGCGGCGCATAGGCATTCAAACGGGCACCGGCCGATAGCGGCGCGGCGTCATAGAGCTTACCCCACATCTTGAGCGAGGGCACATAGGCATAGTCCAAGATCACCTCTTCATTGTACTCGTTGGCGGCTTCGAAAAGACCCGTATAATTCGAGAAGAGCGCATAGTTGCCGTAGGTTCCTTGCGCATTCATCAAGCTATCGCAGTAGTCAGCCGTCTTTTGCCAATTATTCTCATAGAGGTATGCGCGGGCTTGGAAAGCCATGACTGCACCTTTGGTAATCCGGCCACGATCGGTAACTTCCAGTTCATTGCGACTAGGAAGCATACTGCTGATGGCGGAAAGTTCTGTATGGATAAAGGCGATAATGGTCGCTTTTGGTGTGCGGCCAATCTGCTCTGATTCTTCCAGCGTGACATCCTCGGTGAAAAAAGGTACATCGCCGTAGAAATTGACTAAGCGGAAATAAATCAAAGCCCGGATGAAGCGCATTTCGGCTCTTTTACGTTGCTTCCAGGCATCCGTAGCCTCCGGCACGCGATCTACATTGGCTAAAAATACGTGTACGGTCTTCAAGCCGCCATATGCATCATTCCATTCGGAAGCGAAGCGCCCCAAAGTCGGCATCGGCATACCGTTACGGATCGATCGCTGATCGGTATTGGATCGTCCTTCAAAAATATTATCACTCAGCGCTTCATCATTAAACATTTTATCTGCGGAGTACATTTGATTGTAGGCCATATTGACCATTTGTTCGGCATTGTCTACCGACTGCCAAAACGTGGCATCAGTAAATTCGTCGGTCGGCAGCGGATCCATCGTATTGCAGGAATACAAAGTTGTCAGCAAGAGGCCGCTGCTGTATAGAAAGTGAATTATTCGTCTCATTGTCATGCTATTAAAACTGTATATCTAAGCCTAAACCGTAGTATTTCAAAGTGGGATAGTTTCGGGCACTGTTGGCGCTACCGCCCATATTACCGTCAAATTCCGACGACTCAGGATCGATCCAGGAGTTCATGCTTAGGGTTAGTAAATTTTGTGCATTCGCAAAAATGCGTGCGCGCTGTAAATGCAGGCGATTGGACCAGCTTTGCGGCAAGGAGTAGCCTACCTGCAGATTCTTTAGACGCGCGTAGCGACCATCGAATAGGTAAATATCCGATTCCATTTGGTAGTTGTTACTCGTCGAGGCTGATCCGGCCGCCGTGAGCCGAGGCCAGGCGGCATCGGTATTGGTGGGCGTCCAATAGTCCAGCTGATGCTGATAAATGGCAAAGGAATAGTTTTCGTGGAAAGGCTCCACCAGCTCACCGCGCACCATCATATCACGCTTGCCCACCCCCTGCCAAAACATGCTGAAATCAAAATTCTTGAATTTTAAGTCGTAAGTAAACCCGAAGGTAACCCGCGG
This sequence comes from Sphingobacterium deserti, assembly GCF_000757725.1. Lineage (GTDB taxonomy): Bacteria > Bacteroidota > Bacteroidia > Sphingobacteriales > Sphingobacteriaceae > Sphingobacterium > Sphingobacterium deserti. Next base: position 124,279 of record NZ_JJMU01000066.1, read on the forward strand.
AAATCCGTGCCCCAGTACAAAGCGGTCTTTGGAGTCTATAACCCCATCGTTGTTGCGGTCGATATAGCGCACATCGCCGGGCTGCAGATCTGACGAGCTGGTTCCCACAGGCAAAGCTGCTGTCTCGATCTCTTGCATATTCTGGAAGTAGCCCTGAACCCTGTACCCGTAGTAGGAGTTGACCGGTAACCCTTCACGTATAATCTTACGAATGCGGTCAGTTTCCGAGAACTGTTCCTTGCCTTCAAAATAGGTTACTTCGTTATATGTATCGCCAACATTGGCTGCGAAGCTATGCTGTGCCTCTCCCGTGCGCATGTTGTAGGCGAGCACTAACTCCCAACCTTGGTTTTTCATTTTACCAATATTTTTCTTGTTTAAGACAGTCCCAAAAACAGAAGGAATACTTGGTGTTAACAAAATTTCTGATGTAAGTTTATGGAAATAATCAAAGCTGGCCGTTAGGCGGTTTTGCAGAAAAGAAGCGTCTACCCCCATATTAAAATTATTCGTTCTCTCCCATTGCAAGTCGTCCGTACCTATTCGAAAACCAGCACCACTTACAGCGGTATTGTTGAAACCATAGCTGTTGTTAAACGGTTCGTATCGGGTCAGAAACTGGTAAGGATCCATGTCCTGATTTCCCAACACGCCATACGAGGCGCGAAGTTTCAAGTCACCTACGCGTTCATTGTAGGCTTGCATAAAGGATTCTTCGGAAATGCGCCATCCCGCAGAAACCGATGGAAAGAAACCCCATCGATAGGCTCGGGCAAAGCGTGACGAACCATCGTACCGGGCCGTAACTTCTAAAAAATAGCGCTGTGCATAGGCATAGTTCAAGCGCCCTATCAACGAAGTAATGTTAATTTCCCTAGTTCCATCTAATGATGAACGACTCGACGGATCAAACTCCGTCCCGGTGGTCGGTGTGCCCAAGATCGGGTCCGTAAAGCGGTATTTGATTTCATTAATGCGACTCGTTTCCGACTCGTTGGTCGCGCCAAAGAGCCCTTTCAGTTCATGGTTGCCAAAGGTTTTGTTGTAGTCCAATAGCAACTGGTAGTTTAGCAAGGTTCTTTTTTCGTTAAAATCTTCCGTATTGCGTGTGGAATTGACGTTGACGGAAGGTCTTTCGGCATCGGCGATCGCATACAGGGGCACCTGAATGCGTCGAATAAAGCGATGGTCTGCATTAATGTCGGCACCGAACACCCCACGTAGCTTCAGGCCGTCCATCAGCCGCACATCCAAGGCGACATTAGCGTTGAAAAAATCATTGTCACTTTTGATGTAGCCCCCATCGCGCAATTCAGCCAAGGGATTTTGATCAGTCAGCGCATTGTTGATCAGGTAACGGCCATTATCAGCTTGCATACGGTAATAGTAGTAGGGCGGGATACGCGAAGAGTTGATAATGGCATTGCTTGCCGTGCTACTTAAACCGTTATTACGCGCATAAGATACGATCGTATTCAGTTTGAAGATGCCATACTCAGTAGACATATTGCTACGTAAGTTGTAGCGCTTGATACCATAATCGTTATTGCCAACAAAATTGCTGCGTTGATCAAGAAAACCACCGGAGAAGAGATAGGTCGAGCTTTCACCGCCACCCGATACCGTGACATTATGGTTCTGCTGCAAAGCGGTCTTCATTATTTGGTCGTAGTTCCATTGTTCGACGTCCCGGTTATTATAAAGATCTTGTATTTGATCTGGGGTAAATTCGGGATCCTTACCCACATTGGTCAGGGCCAAATTCTTCAGTGTGGCATTTTGGTAGCCCTGTACTGGGTTGAATAGGATCTGCGGATCTTGGGCGCCAACTAAGGAAGAGAGATTCACGCGTGGCCGTTGGTTCCGCTTTCCGCTTTTCGTGGTGACCAAAACCACACCATTAGCCGAACGCGATCCGTAGATCGCTGCTGTACCCGCATCTTTCAGTACCGATACGTTTTCAATATCCATCGGGTTTAGCTTATTCAGGGCACCCACATCCGTGATCAAGCCATCGATCACCACCAACGGCGCATTACTGTTCAGGGTGGATATACCGCGGATATTGATATTCATGGTATTGCTGTTGGGGTCCATGCTACGCTGCTGTATATTCAGGCTTGGCGACGCTCCCTGCAAAGCCTGCATGGTATTAGCCACCGGCCTGTTTTCTATGGCTTTGGCATTGATTTGGTCCACAGCGCCCACTACGGAGCGACGTGTGGTGGTGCCATACCCAACGACAATCACTTCATCAAGCGACTGGTTATTGCCCGACATAGTAACGGTCATCTCCGTTCCTTCCACCCGGCGCATCACGTCTTGATAGCCTAAATACGTGATACGCACTTGGTCGCCGAGTTTGGCCTGGAGGCTGAACGAGCCGTCGCTATCGGTCACCACCGAAGTAGACGTACCAACAACAAGTACCGTTGCTCCTTGCACGGGGCTGCCGCGCTCATCGACTACCTTCCCGCGCACAGAAACCTGCAGGTCTATTTTGTGCGATAAAAACGTATCGACGCTAGCTTGTATAGGGTGATGCACAAACAGCAAAGCCCCCGCAACAAGAAATAATTTCGACTTTTTGATCATAATAAAGAATGGTTTATATCGTGGCTTGCGCCTGTTAGCAAAACCGGGTTAGCTTGACGCCTAAACCGGTTTAACAAAAGTAAATATAAAATTTACATTTCCTAATAAAGCTGTTATTTTTTTAGTAACAATCGTACCGGAGCAATCCTGATCGTAATGCGCATACCTTTCGAGAGCTAAGGGTCTTCAATATATACAATCGCACACAGGGCATCTGCGTCTGAGCATATAGAATTTCCTCTACACGTTGCTTTCTGCAAATAGCTTTTCAATAGCTCCGTGCAAGAGACCTTTAAGTTTTCCAATCCTCCTCCCTTGTGTTAGGGCAATTGACAGGGTTGGCCTAAGTCAGCGAGCACTAGTTATCTCAGCTTTTGGATAATCTGCCTCTCACTGAAGCAATCAGTTGCCGCAACGCCAAACAAGAAAAAACCGACAAAAGCAGAGATCGGCACGTATTCTTCTGCATGTATCATTGTTTATAAGAACTTGCAAGACCTAGAAATAAATTCCATTCCTGAAACGAGGCCACGTAGCAAGGCAGCTGCAGCTCTTTTTCGATCGTTGGCAAAAACAAGCGGTGTGCCTTGGCTATATTCCCGCCAAACACGATGCCATCTGTTTGCAACGGCAGAATATACTGTCTCAAGAAGTCTAGTAGTGCATCGCTTAGGTAGCCAAAGGCTGCCACACGCTCCGATTCCAAATCTTCGGCGTCAAGCAATGCTTTAACGTGCGGCAAATGACGAACCCCTTGGTGCTGCAGAAAGGCCAGCATGCCACGCGTCGAGATATAATCTTCGGCTATCCCCTCACGAAAGATAGCTGAACCATAGTTCAGATCCTTGACCTCGCCTTCAGCATATAGGGCAGATCCCAAACCTGTCCCCAGCGTTAGCCCCACCATACGTTTTTTCTGCAATTTGTAGTGATAAAGCTCGCCCCACAGAAACGCTTCGGCATCATTCACAAACTGCACGGCATCCCCCGGGATCTTATAGCAGTCGCTCAGGTAAGACCTCACATCCATATGGAGCAATGCTTGATATTTATGCATACCGTCCATCAAACAGATTCCGTGCACATAGTCAAATGGTCCGGGCATTGCAATCAGGAGCGCAGCTATATGTTGATGTTGCTCATCCCACACTTGTCGAATCACGACATCCCACTGTGTCAATATGTGGTCTCGGCTTTCGCCACTGTCTACGTCGCCCCGCGCATCTCTCAGGGCATAGTACTGCCCGCCTTCGGCACGTAGAGTGGCCGCCGCGATATGCGAACCGCCAATATCCAAACATACAACAACCGACTCTTTCATAGGCTGGCTTGGCGGCCTTCGTGGCACACAACGTGGTGTAAAAAACTTGTAGAAAAAATGACTTATAATGGTTGTTAGCAAAAAGCAAAACCGGTTTTGCTTTTTGTAAAGCTAGAAGATTTCGGGAGAATCTCCAAATATTCTATAAAGAACTTTCGCGGATTTGCAATTTGGACTTGATAATTTTTTCGTTGAAGGGCTTATCCCGGTCGTTAAGCTGTTCGATCAGCATCTGCACGACGGCTTTGGCAATCTTTTCCAGCGGTTGCCGAACGCAAGATATTTGCGGACGCATCAGCTCCAGCACTTCTAAATCATCAAACGTGATCACGCCAAGGGTTTGTTCGCGATCAAGCTTACGCATAGCTTTCAGCCCTGCTATGCAAACGTAATTCGTGCTAAAAAATACGCCATCAATTTGGGGATTTTTTTTCAGCCATTTGGTAATGGCATCAACCGGATCACCGCTTCGAGCAAGGAAGGAAACATAAAGCAATTGCTCCTCGCGACCATCTTCGCTCAGCACCTCGCGGTAGGCGCGCAGGCGATCCTGCATCTGTGGTTGTTGCGAGTCGATTGTTACCATACCTATCCTTTCATAGCCCTGCTGGAGCAAATGCTCTACAGCCTGCCGACTCGCTTCGTAGTTGTCAGTGCCCACATAGTTGGTCTGCACGTTTGGAATTTTACGGTCGAAAAGCACGAGCGGCACCTTGCTCTTAAGCATATGTTCCACCTCTGTCCGCATTGCGTCCGTAGGTGCCAGTATAATACCTTCTACCTGCTTCTCCAGCATCGTTTGCACAATCTCCGCCGCCAGCGTGTTGTCGCCCATCGTACTGCTATAAAGCACCTGATACTCGTGCTTGCGCAGGTATTCCTCGATATGCAGCGCAATTGGTCCAAAAAAGGAATCGCCAATATTTTCCACAATCAGGCCAATGGTGCGCGACTTGCCTGTCGCCAAGCTCTTTGCCAAGGCGTTAGGCTTGTATCCTATCTCTTCTATGTAGTCGCGAATGCGTTGCGCAGATGCTTTACTGATCCGGCCCTCCTCAGCCTTACCATTGATGACTAACGAAACCGTCGATTTCGATACGTTGAGGTGTTTCGCTATTTCACTAATGGACATGCTACCGTTTTTTCTTGCCAGCAAATTACAATTTTTTTTAATTTTTTTTCAAAATCATGCCGCTGCTTTTCATACATGCAGATTTGGTCCGTGGTTTCTCCCACAAGATTTAAAATCTTAAATCCGCAGTCTACGTACCGTTTCAGCTTGTTTTGGGATTAACCAACGCGCTATATATCTGCAAGATTAACGAAAAAAATGGCAAGTCTTGCTTTTTATACATCCCTGCTTGCATGGCTTTGATGAAGCTGTTGATAATTCGCATACGCAAGATGCCCATCAAAACGGACTTATGCCATATCCTTCGTGTTTTTCACCAGCCCTATCCCTGAAAAGAAAAAAATTAGGGCAATTACACCTACCACTGCCAAGGTCATGTAGTCAGTGCTTTTATTGATTAGTCCATAGCCAGCGTATAATAGTCCACCTATACCTAATATGGTTAGAATGGTTCCGAAAGTGCGTTTTACGTTCATCGTTCTGTGTTTTCATTCACAAAACAATATCTATGCCTTATTCCAACAAAAGCGGCCGAGGGAACGGAGAATTATTCCATCAGACACTTTTGAACGTATGTCCCATCCTATTGAAAAATACATTGGCGACATCATTTTCTGTCAATGTACCTGCTAATAGATCCTTATACTCATCTAGTACCTTTGATTGGGCTCGGTGTGGGAATTTGTCTTGAAATATAAGGAAACAAATTACGAGCCTACCCCCTAAATTCACAGGAGGCGGATTCCACAAGAACATATAAAATGTTAGCTTACTCCTGCCTAGGATAAGGAAAATAGCCTTATAGGATATCCTGACACGCGACAATTAAAGAAAGAATTTACCCGTTTTGAAATAATCACAAGCCACATCTAGAAAGGCGTTCATTGTATTCCTCTAACTTTGCACTCTGGAACGCGAGGTAAAAAAAAGCGGTTGTAGAGACGGACGCGGCTTCAGACGAAAGGTAAATCTAATGGTAGCTTTTTATCAAAAAAGATGATCAAGTTAAAGAAACGATTAGCTGCATCTTTAGACGGTTTCAAATAAAATGCGCTACTTTAATTAACTCTTAAGATGGTCAGGTATATCGTCTTGATCAATACTGCTTGAGGATAGCGTATAGTAGGCTATTACATTTTCATTTTCATCCTCATCTTCAAGTATATAACAGACAGCCAATTTGCGTTTTACATCTTGGCTCACGTATTGTTTAATGTAGTTATCAAGCTCGACAACACCACAGGAAAAACCGTTTCGGTTATGCTTTTTTTCTAAAACCTTTAAGGTCATCAATCGATAAGTTGGTAAATTGAGAGTAATCCTTCAATGCAGTTTTTAACGACTCATTTGGCGCAGGTGGATTAAGCAATGCTTCGACAAAAACTACTCTGTCGTCCATAGATTTCAAAATTTTAGTTTCTTTCTCTATAATACGAATAGCTTCATTTTTTGCCAAAGTCACAATAAACTCCGAAACAGTTTTAAAACCGCCTATTTCAGCCGCGTATTTTATAAGCGCTTTGTGCTCCTTGCTGATGCGTACATCAATTCTATCATTTACTAAAGTTGCCATAAGATTACCTATTAACTTTACAAATGTGCGTCATTTTTCCGTACTTCTGAAATACGTCGATATTTTATCATAAACATGCACACATGATTTTTCTAAATAATGCTTTGCGCTTAATGGTATAGTAATGTTAAAATTGATTCGGATATCTTTTAACGTATGTTCCATCATACTGAAAATTTATTCACCGTCATCGTTTTCCGTCAATGTGCCCGCTAAAAGATTGTTATAATACACCGCTGCTTTCCTCATCGTTTTTATTTCTAAACCGAAATTTCTCTAGTATTGACCGGCGCTAATGTATGACCGAACATCTTAAGTACTTGATTTACTTTTTCTAAATTGAGATTCTCTTTACCCTGTTCTATTTTACGTACCACTGTAAGTGCAACGCCAGCGCGATCTGCGAACTCCTCTTGGGTGAGATTTACCTCTTTTGTCTTTTGTCTTACAAACTCCGATAATCCTAACATCATTATATGCATTTGCAACGAATATGATCAAAAGTTATCCATTATATGCATAAACATATAACATACGAAATTTCATCATATGTATATGCGAACGCATATAACACACCTATCTGTTACTCAATTGAAAAATCATTATGATTAGCAGAGGGCTATCTACGAACTAGAAATTATAAAAATGAGACGCCTACCGTGACTCTGCGTGTTCCTAAAGTGCCCTAAGAAGCGAAAAAGCCGCTTTTCCTTGCAGAAAAGCGGCTTTTTGTTTTGTGCGCCCACCTGGGCTCGAACCAGGGACCAAAAGATTATGAGACTTTTGGACGACTAGGACGAATATGATGGAAAAGCTTCGTTTCTGACTTACCGAGGCAATATATTGATAATTATTGAGATGTGGAAATTTAGCGTTGTAACCTATTTGTAACACTTTTTCTTAATTTGTCGGCCTACTGATTACAAATTAAATGGTTTCTGATCGGTGAAGGATGTTAAAAGTCCGTTTCAGATCTACAAAGTCAACTTATTGATTATCATTGGAAATCTAAAATCCAGTACTGTTAAATTTTTTGTAACAAGAAACGAGGTATTGGACTTTATACGGAGAAAGACAAGATTTTACATATGCAACGTTTCAAATTACTACGCCACAAGAAGAAATATTTCTGAAGAAAGCATAAGAAGCAATTCCAATTTGATTAATCTATATTTTTTAAACTTGGGTTGTGCTTTGAGTAATACTCTCCGACAATATATTCAGGCTTATTCAAATTTTCAAGCAAATAGGACGTTGTATAGATTAATTGGTAATTATCCTGTGGATATTTCAGCGCTTCCTTTACAATTATCTCCTGAAAGTTGTGTGCTCTTTTTGGCTCGATACCTTTATCTTCCATATTATCACAAAGAACAAATCTAGGATAACGCATGTTTTTCATAACTAATGAACCAAAAAAGATAGCAAATCGCGCAGTTGTTTTCAAAATGGACTTCTTAGGTATCGTTTCACACGAGCTTAAATCACCGCTAACTTCTCTATCAGGTTATATACAGATTTTGCAGAGTAGAAGTAGAAAACTCCAAGATGAATCCTTTGCAAATCTTTTAGGGAGTGCGGCGCGACAAAATGCGCGAATGCGAGGGCTTATTGAAGGATTTCTAGATGTAGCCCGAATTGGTGAGGGTAAGTTAAGTTTAAAACTGGTGTCTTTCGATACTGCCGTACTGCTGCGCAACATCCAACAAACTTACCAAGAAACCATTGATAGCCACAGCTTACAATTTAGCGACCTAGCGAGCATTAATTTGGAAGCTGACCAAGATAAAATTGAACAGGTAATCGTCAATTTAGTCAACAATGCCATAAAATATTCTCCGAGCGGGACAACGATCACTATTGAAGCAAGAAATGCGGATGATCATTTCTGTATACGGGTTGCTGACCAAGGTCCCGGTATCTCTGTAGAAAACCAACAAAAACTATTTTCAAGATTCTTCCGTATCGAGAACGAACAAACTGAACTTGTAAGTGGATTTGGGATTGGACTATATATCTGTCGAGAAATTATTAGTCTGCACGGAGGGGAAATCGGAATAGAAAGTGAACTTGGTAACGGCTCAACATTTTTCTTCAAATTACCAATAACAAAAAAAGAACAATCTGTCGTTGCATAGAATTTACATATGATTACAGCACCCTATTCATAAGTGCTTTCACTTCATATATATCAAATGGCTTGGCAAGATAAAAGTCCGCGCCAGCAGAACGAGCAATTTGTTGGCCGTCTATACTAGCGGAAATACAGAGAATGCGTAGATCTTGGAACACTTCCTCACCTCTTAACGCCCGTATTATATCTTCACCTGAACGTTCAGGCATCCAGAGATCAATAATAAGTAGCTTCGGTATACATTTTTTCAAACGTGGAAATAACAAGCTGCTGTTTGTTTCAATAGCAATCGACGCGCCCACATCTTCTGCTATCATCCCCAAAATCTCTGCAATGTTTTTGTCGTCATCACAAATAAACACATCCTTTTCCATCATTGTATTATTTCTCCATTCTTTATCATTCGCGACAATCAAACAAGTAATCCAAGGACCTATATTTAACTCGATACAACTTGTTAAACAATATCTGGTATTACAATTTAGAGTCCATTCCTTTAGAAGAATAAGATTTAATTGAAAATGAGGTACTTTTCCAAATCATGCAAGTACTTAGCTACAGAAAAACTGTAAAAAACGAGCTGTAGGACGTATTCTCTTTATAAAAATGAGGTGAGCGGAGAACACTTATAAGCGTGGCAAATTACAAAACCTTCTTAAGCAAGGAGACGAGGATTTTCTTCAGATACAATAGCCAAGATATCGGCAATATCGAAAGGCTTAGGTATAAATCGATCAGCACCAGCATCCAAGGCAATTTTCTCTCCATTGATACTCGCGGAAATACATACAATGTATAGCTCACTAAACGAACTATCTGCCCGTAGCATCCGAATTATCTTATCACCTGACAGTTCGGGCATCCAAAGATCGATGATTAGAATCTGCGGTTTAGTATCTTGTAATCTAGCATATAAAAAGGTACTGTTGTTCTCTATCTGCACTGGTCTACCAGCGCTTTCTATTATCAGTCCAAGCATATTCGATATGCCTGTATCGTCGTCACAAATGAATACGGTATTTTTCCCCATCAAAAATTTTCTTGCCCCTGTAATCACAATAATAGTATTAAAGACTCGAATTCACCGTTACAACATACAAAAACCGTACTTAATCCAGCGCTTAACGTATTAGTAACATCAAATAGCTTGTGAACATCCTAAGAACAGATCTCTGTGATGAGCGATAGAAAAAAGATTTATGATACGCCTTAAATAACAAGTAAACATTGGAGATTCCAAACGATAGCCGTAATCTTGATGCCAATTCTATAATGTTGCGGGCGATATGTTTAATAACAACCGTTTAGTCTTACTATGTAGCCAATATGGAACTTTTGGCTTTTATACCAAATTTCTGTCATTAATTACTCATTTAATTTCACTCAATAATTGGAGTTTAAAAACTATTAAGTCTTCTTTTGTAGAGAGTTGATACATAATAAAATATTTATTCAGTAGATAAAATTTGAAACATGCTCATTTGAATAGATCAAATGGCGTAATGAAGGTGAAGCATCAAAGTATTTCCGAAATACAAAAGTCAATTGCTACTCCTTCGACTAATACTGTCACTCGGCATTTATAATCTGGAGTTCCGATTTCCTTTACTGGAAGCCTTTTACCATCTAAGTGATAGTGCGGAGAATCGGAAGGAAGATTAAGCGTTGCATAGCCGGATACCCTGATCCGGTCTATGCGTTGCAATATTTTATACATGCAAGTATTGCCTAACTTCCTATCTAGATCTTTTCGCCGATGGTGCTTGCTCGACATCCTCTCTATTGGCCTCGATCTTCGATTCCGATGTTTCTCTGCCTGCCGACAAATCGGCTGCTCGAGGGACTTTCACACTTTGCGTTTTATCTTTCGAAGCAAAGATGGCCTCATCTCTTACTTCCCTTCGATCTTTATCCAAAATATCGACCGTCTTCATTTGCGGGTTCGCAGCAAGTGTAACGGGTATCGTACGCCGGCCAATCTGCAAGTCTGCCTGCACAATATTTCCGTTGCGTAGTGCTTTGGAAACTTCCTGAAGCTTTTCAGCATCTTTTAACCCTTTAATCGGGTATTTTTTCAGTGAAGCTTCCAAATCATATCCATACTCTGGACGAAAAGTACGCATCGGATGGTTACCGTAGGCATCTTTCACTTCTAGATTAAGCTTAAACCAAACAGGCGTTCTTTCCTGATTTGGAGCATTTTCGCGGTTCGGTTCATTTTTAGTTCGCAGAAAAACATCATTCTCTATGGCCTGACCCGATAGTAATTTAAAAGCTTGTAAGGCCGTTACACGATAATCCCGTTCGAGATTAAAAGTTTGCGAGCGAACAACGGGATTATCCTTCTGATGTAAAGTGACCTTGTAGTCATTTAGGAAATACATATCGCTGTCCTTTGATCTATTAAAATTGATGTCAAAACTGAGCTTTTCCGTCCTAGCCGCTTTGGGATCAACGCTATCTAGCGGTCTGTGGGTGGTTTGGATGCCCAGACTAAAATTTGGTATTTCACGTCGAATCGCTGTTTCCAGCACTTCGTTTAGCTTGTTATCAAAACCAAGGTTGTCCAATGTTTTTTTGAGGTACTCTAAATTGTTCTCGTTCATGAGCTAATGGATTAAATGATAAAATGAAATAGATTGGGAATTGATGTCACTCCAACCGGTGACTGATTGGAATAAAATTTTGTAAGAGATTAAATTTAAGTAGTGGCTAGCGAGAGCGAAACCGCTCTTGCTGCTCATTAACCTGTAGATCAGCAGCGGCCAAATGAGGAAAATCTTTCTTGAGCATCATTTGCAAGGCGTTTTGGTAAGAGCTGCTATTATAGTCTAGCTGTCTATGGAAGCCATCCTGAAGATTTTTGAGCTCATTAAGCATAACTTGTCTGACCTCGGTATCCTCCTGAAAACTCAGGATCACTTTTTCCGTATTGGATAAAATGCCTTTGGGTTCTGAAACGCGGTATTGCACGGTGGTATCATCATAGATGGTTACTTGCTTTCCAAGTCGGTAAGCTTCACGTTGATCCACATCCAGCTCTTCGCCATTAATCATCACAGGCGCTATTACACGAGCAGCATCATAGGCCAAGAATTCACGCGTTTCGGCGTCGTACTCCACCACCATATGCTTAACTCTATCATCGTCTATGTTTAGCTCTGCCACATGACTCGGTTTTTCACCATCCATTAGCGCTCCCATAGTCTGTTGATCGAGCAGATAATGCGGCTGGGGACTTCGGTAAACTGGATGGACTAGTAGTTCGACTTCACCTGAGTCTGTTCGACTAAGGGATAGCTTCGCCTCCAACCGAGCGATCCGCATGCTATTAAACTGCACGTCGCTGATTGCAATTAATGCAGAACGTCGTCCGGCAAACATAGCCTCCAAATTATCGTTATCGATAGCTACCTTTTCATTTTTGAATAGATTTAGTGATTCTAGCGCTTCACAGGGAAGCTCTGACTCTTTAAATAAGTAGTGCATAGATTTAAGGATTAATAGTTTAGAAATTGCTTCTGCAGTGCTAGCAGGAACTTAATTGGATCAATATATTGGGTGCTGATCCGCACACTGAAATGTAGGTGGACTCCCGTTACTCTACCCGTTCGTCCCATGATGCCGATATCCTGTCCAGCGCGCACCTTGTTACCGACGTCCACAAGGCAAGCAGAAAGATGCCCATAAATACTGTAGACTCCTCCATGATCGATACAGATAAACCTACCTAGAATTTCTTGCTCTCCGGCCTGAACCACCATGCCGTCATAGATTGCCATTACAACGGGGTTATCAGCGATTAGGTCAACGCCATTATGAAAACTCTTGTTTCCAGTTACCGGATGTCTGCGCATGCCAAAATGCGAGGTTATCTTCGGTGTGCGCAGCGGACTACAAACAAAGATCGAAGCTGAAGTATCGACCGAAAGCGTGTTACGATCAAAAAGAACCACCTGCTGTACGTTATCATTTTCAGGTGTTGTGAGGCTGTCCTGTTCCTGCGCGTAAGCTTTTGCAACTGGCGCAATACAAGATGCTACCAGTAGAAGAGCGTAAAGAAAAAGTTTAACCATAATAAAGGAGATCAAGTATTTTTTATGCACTTAAAACCAAATCGCATCCAGTAGCGTAGATAGGCTTAATCAAAGAATAAATAGTACCTTTGTAGCGACCAATATTAATATATCTTTTATTAATGAATTTTAACCTAATAGCATTATGGACAGAATAGGTGGAAACAATCCGCTAAGGCAAATGGTCCTTCGCGGGAAGGCACGGGAAGATTTCTTCGCATGGCATAAAGCGAACTTCCAAACGGATCCCGTTAATGTGGATCTATGGCTAATTGGCTTGCAACTAGAACTATTTAGCCAGTTTTTTGGAAAAACAATCCGGCATGCCAATGATTTTTATGAAGCACTGGATGCTTACAACAAACAGTAAGTCTATGGCTGATTGACTCGCAACAGGAACTATTTAGCCTAAAGACAGCATCCCAAACTAGCGAGAGCGACTGTTCCCCTGATCCCGCTGCTTCTCCTTGTCTAGATCATATCCAGGATCGGCAGCATAATTCTGGAGAATTACCGGTTTGTTTCGCTCTCGCTGTTGCATATCCTGAAGCGCTCTTTGATAGCCTTCGGTATAAGGATCTTTTTGTCGGGACTTACTACCGAATAGATTCCGGAGACTACGGAGCAATAAATAAGAAATACCACCATCAAGGACGAGCGAATACATCAGTGCTTCCCGATTCGAGGTGACGCCACTGCGGCTACTTGCTCTGCGCTGTAGGCGTGTGCCATCCGAAAGTTCAACAACAGATCCATTTCTGTATTGCTCTTTCTGCAAATCAGACAGCTTCTCGCCATTGATCATCGCCGGCACTCTAATTTTATCCGGGTCGGCAGCGATAAATTCTCTTGTTTCCGGATCGTACTCAATGACGTACGATTTACGCTTACCGTCATTTTCCTGATAGGTTTTCTGTACATGTGTCAGTTTACCTTGTTCAAGCAGCTGCGCTTCGGCATCCAGTAAAAGCGGATGTTTCTTTATATCACGGTATATGGGGTGGAGCTGTAGCGTGATATGTCCATCTGGCATTCTTTCCAGCGACAGTTTAGCGTCCATCTTTTTGATATGAATACCATCAGCATTTATATCTTGCAAGGTAATGAGATCCGTACGATGTCCTGCCAATAATGCATCCATATCGGCCTCAGACAATCTTGGTTTGCCATTATTGAGCAATCCCAGTTTACGTAATTCTCCTACAGGAATATCCTGTTCATTAAATAGATTATCCATAATAAATGACTGTTTTATTTATTACTCCTGTTTATCAGCGCCTGTATAATTTCAAGGGTTCGCTGTCTCAGCTTCTTCACCTGCAAGCTTTGTAAAAACATACAACGGTGGACCAGTTAAGGCCTTTTGACCCGTCAACCATGGAATGTAGATTGATCTGTCTACACTGAGCCTATATTGAAAACACCAATATCAAAAGGAAAAAAAATCAAAACTGTACCTCCAAACAGAAATACGTTATTAAGCTATCCATTTTCGCGAACTATGCATTGTTCGCTGGACGATATCCCATCACAATCTCTGCGACTTCGGAGTTGATATGGGCAAAATTAGCCAGTAGGATTTCCTCCTTTTTGCCAGCAAAATCATAAAACACCGGTAGTTCACGATATTGCGCTTCCTCCTGCTTGATCGCGTTCACATCTAAATTGATCCGGCAGTTAATCGCTGATGGCTCATATTTGCCTGTGTAATCCTCTACAGCGTCCGAGGCCAGCATACCGACAATCTCCCCTGCTTTGAGGGCGGCAATCTTTCCCGCGGGGATGAGCGGTTCCAGTCGTTCGGAAATCGATACCGACGTTCTTGTCCGATCTATGGATAGGCTTTCGCTAACCTGTTTCACCTTACCAAAGATGCGTTCCAGCCAGTCTAGCGTCTCTTTATTACGCACCGATCCAGAAAGTACATTGCCCACTACTGCAGTAATCGATGTTGCCGTCTCCTTGCCGTACTGCTGCTTAAACTGCGGTAACTCTTGCAGCCCCAGCAGCACAGCGACCAGATTACTACGCGCTTGAGCGATCAAGTTTTCTATCTTGTGCGCATATAGCGTCGGCGCTTCATCGATAATTAATCCCACGGGTTTATTTCCTCGGGAGTTTACCAAGCGCGTGATACGGTTTAAAATGACCGAGTAACAGGCCGAGTTGATGCTCTGCGTGTTAGGATCATTGGCCAATACCAAGATAGACGGGTTGCGCGGGTCACTGATCTTTAACTCAAAATCATCGTCTGAAAACACCCAAAAGGTTTCTTTAGTAGCTAGGCGGCTGATAAACACCTTAAGTGTTCCCACCTGCCCTTCGAGCTGGTCAAAGGCCCTTGCCTTGAAGGCCGTCATAAAGGGAGAAAGCAAGGATTCTAGTTCCTGATTTGAAAAAAGCACCGTGAAGATCTCCTCATAAGACCGGTTGAGAAAGGCCAGCACATGCGGAAAGCTGGAATAGCGCCCTCCTTCGTGTTTGGCAAAGAAATAGATACAGGAAGCTAGAAAGTTGATCGCCGATTGGGTAAAAAACTGGTCACTCCCCCCCGACTTATCCCCTTTCTTCATCGCTTCCACCAGTGCCTCGGCTGTTTCGGATGCATCAGCCAAAGATTGCAGGTACTCGCTGCGCCAAGGGTTAAGTCGCCTACTCTTCTCGGGCTCGGTGAGATTGACCACATGGAAGTCATAGTCCTCGCACTTACCCTCCTGCTTAGCCAGCAGGTAGTGATAGTAGGCCACCTTTCCCAGATCGGGAAACTTAAAGTCATAGATCAGCATAGTAAATTCCAGCGCCACAAACTGGCGGATCACCGGCATCACCACCCCAAAACTCTTCCCGCTACCCGGGGTGCCGATCAGTAGCGTCCCGCGAAACACATTCTCCAGCACCACATAACCCTTGCGCACTTTCCCTTTATAGTAGAACAGCATCGGAATGTTGACCACAAAGCGTCCGACCTTGGGTTTGGTGCGCTGCATAAAGGATTCCCCTTCGATGTTCCAGCGATCCTTTCCCAGCCTTGTGCTGATCACTTTGGACATATTGTCTAGTGCTAAATGTAGCAGGATTGTTCCCACAATGGTAAGCAGTACATATGCACCTTTAAACCAAGAAATCGCAGCGACAGTTGTATCTCCAAGCTGATTAAAAACCAAAATAGAGAGTAGAAGAAAAAGCAGCCCCAAACAAAAAGGTAAAGCAATGGCCTTTCCAATCTCCAAATCCTTCTTTTTACGACTTAACGTTCCAATCGATACCAGTGCAATAATCATAAGCGTAAAGAGCTTGGAGTAGAATGGATGCTGGTAAATCTTGAATGCCAGGAGCTTTGCCAAGATCATTGCGGTGGCGTGACGAGCGCTTCCAGCAAGCTCTAAAATATAGTCAGCACCAACAAAACACAAGATATCGAGCAGTACAAGCAAATAAATACCAAACTGCAAAAAGCGGTGCATGGACTGCTGCTCTTTAGATTCTTCCATATAAATTAGTTCTAAGGTCAAACAATAGCCTATCAGCAGCTTTGCCTAAAATGTATCGGCGTCAAGGATATCCTTGTACTTGACTTTCAGATCAAGCGTTCGCCCAGAAAGCTGCTTTTCTGACAGCTGAATATGCAATACCTTATTCGCCGGAAAGGTCATTTTTTTCAGCACATAGATATTCCGAAAGCTTCGCTTTAACGCCCCGTGCCCATAGAGCTGCCAGATAGGTTCCACCTCCATAGCCTGCACATTGGTGGCCTTGGTGATCTTGCGGTCTTCGATCTTCATCCGCATTTGGTCAATATCATAGCTTAAATTTGTGCTGTTAGTGGCCGTAATATCTAGTAGTACGAGATCACCGACCGTGTAGACGGCATTTAACTGCATCGCCACGCCATGTGCTTTAATCTTCCGCAGCGGCCGATGCTTACGACTGGAAAGCATCGCAAGGACATGCTTACGAAGTTCACTTGTTGGAATAGAAGCCTTGCCGACCAGCGGCTTGATCTCCTCAGGCGAAATGCTGTAACTGGCCGGAATAAAAGAACTGCCTGCCCTGTCGCTGAAGGAAAGTTCATACTGCGCCATAAAGCTCTCACCAACCACGGTAAGCACGCCGAGACTTCCTTCAGAGTCGGAAGATTCCTCCGCTAAGGAATCAGGCTTCCACTTTAAGCGGAGCACATTTTCTTGTGGGAGATCGCCCATCACCTGGCTCGAGGAAATGTCCACATAACTGATCGGTTCGGGTGAAAGGATGTGAAGCGACACCTCTTTTTCCAGCAAGATCTGCGGCAACTGACTTCTGAAAGTTTCTGGCTGCTGGGCAAAAAGGGAAAGCGTGGCAAAGCATGCCAGCATAGATAGCAAAAATGATTTCATAGAAAAATATGTGAATAAATTTAGAACTGCGTTTTTAATTGCTGGGGATCAATCAGGTAAACGATTGTGCTGTATTTGATCTTGGCCTTGTTCTGGCGGATCATCTTACTGACCGCTGTGCTGGTAGACTGGAACACTTTCTGCACCATGCTCATAGCCAGTTGGCTGTTAGTTTCCATCTGCTGCATGGTGATGCCCTGCGAGGCATTACCGCCAAGCTCCTTGGTAAATTCCCGAAACTCGGAAGCCGGCACGAAAAGCCCGCGCATGCCATCATGGTCGTAAACCTCTAGATTGATGGGCAGAATTTGCTCGCCGATCATGGCTGAGGTAATCGTGAGGTTAACGCGCTGTCCTGTAAATCCGGAGATCTGTGCATAGAGGTAACTACCTTTTTTTATCGGCACGCTGCCCGCCACGATGTCTTCCAGCAGCCGTATACGCAGGCGCGAACCAACATAACCGGTGATGTTTTGATCGATTATGGCCGAGATAAGGGTTTCCGATTTCGCGGGGATGACCGTATTAAAGCCATCGGTATGTCCCTTAGCCTTACTGACCGTTAACGCAGGTTGGGACTTGTTTAAAGCCAATTGCTCTTGCTCCAAATCTCTCCGCTGCTGCTCGGCCTGGTAATCAGGATCGTTTGCTTTCCCCATACTATCAACCAGCGCCATTTGCCTGCGAAAAAGGTCCATGGGGTCATCGCCAACCTTGTTCGCCTCGGCAGGAGCTGAGATCGGTGGAGCGGACAGCCTTGCCAAAGCTTCCTCCATCGTGCGATCTTCCACATCAAAGGAGGCTCTTTGCGTGGTTGCACTTGGAAATCCTTTTTCCTGCGCTGGGCTATACCTATTTTTCATGGCGCGATCAATTGAGTCGAGCATTTGCCGCTCGCGCATATTGTAAAGCGTCCCCGGTACCTCCTCCTCCGTTTCTTCTTCTTCGATCAACCCAACAGCGGTATAACCATCTGCCTGACGATACTGGTTCCGGTAAGCATCGAGCTTTCCCGAAAGTGCTTTCTGGCGCACCTGATCCGATACATCGGCAACGCCTGTCTGCAGGGAGTCCTCGCCCACTTGAGGCAGCTCCTGCTTATCGAAAGTAGACTTGTAGATATAAAAGAAGATAAACAAAAAGGGAAGCAGGATTAGCGGCACGACGTACCGCGGTTTATTAACATCTATTTTCATGGTAAATTATTTTTAGATTGCATAGATCGCTGAAGGGATTCAAACTCTTCAAGCGCAGCAATAAGTGCAATACTGTCCGAGGAGCTCAGGCTATCCTTTTCGATCAGCGCCCCTATTTCAGATTGTAATGCTAGCACCCGGTTAAGAGCTCCATAGGTTTCTGCAATGGAGGGCAGTTTGGCACCAAGCGTGTCAAGCACAACGAGCGAAGAACGCGGCTCAAAGGCAGCAACATTCTTATTTACCTTTCTCACGCTAAACACCCAAACAGCGGAAATCACCATGCAGAGTAGCATTCCTGCAAAAAGATAAGCTGGATAGCGAGTGAGCACGAGCGAAAACTTCCTCTGCAATTCATACCACAACCTATCTTCTAGGGGATTAGAGTGTATTCTTTTGGACATTTTGTAGATCTTTATTTTCCAGTGTTTTCCATTTGGTGATCAGTATCGCATGGGGATTGTTCTCCGATCGAATCTCTAGATCACTCAGGTAACCTTCGGTGACTAGGGAACGTGTGATGGTCGAACTACGCCTATCAATCTTTTGGGTGCCGTAGAAACGGAAATAACGGCTCGGTAGATCCAGCACGATACTGTCTGTACGAATGGTCAACACGGCACTGGAGGAAAGAATAGAGTTAAAAAAGCCTTTCTCCTTAAGATTGTTATACTGCAATGCACCACTCTCATCAATTAGGTACATTGCCTGCTTCATCTGATATTCAATAAACTTATCGTCCGGCGTTAAGGAGAAGAACAAACTATGGAAGCGTCCAATGTGCGAGCGGTATTCTGCTGCACGGTTCATCTGCACATCGGTTTGTGAGGCGCGCATCGGGACATTCCCCGAATCCATGATGTAAATGCTCTGCCGTGCCGAGGCTACCTGCATGTAGGCAAAAAAAGAAACGATCATACTGATCAGCAGGGATGCGACGAGGCTTCCCCCTGCAATAAAAGTGGCAAGGCGTACCTTACCCTCGATGTTTTTAATAATCATAGCAGCTATTTAGATTTACCAAGAAGTCTTCCCGCAAGCCCGCTCATCATTGGCGCATGGCGTCCCATGGTAGAAGCCGCGGAAGATGCCCCCGAAGTCGAGACAATCCATGTCGAGATACTTGGGACGGTAAGCATGGTCAGGGCACCAATAACAAAGGTGACGATCACGATACCAAAGGACAGCAAACCATTTCCAAGGAACCAAGCTATCTTTTCCAGATCCGCGCCATCCGTTCCGACCAATACCTGATAGCGGCTGATCTCGGCTTCCATCGCATAATGCTGGAAAAGCGAAGCGATATACATCACCAGATAGGCTACGCCGGAATATAGGTTCACCGAGACGAAGCGAGCAATCCAGGTTGAAAAGGAATCGCGGAATGCTGGAAGGATACTTGCTGCCACGGCGAAAGGACCAAGAATAATTAAGATTGTTGAGAAGATGATCTGAATAATAAATATCACGTAAACGCAAATCCGTAGCAGCCAAATGGCCAACGTCTCGACGAGCGAAGTCATCATTAACTGAAAGCCCGCCTGCAGGCGATTCCGCATCTCTACAATTGGGTTCCATACCGAAGCAAAGCCCTCCTTGACGCTAGACTGCACCGATTCCCAGGCATTTTCGTACCAAGTATCTGCCTCGGTCTTTGCCGTCTCGGCCTCTGCCTGTACAGTCATAATCTGATTGGAAAGGTCTGCCATGAGTTTAGCACGTTGCAAACGAAGGTTGTTGATCTCCGTCTGGCTACCATCGAACATCGCCTCGGTCTTGACTGCGACAATATCCGTCGGATAGGCCACAACGCGCATAAAAGTCGGCCACCAGAGGATCACCATGATGAGTCCAAAGGGGCGCAGCAGCGGCATAACCTCCAACTGCTTGTCTCCGGCCATCATTTCATAGGCCCGGATAGAAAAGAAGATCAGCATGAAGATTGCGCTGAGCGCTTGTGCATCGCTAGTAAAGGCGTCATAATGCGTCCAGATCGTGTTCTTCATCTGCTTTAAAAAGTGCATCATTCCTTCCTCGTAGATCCCATTCCCTTGCAGGAAATTAAACGAATCCTTGAAGGAATCCGGCACCGTTTGCACTTGCAGTAACGGCATAATGCCCATAATGGATAGTAAGCTCATTGGGTTATAATTTAGCGCGTGAAAGAATATCGTCGGCAATTTGCAGATCCGATTTACCTCGGGCCGCCATGGCCACCGTACTGTTTTCCTGCAGCGCGTTTACCTTACCTTTGATGGACAGATACAGCGATGCACGCTGCCGCTTCGTCTCCCAGATAGCCAGTAGTTTTCGATATTCTCCCAGCATACGGTGATAGGCGATTATCCGCGATCCCCGATCGAGGTTGGTTGTTCGCACTGCTTCTAGCCGTTCGCGGAGCATCTGGCTTTCTTTCCGATACCAATCGGCTGATCCGCCCTGCTCGACGTAATCCTTCACGGACGGTTCAAGTCCTGCAAAAAGATCGGCCTCGTTAAATTCCAGTAAATCTTGAAACTCCTTTTTATAGTAGAGCTGCCAAAGGGGATCGGTCTGGGAGGCGATTCCCGCATAATTAGCGGTCTCGCTTAAGGCCGTATTTCGCAAGGTATCCGCATGGAGCTTGTAGGCCTCCTCCGTGCTTTTCATGGCAGCTACCATTAGCAATCTTCGGGATTGCGGCCCACCAGCACTAAGCGGCCTAAGATCCGTCTTGGGATAATTGGGATGCAGTCCCCAGGTGAGCCAATACTGATAGTTCAGGCTCAGAAATCCCCTTGTGGGGGTAAACTTTTTGCGGTGCCACTGCTTAAATACCATCCGTTCCTGCTGGTTGACCACATGCTTATCCGTCTGGTACTTCACGTTTTGACCATGCAGATCAAAGGAGAAAGCACAGAGTAATATATAAAGCATTACTTTAAATAACTTAAACATAAAACTTATTTTAAAAGGTTATACTGAAAAATGATTTGATCCACCAGTTGCCTATCTCGATTGATAAAAGATTGAAAAGGATTCAGCGCAGGAAGTATACCGCGAAGCTTCGCCCAATACATTGCTCGGTGCACACTGAAGCAAAGTGAGCGCATAACGCGCAGCTCCAAAAGTATCTTTGCCAGTAGCGCATCCCGCTTCTCGAAATCCATTAGTACATTACTGCCCTCCTTAAGCACAAAGTCCGAAACCTCGGAAACCAGCCGAATGCCTCGATCTTTCATCTGCATGGTTACATCCTCAGCGAAAAGTATTAGATGCGGAGAGCCCTTGACCGCTTCCAATATACTATTACACTCCTCAATGATCTCTGAGGAAATCGATCCGACTTGCTTGAGCATAAGACCGCTCTTCAAGGCCTGGTCAACCTCAGTCAGCGCGCCATGAATCATCCACTGCACCATCACTACCGAGGAAAGGTTGATATTGATGTCGTCCAGCCGATTATTGATCGTCTTGAGGTACTCATGATGCGTAAGTTCAGCAGCCGAGCGTACCGCTGCGTTCTCACCAACGATTGCTAGATGCTTGGCATCGTAGACGATCGTAACGTAACTCTGCGCAAAGGTCACATGTAAACCAAATAAATATATCGCACATATTATTAAATATTTAGCCAAACCCATATGCACTACTATTTAAGTTGATCAATCTTGGAAAGTATATTGTCGACCAGCTGCCGGTCTCGATTGACAAAGGCCGAAAATGGATTGTTTACTGAACTAGCATGCCGCAATTGCTGCTGGTACATGGAATTTGCAAGTCCCCTTGAACTTCCCGCAATCAGTCGCAGTTCGGTGAGCACATGGCCAAAGAGCATCTTGCGGTCACTTGCCTTCATCTGGTTAACGTCACCGATAGAAATCAGCAATGCGTACAGATAGCTACTGAGCTGTGTGGCTTTACCTAAAAGGTCAAGCTCTACCTGATAAGCCATGGCAATCAGGATAGGGTCGTCTTTTGCCAGCGTAAATATTCGTGCCTGCTGATTTTGGATATCAGCGATGATCGGCCATGTCTGCATGCCGATCTGCGCGGCATCGATCACTAGACCAAGCGTATGAAAACGTTGCTGCAAACGCCTGTATTTCTGCTTGAAGGTTGCCGTCTTTCCGCGGTTTACCTCCTCATTTGCCGTGGTTACCGTCTGCCGGCTAAAAGCCTCATTCTGCCTTTCATTCTCCGATTTACTTTCGGCAACCAGCTGGTGAATCAGTTCCACATTCAGTTGAGAATAGGAACTTTTAATACCTATAAGCAAATAGATTATAATAATTAAAATCCATCTCATTGCCGGAGGTATTTGGCGTTGCGAACAATATCGTCCGCAATGCGGGTATCCATATTAATAAAGCCTGCGTAAGGGTTCAGCGATTGCAGGATGCCGCGCTGTTTTGCCCAGTACATGGCTCGGTACATTCCGTATGCCACTCCGCGCAAGATGGTCATCTCCGAGACGATTCTGTTGAGCAGCTTCGCCCGTTCGCCTGAGTCCATGAGATTATTTGCACCGCCTTTGGTCACAAAGCTTGTTACCTCTGAGGCGAGCGCAATGGAGCGGTTCTTAAATTCCATCGCGCCCTGCTCGGCAAATAACAGCAGCGTAGGATTGCTACCGGCAAGCGTGATCGCTTTATTGGTGTCCCGCAATATATCAGTTCCGATCTGGGTAATATCCTTTATGGCTAGTAGGTTTCGCATGATCGCAGAAACCTCGCTCAGCCCTTTGTAAATCTTATCCTGCATATCATTCACGATAACCAGTTGCCCCGTTACGGCAAGCTGCCCACGCTGGATAAGCGTCAACCGCTCGTTGGTGTTGTCTAGCTGCTGGTCAATAATGCCTGAATGCACGGCCGTTGCCGCCGCTACTGCCGGATCAATATAGATCTGCGCGCGCAAGAGCGGCGCCCAAAATAGAGCGAATAAAAAGATAAATAACTGTTTCATATAGCTATTGATTAACATGTTAGTGGATTATATCCGTGCTGGAAAGCGGAGTTCCGAGCGCATTGACTTTCTTCACAAAATCGCCTAGTGATAAGGAGCTAGCATTCATATCCTGCACAAATACTTCAAGTGCTTGCTGGTAGTTTTTATACACCTCGACATAAGTCAATACGGCGTTCTTCTCCGGTTTCTCTGTTGTATAAGTAAGGTACTGCTCGAGCGAAACCTCTACGCCATAAACTTCGCCTGTGGATCCTCTGCGGATATAGACCTCCTTGAATCGTCCACGTCCCTCCTTGTTGTCCAGCTGATTTATCGTAAAGATCTTTCGGCGCTCAGTCTCGGTAATAGAAAGCAGTTTGGCAATGGCATCGTAGTTTTCGCGGAACTTAGACTGATCCAGTAGGCAAATCGTATCCGAGTTGGCAAGGATACTGTCCTTGACCACCGGATTGCCCAAGATGTCGCCCAGCTCTTGGGTCACCACAATCACCTCGCCCCAGAATTTCCGAACCGTTTTGTAGAGATACAAAATGTAGCCCGCCATCAGCGGACTGGCAATAGCCTTGTCGGGTAGGTCAGCGGGATTGCTCCCGCCTTCCCCCCTAAGAACCGTACGTGAGAGTTTCCCCTCATACGGCTCAAGCAACTTAAAATTCCTGTATAGGAAGCAGCTCATCATAACTTCAATTTTAATTGGTGATAACTCCTGCGGCATTCGTCATGGACGAGGAAATTTCTCATCTGACCATTTTCCATGAGGGCTAAAGTCCCCCATTGGAGATTACGTCCAATCAGTTTACCGCAGAAGGGACACACACGGTTTTGCCTTTTCCATAACTGTAGCAGGGATTTCTTACCACCAAGTGTTTCGAGCATTTTATATGCCTCCCTTTGGTCAAAGTAAGGTTTCCATTCAAGGTCATAGGGATTAGCATCCTGCTTAATCTGAACATGACGGAGGATTTTAGTGTCATACATCCTTTTAAAAGAGAAAACTTCGTTCTTACCCTTATAATCGGGTGTATCCACTGCAAACGTCCAGTTTCTGTTTTTGACTTTGCGGAAATACTTAGATGAAATCCAGTATCTCCCCTTTTTAGGATGCCTTCTTATGGCCCACGCCCACAGTTTTTGGAATATCAGGTAATCTGCTTTCCTGAAAGTTTCGGATGCTACACAGCTTTTGTAGTAGTTTGCCCATCCCATTATAATCGGGTTCAATTGTCTAATGAGTACGTCCTGCCGACTTGTTTTATTGGCATTGATAATGTCTGCCACCTTATCGGAGAAACGTTTCAGACTGTCCTTGGACGGTTTGATCAGTAGCGTGCCGTTTTCATATTTACGGATATTGAAGCCCAGAAAATCGAATCCTTCGGTTATATGCGTTATCTTGGTCTTTTCCATTGAAAGCTCTAAACCTCTTTCAGAAAGAAATTCCTTGATAAGTGGCAATACCTCGTTTTCGAGCTGTTCTTTGCTCGTTCCCGTTATGATGAAATCATCGGCATAGCGTACAAGGTGTATCTTTGGATTTATGATTTCCAAGTTCACCTGTCTTTTCCTGAACTTCTGTGCAAGTAGATCCTGCAAACGATCCAAGGTCAAATTGGCAAGGGTCGGGGAAATAATACCTCCCTGTGGGGTTCCTTCGTCCGTAGGGAACAGCTTCTTTTCAAAAATGAAACCACTCTTTAACCACTTTTGGAGCATTAACTTGTCCGTTGGGACATGGTTCAGCAACCAGTCGTGGCTTATGTGGTCGAAGCATCCCTTGATGTCGGCTTCTAAAACCCACTGTGGAGAGACCTTCTTTGAGAGCAAGCCGAAGCAGAGAGCCATGGCATCTGCTGTACTACGTTCCTTTCGGAAACCGTAAGAATGGCTGTCAGCCATAGTTTCTGATACAGGTTCCAGTGCCATCAGGTATAGTGCCTGCATAGCTCTGTCCTTCATAGTCGGTATCCCCAATGGACGTAATTTCCCGTTCTTCTTGACAATGTTTACTCGTTTTAACGGTTGAGGTTGGTATCCCCGTCTTTTCAGGTCACTAACTGCCTGATACTTGGCATTTGGCGTAGACCATAGTACTCGGTCTACACCTGCCGTGTTTTTACCTTTGTTTGAAGTTACACGCTTCACCGCCATAGCTTTGGCGTGAAACGAATGCGTCAGCATCCATTGCAGGGCTTTCACCTTGTTATGTCTGCCTTCTTTCTGAGCTTTTACAATACGTGCTTGCAGCTTTCGGACACGTGCTTCGCATCTGTCCCAGTCAATGCTGTCCCAGTTGTTTGCCATGTCGGCAGGTGCACACGCTTTTTTAATTACGTTCATTTGCTTTCCTCCTTTGAAAGTTCTAAAAGTGTACTGTAATAAGTTACCGAGTAGAAGTCTGCCCGCTTTCGCGTGGAGTGACGTTTAAACTCCTATCCATCCCATTACAGGATGGCATTCGCTTTCTCTACATTCCTTTACCCGCACCGCCATCGGCTTGCCTTGCGGTTTGCTTTCCTGTCAGCCATGACAGGGACGGTACGGGCTTACCGAGTTCCGCATAAGTGACGTATGGGTGGGTTAGGCTCCGTCTATCCACCGGCAGTGCTCTGTTCGTGTACCCCATGCATGGACGGGGGTAGCCGACTGCGTCCCATTTTGGGTTAAAGCCTATCAGTATCTTTTGGCTTATTCGAAGTTACGGCGGTTCAAACGACGGTTCACTTATGTTAGCCATACCACCCAACCTTGCACCCAGACCCCGTGATACTGGGGATCGTTGCTCCACCTCACGGCTTCAGCTCCTCCTTTTCAGGAAGGGTTCGTTGTCCCGACAGCTTCACACAACACCGTTACCAGTGATGCATGTGTCGGTAGGTTACCGCTGACGAAACAGCGGGTCTGGTCGTCATGCCAGACAATCACTTATGCGACATCTCGTCGCACCCATGCCTCTTCGATGATAAGGGCTTTGCGCTGGTCACGGCGGTGTCGCATCTTTTGCAGGAAAACATCCATAATAATCAGCGTTACGATTGGAAATAAAACCTTATTTTCCTTCACGTTATCTATTTCAAAAACAATAAAAGGTTCAAAAAAAAGCGAAGCATCCGCCTGCTCATTAAGCACCGTACCAAACTCACCTCCTGTATGGAATTTACGCAGCACATAGCGGTACTCGTCTAGATCAAAGGTGATCGCTTCCTGCGCCGTAATCTCGCTGATCCGATCTACCGAGTAGCTATAAAAGGAATCAAAGTTTAACACCTTCGGTCGCGAAGCGTCAGCATCTTCATCCGACCAGAAATAAGCATAATAGTAGGAAGAAAGCACATTAGAAAGCACGGTATCCTCGATCTGGCTTAGCTGCCCCTCAGGCCCTTTCCAAAGCAAAGCAATCAGCGTCTTCAGGAAATCCTTCTTTTCCAAATTATACTCCTTTTGGGAGATGGCAAAGGGATTCATCGAGATAGGCTTCTCCTCGGTGTAAGTAATGTACTTCCCACCGTAGTAGCTGCAAAGTCCCGAATAACTATCTCCGGTATCTACGATCACTACGTCCATGTTATATAGGCAATACTGCTCCAACAGCGCGTTCATGTAGAAGGATTTACCGCTCCCACTAGGTCCAAGCGTAAAACGCGATCGGTTATTGGTTCGGCCCGTTCGCATGGGCAGGTCAGAAGGATCGATACCAACTGGAATACCTTGCCGATCGGTAAAGCGAATAAGAAAATCTGACTGCTCATCCTTTTGCAAGTATTCCTTAAAAAAGAAACAGATCGCTGCATCGGATGTAGTCAGGAACCAGTCATAGGCTTTCAACTCCACACCGTTACCCGGCAGGCAGGTACGAAAAAGTTCCATTTGGTTGTAGGCATTTCGCGAGGGAATGATTCCCTGCTGAAAAAGTGCCGCCTCTATGTAGTTTCCCGCTTTAGCAATCTTATCCGTATCGGCGCAGATCAGCATATTAAAATGCGCATGCACCAACAGCTGATTCTCTCGCGATACATCCACCAGCAGCTGATCGATATCTTCCACGCAAATCAGGTTGGCCGGGTCGGGCACGCCCGAATGACGCTTACGTTTGAGTTGAAGCTTGTTCAAAGTGAGTTGCTGAGCAGGAATTTCCACCAGCTGGTTATAAATCAGGCAGTGATAATCCGGCACCTCGTGAAGAAAGGAAAAGTTATCCTCCGGAAAATTACGCAGGTTGCCATCCTCCTGCCGAGTGCCATGCGTTGCAGCATCCTCGGGCAGATCGATGGTGTCGGTATCTACTAGGCTAATGCTGCGCAGCGCGCGATCGCCGACGAGCAGATTTCTATCGCCCGCACGGATATTATCCAGTACAATCTTATCCGAACTAAAATCCATCGCTAGCATTTGGCTCACGTAGCGATTAATTTGCTGTTCATCCAGCGGTTTGGGATTAAGCCCTACCCCTTCCAGTAGATCAATCACCTTATCCACCTGCTGGGTAAAATCGAGCAAAGCCTTCGGACTGTATACATAAAAACGACCCTTTTTGATCTGTTTGGTGATAATGAGATAGGTCGATAGATCGGTATAGGCTCGACCCTGAAAATGTTTATTGTATTTCTGCTGAAGAAATTCAGCGGCCTGTGGCGCGTCATATTTCCTGCGCGAGAACACGTCCTGCTTTTGGATGATATGTCCTTCGCCCAAAATCTTGATTAGGTTGAGTAACAGCTGGTGATAAGCTGTGTAGGGCTCCGGATCGGCGCCATGCTGCATGGCGAGGTTACGCATCTGCAGCAGCACCGAAAACTCCCCTTTCTCTCCGTAGAGTAGCGTATGGCTCCCCTGCTTTTCCATCCCGATGTAGGGCAACTTAAAGGTTTCGCGATGTTGTTTTGCCATAGTGTTTCAGCTTAGCTTGGTGAACAAATAGCGCTGTGCTGCGCATTTTAACATGCAGGCCGCCTTTCTGGCGCTGAAAGGTAAAGGTCAGTCCACCTGCGATAATAGCAAGCGTCACCACGGCGCCGAGGTACATACTACTGAGCGCGCCCAGTAGGCCTCCGCCTACCAGTCCGATCACCAGTGATCCGATCCCCCAACCGATGAACTTGCCTTTAAACCCGCGGTAAACAAGGGGCCGCTCGAGCCCCTTGTAAATTGCATACCTGCGCATACTAAACGCCGAAAAAGGCCTTAATGACCACGGATACGAGTACCAGGAAAAGGCAGGAACCGCCCCAGCCCATAAGCTCCTTGTTGATGTCCTGATCACCCGAGTTCCACTTGATGTACACACGAACCCCGCCGATGATCCCCACCACTGCGCCAATGGCAAGGGTTAGGGTCGAAACCGGATCGATGTAACTGGTCAGCGAGGAAGTTGCCGCGTTGATCCCTGTTGTTCCACCGCCTGTTTGAGCAAGCAGCGACTCGGATACAACCATTACCGCCATAGCGGTAGCAAACAGTTTTCTGGTCTTTACTGTCATGGATAAAAAATTAAAGGATGAATGGATTATTAAATGCCGTAAAGGGCCTTTAGAAAAGCGCTGACCAAGGTCAGAAAGAGGCAGGAAAACACCCAGCCCATCACCTGCGCATCGATGTGGTGGTGACGGCCGCTCTGCCAGTTTGCATAGATGCGCAGTCCGCCAAGTATGCCGGCAATGGCGCCCAATACCAGCACGAAGTCCGAAAGTGCATAGTACCAGCGTCCAACTTCTGCGCTGACGCCATAAAATTCAGAAAGTCCTGGCTGTGCGAGTAGCAGCGCAGGTATAAAGAAAAAGGTGCTTATTAGGATTATTTTAAAGCAATTGGTTTTCCGCATCCTAGTACGGAATGGCACGGGTATGCTCAATCAGGTTATCCTTGGCTAGGCGCATTAGCTCACCGAGACTTACTCCGCCCGTTGATTCTGCAACCGAACTGATCGCCGTCGATGGTGCGGATGCGGACTGCATTTCGGAGTTTGATCCAGTCGACTCCTCTTCCCGATCTGGTAATTCCAGCTTGATCAGCTCCGGCACCACATCATCTTCAAAGTAGAGTTTCTCCTCTGTGGGTGCAGTCACAGATACTTTGCCGACCAGCCAGCGGTCATAGAGCAGATTGATAACATAATAGATGAGGTACGCCAGTACCAAGCTAAGGGTAAAAGTAGTCCAGCTCATAGTTCTGTATTTTTGATGGTTTCTTGAATATGTTCAGCGAGCCAAGGATGCTGCTCGAGGTAGCGGTGCAGGCTGTAAACGATAAAGCGGTTCATATCGATGTTCTTGGCAAGTTTGATGCGCTTAAGCAGGTTGACGGTGCGCGCATCCAGTCGGATCATGCTTTTCTCGGAATATTCAGGTTTAAAGTCTTCGATAGCCTGAAAAAATGCTGCGGCTTGTTTCTCATGCGGATCGGCTTTGGCTTTCTTGGTACCTCTCGGCCTACTTGCCTCTGCTTCTTCAATAACCTTTTTTGTAATCCCCTTGTCGGGTAGCTCTTTCGTCTTCAGCTCATCACGAATCTGATCAGCAAGCGAGCGAATGTTACGCATCGTTGCCCTCTCTTTCGATATAGGTCTCATAGATCTCACCCAGCACAGGAAGCACGACAGGCAAAAGGATGGCTGGAATGCAAGTGGTATCCACCCGCTGAAAGTCGATCCTGTCCGGAAATCCTTTCCCGACGTAGCCAAAGCCAGCCAGCGCCTTATCCACCTCTAGCCTAGTTTGGTATTTAACGCCGCTTTTAAGCCTATTGGGAATAAAATGCAAGGAAGCCGAGGTATTGATCTTGGAGACGACCATAGCAAATAGCAAAGTCGAATCGACCGAAAACTGGTCATAGCCAAAGGGACAAAGGATAAGATCACCAGCCCGGATTACCGGAATCAGATCGTCGTCATCCATTTTGCCAGGCAGATCGATCAGCACGATCTCATCTGGATTCTTGCTCAGCACGGTCATTAAATCCGGAAAATCAGCAAGGTCGGCAGCCAGCACTTCATAGGAAAACATGTTTTCTGTAAGCTGCGCCTTTTCATATTTGGAGGAGATCGACTGCTGGTAATCCATGTCGAGGACCGTAACGGGCCGATTTTTGTTAACGGCAAGGTAATTGGCCAGTAGCAGTGTTACGGTACTTTTCCCTGCTCCGCCTTTCTGGTTTCCTAATAAGATGACCATAATGATCCATTTAAAATGTTAGCGTTTTTTTGTTGATTTTTTGTTCTGGCGGTTTCGTTTTTTACCATGTACGGCCTCATCATCCACATCATCCGTGAGGTTCAGCCCTAATATTGGTGATATTAGAGGTTCCTCTACGGTCACGCAGACTGCTGAACGGTCATGCTTGTCCATCGCAGAATCTTGGTGCTTGCCCTTTGCCCGTGGCTCGCCTTCACTATAGGTTAAAGCAGCCGGACACTCGCTTTTATCCTCCCTTATTCTAGGCGAGGTCTTCTCCGCGGTGCTCATTAGTCGTGCTAGCGGATAGACCTGACTTCCCTTGAATACATTATTTTTGCTATAGTCAATGATGGTATAACCGTAGGGTAGCTTTCCACTAGCCGAGTGGAAAACAAAGTGTAGACCGAATCGTAATGCTAGCTTACGCGTCAGCTCAGAAGTAAAGATTCCCTTTTCCTCCTCGAGCTTCTGATCAAACTGATAGCGATATTTATCGATCAGCGCATAGATTTGCTTCTCTCGGGCGGAATCTTCGCTGTACTGCCTTATCTGCTTATCAATATCTTCCCAGCGCACTTCACCAAGCAATTTTCCAAACTTGAAAAGTTTGAGGAGCTGATCCTCTTGGGTTAGCGTGTACCCGCGGTTCTCCAGTAATGTTCGAAACTGCGCTCTTGTAATGAAATTATATCGTAGCGCATCAGTAAGATCTTTCTGCATTTTATGAAGCGCATTCTCGCCAAGAATCTCGTTGAGCACTTCATAGGCTCGGATCTTTTCGAAACTGTTATCGATCTTTTTACCCTCTTTACCTACCCTTGTTGATACGATATGCACATGATGATTAGCGGTATCGCTGTGCAGGATCACTAGGTATGGCTGCTCGCCGTACCCCATCCCCTGCATCCAGTCATGTGCCACAGCGCTGAGTTCGCCGGTCGCGTGCTGTTTGCCTTTTGCAGAGATCACCACATGTAACTGCGGATACTTGATGCGGGAACTCATCGAAGAAACGGCCTCGAGATAATTGATATAGTCCTGTGGCCGCAGCTCCGTTAAACCTTGAAGCGCATCGAAGTTACGCGTACTGAGTAGCTCCCCCTGATCGGAATCCACCTTATTGGTGTTATAGCGCACCCCACCAAAGCTGGTTGATTTACGAAGAAATTTAACGATCATATGCGCGGCTATTTTTTGATGGCGCGTAAAAGATGTCGCCAAGTTATGTCCAATTGCTTCTGAATTGCAGCGTGCTCCTCTAGCATTTTTTTAAGTTCCTCGGCTACATGGGGATGCAACTTACCTTGCTTGGCTAGCACATTGGCATGTCTTGCCAGTTGATTCAAGTTGTTCCCGATCCGGCCAAGTTCAGCTCCTTGACGCGAGAGTTCTCCTAAAACTTCCTTCACATTGACCATTGTTACCTCGCCGCTAGCGAAGATCTTCTTTCGGATGAGCTGCATGCGGTTCATGCCGCTTTGCGTTTTCATCAGGTTAAGCTCTTCCAGCTCGCTCTCGGTGAGCTTAATAGTGACCACACGCAGACGCTTAGGATAGTCCTTAGCAGGCCTGCCCCTTATGTTAATTGGATCAGTCATCGGTATATTGATTAAGGTTTAAGAGGAAAAACAAGTTGCGCCGTTTTTCGATCCTTTCGGTTTAGGCTGACCACAGGTCGGGCGAACCGGAAAGGCAAGGAATTTTTGGGTGCACCCAAAATACAACTTGCTGCTAACAAAACAAGAGTGGGTTTATGCCTTTGGTTGTTTTGTGTTTTGACACACTTGCAGGCTTTTCTTTCACTTTTATGTGTTGAATGTAATGCCTTAGTATTTTTGGAACTAGCGATTTTTTATTAAGTGAACTCAAAAACATTGAACCCAATGTCTTGTATTACGCTCTAATTGTATTTAAAATCATCGATTTTCGCCTCGGAAGGCTCATCACTCAAATAGGCAATTAACTAATCTGGCTCTCCACCTAGCAACCCATCTGCCAAGTTGCTCAATACATTAGTAGCTAAACATCTTAATAGCCTATCTGCTAATTGACAAATCTATAGAATTGCTTATTTACTAATTAATGGCTGAGCTGAGTAGCACCATAACTAAGTATGGTATCGTTTGGTCAGCTGTCTAGTGATATAGTTGGCTAGTTATCAAGCCAATTTGTTAAGCGCTACAACAGCCTATCACTTGGTATGCTAATCAGCTAATAACTTGTGTAACAAAATCCGTCATTATAGTACTACCCCATCAGCTTAATAGCTAATCTGCCAACTGACCTTTTGCTTATCAAATTAGCCGGCTAATTAAGCATGCCGCCAATTGGATCATCAGCCAAGCATATTACCAGAACTTTTGTTCCATAGTCAATTTGGAAAATAACAAGTAGGCTATTTGGTAAAGTATTTGGCAAATTAGCCATTAAGCAGCTTGGCAGTATGCCAAATAACAACGGAAATTATCTTTTGAAGGAAGACATCATCTTTTCATAGATATGTGATTCTTCGTAGATGACGGCCTGAGATGGTCTACTGATCAGCAAATCATTGTAATCTTTATATTTCCGGTAGAGACTTGAGCGATCTTGGGCGTGCGGTACTACATTTTTTAATTGCAGGAAGGCCTTCTCACCTGCTCTGTCTCGATCGAAGTACGCCTGAACAGAAGGAAACGATGCAATCTTGGATAAAGCAGAGTCCAGTAGATTAACCGAGTTGAGTACAATGACGGTATCAGTAGCCTTAGGGTTATCGGCAAGCCAGCTCAAATAATCCATGTACCCTTCAAATAACGTAACTCTTGACTCCGATCCAGCTATCGTTGTGATGCCTTTACGACCTAAACATGCCTTGAACTTGAAATGCTTTCCTTTGTTGCTGAGCTCCCAGCTGCCGAGATCGTTTTGCCACCCCGCGCAGAAAAAAGACTTTCCAGCCTTTGGCCCCGTGACAATTTCATAATAGACTTCTTTAATACGACCTTTAGCCTGCTCATATATACCACGGCCTTTCAGATAGGCTTTGATTTTTTGGTTGTCGCCAATTTCCTTTATACCCGTCACTTTGTAATTGGTGAGCTTTTCGGACTGCGAGGTGGTCTTCCGAGGTCGACTGGCCGGCTGAATATTCGCTGGGAGGTCCAAAAGCATTGTTTCGCTTATCCTTTTAAGTACCTGCCCGAAATCTGAAGGAAACCAGTAAGCAAGCGCAAAATCGATCACATTGCCGCCTTGCTTTTGGGAAACGCCGGCGCCACCGTGATCAAACCAAACGTTTAGATTCTCATTGACGCAGAGTGAGGGCGTCCGTTCCTCTCGAAGCATACTCTTGTAAAATAACTCTTTGCCACTACGGTAGGATGGCCGGTGTCCTAGTTTTGCGAGCAGATCCACGAGGGACACGTCCCGCTTTATCTGGTCGGCCGATGTAATATTTGCCATAAAAATAAATTTTAGAATGAGTTAATTGGATCGGGCCGATTTGGGAACGGCCTCTATAAATAGAAAAAGGGAGTCGACCTAACGTCGCTCCCCTATGTAAACTCAATAAAATCTTATTTAAATGGTTATTCGACAATCCGTATCACTACGATCAAAGGATCATTGACAAACAACTATTTGGGAATACTCACGTTGGCGCACAAGCGCCCGCCAAAACTGGCTGCCTAAGGTTCAAGGTTTGTAGACAAATTGAGTATACATACCTCTGCACTTAATTTCAAGAGAAATGCTTCTTCCCACGATGTCAAAGAACGAGTCCTTTATCGTGGTCAAAATTCAACACTGTCAAAAACCATTTTTCCCAATATTCAGATGTTGGGAATAAAAAATTGGATTAAATAAATAGTTTAGCCACTTCAAATCGCAGCTCATTACTAGATAAAAACGAATATTTTGATAAAAGCGAATGCAATGCAACGTAAAAATGTTAATAACAACCTATCCAACTTGGCATCGTTACTAAATCTATGCTCAAACTACAAAAAATAGATTCTATAACACCTATTTATAAAATAGCAACACATACTATACACAACAAATATGTTTAACGGAAAAAAGTGATTCGGCAGGAGCTTGTCAACATATCTTTATTAGGAATACTTTAATTTATAAGGTTGTAATCGCCGTTTTCATCAACAGGATTTTCAGTAGAGCTTTTGTAACGTACTCCGCAAAAACTTATCGGTTTCTCTTCACCAAAAGTCCATCTTGTGACATACAACCTTTTTTACGGAACCGTCGGGCAATAGAAAGTCTTCGGCGTCATGCAAAAACACTTTTCAACTTCCACAGCCCACCCAAAGATCCATACCATTACTTTTTCTTTTTGACGGATACATTTGCCACGCTATCTTTAGTTGGCGTATCCTTTTCTTTTTGATAAGAAGATTGCTTCTTATCTTTTGTACTCTTTTCCTTTTTTGGGTCTTTACTCATGATAAAATATATTGGGATGAAAATATTAATGGAATGTCCATTTACTGATACACAAAGCATCGGTTGAAATGTTAATGTCGACATCGATCTTTGTTTAATCCATCTAAATCTTAGGATTTTGATAAGATATTAAGTTGTCAAAAACACCTATAAATGAAATGCTATTGAAAAATCTTCTTCAAAAGAAGAAGCGCTGATGATATAAGTAATTGAGTGAGGAATTCGCCACGATCCTAAAGATACAAAAAATCTTACGCTTCTGAGCGTATTATTTGCCTCTTGGATCAAAGTTTGAATGCTAGCAAAAGCCGGAAAATGAATACTTAAGTAGCGAAGCTCGTTCCCGTCCACTTCTCAACTTTCTACCGTTAAACAGCAGGAATTTTAGACTTAGCGCCATCTTGACCGGCGAGGACACGCTAAATACGCCCAAGACATCAACATTTAACAAAATCAGCCAACATCAGCGTAAGAACATCTTTTTAAAAAGTAAATATCTTTTGCCTTTTATTCCATAACGTACAATCATCCTTTCGGTAACCTGACGACGCCCTCCTTGCCTTACGTCCATGATAAGAAAATTAAAATCGAAACACGCGCGTTAAGAAATTTTGACGGCATAGTTCCCTATTTTCAACCTTGCCAAAAGGTAACTTAATGTAGACTCCGCTCCCTGATTTATGTTTACGTTAAGCTCTTCGAGCCCATCGAAGCACCCACCGGTTACGGGATTATAGACGATTTGTTTCAAATGGTTTCTTCCCAAGAACCATTCAAAGGCAGCTACCGCCATCTCGCGGTACCTCAATTCTCCGCTATCCTTATAAAACAGGTCAAGTGCTAGGATCGTATATGCAACATCAACAGGCTGCTCTCCACCTTTTAATTCGACGTTAACGCCGCCACGTTGTGCCCATCCCTTGTTCGAAATAACATGTATCTCTCCATCAAGAAAGATTTTGTCAATCAAAAAATGAAATGATCGATAAGCAACCTCTTTGTATGCAGGTATGGAAGTCCGCCCAAATGCTAAAAGAAGAGCTTCTGGGATTAAACTGTTAGCATAAGTAAGGTAGGATTCATACCAGCGCCAGTCCTCTGAACTTTCATGGGTAAACATCGCAACCAAGCGATCTGCGAGCGCAATGATTACCGGATTGTATTCCTCTGATCCTAAATAACTAAGGCCTTTAATCGTAAATGCCATTGATCTCGTAGACTGATAATTGAGAAAGTTGGGTGCTGCCCTTCTTAAGAGGTCATTCGCAACATTCACTAGATTTGCAGGTAGTATCTGCGATCTTGAAAGCAATTCTCCGAGGGCCCATACGGCCCTACCGTTTGCATCCTCCAAATTTTCGTTAAAATTCTGTTTTGTAAACTTTTTGTCGGTGTCTACATAATTTAAAAAAGTACCATCTTCTTGGATACAATGACCAATAAAATGAAGATATGTTGAAACGAGTTTGAGGCAATCAAGATCACGATACTGATCGTAATAGTAAAGAATGGCCACCAGGGCGCGAGCATTATCGTCAAGCGCATATCCACTCTGCAGATCTGGCGTATTGATTTCTGCAAACTGTATAAATCCGAAAGGGGTGGTCATTCGTTTTACATGTTCCAGATTGATAGTGGGAACCGAATACCGTAATGTAGTGAATGAATCATTTACATCATTAAAGATTTGAACATGTGCTAAAGCAGAATTTTGCCAAGATGTTGCCACCGTCTTTTGTATATTGACGTTTCGAATTTTCTCGCGTTCCTTTTGCTCGAAGCGCAATAATTCGCTGACAGCCTCTGCTAACTGTCCTGCGTCCCCGAAATCAATCATTCTACCCATATCAGCTTTTAGCAACTCTTGGGCGTGCGGAATTGGAGTTGACACAATGGGACATCCGGATGCTAGCGCATAGGCGAAAGTTCCGCTTACCGCTTGCGTGGGATCTTTGGAAGTGAAGAGATAGACGTCGGTCAACTGAAGATAGCTTAAAAGATCGACAGTAGAGAGGAACTCGTTTACGAAACGAACATTATGTGATAGCGCATTCCTCCTTACAAATTCCTCCAGTTTATCCCTGTATTGCTCTCCTTCTTGCTCTAAAAGCACAGGATGGGTCATTCCTAATACAAGAAAGAGAACCTCAGGAAAGGCCTGAACAATCACCGGTAATGCTTCCAAAGTAGTTTCTATACTTTTCCCAGGCCCCAATAGGCCGAATGTACTAAGCACTTCTCTGTTTTCCACATCATAAAGCACACGCAGCTCATTTTTATCAATTGCCGGAGATAAATGTGTACCGTGAGGTACTACAATGATTTGACGTGGGTCCAAATGATAGTCTTTTACAAGAATATCCGCAGAATTTTGGGTCATGACGATTATTTTTTTACAAGAATGGGCTATGTCGCGTACTTTTTTTACCATCTGAGACGTCGGTGTCGGCAACACCGTATGAAAAGTTAGAACAATGTCCTTATTTAGCTGGTTCAGAAAATAGACAAAGTTATCTTCCGCTTTATGGAAAAGTCCAAACTCATGTTGAATACACACCATATCGATATCCAACGATTGGTTGATCGCGTCACTTATCCGTTGAAACGACTTCGCTTCGGAAACATCCAGGATCGCGAATGTATCAAATTCATACTGATGAACATCTTGGGAAATCTCCAAGGGAATGTAATAGGAATCGAAAGATGATTCAAATTGCGTTTCTATAGAATTTATTAGATCTGTTGCATAGGTTGCAATTCCGCAGGCGCGTGGGGGAAAGGTAGATATAAAAGCTATACCTTGCTTATTTTCGAATGTCATGAGGCTGTGTTTCTGTAGTTGTACAATCCCTGCGAGATGTGTTATTGTAGACTTACAACATGCAGTACGTAGGAAGGTTACTAAAGGTACACATAAAGTATTTAATAATGCTTATTTAAAAAATATAATTAATCTGGTAGTTATACATTGAGCTTGGAGAAACATTAATCACGTTCTACCAGACTTAACATGACTCAGTAATTAAACTCAACTTGGTATAATAGGTCACTAACTCACCTTAAAAAATAGGCTTTTTTTGTTGTTTAGCACGGCGGTACAACATAAGCGTTTGCCGTTGCAAATGCAAGGGTGCCTTATTTAGAACGCTGCGTCACATCCCCTTAGAGGTGGATGTGACGCAGCGCGCCCTCAGCGCTTTCATCCAACCATTATCGGTTGAGACCTAAATTCCCCTAGATTCAAAAAGAATCCTCTGTGCACCGCCATTCCTTGCCGAAATAAGCTCCAAAGTAAGGAAGTGCCCATTTGTGCGAGCGCAGAATTGATATACAGGTCCTGCTTTTGCAAAGCATCGGCAACTGAACAACTGGGTGTATCGTCTATGCTTTCAGACTTTGGGAGTAAATCAGCAAATTCATCCGTAACAAAAGGCAAATTTGCCACGGCATCGAATAGCTCCGATTTCGGTTGCGCAATTTTCCCGACGGTTGAAAGCAAAAGCTGTCCTGTACCTTGCGCATTGCCAAAGTCAAGCCAATATTTGGGGCGATTGCTATAATTACCGGTTTGTCCACTCTTAACTAGAATTTCAGCAATAACGAATCGCGCCTGCACGGTATCGACGCAAGAAATGGTCAAGGTTGCCGAAGCTTTTGTCGAGCCATCATTGAAGCTCTCCAAACCATACTTTGTTGTTGCCGCTTTCCATCGTGTTCCTGCCCAACGGTTCGCGCGATTGATTAAGGCTACGGATTTAAGTAATCCTAGTTCTGCGGAAGAAAAGCGCTGTCGGCCCAAGTTCGCTTCCTTGATTGTATCATCGTCCCAAAGACGCACCTGCAAACCTGCGTGACCTAAAGCGAGCAAGCTATGATTCATTTCCACAAGAGCGGTAAGCACCTTTGAACCCGTCCCTCCTGCCCCGATTAGATTAATCGTAACAGGATTGGTCGGATTTAAGAGTTCGTTATCTACAAAATGAACTTTTTGTTTAGTAATATTCATGGTAGTAAGGTTTTAATGGACAGATTCGCCTTCTTTAGCACTTTCATCGGAAAGGGCTTTTCTGTATCAATTAAGCTTTCCCAAAGCAAGACACAGTTACATTTTATTGGCTCGTGACCATTCATTAGATGGCTAAAGTAACTTTCAAAAAAATAGCTCTCCCATATTTGCACAAAACGTTCCAAAGAACGCTCATTTTGCAGATCAATATCCACCGTTCCCATACACACCTTACCATCTTGATAGATGTTAAAGAAGGGCGCATGGTAAAGCGTCGTTCTTTCTGTTGGTAGTTTACCCGAAGCTAAGGCAAAGACCTGCAAATTTTGCACATCTGCTTTCCAAAGCAAAGCCGGAATATGTGCTTTCCCGCTTTTTATGCCAAGAGCCGGAGCAAAGAACAACTCGCGGTTCTGCGGTTTGCTGTACCACAACACCTGTTTTTTTAAAGCATCAAAGTGTAGCACATGGCTTGGAAGCATGCCCTTAGCCGATAAGTAATTTAGCGTGCCCTCTGCTTGGTTGCTTAGCGATTTAGCTAGCTTCTCTGCTTCACGAATCGAAAGCGGATGCGCATTTATAGGACGCCCAAATGCATCCATATCAAAATACTCCACGTAAGTATCTTTGTTTGTTTTTGCATTCTGGTAGATCATTAATCCTGCTTTGGCTTGGTACAGCTCTCCAATTTGATGGGTTATATCTTTCATGGTATTAGTACTGATAATTGTTTAGTAAAATGGACAGATCTTCTAGTAGCATAAATAGCTTGGTTTCAAAATCAAAGCTGTTCCCTTCGATTTCCCTACCATCAATCTGCAAGTAAATCATCGGTTCATCTATGCCGTTGAATTCCTGCAAATCCGTATTCACTGTTTCGATAACAAGATTAGAAAGCTCACCATTAGCCGATCCGTAAAACGAAATGTAATTAACGAGGCTAATTTGACGTGATACATCATCTTCTTCCTCATCATATGAACCCTCCTGAAACTTATCATAAATACGTCCATCAGGATAGTCGGAAAAGAGCGTAAAAGCTAGTTCTGCAAGTTTCAGACAATTTCGATCAAATTCATCTCCTGCACGGAAATGCTGAATACGCTTCTCAAAAAAATGCAGGTTAGCAGGGCTTTGGATTTTAAGTTCAATAGCGTCTCCAATGTATTCCATGCGACAATACTCTTTTACAAACTCAATATCCTCTTCATCATCCTGCATTTTCCAATCATGTAGCATATCATAGGTGTAGTTTAAATAATTACCCTCCTGCATGTGGTATGGAATTCGCACTACCTGAAACAAGTAAGCAAATACGGAGAGTAACAAATGTGCAGAAGCTTTTCGGCTCTTATCATAAAGCATAAAGAAGAGCGGTTCTACGGCAATGTAATACAGCGTCATCCTTGTATCAAAGCGCTGCTGTCTAGCAAAGAACACCGCGCCATCCTCCTCGACAAGTCTAATATCCTGCCAGTCTGCACCTGTTGCTTTTATTACAATTTTCAAATAATGCAGAGCGCTAGCCATATTGTAAGGAAATCCCAGTTGCGCTGTTTCCGGCAAGCTTACATTTAACTGGTTGCAGAGCATAGAAAGGGAACTATAAAAGTCCCTCTCCATTTTCTTGCTGTCTACACATACATCGCTAAGATCAGTCTTTGCCAATTTAGGTGCAAAAGCCGTCCTCAAAAAAGCATGGGAAGCATCTCCACAGGTACTGATTGCTGAATGTCTTTTAAAACTTCGTTTGCATCGCGCGGTCTTTCCATGTACTCCACGAAGTAGCCGAGCGCGGCGTGTAATCCTTCCTGCACGCGATCTTGTGGCAGCTCGATCAAATGTTCCATATTTTCGTGCATGATTCATAACTATTTATCTAAAAATTAACCCTTCGTTCCGATCACGGTCTCCAAGCGGTACTGTACCGCGTCATCCTTAATCACTGGCGCGGAGATCTTTGCCGTGGTCAGGATAGGATAATTCGCACTGTAAAAATTAAGCACCGCTTGGGGAGACCACTGCGGGTTTGGGTCTATTAAGGTTATCTCTTGCCCTTTACCCACCATGATAAACAGGCGAGGTAATTGTGTTGCTAGTAGCATAGCTATTAAGTTTAAAGTTTAGTATTCTATTCTTCCTCGTCCGAAAATCCATCATCAACAAGCGCATCAGCATCATCATTCGGATCACTCTCTTCCTCCACCTGCTCGGAAACATTATGCACTTGCGAAGCAGTCGCACCAAAAAGGTCAGGTGCGAAGCGAGTCGATAGTTCCGATTTCCGCTTACGAATCAATTCCGCTTGCTCCGGAAATTCCGCAGGATCGGGAAGCTTTGTCCATGCATCACGAAACTTACCCTCCTTTTCAAGCGCATCCACCTTGTCCATTACTTCTTTATACTTCTTCTCCTTGGCTTCTCTACGCTTGCGCTTCATTTCCTCCTGTTGCTTTTCCATTGCCGAATTCTTCTTCGCAATCTCCATTTGCACAAGGAAAGCCTCCATATCCACCAATAAGCCTGAAACCTGCTCCACAGGCTTTGCGATCTGTGCAAAGAAACCTTCGTCCAGTTCTTCCGCTGTCCCCATCAAGGTTAGTGGCGGTATCAAATCCTTGGCGCTATCACCACAAGACTCATTGCGGAGCAGAATCGATACCACCAAACCATTGTCCGCGCTCTTTCCGATCGTCAACTGCAGGTTACCTGCAAAATCCAAAAGTACTATATTGTTAAAAAATCCACTTTCCATTTTTTGATTAAACTACGTTGTAATCTATTGAATTATTAAAAACCGACCCATTCAATAAGATATTAAAGTGGTCGCCCAAACGAATACCACTTTAAAACCATTATGCTAAAATGGCAGGTCATCCTCCACCACTTCGGCAACTACTTCGTGATTTTCCTCCGCGCGACAGCCGCCGGCAAGCGGTTTAATACTTGATACGTGAAAATTCAGCGTTGCACGTGGATTCCCATCCCGATCTATCCAACCCGACGCGCTCACGCGACCGATCAATTCTACAAGCAAGCCCTTGACAAGCATCTTGGCCACCTGGGGCGTTAACCAATACGCACAATCAAAAAATTCTGTCTGCTCGACACGTTCCCCCTGCTTGTTCTTATAGCTATCGTTGATCGCTACAGAGAAATTGACCACTTCCTTTCCACCTGCTGTGGATTGCACTTCTGCATTTTTAGTTACTCTTCCAATGATGTTCATAACCTAAAAAGTTTAAAAATTAAAAAATCTGTTCAGCTCCCTTCTCCGTCTCTCGTTTGTTTTTTTCTAGCTATTTTCCAAAGAAAAAACGGAAAAAAAGAAAGCCAAATAAGGTTATGGACTAGGGGAAAGACCAAAAGGAAACGGAATAATGGAAGGGTGCGCTCTAGGGAAGTAGTACGTTATGCCGTAGTCTTTTGGTGGAAGATGAGCGGATAGCGGCCATTTCACCTTTGCAGCCTTTTTGACCGTTTCGATTGGC
This sequence comes from Sphingobacterium deserti, assembly GCF_000757725.1. GTDB lineage: Bacteria > Bacteroidota > Bacteroidia > Sphingobacteriales > Sphingobacteriaceae > Sphingobacterium > Sphingobacterium deserti. The sequence goes on from NZ_JJMU01000066.1 coordinate 166,735, forward strand.
AAATAGTCATATTATGCTTAAACAAAGCAACATGTTTCAAGCATAGTGGATTATCAAAAATATGCTAGTAAATCCCTCTATAAAAATTGGCAGGCTTTAACCTAGACCGTTATATTTAACTATTAAATAGTACTGTTTTAATGAAGATTATTTGGGGTTATTAGGGAAATGGTAAAAGCTTTAGACTATTTATCATTTATAGAAAATAATCGACACTATAAAAAGCTCTCGGATTTAAAATATGTTGGGATCAAGAGGTTATTACTTATGTACTTTGGCAGATTCCGCGATATAAATCTTGTAAAAAAGCTCTTTCGATTGTAACAAACGAGTAATAGGTCTACTCCCTCCTTTTCGATCATCCAATCGATCGCCCGCGGTATAGGCATATAATAGTCCAATCGGTACACGGCATTCTTTTCAATATATTTAATGCTATTCAATTGAAGCTTGTCGTCAAATGCTGTTGTGAGACTAGTGATCGTCTCTGGAGCAGCAGTTATATCTTTTTCCGTCACATGCATTAACAGCAGATCGAGCGAGCGGGGCACGCGATCGGTTAACGATTGCAACAAGGTTCGTTCGTTATTTTTAAAATTAGTGAGCAATCCCACCTTTTCAAGCTTAGACTGTTCTAACTGCTCCGGTACAGCTATGATTCCAAGTGGACAACACTTGATCATGTTTAACGTGTTGCTTCCCAAAGTACGTTTTTTTAGTCCACTTGCACCAGCTGTTCCCATCACGACAAATGTGTAGCTATTTTCCTGCAGCAAATTCAATACGGTGTCAGCCACGTCACCCTGCATGCAGGCAGTGGTCACATTACAATGCGGATGGAGAGCAGTTAAGTTTGTTAGCAAGATATCCACTTTCGATTCCCGTTCTTCTCGCTGTACTTCTGCCATATCTTCCCCAAAATGATCTTGAAAGGTCAAATTGGCTGAAAGTGTATAGGTGTGCAGAATATGTAGCTTCCACTGAAACTGCTCAGCGAGAAATGCCGAGTAGCGGATGCCCGACCAGGCATTGTCTGAAAAATCGGTAAGCACGAGTAAGGTATTGTTCATGGCTGTCTATCTACGCTTAACAACACAACAATTCAGCATGAAATAAGTTTGTCAAAGTCCGTGTATTGTCGAAATATGTTTTGTAAAAAATATTGTTACGAAATACGATTCTTTCTTAGTGCTAAATACAGTCGTTGACTGATGGCGATTGTAAGTTAAATAAAGAAGCCTTCCTGTGAAAATATGATAGCTCAGTTATAACAGGATTTATTTATCAATATAAGCCCATGTACAACTTTATGTTTACAGCCAATTAATTTTTCAGAATCACTGATTTATAAAGAAATATCAAATATAGGAAAACTACTACTTGGCTTTACATAAACTTTGAGTTTGTCTGTCCGGTCTTTAAAAAAATAAAATATGGAAAACCTTTTGCCAGTAATGGAGGAATTAATTTCATACTGCATGCTAGTAATCATTGACGTTTCACCGCAGAAATTCTACGTCATCCCGTCTTACTGTTCGCAGGAAGATAGAAGTTATAATATAAAATGTTGGACAAATGTACAGTCGGCAATTAAAAAACCGGGCTTAACCGATGAGACATTTAAAAATAAAACCCAATCATTTAGCCCTTAACTAGTTAAATAAAGTCGATTGCAGCGGCAATACAAACTTAAACGTTGTTCCGTTTACTCCACTATGCTCAACGGATATGGTGCCCTGATGCAGTTCGACTATCTCTCGGCAGAGATGTAGACCAATTCCGAAACCAGCAATCGACCCCATTTTTGTACTGTTGACCCTGTAATACCGTTCAAATATTTTGTTATGGTCTTCCAATGCAATACCCATTCCTTCATCACTCACACGAACGGCTATAAACCGCCCATCGTCTAGTGAATAGGTTAGATCAATACGTGATCCTGGAGAAGAATATTTTACTGCGTTACCGATCAAATTGTGCATTACCTGCTCAATTTTTTCGCGATCCGCGTAAATCTGGATATCGTCCGATATTTCGAAGACTACGCGGTGGCTTTGGATCGTGTAAAGGACATCGTCCTGAAGTTCGGAAAAAAGTGCTTTAAAATTAAAGTAGGATCTATTGAGGACCATCTTACCAGCGTCCAACCTTGATATATTTAAAAAGCCATTGATCATACCGGTCATACTCTGCACCTGCCGAAGTGATTTATCTAATGCAGTTTGCACATTCATTTTCTTAGAGAGACCAACCCCTCGTTGCATCAATTGCAGATATGCCCTTAAAGAAGTGAGCGGAGTCTTAAGCTCATGACTGACCATTCCAATAAAGTCATCCTTTCGCTGCTCATCCCTCTTTTGCTCGGTGATATCTCGCAGTGTTCCATTCAAGCTTATAGCGTTGCCATTGTTATCATAAAACACCTTTCCCCTAGCTTGCACGAGTCTAGGAGCAGTATCATTTGACGTTTGAATCCGATATTCCACGGCGTAGTCTCCGTTTGACTCACTTGAAAGCGAAGTGCTAACCGCATCAGCAACTCGCTTTCGATCTTCTTCCACAATCATCGCAAGTGCATTTGACAGCTGGATCTGCTCTGAATGCTCTAGACCGAACCAAGTATAAAGCAGATGGTTTCCCGCGAAAAGGTCCGTAGTAATCTCGTAGTAGAATGTCGCAAGTTGCCCAGCGTCAAGGGCAAGAGTCAGCATATGCTGATCTTTTTCATTTTTTCTACGAGCCATGACCTGTTCGGTAATTTCTTCAAGTATCACCAATACACCTGTTACCGCCCCATCTCCGGAAAAGATAGGCTGATAAATTGAATTTACAATAGCCTGCCTTGACCCACCACTGTGATAAAGATTTACAGCAAACTCCTTGTTTGTCCGACGTTCTCCGGTTGCGTACACCTGATCCAGCCAGTCATAAACAGGCTGTCCGGCTAATTCCGGTCTGGCGAGCCGATGCGGCCGTCCTACCACCTCATTTGCGGTTCGCCCCCAAATATGTAGGATAGCTGGGTTTGCTATTTCAATAATATGCTCTGGCCCCTTAAGCATGGTCATTCCCACTGGTGCCTGCTCAATAATAGTTCTAACTTCTTCCTTGCTGTCTGAAAGTAGCCTCATCGAGGATAGCAAATCTTCATTGGTTGCAGAAAGCTCTTCCAGCGCCGCGGACATTTCCATCGTTAACGCCTCCTCACGATCGGCTCTTTCGAGCATCTTTTCCAAATACTCTTTTTCGTAAGTTACCTCTCGTGCCGTATTGAGAATACAGCAGGTTTTACCGGATTCGTCAATTATCGCCTTGTATTCAAAATCATAATAACCAAGCCTCCTGACGCCATCCTGCATTAACTCAACAGGTGCAGCACGAACAGCGTAAGTTTCTCCAGAAGTCCATACATTTTGAAGGATGGAAAGAAAAGGTTGATCGGTTAGTTCGGGGATAGCCTCTAAAAGTGGGCGGCCGACTACAAGAGCTTCCTTCCCCCAGAGCTTGAGCATGCCTTGATTGGCAAAACGAATGATCATGTTCTCCTCGGAATATATGGCAACCGGCTCTGGTGAATATTTTAGAGCAAGTAACAGAAGACTGTCGTCGAAATAGGTATCGGTAGTTTCAGGTACGTTATTCATGGATAATCAAAGATAGAAAAATTCGTACAGATCGTTATTAGTACGATAGCAAAAGGTAGAAAAAACTATTAAGCTAGCTTCTCGCCAAACATTTTAGAAGTTGCTTTGTTAAAGCTACGTTGAAGCAAACTAACTACACTTGTGAAAGACATATCTATACAGTCGTTCGGTCATCTTTTGGTCGCCGATAAAAATGGGAGTATTGTGGCAGCTAGTGAAAAGATAAGCTCGTGTAATGCAAATAGTGCGTCCGCTCTCATTGGCAGCAACCTCCAATCAAGTATTGTTTCGATTTTTGGTAAGCAGGATAAAATTTTTGAAGCGATTCATGAAGTGTCTTCCGGAAAAACAGCCAGGCAGGTTATACTAATAGCCATAGACGAGAATCCATACTATGTAGATCTATACCTTCATGGTCGCTTGCTTTATATAGAATGGGAAAGGCAGACTAGCGAGCATTTACTTACTTCACACATGCATGCAGAAGGATTGCTCAACGATCTTCCTATGGTAGATATCTTACATTCCCTCTGCCAATCAACCAAAAGCCTGTTAGGTTACGACCGCGTCAGCGTATTGCAGCTTACAGAAATGGGGCATACACGTATTGTAGCGGAAGCAACTAATGCCGAACTTAACGACATGATGGATATTAGGTATTCATCTACCTTTATCGATCAAGAAGATTTAGGTTGTTTTTTGACCCGTGATTATCGCTACTTCCCCGATCTACTACAAAAACAACAAAAAGTTTACGGCGAGCAGATCAAAATCGATCTATCGGCTAGCACGTTAGAGCCTATCGCGGAAAAGTTTCACTATTATCTTCAGCAAATCGGAGTATCCTCCGCCATCTTTTTTAAACTGTCTGTAGAGGGAAAGCTATGGGGCCTAGTGGCAGCGAGCAATAGCTCTATGCGCGAAATCGATGTGCAAAAAAGAAAGCTTTGCCAGCTGATTGTACAAAATGTGGCCAACCGTCTGGAATTACAACTTCGCGATGCCCAGTTTAAGTCTATGGAAATCCTAAAGGGAGCCGAGATTTTTACAAAACGGCCTTAACTGACAGCTCAACATTGAACAAAGCGCTTCTGGATAACCTACCGGCCATCCAACAAATCCCTCGTGCTGATGGTGTCGCCCTATATTTCCATGGTCAGCTTTTTAGCCAAGGTCTATGTCCGAATGATGATGTAACGGAGAAAATAGTGCAATACGTGGCCGCAAAGACAAATAAATCTATTTTTAAGGATAGTAATTTTAGACTAAGACATAAGGACAGCTTTGATCAAGTTCTAAATTTTGCTGGTCTAGCAGTACTACAAATTGCCAAGAACAACGAACACTATCTCTTATGGTTCCGCAAAGAAACGGCCTCAAAGGAAATAAAAATCGAGGAAAACAAAAACCTCTCTCAACAGGAGGAACCCATAACAAAAAAATATAGGATCATTAACGAGACGCTATTTGATACCGCAATAGCTTGGGACGGAAATGATTTAGCTTTTATCAAAGCGCTCGACAAAACGATCAATGAGGCCGTTCTCTCACGAAACAAGGAACAGAATCAATCACTGGAAGAGCTAACAATATTGAACAATGAACTGGAGATGCTAACCTCCACATTATCTCACGATCTAAAAAATCCATTGGCGATCGTAAAAATGGGCGTGCAATATCTACGGGCGAAGGAGCAGTTATCTCGGCAGGCGCAATTAAAATGGCTTGATACCATCTCCACGGGTGTTATGGATCTAGAAAGTCTGATAGATAATACCGTAAAGATCGGAAAAGAGCGAAATCGTGTATATGTAAAAGATAGTGTAGCTATGTCAGCACTCATCAAAAAACTCGCAAACGACGCTAAGTTACTTTATGGTAATATGCAATGCAAATTCAATTTCGGAGAACTTCACAGTATTTGTGGGGACAAAGGCAAACTCCATCAGGTGTTTATGAATCTGATCGGAAATGCTGTAAAATATAGCTGCAACAATCCATCGCCCACGGTCAGCATTTGTAGCTACATCCAAAAGGACTATGTTACCTATAGTATAAAGGATAATGGCATTGGCATACCTAAAAAAGATGTGTCGCAGATCTTTAAAATTTATAGGCGCGCATCCAACGCCCAAGAATTTAGTGGTTCTGGTATCGGTCTAAGTTTGGTAAAAAGACTGGTAGAAACTTTAAACGGAACCATTCAGGTCAGTAGTATAGAAGGGGAAAGCACCGAATTCACTTTGCAATTCCCTGTCGATTGTGCATAGATCAAACTTCATCGGCGACTATTTCGGAGTTAGGCAGCAAACTAATTTGCCACCGAACAATTGACCACCTTTCTAACTACTACCAACGATTTATAATAAATGTTTTCAATCAGTACCAGTGGTGTTATTATCAACTTTAGATCTCGCTAGGTCAACCCACTGCTTAAATGCGCGTATAGCTTGCTTTTCAGCAAGGCGTTCAAATGTTATATCCTGTTCGTTGCTTTCGCTTTGCAATTGGTCAAATACATATTCGTCTGCAAAACCAGCCCACTGTGCATCGCTTCTCGTATTTCCATAAAAGACCTGTTTAATATTCGACCAGTATATGGCACTAAGGCACATGGAGCAAGGTTCACCACTGGTGTATAGCACACAACCAGCTAAATCCGTGCTTTCCAATATTTTTGCGGCTTTGCGTATCGCATTCATTTCCGCATGTGCAGTCGGATCGCAATCTCGATTCACGGTATTGGCTTCGGCACTGAGCACTTTTCCGTCCTTTACGATCACGCAACCAAAAGGACCACCATCTAATGATTTCAAGTTACCTTCTGCTAGCAAAATTGCTTTCCGCATATACCTTAAATCCTCTTCCACAGTTTGTGATGCTTAATAAAAAAACGCGTTGTATGCCTCTCAAAAATGATTAATGTCGATTCGCAAATTCAAAAAAAAATGGAGGGGGCCTAAGATTTTCAAACCCTCCCAAAAATTCTCTTTCCTAAGAGTTGCACGCTAAATTGTTGCTCTTCCGCCAGTCGCCGGGATAGTCGCACCAGCTACATAGGAAGCGGCATCCGATGCAAGAAACACATATATCGGAGCCATCTCTGCCGGTTGACCGGGACGCCCCATCGGCGTATTCTCGCCAAACTTCTCATGCTCAGGGATAGTGCTTGGTATGAGCGGGGTCCAAACAGGTCCTGGAGCCACTGCATTTACCCGGATACCGGAGCCGTCTTCTAGAAAAAGCTGAGCCAAGCTAGACGTAAAATTTTGAATTGCCCCCTTAGTTGCAGCGTACGGTACCAGCGTAGGATTGGGATTGTAGGCATTCACAGAGGTCGTGTTGATGATTGATGATCCAGGGGGCATATGTGGTTTGGCATACTTGACGAAGTAGAACATTGCACTCATGTTCGTCTCGAAAGTTTTGTTCCATTCCTCAGCAGTAATCTCTGTGATATCTTTGAAGGTCATTTGATATGCGGCATTGTTTACCAAAATATCGATCTTTCCAAATGCGGTAACCGTCTCCTCAACGATCTTTTTACAAAGGTCTTCACTACGGATATCTCCTCTAAAAAGAAGCACTTTGCGTCCTGTCTTCTCTATCCATCTTTTGGTGTCTTCGGCATCTTCATCCTCGACTTCATCGACATATGAAATGACTATATCCGCCCCTTCCCTAGCCATCGCGATAGCTGTCGCTTTGCCGATACCCGAATCTCCACCCGTTATTATAGCGACTTTGTCTAATAAAATATCGCTTCCAATATAACTCTCCTCACCATGATCAGGAGCTGGTATCATTTTGCTATTAACGCCAGGAGTAGGTTGATCTTGTTTTGGAAAAGGTGGAATTGGATAAATATCGCGAGGATTTCCTTTTTTAGTTGTCTTCATAGTACAGTTATTATGTAACACATTCTATTATAGAACGAGGCAGCAATAATTTGGTTTCTGCGTCAACCATTAAGTTTAAATCGGATATCATTTTCCGCAACATTTTGGTTCCATAACCAATCAATTAATATTGCATCAATTACTACACTATAGATTTGTATCGCAATACATAAGCAAAAGTCCTACGTGAATAGTGGAAAATCACTGATAAATTATTAAAATCATAACCAAAATACTCCAGGACATTTTTAGGATTTCCGAAAGCGCTCCCTGTTGTCGATAAATGCTTCAAGCTTATCTTTGTACTTTCGTCCTACAGGAACAAATGCACTGTAATTAGAAGTTCTAAGTTTTATCCCCTCTTTTGCTGTATAGCTTCGTATTCGATCAAGTGGAACGATAAACCCTTTGTGTATGCGCATGAAATGAGAAGCTGGAAGTTTTAATTCCAGATCTCCTATACCGTAGGTAACCTCAATTTTTCCTTCTGTAATCAATATTTTTGTGACATTATCTTCAACAAGAATAAGTTCAATTTCAAGCAGTCGAACCTGATGGAAATTAATCTTACCAGGAAGTTTCACCATGACTATATCGTCAAGATCTAATGGCCTAGTCCGAGCTTGACTATTAGCTGCACTAGCACCTGCAATTCTAGACCAAACACGATCTATTGCGCGATCGAATTTCTCTTTAGAAGTAGGCTTTTCCAAGTAGTAGGCAACGTCGAGTTCCGATAACTGTGGGCCGTAGTTATTGTGTGCCGACACACAGACTACCTCAATTTTACCTTGTAGCCGCTTTATTACTCTACGCCATGCATAAGATCCATGTGAAGATCAACAAAAAGGAGTTCGATATCAGTCTCAGCAATAATTTCAAGAGCCTCCATAGGGTTTTCAAGACCGGCTGCCAATTGCAAATCGCCTCGAGAGTCGATGAGTCTAGCTAAAGAATTGATTTATGCTTGCTCATCGTCGAGGACTAAGCATTTTAGAATTTTCTTATGCCGGCCAACAGGATGAGCAGGGAAACGATGTCAGTGAGGGAGAATATGCACTCATCTACCTATTTAAAATTGAAGAAGGAAAATCTTTACGGTTTGATAAAATGCTTTTTACTGGTTAACACTACCGTTAGACAATCAAGCGTTTCAAACGCAGCAAACAGCATATTTTCGTACTCGAGTCCATTAGCTCGTCTTAGATGGTCTGACTTCGATTTTGCTCGGAAGTACGTTAGGGTTCATCTGTAAAAGATGTACTACCATTTCACCCAAGTCAGCCGGTTGAATTTTCCAACCATCGGCTTCAGGCACATGATTTGCGAAGTGGGAAGTTACCGAGCCGGGCATTATTGTCGTACATTTAATATCATAACTACGAAGATCGAGCATAGCAGCCTGCGTAAACCCCACCACGCCAAATTTTGACGCATTATAACCAGCACCTTTCGCAAAGAAGTTTGTACCGGCAAGTGAAGCAATTGAAATATAGTAACCTTTATGTTGCTTTAGTTGATCGACCGTAGCTTTTAGCGTATGAAATACACCTGTTAAATTTGTACCGATCATAGCATTCCAATCTTCAAGTGACATTTCATCGACGGGCGAAAACTTACCAACTCCAGCATTTGCAACAACTACATCCAACTTTCCGAAGGTTGCGACAATTTGTTCGACAGCTTTGACCTCATCTTCAAATTTCGAAACATCTGACTGTATAATCAAGACATTTTCATCTCCTAAGGATTGCCTTGCTTTTTGTAGATCCTCATAGTTGCGTGCAGATATCGCTACTTTCAGACCATTATCTAACAACACCTTCGCGATACCGAAGCCAATCCCTTTTGATCCGCCAGTGATGTAGACCACTTTATTTTCTAAGCTTTGCATATGATTTTAATTTTCTCTGTATATGTTTTATTCGTTCAAAACATTAACAACGATAAGGGAAAAGAAGTTTTAAGGTAATCGGCATACTCCAATCATAATAATCTAAAAAGTCACTGCCCAATGTCCAAAACATGCCATGCAATGATAAATTGGCTACTTATCATTTGAGAGGAGCCTATAGCAGGCCCTCATCCCTAAACGAATAGTAGGACTTCTCCGTTAATATCAAATGGTCATTTAAAGTAATATTGAGCAGCTCCGCAGCATTTTCTAGGCGTATTGTCAATTGTTTATCAGCAGCACTTGGCGACAGGGTTCCTGAAGGATGATTGTGGGCAACGACGATTGAAGATGCCTTGGCTAATAACGCTGTAGCAAAAAGCAACCTAAAATCTACCATAACAGAATCTAAGCCACCCTCTGACACCCGATAAAAACCAAGAAGCTCAAGTTTGGTCGAAAAACACAGTAGGTAGAAACTTTCCTTGATAGCAATTTGATCTTCGTCCCAAATGCTTCGAAGTAATTCATGCACTTTATTTGAGCTATTAACCTGATAACGAACAGGCTCCCAAAGTTGAACAGATCTCTTATAGCTAAGTTGAAGTTCTCTTGCATAAATCGCGGAGTGATCGTTTTTGAATTTAGGAAGATTTAAAAAGGTTTGCATAATGTACCGATTAAAGGTGAAAGAATTAATTAACACCGGATCGATACGAGGCAATAGGATGACTAAGCAAAAAAATTGATAAAAAATGAACGCAGTGTGGAGGCTCAGGCAAAGCCTGATACCCATTTTTTGTATATTTTATTTCACGGGTGAAGCGGTAGAGCGTGTCAGGCTGACGAAGTAACTTTGTGTTAAATTATTAGTTTCTATTTTTCCATATCTTAAAGCATAACAAAAAAACCGTTTACCAAAGTACCAGCTTTTCTTACCTAACAGAGACAGACATCATAAAAAATAGCTTCTGCTGAACATCAAAAAGAATGTGGTTCAGCAGAAGCACGTTAACTAAGGCGATTATTTTCGTATTGGGATTCGAGGTCCGTATTGTGATTGTATGTAGGAATCAAGTGCGTTTTGCATTTCATCAATGAATTTGGTGTGGCTGACTACTTTCCGACGACTAATGTCTATGAACATACGGTAAGACTGACCAAGGTCGACGTTCAAACTTTCTTCAAGCCAAGCTATAATTTCCCCAACTTCAGCCCGTCCACCGTTTATTCTTTTAGAGTGATACAATCCATACGCTAATTCAACTAACTCGATCTTGTTCCCCGACCACCAGCGCTTTTGCTCACGCAATTCAACTTCGAGGCGATCAATATTCCTGCTTTTCAAGAGGTCCTTTGTTCGGCGGGCAAGGCAGTCGCGCAGCATTTCAAATGCCTTGAATTTTGCAAAGAGATAATCCATACTTGTCGCAAAACCTGTTAATTTACTCGATATTTCGTGTTCAGGAGGAAGGTCTTTCAAATTCCGTCGAAGAAAGAAGTCATTGTCTCGAGAGACCTCCCCTGCTAGGTAGTATTGATAATAAAATGCATAGCGTTTAAAAAATCGGTCAATTATCTTAAGCTCATTTACATAATATTTATGTATCATTTGATCAGTTCCAACAGGTATCAGTGACATGATATGATAGAGTTCGACCACATAAATATGCCAAGCTTGAAACCGCGGTTTAACCACTTTAAAGAAATAAATCTCTTCGCGATCATCAGTGAACGAATAACTACGAATCATATCTAACAATATATCCATTGTTTTAACGGTCGTTCGTAATGATCCTGGAAAATCTATTATGGAGTTAACAAGAGGATCGTTGATCGTATATAAATCATTAAGTAGTGTTTGGTAGAGTTTTTCGAAATCCAAATTTTTCATAAAGCACTTTTTTTAAGGTAAGTCCGATAAATAGATAGGCAGGCCAATCGAAAAAGCAGTACGATTAGCTGATAAGTTAAGAGAAATTTAGTGGAGAAGCAAAGCCTGAACATCTGTAAATAATAGGCATTCCTTCGCTATTCAAACCTTTTATTTCATTGAAATAGCTGTGTGTTGTAAGGTTAGGAATTATCAGATACCCAACGCATTATTTCTTTTGCGTAATCGATACCCATATCTAAACCTTCCACTTTGCCATTAATATTTACAAAAGCCTTGCTATTGCCAATCCTATCAATAGCGTGTAGGGCGATGAATACTTCATTGCTTATTCGTGCAAAGTGTGTTGTAGGTAATTTCTTAAGTAGTTTTCCAATTCGTTGATTTAGCGTGTGCGAATTGCCATCCTTAAAATTGATAATTGTCTTGTCTCCGAATGACTGCGCATAGACGAAATCATTATACCAAAATTTTTCATATGAACCCTTGAGACCTGACCCAAAAAATTGAAATTTTCGTTTAATTTCAGTTTCCCCTAAGTATGAGAGTTTGTCAACAGTTGCGACGGTTTTACTGAGTACGTCATAAAACCTAACAAAGCCAAACGGTTTAAGCAAATAGTGCGATGCATAGATGTCATAAGCTTGGTGTGCACATTCGCGAAAAGATGTGCAAAAGATAACCTTAACATGCTTAGGAAGTTGAGGAACGACGTCTAATCCTGATAAAGGTTGCATCTGCATATCCAAAAAAACGATATCCACCTCAATCTTTTCAATCTCTAAAATTGCTTGCCTAGCATCCATGCTGCTACCAGCGAAACGGTACGGCGTTTTTGCAATAAGTACTTTTAAATGTTCAATAGCAATAGGGTCATCATCAATAATAAATAGATTTAAAGTTCTCATGTTTTTATAGTTTGTTGTTTAAGATTCAGGAATAATGTATTGTAATACTGGTCACATAACGGCCTTCCCGCACACAGGTAGTATAGATAACATTTTCTTCGAAAATCAGTTCCAACCTCGCTTTTAGATTATTATTGCCAATCCCCATCGAATGACTGGAAACCGTTTTGCCAATATAATTCTCGCTCGAAATCAGGAGGGTGTTTTCGAAAGCTCTAATTTTAATTGAGATGGAATCAGCTTTTGTAAAATCGCTATGCTTTAAAATGTTCTCAAAAAGTGAAACCAATACCATAGGAGGTACGAAAAATTCACTTATATCACCATGTATAGTGAGCCAGTCTGCTTTGGAAGTGAAATAGGCTTCACTATACATCGCAGCTAAGCTTTCCATTTGCTCGAGCTCAACTGCGAGGGGCACCAGTTTTCTATCGACACCTGTCGCGGTATATTCATGCATACCTGCTAATTGTTCAACATACCGTTCAAAGTCAGCGCCTATTCCTGTGAATTTCGCCAATAGCTTATGCAGAAGGTCAAATTGCGTATGTGAGGTTAGTTGTGTACTTAACCTCGAAAATTTTAAATCACGATTTTGCATTCTCAATATTGCAAGCAACCGATTACTTTTTAAAACCGAGCAAATCAAGAACACTAACCCTGCGAACATTGTTATTCGAAAAGTTCCCAAGTACGTTGACAAAGCAAATTCAGACCAACGAAATGGAACAGAGTGATCTTGGACTTCTAAGCCGATTCTTGCTAAGAAAATATTGATGTAGCAGTAGGTTAGTGGTATGATGAGCAAAATCAGCAAAAAAAATCCGCATCCTGAGAGAAGCGGCTTTCGGTGATCAAAAAATAAGTTTAGGCAATAATAAAAGCTGTAGAAAGTAACGGCGTAAAGCGGAAAGAGCACAATACTTAACAACCCTGTGCCAAATTTACTCTCATTTAGATGAAAGCTAAAATAAAGATATATTATCCAACTGGTCACATGCAATACGGGAAGTATCTTTGACCGAAAACGCAAATAATTATTTCTCATTCTCGTCAGTTAGTAAGAAATTGATCGAGCACAATACTGCGATCAAGGAAAACGTCTAGGTTGCTTTAACTAAGAAGCATTAGGGTTGAAATATATAAAATCGAAATGTAAACACCTAGCGATTTAACATTAATTCAATATAACATGGATTTATTAGGAATAAAATTCATCCAAATAGAACCAATTTTCCCAGAGGTAAGGATGAATCTGTAAATCAGCGCTTAAAATATTGAATAATTTCCCAGTAATTGACCCTAAATCACTAATGTCTCCAGCAGTATCAAAAGCAAATATAGGAGTTAACAACTTAAATCCTAATGAGGCTGCCGTTCGGTTAGCGATAATTGGATAAATTGGAACGTTTAGCATCTTTGCAATACGTTCAACTCCAATCTGAACCTTAACGGGCGTTTTAAAGAACGGAAGATTTTCAAGGACATCACTCCTACTTCCCACATTGCCATCAACATAGATCATAATGTGGTATCCTTCTGAAATAGCGTTACGAATTTTAAAAATTAATCGTCGATCATTTGCACTAGCTACCAAAAAACCATCTGGATCAGGATTACAGCTTTTAACTTCGCGGTAAAAAAGATCTTCCTGATCATCTTTGACACGATCTGATACGATTAACATAAATCTCCTACGCGAAAGCGCTAACCATTTCCCCAAAATGCGATAGGACGCAAAATGAAATGTCGCCACAATGCCTGGCACTCTTAAGTAACTATCGGGAATAATTGATTTTGACATCTTCTTTTGTAAAAGTTGACAGGTGGTTTCCTCTACGGCTAGCATCTGATTGAGGCAAGCCTGTTCAAATTGCCAAAAAAGCCAGTCCTTTCCTGCTTTGGGAAACTGCTTGGCAATATTTTTCTCGAAGCGGTACCAATCAGCCAACAGCGTTGCATCAGGTTTAGTGAATTCGCTTTTTAGATCCCTAAGAATCTTGCCGAAGTTGGGATGTTTATAGTAAAAGTCTATGGTATGCATAAAGTTCAGATTTAAATATGATGGTGCCCGAAGGCACACATCAAAAATTTGGGTTACAGGATTTCAATTGGACATTTTCGCTCCTTTGGTGGATCGGTCGGCTCTGGCATAAAAACTGAACTTAAAAATGCTTCAGGCATTTGCGTTTTGCGGAGCAACATTCCTGCAGCTTCCTGTTTACTTTGCTTTGTCATTGTTTGTTGTTTAAAGGATCGTTCACACTCTTCGACTAGGTTCGATAGCCCTCGAGCGAACAGGACAAACTTGTGAAGCTTAGAAACCAATTACAAAAAATCTCCGTCAAATGGGATATGCCACACGTTAAATGATAAAAGACTCCTAAAACCCTAAGTCTACTATCAAATGCATACAAACGTTTATAAAAAGCCACTTAACGGAAAAAATTTGCAACTAAATGTTGGTTTCATGAAATTGGGCGACGATTTCCCTACCCAAAATCCAATGCCAACTATGAAGAAAAGTGCCTACATAGATGTTGATAAAATATTTGGCTCCGTTTCCGCAGACAAGAGGCAAAAAAATTCTGGTAGAACAATTATGCTCAACGAAGCAGCTACTACTTATCGTAAAGTGGGTGAACAATCAATTTTTGAGCAGGAGTACAAAGGAAGATATGGTTATCTGCACCATGTCGAGCTCGTTCTCAGTCAACCGCTCGTTTTAGACATCAATGTTAAAATTAGCGATCTTTTCGCTGTCTATCTCCTACAAGGAAAAAGTCGTATAAAATTAAAAGGCAAGAGCAATCAGACGTATTTTAAATTGTACCCAAGGAACGCAGTTTATGCCTACCTTCCCATCGGAAATTATAAGCTGCACATCAATCCCGGGACAACACAAATTTTCGGATTTTACTTTGATGTAGGTTGTCTGGATGGATTACCAGAGAAAGACACCTATTTTCTAGAAGAACTTCGTATCGCTCACAAGACGAAATCTCCACTGCCTGCTATCTCAGAAAGTTTCCAAGCAGGATCTATTACTACAGCCTTCATCCAACAGCTCGGCCGGGATTTAACAAAGGGAAAATGGGATAGTCAAGTTTATGTTTTGAGCCAATTACAGTTTCTAATTCGTCTGTCCAAGGAAAAGATTGACAAGAAGAAAAGCATTCATCGACAGCATGCTATTTCTGCAGAAACGATTATGAAAATGATAGAAAACGGTGTGGACGCTAAGGGAATGGAATTTAGTATAGAATCCCTTGGCCGAGATCTACCGCTGAGTACGCAGCAACTCAACATACTTTTCAAATCAAAAAAAGGTTTAACACTGACTGCATACAAAAAGCACTATCTTATTAAGAAGTCCTATCCTCTACTTATTCAGAAAACTTCCGTCCTTAAAATTTGCGAGCTTCTATCCTTTCGCGATGATCGAACATTTTACAGACTCTTTAAGTGGGTAACCGGCATGAGCACTAGGGAGTATCTCCAAAAAATACAAAGCGAGGGAAATTTTGACTAACTCGCGCCCAACGCGCTAGTTTCCACATAAAAATTCGTTCCATTTCTAAAGTGGCACACAACTTTCATCAGAAATGGAGAAAACATATAAAATGGAGCTGCACTCCATAAAAAGTGTCAGTTATATCGCTGCATTTCCTATCTAATTTTGCCTTAAGAAGACAACTAAACAATACAATCGCTTATGAAAACAAATCCACACAATCGAAAACATGCACTATTCCCGGGTAGGCCGGTAGAAATATTTTTTGGAAAGCATAGCTCGATGCTAAAGATCGAGCCGAGCAGAAATATCGGCTGATGCTCGATAAAGATGATAGCTGACAAACAATTTAGTAAAGTTTTTTAGTTCTTTTTTTGCTACTACAAAAAAGACCAGATTTATGAAGTTATTAAATAAAATAAAAAAGCTAGTTGCTGCAGGCGCAGCATTAGCGATCATTGGATTCTCCGCATTTGCTATGTCTAACAATGACAAAGAAGCAATCCAAGAGCAATATTGGTTCGAAATGAATGCAGCTGGCACCACTCCGGTTCCAGGTCCAGTTGATCCTGCAGACTTACCTTGTGAGCAGCAATTGACAACTCCGAATTGCGCGCGCCTTTACAATGCGTCACAGACGACAGGAACAGGGTCCTCTCGTGCTGTGATCACTTCACAGATTAATAACCATGTCTCTTTTAGAACAAGGGAAAATTAGTGAATAGTTGAGGCTGTCTAAAAAGGTCTTTAAAAAAAAGAACCCCGTCATAAAAAATGGCGG
>NZ_JJMU01000067.1 GCF_000757725.1 Sphingobacterium deserti
GAAGCTAAAAAAACTGTAAAAACAGAAGAAGGTGCCTTTTTAGACACCTTCTTTTGCATTAGATTTAGGTTCCAAATATCAATCCCGTTGGTTCTGTTCTACCCCTGACATTTTAATAACTTCCGGTGGCAATGGTAAAGTGTAGTTTTTAGAATTAGGATTCAGCGAATAGCGCTGTCCTCCAATTTCTCGATAAATCGTCACTGCTGTTCTCGGATCTAAGTTTAGGCGCTTAAGATCCAGCCAGCGGACACCCTTAAACAGCATTTCCTTTCTTCGCTCCTCAAGCACAACTTTTAAAGGATCTTCAGATTCATTAATTCGTAATGGAGTGAAGTTTGCGATTCGATGTTGCAATAGTGTAGACAGCAGCGATAGACCGCTCTGCGCATCACCCTTCCTCACGAGACATTCCGCGACAGTCAGGTAGCACTCTGCAATAGTTAATCCATTAAAGAAAATGGCAGAACCATCATAACTACCTCTAAATCCCGGTCGTCCACTTACCTGCCTAAAGAACGCCTGCCTTCGGTAATCTTCTTGTGCATATGAGGCGTATAGTATGCTATCCACTGTAAGCCTTGAAGCGTTCATAGCCGTTGGTGTACCTGCCGCGCAATGAAAAAGTACTTCCTGATTAAATCTAGTGAAAGGAAAACTTGGAGAAAGATTCCAAGTGCTAAGATCGATTAAATCATTGGAAAAGTTGTCCAATGCTAGCGCTGCATAATGCTCTGCCTTTTCATAATTTTGCATGTACAGATATACACGAGACAGTAGTGCCCAGCAACTTATTTGTGATGGACGTGTTTTAAACTCGCTTTCTACAGAACGGAATAATCCCTCGGCACGCTGTAAATCAGAAAGTACTTGCTGAAAGGTTTCCTCTAAGCTTGCTCTTACCGTCACCTCATTCAAACTGGCATGCAGCCGAAGTGGAATACCTAAAACTAACTGATTATCTTTATTAAACTCATAGGCAGGAGCAAATACCAACGCTTGTCTAAAAGTATGCCAAGCTCTAAAAAATAACGCTTGCGCTACAATGTCATCGTATTGTGCGGGATTCGTTTGGCGATCTACTTGCTCCATCCCATCGAGTACCACATTAGCTCTATAAATTACCGAATAAGGTCGATTCCATTCGATTGTGCTAATTGTTCCTCCGTAAATATCAGTAGCCCATATGTAAGCGTTCTGATCGACAGAGCTCCACGAAATAGCCTGCCAACCTGCCGTCGAAATATAGTAGTCATCTGCTTGTGCTTCCTCAATCCAAGCAGTCATCCTATTCATTAGATCAGCCTCATCGAGCAAAGCCTGATAATCTTCCAATTTACTGGGAATGATAAGCTTTTTATCGGGTTTTAATTCTAGGAAGTCGTTCGAACAGCTCATGCAGACGATGAGCATAGCAATATTTATAAAAAAAATAATTTTCATAATTTAAATTTTAGAAGTTGAGTTTAGCTCCTAGCGACCAAGTTCGGACTGGAGGTATGGGATAACTGTAATAGTCGGGATCAACATTTTGCTTATTTGCTGTCCACAATAAAGCCACATTGTCCACATAAGCATATATCTTGAGCGATTTCACTTCCAACATTTTGGGCCTTATGTTATATCCCAATGTGATGTCACGCAGCCTGATATGATCCCCCTTTAGCACAAGATCATCAGACACCTGATAAGCGACATCGCGCATCATACTTACGCCCACTTGCGGCATTGATGGAACTATGGTAGAAACCTCGTCCCCTGGCTCTCTCCATCGCCGATTAAAATCCACGTTGCCCAGACCATTTTCAAAAAGTTCCTGATAGGAAATGCTGCTTAATTTAAAATAGTGACCAAGTTTGTAGTTCACGGAAAACCCGACTGACCAGCCTTTGTAAACAATTGTTGGAATTAGCGATCCAAAATGCTTCGGAAGAGCAGGTCCATGGTAGATCAAATCATCCACCGTTACGACGTTCCATAGATTATCATAATCTGTAAAGATTTCATTGTTGATCAGCAGTCTGGGATCACCTGTTACTGGATCCAAGCCTGCTGAGGGTAAGCTGTAAACCGCGGAACGGGGCATTCCTTCTAAAGGGGGCGTATAAGGTCCCAAGAACGAACTTATATGATCGGTAAATTCATAGGAGGTCACTTCATCGAGATTGTAGCTATACAAGGTTCGCAGATTGACCGAAAGGTCATTCCATGACTTTTGAAAGGCAAGATTGACATCAACACCTTTTGTGGTAAGTGAAGAACCGTTTCCAATAAAAGCGCTTCGACCTCCCACAGAAAAACCAATGGTTGGATTAAGAGGTAATTGACCTATTAAATCGGTTGCATCCTTTACATAATAATCTACGCTACCGGCTACTAAGTTATTCCATAAACCAAAATCAAGTCCCAAGTTCAATGTTCCTACTTTTTCCCAACGAAGATTTGGATTCGGCGGAGTCTGCAATTGAATATGCCTTAGTCCAGTAAGTGAGGAAGTCGTGTATATTCCTGTAGCGAAAGCAGTCAAACTTTTATTGACATTACCGCTATAGCCATAGCTGGCTCTAAGCTTTAACTGCGAAAAGATATCGTTATTTAACCAATCTTCTTCCTTATCAATTAACCACCCCATCCCCGCAGACCACAATGGAACACCTCGCTGATTACTTTCGACCCCAAATAAATTTGAGGCATCTTTTCTAAGACTAAATGATGCTAGGTATTTGTTATTATATAGATAATTGAAGTTACCGTAGTAAGACAGAAATCTGTCTGTCAATGCCGATCTAAAATCGGTAGTGGGTATCCGATCTGAGTATCCAGCTGGGCTAACGACAAAGAAATTTTCATAGTCAACTCTTGAAAAGGTAAGTTGGTCATCGTCGTATCCATAGGTACGTCCGGTTACAGATTTTAATTGGTTTTCACGAACCTCCATTCCAGCAACACCATCTATTGTATGTTTTCCCCATTGATGATTGCCGCTTAGCTGAAGTCGGAAGGAATGCGCGATTCCTTTTTTGCCTGTCTCATCTAAAATATCGCCAAGCGGAATTGGAAAACTGTATGAGTTTCCACTGAGTTGCGCATAGCGATTAATCAGATCCCTTGTAGAATATAGTTGATTCCCATACAATAAATCTGTTGATAGAAGTTGTGAATCATATTGATATCTACCTTCGATGTTCAGGTAAGGAAAAATACTATATTTCAAAGCTGTATTAATTCGAATGTCTTGTTCGGAATTTCGGTTAGACATATTTCCTAGATCATCAAGCGGATAGAATTCCCAATTCTGTAAACCTGTTTGTTCTGCACCTATAACAAATGACCGACGGTAATCGCGCCAGACTGGAAGTGCCGATCCATTTTCATCTGCGAGTTTTGCGTAAGGATATGTCGTCCTTGCCCCTCCAAAAAGAGACCGAACAATCTCGTTGTCAAAACGCTGTGATGAAGCTATAAAAGAAGTCGTATTGCTAAGTTCCAATTTGGGAGTCAATTTAAACATGGAGTTCAAATTCAGGGTGGTTCTACCCGATCCGGTGCCTCTAATCTGAGCTCGTCCAAAATCTTGTCCCACTGAAGCATTGAAATTATAGTTCTCGCCACCACCACGTAAATTGACCGAGTATTGTTGATTTACCACCGGCTGATAGACATGTCTAGAAAGTTCGGTTCGCAGATCATTATTGTTTAACACAGCAAGTTGTTCATTCAAAAACCCTTCAGTTATTACTCCATCACGTTGAGCAATCAGTAGTTCTACTGCGGGTGATAGCAGAGGGTATGTTGGATCTTGTTCCCGATTCTCATAAAAGCCTTGATCAAAAAGAAATCTTTCAACATCAATGTAATTTTTGCTGTCGAGATAATTTCTATACAAGAATAGATTTGACTTCTCACCTATCGTACTATTCGCGTTAAATTCTACAGCAATCTTTTCACCATATCGCCCCTTTCGAGTATTGATAACAATTACACCATTGCCTGCTCGAGCTCCCCAAATCGCCGATGCCGAAGCATCTTTTAATATGGACACACTTTCAATATCATTAGGATTAATGTTTGACAGATCACCTTCAAATGGGAAGTTGTCCAAAATAATTAAAGGGTTCGCGTCGGAATTTATAGTGCTCCTCCCCCGTACGGACAATTCTGTCTGACCTTCTGTTCGACGATCAAATAGAACAGCATTGCTCATATTTTCTAGTCGGCTTACGATATCTGGGCTAACCCTCCTATCAAGGATATTTTTATCGATTAAATCAATCGACCCTGTTGCATTTCGTTTACTAAATTGCTGGTAACCGGTTGTTACTTCCACAGCATCAATTGACGAAGATAGTTGTTCAAGAACTACATTCACTTTACTTCGATTACCAAGGTTAAACATTTTAGTCTTGTAACCGATTTTCGATACTCGCATTTCTTCACCTTTCCGAAAAATCGAGGCAGAAACGGTAAAATAACCGTTAACATCACTTTTGTAGGTGGCTTTTGTTGACAAATACAGAATGTTGGCATTGTCTATCGGTTTACCTAAGGTATCCACGATACGCATACGAACGTCTTCACTTTGAGCAAAGGACAAACAGGGTATTATAAAAAGAAAAATAAAAAATAGGTAATATGCTTTGTTCATGAGTTTAATTGGTTACTGGTTTAATATTTGGCCGGAATTCTAGTACTTCAATTTCTCTAGTCTCAAGAGATAAGGAGAAACCTACGCTTTCCAAATAGGTCTTGGTTTTTGCAAAACCATGATCGCCAAGAAAAAGGCGTAGGTTCATTCCTTCACCTATTCCGGTGTTATCGATAATGTAGGAAGTTCCGGTATGAAAGTTGAAATTCATTGCTTCAACAAATGGTTGTAGCATTTGATTGCTGTAGCGTAGGATATCATTCTGCTCACGAACATTAGCCTCTTCACTAGAGAATGGGATTTTCGAACTGTCAGCGACAGTGATAATCCAACAGGGAACACCCCGCCTAACTATTGAAGCAGAAAATGCGTACCGCTTGGAAAAGAAGCGATTTAGCTCTTCCATTGCCATAGCGTTGATATCTTCCTTCATATATCCTGGAACCACCAATTCGTAGGAATACAGATGAGATTGATCCATTGAGTCGTCGGGATTTAGGTTAATCAGCTTTTTTACATTTTCATCCGCGAACACCGTACGACTATTAAGTACCAATTCGTAATTGAATCGGCGAGCGACGTTTTTAAAAAGGTCTGCTGGGGATAGATTGACATGTCTAATAAAATATCTATCGCCCTCTAACTCACCCTGAATGTTTGCTACAACACCGGGAAGATAACCAGTTAATGTAGAGTGGTAAAGTAAATCAGGTAAGTTCCCGCCATTCCCATCAACAAGCAACGGGATAGTATTGTCGTAAGATGTGTTGTACAGCTTCTCAGGCAATTTTTTAATTGAACCAGACATAACGCCCGCTACAGTATTCATAGTGATGGCATTCCCTCCAGTGATGGCAAATACCTTTCCGTCCTTTATCCATATTTCATGCGGTACGCTAAACATTGGAAAGTACTTGGTTAAAATAGTACCCTCTACGACGGTGAGAAAATCTAAATCCTTTCCCTCTAAAAAGGTCTCAATTTTTTCTCTTTTTTGGCTTGTTATAGGGATTGGCTGAAAATCAGAACCAACCTCATGAGCAATCCCTTCAATTTTTGGAATTAGTTTAAGACATGGCACGCACACGGTATTCCAGAAATCCAGTAATATCAATGATCGATCACGGTAATCATCCAGCTTGATGACCTCTTTACCATCTTCATGATTTAAAACATTTAAGGGAAGATTCCACAGTTCTTCAGGAATGGAATCACCAATCCTAAGAGCCTTTACATCTAGCGGCTCAGAACCAACTAATGAATGTTGATCCTGAGCTTGTGCTAGAGGCATCCTAAACAACAAAAAATTTAATACCAGGAATATGACAGATAATTTAAAACTGATTTTCTTGGGTAAATAACGTTTAA
This sequence comes from Sphingobacterium deserti, assembly GCF_000757725.1. GTDB lineage: Bacteria > Bacteroidota > Bacteroidia > Sphingobacteriales > Sphingobacteriaceae > Sphingobacterium > Sphingobacterium deserti. Next base: position 6,014 of record NZ_JJMU01000067.1, read on the forward strand.
AAGATGTTCTTTTATTTTCGAAATTTTGGACATAGCAGTCCCTTTTGCGTGTTTGTAGCATTTAAATAATTTAGGGATGGTCGCAAATTGACAGCAATTATTAGCTGGGTCGACTTATTTGCGACTATCTTGACAAAAAAAATTCAGGAAAAAAAACGGCAACACACTGGGCTTAAAAATTTATCGAAACTAGCGTGCCGTGTAGTAAGCATCAAAGGTTACTCTGGCGCGGTAATGATGTTTTTAAGTAATCGTTTCTTTAAGCTTTTCATTGCAAAAATTTTGGTTAGAATATATTCGAGCAATGAATCTAGGAGATAAAGATATAATCTAGAGTTGGATCCTACTTTATTCTCTTACAGAAGGCCCTAGGAAGCCGTACAGCGAGAACAAGAGAAGAACCCAACTCTAAATTTGGTCTAGCAAATATAGAAATTGGGCTCTCAACTCATGAATCTCGGCCGTTGAAAATTTCCTAGGTTCTCTGTAGCAAGATTCAGTGTCAATAGCCACTAAATTACATTAAACACAATCAATTATGCATTTAATACAACTCAAAAATACATCATTAATTCGATTTTTACAAATTTTTAAGGGTTATAATTTATTATTTATCCAATAAATGTGACGTAAAATGTCACATGGAAAAAATTGATCGGTTATCATTGTTCATTTTGAATAAAGTTCGTTTAATTAGATTAATTAATGGAAAATCAGCGTATCAAATCTCTTTAGAACTTGGCAGAAGTAGCAATTATGTAAACAATATCGAAAGTTCTTCGCAATCCAATAAATATAATTCTGCCGATTACCCACTATTAGCTGAGATTTTCAATTGTTCGATTTCGGATATCCTCCCGCCAAATGACTGGCCTAAGAGCAGCTCACATGAAAAAGTTGAAAAATACGTGAAATCTATGGTTGATGAGAACTTTGTAGAGCAAATACTGATGGGAATAAAAGAAAGTGCTCATTCAAATATCCTGTTGGACGAGAAAGCCTTATTAAAACATTTGAATGTGGTGAATGATGAGGAGAAAAAAGTCGTGCGATTAGTCTTGAATAGAATCGAAAAATAAGGATATAAATTGATTGAGCTTCGTCCAATTCAAAAACTGATTGTAATATCAAGACTAAGATTACAGTTATGCCGTAATACCCTATTTTTTCATTTTTCTATCTTGCTGCTGCTTCCAAATCCAGTAATCTTGCATTTGCATATTTTGATATCTTTGGTAGGCATCTCCTTGTAACCGCTCCCGACGACGCCGATCGTATCCTTTGACGGTTACCCAAATAAAAATAACCCAAACGCTAAGAGCCATTAGTAAAAAAGGATATCCCTGTTTATTGGCAAGCGCAGCAAAAGTAAATATTGTAGAAAGAATGCTTGTCAAACATAAGCGTAAGAAGAATTTCATAGTGTTAGCTTTAGTTTATTCCTAAATATACGAAATAAAAAATAGAAAAACAACACAAAACATAGATTACCAACACATTAACCTTTATTACTCACGAATCATCAGCTATTTCACACGTTTAAGCTGGACTCGTATCAAGAGATATTATAAATCCAACGCCACACTTTTCCGATTTTTACTAGCTTGGCCGGAATACAGATAAAAATATGAGCGTCCTCTCACAGTTCAATAAGATTTATCTATTTTTGTTTCGTCGACATCTATACCTTAAGCGAATTGATTACAGTATCCAAATACAGACAGCGAAAAAAAGTGCAAAAGCCCGACGTCATTATGTCTAGGATGGACTACGTAATTATTAGCCAAGTTGTGAAGCTATTGCAACCTGCAATATTAACAGATGAAGAGCTATCATTCCTTTTGGGAAAACCAAACAATTATGTCTTCAGCTTTATTATGGATCCTAGTGACAAGAGACGCTTTACAGAGGCGCAATTAGACATTCTTCCCTTTTTACTAAATTGTACGTACAGCGATCTTATACCGAACGACACACCTTCTGGTGAAATACAGCTCTTTGACACCAATAGGATTGAAAGCAAGAAGGAAACAACGTTTGTACATTCCATAGATGATGCAACTAATCGTATACGGATCACATGGAAAAAAGAAAAACTTAAATCCGGAAGTTTCCGGCGTAACAATGAATTATTGATCTCTTCGTTACAAACTTGGATAAAAGCTGGCTACTTTAATAAAGGTCGTAATGGACTCGAAATTTGCACAGCGTTGAAGCATTCTTGTAAATTTACATTTAGCGTTAGTGACCTCGAGAAAAGCCTAAAGGTACTTTCAGGTAAGAGGCGACAATTACTTGATAAAAAAATTGTACATGGAATGATCAACTACTTCGCTACATAAGGTTAAGATCGGTATCAATTCATCTAATCGATTCGCTATCGGAACAATTAGCCAGAACCTTTCACAAAGATTTAACACAAAGAATTTGTAATGAGCACCAATGTACTTATTTTTGTGCTGAGAATTAATGTTTGTCAGGCGGCCGATTTATATTGCGAATCATCTAGCTGACGAACCGTGGCAGACAACTCGGGATAGGTTTGGTGTCATTTGCTGTGTATATTACGCCTTTCCCATTGTCTGACTGGAAAAAAATAACATATCGCAAATATCCCATACTCGATCACTATATACTTCTCGAATCAAATACCTGATTCAATCATCGTAGATTACTACAGAAAGACATTTTGCAATGACGTTGCCTCTTAGAGCCGATACCGCAGCGAAATAGCCCTATAAATTTCCTGAGCTAGCAGCTGATCATGATTTGATCCACTAAAGTACCATCTTCCCTCACGTAGAACAAGCAATTGAACCTGTCCATCAAGTAAAATCTTGATTTCCATATCTTCTTTGCGAAGGCCCCTCTGCAATACCTGAAAACTATAATCCTGTCCCTTATATGATACGCGTAAAGATTGCCCTTTGTAGGGATAGCTGTTCGATGTTCCGACTGTCTCTTCCATAGTTCTCGTCTTCGAAATTACGAAATATCCTAAAAGTATTAGTAAACAAAATTTTATTATTATCCTCTTAGCTAATCCCTAGTTATTTGATCGAAAATGTCCTTGAGTTATCATAGTTAGCAAAGAACACGAACTAACTTTCTTGATCTTTCATTCGCTTTCTATTTTGCCAGCTCGTTTAGGATCGAAATAGCTTAGACCGCATCCATTTACCTAGTGTTCGTTGGTTAGATACATCCCTGCAAAAATACTGTACCAATTAAATAATCCTCATAAATATCTGTGATAGCATCATCAATTAACAGAAAATGAGGCTCATGAAGCGGAATCGAAAGCCTGCTCATAAACTCGCTATCTAAATCCATCAATTCTGTAATGTCAATATTCTGAGGATACCAAACCGGATCGTCCTCGGTTAAGGGAGATACAGATGTAAGCGTATTATATCCTCGGTCTCTTAGCACAATCAAAACCTTCCTAGTCAGCGTTACAAACATACCGCTTTGATTAAAAGGCTTTTTTAATTTAAAATAACGACTGCTGAGGAGAATCCTGCCCCAAAGAAGGTAGTCCTTCCCATCCGAAAGGTTCGTAACGATGTTTACCGTCGGGTCGCTCGGGATAGCCGCGCAGGGTATATACGGGATAGGCCTCAAGCGCACTGCTGGGCATCTCAAAATTAAAGATGGGCAGCATTTCCTCTTCAGAAATATCATTTAGCCATTGCTTCTCTAAATCTTCCGGAAGAAATAAAGGCATACGATGCTTTTTGGGTCCATCATTATGAATTGTTGCCATAACATCGTTTGCTGATCGCGTCAGCATACCGAAACTTCCCACTTTGCGAATTTCTCCATGTTCATCCACCGTCTCATGCCACTGGTACAAACCGGGAATAAAAAACAATTCACGACCAGCCTCACCGATATAATAAGGTACCTTTTTCTTCCAGCCATTAATCTTACGATGCTCAAAGGTTCCGGATACCGGAATCAAACAACGTTGGTTACGCACGCGGTACCAATATGACTTATGATCCTCTAAAATACGTTCGCTTCGGACATTGACCATATTACGCCTGCGATCAGCCTGCTCCTTGGGATCTTTCAGATATGTTGGTAGTACACCCCATTCCATTTCCGTAAGACCTAAGCCCGTTCCTTCCTTATCTTTATAAATAATGGGATACTTTAGAAAAGTGATTGCTTGTACGTTTCCGAAATAGACATAGTTGTAATCAAAGTCGTAGCGCTCATCACGCAAAGTTTTAAAGATGGTTTTAGCCAGTTCGATATCGGTATGGAGTGAAATATCCCAGCACATAATGAAGTGTTTAGTTGACTAACAAACGAAATATAAGAAACATTACCGTAATCCAATCTTGGCCGTTACACATGTGAAATCAATCCGGCGCTAAATCAAGTCGTTACCGTGTCATACTAGATTAAATTCATATGTACGCTTCGGTAAAACCTTTACAGTGTTATGATGTCAAAAAAGCAATACCATAGTAAATCTGGAATTGCAACAAAAAAATGGACATTTAGTTAAGCTGCAATATTTTGTTCATTAAGTTTTCTTCCAAACTCTTCGGGGGACATAAATCCTAATGCAGAGTGCATTCTTTTTCTGTTATACCAGAGCTCTATGTATTCAAATACCACAATCGCTGCCTGATGTTTATCTACGAACTTGTTCCGGTATATACATTCAGCTTTGAGCGTCTTAAAGGAGCTTTCAGCGACTGCATTGTCCCAGCGATTTCCCTTTCTGCTCATGCTTCTTATAATTAGCGGGTTTCGTTCTAATAAACTCCGGAATTCATTGCAAGCATACTGAATCCCTTGATCTGAGTGGAATATCAGTTCTTGTGTTATCGGTCTGTTTTTTTGCGCCATGCTGAATGCTGGAATTACGGTGTCAATGGCCTTCATTGTTGCACTTAAAGCCCAGCCGATTACTTTCCTATCACCCAAATCTATAACCGTTGTCAGATATAACCATCCTTGTTTTGTTCTAATATAAGTGATATCGGATACCCAGACAGCTCCTAAGATCCCTGTTTTGAAATTACGATCCAGCTTATTTTCCGGTACAGTAAATTTGTGATTAGAATCGGTAGTCACCTTGAATTTCTTCTTCACTATACTTCGTAAATGGATCCTTTTCATTATTCTGGCTACTTGGGGTCTAGAGACTTTAATCCTCTTTTGGTTCAAAGCCTTTGTAATTCTGGGGCTTCCATATCTACCTTTACTCTCCTGAAAAGCTTTCCGTATTTCCTGCTCAAGCATTTGGTTCTCCGTACTACGACGTGATGGTGTACGCTTCAACCAAGTGTAAAATCCGCCTCTACTTACTTTAAATACGGCGCACATCTTCTCGATGGAAAATATCCTGCAGTGATCCGCTATGAACCCGAATATTTGCCCTCGTTCTTGGAGAAGATGCTTACTGCCTTTTTTAAGATGTCGCGCTCCATTTGCGTTTCGCGCAGTTCTTTCTTTAGCCTCGCTACTTCCTGCTCGGCTTCTGTCAATATTACTTTCCCGTTTCCAGGAAAGCTACTACCGGCCTTACTTAAATATTCTTTACGCCATCGATAAAGCAACGATGGCTGGATATCAAATTCTTTGGCCAGAGCTGTTAAATCATTTCTGGTATTACTCAGTTCAACGCTCATCAGCTTGAACTCTTCGGGGTACGTTTTTCTTAATCTTGACATAAGGCTGTTAAGTTATTAAATTCCCTTAACTTATTGTCTGTTCAAATGTTGCAACTCCATGATATACAAAACTTTCATTAATGTTCTTCAGTAAGTTGTCGTAATTCCCGTTGTATAGGTCGATCAATAGATCTTTTACAATCCTTCTTTTAGGGGAATTGTCACAATCATTTGGGGCTGTAATCTTCATATCACACAATTTTTAATTAGCTTTTAATATTGCAAACATAAGATATAAGAAATTAAAGAAACTTGCCTTGTGATAGGTAATTACATTCGTTTTCTGAGACAATAACATGTAGGGGATTTTTTCTACAATGGATGATGGATCTTTTGGATAATTTTTGTTGTCGATAATTTTTGATTGAATACTTCAGGCAACGACTTTCGGACATGATCTTGTTTAGGAAGCATTTAATACACACTAGCAAAAACAAAAATCAGTTAAAGCACAGAAACATCTATCTCGTGCTGGTTCATCTCCAATACTTTCAAAAATTTTGCTCACAGCCGAAATGCTTGATCTATGAGCAAAAGTAGAACCACTATTTTTGATTCGCCGAGGCTATCAGCAAGTCTTTATTTTCGAGTAAATAATCTTTAACTGTTTTCGCAGGTCTCCCCAAGATATACGGAATATCATTTTGAACCATGGACATATACGACATTCTTCCATCAAGCATTTGTCTAACAAATTCGATGTTTGCGCTTGCGTACCAATGGTCAGCACCGTTAGCTATCCATGTTTCAATCAGTTCTTTAAACTCTTCAAGTCCTTTTTCTTCGCACTTGATTTCAAGTCCGGTCACGTCGCTCATCAGCTGTGCAATTTCTTTTCCATTATGGCTTTCGACACTCAACCAATAATCCTTGTTGGCGTGCAGCCTCGGGCCATCCACAAGAACTTTTGCGGCAACGGCAGCAATATCACTAGCCGCAATATAACCAACCCTGCGATCTTCCCAGTAAGTGGTATAGGTAAAGTTTTTTGGTAGGTAAGCACCCGTAAGGGCTTCCATAAACATATTGGGATGGAGGTGTGTCCATGCCATACCGCTTGCCTCAATGTATTTTTCGATCATTTGATGCCAAGCAAAGTGAGCATCAGTTGTATCCCATTCAGCGAAGACGCCCACATGTACAATATGACTAACACCTGCTTTTTTCGCTGCATCCACTAATGTTTTACTCTGCGTGAGCATGCCAACCGTGTATCCCGTTAAAAGAAATACGCTATCAACACCGGCAAGAGCAAAAGCAAACGTTTTCGGATCATCAAGGTCAAGAAACTTGCAGTCTTTTCCTTCGGCTAAAATTCGCTCTACCTCGTTCTGCTTACGAGATGTGATCCGAATATTAACAGGTTTATCTTCTAGGTCTTTAACCAGTTGTCTCCCGATTGTTCCACTGGCACCTAAGATCAGTACTGTGTGATTTTGCTTATTTTCCATTTGAGGTTGTTTTTGTTTTAAATGTTAATGTCCAATGATCCTTATCCGATTTTTCTAAATGCTGGCTTCGGAATCTCCAGATGTTCTCTTAAGGTATCGCCTTCATAATCAACCTTAAAAACACCGCGCTCCTGTAGGATCGGAACCACCAGTTCGATAAAATCCCCCAATCCATGGGGGTGGTCCTGCCTGACCATCAGCATATCCATCGCACCGGATTCATACCATAACTGCACCTGGGCGGCGACCCGCTCTGCCGAACCAAAGAAGAGCGGTACAGGTATGCTGTTCCTGGGATTAAATGCTAGCAATTGCTTGTATTTAGCCACAGCTTCTTCATCGGTATGGCCTACGATTGGATTTTGGCTGGTGATCACAATAAAGTCCTCCGGGCGACGTCCTTTTACGGTTAGCTGTGCCCTGATGCCATTTGCTACTTGCCTGGTGGCTTCCATTGTCTGACCATGTATAAATGCTCCGTCGGTATAGCTTGACGCATGACCCATAAAGGTGGCCGAACTGCCAGCGGTATAAAGTACCGGCCTGCCCTGCGCCGAACGGCTCAGGTTTAAAGGTCCATCGACCGAAAAATATTTTCCCCGGTAATTGAGCGTATGCATTTTACCAGGATTCAGGTAGATACCACGTTCCTTGTCGCGGATGAACGCATCATCCTCATAAGTATCCCAGAGCCCAATCAGGATCTCCATGAATTCCTTGTTCATCGGGTATTGATCAGCCTTGGTTAAATGACCGCGACTGAAATTGACCATGCCGCCGGGATTGGATGTCACTGCGTTCACCGAGGCCCGCCCTCTACTAATCTTATCGAGAGACAGAACCTGTCTGGCCACGTTGTAAGGATCCGTATAGGAAGTAGCAATGGTGGCTGACAAACCAATCTTCTCCGTTTTCATGCTAAGGGCCGACATGATGGTCGACCCTTCGAACATGCTGAGGTAATGCGGGATATTGCCCGGCCCCACATGGCTAACATCGACCAGGAAAAGCGTATCGAACTTTGCAGCCTCGGCGAGTTGCGCCTGCTGCACATAATAATCTATATTTTCACTGGCGTCCGTGGGCATATCCGGATGCTGCCACCCCACAAAGTTCCAGCCGAGGCCATCAATATTTGCAGCTAGCTTTAATTTTTTCCTTTCACTCATTTTGCATTTTTTTGGTCAGCACGGGAAGCTTCCGAATTGATATCGTCCATAATCTCCGAAAAAAGTTTAATCGACTTTATCCGGTCTTTCTGGCTGTGTGCAGGGCTTACAACAATCAGTTCGTCAACTTTAGTCTCGTTCAGAAATGCCTGCAAGTGTTCTTTTACAGTTGACTTGCTACCTACGAAGGAATATTTCAGCATTTGATATACTGCCGGGTGTTGCAGCATAGCTCTCAATTCCTCTGTCATGGCAGTTGGAGGATGCAGTGCAGTTGTGGTTCCGGTAAGTACCCCAAAGAACATCCTAATCAATGTGGTAAATAAACGTTCGGCTTGCTCATCTGTATCTGCAACAAATACATTGATCCCCGCTATCGTGTAAGGGCTTTCTAAAGCTGCAGATGGTTGGAATTCTTCGCGGTAAATTTGCAGGGCGTCAAGTAAATGCGTAGAGGCAAAGTGGCTTGCAAATGCATAAGGCAAGCCTTTTTGGGCTGCTAAGTGTGCACTGTCGGTGCTAGATCCCAATATATACAGGGGTACATCAGTTCCTTCCGCGATAGCTGCCCTCACCTTTGAACCACTATTGCCAGGAGAAAAGTAATTTTGAATTTTCTCAATTTCTTTAGGGAAGGAATGAGCAGCCTGAATGAAATCTGACCGGATAGCCTGGGCAGTTGCCATGTCTGTGCCAGGTGCCCTCCCCAGACCCAGATCGATGCGTCCAGGATACAAATGTGCCAGCGTACCAAACTGTTCAGCAATAACCAATGGAGAATGATTGGGTAGCATGATGCCACCCGAGCCTACCTTGATGGTTTCGGTGTTTTCAGCCACATATCCGATCAATAGTGACGGCGAATTACTGCCTATATGCTCCGAATTGTGATGTTCGGCAAACCAGATCCTTTTATAGCCCATCGCTTGCGCTTCTTTGGCCAATGCTAGGGAATCATTCAGCGTCTGTTTGATGTTACGGCCCTGTGGTACAAGTGCCAATTCTAGAATGGAATAACCAATACCTTGAGTTTCCATCTTTTTAATTGTTTGTCGTAACAAGTCTTACCTCAATATTATTTCTGGTAGCATTGGAGTAGGGACATACCTGATGTGCGCGTTCGGTGAGCCGCCTGGCTTCTTCAATGGATACATCTGGAATATTTACTGCCAGTTCTACTTCCAGGCCAAATGCACCGCCTTCTAAAGGTCCTATTGATACCTTTGCAGTAACGGACGTTTCACCAGTATTTACTTTTTCCAAACGAATAGTGTGGTTCAGTGCGCTATCAAAACAGGCAGCATACCCCCCTGCAAATAGTTGCTCTGGATTTGTGTAATCATCGCTGGCACCGCCCATGGCTTTAGGTGCTCTTACCTGTAGGTCTAAAACTCCGTTATCACTTTTTACCTGGCCATTTCTACCTCCTGTAGCAGTAGCCTCTGCCGTATATAATACTTTCATTATTATCTCCTTTTAAATATTATCTATTCTCTTATCCCCATCTCATGTAAACGGTTACCTGCTAAAATCTCTTCGTACGAAGGCCAGGAATCTAATTTTCTTAAGTTGTCCATTATAAAATCCCGGATTGCAGGGGCTTTTCCTTTTTCGGCGTTAGCAAGTGCCTGTTTCAGTTCGGCTTCATTCAATTCCGTACAGTAGGCTGGCGTACCGGGCTGCTGTCTCCAGGATTCGGAAAGACTTCCGCCATCAACGGTATCAAAACCTGTGACATCAACCAGTTGAGCAACTACTCTCTTATGTTCGGGGTTATCTCCGGCTATAGAAATTGCAACTCTAGCTAATGAGCCAGCTGGTTTGCCTTTGTGTTTCAAGGTGCCTTCCAGCATATTATTGAACACCTTTACAATCGGGCGATCAAGTATTTTCGAAATATATTCGCTTTCAGATAGCTGCTCCAGCTCTGTAATCTCACCGTCCCTGAACGGATAATAGTTTGAAGTATCCATCACTACCACGTCCTGAGGAACTTCTTTTAATAAGTTCTTTGGCAGATCTTTATAGGCATTGAAGGGCATAGAGAATATGATGGCATCTACGTCTTTGACTACCTCCTGTATGGTTGCTGCTGTTGCGCCCAAACTGGCTGCTATTTTTTCCAGTTCAGACATTTCTCTGGTGTTGGTCACTTTTACATCATGTCCTGCCTGAGCAAATTTTTCAGCTAGGATACTTCCTATCGCACCCGTTCCGATAATTCCTATTTTCATATTTTTCATAATTCTATTAGTGATTTTTATTGGTGAAAAGTGACATTATGGGAGATTGGATCCCGTTCCATTTTAAACGAATTGCCCGGTGCATTCGGGTCGGCATAACCAAACGATATTCCAAATAACATTTTAAGTTCGTCTGGCACGTTCAATATTTCCCTTATAGTACCGGCAAAAAAACCCAATGCTGTCTGCGGGATACCAGTAAGACCATGGGCTGTAAGAGATAAGAGAAACGTTTGCCCATACATTCCTATATCTCCGCCTACCCGAACATTGTCGCCAAAAGACGGCATGAATGGTATAGCGATATGCGGCGCATTAAAAAAATTATAATTTTGATCCGAAACTTCTTTTCGTCCTTCTTTGTCGTCACGTTTAACATCAAATGCTTCATACATTGTTTTACCCAGGTTAAAGTAACGCTCCTTGTAGCGGCCATGGTATTCATTCGTATCGAAAGTAAAGTCCGGTGACAACCGCTCCGCTTCGTTTTCTCTTAATAGTGCCTCGGCCAGTTCTTTCAATTTATCTCCGGAAACAATATGTGTTTCCCACGGTTGGGTGTTGCAATTAGAGGGCGCCAATTGTGCATCTTCTAATACGGAAGTAATGATCGGATCTGGCACTGGTGTATCTAAAAAACCACGGCAGGATTTTCTCAAACGAAGTACTTATTTAAACGCATCAGTATTTGGCTTTATTTCTTTTAGTGTTTGCATAAAAACAGATGTTTTATCAAGTTAAGATGCGAATCTAGAAACAAAATGCTTTACTTTGTATAGTGCTTTCCAAAAGGAAAGTGATTTATTATTTTTAAAAGACAATTTATGCCATTAAAGAGAGGATATAACGATTGCATAAAAACCATCATACCTGTGCGTGATTTTTTGGATGTGATGAGTGGGAAGTGGAAATTTCCAATAATAGTATCTATTGGGGTAGGCAATGATAGGTTTGTGGACATCCAAGAAAGTATCCCTGGTATCACTCCAAAAGTTCTAGCTAAAGAGCTGAAGGAGCTGGAAAAACATCAACTTATTAAAAGAACTGTACTAAGTGAGTATCCAGTAAAGATTATTTACACTCACGAGCCATATGCCGATACGTTAACACCTATTATTTACGCAATGAAAGATTGGGGAATAAACCATCGCAAAAAAGTGATAGGCACTTAGATCGAATAATTCGCTAAACGCCTCATAATTTCATAAGTTATTCAAAAGATTGATGTAGCGGTGAATACCTTCGTTTTTTGAGACAAAGTAATGTCATTAGCTTTGTGTGGGGTTTTAAATTGTTCTAAGTTTGAAATCACGTTTTTCGTAGTACTTTTGATAAATATATTGGACATAAGATGATTAAAGAAGTTATAACTGTAGAATACGTGCGCGGTGATGCTAAATTATCAGACGCATTTGCGCGTGCGGGAGAGATCTTGCATCAATTTAATTCAGCTAAGTATAGAGATGAAGACAAAAAGAAGTTACTTCTTACCGAGTTATTAGGTACTGTAGGTGAGAATGCCCACGTCGAGCACAATTTCCATTGCGATTTGGGAAAAAATATTCACTTAGGATCCAATTTTTATGCTGGATTTAACTGTACTATACTTGATATCGCTCCCGTCCATATCGGGGATAATTGTCTAATAGGTCCAGATGTTGGCATATATACCGCCGGTCACAATATAAATCCTTTTGATAGACATAAAACTGGACATGCTAAATCCATTTGTATCGGAAATAATGTATGGATTGGCGGGCATTCGACTATATTAGCAGGTATTACTATTGGAGACGGATCGATAATCGCAGCAGGCAGTGTAGTTACGAAAGATGTCCCAAGTAATGTTGTTTTTGCAGGTAATCCTGCTAAAGAGATTAAGAAAATATAGGTTCAATTTTTTTTGGATTGTTGAGAGTTAACAATTGGATACTTACTTAAAAGCGTACGAAATTGGCATCTTGTGACGTTTATTTTATATAAAAATAACGGTATCCGTTCGTTTTGTTGTTGTATTTGGATATAATACATGCTGTTCCAAGACTTAGCAATACATAATAAAAATAAAAATTGATCCTGCCATGAATGGCAGGATCTTGCTTATGAAATTTGACTCTCTGGGAGAGAGTAATATAAAATTACTATAAAAAAACGTGTAAAATAGGATCTAACCAAATATAATCCATCCGTTTTTACTCCCCAGCCAGCAGTAATTAATGAGTCTGTTATTAAATATATTTGCTATTAGCCAATCACCTTAACTCTTACAGACATAACATATTGTTCGTTTTGTGAGACATTCTATACATCAAAAATATCCTGATAGCATCAATAATTTGGTTTTAAAATTGCTAGTGTCTGCGAAACTGTTTGTATGAAATATCATACCCCCTATCTATTATTTTGCAGCGTACTTTTGCTTTGCTTGTCCTGCAAGAAGGATTCAGATAATAACCATGACTTCGATATCGATAGCAGATTACATATCGTAGGAAGGGAGGATTATGTGGCAACATATTGGCATGCCGGTAACGTATATCGTCTTGGCAAATCCCAAGTTTCCTCGGACGCGAATAGCCTGTATATATCAGGCAATGATGTCTACATCGTAGGGTATGAAATGAGTTCGAGGGGAAAGTACACCGCTATGCTTTGGAAAAATAATTTACCAAATTGGCTAACAGATGGCAATGAAGACGCTATGGCCAACGGTGTGGCAGTTGTTAATTCCGATGTGTATGTGGTAGGACAGCGTAAATTGCCTAATAATGATAATTGGATAGCAACGTTATGGAAAAATGGTGAACCGATATCATTAAGTGATCCAACTATTACAAATGCGAATGCATATGATATTGCCGTTGTAGGAACAGATGTGTATGTTATTGGAGAAAGCCGAATCTTATCTGATCTATCTAGTAAACATGTATATTGGAAAAATGGCGAATTATCATATCTATCCAATAACGAGGTTGGATCAGGAAACCAGTCGATAACTAGTTCCGGCAATCAGGTATACATGATGTGGTGTGGTGCCTACAACTCGTTTGGTGATTCAAGAGTATATTACAGAGATTTAGTTGGATCTGCAAAGCTGTTAACGGATTCACCGGATGATACAAGAGGTGAAGACATTAAGGTGAACGGCACAGATATCTACATAGCCGGTTGGATCAGTAATGCCCAAAAAAATCTACAGGCAGCCTATTGGAAGAATGGTAATCAGACACTAGTTGGTCCTGAAAATGCAAGCAGCTTTGGAATGGCTATTGCTCTTTCCGGAAACGACATCTTTGTGGCAGGATATGTTTCAGTAGCTGATAAGCGAAGCAGAGCAGTATATTGGAAAAATGGGGATATAACATATTTAAGTGATGGTCAGTATGATGCACTGGTACGACGGATATGGATAACTCCGTAAAATTAAATGGTTTATTTTATGAAGGCCTATTATGAAATTGCCAGGGTTAAGATTTTGGCCCGGTAATCTTCGATAGTAGTTTAATAAAGTGCTTTCTTAGTGAAATTACTTTTCCAAACGGGAAGCTTTTTTCAAATGTCCGTTGCATATGACGTTCGGAAGTTACGCCAACTGAACCTTCTGATGGAACATTTTCTACTGTAAAATTAGGTCTATAGTATTTCTTTTTCATTAAGAGATCTGGTTTGATACCGAACTGACCAAGTGCGAGAATGGCTGAAAATTCCACTTAGTGTACAAACCGGTACCGGTCTTTTCAGCAAGTGTGAAGCTATAACATTTCATTAGGATTTGGTATGTAAATGATTATTTGGTATGAAAGTTTAGGGTGTGGTATTTGATGACGAGTACCTTATTATTAACTCAACTCTTTGGGCAACTATTTCATCTATAACTGTGTGGATGATTCCATTTAGGCCAATATTGTCCTTATTTTGGAGAGAAAATTGTCGATATCAAATGGTTTGCTGATAAATGAATCGGGCGAACATTGCGCTTGAATAGAAGTTGGATTTGCATGTGCACTCATCATCATTATGGGAACATCTGGATTTCCATCATGCCTAATTTCATTACAAAGATCGATCCCTGAACCATCGGGCAGTCTTACGTCGAAAATATAGAGATCAGGAACAACCAAAAGATCCCTGTTTTTAAACTTCTCTACATCGGCGAATGATTTGAAACTATAGTCTTCACTATCAAGTAGTATCTCCAATACTTCCCTTATCCCCTCATCATCCTCTACTATATATATCATTCTCATAAACCTCCAACCATATAAGAACAACTAATTAGCGGTTTAGTTTTCAGGAATTTGCAGATAGATATTAACTGATATTTTGTTGATGCGAAGCCTGTGTAGGTAACGTAAACCAAAACTCACTCCCTTTGCCAAGCTCGCTTTCCACCCCGATCCTACCGCCATGATTTTTGATAATTTCCGCACTTATATAGAGTCCAAGACCAAGTCCTGTAAACTTTTTCCCTTCGTAATTAGTGCGGTAATATCGCTCAAAAAGATGGCTGAGCTTTTCTTTCGGTATGCCGGGCCCAGAGTCCTTGACGGAGATTTTAGTTTCTTCAGAACTAATCTGGGTGACATCTACCACGATTTCCTTAGAATCCGGCGCATACTTTATAGCATTGGATATGAAGTTTACCAATACCTGCCCTATCTGCTGGCTATCGGCATATACGCTTAGCATCTTTTCACCACTCAAGGTTATATGCTGTTCAGAATCGCTTGCTATATGGGCACAACATTCGGTGAAGAGATCATTTATCAAAACTATTGATCTGTCCATCTTCATCTGCCCCTGCTCCAGCCGGCTGGTATCCAGTAGATCGTGGATTAAACGGGAAAGATTGCCCAAGCTGCTTAGCGCCTGGGATATCAGCTTACTTCTGGATTCCTCAGGCAGCCTATCGTGCGCCCTTTCCAATAACTGCAAAGATGCTTTTAATGAGGTAACGGGATTTTTTAGCTCGTGGCTGGCAATGCTTATAAAATCATCTTTTCCCTGTAATATCATTCGCCTTGAGGTTACATCCATAAAGGTGCCGATACCGCCCGTTAATTTTCCACCCTCATCAAAAATCGGTGCAGCGTTGATCGAGATATACTGGCGATCTCCATGGGGCGGCTGAACACCAATTTCCATATCAAATACGCGGTTTCCAGTGGTCATCATGATGGTCATGGGATGTTCCTGGTGTGGAAGAGGAGAGCCATCCAGACGCAGGTTCTGCCATCGCGGATCATTGTATGTTCGATCTTCAATATCGCTCAGGGTTAATCCCAGAATCTGTTGAGCCATAGGGTTGGCATACACCAGCTGTCCGGTATGGTCAACAATTCCTACACCTTCGGCCATTGTTTCCAGTATTCCCTGTAGTCTTTTTTCGCTATTCCTAAGTGTTTCTTCCAGCTCAGCTTTCTGACGAATAGTCTCTTCCCGGTCACGAATGGCCAACACCTGAGCGGTTACTTCCACGGCAACATCGATTACGCCGGTTACTTTTCCATCTTCGATAAATGGCGTGAAATTGAAATTAAAAAAGCCTTCGCGAAGCTGGCCACCACGCAATAGTTTGACAGGACTGGATATTTCCTCACGCGATTCGCCATACTCGAAGGTTTCTTTTAGCAAATCTCCTGCAAGCTGCCCGTTAAGTTCTGGTATTTGTTCGAACAGAGGCTTTCCAATAATGCTCTGGTCCCGTCCCAGAATATTCAGCATAGTGGAATTGATTTTTTCAATAATAAAATCTTCTCCTTTGGTCAGCAGTATGGCTACGGGCGCCTGGGCAATCAGGTTTTGAAACCCTTGCTCACTGTCAGCCAATCTGTTATTTAGGTCCTGTATCGCATCATTGATAGATTTAAGCTCGCCTACATTATGGATCAAGTGATCATTAGCTATATTTAATCTATCATTTGAAGTCTTGTATTCTTTATTGGCCGTACCTAAATTTTTGTTGGTCTGGGTAAGTTTGGTATTGATTTCATTTATGGCATGGTTGTATTCTTCCAATTGTTCATTGGTCGTCATGTATTCTTCATTAAGAGTGGCGAGTTCTTCGTTCATTGCCTGCAATTCTTCCCTGATATTTTCTTCACTGGCCTGCCTTTCGGCAACCTGCTCACGGGCGAGTTTACGATCAGTAACGTCAGTCGCAGTATGCAATAGGGCATAGGTAACCCCGTTCTGATCTTTCAGCGGTTTATACTCAAAGTCAAAATAACGCGGGCTAAGGATGCCATCTATCAAGATGTTTGCCAGTACCTCCTCTCCCGAGAAAGCTTCACCTGTTTTCCAAACATTCCGAAGCAAACCCTCAAATCCCTGCTCAATATATTCAGGGAATATATCGCCCAATCTTTGTCCGTCGAGGTTATCCGTTCGGCTCCAGATCTTCAGCATATTTTTGTTTGCTATGGCAATATTGAGGTCTTCACTGTCATATACTGCTACAGCATTGGGCATCTCAGATATTACATGCAACAAACCATTGAAACTTACATTCATACACACGGATATAGTATGCAAAGGTAATGATGTTAAACTGCATTTTAAGAGTCATTTACAAACCTTCTGTAAGTAAAAAGATCACCAGATTGACTCGTTTTGAGATTACTTTGATAGTAACTAGACCATATCTGTTGGTTAGGGTCAGCTTGTTAGTATAATTGATTACTATTAACACACTATAGTGTACATACACCAATACACTAATACATCATCGTTTTCAATTTGTATTATTTGATTCCTTAATGATGCAATCTGACCATTTTTTCTATTTAGAGTCGAAGGCCTGTAGAATCGCTATTGTTTTGGAATCGCGTTTACCTTCGAAGTACTTTTCAATAACTGCTGTAAAAAGTGTTTCGTTATCACTTACAGCTTCGAATAATGTCATACAAGATCGGAGCTTTAAAGAATCAACAGGGTCAAGTACGTCTTCTGCTGAACATTTTTGTAGATCCAAAAATGCCCTGGTTATCATTCGCAGATTAGTACCCAACACGGGGTGCTTCAAAAAAAACTTTGCTTCCATGCGATCCTTGATTGCATAATGTCTGGCCGTATCGCTACTTCCCAAACCGATGATTTGCGGAAATATGTACCACATCCAATGCGACCGCTTTTGCCCATTTTGGATCTCTTGAAGTGCCTGTAAGTATACCAGATTCTGTGCTTTCAGAAACCTATCTAAGTCAACATCCATTTTCATATCGTTTACCAACAAATTACGGAATCATAACTAGGTATATGCACCAATTTTTATAAAATATTTTTATAGCGAATCTTCCATAATATCTACGTTTTGTGAGTATTATCTGGAACAGTACGGATCCCTATGATAAAGAACAAATTACGGATTAGTTTGTTATTATACTATAATCACTAAAAACAGAATGTTATGGCACTAAATACACCAAACGAAGGAACTGCTACAAAAGCTATCGAAGAACAAACTTCAAAAATACCATCTGTGGTATTCCTGGGAGCAGCGGTTGCGGCAATGGGCGTTTCACTTACATTAAAGTGTTTGGGAAAAGATAAAAATGCATTGTTCGTTGGCCAGTGGGCCGCACCTTTTTTACTTTTAGGTATTTACAATAAAATTGTAAAAACCGAAGGACACGATTAATATATGATCACATAATCTGTTGCCTCAAAAGTAATTTTGTGGCTTTTTTGTTTTAAGGTAAAACCTGAATCAAAAATTTTTATAATTGCTGTCATTCAACAGAGTAAGTTGGTTAATTGAATAGGATAAAAACCGCTTGTGCCATGATCAATGATATATCATGCTGTAACGCGTTCAGATTGCCTTAATTCCTAAGGTATCCTATAAATTCGCTGTCCGGGACTATCCCTTAATATTTGAAATCACGTTTTGCTAACTCCGAATATTCAACAACTGTATATTATCAGGCTGTCAAACTTATAACACAAGGGGCGTAGACCAGGCCACGCCAAATAATATCGGCTTACAATCGGTGCTATCCAGGTCTACGGTTTTAAGTGTCATCGGTAGATTGTTATAGTGGTCAAAAAAACGAAACCCATTGCCTGTAGACCTATTCCTGCTACCTGCAATGGGCTATGCGTCATTATGAACTATTCAGATTATCTAGTCTTTTTCCACAAAGTCCTTGAGCTCCTTTAGGGCATCGTCCCACCCTTGCGAGTGCGGATGAACGCCTTCTTCACTGGACTCGTTACTTTGGGTGACCGAGATTTCAGATCCACCATCCGTGTCCCTAAACTCGACATCCAGTTTGTACAGGCCATCTTTAACCGGCGCATCGTTCAGGTACCAGTTCCATGAGTACAGCAGGTGTTTACCCTGCTCAAACTTCTCGTACTCACTTTTGACCACCATATCATCATTGCTGTTCTCCCGATCCGAGAAATGATAGGCCACATCACGTGATCCTTCCGACTGGTCCATCTTGGTCATTGTTTTGCCCAATGGTTTCCACCACTGCCTAAGCTGTTCAAAATCCGTCCATGCTGCAAAAACCTTGTCTGCCGAAGTATTAAAGGCCTGGGTCGCTGTAAGTTTATTTTCTGCCATAATAATAGATGTATCTTTTTAAAAGTAAACACCATGCTTTTGGTATAGTTTCTTAATTATATCGTTTGAGAGTTAAAAAAGGTATTAAAATATACTAAAATGCGTATCTGATCTGGCAGTAGGGTATTAATTCCCGGCAAAGATCTACCAGTTGACCCACGATCTCCCTTTTGATGTTGTTCTTGTACCTCACATTTCGCTGACCGGTCTGGCTATATTTAACCTGCTGGATCTCTGGACGCCACAGTGCTTCTTCGGCCTTTGGGTGCCATAGCATGTTGACATCATGCAGGCCCTGGTTATGTGTCAAAAAAATGATCTCGGTAGAAAGTTGCTGTTTTGTTTTTTCGTTTATGGAATCGTTTAGCTCCATGAGCAAGTCCCGCCAGTCTTCCAGCCAGTTATCATAGTAGATAACCGGAGCAAATGACACGTTTACTTCGTAGCCTGCCGCGGCAAAATCGTTCATTGCTGCTATCCGCTCGCTTATCGGAGAAGTCCGCACGTCCACAAGCTTTGAGATCTTATGGGGCATCAAACTAAAGCGGATACGCGTTTTTTCCTGTGGGTCGTAGCCAAGCAGATCCCGGTTCACAAACTTGGTGGCAAAGGTCAGTTTGCCGTTGGGTATACGGGTGTACAGTTTTATAAGATCCTTAACGTTATTGCATATTGTCGCATCAATGGAGCAGTCCCCGTTTTCACCGATCTCGTAGACCCAATATTTGGGGTCGATCTCATCGGAAGTGGGCTTGGTTCCCTGTCTTCCAGCATGGCGCTCCAAATAACCCATGATCTTTTCGATGTTGACAAAGATGGTGATCGGGTTTGCATAACCCTTGCGACGGGGCACATAACAGTACGAACAGGACATGGCGCAGCCATTTGATTGCGATGGGGCGATCCAGTGCGAACTTCTGCTATTGGGACGTGCCTGCAGCGCTTTTTTTGATCCCAATATCAATACATTTTTCTTGTTCCAGAGCCAGTCCCCGGCAGATCCCGAGAAACCGAACAGCTCGGGAATATCATTGTGCGATCGTACTTCGATCCGCTTGGCATCCGGATATTTGGCAAGGATCTCCCTGCCCCGGATAAAATCGTTTATATCTGCTTCATGGTATATCTCATGGAGATCCAGCAGGTGATCAATATTTGAATGCATAGAAACTGTTCTGGATGTTGCGTTGTGCCTGTGATAGGCAATGCCAAAGCTATAGCGATAAAGGGACGGTGAAACTAAATACGGATCCTTCTCCCATTTCGCTTTCCACCCATAGTGTTCCCCCGTGATCGGAAATGATCTGGTGACAGATATACAGACCGATACCGGCTCCCGAATAATTGTTGTCATTGGCCGACACCCTGTAGAAGCGTTCAAATATGCGCCTGTGGTTTTCCTTTGCTATCCCGATGCCGGAATCGCTCACCGAGACTTTGGCAAAGTTACCCACCCTGCCAACATGAACCTTTATCGGATCGCCTTCTTGGGAGTACTTTGACGCATTGGTAAGCAAGTTGACAACCACCTGCGACAGCTGGTCTTTGTCACCAACGACCATAAGACCCATATCTCCATATATCGTGAACTCATTATTTCCATAGACTTCGGATACCTGGGACAAAGGAATATCTATGATCTGGTGAAGTGGAACTACCTGGGAAGTGTTTTTTGTGGATTTGGCAGCAAGCATAGAGGTGTCCAGCAGATTTATGATCAACCTGTTCAGGTTTTCCATCGACTCCATGGATTGCCTCAACCTTGGTTTATACCCTTCAAGCGTTCCCTTGTCCAACATCCGCTCGAGAAGCTGTAGGTTGCCCTTTACCACGGTGATCGGAGTTTTCATCTCATGGCTGGCGATTGCTATAAAATCGTCCTTTTTCTTTTCGCTCACATAGCGTTCGGTGATATCTTCCATGGCCAGTAATATCCAGTCTTTGTAATTACCATCTACGGTGATCTGTGATGCATTCAGGATAAGCCGCTTTTCCCCGATGTAGGGGAAGTCATGAACAACCTGAAAGTCTTCAAACGGATTGTTTGTCGGTAAGACGTTACTTAGCATATCGGTCAGCTCAGGAATGTTCCAGGAGCCTTCCAATACTTCAACAAACCTTTTCCCTATAAGCTCACTTGCGGACACCTTGAAATATTTTTCAAAATGTTTGTTGACCAGGGCAATCTTAAGTTCCGCATCCAGTACTATTAAGCTCTCGCGTATCGTCTCGACTATACCACGAAGAAAATCCTCGTGTTCCTTGAGTTCTTTCGTTCTTTCATTAACGCGCTGCTCGAGATTTTCCCTTTCCAGCGTCAGATTATGTTCCGCCTGCTTACGGCGGGATATGTCATTTTGGATACCTATGAAATGGGTGATGTTCCCCCCGGAGTCATGGACCGGCGAAATAGAAAGTTCATTCCAGAACAGGCTACCATCTTTTTTATAGTTCCTGATCTCTACCTGACAGGGTTTACCTTTTTTGATGGCATCTGCCAAAGTCTGGCGGACCTTTTGGTTTCGGTCATTGGCCTGCAGAAAGCGGCAGTTGTGGCCAACGATCTCGTCCATCGCATACCCTGTAATATCGCAAAAAGCCTGATTGCAATAAATGATCGGATTGTCGGGCAAGGTATTGTCGGTGATCACGACCCCGTCTACCGAAGCATCCAGAGCTGTTCCATATATTTTGCTTAAAGTCTCAGCGTAATCCGGCATGTAGTAGTTTCTAAATGAATGTCTGCATATAGAAACGAGTTTGGCCTTCTAATGTTTACGACAATAGCTACCTAAACGTAATTTTACTGACCTATTAATCTGACGATAATTTCTTCAATATCGCTTATGTCAAATGGTTTTGTTAATATGGCATCCGCTTTACTGGTTTCTGCCAGGCTTTTAAAATCTGTGTTTGCCGAATAGAATATGATTGGGATAGCGGATGTTACCGGTGTACTTTTTAACAGCTCTACGGAACTGAAACCTCCCTGGCCTGGAATCCAGTTGTCCATGAGGATCAGATCGGGCGATTCGGATAACACGTCGTTAAGGACATTATCCGTTTTACTAAGTATGGTTGCATCGTAACCCAATTGCCGGGCAACGATTTCAACGAATTCTGCTGTCGCGGCATCATCCTCGAATATCATAATCTTTTTGCTCATCCTGTTTTATCTTGCTTAAGCATTCGCCTTAGCTATATGCATATTCAAAATTGTTTGTAAGCTATTGTTTTATAATTTCATATCTCACGGTAGATAGCTGGTTATTGGCCAATTGTGGGCTCGTGCTATAATTATTAGCAAATATAATAATCCTTTTACAAAGGTATATATCGAGTCTGCCTGTTACTTTAAAATAACTCATAAAATATATCAGATCAGAAACTTTATGCCGAATAATGATGAAAACAAATATGAAATGTCCGTCGTGTGGAAATATAGGACCACAAATTCGCACAAGACGTCAATGGGCGATTAAATACATTTTGTTCTTTTTACCTTTTAAACGGTACAAATGCAGCAGTTGTGGTGCTAAATCTTACTCCATACGCTAGTTCGTAGAATAATTCCCAAAGCATAAATCCCGCCTTTTGTGGCGGGATCCTGCTTATGAAATTATCCTCTGGGAGAGGAGTTCGGCTATGTAACGTGCATAATCGTTCGTTAAACTTCTTACCGATCTAACATTGATTTATATAGCTAACCCAATTTTTTGACTGTTATCAATTTGTCCTGCAAAATTCTTAAGATACTTCTAAATAGATCATTAGATCAAATTCCAGTGTTTGTATGCTCTATCAATTGCATTAAATAGCTTTTGATTGTTTTCTTCAGAAATATTTCCGTTTTCGGAAGTAAGACTTAAGGATTTGTCCTGCATAATGGTGACGGTTATGTCTATACTGCCCCCTGTCATATGCCAGCATCGTATTTTGTTGTTGCCAATCATCTCAAATTCAAAGGCTGATTCTCGATCGAAATATTCCATACTTTAAAATAGTACCAGTTAGCCTAACGTTCGTTTGGCGAGACAGATGACCTTATTTATGTTGATGCACTCTACCTACTTAATGTCTGTAGAATTCTTGGCAGCACTTTCACGTAGACATTAGTGAGTTGTCGAATCTATTCTATTTGTCGCAATCCTTCGTTTTTTGAGACAAATCTTGACTTCGCATATCATATTGATAATATAATTTGCATCTACCAAATAATGATCGTAATATTGCGATGTAATTATGGGACTTACAAGAACTGAAATATTTACTGAGGAGCAGAATCTGCTGGCGAGCTTATTTAAAGCGATGGCTCATCCGGCAAGAATTGCAATCCTTCAGAGGATCATCCTATCAAATACCTGTATTTGTGGGGATTTGGTAGGTGAACTTGGATTGGCTCAAGCAACTATTTCCCAGCACCTAAAGGAGCTTAAATCAGCGGGACTTATACAGGGAACTATTGAAGGAGTGAGCGTCTGTTACTGCATCAATCCGAAAGTATGGAAATTACTTGAAAATAGGCTTGGAGAATTTCTAGGCTCCTATAAAGGTACAACCGAGTGTTGTTAACTTTTTTTGACATTATCAATCGTAAAATTGCAATAATACTATATAATATGAAGATATCAGAAGTGAAGCAAATCCTTTCCACTGCGGAGGTTGTAAATTTTAAATTAGAAAGCGGACAATACGTGCCCGATCACTTTCATGTGACTGAAGTTGGCGTTATAACTAGGGATTTTATTGATTGTGGCGGAACCGTTCGTCACGAAAGGATAGCGAACTTTCAGCTTTGGGATGCGGATGATTATGAGCATCGTTTAAAACGAGTAAAACTAATGGATATTATCTCACTATCAGAAAAGGTCTTGGGTATGGATGATCTGGATGTAGAGGTTGAATACCAATCAGAAACAATCGGCAAATATGAACTCGGATTTGATGGCAAAGATTTTATTTTGCTATCCAAAAAGACAGCCTGCTTGGCACTGGATAAATGTGGTGTTCCAACTGAAAAACAAAAAGTTAAATTGGTAAACCTCGCTAAGGGAGCATCAGAATGCACACCTGGAGGCGGATGCTGTTAAGACTTGTATTATGAAAAAAGTATTAGTTCTCTGTACCGGTAACAGTTGCCGCAGTCAGATTGCAGAAGGCTACCTGAGATATTTCGGCGGGGATAAAGCGCATATTTATAGCGCGGGAATTGAGACCCATGGTGTCAACCCCAGAGCCGTTCAGGTTATGAAGGAGGACGCGATAGATCTCTCGAGTCACACCTCCAATCATATCGATGAGTATAGGGATGTTGATTTCGATTATGTTATCACGGTGTGTGATCATGCCAAAGAAAGTTGTCCCTACTTTCCAACAAATGCACTAAAATTCCATCAGAACTTTCCTGATCCCGCCAAAGCACAAGGTTCGGAGGAAGAAATAATGCACCAATTCAGAGCAGTTCGCCAGTTGATCAGAGATTACTGCTCGGATTTTGTCAGCAAAAACCTAGCCTAGTACTTTATAAGGTCTTTAAAGATAAGCATATGTCAGTAACGAATTGCACTCCTGTAGTAAATAGAAAGAAATTAAGATTTTTGGATAGATATCTTACTCTATGGATCTTCATTGCTATGGCAATGGGTGTGTCCATAGGCATCTTTGTTTCTTCGTCCTCGTCTTTTATAGGATCGTTTTCCAGTGGTACAACTAACATCCCGCTGGCCATTGGTTTAATTCTGATGATGTATCCTCCCCTTGCCAAGGTTAAGTATGAGAATATAGGTAAGGTCTTTAAAGATGTACGTGTACTCAGCGTATCTCTTATGCTCAACTGGATAGTAGGCCCGCTACTGATGTTCTTTCTTGCTATTACCTTTTTACATGACTACCCTGAATATATGGTAGGTCTTATTCTTATCGGTCTAGCGAGATGTATAGCTATGGTGGTGGTGTGGAATGAGCTCGCTGAAGGTAACAGAGAATATGCTGCCGGATTAATCGCGCTTAATAGCCTATTCCAAGTACTATTGTACGGTGTCTTAGCCTATATTTTTATTTCGCTACTTCCTCCATATTTCGGCGTACAAGGATTAGAGATTGACATTACCGTTGCTGAAATTGCTACTAGTGTTGGAATATATCTTGGTATTCCTTTCGCTATGGGGATACTAAGTAGATATGCTCTAATTAAATTAAAGGGAGAAAAGTGGTTTGAAGATAAGTTTATACCTGCTGTATCTCCCTTGACCTTAGTAGCGCTGCTCTTTACGATCATCATTATGTTTAGCATAAAAGGTAAACTGATCGTTCAGATCCCAATGGATGTTTTGCGTATCGCTGTTCCGCTAATACTATATTTCTGCATCATGTTTGTTATCAGCTTTTTTGCTGGTCGTTATTTTGGAGCCGATTACTCTAAGAGTACTTCCATCGCTTTTACTGCTACTGGAAATAATTTCGAACTAGCTATTGCTGTAGCTATCGGCGTATTCGGAATAAATTCCGGCCAAGCATTTGCAGGTGTTATAGGTCCTTTGGTAGAAGTTCCTGCACTGATTGCCCTTGTTAATCTTGCATTCTGGTTTAGAAAGAGATATTACGGTGCATCGACCTTATCTGAGGAATCTAAGTATTGATAAAAAACGACTCATATGAAAATCGCTTTCTTTTCTGATATTCATGCAAACCTACACGCTTTTAAGGCTATGCTAGAAGATTTGGACAGCCAGAAACCTGATACTGCTTATTGTCTGGGCGATCTAGTAGGATATAACATCTATCCGAATGAGGTTATCGGTGAAATATGCAAACGGGGTATTGCTACGCTAAAGGGAAATCATGATGAAAAAGTCGATAGCATCGACTCTACACCGGAATCTTTGAATGAGAAAGGTGAGAACTATGCATATCACCTAATAAGCGAAGATAATCGAGGCTATCTTAAAAAAACTTCCAGCCCTCATAAATATCGAGTTTACATTCGTGGAAGCGACTTTCAAGATTGCTTTGGCTCATGGAAGCACAAGACGTATCGATGAATATATTCTGATTGATACTGATGAAAATTATGTGCTCGAACTCTTGGATGAAGCAGATGCAGACATACTTATTGTTGGTCATTCCCACAAGCCCTACCATCGGATTATACAGACCGTACAAGGAGTTTTTAAACATGTAATAAACTTGGGTTCGGTAGGAAAGCCCAAGGATGGCGATCTCAGGGGATGCTATGCACTGCTTACCATAAATAATAACAGTTCATTATTACTTCGCAAAAGCATCAACGTTGAATTTAGAAGGATTAGCTATGATTTGGAAGCATCCGCCAAAGCTATAGAAGAAAGTCCATTACCTGCAGAATTTGCCCTAGCTCTAAGATCAGGGCGATAGTCAGTCTAGTTATTCTTCGTTTTGTGAGACAAAAATCTGGCATAGATAATTACATATGCAAACACTTCTGCACTCTGATTCATCAAGTCTACTTTCAATAAGAGATCATTGTCTAATAAAATACTACCTTATCGTCCCAAACTTACTGAAAAATTTTTCCCTACCAGTCCGATCATAGACGTAAGGATCAGAGAAATTTTTCTCCCAATCTGCGATTAGAGTTTCAAAATCATGAGCGGTAAATTTTTCAAGTGCTTCTTTGCTAATAGATATAGAATAAGTATTATTTTGAAATGGCAATATGATATTCACTTGGTTTACGTACTGAAGTGTTTTCATGATTCTGACACTACCATCAACTAAAGCTTTCTTTACTGCATTCCCACTTTCCCAGTATGCCTTCAAATCCTGTTCAGACAATGACGATTGAGGGTTAAATTGTTTGTATTCATCAAAATTTGCAACATAATTTATCCTAGCAGTAGTGGAATCCAAGCTTACACTTTTTATTGAGCCACCTCCACGTAATCTTGACGCCTCTAATTTCAGCTCCTATAGTTTTTTTTCGTTCTGTAAACTTATGTGTGATGTTTCCTGATCAATTTTTTTAGAACTGTTAGTATTAGAACATCCCAAGAAGTACACAAAAATGATAATAGAGTATAAATATAGACTTATTGCTTTCATAATGCCTTTATCTTAGAATACAAAAAAATGGAATTATATATAAATCTAGTAAGATTTTTTAATGGGTATCGGCCAATTGTAATCTTCCCCCTCGTTAATGATTTTACTTAGAACATCTTTGGTTATGGCATGCTTCTTCAAAAGCGCGGTCTCAAATTGATCATTTAACTGTTGCTCATACTCGTAATTTGCGTCCATATTTTGTCGTGCTATGATTCTTTGTGCTTCAAGAGCTTTCGAATTTAAGGCATCTACACTTTTCAAAGTAATAGGGTATTTTTTCTCAGCCAAATATAGTGCACGATCCTGACCCTCAATCATTTCATTCCATATCTTTTTTCGTTGATCTAGAGTTTTTCCTGTCATCGTTTCCAAAGAGTTTTTTTCACTATCACTTTGATTAGGGGTAGGATTCGTTGCAACGGTCGGAAATTCGTCATTTCTTGCTTTAGTCAGCTGGGCTATCCACTGTGCTAGCCCACTATTAGCATGTTCCAAACTACTAAAGATCTGAATATTAAACACATTTGGATTCCCACCAACTCTGTCTTGATGTTTCGCTACGATTGAATCATGAATGCCTTGCGCTAATACCCTCAGATCATTGTCTTGATTTACATTTGACTCATCCAAAATTACTTTTGCTTCGTAAAGAACTTTGTCACCTGACTTTGAAATCTCCTCTGTAAGTATTGTATATCTCATGGAACTACTTTTAACATCAATTTTCTTGGACACGTTTTTTTCATTTAGAAGTTTAGGATTCGATGCCTTATCGCTATTCTTCGCTTCATTTGTACTACAACTGGTTGCAGCGAAGACTGTAATAATACAACAAAGAGAAAAAGGTCTTAATTTCATATTCAACTATCTTAGATAAAAAATTTTTAGTACCGAAATACAAGATTGTCTCAAAGCACGGTAAAAACACAATAGAAAAATTACGGTTTACCGTATTTGTTCGTTTTTTGAGACTATAACATATTTAATAGCCACTTTCAAGCTTTCCTATTTAGCGGATTGTTTGGTTCTTCATTTAGGTCTTTTTAAGTAATAACGATCCTGTCAAATATGAGACAGAATCGTTCATTAAATATGCCTAGCTTTTAGTATTAAATATATGGTTTGTTATAGCAGTTATGACATCTTTAGGATTTTCTTCAAACATATAATGGCCGGTGTCGTCCAGACTGACTAATCTATAATTTTCTGAAATCATTGGTAACGCAAATTGGTAATAACCGCTTGAAACATTACTGGCCAATCCTAGTACGGGCATCTGCAATTTTTTATACGACTGGAAGTCAATTATGTCCTGATTGAATGTTTGATACCATGCGTTTGAAGATCGAATTCTTTCTTTTCGATCATAAATGGATGCATAAACACATCTGTCAAACTCGTTCATTTTACTTTCATCAACCATAACGTAATGAAAAAGCCAATCCAATAGATGTCTAAATCTTCCATCGAGAAGCTTTTCTGGTAAATCTTTTATTTGGTTAAAACCCATCCACCAAGTGTAGGGTTCATTTTTATCGATCTTTTCCAGAAATTTACCCGCGGCTGGCATAAGTTTCATTTGCATCATGCCATTATTTGGATGCAGTCCATCAGCAATCGTTAAGGTCTGTACTCTGTTTGGAAAGTTGTGAGCAAGACTCTGTGCGACCATCCCCCCTATATCATGCCCTAAAATGTGTGCTGTCGCTATACCTAATTTTGTCATGAGCGCTTCAATGTCGCTGGCCATTGTCTTTTTGTCATATCCGTGGTCAGGTGTGCCCGATCCTCCCATCCCGCGTATATCAACTACAATAACACGTATTTTTTTAGCTAGTTGTGGAGCTATTGTATGATAAGAGTACCATGTCTGTGGCCAGCCTGGCAGGCAGATCAGTACCGGACCACTGCCCCCATCTACATAATGAAGTTCGGTTTCACTTACGTTGATTACATTACTGGTAAAGCCTGGCCAACTTTTAATAAGTTCGCTGTTCTGATAGATTTTTTCCATAGCAGGATTTAACTTTTTATCGCTAATAGTGTTTCTTTAGCCGTTTGCCATGTCAATCCATCGTATCTATCGTTGTCAATACGTTGGTTTTGGGCTGCGAACATGCTGTACATATATTGCATCTGCTGCCATTGGGAATATAACTCCAGTTCGCCCTTTGGATTCTCGGCACGAGTATGTCTAGTGTATGCCGCAAAGTCTTCTAATGTGCCAGCATTCCTCCATTCAAATTGTCTGTCAAACACTTCATTTGCCAATTGCGCCAACGCCAGAGGCGAGATCTTAAAGCTCGAGATATACAGCGAGCGAGGCGTATCATTATCCAGTGCGACACGGGCAGTAAACGCAGCTGTATCAGCAATCGTTGTAAAATCAATGTTCCAATTCGCTTTTCCTGCATAATAGGAAATAGAACTATTTTTGATATCCAATAGAGGTGTATTGTATGCCAATATATGAGCAAACGCCCCATTAAAAATAGAAGTTGCCTGTATGTTTGAAGCATTGATGATAGTTTGAAACTCTTTCCGTAGATCAAAATTTCTATTATCACCGACTTTAAGTTGATCAAAGTCTGTGCTGAAATCTGATGGTATAAATTTAGGAACACCCGCCTGAATTGCTGATTTTAGAAGAAGGCTTTGTGCTTTGACGATCACATCACCTAACCCCGCCAAAGTAGATACGATGCATGATACACCCTGACAGGCTAGCGTCAATCCGTATTCATCATCATATTCTGTCGCGACGATTTGGACACCGAGTTCACGAAGTTCAAACACGCGCTTTTGATTGCTCTTACTTCTAACAATTGCTCGTACAGCAACTCCCCTCCCTAGCAGGTTCTCACAGACCCTTCCACCAAGATCACCTGTAGCACCGGCGACTAAAATAATATTATCCATATTTTCGAATTTTACTATTCAAAGTTATGGAACAGATGTATGCGTGGAACTACCATTTGGTAGATAATGCATCTAACGAAGATTTTTACGGATGCGACTTAGCGCGTTTGGCGTGATACCGAGATAGGAAGCTAATTGTTTTACCGAAACAAGTTGCATGAAGCCCGGAATTTTCAAGAATTCCAAATAACGCTCCTCCACCGTCATTGTCTGGAACCTAATAATCTCATTGATCATACGAATGGCCATTCTCTCCCACGTTTTTCGCCCAAATTCCTGCCAAGCTGGTATTTCTTTGTAAAGTGCCTCCATATTCGATTTGCTTATGCAATAGATTTCCGAATCTTCTATCGCTTCGATATCAAACCGGGTTGGTATTTCTGGGCTGAGACTTGATATTTCTGTAAAAAATTCACCGGGTTGGACAATCCATGCGGTAAGCTCCACTTTATCCTTATAGCTGAAGCGCAAACCTCCGCTTCTTAAAAAATAATAATGTGATGCCACCTGCCCCTTTTTTAAGAGAAGTTGTCCTCTTGACAGCCGTCTTTCATAAAAATGACTAATAACTATATCAGCGTCTTGTTCCGATAAACTTACGATTTGTTTTATGATTATCTTAAGGTCTGTCATTGACTTATTGATTGGGACTGGATTATTAAAAACACTCCGAATTAAAATGGATCCTATCTTTGCTTGATGTAGGCATACGACACACAATGGTTCACGTACTCTAGAGATCTTGGGATTGCAGTATTGCTATTGTTCTAGAATCGCGTTTTCCTCCGTAATACTTATCAATAACCGCTGTAAAAGTGTTTTGTTATCGCTTACAGCTTCGAATAAGGTCATGCTTGAGCGAAGTTTTAAAGAATCAAGCGTACCAAACACCTCTTCTGCTGAGCCTTTTTGTAGATTCAAAAAGGTCTTAGTTAGCATTCGTAGATTAGAACCTAATACAGGGTGCTTCAAAAACGCTTTTGCTTCTATGCCATCTCTGATAGCATATTGTTTAGCCGTATCGCTGCTTCCCAAACCGGTGATTTGAGGAAATATATACCACATCCAGTGCGACCGCTTTTTTCCATTTTGAACCTCCTGAAGCGCTTGTAGGTATACGAGGTTTTGCGCTCTGAGAAACCTATCTAAGTCAATACTCATGCTAAAATCATTTTGCAACAAATTACGCAATCTTAGTCTAGTCTTAGCCCTATTTGTTACAAACAACACATTAGAAACAAATGTGCATAGAATCTTCGTTTTGTGAGACACACTTTAAAAGGCAAACGTCTTTATCTACTATTCGATGAACCTTGACAATGTATATTTTCAATATCTATCTAGGAAAAAACACTATCAGATTATACTTTCAGCAAATTATGACTATTGACTCTCGCACCAATCCAATAGTGGCGTATATAGATCTTCGATTTTTGCGTATTTGCCACTCTCATATAGGTCTAGTAATTTCTGATTGAATTCTAATGCTTTAGGAAAACCTTTTAAAATCATCCTATCGTTCACATGACTCACCATTTTTTGGAAAACATCTTGGTCGTCATTTATCTTATCATAAGAGTAAAGGATAAATAGTCCCCATGTTAGATATTCATCAAAAACTTTTAAGGCATTTGGATAATGTTCCACAGTCTTATTACTACTGTCTACCCATTTTGAACGATTACTAAATATTAAATTCAATCGATTTAAATAGCGATCACTTACGGGGCCTACATAGTTATGGTCAATTTCCGTAAAAATTATCCTTACATTCATGAATTTTTGATACTTTTCACCCCAATCATTATTCTTATAAATCGTTGGTATAAAAAGTAGCATTTCTTTAAAACCTTCATCAGTAAATGTATGCGTCGCATTCATCCCAGCTATTAAAGGCGACGTAAGTATGCGGTAACTATTTATTTTATAATCAAATCGGTTTTCTAACCACTCCCTTTGCTCGTCAACAGTAGCGTAGGTCTCATACTCAGATTTTAATTTATCGTAATACTTTTGGTTATCATCGTAAAATTTTCGATAACTTGATTTTGTTACAAATTCTTCCAAACTTGTAATATGTGTGATTATAGGATCGACAGCGATTTCATAATTACCTATTCCTTTGCCCGGAAAATTATAAATGTCGGTAGGGATTAGCTTATTATTATCGAACTTAAACCCATATGCATTTGCTGATAGCAGAAAATAGTTTACAAGACTTTCTCGAAGTAACTTATCAAATTCTTTTACAATGCGCAGTTCTGCAAATGGTGAAAAATGTATTTGGACGCTGTCATAATAACTGGATTCATGTTTCACCATATTAGGATTCTCTTTGGCAAAATCTGTTAATGACAGTATGATGTAGATAAGTTCTTGAGATTCATTAATTTCTATAGTTGTTTTCCCATCATTTCGTTCAATATATTCCTTATTAAAAACAACGTCCTTTTTTTGAGAAAATAGATGGTTTGATAAGAGTAAGAGTACTGCCGTGACAGCTATTTGTATCCGAATATTCATAATGAGGGTAAAGATAATCTAAATGCTATTGATGAAATCTTAAACAAATATAATAGTTTGATATCTATATTTAATTGCGCAAATTCTCGATATGTAGAATTTATTCAAATTCATTCGTTTTTTGAGACAGATGAAGTTATTTTCGTGGAAATATCCTTCGGACTTTTTGACTGAGGAACTTTGGCAGCAATACCAAAGACTTTAATAATTTATCATTAATTGAATCTATATTTTTGTCGCAATCTTTCATTTTGTAAGAGGTTTTTAAAATGATCCTAAAATCAACCTGCTACCTGAGTATGGGAAGGAACGACGAGTCCCAATTGAGCATTTCTATAGTTGATGCAGACACTTTCGATATTCTTGAATTTAGCAATCTTATGTCCATGAGTCTGTCCATTTGGAATCCCGCCAACTCCACATGACAATCTTTAGCAAAGGTGGCTTTTACGATACTTAATTTTTTGTAAATTAGTGCCGACATATGGTTAATATCGTTCTTAAATTAATCAAGATCTATCAGGCGAAATTTGTTAATTCGTGAAGTGAAATCGCGAAATTTTCAAGTAATATCATAATGTTTGTGACAGTTTTTTGGCAATGAATTTTGAAAAACACTTAATTAACTAACTAAAAACAAGTTAGTTAAAACAGTTAAAATCCCACCCTCTCCCGAACCTATTTATCAAGTACTCTTAGATTTCCTGTTCTATAAAGAGATCTGACAACTCCATACTGTTTTTTACAGATTCAATCTCCAAAAGGTCAATACGCCACGCTGCCGAATAATTACCATCCTTTCTAGCCGTTATTAGTCCCTCCCTTATCCAATGTTCAACATTCTTCCTGCCGTATTTCTTGCATGCCTCCGATTTTTTTAGATATGGTTTGACTTCCCCAGATTTGCTAAGAATAACCTTTGCACCCATTTTGGCTGAATATTCAATAAGCCGCCGTAATTGATCAATAGTTAGCTTTACTTCCATTCATATATATTTACCGATTTGATTCTGCATGTTAACACACCTGACCTAATCATTTCCTTTCACATGCCATTAAATATGAAAAGCGATTACTGCACGCAGCTACTTGCTCAAGCCTTTGGCGGTCGATCATGCCTTTTTTTCCTGTATTTGAAATACTAACAAGTTTTTCTTTCAGCCACCGGTCGACATTGCTACGACCATACATTTTGTAGGCTTCATTTTTTGAGAGGTTGTCAGCAAATAACTGCTCCTCTTTAATCACATTTTGAACTCCTTGTAAGACTGCTTCTTTGAACACATTCGAAAGTTTGGTTATTGTAGTTCTCATAATAAAAGTGTTTAAATAAATGCTTCGTAAAGATCGTTATCATGCTAATGGCAACATACCAAGTTGAAGATATTGGTATAGAAAATCCTTAATTGTCCCTAATCATTATAGAAAAAGATGCATGGATATTACCATGCACCTTCTCGCAGCATAGATGGAAACAACTAATTGGATTTTTTTCCAAGCTTCACTTCCTCTTTCTTAAATGCATTTAATACAGCGGATTGTACATCATCGACAATAGCCCAATCTTTAGCAATATATATATCCGTCATTCTGTTTCCCTCGTCCACATGATTCATTGCCTCTGCCACATCGTCTTTTTGCATACGGCAGGTATTACGCGCGACGGTAGCGAAAGTATGCCTTGCCCAATATAGAGTTAACTTAGGAATACCAAGTTTTCGGCTTATTTGCTTCATACCTTTACTTAGGGCGCTGTTAAGAGAACTTGTTCTGCTGTATCGGGTCGAGAGTTGTCCAAGATATTTTTCTAATAAAGGCTTTGCATCCTCAGCAATTTTGATGCTAATAAACGCATTATCTTTGCGCTTTCCTTTAGTTTTGGATCGATTGTAATCAATTCTACCGTTCTGGATATGATCTGGCATCAACTTGTAAAGATCTACAGCATTCATTCCACATTGGTAAAAGGAAAGAAGATATAAATCCCTCGCTAACTCCATTCGGCTTCCGACCTTGGCTGACAACTTCTTTATCGATACTACCTGCTGCAATGTATTATTTCTTTTAAGAGTAAGTGGAGCAGAGCCGATCTTATAATTTTTAAAAGGATAATGTTTTATCCGATAAATTCCTAAATCTTCGTTGTTGTAGCGATCCCTCGCTGCATTAAAAAGTGTTCGAAGATCACGCATATGGTTATGTAGACCACTATCGGCAAGACCTTTCTTGGTTGTTACAACTTCTTTCCCAAGTTGGTTAATTCGTTTCATTGTCCTTTCCGATCGTAGAAACTTCTCATAGGACTGTAGCATGTTTGAATGAATCTCATTGATTGAAACAGTTTGACGCTTAAAATAATCAATAAGGCTATTTTTAACGATGCGGTGGGTTGTAGATGTACCTTCTCTCCCTTCCTTCTTTAAACGCTCAATGTGCGCATTGCAAAATTTGATAAAATCGATATCCTCATTTTTATCACGTAAATAATCTACTAAGGATTCAACGGTGAAAAAATCCAGCTTACCTTCTAATTCACTGATTGCTTTTCGATAATCCCGCAGTTGATTCTCGACTTTTTCTGCGACAAACGGATCTCGAATTTTTAAATCTTTGGTTAGTTGTCTCTTGACGACGTAATGAACGGTATCAAGATACTTTCTCAATCCTTTGTGTCTTACACAAATTTTCACGTTGTAGGTGCCATCTGATTTCTTGTGATGTTCAAACACCTTACTAGTAACTGTTGCCATAACTGTTTGGTAATAGCACATAAAACGGTTGTAACCATTTTGTAACCGTTTTATGTTAAGTTCAACAAAAATCTACGTAAATCACGCCGAATCGCGGTTTGCTTTCCGACGTAGGGCAAGTGGTTCTAAAGTGCCCTAAGAAGCGAAAAAGCTGCTTTTCTTTGCAGAAAAGCAGCTTTTTGTTTTGTGCGCCCACCTGGGCTCGAACCAGGGACCAAAAGATTATGAGTCTTCTACTCTAACCGACTGAGCTATAGGCGCGGTTATTTATTATGTTGTCAAAAGTTTGTTGTTACGCCGTTTTGACGATGCAATTATCGATATTTGTAGGGAGAAAACAAAATTTTAGATGCAAAAAATTAAAAATATTATTCTCGATTATGGCAATGTCATCTTCATGATCGACTTCCCGCGCGTTAGGCAGGCATTTATGTCATTGGGTATCAAAAATGTAGACGAGTTCTTTGGGCACAAGGCGCAAGATTCCCTTTTTGATGCTTTCGATCGGGGTGAAATCAGTGCAGCCGCATTTCGGGACGGCATCCGCGAACGATCTGGTAAACCGGAGCTCAGCGACGACGATATTGATGATGCATGGAATGCCCTACTCATCGGTGTGCCCCCCGGTAAACACGACGTGCTCGAATATCTAAATAGTAAATACCGGTGCTTCTTGCTGAGCAATAACAATGAAATTCACTACCGCCGATGTATGCAACACCTTACCGAAGTTTACGGCATAGCAGACAACAGCAGCTTTTTTGAAAAAACGTTCTACTCGCATCTCCTCGGGCTACGAAAGCCGGACGCTACCATCTTTGAAGAAGTGATAAGACAGACAGCCATTATTCCCGAAGAAACATTATTTATTGATGACAGTCCGCAACATCTGGAAGCTGCGAAGGATTTAGGGTTCCAGACCGCGCTCTGTAGCCCAGATGAATCTCTTGAATTGTTGGTGGAAAAATTTAAGCTTTAATCTAGAATAAGCAACATTTATGTGATAATCGGCCGATAGGCTACAATTATGCTTGGGTTGAATCAAAAATTCAAACAAAATCAGCTATTTTGTACTTATTATCCTAAACATACATTTTATGAAGTACCCATTTATATAAATAAGCGAGGGTATTTTATAGAACAGAAAAAACAAACTACATATATATGAAAAAGACCCTTCCAGCTTTTCTTTTGTCGTCCGCTACTCTATTCACGGTAGCTTGCAACAATAATGCTGCAACAAAAACAAATGATAATAGTACAACAACAGACAGCGTTTACCCCGCTGTAGAAAAAAATAAGGCGAATACCAGTTACAAGCCCGCATTTGAAGGACAGACCCGCATTGCTGGAGTAAAAACGACTACGCCTTATGAGGGAAAAGTGATAACGAAAGAGTTGAAATCACCGTGGGGCATCGCCGTACTACCTGACAATAGGGTGTTAATAACGGAAAAAGAAGGTGATTTACGTATCGTCAGCCTCGATGGATCAGTCAGCGAAGCTATCACGGGCATTCCAAAGGTGGATGCACAAGGACAAGGTGGTTTACTTGGATTGACACTTGATCCTGATTTTAGCAGCAACAGGATGGTGTACTGGGTATTTTCGGAACCCGTATCGGGAGGCAATCACACAGCTGTAGCCAAAGGTCGCCTGGCAGATGATGAAAAGAGCATAGAGGGCGCAAAAGTGATCTATCAGGCTTTGCCTACCTATGACGGCAAGCTGCATTACGGCGGACGCATCATCTTTGATAAATCGGGAAATTTACTCGTTAGTACAGGCGAACGCTCTGATTTGGAAACCCGCCCGCAATCGCAAGATCTTAAGTCTGCGTTAGGCAAAATCATCCGTATTACTAAAGACGGCAAACCAGCCGAAGGCAACCCATTCGCAGGCGATGCGAATGCACGCCCGGAGGTATACAGCTACGGTCACCGTAACGTGCAAGGATTAGCACTGCATCCAGAAACTGGTGATCTTTGGGAGACAGAATTCGGTCCGCGCGGTGGTGATGAGCTCAATCGCGTAGAAGCGGGCAAAAATTACGGCTGGCCTATCATCACATACGGCCTGGAATACAGTGGCAAAGAAATCGGCAATCCGCCAATACAACAAAAGGAAGGATTAGAACAACCGGTGTATTATTGGGATCCGGTATTATCCCCTAGCGGACTTACGTTCTATACTGGTGATGCTATTCCTGAATGGAAAAACAATGTATTTGCCGGTGGCTTGAGCAGTACACACATCGCTCGCCTGGTCATTAAAGACAATAAGGTGGTAGGCGAAGAGCGCCTGCTCGATCGCGAGGGCCAGCGTTTCCGTGACGTAGCACAGGGGAAAAACGGTGAAATATTCGCCATTACAGATGGAGGTCGCCTCTACAGCATAGCCAAAAAATAAGCACTAAAGGGTTTTGCTTCTGTAAGACAGGCGCTTGATATTTAACAGGCGCCTGTTTTCGTTTTCCGCATTTTTCTGCGCGTAGTCCCGTCATATTATTTTATCAATAAATGCTGTTGCTACGATAATTAAAATTAATTTAAGTGCTTATCTTTGCCACAAATTTGGTTTCTATGAGAAGTTCTTTGCGCTATAGCGCACTAGTTGCGACAGTGGCGCTCTTTGCATCGTGTAAATCACAACTGAATCCCACTGTTAGCAATGAGCGATACTATCAGATAGACAGCGCGCTACAGGCCGACACTGGTATCGTAAACTATTACGCACCCTATAAAGCGAAACTGGAAACGGAAATGAACCGAGTCATCGGTGTTTCCGAGGTAGCACTTACCAAAGATGGCAGTGCGGAAAGTTTAGTAGGCAATTTCTTTGCCGATGCGCTCCTATGGAAAGGTAAACAGTTGGATCCTGAAGTGCAGGCGAGTTTTGGGACAAAAGGTGGTATCCGTTCCGGACTGAAAGCTGGGAATATCTCGGTGGGTAATATTTTTGAGATGATGCCTTTTGAAAATGCGGTCACAGTACTGACATTAAGCGGCAAGGATATGTTACGCTGGGCAGACTTTATGGCCAAAACCGGCGGGCAGCCTGTCAGCGGCGTGAAGCTCGAGATCCGTGATGGGAAAGTCGCTAACTTTTTGGTGCAGGGAAAACCGATCGATCCTAACGCTACGTATAAGCTGGTCACCTATGACTATCTGGCTAATGGTGGCGATTATGTCACTTGCTTTGATAATGTACTAGCGCGCAAAGATCACACACAACGTATTCGGGAGACATTGATGGAGTACGTCTCGGAGTTAACAAAAAATGGAAAACACATTCAAGGAAAAATAGATGGAAGAGTTCGCATTGCTAAGTAGACGGAAATTTTTAAAACAGTCAGTAGCATGGGGCGCTTTGGCTGGGTTAAGCACGGTGCCCACTTGGGCAAACGCCTCGGCAAAAGACCATCGATTGACGATCCTACACACCAATGATGTGCATAGCCGAATCGAACCCTTCCCCATGGATGGTTCCCGATACCAAGGCTTAGCGGGTGTGGCACGCAGAAGCACGTTGATTAAAAAGATAAGAACGGAGGAACCGCAAGTTTTGCTGTTGGATTCTGGCGATATGTTTCAAGGAACGCCGTACTTTAATATGTTTGAAGGCAAACTCGAGATCGAGCTGATGTCTAAATTAGGCTATGAGGCGGGCACCTTTGGCAATCACGAATTCGATAATGGTCTGACAGGACTTGCCAAACATCTCGATAAAGCTACGTTCCCGTTTTTGACCGCGAACTATGATTTTACAGGCACCTTGCTGGAAGGAAAAACGCAAGACTTTACGATCATAGAAAAAGG
Organism: Sphingobacterium deserti; assembly: GCF_000757725.1. Lineage (GTDB taxonomy): Bacteria > Bacteroidota > Bacteroidia > Sphingobacteriales > Sphingobacteriaceae > Sphingobacterium > Sphingobacterium deserti. The sequence goes on from NZ_JJMU01000067.1 coordinate 45,234, forward strand.
GGGCTTACGCATCGGCCTTACTGGTGTCGGTATTGATATTGAAGGACTCGTCGATCCAAATAGCTATAAAGGCATGAAGTACTTGGATCCTATCCCCGTGGTCAATCGTATCGCGAAGCAATTGAAGGAAGAAAAGAAATGCGACTTAGTCATTGTCCTTTCCCATCTAGGTTATAAGTATAGCGATGATAAAGTATCGGATATAAAATTGGCTGCAAATACGGAAAATGTCGATATCATTCTAGGCGGACATACGCATACCTTTCTAGACGAGCCGACACGCGTTAAAAATCTGCAGAATGAAGAGGTATTAATCAATCAAATGGGATTCGCGGGGATCCGTCTTGGTCGTTTGGATGTGGTCTTTAACAAACAGACCCGCAAAAAGCAAATCATAGCACAACATTATACTGTTGATCAGCGATTAGAAAAAAGCCAGACGGCTTAGCGCATTGTAAATTGTGAAAAAGATTATAGGGCTATATGTAGACTCTTACCGCGGTCTATCAACCGAAGCGTGGTTGCTAGCCGTGGTCATGCTGATCAATCGTACCGGGTCGATGGTTATCCCTTTTCTCAGTATGTATATGTCGTCTGCACTAAATTTTACGAAGCCGCAAGTCGGTATGGTATTGGGGTGCTTTGGACTGGGTTCGGTTTGCGGCTCTTGGCTTGGTGGCTGGCTGACAGATAAGTTGGGAAATTATAAAGTGCAGGCCTTCAGCTTGATCTTGACCGTACCTATATTTTTAATACTTCCAAATTTCAAAACGTTCGAGAGCTTAGCAGGCATGATTTTTCTGTTAACGCTCGTCGCAGATACGTTCAGACCAGCGAACTCAGTTTCTGTAGCGCGCTATGCAAAGCCGGAAAACCTGACGAAAGCCTATTCGCTAAATCGTATGGCTGTAAACCTGGGGTTCTCGATCGGGCCGGCATTGGGCGGCTTTTTGGCTACGTTCTCTTACGACTGGATCTTCTATGGTAACGCCATCGCTGCCCTGTCAGCGGCTATCGTGTTTATCCTCTTCTTCAAAAACCGGAAACCACGCAACCAGATTGCATCGCTTCTGACAACGGAAAAGAAGCTTACTGCAGACGATAGAAATGCATATTTAGATACCCCGTTTGTCATATTCAATGTTTTTTGCTGCCTCTTTTCGATGGCCTTCTTTCAGTTATTGAGCACGCTACCGCTATTTTACAAGGAGGCAAAGATGATGACTGAGGGACAGATCGGGATCTTGCTCGGCTTTAGCGGCTTTTGTATTGTTGTATTTGAGATGCTGCTCGTACATGCTGTCGAACACCGTTTCACCCCTCGGCAGGTGATGGTGTATGGAACGGGAATAGCGGGTATCGCCTACCTGATGCTGAACGCACCCTACGGCGTGCCTTGGCTCTATGTTTCCATGTTTATATTGTCTATCGGCGAAATGTTGACGCTGCCCTTCACCGCCACGATCAGTGCTTCCCGGGCTACGCTCAATACGCAGGGCGCCTATATGGGTTTTAATTCCCTCGCCTTTGCTGCCGCAAATATCTTTTCCCCTTACCTGGGCACGTATGTGGCTGAACATTATGGCTACAATACCTTATGGTTAGGCACCGCCGCCGTCATGCTGTTTACCTGCCTTGGTTTCTCTTGGATACTTAAGAAATTCTAAGTTTTGTCATTTAAATTACTGGTAGAAATACAGCTTCATCAGTACAAGGATCATAAGCTACTTTTAAATATTAATGTTTAATTTTGCGCCATGCAATTTTCGTCGAGATTACTGGAACAGGCTGTGGATGAATTTGGGCGTTTGCCCGGTGTGGGTAAGAAAACGGCCTTACGCCTGGTGCTTCATCTGTTAAAACAGCCAGATGCGGATGTATCTCGATTTACAGGTTCCATCAATCTGCTGAAAGAAAACATTCGCTACTGCAAAAACTGTTTTAATATCGCGGATCAGGATGTGTGTGAAATATGCGTATCGCCAAAGCGCGATCACGAAACTATTTGTGTGGTTGAAGATACGCGGGATGTGATGGCCATTGAAAACACCAATCAATATCAGGGAGTGTATCACGTCCTTGGCGGCCTCATATCACCAATGGACGGCGTAGGTCCCTCCGACCTTAAAATCGAAGCCCTCGTTGATCGCCTCCGCAATGGGAATATCAAAGAAGTTATTTTAGCGCTTAGTGCCACCATGGAGGGCGACACCACAATCTTTTACCTTTCTCGTAAACTCAAAGAATTTGATGTGCAGGTCAGCACCATAGCCCGAGGTATTGCCTTCGGCGGGGAGCTGGAATACGTCGATGAACTTACGCTTGGCCGCTCCATCGCCACACGCGTACCCTATGAGGTTAAAGGTTAGTCTTTCTTCTTTTTTAGATTTTTCATCTGTTCCTCAGCATGCTGCAGCGAGTTCAAGTTTCTCTTTATAAAACGGATTGTCCTACGCTCAACCTTTCCGCCGCATGCTGCAGCAAA
>NZ_JJMU01000068.1 GCF_000757725.1 Sphingobacterium deserti
ATACTTTTGTAAGGGTAAAGTTTTGCATTTTAAAAAGTTTGGTCCATCGCTCAAACCCTTCCGCCGCATGCCGCAGCAAGTTCAAGTTTCTGTTTATAAAACGGATTGTCCTACGCTCAACCTTTCCGCCGCATGCCGCGGCAAGGCAAATACTTTTGTAGGGCAAAAGGTTCAAAACCCCGTCGCTTATTTTTGTTGCATCCTTATTAGATAGTGCGAAGGCAAATGACTACAGACGCAACAAAACTGATGCGACATGTCGTTTAATAATGTGAAGAAGCGATAAGGCATGGGGAACTTAAACTTCTCGCACTACGCGATACACAATACGCAATACCAATCCCATCCCACATCCCTTCA
>NZ_JJMU01000069.1 GCF_000757725.1 Sphingobacterium deserti
GTTTGTGCTGTGGCAGATGATTACATATTGCAAAGCTTTCGAGGCGACATTTCGCTCAATAAGGGTTGGAAGCAATAAAGCAGAGAAGACCTAACTCTTCTCACTACGCGATACACAATACGCAATACCCCTTCAAATGCGACATGTCGTTTAATAATGTGAAGAAGCGATAAGGCATGGGGAACTTAAACTTCTCGCACTACGCGATACACAATACGCTTGTGGGCAAGATCGCCTCGATGAAACAAAGATTTTTTGCATACCTTTTTCATCTGAAAAAGTATGGCCCCTTCCGGGCAGAGGACCAAAGATCTGCCGCGTCCCGCGGCAATGCATTTACAAAACACAAAACATGACTTTCCATCAAATTTTACTATATTGGAAATGTTAACATAATACATGTATATGGCGAAAGAGGATAAAATCAGAAGTTCATTTGCGAACAAGACTTGGCAAGAAATAAAGGTTAAAGATTCCTGGCAGATATTTAAAATTATGTCGGAATTTGTAGACGGCTTTGAGAAGCTGGCGAAAATTGGCCCTTGCGTTTCGATATTCGGATCGGCGAGGACCAAATCGGAACATAAATACTACGAGATGACTGTGGAAATCAGTCGCCTGCTAGCTAATAAAGGTTACGGCGTCATTTCAGGTGGTGGCCCGGGCATCATGGAAGCCGCTAATAAGGGTGCTTACGAGGCTGGCGGAAAATCCGTTGGATTGAACATCGAACTCCCGTTCGAACAGTTTCACAACAAGTATATCGACCGCGATAAGTTGTTAGAATTTAACTATTTCTTCGTTCGCAAGGTGATGTTCATGAAGTATTCGCAGGGCTACATTGTAATGCCGGGCGGCTTCGGCACCATGGACGAACTTTTTGAATCCATCACGCTTATTCAAACGGGTAAAATTGCGCGCTTTCCAATTGTTCTCGTTGGTATCGAATACTGGAAAGGTCTTTTCGATTGGATAGAAAATACGATGTTAGGCAACGCTTACATCTCGGAAGAAGATTTGAAACTATACCGTTTAGTGGATACAGCCGAAGAAGCCGTAGAACATATCTTCCGTTTCTACGATAAGTATTTATTGAAACCGAATTTTTAGCAGGAAAATTTTAAATAGGGTATCCGTATACATCACAAGATACCGACGGAAAGCGTCTTTGCAAGGATAACTAAGCACAGACGCTTTTTTATAATTATAATAACTCCTTCGTTATCCCTCCACCTTCTCTAAATTTATACGTGTTCAATTTTCGAAAGACAGACATCCCGCCCGCCCCTATTGCTCCCTCTCCTATCACGGGACAAGGCGTAACTTTTACCTGCAAACATTATCGACGCTATGTCGCTTGAAAGCATAGCATAAGCAGCTCCTGCGATAGCAGGTCTATAAGTATCGCGAAGCGCTCGATACGACGTCCTGTATGACTGGACTAGATGCTGAATGAACGAATATAGTTATCAGGTTAGAAAAATTTGGCGCAAAAAAAATCGCCTCAGGAAGAGGCGATTTTAAAATGATTGCTAAAAAAACTAGTTGAAGCTTAATCTTACACCAAACTGCATATAGTAAGTAGAAGCAACAGTTTCATTCGTACGAATAGAACTTTCTGGTAGGGCATTTCCATCCAATACCATTCTGAACTGAGGTGCCGATGTCGATGTAGGGTTAGGCGTTTGAACGACCTCTACAAACTGACTACGGGCGATATCATAAGTACCCCAGTTAGGACTAATCAAGTTACCAACGTTAAAGACATCCAAATAAAGCTCTAATTTATTATTCAGTCCGCCAACATTTTTTAGAATTTCCTGAGAAATACGTAAATCGAATTGGTTTCTCCAAGGGAGAACTGCTCCTGCGCGTTCTGCATACTGACCTTTACGTGATCTTAAATACGAATCTCCCTCAACAATTTGAAAGAACTTATCACGCTGTTGGTCTGCTGAAAAACCTGCATGATTGTTATTTGCTGCAATCGGTGCAAAAGCAATTTCAGATGCATCTCTAGGAATATACATTAAATCGTTCTGCGCGTTGTCGCCATTAAAGTCGTTCGCGTACATGAATGAATAACGACCTTGTTCTCCACCACTGTAGAATAAAGTGATTCCTGTATTCAACTTCCCAATCCAAGTACCTGTATATGATACGCTACCCACTAAACGATTTGGAATGACATTATCTGTATAAGATAACGAGTGCATATTCGGATTACCAGATGATTGCGGCGGTATTGTGAAAACGTTAGCGATTTGACTACCTGCTCCGTCATTAAAGCTTCGTGCACCGCTTCTTACGTAAGCCAAAGATCCAGAAAATCCATCAGAGAATTGCTTGGTTAACTGAAACATTAAAGACCAATAGTGACCTCCTTTAGCATTATCCAAAACTGTCGGGTTAAACTGACCTGTTGCACCAGCCTCCACTAAACCGTCCCTATTTAACTTGTGAATAAACCGATTTGCTCCAGCCGGGTAAACCATCCGATTGTCAGGGTATCCAGCAATATTAAGTGCTTGTGGATCAACAAAATTAGGATTTCTTGCTACGATAGCATATAAATCTTTGTTGTAAATACCTTCAACCGTACCAACAAGTCCGTAAGGTAGCTTATAATCAACAGCTAAGCTAGATTTCCAAGTTTGTGGAAATTTTAAGTTGTTGGCCATCGCAGAGATGTTTTGCGGTATACTAGTACCTGCCTGTGGCAAAACTGCTGGGTAATTTGCTCTAATATCTGGGCTGAAGAATGGTGCATTTGCTCCGCTAGATGTAACTGTTGATTGTAACATACCTGCATCCCCCGATTGCGCAACAATCCATACAAACGGAATACGTCCTGTGAATATACCTGAACCTCCTCTAAGTTGTAGTGAGCGATCTCCCAAAACGTCATAGTTAAAACCAAACCTAGGAGAAACCATCAAACTTGCATTAGGCAAATTTCCTGTATTTATTCTTTCACCGTTTGCAAATGTAAGATCTGCGACTAATGGATGCGTTTGAATTTCACTCACATTCGGATAAGTAGGTAACTCCAAACGGACACCCGCCGTAAATTTAAGTCTTGAATTCACCGTGAATTCATCTTGCAAGAAGAAAGAATATTGGTTGAATTTAAATCCTGGGAATGCTTGTGAACCATCCTCAGTTAATGGGTAGGTTAGTGCGTAATTTAATGGTCTAGCGTTATTCACGAAATCATTCCATGAAGCAAAAAGGTAGTATCCGGTTCCGAATCTTTGAAAACCATTTTTCACATTACTCGACTCAAACTGAAGACCTCCTGTAAGATTATGTTGACCTAATACATAGTTCGCATCATAATTAAATGTATAAGTCCTAACATCACGTAAATTTCCGTAGGTGAACGGCTCATAACCAAAAGATGTGATGACTTGGTTACCTTCCATAATATCTACTAAAGGAAACTCTCCGCCCCCAGAGCTACGTGGCTCGTTTTGATTTACCAAGGAAGCTCTAAAGCTATGGTTCAGATTTCCAATTTTCCCGATATACTCTAATGTACCTGAATACAGATTGTTTTCTTGAAAATAGTTTGAGTTTTGGAAATGTAATGCATTAATACCTGTTCTGTTACCCGACACAACTCCTGATGGAATATTTGCTCCACTAGTGGATGAGCTAATCGCTACCGGACTTTTTGCTTGAACTTGTGAATACCGGAAGTTTAATTTGTGATTATCGGCTATATTCCAATCTAAGCGGGCAAATATTTTGTCGTTATTTTCGTCGTTAGAATAGCCTTGATATGGTCCAGTTTCATAACCATAGGTATCTCTTAAATAAGAACTCACACCATTTAAGAAATCTTCAGATGGTCTAGCGACGAAAGAAGTGGATCCAAAGTCTCTTACGCCAGGAATAGACGCTACTTTATCAGGACCGGGTCTAACCGTTTTGTTAAATTCTGTATTTACGAAAAAGAAAAGCTTGTCTTTAATGATAGGACCACCTACACTTACTCCATAAAATTTGTCTTCAAAATCTACGATATTTGCTGTCGCGTTTTTAACACGTGAGCCTTGTTGATTCTGCGTGCGACCACTGTAGAAAACAGATCCGAAAAAGTCGTTACGGCCTGACCTTGTAACAGCATTTATAGCCGCACCTGTAAAACCTGACTGCCTTACATCATATGGCGTGATATTAACACTGATTTGCTCAATAGCATCAAGAGATATAGGCGATCCATTTGCAGGAATATTTTGTCCAATACCAAATTGGTTATTGAAGTTTGCTCCATCCAACGTGAAATTGTTTGAACGAAAATTTCCACCGCCAATGGACTGATTACTTGCTTGCGGCGTTAACCGTGTTAAATCGTTAACACTTCTACTGATAGATGGTAGCTTTTCGATCTGTGATCTAGAAACAGTTGTCGTGGCACCAGTACGGTCGCTGTTTAACAAAGGATCTTTTCTTCCATTTACACCAACCTCATCTATCATGATGGAATTTGCTCCAAAAACCGTATTTAAAATGAAGGGCTGCCCCAATTCCAAATAGATATCTTCGTATACAACTGGAGTTTGTCCGATATACGTCACTTCTACGCGGTATGGTCCCCCCACCCGCATGTTGGCTAGGTTAAAACGGCCCGCTACATTCGCTGAAGACGAATAATTCGTTCCAGAGGGAACGTGTGTAGCTTTGATTGTTGCACCCGCAGTAGCGTGCCCTGTCGATTCCGTTACGACGCCGGACATACTACTAGTGGTTACCTGTGCCTGAATAGTTCCGTAGCTAGCGAGAACTAAAGCAAAGAAAAGTAGAGATTTTTTCATCCTAAATTTGTGTTGTTCTGAATTAGTAGTGCAAAGTTAGAAATAGCGGTTGATAATTGGGAAACTTAACATAAACTTAATACACAGAAGGACAATTGTTTAGCCTTATTAACGCTATCGATGTAACCATTCAAAATCGCAATATTGAAAGCTTTGAAATGATTCAACCGTTTCGATTCCAAAATTTTCAAAACAGTCGCATAATATTTATGAATTTAACAAATTTTAACAATCTTAAAATGTGGAAAACTTATCAAAACAATTCTACAGATGAACGGAAGGTTTCGAGCGCAAGCAGCCGGATTTTATTGAGATTCGGCAAGAATCGAGTTTAAACAACTATCTTATGTGATAGGTTGATAAGATTGAAGTCCATGGCTCATGCATGCCCATCCCAGCAGTCTTTTCGAAATAGTCTAGACGATGCTTGTTTTGACAACCGGATTTTACACATTTGTAAAACATTTTTTATAAAACATCATTCTAATTACAATATAAAAAAACATCTACACTATGCTTGAATGGTTTGAGGATGCCCGTTTGCAAAGCATCCTATTTTCTATCTTATGCGGGGCCATCGTTGGCTTCGAACGCGAGTACAAAAATAAATCGGCCGGATTTCGAACAGTTATTTTAATTTGTTTCGGATCAACTGTTTTTACGCTTCTTTCTCGCATGGGAAATATCTCAGACGACCGTATCGCAGCAAACATTGTCACTGGTATAGGCTTTCTCGGTGCAGGCGTTATCTATCAGGGAAAATTCTCTATTCAAGGTCTTACGACGGCAGCCGTGATATGGTCGATAGCTGGCGTAGGTATGGTAGTGGGTTTTGAAGAATATAAACTTGCCTTCTCTTTGACTGCTCTTATGGTTATCGTTCTCTCTCTGTTCCAGCGGATTGAGCGGCTTCTTGCTGACATTTACTTTGTGCGAACAATTCATGTCACTTTCCAAGATATTTCGGTATCTCACCTGGGTGAATTCGAAGGATTTATGAAGGAACATAAAGTACGCTTACAACGAAAGGGCCTCGAAAAAAAAGGGCAACACCTTACGGTCGTTTATGAAGTGAGCGGTAACCGCAGAAACATACGCCTCGCAAATGAAGCAATTATATCTTTGGATTATGTATATGCTTTTAATAATATGTAGATAGAAATTTTATAGCCAACCCTTCTACTTTCTTTAACGCTACCTTACTACCACATCGGAAAAATCCTTATCTTTCAAAGAATGAAAAAGAGCTTCGGATATTACTTGGTGTTATTGGTCCTTAAATTAAAAGGGCTTAAGCCTATATTCAGTAAATCGCCCATAGATTACTTGAAACTACGGAAATCCGATGTTTTGGCCCCTTCAAAGCTTCTCTTCAAACGGAGTCAAATTCAAATATCAAGTGTATTAAAGACTAAAATAGTCGAGATTTCACCCAGCCATCCAAGTGAGAACAGTCTATTGATTTATTTGCATGGAGGTGCGTTTGTTTCAGGCCCAGCGAAGCATCATTGGGACAGCCTAAAGAAGATAGGAAAGGCGACAAATATGACAATCTGGGCATGCCGATATCCAAGAGCTCCAGAAAGTCAGATTGATGAAATTTCGAAGAATGTCGATGAAGTTTATAAGCTTGCATTAACGCGTTTTGATCCGGCGGCTATAGCGATTGCAGGTGACTCTGCCGGTGCTACGCTGAGCATCGCTTTGATACAGCGATTGCTATCGCGAAACGTTCCAATACCAAAAAAACTGGTATTGATCTCACCCGTCGCTGATGCGACATTCACAAACCCTGAGATTGATGTAGTGGAACGCACCGACGTCATGTTATCCAAAAGCGGCGTTTTGAGCGCGAAAAAAATGGTGGCAGTCGAGCATGATCTAAAAGATCTTAACCTTTCTCCACTCTATGGCAGCTTCGAGGGATTCCCAGAAACCCTGCTGCTCCTCGCTACACATGACATCACCTACCCCGACCAAAAACTGCTGGTTGATAAGATGAAAAGCGCTCGAGTAGACTACAAACTGATAACAGGGGATGGCATGCCGCATATTTGGCCGCTACTACCAGTCATGAAGGAATCTAGAATCGCCCTAGATCAAATGATATCGTTCTTAGATAAGGAGTAGTGCGTAATGCGTATTGAGTAATGCGAGACTTTTAGGTTCCGCTTACCTTATCGCTTCCAACTATTATTAAACGAAATGTCGCATTTGAAAGAGTATTGCGTATTGAGTATTGAGTAATGCGAGACTTTTAGGTTCCGCTTACATTATCGCTTCCAACCATTATTAAACGAAATGTCGCCTCGAAAGCTTTGCAATATGTAGTCATTTGCCATTGCACAAACCTCCCCTGCAAAGGTTTCAAGCGACGGGGTTTTGGTTCCTTTTGCCCTACAAAAGGAACGCCATGTCCTGGCTAAGGACGGAAAGGATGTGAGATGGACAAACTGTTTACAATGCAAAACTTTATCCCTTCAAAAGTATTTGCCCTGCCGCGGCATACGGCAGATCGCTTGTCCCTAGCCGGGACGGGGCCATACTTTTTCAGATGAAAAAGTAAGCAAAAAATCTTTGTTTCATCGAGGCGATATTCCCCACAACCCAACCCGCAGCGGAAGGCTGCCTATCAGGCTAGATGACATCCCAAAATCCCCTTAAGAATGGATTTTGGCAAATAATCTAATGCCTTCCCTCCCCCATAAGGCCACGGCAGCGCTCCGCTGATATCATCGCTTGATGAAACGTAAAAGTGCCGTTAATCGTTCTTTGTAGATCAGGCCTATCGTTCGCTCGATTGGTAGTGGGAAGTGAAAATAGATTGTAGTATGTAGTACTTAGTATTTAGAATTGTGTATCGCGTAGCGCGAGAAGTTTAAGTTTTCCATGCTTTATCGCTTCCAACCATTATTAAACGAAATGTCGCATCGAAAGCTTTGCAATA
>NZ_JJMU01000070.1 GCF_000757725.1 Sphingobacterium deserti
AAGGAGTATTGCGTAATGCGTATTGAGTAATGCGAGACTTTTAGGTTCCGCTTAACTTATCGCTTACAACCATTATTAAACGAAATGTCGCCTCGAAAGCTTTGCAATATGTAGTCATTTGCCATTGCACAAACCTCCCCTGCAAAGGTTTCAAGCGACGGGGTTTTGGTTCCTTTTGCCCTACAAAAGGAACGCCATGTCCTGGCTAAGGACGGAAAGGATGTGGGCTGGGATTGGTATTGAGTAATGTGTAGCGCGTAATGCGAAAGGTATTCTATATTTTATCGCTTCCAACCATTATTAAACGAAATGTCGCATTTGAAGGAGTATTGCGTAATGCGTATTGAGTAATGCGAGACTTTTAGATTCCGCTTACCTTATCGCTTCCAACCATTATTAAGCGAAATGTCTTTTTATAGATGATAGTATGTAGTACTTAGTATGTAGAAAAGCTTTGGTTGATAAGTGATTGCAGGGGTCATTATTAAACGAAATGTCGCATCAGTTTTGTTGCGTCTGTAGTCATTTGCCTTCGCACTATCTAATAAGGATGCAACAAAAGTAAGCGACGGGGTTTTGAATACTTTTGCCCTTCAAAAGTATTTGCCCTGCCGCGGCATGCGGCGGAAGGGATGTGCGTTGGACAATCTGTTTTGTAAACAGAAAACCCGAACTTGCTGCGGCATGCGGCGGAAGGGATGTGCGTTGGACAATCTGTTTTATAAACAGAAACTGGAACTTGCTGCGGCATGCGGCGGAAGGGATGTGCATTGGACAATCCTTTGAAAAAACTAGATTTTGTCAATAAAACCTTGCTTTAATGAACCTCCGTTTCTTTAATATCACAATTTTCCTGCAGCCATTTTTCATCAAACTCTGCAAGCTCGCGCCGCTCTCCTTTATAAATAAAATAGGTATTGGGTTTATCGTCCTTGCCTTCGGTTTGCACCATAGGCATTTTATTTACGATTTTTTCTTCGGGACAATCTTGGATAAGCTTAGCCGATTGTTTGCTTGCCGAACAGGCGCTTAACAAACAAATAGAGATACTGGAAAGGATGATTAAATTTCGCATATTATTTACGTATACTAGGATAAAACATGTTTATCGCCTAACATACTACAAAAAGCCTGCTAGATTTGGAAGGCTAGCAGGCTTTTTTATTAACTGATGTAAGCATAAGTGATACCATCGCCACCCCGATCGGCATGTTCGTCTTCAAAATGTGAGACGTGGTTGTATTTCCGAAGGTAGTCGCGAACGAACTTCCGTAGTATGCCATCCCCTTTTCCATGTAAGATTTTGAGTGTGGGATACCCGATCATAACCGCTCTATCCAACACCGTCTCCAGCTGCCGCAACGCGTCCTCTGTACGCATACCACGCACATCCACCTCCGGTTGAAAATCGGCAACAGACGATGTAGACAGCGAACGATGTCTTTTTACCACCTTGGCTTTTTCTTTGCCGCGCAGTTTGACAACCTTATTCTTTTTAACAACCGTGCGTAAATCGCCCAATGCTAAAATCAGGTTATTGCCCCTCGACACCTCCATGACTTGCGCTTCCGTATCGGCATCCACCAACCTCACCCAATCCCCAACTTCAATTGCTTCATCCGCGTCAGCTGCTCCCGCGGGAGTTGCTATGGGTTTCGTTACTGGCTTTTTTGTTGTATTCTTATCCACGGCGGCATGCAGCTCACGCCGCAACTCGCGCGTTCTTTCTTTATCCGCTTGTGCTGATTTTATTTCGGATATCGTATTTTCGACCAGCTTATTGGCATCTTTCAGAATTTGCCGCGCTTCATCCTTCGCTTCACGAATCAGCTGACGCTTATTTTCTTCCAAATAGCTTTGTAGCTGCTCGTATTCTGCTTTCTGTGTTTCCAACTCCTTTTCACGCTTGCCGATAGCAATTTTGGTATCGTGCACCAGCCTTTTATCACGTTCCAAGTCAACCAATAAGGTGTCAACTTTCTTTTGCTGCGTACCGATTTTTTGCTTTGCTGATTCCAAGATATCCGGTCGAAGGCCAATTTTCTGCGCAATTTCGAAGGCATAGGAACTGCCGGGCTTACCCACCTGTAAAATATACAGCGGTCGCATAGCCACATTATCAAAAAGCATCGACGCATTTTCCAACCCAGCCGTATTGCTCGCGAAGACTTTCAAGTTCGAATAGTGTGTTGTGATAACGCCGCGAATATCCTTTTTATTAAGTGATTCCAGTACAGCTTCCGCTATCGGTCCGCCAAACAGCGGATCGGTTCCTGTACCAAACTCATCTATCAAAACGAGCGTGCGTGCATTTGCAAATTCTGTGAAATGCTTCATCTTAGAAAGATGCGCGCTATATGTACTCAAGTCGCTCTCGATCGACTGATCATCACCAATATCGGCAAAGATCTGTTTGAAAATACCAAGTTTCGATGTGTCATCCGCAGGAATGAGCAGGCCAGACTGTACCATCAACTGTAGGAGCCCTACCGTTTTCATGCATACGGACTTACCGCCAGCATTGGGCCCGGAAACTAAAATGACACGATCATGCTGATCGATCTTGATATGTAACGGAACAACGATTTGCTGATCTTTTTTAGCGTTGATCAGTAACAGCGGGTGCCTTGCATTGACTAAATTAATCTCCGCTTCCTTGGATAACTGGGGCATTTCCGCTTCAATATCAATAGCAAAAAGCGCCTTAGCGCGCACAAAATCAAGCTTGCTTAGCAAGCCGTGATAAGATAATAGAAGAGGTACGTGCGGACGTAACTCGCTGGTAAGTTCTGTCAAAATACGAATAACCTCACGACGACGTTCAAACTCCAAATCCCTCACCTTATTATTGAGGTGAAAAACTTCTTCTGGCTCTATATAAGCTGTTTGTCCGGTTGCAGATTCATCATGAATTAAGCCTTTCAGCTTCCGTTTGTTTTCTGCTAAAATCGGAATGCACAATCGTCCATCACGAACAGTTAAGTTTCCATCAGCCGTCCAGCCATTATTTTGAGCTTGTTTGAAAACTTGATCTATACGCTTTCGAGCTTCTTGTTCGCTCTTTAGTATTTGCTGGGTAATATCCAGCAATAAACGCGAAGCATTATCTTTCATCTTTCCCCGATCGTCGATGACAGACTCAATCTGCCGCACAATCTTTGTTTCAATCGGAAGATGCTCAAAGAGCAGTGTCAAATTACTATACTGCCCCTCTCGTTCGTTAAAATAGCGAATGACGGCATATACGGTACGGAGTGACAGCAATACCCGATAAAATTCATCCTCCGCCAGAAACGCGCCTTCTATTCGTGCCTTTTCTGCCAAAGGCTTTATAGGGTATAAGTGATCTACTGGCAACGGTGCATCGTGTAACAATAAATCTTTAAATTCTTGGGTTTGGCGCAGAAAACGGTCTATTTGCTCAAGTTTTACTTGAGGCTGGATTTTCTCCACCATCTCGCGCCCCGGCTCACTAAGGCATTTTTCTTTGATCAGACTTTTGATCTCAAGAAAGCCCAACTTATCTATAGCGTTATTCGGAAAAATCATATTAATAATCAATTAACTGTGGAAAGCGTATCCTGCCGTCGGTCAGCAGGTAGTTGCCTGGCATCGACAGGTGTGCTTACGGGTGGCATTTTTTTGGGCTCTACTGGCTCAGCAGATACCTCGGCAGGCTGTCGCACGCCAGCCTCTTGTAACGGAACAGGGTCACTAACAGGAATACCTTCTTGTTGAAAAACTTGAATCGACAAACCGGTGCGTCGTATGAACTCATTACTATAATTGCGGTAAGTTAACGCTGTTGTATCCTTGTCTACTCGAAATAATAGCTGCTGAGCTTCATTCCGGAGGCGAACAAAGCGCTGAGCGATTCGCACACTGTCACTTAGTCGGGCATTCGCTAACGAATCGTTCGTGCGATATGTGCGATCCAAACCGCTTAACTTCGTGTTAACCTGCGCGTAAACCTGCTTCGCCATCGTGGGGTTGCCTAAATAATACCGCAAGTTGCGGGTGAATAACGTAGAATCGATACCATATTTATCAAACACTTCGGCATATAAACCGTCAATGATCTTGCGCGAGCTATCTATTGGAAGCATGTTTAGGTATCCGTCAAGCAAATGCACATCCGCCATCAAATCCGCCATCTTCTTTTCTGACAAAATTCCTTCTGGCGCAGATTTTTTGCAGGAAATCAGCAAAAAAAACGACGACAATATAATAAGTAATAAGCGCTGCATTTCGTAAGTTTGTACAAATTTACGAAAACGCATCTGAATAACCAGTTTTAAGTTTTTTGAAGGTTGAAAACAATACGGAATGAGCATAACAACAAATATTGAAACGTTACAGAAAGAACTACAACCGATCGGCGTAACGCTGGTCGCGGTATCGAAGACGAAGCCTGTAGAAGATATCCAGGAAGCTTACGATGCTGGCCAACGCGTATTTGGGGAGAATATGGTTCAGGAGATGATGGAGAAATACGAATCGCTGCCCAAAGATATTTCGTGGCACCTCATCGGCCATCTGCAGACAAACAAAGTAAAATTTATTGCTCCTTTTGTTTCGCTTATAGAGTCCGTGGATTCCATAAAACTGCTCAAGGAGATTGATAAGCACGGCGGAAAGCATAACCGCGTTATCGACTGTTTACTTCAGGTCTATATTGCTGATGAAGATACAAAATTTGGTCTCGATCATGCAGAATTAATCGAGTTGCTTCGGGACGACGAGTTCACAGCTTTAAAGCACGTGCGCATCCGCGGGCTGATGGGCATAGCGACGAATACGGACAATGAGAAGGTCATCAAAGATGAATTTTATGAACTGAAAATGCTCTTTGACGGCATCAAAGCCAGCTTCTACAGACAGGAAGATTCCTTCAGCATACTTTCCATGGGGATGTCATCCGATTATCAATTAGCTATCGAGAATGGCAGCAATATGGTGCGCTTAGGCAGTACAATTTTTGGGAAACGGGTTATTAAGCATTACAAGAATAAAGATGCTGAACATTAGAACTGCAGAAAGGGCCGATTGCGCGGCTATGCTCGATCTTATAAAGGAACTGGCCATTTATGAAAAAGCGCCAGATGCTGTAACAGTATCGATGGACGAATTCATAGCCAGCGGTTTTGGGGAGCGACCTGTTTGGGGAGCATTTGTAGCCGAACGAGGTGAAACAATTGTAGGGATGGCGTTGTACTATATACGTTACTCCACTTGGAAGGGTCGCCGCCTATACCTGGAAGATTTGGTGGTGACGGAAGCTGAGCGCGGTGCAGGCATTGGTAAGCTCTTATTGGATCGCACGATAGCGTATGCAAAGGAGCAAAAATTCAGTGGAATGATGTGGCAAGTGTTAGACTGGAACGAACCTGCGATAAATTTTTACAAAAAGTATGAAGCTGATTTTGATAGCGAATGGGTGAATGTGTCTTTAAATTTTGGGGGTTAATTAACAGAAGTATTGCGGTGAGCTTTGGCTTACTGGCTACTTGTTTCATGGTGGGCTGTTTTTCGGAGAATAAAACGGAGCAATCTGCACACGCCGCCGGGGGAGCTGCCGCAGCTGACACGCTAGCTTACGAACTGGCGTATTTCAAAGATTTTAGTCCTTATTTTTCTGGCACCGAAAGCAGCGTCGATTCTACACTTTTTACTGCACGATATCCTATCTTCCACCCCCCGATCCAGGAATTGGTCAAACGGGCGATCTTTATTGATGGTGAAAACACCGCAGAGCAAGTTGCCGAAAGCTTCTTGGGCGGCTTCAATGAATATGCCGAAGAGCAGATTGATGCAGGGAATGCAGATATCCCGTCGTGGTTTAAACACCAAGACTGCCGGGTGATATTGAATCGGCCAGGCATCTTGACCCTGCGAAATGCGATCAACGATTATACAGGTGGCGCCCATGGAATGGAGATTGAACTGTGGTTTTCCTATGACATACAGCAAGGAAAGCGACTTACCTTAGGCGATGTCATCCAAGATAGTACTCAATTCCTGTCTATCGCGGAACGCCATTTCCGAAAACTGGAGAATTTGAGCGATACCGCTAGCTACGGTGCCGAATATTTTTTTGATAGTTTTGCCCTCCCGGAAAACTTCGGACTGACGAAAGACGGTGTGTTGTTTCACTATAATCCATACGAGATAAAGTCATACGCCGAAGGTGGAACGACATTAATTGTGCCCTATGGCGAGATAGAAGATATATTGACAGATCGGGCGAAGACGCTTCTGAAAGCAATTTAACCTAAAACCGAATAGAAATAAATGCAGGTATTTAAATTTGGCGGTGCATCCGTAAAAGATGCGGAAAGTATAAAAAATGTGGCCCATATTATGGCAAACTACAAAAAAGACGAGCTGCTCGTTGTGGTTTCAGCTATGGGAAAAACGACCGATCGACTTAGCGAGGTCGCGCAGCATTATGTCGATCAGACCGGCCAAGCTTTTACGTATTTAGAAGAGGTAAAAGCTTGGCACCAAGATATTTTGGCACACCTATTTCATGATCCCGCACACCCTATATTTGATGAAATAGCCAACTGCTTTGTCGAAGTGGAATGGGTACTTGAAGAAGAGCCGCAAGATTCATACGACTACCTGTATGATCAAATCGTGTCTACCGGCGAGATGGTGTCTTCCAAAATTTTAGCGGCCTATGCGAAACATAAGGGCATCCCGGTAAAATGGGTAGACGCTCGAGACTATATCCTAACAGATAATACCTACCGAGAAGCAGTCGTTGATTGGGAAAAAACTGAAGAGAAGATCCGCCGCGATCTGCCCGCTGTACTTGATGATTTTGTGATCGTCACGCAAGGCTTTATTGGTTCTACGTCCGAGAATTTCACGACCACACTCGGTCGCGAAGGGTCTGATTACTCTGCTGCCATATTTGCTTCCTGCTTGAACGCTGAGGACATCACCATATGGAAAGATGTACCTGGCGTCCTGAATGCAGATCCTAAATGGTTTGACCACACAGAACTTATTCCCGAGCTTTCGTATACGGATGCTATCGAGCTGACATATTACGGAGCAACGGTAATACACCCAAAAACGATCAAACCGCTGCAAAATAAAAAAATAGCGCTCAACGTACGCTCCTTTGTGAATCCAGCTGCTACAGGCACGTTCATCCGAAGCACCAATCAGGGTCTTCCCGTGCCGTCGTTTATTTTTAAGGTGAATCAGGTATTTGTCAATATACAACCGCGCGACTTCTCTTTCATCGTGGAAGACAACCTTTCGCACATCTTTAACCTATTTCACAGCAACCGCATAAAAATTAATATGATGCACAATAGTGCCATCAGCTTTTGTGTAGCGATCGATGATACCGGAAAGAATATTGACACGCTTTTGGAAGAGCTGGAAAAACGATATAAGGTATCTGTGGAGAAAGGACTGGAACTCATTACGATTCGTTATTTCAACCAAGAAACTATCGATCGGGTGCTGGTGAACAAACAGATTATTCGAGAGCTTAAAGATAGTTATACGTGCCAGTTACTGGTGAAGAAGATCTAGCAAGCCAATGCGATAAATCAAAAAATAGTACGCTGTGAATAAAAGCATATTAGCGACAGACGTCCAAAATTACCTCTCGGAAAAGCAGCAAAGCTCGGCGGCTGATATGGCACTGAAAAAAAGTCCGTTTGTCCATGTATCGAGCCAAGAACTTGCCCAACAAATTGATGGACGGCAGCGTGCCGCCAAGAAAATTCCGGAATGGACGACTACCCCCGGTATTTACTATCCGGAAAAGCTTAATATGGAGCAGTGCTCCTCTGGTGAAACGGGATATTTTAAAGCATCGCTGGTTCAGCCCGGTGCATCTCTTATCGACTTAACTGGGGGCTTTGGAGTAGATAGTTATTACTTCGCGCGGAAAGGTGCTCGTGTTACGCACTGCGAAATAAATCCTGCGCTATCTACGATTGTACAACATAACTTCAAACAACTGGGCCTGACGAATGCAATGTGCCATAGTGGCGATGGCATCGAATATTTGGAAAACCTGAAAGAAAAAGTCGATTTCATCTATATAGACCCCTCGCGGCGGGTAGCCCAACAAAAAGTTTTTCGATTAGCCGATTGCGAACCAAACATCGTCAAGCTGCAAGCGCTCTTTTTTGCAAAGGCGCAATGCATCATCACGAAGCTTGCTCCCTTATTGGACATTTCGTTGGCTATGGAGCAACTGGATCACGTGCGCAATATCTATATCGTTAGTGTAGATAATGATTGCAAAGAACTTCTTTTTGTGCAAGATAAGGGATTTACTGGCGACGTACAGTTGCATGCCATTAGGCTTTCCGCAGGGAAGCAACAGCGCTTTACATTCACGACATCGCAGGAGCAACAAGCCGAGGCTCATTACGCAGCACCGGAAAAGTACCTCTACGATCCAGACGTGGCAATAACAAAGGCTGGCGCGTTTAAATGTATAGGGTTGGCATTTGAACTATTTAAATTGCAGCAGCATACACATTTATATACAAGCGATCGGTACGTCGAAGATTTCCCGGGTCGATGCTTTCGTATATTGGATATCTATCCGCTCAGTAAGCTGAAAAAAAACAGAGCGGTCACCAAAGCGAATGTTGTCACTAAAAATTTTCCCTTGCGCGTAGAGGATATCCGGAAGAAATTTAAAATTGCTGATGGCGGCGCAGACTTCCTTTACTTTTGCACATTGCAGGGCGGCGAACATGTGGCCATCCTCTGCACTCGATTTACAGCCTAAGCGCTGTAATCTAACAGCCCCACATTCCTAAAAAATAATGCTGCCGCGTCTGTTGACAACGGTGAAAGTCTGCACAATGTCAAGCTTTACAACCTTAGCTATCGATTGACAAAGCCATTACAAATTCCTTCGATGAAGCGTGTATTTTTAGGCCATGAATAAAATAAAACTATCAGCCTTAGACCTCGCTACCGTTTGTAAAGGCCATACGGTAAAAGAAGCCATTGAGCGGAGCGTGGAAGGTGCACAATATATTGAAAACTTAGGTTACGAGCGCGTTTGGTTTGCAGAGCATCACAATATGGAACATATCGCCAGTTCAGCCACTTCTGTTCTTATTGGCCATGTAGCGGAAAGAACAAAACATATCCGCATCGGATCTGGGGGTATTATGCTGCCCAATCACGCGCCCTTGGTTATTGCAGAACAGTTTGGCACCTTGGAAAGCCTCTATCCTGGCCGTATCGACCTCGGTCTTGGACGCGCGCCAGGAACGGATCAAGTGACGGCAATGGCTTTACGCCGTAATAACTTAAACACTTCGTTTTACTTCAAAGATGATGTGCTTGCCCTGCAACAGTATTTTGAGAACGATAATCCGCACGAAAAAGTACGGGCATTTCCTGGAGAAGGTTTAGATATCCCTTTGTATATTTTAGGATCCAGCACCGATTCAGCACATTTGGCTGCGGAGCTGGGTCTCCCCTACGCATTTGCCGCGCATTTTGCGCCGGCGATGTTTGCACAAGCTGCGGAAATTTATCGCAAAGAATTTAAACCCTCACGTCATTTGGATAAGCCTTATTTCATAGCATGCGTTAACATCATTGCTGCAGAAACCACTGCGGAGGCAGATTTTCTCGCTACTAGCTTGTTTAATATGTTTGCTGGCATCTTGACAAACCATCGGCGACCACTCTCTCCGCCGACAGAAAAAGTGATTTACGACGGAATTCCGGAAATTGAAAAAGCAGTTTACAACATGACGGCTTGTACTTTTACAGGCGATGCAAAGGTAATAGCGGAGCAAATACCTGCATTCGTCAAAGAATATCAAATTGATGAAATTATGACGACAAACTATATTTTCGATGCTGGTAAAAGACTCGAGTCCTTCCGCATCATTAGCGAAGCATTAAACGGCAATTGATCTTCATTTATTGCAAACGCAACGACGGGTTTTTCGGCTTGAACGTCATCGCGAGTAGGAGAAACGACGGCGCAGCAATCTTCGGTATGGAGTAGTGCGTAATGCGAATTGAAATATTTAAGTTGAATAAAAGCAGGCGCTATTGCGAGTCGGAGGAACGACGCGCAGCAATCTTCGGTATGGGGTGAAATGCAGGGATTTCAAATTGATGCAAACATTTATGTTATTAAAGCGTTTAACATCAACGTGTTTTCCCTAACAAAAGCTATGCACAAGTATTTACCGGCACCATTTGCCTTGTTATTATTTCTATCTTGCCAGAATATAGGATCTAAACCTCGGCAGCAGAATGTCATGTCTGCTGCAGATTATACAAAACCGGACAGCCTGAGTAGCGCAACGAACGCTTTTGCCTCTGAAAATAGCATTGCGCCAGAGCTGCTTGAAGGAAAAACCATGTTGACAGGCACCTACCGCCTTTGGGAGGACGCTGATGATCCGACGTTACTAATAGATACCACCTGGCTAGAGATTTTCGCAAAAGGTGAAGATGTCGATATTAAACCGCTCTCGTTCCTTATCGAAAATGGGTTTGACGATTGCGCCGGTGTGAACACTAAATCAATAAAAACCGAAAACAAGACTATACTTTTTATCCAACCGGGTAGACTGAAGGCAGGTATCAAAAGCGCTGTTAGCATTTCAAAAGAGCTGCTATGGCCAGGCGTCAATACAACGTTTAAATGTCACGGCGTAGAATATACCTTAGCGGGGAAAGGCACAATCAACGGCTCGGAAACATACACCGACGATGCGGATCAAACTTATGCTTTTCATAGCGTGAGCAATTATTCTTTGCAGCTAACCGGACCTCAAGGAAATATCTTTACTTTGGTGGATGAAGAGTCTTTTAATGACACGTTTATCGAACTCCTCTTTGTAGGCGATCTGGATGGCGATAATTTGCCGGATTTTATCATTTCTGCTCCAAGGCATTATGAGGAAGAACGTACTTTACTTATTTTATCTACTGACATCTCAAACGGCAGAGTGAAAGCTTACGAAGCGGCGCGCCAATTTGATTGCTGATTACTAACGTTTCCAACCAACAAATCAGGCGTGCGTATCGAAAAATCAATCAATCTAGCTTTGAAGCAAGCTATGTTGCGTGGCAGTAAAGAAATGGCGAAAAACAATGTTTAATTCGTTATCCCATTGCGCTGCCGCTATGCCTCCATTTGGAAACAGTTCGACCATAGACGCCTTGCTCGTGGCGACGCAATCACGACTCAGCATGATAATTTCTTCCACAAGATCTTCCTCGACAGTATCGCTACACCACAACGCTCCCATTAATTCATACAATCGATCGGAACGTTCTTCAATCGCTTGCCTAGCCTGATCGACCGCCTTCAATATCTGTTTCGACTGCTGGGTGTCCCGACTGGGATCCTGTGCCTTAACCATCAGTTGTCGTTCCAGTACATCAAGAAACCGGCGAAACATCCCGATATAATTTACTGCTAAAGTGCATGCCGCAAAGGCCATAAAAGGAATTTCAAACAACTTACCTTGGGCGATACGAGCGGCGGGTTGTATAGCGAAAGTACGATTAGCCGGCACAAAAAGCTGCTGTATCGAAAAACTGTGGCTCGCTGTGCAGGCCAACCCAAAGGTATCCCAATCGTAGTGTACAAGCACATCATCGCGATCCACAAAGAAAGATTGATAGACGGGCTCTCCGTTCTCATCTAATTTCGCTGAACCGTTTTCATATATCCAGGCGTTAAGCGTAAAATGAGTAAGATGTGGTGCACCGGTCGCATACTTCCAATATCCGTTGATCAGGTATCCGTCCTTGGTCTTGTCTGCTCTTCCAGATGGCTTGCCGCTCCCACCCCAGCATACGTTAGGCATTTGAAATATGGAAGCGGCTAACGCGGGTTCAAGAAAGCCTGCAAACATGTTTGCGCCGGAACATAATGTTATCGTCCATCCAAAACCTCCATCGAGGTAAGCAAGCTCTTCCAATAGTTTACAGCCTGCTTCCAAACTATAGGCCAGCCCGCCGTAAGATTTTGGAACCCATATATTAAACCATTTCTTATCGTAAATAAGGTTCAGCAAATTTTCCGTCAGCATTTTCTTATCAATACTGGGAATAATCTCGTCTTGAATCAGGTCTGTTACCTCTTTAGTGAGTCTCATGTATTGTCTGTTGTTGATATTCCATAATTTTTGTCCAGCGTATATAACCAAAGATCGCTACGATAAACAAAAAGATAGTGAGGCAGCCGAAGAGGTACAATTCTTTATAGAATAATAAGGGGACAGCTACGAAATTACTGATGTTCAGCAATATCCAATTTTCCAACTTTCGCCTCGCCAATAGCCACATGCCCGCCCAAGCTGTGCTGGATACAATAGCGTCCATTATGGGCACATCGGAATCCGTAAAATAACTTAAAAACAAAAATAAGCCGGCATAGCCAATAACGACAATAGACAGAACCGTAAACCAATCGCTCCGAGAGCATCGAGTAATAGGCACAGCGTGATTTACGTTACGGTATTTCCAATACCAAAGGCCGTAACAGCTCATGATAAGGTAATACAGGTTTAGTAGTATCTCTGCATAGAGGCGTGCCTGAAAAAGAACAGAGATAGTGAGTACAATGGATAGGATACCGAAAAAGTAATTTGATATTTTATTACGGCTTGAAAGCAGCACTTGTATAATACCGAAACATACAGCAAAGCGCTCCAGCCAAGAGGTTTGTTGTAAAGCCGCCAGTAATTTATCTAAAAATTCAGCCATGTAAAGAAGTTACCGCCAATGTGAAGTGTAAAATTTTGCGCGGTGCACAGCCAAGTAAGAAAGGAAATTGTCCCTACGCCAGCATTACCTGGATCAGGTTCCTCCCGTATTGTCATACGAGAATGGGTATGTTCTCAGCACTGACGTGCACCCCGATTGTTAAATATATACGTATTTAATTAATTGTCTACGACAATTTTAATGCCTCTTGAGAGCGCTGACGCACTTGTTCACAAAGCGCGGCATCATCGTTCAGCTTTTTGCCCCATGATGGAATCATCTCGCGTAGCTTATTTCGGTATTGTTCCGATTTGGCGCGTTCAGGAAAACATCGTTTCAGCAAATTGATCATGATAGCCACCGATGTCGATGCCCCCGGAGATGCGCCTAATAGTGCTGCAATAGAACCATCTGCCGCTGATACGACTTCTGTACCAAATTCCAAGATACCGCCATGCTTCGGATCCTTTTTGATCACCTGCACGCGCTGGCCAGCTACCTCGATCCCCCAATCCTCCATCTTTGCCGTCGGCATAAATTGCTTCAGGGCATCCAACTTGTCGGACGGGCTTTTCATCACCTCTGTAATCAAATATTTCGTTAAGTCTAGATTGTCCAGCCCTGCAGAAATCATCGGGCGAATATTAGACAATTTAATGGACGCTGGCAGATCAAAATAAGAACCTTTTTTCAAGAACTTCGTAGAGAACCCTGCATAAGGCCCAAAGAGTAAGGCTTGCTCGCCATCGATATAACGCGTATCTAAGTGCGGAACAGACATTGGTGGCGCCCCCACAGATGCTTTACCATATACTTTGGCATGATGCTGTTTAATAATTTCAGGATTCTTACAGCGCAACCATTGTCCGCCAACCGGGAAACCACCGTAGCCTTTCGCTTCTGGAATGCCAGATTTTTCTAATAACAGTAAAGAGCGTCCGCCGGCGCCAATAAATACGAATTTAGCTTTGATCTTACGCTTCTCCCCATTATTGACATCCTTTATTTCTACTTCCCATTTCCCATCCTCTTCGCGATCAATATCGCGAACTTCCTGATTTAAGGAAAGCTTTATGTTATCTTTTGTTTGCAAGTGCTGAATCAAATCACGGGTCAGCGAACCGAAATTCACATCGGTTCCGATGTCCATGCGTGTCGCTGCAATCTGCTCCTGCTCATCGCGCTGGTCCATCATCAGTGGAATCCATTCTTTCAATACAGACTTATCTTCTGTATACACCATGTCCTTAAAGAGGGTTTCCTTAGACATAGCTTCGTAGCGCGTCCGTAAAAATTTTACATCCTTTTCGCCAAATACAGCACTCATATGAGGAACCTGACGAATAAATTCTTCCGGTTTTTTAAGGATGTCATTTTCCACTAGGTACGTCCAGAACTGTTTAGAAATTTCAAATTGCTCTGCGATATCAATCGCTTTTGCAATCTTAACTGTTCCGTCGGGTTGTTCCGGCGTATAATTTAGTTCACATAGCGCCGAGTGTCCTGTACCCGCATTGTTCCATGCGTCTGAGCTCTCCGCTGCCACGAGGTCTAAACGTTCAATAATCTCAATCTGGATATCGGGACTCAACTCGTTGATTAGCGTTCCCAAGGTTGCGCTCATGATGCCCGCACCAATTAACACCACATCTACTTCAGATTTTTTAGCTTTTTTACCCATGATTCTTAAATTCCGTACAAAATTAACATTCAAATCGGTTTTAGCGCAATCAAAATGTCAAAATTCTTTCATTAATGCTATCATTTTTTCAACAATTACGGCCGTCTCTGGCGCTTTGCCAAGTTAGCGCGTACTCACTTATCGAATGGCCTGATAGCAAGCTTATCGAAAAAAAATTGTGATAATATCCGAATATTTAACATTTTTGTGGATTAGTTTAAACGGAAACTCATTAGTAAAATGAAATTATTAGAAGGCAAAACAGCTCTGGTTACGGGAGCATCTAAAGGCATCGGCAGAAAAATTGCCGAAGTTTTTGCTCAACAGGGAGCGAATGTTGCATTTACTTATTTATCTTCTGTAGAGAAAGGTCAGGCGCTCGAGTCGGAACTACAAGGATTTGGAACTAAAGTGAAAGGCTATCGTTCGGATGCGTCGCAGTTTGCTGAAGCAGAGCAGCTTATTAGCGACATCGTAACAGACTTTGGCACCCTAGATATTGTTGTAAACAACGCAGGTATAACCAAAGATGGTTTATTGATGCGTATGACCGAGGAAAACTGGGACGACGTCATAAACATCAACCTGAAATCCATATTTAATGTAACCAAAGCGGCTTCCAAAGTGATGATGAAGAATCGTAAAGGTTCATTCATTAATATGAGCTCAGTCGTAGGCGTGCAGGGAAATGCCGGACAGGCGAACTATGCCGCGTCAAAAGCGGGTATTATCGGCTTCACCAAATCGGTTGCCAAAGAGCTAGGTTCACGTAATATCCGCAGTAACGTAATCGCTCCGGGCTTTATCCGTACCGAAATGACCGATGTATTGGATCCGAATGTAGTGGCTGGTTGGGAAGCCAATATCCCGTTAAAACGTGCCGGTGAAGCGGAAGATGTAGCGAATGCGTGCCTTTTCCTAGCTTCTGATCTATCAGCCTATGTAACAGGGCAAGTTATTCCCGTAGATGGCGGCATGTTGTAGACGTATTCCCAAAGGAATGCTCCATAAATACATACACTCCCGATCGGTATCGATCGGGAGTTTTTTCAACATTACATCCCAGATCATCAACCTAAGCAAAACTTTCCTATTCAAGATTCCGCCGGGATAGCTAAATTTCCTTTAGTAAAGTTTAAATTGACGTATCTTTGTGCGGAAACGACAATTATGCGATCAACAATATTTTCAATAGACAGCGACTTGAAGTTTGCAGAAGCCGCTCTGTCCGTTTTTAATTTTCAGTACCAACACAATGCCGTGTATCGACGCTATGTGGACTATATCGGCGTGAATCGCGAAGCGATCAGCGATTATCGGGAAATTCCATTTCTACCCATCGAACTTTTCAAAAGTCAGCATATATACGCTGCGGCGAATGAACCCGTGCAGCTGTTTAGCAGTTCGGGAACAACGGGAGTAAGTACGAGCAAACATCCTGTAGCAGACCTTGCGTGGTACGAAGATAGTTTCCGAAAAGCCTTTCAGCACTTTTATGGTGAAGCGAGGGATATCGCTATTCTGGCCTTACTCCCATCTTACCTCGAGCGTGAAGGCTCGTCCCTTATTTTTATGGTTGATGACTTAATAGCGCAAAGCAAACAGCCGGAATCTGGTTATTTCTTGTACAATCATGATGAATTGCAGGCAGTGCTCTCGCAACTGAAAAATAAAGGCACCAAGACTTTGCTTATCGGCGTAACATACGCCTTACTCGATTTCAGCGAGCATCATCAAATAGACTTTCCAGAGCTAATTGTGATGGAAACAGGTGGCATGAAAGGCAAACGTAAAGAAATGGTTCGCGAGGAGCTGCATGCCATCCTTTGCCGCGCCTTTAACGTGCCATACATACACTCGGAATATGGCATGACGGAATTGCTATCACAGGCCTACTCTGCTGGCTTGGGTCGCTTCAAAACACCCGCATGGATGCAGGTACTGACAAGAGATACGAATGATCCGCTAACATTGATCAATTCTGGCAACACCGGCGCCATCAATGTAATTGATCTAGCCAATTATCATTCCTGCTCATTCATCGCGACGCAAGATCTAGGGAAGCGTTATGCCGATGGTAGTTTTGAAGTTTTAGGTCGTTTTGATAATAGCGATATTCGAGGCTGTAATTTATTAGTGCAGTAAATTTCTTTTTGAGGAAAAGTTCTTTATAAAACAAGTTATCTAACCTTTCCGCTGCAGGCCGCAGTAAGCGGTATTGTTTTCTTCGTAAAACAGTTAGTCCAACGCACAACCCTTCCGCCGCATGCCGCAGCAAGGCAAATACTTTTGTAGGGCAAAAGTATTCAAAACCCCGTCGCTTATTTTTGTTGCATCCTTATTAGATAGTGCGAAGGCAAATGACTACAGACGCAACAAAACTGATGCGACATTTCGTTTAATAATGGTTGGAAGCGATAAGGTAAGCGGAACCTAAAAGTCTCGCATTACTCAATACGCATTACGCAATACTCCTTCAAATGCGACATTTCGTTTAATAATGACCCCTGCAATCACCTATCTACCAAAGCTTTTCTACATACTAAGTACTACATACTATCATCTATAAAAAGGCATTTCGTTTAATATGGGGAAGAAGCAATAAAGCTGAGAAAAGTTTAACTTCTCACTACGCTATACGCACTACACATTACCACTTCAAATGCGACATTGCGATTAATTATGGTCAGAAGCGATAAAATATGGGAAACTTAAACTTCTCGCACTACTCAATA
This sequence comes from Sphingobacterium deserti, assembly GCF_000757725.1. GTDB lineage: Bacteria > Bacteroidota > Bacteroidia > Sphingobacteriales > Sphingobacteriaceae > Sphingobacterium > Sphingobacterium deserti. Next base: position 17,158 of record NZ_JJMU01000070.1, read on the forward strand.
CGCAATACGCAATACGCATTACTACTTACGCATTACTACTTACGCACTGCCACAAATCACTAACTACTTCAATGATGGATCATTAAACGTATTTCCAGCTTGAATGTCGCCAGTGTCATAACCTTTTTTAAACCAAAACGCGCGTTGCTCCGATGTGCCATGGGTGAACGATTCAGGGTTTGAGCTGCCGTAGGCTTGTTCTTGTAAGTGATCGTCACCAACAGCGGCTGCCGCGCGCATCCCGTCGAGAATATCGTCGTAGGTAAGCTCGATCTGGCTGTAATCTTTTACATAATGCGCCCAAACGCCAGCATAAAAATCGGCTTGCAACTCTGTCATCACCGATATTTTATTGTACTCGCGTTCACTTAATTTGGCACGCATGGCATTTGTTTGATCCAGCACGCCCAATACATTCTGAATATGGTGCCCCACTTCATGTGCAATAACATAAGCCAAAGCAAACTCACCTTTTGCACCATATTTCTGTGATAATTCTTTATTAAAACTCAAATCTAAATAGATCTTCCTATCGCCCGGACAGTAAAATGGACCGTAGCTTGACTTGCCCGTGCCACATCCCGCCGTCTCGACTGCACCATTATAAACCGTAAGCACCGTTTTTGGGTAGCTCTCCCCTTCCTTTTTAAAAACATTGGTCCATACATCTTCTGTACTCCCGAGTACTACGTCCGCAAAATCCAACAATTTATCTTCCTCTGGCGTCGATTCATACGGCGTTTCTACCGTTGAGGCGCCAGAAGACTGCCCCTGTTGCATCTGCTCCAGTATCTGCGCAGGATCTCCACCCATAAGCAGGCCGACGATGAGTACGATCACCCCGCCAATGCCACCAAGCGTTAATTTTTGCCCGCCGCTCATGCCGCGTTTATCTTCAACATTGCCACTTCTGCGGCCGCCTTGCCATTTCATATGCAAATAGTTTTAGGGTAATATAGATTATCTGACGTATTTTTATCGGCAGCGAACAATCAAGACTATTTCCTAATTTATCATCTGCTTATCCCTCCACAGCAAAATATCTGCCAAGTATTTCCTATACATATAAAATATAGCTCGACAGATTTTTGTATTTTCGCGGACAAATACGAATCACATGTCTATTGAAAAGCAACTTATTGAACGAAGCAACAACGCTTGCGAACTTTGTCTTAACCCTGCAACTGGTTTAACAACATATAATGTACCGCCTCATGAGCAGCAGGCTTTAGACACAAGTATTTACATCTGCAAGACCTGTATCGATCAGATAGAGAAAAAAGAGCAGCTGCAAGCGAAACATTGGCAAAAACTACCGCAAACGATGTGGTCTGAGCACGCCCCGGTACAGGTGGTCGCTTGGCGAATGTTAAGTCGTTTGCGACAGGAATCTTGGGCAACTGAAAGCCTCGACATGCTTTACCTGGATGATGAAACGCTCGCATGGGCGAAGACGACGGGTGACCACGAACAAGATGGCACGGTACAGTTTCACCAAGATAGCAATGGCATGCGTCTACAGGACGGCGATACTGTCGTGCTTATAAAGACCTTAGACGTAAAAGGGTCTACGCTAACTGCAAAATTAGGAACGGTGGTAAAAAACATTAGGCTTGTGGCGGACAACGTGGAACAGATTGAGGGTAAGGTAGATGGGCAAACCATCGTCATCCTCACGAAATATTTGCGCAAAGGATCGTGATAATAGCTAAACTTCGATGGATCTTAATTATCTGGGCTCCATTGAAAATAGTGCCCGTCGGCATGAAGTTTCGCATCGCCATATACAAACCGAAAGTCAATATAGTCGTCGTTACAGCCTGTCGTATCAGCACAGCAAAAACGACGACTTATCTTAAAATGTAACCTAAAGGTCCCAGCTTGCGAGCCTTCATCGTATTGAAATTTGCCAATCTGCAGATCAATAAGCTCCGGCGCCCCATCCCTATCAGCTAACTGGTCAATTACGTAATCATTGATACGCCTCTTATCAGCGTTATTAATATGCATCAAAATTTCTTCCGATGCTGCCCTGCTATCTATCAGCAACTGATGGGCTAACGGTATTTCAATTTTAATCGTATGCTTCGTATTCATAACAAAATATTTTTTCAGTAGTTTTTCTATGTGGGAAATGGCGTTGCAAAACTTTGCTATCCGCCTGCGCAAGATTATTAAATGACCTGACCGCGCAATATACAGCATACTCTATTTGATCAATTTTAAAGCGATGCAAACCGCTGTCAAAGGTTATGCATCCAGTTTTAGGATTACAAATAAAGGGCTGCCTATCGTTTTTTCGGAATTTGATTTCGGCCACCGTTGATGCATAAAAGTGCTCCCACCTGTCCATAGCTGCAAACACAATCTGTTGTAACAAAGCAGATTTAATTCGATTTGCTGTTGAAATCGTTTTATCGTTCAAAGGAATGTAACTGAAAATAGTTCCGTCGCGCATATACGTTTTTTGTCCCTTCTTAATCGACGTCACCGGCCACTGCTTACCAAAAACGTGTAGTTCCCGCGTTGGCGAAGCGGAAATGATTTGCTGCTTCTGACGTAATAAGTTCCGTATCGACCACAGCGCTTCGCTTTTGGGCATCTTCGCTGGAATATATACAATCTTTGCATAATCATCCCAACGGGCAATTTCGATTACGTCCCCTTCAGTTACCAGCACGTCTATATTTTGATTATCGACTTCCCATTGCATAAGGCAAAATACGCAAAAAATATAAGTTTTGCTATGCAATCGTTACGGACTTTTCGAACAACTTTTGCTAAGTTTGTGGAGATACACTAAATAACAGGATAGGAAGCTTTGACAATTTCTCAATACACAGCGTCGTATGAAAGGATCGCTTAGCTCCATCAATTTCAAACAACAAATTATTAAAATGAAAAAATTTCTTGCTATGGCGGCCATCGTGGCTGCATCTGGAGGATTCGCTTTTGCGCAAGAACATCAGGCGATCAATTTGTCATATATGGACAACAACGTGCGTCCTCAGGATGATTTCTACAACTATGTAAATGGTAACTGGATGAAGACCGTAGAAATCCCTTCTGACAAAGCACGTTGGGGTTCTTTTGATGAGCTTCGTGAGCATACGGATGTGGCCGTGTTGAAAATCTTAAAAGAGTCGTTAGATAACAAATTTGAGAAGGGCACTGATGGTCAAAAAATCGCAGACCTTTACAAGTCTTACGTAAATTTCGAGACGCGGAACAAGCTGGGTACAGCGCCTATTAAGCCATATCTGCAAAAGATCGATGCCATCAAAAACTTTAATGATCTATACGCCTATTTACTAGAAGTAGGTCCTGAACGCGGAAATCCATTTTTTGGCGCCTACGTTTCAGCCCACATGAAAAACAGCAATATCAATGCGGTTTATCTTGGTGGTGGCGGTTTAGGCTTAGGTCGGTCCTATTATCAAAAAGTTGACGATAAGAATACCGAAACTTTAGCGCAATATGCTGAATTTATCTCTAGCTTGTATAGCAAGGTCGATCAACGCACACGCGATTTGAAGGGTCCGAAAGTACTTGCTTTTGAAAAAGAAATAGCGGCAAACCTAAAAACAATCGAAGAATCGAGAGATGCACAGAAACGCTACAACCCTGTAGCTGTGGCTGATCTAGGCAAGCTGGTTAAGAATATCGACATTGCAAAATACATCAAACAAATAGGATTCACGGCAGATACCGTAATTATTGGCGAGCTCAAATACTATGAGAATTTAGACAAAATTTTACAGCCTAGTAATCTCCCGCAAATTAAGGAATACCTTAAATTTCATGTCATGAATGATGCGACAGGATACTTAACAAAAGAGTTGGACGAGCTGTCATTCGATTTCTATGGGCGCAAATTGCGTGGTCAAAAAGAACAGCGTGAGCTGGAAAAACGCGGGTTGGAATTTGTTAACGGTACTGTGGGCGAGCTCCTTGGAAAGCTTTATGTAAAAGAAAACTTTCCACCGGAAGCAAAAGCTGCCTGCGAGGAGATGGTGCAATATCTCGTCAAGTCGTTCGATATGCATATCAAAGAGCTGGACTGGATGTCAGCAGAAACCAAAACAAAGGCTTTAGAAAAGCTTTCGAAATTTAAGGTCAAAATTGGCTATACCGATAAATGGAAAGACTACTCAAAACTGGCGGTGGGAACGTCCTTATTTGATAACATCAAGGGCATCAGCCGCTGGAGTTTTGAAGAAAACCTAGCCAAACAAGATAAGCCTGTTGACAAATCGGAATGGGGTATGACGCCGCAAACGGTAAATGCATACTACAGCCCATTATACAATGAGATTGTATTCCCTGCTGCAATACTACAAGTGCCTTTCTACGATTACAAAGCAGATGCGGCTGTTAACTTCGGTGGTATTGGCGCTGTAATCGGACACGAACTTTCTCACGGTTTTGATGATTCAGGTTCGCAATATGATGGAAATGGTAATCTTAATAACTGGTGGACACCACAAGACAAAGAGAAATTTGAAGCCTCAACAAATGCACTAGTTGCTCAATTCGAATCGTATGAGCCTGTACCAGGTGTATTCGTAAACGGACGCTTTACACTTGGCGAGAACATCGGTGACCTTGGTGGTTCTTCAGTAGCCTTCGATGCGTTGAAAATGTATTTGAAAGACAAAGGCAATCCTGGCTTGATTGATGGCTTCACACCGGAGCAACGTTTCTTCCTTTCATGGGCAACAATTTGGAGAACAAAAACTACAGATGAATTTGTTGTAAACCAAGTCAAAACCGATCCACATTCGCCTGCACAGTATCGTGCTTTTGCGCCTATCGTGAATCTTGATGCTTTCCATGAGGCATTCCAAACGAAACCAGGTGATAAGCTATATAAAGCGAAAGAAGATCGTATCAAAATCTGGTAGTCGTTATTTCTTAAAATATGTAAAGGGTGGCACTGTACTACAAACAGGCCACCCTTTCTTATGCATCTTCGAATAGCCTAGATGCTACGCTTGTAGCCCGGCTTATTCATCAATTCATCCAGCGAGTATTTTCCCGAACCTGATACGAGAAAGACCAGTAACAATACCAATACTACAATAGAAAACCAAAGTTCCGAGTTTAAAAAGCTGAAGCCATGCGTGATGTTGACAAAGAACACGGCGCCGATTAGGATAGGGAGCTGTATGATCACGGCTAAGCGGGTTTGAAACCCTAAGATTATAAATAATCCGCCGACCAGATGGGCAAATACCACATAATGCACAGCTGACCAGATAGAAAGCTGAAAGTGGGCCTGTCGAAATAATTCTGCTACAGTATCCCGATCATTTACAAAACCGATGCCCTTTGCGAAAATAACCACGCCCAAGACGATGCGCAAGTAATCCAGCCAACGTGGATGATGACTATCACCCCAATGTTCAATTTTTTGTACTAGGTTCATAATATACCTCCTTTTTTAGAATATATTTAAGGCAACGTTTGGTGCGGCTGCCCTCTATTTACGAATCCGTTGATAGGCTTATACATGATATCGCACAAAAATCATGCTTAAATTTAGAATGGTTTCTTCGTTCTCGATAGTTTTTAATACTTTTAACACGAGAATGTCATCATGCAAAACGGTAATAACAATAAATTTCTATAATGGTAATAATCAACAATTTTGAAGAGTACAAATCACATGAAGGAAAGCAGCTTGGGGAGTCGGAATGGCATACGATAGATCAGGCGCAGATCAATAAATTTGCTGACGCTACACTCGACCATCAATGGATACATGTGGATAAGGAAAAAGCGGAATCTGACGGGCCTTTTAAATCAACCATCGCCCACGGCTATCTAACGTTATCGTTGATCCCTTATCTTTGGAAGCAAATTGCGGATGTTAGAAATGTAAAGATGGAAATCAATTACGGTATCGAAAATCTGAAGTTCGGACAACCTGTATTGGTAGATAACCATGTACAATTAAGAGCAAAAGTAAAATCTATCGTAAATCTTCGTGGTGTTGTAAAAGCTACCATCGAAGCTACACTTGCTATTAAAGATAATCCAAAGCCTGCCTATGTTGGAGATGTTGTGTTTCTCTACCATTTCGCTTAAATAGATCTTTCTATTATACAAAAAATCTAATGACGACGGTCATTAGATTTTTTTTGTAACCTTACACTAGCTTTTAAACTTCGTAAAATTCAATAGGCAAATTGTCGGGATCAGCCGTAAAGGTGAATTTTTTTTCCGTCAACGAATCGATCCGAATCGCTTCACAAACTATCCCGAATTCCTCCAGCGACTTCATCGTATGCGCTACATCATCCACTGCGAAAGCCAAATGTCTTAGTCCTGCCGCTTCGGGATGTGATGGCCGATCAGGCGGAGCAGGAAAAGAAAAAAGTTCAATCACATATTTTCCGTCAAGACCTAGATCAGCCTTGTACGATTCACGATCGGCACGGTATGTTTCAGACAAAAGCTCCAATCCCAATATATCCCGATAGAAAAATAGGGATCTTGTGTAGTCCTTGCAGATAATAGCAATATGGTGAACACCCTTCAGCTTCAACGACATAACTTCTAAATTAAAACAGCTGAAAGATATCGGTAACGCCTAATAATTTACGGGCCGTAAATCCTTCCGCATACCTTACCTGTATACTGCGGCCGAGCTCGGATGCCCTTCCCTTTGTTGATTCCATAAAACTAGGGTTAGAAATGTAGGTCTGTGGCTCTGCATCATCGGCCAGCGCATTAAACTGCGTTGTATAGGCCAAAATAGCTTGCTCTTTAATAGACCAAAACGGCGTGATATCCAGTAATATATCGGGTTGAATATATTTATCTTGTATGAGTTGCAGTTGTAAACGCGGTCTGAAAGCTTCCTGTACGTCGCCGTCGAGCGTTGTTTCTATGCGACGCAGCCCACTTAGAAAAAGTGCATCATTCACCAAAGCGCTAGCCCGCCCGTGATCCGGATGCCTATCGTCTAAAGCATTAGTGATCACAATTTCGGGCCGATACTTCCGGATAGCACGAATGATATGGAGCTGGCTTTCTTCGTCATTTCGAAAAAATCCATCACGCAGCGCAAGATTTTCACGCATATGTACACCCAATATCGCTGCTGCACTAGCGGCCTCATCGCGTCGGGTGTCTGCCGTTCCGCGCGTGCCGAGCTCACCTCTTGTCAAATCGATAATACCTACCGTTTTCCCCTCGGCGACATACTTTGCAATCGTTCCTCCTGCGCCTAGCTCCGCGTCGTCGGGATGTACGGTCATCACCAGTAAGTCTAACTTCATCATTGCAATCCTTTTGGACGCAAAGATAAACGTTTAAACGTTTACAACTCAGAAATTAATTGTTCAATTTTCGTCATAACGCGCCCTGACTGCGGACTGGTGAAACTGTAAAAAAAATCAACCACCTTACCGTTCTTGTCAACCAAGTATTTATGAAAGTTCCAATACGGCTTTACGCCAACAGTCCCATTTTGTTCCCGATCGGCCAAAAATTTATACAAGGGATCGCAATAGTCGCCAACAACATGTATACGCTTGAAAACAGGAAAGGTTACCTGCTCATGAACACGGCAAAACGTTTCCAGTTGGAAACCTGTCATAGGTTCTTGCTCGTGGAAATCATTGGAAGGGAAAGCCAGCACTTCAAAACCCCGGTCTTTATACCGTTGGTACAGCTGTTCTAACGAACGGTATTGTTTAGTAAAAAAACAGCGGCTGGCTGTATTGACAATGAGGAGTACCTTACCCGAAAAATCTGCCAAAGACTTCTTATTGCCATTGAATTGGAGGCCATGAAATTTATAAATTGTCTGCATAGCATATCCTTTCGTTTTAAATGGTTAGTATATACCGCCCGCTAAGCGGACGGGTTATTTACGGGGTAGCGTAGCTAGTAATTGTATAGGTTTTTTATTGGGCGCATGCGCTCGTAACCGCGTATTATATTCTCAATCTCAAAGTCTTCTTGCGGGTCGTACACCGATTTTAAATTGTGTCCGAATACCTTTGCTACACCCTGATAAAAAAATGCAGAAAGCCCACCTTTCATCTCCTTTACCATCTCATAACTCGTATTTCCCGTTTGCCGCTGGACTAATTTAATCAAAATCTTGCCCTGCGAAACACTTAGATTTTTAATTTCTGCATTAAACTTATTCTTTATTTCTTCTTCACAAGCTTGAACCAAACGGGCTTCCTCCCTTCTCGAAGATACCAGAGCCAAATCGCGGTCAAGCTGCTCATAACGCTTTTGCGCATAAATCGCATAGGGCAATACCCGTAAAACATTGCGTTCCAAACGCAGGTAGCGTAAGCGGTCTTCTTCTGTTTTAAATGTTCGTCGCGCCGTAACCACTACGTCCTCGATTGGAAACCATGGAAGCACCTCTCCTGTTTCTAGTTTAGTGGTCATATATCGTTGCAATGTTTCCCCTTCGCCATCCCCATAATGCGGAACCTGCAATGCCTGCCCCTTACCCGTACCGGCTAAAAGAAGCAGCATAAAGCCCAACACTATATACCTCGTCATCATGAAATGGAAAAATTACGTTTTTTTATAATTCGTAAAATATTTGCTATATTTATATATTGTTCCCAACCGTTACGGCACCCTCGGGAAAGCAATAATAAAATTACGAACAAAATTAAAAAAAACCAACTTTTTTCAGCGCGTTTATGGAAGATTATGTGATTGACATTGAAGCAGAAAACAAGGAAATAAGAAAGAGATATCGCGCACTACTCCGTGCCTGTAAACCCACGCTACAACGTGGTGACAAGCAAGAAATACGCAAGGCTTTTGATTTGGCTTTAGAAAGCCATCAGGAAATGCGCCGTAAATCCGGCGAACCTTATATTTACCATCCTATTGCCGTGGCGCAAATCGCCGCAGAAGAAATCGGGCTGGGCACCACCTCCATCGTGTGTGCACTGCTGCATGATGTCGTGGAAGATACCGCCATTACATTGACCGAGATCGAAGCACAATTCGGAAAAAAAGTGGCCCGAATTATTGATGGATTAACGAAAATATCTGGAATATTCGATCCAAACAGCTCTATGCAGGCTGAGAATTTCCGGAAGATGCTGCTGACGCTTGCTGATGACGTTCGTGTGATTTTAATCAAGCTCGCCGATCGTTTGCACAATATGCGCACGATGGAGTTTATGGCACGTCATAAACAGTTAAAAATAGCTTCGGAAACCAGCTACCTATACGCACCCTTGGCCCACAGATTAGGGCTTTACGCAATAAAATCGGAGCTGGAAGATCTCTCCATGAAATACACCGACCCAGATACCTATAAATTTATCGCGCGAAAGCTTAATGAGAAAAAAGCCGAACGGGAGAAATTTGTTGCCGACTTCATTAGTCCGGTAAAGAGCATCCTGGAAGAACAAGGTATCAAAGCGCAAGTATTTGGCCGCCCAAAATCCATTTTTTCCATCTGGAATAAGATGCGAAAAAAATCCATTCCATTTGAAGAGGTGTATGACCTTTTTGCTATTCGTGTCATCATCGACACCAGTACAGAGCGCGAGAAAACGGAATGCTGGAAAGTATACTCTATCATAACAGACTTGTATCGTCCAAACCCTGATCGTTTACGAGACTGGGTATCGTCTCCGAAAGGAAATGGGTACGAATCGTTGCATACAACGGTAATGGGCCCTCGTGGGCAATGGGTCGAAGTACAGATCCGGACAAAACGTATGAATGAAATCGCCGAAAAAGGCTTTGCGGCACATTGGAAATACAAAGAATCCAATTCCGATAGCGGTCTTGACCAATGGATCCAAAAGGTGCGCAATATGCTCAGCAGCTCAGAACAAAATGCGCTCGATTTTGTCGACGATTTCAAAATGAACCTGTTCTCTGATGAGATTTTCATTTTCACACCCAAAGGAACGCTTGTGCAGCTGCCTAATGGAGCTACAGCACTCGACTTTGCTTTTGAAATCCATTCCGATATCGGCGCGACTTGTATAGGTGCAAAAGTAAATCATAAATTGGTACCGTTGAGCCACCACTTGCAAAATGGCGATCAGGTCGAAATCATCACCTCAAGTAAGCAATCACCCAAAGAGGATTGGCTGAGCTTTGTCGTTACCGCGAAAGCAAAGTCTAAAATCCGCTCGTCGTTAAAGGAGGAGAAACGGCGAGTAGCAGAAGATGGTAAGGAGGTACTGGAGCGGAAGCTAAAAAGTTTAAAGATTACGTATAATACCGACAATATCAATAAGATAGCGAACTACTTCAAATATCCTAGTTCGCAGGATTTATTTTACAACGTTGCTAAGGGCGTAATTGATGCGAAAAACCTTCGTGAGTATGCGGCGAGCGAAAAAACTTCGATACATACGCATAACCAGTTTAGTTCGCATATCTCTGGATTGGTAGAAAAGATCAATAAAAAGGATGTCGATACCATTTTAATTGGCGACGATTATCAAAAGGTAGATTACACATTAGCACCCTGTTGTAACCCTATACCTGGCGATGATATTTTCGGCTTCCTAACGGTAAACGATGGCATAAAAATACACCGCACAAGCTGCCCCAATGCGTCAAAGCTAATGGCGAATTACGGATACCGCATATTGAAAGCGAAATGGGCATCTTCGCAAGCCCAGATTTCATTCCTGACAGGTTTACGTATCGTGGGGATTGATGACGTGGGACTCGTGAATAAGATTACCAATGTTATTTCTAAAGACTTCAATGTAAACATCCGTTCGCTATCCATCTCTAGTAACGAAGGAATTTTTGAAGGGAATATCATGGTGTTTGTAAATCATACGGAGCAATTAGAAAATCTAATGAAAAACCTAAAAGCCATCAGTGGCATAACCGGGGTAACACGCTATGATGCCGACTTATAATCGGTTAAATGTCATCAAAGCTAAAAGCATCGTTTTTTACGGTGGAAAATGGTAAATTTGTAAGGGATATTAAATAGAAGTATGAATCAAGCCGAGAACTACCAAACGGTAAAAAAAATTTTCGAAGCTTACTTGGAGAATAAAAATCTAAGGAAGACACCGGAGCGTTATGCGATTTTAGAAGAGATATACTCTCGCTCAGATCACTTTGATGTGGAGTCTCTTTATATCCACATGAAGAACAAAAAGTATAGGGTGAGCCGTGCTACGGTATATAACACGTTAGAACTTTTGGTATCATGTGATCTCGTTACGAAACACCAATTTGGCCGTAATATGGCGCAATTTGAAAAGTCGTACGGTTTTAAACAACACGATCATGTCATCTGTATCGAGTGTAATAAAGTGGTTGAATTTTGTGATCCACGTATCAACCAAATCCAAAGTTTAATGGGGGACTTACTGAAGTTCGACATCAAGCACCATTCTCTTAACTTATACGGTGTTTGTGAAGATTGTCAGAAGAAAAATGCACCGGAGGCCGAGCCCCTACACACCGAGTCTGTAATTTCAAATTAATGCAGTAATCGCCGATTATTGTATTACCTTTGTTCAGGAAGGATAGGCGCGCCTAATTTTTCCTGAATTTTATATTTTAGAGACCGTTGAAACTGTCATTTAATTTTAAATCTCAATATATCCAATATTATGCAAGTTGATGTGCTTCTGGGCCTGCAATGGGGCGACGAAGGTAAAGGAAAGATCGTGGACGTTTTTTGTCCGAAGTATGATTTAATCGCTCGCTTTCAAGGTGGTCCAAATGCTGGACACACATTAGAATTTGATAACAAAAAATTCGTATTAAACACGATTCCATCTGGGATTTTTAATGAAGGTACGCTTAACCTTATCGGTAGCGGTGTGGTCATTGACCCTATTATCTTAAAGAGAGAGCTAGACAACCTACGCACAGCGGGCTTTGATCCTGTCGCCAAAGGAACATTGGTATTGGCTAGAAAAGCGCATCTGATTTTGCCTACCCACCAATTGCTTGATGCAGCATCTGAATCAAAAATGGGAGCTGGAAAGATAGGTTCTACCTTGAAAGGAATCGGCCCTACATACATGGACAAGACTGGAAGAAATGGATTGCGCGTGGGCGACACGACGCTTGCCGACTTTCAGGAACGTTACGAGAAACTCAAGGCGAAGCATTTAGAAATTTTGTCTCATTACGGCGAGGTTCCTGATTTCTCTGAGAAAGAGAATGCATTCTTAGCGGCTATAGAATTCATCAAATCTATACCACATGTCGATGCTGAGCATCTGGTCAATAATTACCTAAAAGAAGGCAAAAAAGTCCTAGCTGAAGGAGCGCAAGGTACTTTACTTGATGTTGACTTTGGCTCATACCCTTTTGTCACATCGTCCAACACAACGACGGCGGGAGCCTGTACAGGTTTGGGTATTGCTCCAAACAAAATAGGCGCTGTTTATGGTATTTTCAAGGCTTATGCCACGCGTGTTGGTGGCGGCCCTTTTCCTACAGAATTGGACGACGAAACGGGCGAGAGATTACGCAAACTTGGTCATGAATTTGGTGCTACAACGGGGCGCGCGCGCCGTACAGGATGGATCGATATACCAGCCTTAAAATATGCGATTATGCTTAACGGCGTAACCGAGCTTATTATGATGAAAGCCGATGTGCTTGATACTTTTGAAAAAATTTATGTGTGTACGCATTACAAATACAATGGCGAAACCATAGATTACATGCCTTATGAAATCATCACGAACACCGCCGAGCCTGTTTTAGCGGAAGTGGAAGGGTGGAACCAAGACATCACCGGCATACGATCAACAGATGAAATACCTGCGGCATTAAAAAACTACATAGCATATTTAGAAGAAGCACTTGAAGTGCCGATCAAATTTTTGTCGGTAGGACCAGATCGTGTGCAAACAATAGCTTTGTAGGATCAATATGGCTAAAGCCATTTTCGACATAGAGAATACCGTATTTGAGCGCCAAGCATTGCACTGGGCGCAACAATTTAACGAAGTGTGTTTTCTCCAGTCGAATGACTATGTCGATCCCTACAGCAAAATAAAAGCAATTTTGGCGGTTGAGGCCGCTGATTTTTTCCGATCAAACGACGGTCAAGATGCTTTTGCGAAGCTCGAAAATTTTAGAACCAGGTATCCACGAAAATGGATTCCTGGTTTTTTTAGTTACGATCTGAAGAACGACACGGAAAGCTTGCGAACGCCCCGCCGTAGCGATAATTTACAGTTTCCGGAAGCCTATTTTTTCGTACCGAAGATACTGCTGCGCTTCTTGGCAGGTCAGGTGGAGATTGAAGCGGAAGATCCGAATGTTATTTTTCTCGCTATACAGCTTGTCGAAATTTTGCCAGATGCGCACGTAAGTTTATCAAAGAATCCTCAGCCCATCGCCGTTAAAATGCGATTCTCAAAAGCGGCATATATCGATGCCTTCGAGCACATGCAGCAACATATACAACGAGGAGATATTTATGAGGTAAACCTCTGTCAGGAATTTTATGCGGATGCCGTAAATATCCCCCCTCTGCCGTTGTATCAAACGCTTAACCGTATTTCACCCACCCCATTTTCTTGCTTTTTAAAAATAGACGATAACTATATTTTGTCAGCTTCTCCAGAACGGTTTTTAGCTAAACGGAATGAAATGCTTATCTCTCAACCGATTAAAGGCACAGCAGCGCGTGGTAATACGGAGGAAGAAGATCGCGCTTTAACTGAGGCCTTACTTCGAAATCCGAAAGAGATTGCAGAAAATATTATGATTGTAGACTTAGTGCGCAACGACTTAACCCGAAGCGCTACCCCTGGCACAGTTGATGCCAGCCGGCGCCTAGAATTACACAGCTTCAAGCAGGTACATCAGCTTATCTCAACCGTCACTTGTTTAAAGAATCCTGCAATATCCGACGTGCAAGCTATTAAAAATACTTTTCCTCCCGGATCAATGACAGGGGCACCCAAAATAAAAGCGATGGAACTCTGTGAGCAATATGAAGCAAGTAAACGTGGTATTTACTCCGGGGCGGTGGGTTATTTTTCCGAGGACGGCGATTTTGATTTTAACGTTGTCATTCGCTCCATCTTGTATAATAAAACAAACGGATACCTTTCATTTCACACTGGGGGAGCTATCACATTGGATGCGCAGGCTGAAAAAGAATATGAGGAATGTATACTGAAGGCGTCGGCTATCCTAGCAGCCCTATCGACCTACAGTCAATAAAAAATTCGGTAAATTTCTAGCCCGTAATATAATGCTTACAGGCTGACCATTCAGAATGGGTATTAAGCGGGAGCTACACCGAGAACTACCCGAAACGAAAAGATTGCTGAAACGCTATGCTGAAAAACACTATATTTGATTATGCATGTTCCTTATATTGACATACATACGCATTGCACCCTGGAAAGTACTGCTCATGAATTTTCCTTGCCAAATATCATCATCTCTAAAAACTACCTCTATCCTCTGCCCTGTTCTTTAGGCATTCATCCCTGGTATATTGATAGCGCGCCCATAGCGCAATTGGATGTGTTGCACGATCATGGAAGGAAAAAACAGATCTTAGCTATCGGCGAGTGCGGGTTAGATAAGCTTTGCGACACCGATTGGGCCTTACAGGTTGATGTTTTCAAAAAGCAAATTGCTTTCGCCAATCTCATTCAAAAGCCCCTTATCGTTCATTGCGTTCGGGCCTATCAGGAATGTCTGCAACTATTAAAACAAGAACAAGTTGCTGTCCCCGTTATCTTCCATGGTTTTGACAAACATCCTACACTTGCTCAGCAAATTTACCGTGCAGGCTATTACATGAGCTTCGGTGCCGCCATCCTATCCGCGAAGAAGGATGACCTCATCCGGCAAGCTCCGCTGGACAAGATTTTTCTGGAAACAGATGATAAATCTACCAAGATAGTAGATATTTATATGTATTTTTGCCGCGTTCGAAATATTGATCTGGAACAATTAAAAGAACAGATCGTGCAGAATTTTACCCATATATTTAATTATCAATTAGGAGAATGAAGGATTTATCGTGGCTTTCACGAACTGAAGCCTTAACGGGCCGCGAGGCTTTGGAGAAATTAGCAAATAGCCATGTGATGGTATTAGGTTTAGGTGGTGTCGGATCATTTGCTGCAGAATTTATCTGTCGTGCGGGTGTCGGTAAGATGACGATTATAGATGGAGACACGGTTGATCCATCGAATAGAAATAGGCAGCTCCCGGCATTGGCGACCAACCATGGTGTAGCAAAGGCGGAAATTATGAAGGAACGTTTGCTAGCGATTAATCCTGAACTGGAGCTGCATGTTATCCAGGATTTTATTATCCCTGAAAAAATTCCTGCCTTGTTGAATTTAAATCCAGATTATTGCGTCGAAGCGATAGACAGCATCACCCCTAAACTTTTTTTCATTCGCCGAGCTTTAGAGGCAAAGATACCCTTCGTAAGCTCTATGGGAGCTGGGGGAAAAGTAGATCCTACAAAAATTCGTATTGCTGATATCAGCCAATCTTACAATTGTAAACTGGCGCAACATATCCGAAAAAAACTGCGAAAGCATGACATCAATACTGGCGTAAAAGTGGCGTTTTCAACAGAGCTGCCCAATAAGGACTCTCTCCTCTATACAGATGGAAGTAATTACAAAAAGTCAGCATACGGAACAATGTCTTACCTTCCTGCTGCATTTGGAGGGGCTATTGCCTCGGTAGCGATACGAGACCTGATAGGTTTGAAAATCAGCTGACGGTAAAAAATATCCCTCTCGCACTTTTTCGCAACTGATTTTTTTCATAAACAATGCAATAATACTAACTAAATTAGTATTATTGCATTGTGATTAAACAGAAAAACTATGCCATTGTCGATATTGAAACCACCGGTAGCCATGCGGGAGGTAGCCGTATCACGGAGGTAGCTATTTTGATCCATAATGGCAAAAAGGTAATGGAAACGTATCATTCCCTTGTGAATCCACAGAGTCCGATTCCTTTGGCCATTCAAACCTTAACAGGTATCACGCCAGAAATGGTTGCAGACGCTCCTACGTTTGAAGATATCGCCGAAGACATTTATCATTTGCTACAGGGCAAAATATTTGTTGCCCACAATGTAAATTTTGATTATACCTTCCTTGTAAAAGAGCTTAAGCATGCCGGGTACGATTGGCAAGCTTCCAAACTGTGCACCGTTCGTTTAGCTCGTAAGATTTTTCCAGGTCGCCCATCCTACAGTTTAGGAAATATTTGTAAACAATTTGCGATACATATCACAGATAGACACCGCGCAATGGGCGATGCAGAAGCTACAATAAAACTCTTTGAACTGTTGCTAGCAAACGATGATCAAGACTATGTGGGCGAAAGCTTACGAAAGAATGTGGAACATCGTCTCCCCACCCATCTTTCTATTGAGCAGTTTAATAAGCTGCCGGAAACTGTGGGTATATACATCTTCAGAGATAAGAAAGGTAAGATTGTATATGTAGGCAAGGCGATTAACATTAAGAAACGCGTGCTGAGTCATTTTAGCGGATCTAATACCGGATTACGGCGACAACAATTTATAAACGATATCTGCACGATAGACTTTGAAGAATCTGGTACAGAATTGATGGCCCTTCTCATGGAATGCCAAATGATAAAAAAACATTGGCCTATCCACAACCGCGCTTTAAAACGTTATGAACCCAAATACGCGTTAATCTACTACCAAGATATAAGAGGCTATGATCGCTTGGCAGTAAGCAAGATAAATAAACAAATGGACAATCTAAGGTATTTTGAGACTGTGGGGGAAGCAAATTTATTCCTGCGCAAACTGATGGATACTTTTAGCCTGTCTCCCGCGCTATGTAGTTTTTTTTCGCCATCTACACAATCTCGTGAAGATCGAAAAGTGGACTACAATGAGTTGCCCTCCCTCGCTGACCATACCGAAAAAATGGAAGGGTTATTTGATCATCTAAAGAATGCTAAACATTCATTTATTCTGATAGACCGGGGTCGAAACGAGGAAGAGCACAGTTATATCTATTACAAAGACGATAGTCTTTACGCCTTTGGTTTCGTGGAATCTATCGATCAATGGTCAAACGTTGAAGATATTGTATCGTACCGCGATAAGTGTATCAGTAATTATTACATGCAACAAATTGTGCTTCAACATGCCGAACGTTACCCGGAAAAGGTCAACGTGCTGCCAAGGTTTTCTGCAGTTTCGTAAAATCCGTCCATAAATGCTTCCACAGTTTCCACCATCCGAACACTACCGATCACAATGGAAGTTCGCTGATGCAAACTCGTAGGTTGTATTGTTAATGTCGATTGCCTACCTGAAATCGCTTTACCACCAGCCTGTTCTACAATAAATGCCAACGGATTGCATTCATACAGTAGCCTCAACTTACCTTGTGGATATTGTGACGTTTCTGGGTAAAGAAATATTCCGCCGGTAATAAGCGTTCGATGCAGGTCTGCAACCATCGACCCAATGTAGCGCGATGTGTATGGTCGATTTGATGCAGGATCTTCGACCTGACAATATTTTATATAATCTTTGATATACTGTGGGAATTTTAAATAATTGCCTTCGTTCACCGCGTAAATATTTCCAGTGTCTGGAATTTTCATGTCTGGATGAGACAGGCAAAATTCGCCAATAGATGGATCCAACGTAAATCCATTCACCCCTTTGCCGGTGGTGTAGACTAACATAGTCGACGATCCGTAAATGATATAGCCAGCAGCAACTTGTTTATCGCCACTTTGCAAAACCTCCTCCATCGAAATTTCGCTTCCGTCCTGAACTGAACGCCTATAAATAGAAAATATAGATCCTACAGAAACATTGAGATCTATATTTGATGAACCATCAAGAGGATCAACGCAAACAATATATTTTCCGTTCTTACATCCTAAATTCACAGAAAGATCTATACCATCCTCATGTTCCTCGGAAGCTATATAACAACATTCTCCACCTCTGCTCAGCGCTTCGATAAATTGCTCATCCGCATAAACATCAAGTTTCTTTTGCACTTCACCCTGAATATTTTGCTCGCCACTCTCGCCCAAAATATCGGCCAATCCAGCTTTGTTTACCTCCCTATTGATTACTTTCGCCGCAATGCCTATGTCGCGGAGCAAGCGGGACAATTCGCCTTTGGCGTATGGGAAGTCAGCTTGTTTCTCTATAATAAATTGACCTAATGTTTTTAGCGCCATAAATTTGATGTTTATTTTTCCTATGTAAAGCTAAACATCTTTTTATATTGTAAAAAACTGAATTTCAGCTTATTGTATTTTATACACAGCGATATTTGACTGATAGCCAACTCGTTATTATGCATAAAAAAAAGTAGAAAATATACGGAAACGTTTACAGCCAATCTACCTTCTAAAGCATTCATGCGGTTTGTAAGAAACAGCTGTTAGATTTCCATTCCGAAAGATTTTTCGTGAAGATACTTCCAATACCGTCGTGGCACATGTTGCAGGTGTAATTTCATATTACGTCGTTCTTTAATATTGACCGATTTAAAATAACGCTTCCATAAATCGGCATAAAGTTCTTCCTGCTGATCGTGCAAGTCTACAAGTGTTGCGTTGGCTATGGTAGACGTGTGATCAATAGTGACTTCGCTGGTCACGTGACCATCGTAAAACAAACCGTAATGTCTTTTTACATCGAAAATTAACCAGCGTTGATCTGCATAGCGATCTTGAAAATGCTTTTGAATAAGTGGCAGCACATTAAAATCTGGCTCAATGACCGCAACATACATCCCATCCGCAAGTAATTGAAAGCGTGTAAAGGCTTTCATCCTGTGGCGTTCGCGGGAAACAGACTTTATGATCTTTTTTAGTTGCAGGATGTGGTCGTGGGCAAAATTGGACCGAACATTTCTCGCATCGTTAAAATAATAGCTGGCAACTCGCACCACTAATAAAGGCGCTTCCGGTAATTCAGAAAGATAGGTATGCCAAAGCTCTGCATACCCCTTTTTGCCTACTTTTGCTATTAGGCCATTCATTACACGGTCTGCCTTTCCTTGCTGCGTAAGAACTTCGTGCTCCGTTTGAAACATGCCCTGTTGCCTCTCCTTGCTGTTGCGTAACGTTATCGGAAATACCTTATATTCAAATATTTCGAAAATCGTTGTTAAAAGACCTGACCAAGTTCCGTCATAATACATATCCACATGCTGCATCGCTAAAATAATTGAAGTTGCTGATTTCCCGTGGATAGGTATTTGCTTTTTGATGTATTTAAAATATAGCTTTTTATAATATCCGATCGCTTATCAGCATAAATTTGCATAAAACCTTTACAGACTATAAAATACTTCGCTCGGTTTACGGCGACACCGATTTTCTTTAGATGATCAAGATTAAGCGGACCGAAGCGCCGGGCAGCAATTATTTTCTGTGCCGAACCAACGCCTATCCCAGGAACTCGCAAAATAAGTTGATAATCATCTTTATTGATGTCTATAGGAAATCGATCCATGTTACGCAAAGCCCAACTTAATTTAGGATCGATATCCAAATCGAGTAACGGATGCGCGTCATTTACAATTTCATTTGCTTGGAAGCCGTAAAATCGCATAAGCCAGTCGCTTTGGTACAATCTGTTTTCACGAGCCGTAGGAACCTCCGTACCAATTGCGGGCAAGCGCTTGTCATAAGAAATGGGTACATATCCGGAATAGTACACCCGCTTCATATTAAATTTTTGGTAGAAATAATTTGCCGCTGTAATGATTTGTTTATCCGTTTCCCCAGTCGCCCCAATAATCATTTGCGTACTTTGACCTGCCGGCGCGAAATGCGGTGTTGATTTAAAGATTTTCTTTTCCTCTTTAGTTTTTACCAACTGATCTTTCAGATAGGTCATGGGTTGAATCATATCTCCCCGATTCTTCTCCGGTGCTAACAGCTTTAATCCAGAATCCGTAGGAATCTCCAGATTGATACTTAACCGGTCAGCGTATAAACCTGCTTCATGGATGAGTTCCGGTGAGGCGGCTGGAATGGTTTTTAAATGAATATAGCCATTGAAGTTATGCTCTTGTCGTAGTTTCTTCGCAACCTGCACCAAACGTTCCATTGTAAAATCTGCATTTTTAAAGATACCCGAACTTAAAAACAACCCTTCGATGTAATTACGGCGGTAAAAATTTATGGTCAGGTCTACAACTTCCTGAACTGTAAATGCCGCGCGTTTAATATCATTGCTCTTTCGCGACACGCAGTATGCACAATCGTAAATGCAGTGATTTGTTAGCAAGATCTTGAGTAGAGATACACAACGACCGTCCTCCGTGTACGTATGACAAATTCCAGCACCTGTATTCCCTAAGCCCTTCTCTTTGTTTTTACGATTGCTTCCGCTTGAACTACAACTTACATCATACTTCGCTGCATCTGCTAATATTTCTAGCTTTTCCTTAATTCGCTCGCCCATACATTCCGTTATTCAACTCAAATATACTAAATTAATTAGTATATTTAAACAAGAAGTGTGCGTAGCTTATTAATCAGGTAGAAATCGCAATTTTACGATGATAACTTACCTACAGTAATTTTCGCGAGCTTATCAAAGTCAAAATACTTGTTGGCAATTTCTTGTACGCGTGCAGCAGTCATCTGCTGGATTGTTTCCGTATACCGTGTGAAATAGTCATATGTCAATCCAGAGAAGTATACCGTTTTAAATTTATCTGCATGCGAGAAGATGGATTCCAAACTTCCCAACATGGAGCCGAGCATATAGTTCTTAACGAGTTCAATTTCTTGCTCGCCGGCTAAGCTATCTCTTAAATTCACAAATTCTTTCTTTATCTCATCAAGCGTTGCTTGCGTAGCATCAACACTAACCTCCGTTGCTATGGTAAACAAGCCACTGTGCTTTAAACTTGCTAGGGCTGAACCAATGCTATACGTATAACCTTTCTCTTCCCGAATATTGCGCATAAGACGGGAGCCAAAATAGCCACCAAAGAGTGTATTTACAAACTGTACAGCAGGATAATCAGGATGACTTCTATTGATACTGGGCATACCAAGTCGGATGGCAGACTGCAGGGCTTCTGGTCTGGTTTCTACTATAGTATCTGGTTGAAATGCAGTGAACACCGGAATGGCCGATGCAAAACCGTCATTTTTATTCGCCCAATTATGGCCAAAAAGTTCTTGGAAGGCTGTTACTATATCATCAGTTACATTTCCGGAAAGAAGCAGTGTGCAGTTTTGTGGCTGTATTTGATGCGTGTAAAGAGCGATTAAATCTTCGCGATTCAGGTGCTCATAAGATTCTACAGTCGGGGTGATACCGTAGCGATTTTTCCCGAACAACTGCGTATAAAACAAACGACGGGCTACGTAATCATTTTTTTGTAATGATATTTGCAAGGTTTGTTTATTATTACGAATATAGGTCTCTAATTCCACCTCTGGAAAAGTCGCATTATTGAGCACATCATGCATCACCGGCAGTACCGATCCAATATGCTTCGTAAGCGTATACAACGTGAGGGATGTATGATCGAAGCTGTACTCCGGCACAAGATACGCGCCATAAAAGTCTACTTCCTCCGCTATCTGCGCACTCGAGCGTGTCGCTGTCCCTTCTTTCAACATGTGACTCAAACAGGTATTTAAAAGGGGATTTTCCGGATTAGAAAATGTGTTTTGAAACACAAACTCGGCCTTGACAAGCTGCTGATCATTAGCTCGGAAGATAAACACGTTTAAACCATTAGCAAAGGTTAATTCTTCTGGTTTTATAAGCGCTATATCTTGAATGTTGTGTCGTTCTGGAGCTAAGGTTCTATTCAGCATTTTTATTTTGTTTAGCGTGATACACCAATGTTGATGAGTTTTCTTTCAAAAAAATGTCTTGCGCCACACGTTGCAGGTCTTGGGTAGATATGGCGAGATATTTATCTACTTCTTCGTTATATAATGCGGCGTCCCCCAAAGCCTCATAAAAAGCAAGGTTCATGGCTTTATCCAAAATCGATAACTCTGCAAAAACCAGGGTTGATTCGACTTTATTTTTCACTTTCTGCAGTTCTACAGCTGTAACAGGATCATTTTTTATGATTTCCAGTTGGTTCCATAAAAGCTCCTCGGCTTCCACCAGGGACACATGAGGGAGAGGCTTTCCTTCGATCACAAACAAGTTATTGTCTACCGACCCCATGACATATGCATTTACTTCGCTAAAAAGTGGTTGATCTTTAACAAGTGCCCTGTAAAGACGAGATGAGCTACCACGAGAAAGAATATCAGATAATAGATCCGTTATCGGATAGTCATGGTGTAGACGGTCAGCAGCATGAAAAGCGATATAGAGACTGTCTATAGGAACGTCGGCAACCACTTCCTCGCGCCGAGCCTCTGTTTGCCGGGGCTCACGCGGCAAGTTTCTTTTTTCGAGGTATCCAGCAGGGATATTACCAAACCATTTTTGCGACAGGGCTTTCACTTGCTCGAAATCAACATCGCCACTAACGACTACAATGGCATTATTCGGAATATAGAATTGTTGGAAGAAGGATTTGACGTCTTCCATTGTGGCTTCCTCAATATGGCTTAAATCCTTCCCAATTGTCGCCCAACTGTAGGGGTGAACTTTGTAAGCTAATGGTCGCAACCGAAGCCATACATCGCCATAGGGTTGATTGAGATAGCGCTGCTTGAATTCCTCAACCACGACATTGCGCTGCACTTCCAAACTCTGCTCGCTGAACGCTAGACTTAGCATACGATCGCTCTCCAGCCAAAACGCGGTTTCGATATTTGCAGAAGGTAGAGTGATGTAATAATTGGTTATGTCATTACTTGTAAAGGCGTTATTCTCTCCACCGACTTCCTGAAGCGGTGCGTCGAACTGTGGAATATTTACCGATCCACCAAACATTAGATGTTCGAAAAGATGTGCGAAGCCTGTTTTATCAGGTGATTCGTCCCGTGCGCCAACGTCGTATAGAATATTGACACAGGCCATTGCTGTAGTGTGATCTTCATGAACGAGAACACGCAACCCATTATCTAAAGTAAAGCGTTTATAGTTGATCATTAAATATTGTATAATAAGAAGTTATACCACCCAGTTAATTCCTTTCTTCAGAAAAGAAAGCGTTTTCTCCTCTAATGAATTTGGTTCCGGTTTATAGTCATACGCCCAGTTGGCTTGCGCAGGTAGGCTCATCAAAATCGATTCTACACGCCCGTTGGTTTCCAAACCGAAACGCGTGCCAGAATCATAAACTAAATTAAATTCCACGTAACGTCCTCTACGCAATAGTTGCCACTCCTTTTCTACGTTACTGTATTTGCTATGCTGATTTCTAGTAACAATCTCGGCATAGGTAGGTACAAAAGTTTTTGCCAAATCGCACGAAAAATGAAACAGTTGTTCGCTAGATAAATTCGTCTTCTCCGGTGTCAGCTTATCATAAAATATGCCGCCAATACCGCGTGTCTCATGCCGATGCTTTATAAAAAAATAATTGTCTGCCCATGTTTTGAAGTCGTTGTAAAAAGTAGGGTGATGCTTGTCACAAACATTCTTCATCATTTGATGGAAAAAGCGGGCATCCTCTTCAATCACGTAATGAGGGGTGAGATCAATCCCTCCGCCAAACCATTTTATTTGATCATTTAGCTCGAAATAGCGTACATTCATGTGAATGATAGGGACCCATGGGTTTTTAGGATGCATGACAATACTAATACCGGTAGCAAAAAAATCTTCTTCCTCCACACCAAAGGCTTTTTTTATAGCCTCTGGTAATTTACCATGTACGGCAGAAAAATTAACACCGCCTTTTTCGAATAAGTTACCATCTTGTATAATGCGTGTTCGGCCGCCGCCGCCACCCTCTCTTTCCCAGATTTCTTCATTAAAAAGGGCTTGACCATCTAACTGCTCCAGCCCGCTAGTTATTTCATCTTGAATTGTCTTATAGCTTTCTGCAATAAATTCTTTTGTCAAACTCATTATGTCAATTTTGTTGCTAATTTCTTCACTTCAATATTTGCCGCCTGCTTGTTGTATAAAATTTGGTATACCATATTGCAGATTGGCATATCCAACTCGTAATGCTGTATGATATTTTGAATACAGGCTGATGCATAATAACCTTCCGCAACCATATTCATTTCCAGTTGCGCTGACTGTACCGTATAACCTTTACCTATCATATGGCCAAATGTGCGGTTGCGGCTAAACTGCGAATAAGCCGTTACCAACAAATCACCGAGGTAGGCAGAGGCATTTATATCACGATCGACTTCAGGGTCGATAGCCGTCACGCAGGTTTCCATTTCACGAATCGCATTGGACACAAGCACCGCCGTAAAATTGTCGCCGAATCCAAGACCATGACAAATTCCGCCTGCAAGCGCATAGATATTCTTTAATACGGCGCCATACTCTACACCAAAAACGTCTGTTGAAATGATGGTGTTAATATAGCGGTTTCGCAATACTGAAGCAACGCTTTCGGCATGCGCAGATTCTTTCCCGGCAATAGTCAGATAAGACAATTTCTCAGCGGAAACTTCTTCCGCATGGCAGGGACCTCCTATCACCACAATATTCGCGAGCGGAATGCCGTATATTTTTGAAAGGTATTCGCCCACTATAAGATTTTCGTCGGGAATAATACCTTTAATAGCGGTGACGATGATCTTACCTTCAAAATCGCTGGCATCTACACCTTTTAGCGCATCTTTCAAGTAAGCTGAAGGCGTGTTTAAGATAACAATATCCGATTGTTGAATAACCTTACGCGCATCAGAAAAGAGATGGTCCGGATGAACACGGAGTTCTACGGCACTAAGGTAGGTAGGGTTGTGTTTGTACGTTTTAATGTAAGCTAGATCCTCTTCTTTCCGAATCCACCAAAACACATCCTTTTTCTTTTGGTTGTCGCCCAACATCTTAATCATCGCTGTAGCCCAACTCCCACTTCCCACCATCCCGATTTTCTGCTCGGTTTCTTCCATCATTTTTTTGTTAATTTTTAGCTAACAAATATACATATTATAATTGACCGTCGCCTAAACCGGACGGCCAATTGTAGATTTCGTAACAGAATATTTGGAACAATTTTGCCTGCTTATTTTAATGCCGCAAAATTAAGCTTAGCAACAAGGTCCTTTAATTCGTCAAGTTTAAATCCATCGCCCTCTAACTTAACGAGATAACGTTCTTTATAGATAAAGGTTATATCAGAGTCTACTACGCTTCCCTCCTGCTGTGGCTTAGTTTCTCGTGTTGCTGCTCTGTATCCCTGGACATCCTCATTCTTTGTCATCTCGTACTCCGAGTCTTTTTCTGAGTCCATAGTTAGACTCATGGCCATCAACGAAACAACCGCAGCGCCAGTTTCTCCCGCACCATCGGTCAATGTAAGCATCAGCTCCTTATCATCCGGTGCTTCATAAACTGCATTACCAGAGGCAACATCTACTCCATAAGCTTGATTACCTCCCGAATAGGCGGAACGAGGCCAGCCATTTAAGTTTTCAGGAAAAAAAGCTTTCAACTCCTCATTTGTGAGTTTTTTAATATTTTTTAAATTCGCTTGCATTGTCTCCATCTTGGAGGCTCCGTCTTGGAGGTTATCAAAACTTCCTGCACCATCGACTTGATTTGTGCGTTGATCAGTCTCTTCATTCGACTCTGCCGACCCTTTCCCGCCGTTACAAGCCACTAGGATAGACGTTGATAACGTCAAGATCCACGCAAATTTCGATACTCGTATCATATATACGTTATTAAGTTATTAGACATCATTGGTTCCTGCAAAAACGCGTCCAAACGCATTGTCGCCAGCTTCCTAAACGCATTATTTGCTTTAAAATCATACTGCCTTTTATGCACAGAGAAAGTTGAAGAAAATTTTATATCTTTGCTCTCACAAAATAGCGTATGTAAGATTTGATTATTTCTTGAGTATGAAGACCGGATAGCGATAGACGTCCTATCCGCCATTTTTTATCATTTAAAGACGTAATCATGTTTGTAATACAAAACTTAACATATATCCATCCGGATAAAGAAACGCTATTCAGCAACCTTTCCTTTTCACTATCTAAGTTTCAAAAAGCTGCGCTGATTGGTAATAACGGCACAGGCAAATCAACGCTACTACAACTCATTGCCGGAAAACTTCCCCCTTCATCAGGTGAAGTTCCCACGAATGGCACTATCTTTTTTGTACCGCAATTGTATGGGCAATTCGATAGCCAAACTGTGGCCGAAGTATTAGGTGTGTCGGAAAAGTTGAACGCTTACTACGCCATTTTGAGTGGGAAAGATGACCTAACAAACTTTACTATTCTCGATGACGACTGGGAGGTCGAAGAGCGCTGTTTGCGAGCGCTAACCCATTGGGGGCTTACCAATGTAGCGCTGACAGGATTCTTAAGCAATCTCAGTGGCGGAGAAAAAGTTAAGGTATTTTTAGCCGCTGCCTGGCTTTCCCGCCCAGAACTTTTACTGATGGACGAGCCTAGCAACCACCTTGATGCTATAGGCAAAGAGTTGCTTTACCGTTTCATCGGCGAAATGAATTGCACCATGCTTATTGTAAGTCACGACAGGCAGTTGTTGAATCTATTTGACAGTATGGTTGAGCTTAGCAAGGCTGGAATCACGACTTTCAACGGGAATTACGACCACTATAAGGAACAAAAAGAATCGGCTCATCTCGCTTTGCTTAACAAGATAGCCGGTCAAGAAAAAGAGATACGCAAAGCAAAAGATAAGGAACGTGACACCTTAGAGCGGCAGCAACGAGCAGATGCCCGTGGTAAGAAAAAACAAGAGAAAGCCGGTGTGGCGCGCATTATGATGAATACGTTGCGCAACAATGCAGAAAATAGCACTTCCAAATTACGATCTGTACATACCGAGCGAATGGAAGGTTTGCAACAAGAGCTGACGGAAATGCGCACGGCCCGCCCCGCAGGTAGCACTATGCGGTTTGGATTTGCAGAGAATGCGCTAAAGCATCCCGGCAAGGCACTCATCGAAATTACCGAATTAAATCTGCATATTGAAGACCGGGATCTTTGGACAGCACCGTTGACTTTTCGACTAAATATGGGTGAACGCGTGGCTATTCAAGGCGCTAACGGTTCTGGAAAAACGACATTTGCGCAGATGATTCTTGGAAACTTTGTAGCTACTTCAGGTAAGATTCAGCGATATCCCCACAATCCGTTTTATATTGATCAGGATTATAACTTGCTCGACAACAGACTATCTGTTTATGAACAAGCGCAAATGGTAAACGATGGGGCCTTTCTAGAGCATGAGGTAAAAACGAAACTAGATCAATTTCTCTTTTCGGCTGAATGTTGGTCGAAACAATGCGGCATGCTCAGCGGAGGAGAACGCATGCGTCTCGCCCTATGCTGTTTGACTTTACACAAGGCCACTCCTGATCTCCTCATTCTTGATGAGCCTACAAACAACTTGGATATCCAAAATATTGAGATATTGACACGGGCGATGCAAGAGTATACAGGAACACTACTGGTTATTACACACGATCAACATTTTTTAAGAGCATTGCATATAACCCGCGTCGTAACACTTTAATGTTACGACGAGCAGCCTTCAGGACCGCAAGAGGAACCGCCGACAATATCTATTTCTGGATTCTTGTCGCCAGACCATTCGTTGTATGCTTTTTGGGCGGTTTGTATAAATACATCCACCTCTTGCGCGCCTGAGACGCCGTACTTCCTGTCGTAAACGAAAAATGGAACACCGCGAACGCCGATCTGCTGGGCTTCGTAAATATCTTGACGCACCTCATCTTCGAAGACATGGTTTTCCAGCGCATGGGTTAATGCATTTGTATCTAGTCCCAGCGCAGCCGCTATGTCTATCAGTACATGGACGTCATCTATATTTTCACCTTTCGTAAAATGAGCTTGAAACAGCAACTCTTCGGCCTGATCTTGTTTTCCGTAGCGCTTCGCGAAGTGAGAAAACTCGTGTGCGCGAAATGAGTTCGCAACGATAGCGCGATCTAAGTCAAAGTCTAAATCCACACTTTTTGCAAAGCTTGAAACTTGATCACACATGGCGCGCGCATCTTCATGCGATATTCCTTTACTCGTGGCTAAATTCTCGTAGTAATTTTGCTCTGTATCTGTTTGTAAGTAGGGATTTAACTGATAGCTCTTCCATTCCAACTCAATTTGGTTACGGAACGGAAGTTGTGCAAGCGCCTCTTCAAACCGCCGCTTCCCGATATAACAGAAGGGACACATAATGTCACTCCACACCTCAACCTTCATCATTTCTGCCATAGCTTAAATTTTTATTAAAACTAGCAAAAAGCTATTTAGTTTTAGATAAGCTAACAAAACATGACATAGCACGGAAAAATGACAAACGGTGTATCTTCCGATTCTAGATTTTTGTAAACTAAAAATTCCTATTTCGTCCCAAATAGAAAAAGGCGTTTGAATGCATACATCGCAGGTAATTTCGAGAAAGCTTCGGCTATACGTTTTTTGAAATTATCAACGAAGGCTTCCTGCTGTACGCCTTCTAGCCTTTCCATGTACGGAATGAGCGCCGAGCCAGAAATGAAATTAAAAAGGGTATTGTGCTGCTCTGCGATAATGGGGTATATCCGTTGCTCTATACGAATGTTTACTAGACCTGCTTCAAACATTATTTCTGCATATTCATCGCTGTTTAATACCGATGACGGTCGGTTCCAACCATTAAGATAGCTTTTGAATGGCTCTTCATTTGCCAAACTAAATAGGATCTTATTTAGCTTATTTTCCGTTTGAACCGGCATTTGTACCGCAAACTGCCCGCCGGGGTTGAGAAGTTCCAAAAGTTTTGGAAACAATAGCTTGTGGTCGTCGGTCCATTGCAGTGCCGCATTGCTAAATATTACATCCCATCTACCACCGGTGGAGATCACATGTTCAATTGTTTGGTGCCTAAAACTTAAGTTGCTTGCATTGCTTTGAGGCGCATCGGCGAGCATATCAGGTGATGAATCGACACCCAACCAGGTTGTATCGGGAAAGTGCTCCGCTAAAATAGCGGTTTGTTCTCCGGTACCACAACCCAAATCGACACCATTGGCGGGCGATTGACTTTGATCGATAAAGCTCAATAAATCATAAAAAGGTTTATACCGAATATCTTTAAAATCGTTGTAAATATTGGGGTTCCAAGGCATAAGTTTTTGTTAAGAATAAAAAAGAAGGTACCCAAGGACAGGTCTCTGCATACCAAATAATACGCCATTGGGAGTATGACGAAGCAATCGCACTTTATATTTACGATTGCTTCGTTGCATTCCCCCTCCCAGCTTGACCTATACGTCTTGCTCCGTGAACAGCGATAGGCATTGCTTACATCACTTCAGATCAAAACGATCAAGATCCATCACCTTAGCCCAAGTGTTGATGAAATCTTTTATAAATTTTGACTGTGCGTCAGCGCTGGCATAAACTTCAGCAATAGCGCGAAGCTCGGCATGAGAACCAAATACAAGATCTGCACGCGTTGCTGTCCATTTCAGGGCTCCGGTTTTCCGACAATGGCCTTCGTAGACCTCTTTTGCACCATCAATTGCTTTCCATTCGGTTTGCATATCCAACAAGTTAACAAAAAAATCATTTGTAAGCTGCTGAGGTCTGGCGGTAAACACGCCATGCTTCGACCCGTCGTAATTAATATCCAACCCTCGAAGTCCGCCCAACAACACAGTGAGTTCAGGAGCAGTAAGCGTGAGCAGATTTGCCTTGTCGATGAGCAATTCTTCCGTAAATGCTGGAGCATTTGGCTTCCGGTAGCTACGGAATCCATCAGCAAGCGGTTCTAGATAGTCGAAGGATTCTACATCGGTCTGCTCTTGCGAAGCATCCATACGCCCAGGACGAAATGGTACCGACACATCGTGGCCAGCACTCTTTGCCGCCGACACAACACCAACACAACCAGCAAGCACAATCAAATCTGCTAAGGAAATCTTTTTGTTGCCGCTCTGCTTATCATTAAACTCCCTTTGTATACCATCTAAAACGTTTAGCACATGTTGCAACTGCGTCGGATTGTTCACTTCCCAATCTTTTTGTGGGGCTAAACGAATGCGCGCACCATTGGCTCCGCCTCTTTTATCAGATCCACGGAAGGTAGATGCAGATGCCCAAGCCGTACCGACCAATTGCGACACGGATAATCCGGACTCCAATATGCGTTGTTTTAAATCTGCCACATCATCCTCGCTGATCAAAGCATGATTGACCTCCGGTATTGGATCTTGCCATAATAATTCTTCCGACGGAACTTCTGGTCCAAGATATCGAGATTTAGGCCCAAGGTCACGGTGCGTCAATTTAAACCATGCGCGAGAGAAGGCATCTGCAAAGGCATCAGGATGCTCTAAAAAATGACGTGATATCTTTTCAAATTCAGGATCAACACGAAGCGAAAGATCCGTGGTAAGCATGGTCGGGCGATGCTTCTTTTCCGTATCATACGCATCTGGAATAATTGTATCGGCGTCTTTTGCTACCCATTGGTGGGCACCGGCAGGACTTTTAGTTAACTCCCATTCAAAGGCAAACAGATTTTCAAAGAAGTTATTGCTCCACTGCGTCGGCGTAGTCGTCCAGGTAACCTCCAGCCCACTCGTAATCGTGTCTGGCCCTTTTCCCGAACCGAAGTTGTTGCTCCAGCCCAAGCCTTGCGCTTCTAAACCAGCAGCTTCAGGTTCCTTTCCCACATGTGTAGCGGGCGCGGCGCCGTGCGTCTTTCCGAAAGAGTGCCCCCCTGCGATAAGTGCTACGGTTTCTTCATCATTCATGGCCATTCGACCGAAGGTATCTCGTATATCTTTTGCAGCGAGTAAAGGGTCAGGGTTACCATCCGGGCCTTCAGGGTTCACATAGATTAAACCCATTTGAACGGCAGCAAGTGGTTTTTCCAAAAATCGGCTGTGTACGTCGCCATCGGCATCATCGTCGGATACAACGACGCCATGTTCTTTGCCTGCGCCATCAGAGCCATGTGCATAGCGTTCGTCACCTCCTAGCCAGGTAGTTTCCGATCCCCAATATACATCTTGATCCGCTTCCCAAACGTCTGCACGCCCACCAGCGAAACCGAAGGTTTTGAAGCCCATGGATTCTAATGCCACGTTTCCGGTCAAGATCAAAAGATCAGCCCAAGATATCTTGTTGCCATATTTCTGTTTGATCGGCCAAAGCAAGCGTCGCGCTTTATCCAGACTTACGTTATCTGGCCAGCTATTTAATGGTGCGAAACGTTGCTGTCCTGCTCCTGCCCCTCCACGCCCGTCGCCTACTCTATACGTCCCAGCACTATGCCACGCCATCCGTATAAATAAGGGACCATAGTGACCGAAATCTGCGGGCCACCAATCTTGTGAATCGGTCATGAGGGCATGCAAATCTGCCTTAACGGCTTGCAGATCTAAACTTTTAAATGCAGCCGCGTAATCAAATTTTTCATCCATAGGATCTGTCAAATTTGAATGCTGCCGCAAAATGTTCAACTTTAACTGATTTGGCCACCAGTCACGGTTGCTCGTGCCACCGCCCCCAATCGGGGATGTCAAACTGCCATTGTGAAATGGACACTTACTAATGTCATTTGATTGGTTTTCCATGTTGTATAATCTTTATAACTGTTAACACATTCACCGAAGGTATGTTTTCCTTCAGGAGATAAAGTTAATTGATGCTAAACAATTAAAACAATCAATATTTTCTATAGCGCATAGCTGGTTTCGATGAAAGAGATGCGTTCAAGACTAAATGAATTTTTTGCGCTTTTTTACGGCTCGATAAACGTATATTTATCCGTCAAACAAAACCGAATTCCTTGAAGGGTTATCTTTTATTTATAGACACGGAGACTTCCGGTATTCCAAAACGCTGGAATAGGCCTTTTTCCGATCAGAAAAACTGGCCCTCAGTCATTCAGTTGGCCTGGATCGTGTACCTGCTAGATGGAACTGAGGTAAAGCGGGTCAGCAAGTACATTTTCGAAGAAGACATTGTGATTTCTCCAGACTCCCAAAAAGTGCATGGCATTAGCACAGCCCATTTAAAGGAACAAGGGGACCGCCGCAAAAATGTTTTACGAAAGCTTGCCTATGATATTAAGAAATATTCACCGCTTATAATAGGACATTTTCTCGAGCTGGATATACAGGTGCTGAGTGCCGACTTTTATCGTGCCCAATTACACAATCCATTCCTCGATCAAACCTTTTTCTGCACGATGCTGGAAAGTAAAAAATACGCATTGAACCCGGTTGTGGGCTATTTGCGTTTGGTACAGTTGCATGAAGAATTATTTGATGAGCGTCCGTTAGACCTTCACGAAGCAGAGCGCGACGCGGAAATAACGGCGCGATGCTTCTTCGAACTTTGGCGCCGAAATGACATAACGGAACAGGATTTCATAAAACAACAATCTCAATTTTTACAGAAACTTAACTTTGCAGATAAGCTGAAAGTGTAATTTGCAATAGTAATAATGATACGTGTATGGAAAATTTGGTAGCGCTTCTCAAACAAACAGCACCCTTTAATCTTCTACCGGAAAGTGTTCTCGCAGGCATATCCGATTCATTAGTCCCCACTAAATATTCGAAAGATACGTTAGCCTATCGTCAGGAAATAACGGAAATGAAAGGCGTGGATATTTTAGTAGGAGGCGAATACGAAACGTTTTTCTTCGACGCAGCAGAAAACAAGAGATCAATCGAGATCCATCATTCCCCCTATTGCTTTGGCGGTATTTCGGTGCTTTTAAACAGAACGAAGGCTTTAAAATCTGTCATGGCAAAAAAGGGTACTGTAGTATACAACCTGCCACGAAAAGAGTTTTTGGAGCTATGCACTGCCTATGATGATTTTTTTCAATACTACACGACTGACTTTGGAAAACGAATGCTCGACGATGAGTTCTCGCATTTTGTAAAAACTCCGGCTAGTTTTGAAGAAAGTTATATCGCCGCTGAGCAGCTCTATTCTCGAAAGATTGATGGCATCATCTATAAAGACATTGTTTCCTGCTATGACGAAACGCCAATTTACGAAGCGGCACAGCATATGGCGAAGCATCGGGTGAGTTGTATTTTTGTTAAAAATAATGAAGATAACATCATTGGCTACGCCACTGATCTCACACTACGTGACAATGTTATTGCAAGACGCGTGGATGCCGAGAAGCCGATCGCCAGCGTTATGGATAACCCGATACTATCTATCTCTCATCAGGCGTATTTATATGAGGCAGTATTAATGATGTTTAGTACAAAGGCACGGTATCTACTCGTCGAGAAAGACGGCAGATATGTTGGCTTCTTAAGCAGAAATCGCCTTTTAAGTGAGCAAGGGCAGTCGCCGCTCGTATTTATTCAGTCTGTAAAACTTGCGGAGACGACGGACGAACTACGCCAAAAATGGAATTATGTTCCCGAAGTTATAAAACAGCTTTTGGGTCGGGGCATCAATGCCGAAATAACCAATCAAGTGATTACGACAATTGCTGATACAATTGCCATTAAAGTTATTGAGAAAGTAATTCGGGAAATGGGCGAACCCCCAGCAAAGTTCGTTTTTATGGTAACGGGCAGCGAAGGACGGAAAGAGCAAACACTGAAAACGGATCAGGACAATGCAATCATCTATGAAGATAAAGCGAATGAGCAGCGCGAAATGGTGCGCGCCTACTTTTTGACCTTTGCAACAAAAGTTTCCGATTACCTAAATGATATTGGTTTTATCTATTGTAAGGGCGGCTATATGGCTAGCAACCCTGACTGGACGCATTCGCTGTCGCACTGGAAGAAGAACTACAAAAATTGGATCGATGAATCCGTTCCGGAAAATGCCATCAAGTTTTCTACCTTCTTTGACTGCCGCTTCTTGTATGGCGATAGAATGATCATCGAACAATTGAAAGAATTTTTGGAAGAAGAGTTGCAGCGGCCAAACGAACGCTTCTTCGCCTTTATTGCGAAAAATGCATTGCAGTATGAGCCACCGCTGACGTTCTTTAAAAACATAAAAACGGAAACGATAGGCAAAACGGAAGTATTTAATATAAAAAATGCCATGACGCCTATTGTCGATCTGGTTCGGGTGTATGCCCTGCGAAAGCGCGTCTACCAGGAAAACACGGGCGAAAGGCTGAAGAAATTGATGGAGTTGGGCGTGTTCACCGCCGCTCAATATCAGGAGCTCTATCAATCCTATTATTATCTTATGGCTCTACGATTAGAAAATCAAGCGAATCAGATTTTGGTCGAAAAAACGGAACCAAACAATTACATCAAGATCGATAAATTGACGAAAATTGAAAAAGTAACATTAAAGGAAATCTTTAAAACGATTCATAATTTTCAGGTAGGCATAAAGATGCGCTTTACAAATAATATTTTGGGGTAATAATAAGTAGTGGGTAG
>NZ_JJMU01000071.1 GCF_000757725.1 Sphingobacterium deserti
CGCGGCATGCGGCAGATCTTTGTCCTATGCCCGGACGGGGCCTTCTTTTTTTCTAAAAAAGAAGCAAAAAATCTTTGTTTCATCGAGGCGACATTCCCCACAACCCAACCCGCAGCGGAAGGCTGCCTATCAGGCTAGATGACATCCCAAAATCCTTTTAAGAATGGATTTTGGCAAATAATCTAATGCCTGCCCATACCCCACAAGGCCACGGCAGCGCTCCGCTATACCATCGCTTGATGAAACGTCAAAGTGCCGTTGATAGGTTTTCGAGCGATTGAGTTGGTTGGTCGATCGCTTGATTACTGTCGCGTATAAATTTTAGTATGTATTACTTAGTATTTAGAATTGAATAATGGGTATCGCGTAGTGCGAAAATCAGCGTCTTTGCGAGCCAGAGGAACGATGGCGCGGCAATCTTTCGGCTAACGAAGTGACAGCGAGCTCGAATGGATTGTAGTATGTAGTACTTAGTATTAAGAATTGCGTAATGCGTATGGCGTAGTGCGAGAAGTTTAGATCTTCTATATTTATCGCTTCTAACCATTT
>NZ_JJMU01000072.1 GCF_000757725.1 Sphingobacterium deserti
TGCCTTCGCACTATCTAATAAGGATGCAACAAAAATAAGCGACGGGGTTTTGAACCTTTTGCCCTTCAAAAGTATTTGCCTTGCCGCGGCATGCGGCGGAAGGGTTTAGCGTTGGACAAACTGTTTTATAAACAGAAACTTAAACTTGCTACGGCATGCGGCGGAAGGGATGTGCGATGGACAAACTGTTTAAAATGCAGTAGTGCGAGAAGTTCAGATATTCTTTATTTTATCGATTCTGACCATTATTAAACGACATGTCGCATTTGAAGGGGTATTGCGTATTGTGTATCGCGTAGTGCGAGAAGTTTAAGTTTCCCATACTTTATCGCTTCTTCCCATTATTAAACGAAATGTCGCATCGAAAGCTTTGCAATATGTAATCATTTGCCACAGCACAAACCCACCCTGCAAAGGTTTCAAGCGACGGGGTTTTGAATACTTTTGCCCTACAAAAGTATTTGCCTTGCCGCGGCATGCGGCGGAAAGGTTGTGCGATGGAAAAACTGTTTTATAAACAGAAACTTGAACTTGCTACGGCATGCGGCTAACTGACTCCCTAAAATTTCAGCTCGCCAGGCGATATACCATAGTATTTTTTGAATGCGCTGCTGAAATTATTTTGATGTCCAAAACCTGTAAGCAACGCAACCTCGTAAACAGACATCTTATCATCTATCAAGTAAGAACGTGCCTTCTCCATGCGGAGCCGCGTCAAGTAATCGTGGATAGTGACCGAAAAATATTCTTTGAAATCTTTTCGCAATTTACTTTCACTCATCAGTACCTCCGTGGCAAGCTCTTTTTGGGTGGGTGGGTTTGCGAGTCTTTGTTCCAAGATTTGCCTAGCCAGCTCAAGTCGCGTTACATCATCATCATTAAAAAGTGGCGCACTTTGCTGTGTCCGATCATTATATTGTTCAAACTGATACATCAATAACTCTACAACCCTAGACTCTGTATGTAGTCGCCGGATTTCGCCGGTCTTTTTTGATTCTACCAATTCTGAAATAGTGTGCTGCATTTCATACGTTGCCATCAAATCCTCCTCGGAGAAGGAAGCATACAAACCTTTTTCAATTTCGTCCACAAAATGTTTATGCAAGAGCGAATCGCGTTTGATAAGGTTTAGGTAATATTCTTTAGAAATGACCGCGATGAAGTAGCTGTATTCCACACCTTCTTTTACCTCATGCGTCGTTTTTACCGATGGAATGTAGCGAATGTTATGTCGGCTCATACCGTAGGGCTTTTTGCTATCCGTGGCTTTGTAGAAAATAAATTGGCTCGTGATGGCTTCCCCTTCAATTTCCGTATGGATATGCACAGGCTGATCAAAGGACATCTGCGTGTACAAGACAAAGAGGCCACTGGTTGATAGCTGAAAGTTTTTCATATGCACAGGATCGCGTTTTATAATCAGACGATTCTCCACCAACGGCTTATCGGGCACGTAATGATCGGGTATTTCTTCTATAAAAAGCCATTCGTCTAGCTCTACTATTTTGCCTTTTACCAACATATCAAACTTTATTTGAGCAACATATCCGGTCTAAATATACACAATATATTTCACTGTTTATATTAATTCTAAATAACAACATTTCCCCGAACGGATCTGCTCGTAGCTATCTGTTTTTCTTTCGATCGATTACTGATACGCAGCGCCAAGACGCCATGTTGATCAAAAAACTCCAACACATCTTCCTCCGCTGACGATACACTACGGAAGATATGCTCCACCAAAGGCAAACGCAATTCCAACTCCATCCTATCGTCTTTTATCATGTAACGAAAGCCTTGATCGATCAAATTTTTAATCGTACCGATATAGCTATGCACGCATCCCCGATTCATGGTTGTAATTTCTAGCATAGCGGAGTTGGCTACTGCCTCCGCGAAGATTTTTCGCACTTCATTTATACCGATTTCCTCCTTAGCATTTTGTGATGCCGGATTGTTTGATTGGGGATGATGCTTTGCTGCTGTCGAGGACGGTCCGAATTGCGGTTTTTCATCTTGCTTTGCTTCCAGCCACGCTGTAATGGCACAAAAAGCATCTCTATCACTTGTATCACAGAGCTGCAGGCCGTGTATAAGCATACCTTTGTCATCGAAAAAATGTAGGCCTTCATCCCCAACTTCCTTTACCAAAAATCCAGCGTGCCACTCAGCTAGATCGTGACGCAGCGCATTGACAATAGGTGATTGCGTGCTGATATGGGGTGCATAGCCATCATTCATCGCTGTGGTATACTGCTGCACGGTTTTTTGGGTGCAACATGCATTTCGAGTGTAAACACTTACTTCGCCTAAGCTCGAAAGCTTAGGGATAATACTCTCCAACGATTGATTGATAAAATTCACATGCCGACCTTTGTCCATCATCCAAAGTTCAGCTTCAGGTACACGCAATACTTCCGCTTGCTCTGAGATACTGAGATATGGATCTTGGGCAAGCAATTGTTCGCGACGCTGTTTTAACGGTACATGTTTGAGATGATCGGTACTTAATTTTGAATTTATCTTAAACGCATCAACCGGCATTTCTTCCAACCGGATGTAAGGGCGAAGCGTTCGCGGATTTAATTCTACAGATGCCTCGACAGAAAACACCGTGTATATATTGGCCGGGTTGAGTACTTCCACCGGCGTGCCATCGAAAAGTTTACGACCATGCTTTAGCATAATGACGCGGTCTGCATAGGTGGCAGCAAAATTGACATCGTGGACGACAAGAACAACAATGAAACCCTTTCTAGAGAGCGCTTTCGCAATAGCCAATACTTTTTGCTGGTAATGCATATCGAGGGCAGAAATTGGCTCGTCAAGCAATAGCAGGCTATCTGGGTTTTCCCATACCTGCGCGAGCGTTCGGGCTAGCTGCACACGTTGCTGCTCGCCACCGGATAAACTCATGAAGACGCGATCAGCTAACGTATCCACGCCACAAAGTGCCATCACCTCATTCACGACTTCTTTATCCGTGAGGGATGGACTTGATTTGAAGTGTGGATAACGCCCCATCATTACGATTTCCCCGGCTGTGAACGCTAATGATACGTGTTGCTGCTGACTTAACATCGCCCGCCCACGTGCCAAGATACGCGGGTCATAGCTGTCCAACTTCTTCCCATGTAATGTAACTACACCATTTGTAGGCTTGTATTCACCGCAAAGCAACTTCATTAATGTAGATTTACCGGCGCCGTTGGCGCCTAACAACGCTAAAACCTCACCCTTCCTAATTTGGAAGGAAACGTCGCGCAATAGTTTCCGCCCTTTTACTTCGTAATTTAATTTCTCAACCCTTAGCATGCTGTATTATTTGAATCTCTCCTGAATTCGTTATTTTTCTTTAATAAGTATGTATATAAAAACCGGCGTGCCGAGCAATGCGGTAATGACCCCAATAGGTAGCTCCATAGGTGCAATAAGTGTCCTCGAGATCACGTCAGCCAGTGTCAATACAAGAGCGCCTAAAATTAATGATCCAGCTAATACATAGCGATTGCTCGCTCCACCTAGCAAACGCACCGTATGCGGAACCAACAAACCAACAAAACCAATCACGCCTGCTATAGCTACGGACGAACCGACAGCTAAGGTCGACAGGATCACTACCCAAAGCTTAACCTTATCTGTACGCATTCCTAAAAGGTCGGCATGCATTTCACCTAGGGAAAAGGCATTCAGCTGTTTCCCGAAAAACAATAGTAAAGAAACAGGGAATATAATGCATGGCGCCACAACGGCTATGTTGTCCCAGGTTGCACCGCCTAAACTTCCCAACATCCAGAACGTGATGGTGCGTAGCTGTTGTTCTGTTGCCAGATACGTCATTAAGCCCGTGAGTGCTCCCGCGAAACCATTGATCGCAATCCCGGCAAGTAGCATAGTAGTCA
Organism: Sphingobacterium deserti; assembly: GCF_000757725.1. GTDB lineage: Bacteria > Bacteroidota > Bacteroidia > Sphingobacteriales > Sphingobacteriaceae > Sphingobacterium > Sphingobacterium deserti. The sequence goes on from NZ_JJMU01000072.1 coordinate 3,906, forward strand.
CATTTGGACGACCGTCTTTGACGGCGATGCGATATACAGCGAACGCCGTCAATCCAGCGCCGACAAATGCACCGAATACCAATAGGTAGTAGCCTAAATATGCCGACAACTTCGTAAAAAGAAGGGTCTCAAATGCGATTATCAACACAGCAAAAAGTGATGCCCCGGACGATATACCGATGAGGCCGGGCTCTGCTAGTGGATTTCTAAAGATCCCTTGAATTGCGGCGCCGGAGACGCCTAAAGCAGCACCCACCAGTAGGCCGAGCATGACACGAGGTAGTCGGACCACGAAAAGTACATCCATGGGCAGTGCATTGTCAGATGTTGGCGAGAGCAAACGCATTTTTTCGCCAATGAGTTGCAAAACATCGCCAACGGGAATATAAAATGCGCCTAGACCAAGCGATACCACCGCCGTTATTATCAACAGGATAGACAGCACGGTGATAATCAGGTGTTGTTTTTTTGACACGGTATTTCTTTTATCAATTAGTTGTAATCGCAATTAAAGCCTGATGAAGCGCCAACACCGCTTCGGGTAAACGCGTGCTGAAATTGACCAACAACGATGCATTCATACTCACGATCCGTTGGTGCTTACCAGCTTCTGTTAAGCGCACACCAGGCATTTTCAGAATCGCATCTTTACCACCGAGGCTGCTTACACCAAAATCAAATAATAAGATAACGTCCGGGTTGGCCTTCACGAGCGCTTCCGTGCTGTAGGGTTTAAATTCCGCAAATTCTTGAACAGCATTCTTTCCCCCTGCCAGGCCAATCAGCGCATCTAAACTACTTCCCTTACCGGACACACTCATTGTTCCTGTACCTCTTGCGTAAATAAACAAGACTGTTGGCTTTTTCCTACCGGACATCTCTTCTGATATCATTTCGGAAACTTTTTGCATAGTCAGCTTTGTCCTCGCCACAATCTCTTTTCCACGATCAGGAACCTGAAGCACATCGGCTATTTGCTGCATAAAACGATAGGCCCCTTGTTCCGTAAATGTTTGTTTTAAAGTCACGACACGTATGCCCGACGTTTTCAAATGTTTTAGGACAGTTGGGGGAATGTCGCCCTCGAGCACTAGCACGATAGTTGGGCGAAACGCCATCACCCCCTCCGCCGAGATCGAGCGATTTTTACTCACCTTCGGTAGTGTAGCTGCCGCTTTTGGCGATAAGCTTGTTACGTCGGTAGCAACAACCTGATCCCCCAATCCAAGTCCAAATACGGTTTCCGTGATAGCACTACTTAATGTGACAATGCGCTGCTCTTTTGCATCGACGTCCAATAGGCTGGACACCAGGATAATTAATATAGCTATGATACGATTTGTCATGTGTGTTATTTTCTTGTCGACCTCCAACTAATCTTTTCTCCATTCTCGTATCCAGCAGGGCTGATCCTATGCGAAATAGATCGAGAAAGTGAAATGCCGACACAAAACAAGTCAATAATCAGTCTAAATACAAATAAATTTTACACGCTATAACTTCATGCTAAAACCTAGCAAAAACCATATTAATAAATAATAATCAGATAGTTATAAACTTAATTTTTAAATATTGGTCGTGTGATAAAACGAATTTAAGATAGGATTTAGCACTTTTCATATAGTAAAAATCATTTCGATTCGCTTTTTTTGTGCTATTATTTAGATTGAATAAAAATAAATTGCGTTTACGAAGGTTTACAATATACAACAGGCTTATCCTTGTCTTATGGTTTTTCTTACCATCAATTTTGATTGGGCAATCACGAAATCTGCTATCGGGCTATGTCCTGGATTCATTGAGAAGACCACTCGAAAATGCACAAGTAACCTTGCATCCAGATAATAAAATTATGCAAACAGATACTGCAGGTTTTTTTTCCTTTACGGATCTCTATAGTGGTACTTATAAGCTGGAAGTGCGCCGGGTCGGCTTCGCTCCGTCAATGCATGCTATCGCCTTAGAAGATATCGATAGCTTGATTACTATCCATCTGCGCGCAGATGCTCGACAGATCGATACTGTATTAGTCAACGGAAAAGTCGCTGCAGTCGACAATCTTGTCCGTGTAGAAAGTTCGGCTATGCCCGTAAAGATTATTACCCGGCGGGAGATCGAATTGATGGGAAGCCGTAGACTGGATGAAGTAATGAAAGAGCAGACTGGTGTCGCTGTGGTCAATGATGTCGCCGGCGGGTCTCGGGCGGTGGGTGTACAGGTGCAGGGCTTTAGTAGCAACTATGTGATGGTTTTGATTGATGGGCAGCCGATGATGGGTAGAAACAATGGTAATTTCGATCTCTCCCGGATATCAGTGACGAATATTGAACGCATTGAAATTATAAAGGGCGCCACCTCTTGTCTGTATGGTAGCGACGCATTAGGGGGAGCAATTAATATTGTGACTCGGCACGGCGCTGTGACGCCGCAAGCGCAGGCTTCTATCTTATATGGTAGCCGAAACATAGTCGATGCTACGTTAGAGGCTGAAACTCCATTTGCCCATCAACGTGGTTCAGTAGTCGTTTCTGGAAATTATTACCGTACGGACGGTTTTAACACGGATCGTCAGTTTTTAGATAATGAAAGTACGACCTTTCCTCCCTATGAAAATTATAGCTTTCAAGGCCGCGGTCGGTATAGAGTTAGCAAAAAGGGTACGTTTGGTTTAACGAGTCGATACGCTGCGCGAAAGTCAACCATGATAAATGCATGGTCTGAGGATCTACGTATAGAAGATAAACAAGAGGATCAGGAACTGAGCCTAGCAGCGAGTTATGACCACTCCTTTTCCTCAGCATTGCGCAGCATGAGCCGCTACTATTACACCCGCTTCCACACCCAAATGGACGCATCTTGGCTTCAGCAAGAGATTTTAGCAGGCGCAGAATCTTTTGGACAGCAAGCACACCGACTAGAGCAACAATTTGCCTATACGCCGATGCAGGCATTGAAGTTTACGGGTGGCCTAGGCGCTGGGCTGGAGCGAATGGATGAGCAAAGTCTTGACGAGCGCCGTTCGCTAAATACGGCATTCGCTTTCTTGCAAACGGAATGGAAGGCTACAGAACGCTTGTTAAGTACTTTAGGGCTACGCTACGACTATTCGAACGCCTATAATGGACGACTAAGTCCTAGTCTGGGACTTCAGTACCAATTGCACTCCTCCCTATTGCTAAAAGCGGGTGTAGGAGCAGGCTTTAAAGCTCCAGACTATAAAATGCGTTATCAGGTGTTTTTCAATCCAGCAGCAAACTACCTCGTCGTAGGAAGTGATCGCGCGAAACAAATTATAGAGGCTATGGATGCCAGCGGTGAAATAAGTTTTAAAAACACCTATATGCTTAACATACTGGATAACAACTTAAAAGCAGAAAAAAGTTTATCAAACAATATTGGCTTAGCCTGGAGTCCCAGTCCGAAACTGCAATTGGACGCCTCCCTCTTTTATCACCGCATTAACGATCAAATAAATACTGTGGTAGTCGCCAATGGAACAACAATCACGAGCATCTTTAGTTACCGCAACTTACCAAAAGCTGTCAATAAGGGTTTTGAAGTTTCCGCTACCTACCAAGCAAGCCGCAGTCTACAATTGTCTGCTGGCTACCAATACCTTATCGCTAAAGATCTGGCGATGTTAGATAGTATACGCAGTGGTCGCTATCCTTACAATCAATACAATAATGCGGCCACCGGCGAGTACCGCGAAAGCCGAGAAAGCGACTATTGGGGAATTGAAGACCGTTCGAGGCACATGCTAAACCTCAAGGCACTCTATACCTATCAACCTTGGGATATAAACCTCAATTTGCGGGCAAATATTCGTGGGCGATATCCTTTTCAAGACATCAACGGAAATCAATTTATTGATAACGCTGACGCTTTTGTCCCTTGGCATACTCTGCTTAACGTCACGCTTGAAAAACGAATATTTGATCAGCGTATGACCATTCGATTGGTGGGCGACAACTTGCTGAATTTTACCAATAGAAATATGTTAGGTCAGCCTGGAAGGGTTGTCTTAGCAGGCCTCAGCTATCGCTGGATGAAAGACTAACAACTGTTCTACATGTAATTAAACTACAAATGGAAATACTAAGAAAAATCATAACATCCACACGCCAAATGCTACCGTTGCACAGCGGGTTCCTATTATTGCTGCCCATGCTATTATTATCCTGTGGAAAGGAAGAGGACACGCGCCCCGCCCTGGAAGACGGGAAGAGTACAGTCGTTTACGACTTACCCGGTGATACAGAAGCTTCTTTGGGCGAAGCTGTTGATGGCAAGCAGCAACGGCCATTTTATACGTTCCTATTTCGATTGCGGGATCAACGACAGATCTGGATAAAAAGCCAAGCGGACTCGTCGCAGTGGCTAAAAACTTCAGATTGGGACCTGGCTTTTACGGATGAATATAACTCTGGCCTTTATCTCAATAATGCTGATTTTGAGTATAACCCAGGTTTCCAAGGTGCTGCTAAGAATACAGCTGTCGTACTGGTGAAAGATGCGTACGATAACGTAACCACCGCGCCAGCGGACGATGTATTTGCAAACAGCACGGTTAACAAAATTGGTTGGGCATCTTCCGAAAGTTCAAGCGGTTGGTTTCAGTATAGCTTAAATACGCACATTATGCAAGCACTTCCAAACCGGACTTACGTATTGCGCCTGCCCGACGGAAAATATGCGAAGCTACAGCTGATCAATGCATATAAAGGTAATCCACAAACGGTCACAAATATGAACTGGCCAGCCCCCTACTTCACCTTCCGATACTTCGTGCAGCAAGATGGCAGCAAAAACCTGAGTACGAGGTGATAAGTCAAAAGTGAGAAGTCAAAAGTGATAAATCAAAATTCAAAAGTAATAAGTCAAAATTTATAAGTGAGAAGTCAAAAGTAATAAGTCAAAATTTAAAAGTGGGAAGTCAAAAATATACAAACCCGCTGCGGTAGACTTCGACACTCCGCTTGGATACAAATTGAAATAAAAACCCCATAACGGATATATACAGCTTTTTTTAATTTTTTTATAAAACTACATGAACAAACTATTCAAAATTGCAGCGTTGGCCTGCACGATTACAATGGGCTTTATGTCTTGCGGCAAAGATGAAAGTACTATTGTCCCAGTCTTGAACAATGAAACTGCTGTACAAACCGAAGCACAGGTAGAGGTGCTTGCAGGACAGAAAGTATTTTTTGATTTCAGCAGCAATGCGCCCACTGATAGCGTGAAGAGTATGGTCAACCTTTCAGGCATGTATGGCTCTACGCTTAAAAACTCGCAAGAAGGCGTCTATAAAATGGGATATTTCGACTTGCAGAACACATCTGTTTCTGCCTTGACGGTGGAACAGGTACTCGCTTCAAATATAACTTTAACAAACACCTTTACAATAGATGCAACATCGGCAGGCGCCCCTGCTGGCGCCACACCGTTTTGGATCGTATATGACTTTGCTAATAATCACGCTGTTTACCCGACCGCAAATCGCTATATCGTGTTATATAAAGGAGATAACCTCTCGCCTTCCACAGATGAGCTATTCATCGTACAAGCAAAAACTGTGACCGCAGCTCGTGGAAATGCGTCGTACAAAATTGATGTTAAAAAGATAACCAAGAGATAAGCAAAAAAAATATCCGCACGGTCATAAAGTGTTCAATTCCAATTTAAATACTCAGAGACGCGTTTGCACGCGTCTCTATCTTTCAATAGCAAAATTCATAAACGAAAAATCATTTTTAATATATCGAATGTGAGGTACGTCAACTATATTTGTTATTATCTATAATGATTTTAAATAAAAATAACGTGATGATTTTATCAAAAGCCATACATCATAAGCTGCAAAGGATTAAGCACAGCATCTTCATAATATTCGTTTCGAGTATTCTCCTTTCGGCTTGTAGCAAGGGTAGCACGGAAGAACCTACCCCCGATCCGGATGTTCCGACAAATGATTCCATCTTTAATCGCTTGATTGTTGTCAAAAATTTTGGCGAATTAATTCCGGTTGGTGCTGAACCAACAACACCGCAGTCCCCTATTTACTATAGTTTGGAAACAAATAGCGCTATTACGGCAGATTACCAGCGTACCGCGCGTTGGGATATTTCTTTCGCAGACATATACCGCAGCAACATCAATTGCAACAATACACGTGCTGACGGTGGCGCGGGGGGGCCCGGCAAGGGAGGTATCCTTCTTCTAGAACAAGCTTTTGAAGATGTTGTAGACATTCCTGCCGATAATCTTTTCAAAACAGGAGACAAACCCTATGGCTTGGATATCAATGGTGCGCTAGGGGAAGATCTTGGCTGGGTGTTGTATGATTTTAGTGGGTCTTTAGTTCGCGATGGCGCGTACGACAATGCCCATATTGCCTATCCATTGGATAAACCGCTTACCATAAAGTTGGAAAATGGACAACCAAAAACAGTGCCTGCGAGAACGATAGTGGTTCGCACAGCCAAAGGTAACTACGCTAAGCTGAAGGTAACCAGCTTCTATAAAGATAAGCTGGATCGAGATTCGTGGAGAAGAAATGACCCGAAGCCATTCTTTTCTTTCGAGTATGTGTTGGCAAAAGCCGGAAGCAGCAAATTTGAAATCAAATAAAATTGACCATTAACCTTATGAAAAGATTATATACATACATCATACTTCTGAGCAGTGTCATAGCGCACTCATCCTGTACAAAAACAGAAGATTTAGCCCCATTGCCACAAGATAAAATAACAGTTTTCAAGGTTGCCAACTTGCCTGATGACAATGTAATATATGGCGCAGTAGACAATCAAAAAAATACCGTTACCGTATACATCCCATACTATTACAGTTTAGTGGTTATCGACCCGGAGATCGAGGTATCTAACGGTGCAAAACTAGAAGGCGAGATATTACCCGTCCTTGTCGCGGAGGAAGAACAGACGTATACGGTCATCGCTGCAAATGGCGGTAAAAGAACCTATAAACTCATCATCGAATCGCAAAATACACCATCTTTCGAAGCCGCTTGGGTTAGTACAAGTACCTTTTCCTTGCGAAAAGCGCCATTCACATCTCTTGTAGGTATTTTGGGAAATTTTGGACATACCAATACCGCGGCAACGGGTATCACATTGATCAACCAGGAAACTGGCGAACGTTTGGCTATGCCGGTACTTAATTCACTCAAGCCCGACAATCAAGGTTTTTATGTGCTCATCAATGAAGGAAATATCGATGCACATCGGATACCTGCGGACGCTAAGGCCGGTGTATATGACGTAGAAGTGCGTAATCTAAATCACGTTTACAAATTAAAAGAACCCTTGAATATCCGTTATGTCCAACCCAATCCGCATATACCGCTGGCGGGCGTACAGTTAAGTAAGAATGCTGATTGGAAAATAGGCCCCGCTTTGGGCACCGTGTTTCTGGATCCGAAGTCGGCGAAAGTAACAATAAATGGCAAAGATTATCCGCTTACCATAAAATCTCATTCCCGGACGGAGCTCATCCTAACGCTTCCTACCGACTTGCCGGTAGGGACATTTCCAAATGTCAATGTAGCATTTGAGTTTGAGGGATGGAATGCCGCAAATAAACCGACGACACTGATGGTATCAGGCACGTAAAAAAGCATCCACAGACCCTGCGGGGCAGTATATATATTTATTTATTTCAACTTTATTCATTATGAAAATTCAATCAATCTTTAAGACCACGCTGGCAGTAGCGCTTCTTTCGACAACCGTTTTAGCTACTTCTTGCGACAAGGAAAATGATGCATCTCAGCTTGAGCTTCAACAGGCACAGGCAGCAACGCCATATACAATTACCGGCCAATGGGGATCACCGTTTAATCCAACAGGCTGGACAAAAGTCTATGTCAATTTCGCGACAGCAAGCCAAAGCACATCATCAACCTCAACGCACCAAGTTGCTTTCGAACGTCAGGTCAATGGAAACATAGCTGCAGGTTCAGGCTACCAATTACGTTATATCGCTAAAGCTATTGATAATGTGAGTGCTGCCGACTGGAGCTCAGCAACAGCAGCAGCGTCGATCGGTAGCGGCATCTGGTATAACTATGACACCAGCACAAACGATTATGAAGCAGTAGATCCATTGACCGTTATTGTGGCGACAAGCACGGGCACTCCGGTTTACGCGGTAAAACTTGTTCGTTTTGATAATATCCAACAGACAGGTTCGGGCAGCTCATTGCAAGTAAAAGCTGATCCTGTCATCGAGTACAAAGCACTTTAAGAGACGCTATATCAACTAAGCAGTTTGCAGGCCAGTGGATGGGTCGGCAAACTGTTTTCATCACAACATCCGCATATCAATTTTAGTGAAATAGATCATGCTACTAACTTTCATTTCCAACCAATCAAAAAGCATATTATTACTTAGCTTGTCAATACTCGCTCTAGCACAATCGTGTAAAACGGAATACGTAGATTTCCCATACAACGAGATTGAAAGCTTCTCCATCGAGGATCCGGCAGGAAATCCACTGCATGCGAGCATCGTCGGCGACAAAATAATGGTCTATTGGCCGCCCTTAGTAGAACAGCCCGAAACCGTTACACCTACTATTGCAATTTCTGAACGCGCAAGTATACAGCCGGCATCGGGCACGCCAGTATCAATCGCTTCCAATGAACCTATAAATTACACCGTCACTGCGCAGGACGGAACGAAGAAAACGTACACACTTGTCTTCAACTACAACCAGCCTATTTTAATAGCCAACATCACTGATCAACAGTACGTGACGGGAGACATAGATTACACCTATGCTTTCTTTCGAGTCTCCGGTCAAAATATCATAACAGATTCACTACAAACGGTTGCTTACCTTGTTGATAAGGATGGAATGGAAAGAAAATTAAACCTCGCAACCATCAAATCCACAATGATTACATTTAGCCGATCCAAGGCTACTGATCCCGCTCCGGGTCTGTACAGGATTAAACTAGTGTCGGGTAAATACACCGTACTTACTGACCAATTTGAAGTTGTGCTCTTACAACCGAATTAAATAGTCTAGAAATATTAAAGGCAAAACTAAGTATGCGCCAGCAGCGTATTACAAAGAAACAAAAGCCGGACTCCTGGAAGGGTCCGGCTCACTTATACATCGCCATAGAGGCAATATATATATATTACTTATTTCGCTACGAAATTACAATCTTTCCAAAAACTATATAACCTAAGATCTGTTAAAAAAACCTAATTCTTTAGTTTTGTAGCATAAATACTACAAATCACTACCTTTTCCTTAAACCGGAAGATCAATAGATGCGATACAACCGCCCTTGATCGGTGATGGCATAAAGCGCACCATCCATACCTTGCGTTACATCTCTAAAGCGTTGATTCTCTCCAGCGAGCAATCTTTCTTCTCCAGCTACTTTGCCATCACGAATCACGAGCCTCACAATATGTTGCCCACTTAGCGAACCTATAAATAAATTGTGTCGCCACTCCGCATGATGGCTGTGGTTATAAAATGTCATTCCGCTAGGCGACACTACGGGATCCCAATAATACACGGGTTGCTCCATGCCGGGCATTTGCTGTATAGCGTCTCCTATCGCCTGACCACCATATTCGATACCGTAAGTAATCGTAGGCCAGCCATAATTTGCACCCGGTTTGATAAGATTTAATTCGTCGCCACCGCGCGGCCCATGCTCTCCCTGCCAAAGATCTCCCGTCTCCGGATGTATGGCGAGTCCTTGTGGATTGCGATGTCCGATAGAATATAGTTCAGCACGAGCAGCTCCCTGTGTAAAGGTTGGGTTATCTGGCGCCGCCTGCCCATCGGTTGTGATGCGAACAATTTTTCCAAGTGCAGACCCTACGTCCTGAGCCTGTGGTCGCGTGGCTAAATCTGATCTTTCCCCGGTACTGATTAGCAAATGTCCTGTCCTATCAAAAAGAATACGCCCGCCATAATGTAGTGTTCCTGCGTAAGCAGGTGTTGCGCGATAAATAACAGTTGCATTTTCGACCTGCCGTTCATTTGCAGCGAGCACTCCCCTTCCTACTGCAGTAAGATTGCCGCCCGCTTGAGGCTCGGAAAAAACCCAATACACTCTTCGGTTTGAGGTAAAGTTAGGATCAAGGCAAATGCCAAGGAGGCCGCCCTGCCCTGCCGCGTCCACTGCAGGCAGCCCAGTGATGGGCTCGCTCAACTCACCAGCTGCCGTCGCTATGCGAAGAGTTCCACCTTTTTGCGTTATCAGGAGCCTTCCGTCAGGCAAACTTGTGATACCCCAAGGGCTATTAAGTCCCGAACTAATGGCCTCAACAGTATAATTCATTGTGGTGCTTACGCCCGGCGCGCGAGTTTGCCCCACGAATGCCGGCGTATAGTCGGTTTCCGGTGGATCTGTTTCTACCGGCGGCCCCAATACAGTAGTATCTTGGATGGCATCATCGGTCCTACAGGAATGAAGCCCGGCACTAAAACTAAGGGCTAAGCCAAAAAAGATAGCTCCTTTGAAAAGAAATTGAACGAGATTTTTCATAGTTAGCTGTATATCAGATTACATTCCATATAACATTGAACAGCGCATTAGGTTTTAAAAAATATACCGATCGTTCGGATTTCGGTTCGACTGCGTATCTTTGCGTATCCGAAAGTCGGACAGCATTACTCAAAATATATGCTATAAAATTATTCTATCTATATCATGTACGGAGAAGAAACTTATAGGAAAGAATACGGAAAACAAGTTGAGAAGTACCTTGCGGCGTTTGGTCTGACGGAAGAAGATCTTGGAAAGCTAATCAACTCCAGCTCCGACAATGTCCGGGATATCGTTAAAGGTGCGGTTGGGCTTAGTTTAGGGAAAATGATAAAAATTGCGAATGTGTTCTCCGTGCATTATTATCAATTTGCCGACCCCGCCTATCCATTGCCCGAAGAAAGGCATTTATCACGAAGTACGCGGAAGAAGATAGAGAAACGCAAATCCATTGGTATTATAGTTCGTGACAATCAAAATCTGTTAGCTAAAGAGCTTGATAGGCTAATATCAATCGGGTTTCTTAGTAAACCTGTCACCGCTTCTATGCTCCATCAAGCAATGGATAAAAGCCTCTCCAACAGAAATTCTACAGAAATTAGTAATCTACTAATTAAACGTCCTCGCAATCAGATCATTGCAAAACTATCAGCTAAAGTCGGCAAGCAAAACCTTTATATCCACAAAGATTTTTTGAAAAATCACGAACCGAATGGCTTGGATCTTTTTCAATCTGCAGCGGAGCAGGATAATCCGTTAAAATAGCAAAATTCATAGTCGAATCAGCGATTTTAATAGAGCATAAGAAACCTAATCCCTTAAATTTGTTATTATTTAGAATAATTTCAAATAGAAACGGATGTATAGCTATCTACCTCAATTTCGTCATATTCAACGCGCTATAAAAAACGTAACGTTACGTTTATCCATTTTCTTTATGCTGATTTTGATATGCGTGCTTTTTTCCTGTGAAAAAGATGGAGGAGACTACGCTACCGACGAGGCATTGTCGCCGCTCACGGGCACGCGCATGCAATTGACATTAGACTCCATATTTCTTTACAGCCGCCAAGTCTATTTGTGGGGAAAGAGTCTCCCCAGCTATGAAGAATTTAACCCTCGGCTACGCTATGGCTCTATCTCTCCCGAACTAAGTGCGTACCAAAATGAGTTATACGATATTACACAGTTCCCAAGCGATTTTAATGGTAAGCCCTTTGAATGGACAGGCATTGAACACCGCGCCAAATATTCCTATCTGGAGCGGACGACTGCGCTATCAACTTCCGAACGAAACGCGTCAATCGGGCTCAGCAACTTTGTGAACCATGTACAGTTTTGGGATATTGGCACAGCCAAAGTAGCTTACCTGTACCTCTCAAGTTTTCCGGATCTCGCACAAATACAGCAGGAACTCGACGATGTCTTCGTAAACCTGCAGAAAAGATCCGTTACGCACCTCATTGTAGACCTGCGCCACAACGGTGGCGGTTTCCTCAACTCTGCCGTCCACTTAGCAAATCTTATCGCACCTCAACAGCTTAACGGCAGAACGATGTTTGTAGAGCAATTCAATGAAAGCATGCAGAACGGCAAAGCCAGTATTCTACAAAAACAGATTTACCGTGATGCAAATGGCAAAACTGTCCAATATCAAGGAAGGCTGGCCACTATGGCCGATGTAGACTATAGTGAACGAGCGAATACCGAGGTATTTGCAAAGCAAGGAAATTTTAATAGTGTTCAGCAACTGTATTTTATAGTGTCAGGAAGAACAGCGTCGGCAAGTGAATTGTTGATAAGCAGCTTCAAGCCATACATTCCCGTAAAGCTAGTGGGGCAAAAAACCTATGGCAAACCCGTGGGCTTCTTCCCTATTCAAATCGATAATTACCGAATGTATTTGGCAAGCTTTCTTCTAAAAAATGCAGCGGGCTGGTCAGACTATTTTGATGGGATTCCAGTAGATATTACGGTTAATGACACACTTACGGATAACCAATACATCGGCAATCCAGCAGAAAAACTACTGTCTACTGCTTTACGTGATATTGCTTCTGGAAAGCAAAACATTACGCCTAATGGGAGCTTCCTCGTAAAGAAAGAATTACTTCAAAATAAACGTTCACCTGTTATAAAGAACAATTATCACTTATTACCCCCCAAGTAGGTGAATAGACTAATGTAAACAAATGCTTATGACTATGACAATCGAAAACACACCCTCCAAGTGGATCCAACAATTGAAAGATCGCGGTCACTCCGCGAGCCGACAGCGCATCCTGATTATGACGGCCTTGTCGCAAAAGCGCGTAATAGATGATATGGAAAGTTTTTGGCTGGAACTGCGACAGGAACACGCTATTTCCTGGGCAACATTTTACAGCTTTATCCGTTTGGCGGTTAAAGAAAATTGGATCGCAAAACACGGCAAAGTGTCTACCTACGCGCGTTATCAGCTGCTAATCGATTGATTTTAGAACGTCGCCAAGACAATTGCATCCTTTTTTTAAAATCAGGTGGAATCATTCTAAATTATATCGAAATCGCTATATTTGATCGGGAGTACATGTATTGTATATAAATATATTTCCAAAGGTAAGAAGGTTGGATTGAAAAGCTGTGCAGTTCAGTAGCTCAGTAAAACGCATGAATTAGCGATTTTCATACATCAATAATCAGATATCAGCATAAATATTAGCCCAGAAATCTGAATATTTGTGTAGAATCGTTTTAAATAAAAAAGCTATGATATTAAGCGAGAATATTAAAGAAAATACAAAAGCAGCTCACCAGAAGTTAGAGGCTGTTGTTGTCCGACAATTGAAGGCTGTAAGATCCAATGCCGATTATGCGGAAGTTTTAAAAAATTTTTACGCATATTTTAATGCGGTTGAGCGAGCTATTGCTCCTTTTATCACTTCTAATGTTTTACCAGACTACCACGAACGTCGAAATTCTTCGCATATAAAAGAAGATATTTTGGAGTTAGGAAGTGATATTAATGAACTACCTGCCGCATCTGCACCATCAGTCAGTAATACGCTGGAAGCTTTATCTGCTTTGTATGTGCTAGAGGGATCAATTATGGGTGGTCCTTACATCGTGCAAATGCTTAATAAGTATGGTATCAATCTCGGCACATCGTTCTTCTCTGGCTACGGGCAAGAAACAGGAACAATGTGGGCATCTTTCACTGCAGTATTGAATAAGTATGCGGAGAGTCCCACAGATCACGAACGTGCAATAGAAATTGCTAACGAGACCTTCTCAAAATTTGGAGATGTTTTTGCAGCAAGCACAGTTGAAAAATAGTTTGCACTTATTAATGTCAGAAACAAAAGAAAAAAAATCAAAGTTATGGCTTAAGCGCGCTGGTATTGGCGCGTTTATGTTTTTCCTGCTTAAAGGGATTGCTTGGCTAGTCGTGTTTGCCTTAGCAGCAAAATCTTGCACATAAGGCACCTGCTGGTATTCCTTTTTTAATTCAGTACGGTTACAGTGTTATTGCTATTGTAGTGGAATTCTCCATTTCCCTATACTAAAGTTTGACCTCATTCCAGAGTATCTTCATCACTTAGTTTTTCGCTATCTCATTCCTTTGTAAAAATAACAATTGCTCGTTACTGGTAATAGTCTGGCCATTAGCTGCATGCAATTCTCCTTCACTATTTATGAAATAAATGATTAAAATCGCTTTACTTAGTGTGAATAATACACTATATTTGTACTTTCATAATTTAGGTTTATAATTGGTTAATTAAGGCTTTCACTCTCCTCGTTTGAAAGCCTTTTTTATTCATAAAAAATTTCCTAATATTTACCAACTACTAGATTCGTATTCTTTCAAATTTTTCTTTTCGTTTCGTTTTAAGATTCGTAGTGTCGGTTGTGTCCTAATTTTAAAAATGCTATTTTTAAAATCAGCTGCCGTTATCAACGGCATCCTATAACACCGAATGTCGAATATTTATTATATCGTAAAATAAAGCGTATTATGCAAATGAAAACAATTAAAGGACCTGCAATATTCCTTGCGCAATTTATGGATGACAAAGCGCCGTTCAATAATCTGCAAGCTATCGGTGCCTGGCTCGCTGGTTTAGGCTACAGAGGCGTGCAAATCCCTACTTGGGATAAACGTTGTATAGACATGGAGCAGGCCGCAACTAGCAAAACATATGCGGATGACCTCAAGGGTGTTTTAACAGAACTTGGTTTGGAAATAACAGAACTTTCTGTGCACCTGCAAAGCCAGTTGGTTGCCACACACCCAGCCTATGACACGATGTTTGACGGATTTGCACCCGCTCAGTATCATGGAAATGTGAAGGACAGAACGGCGTGGGCAACAAAGCAGGTCGAACTTGCAGCACAAGCTTCTGAAAATCTTGGATTAAAAACTATTGCAGCTTTCTCTGGCTCTTTACTATGGCATACGGTGTATCCCTGGCCGCAACGTCCCGCAGGACTTGTTGAGGCAGGCTTCAAAGAGCTTGCCTCACGATGGAAGCCGTTGCTAGATACTTGCGATCGTCATGGTGTGGATGTTGCATTTGAGCTTCATCCTGGTGAAGATTTACATGATGGGGTAACTTTCGAACGTTTTTTAGAAGCCGTGAACGGGCATACCCGCGCAAATATTCTATATGATCCCAGCCACTTCGTGCTGCAACAGTTGGACTACTTACAATTCATAGACTTCTATCACGATCGAATTAAGGCTTTCCATGTCAAAGATGCGGAGTTTTTGTACAACGGGAAATCCGGCATCTACGGTGGCTACCAAGATTGGATTGATCGCCCTGGTCGCTTTCGCTCGCTCGGCGATGGACAGGTGGATTTCAAAGGAATTTTCACCAAACTTTCCCGCTACGGCTTTGATGGATGGGCAGTCATTGAGTGGGAATGCTGTATTAAAGATCCAGTACAAGGGGCGGAAGAAGGCGTCGCCTTCGTAAAGGATCATATTATCCAAGTTACCTCAAAGACCTTCGATGATTTTGCCAGCGCAGGCGCGGATGAAAATCTGAATAGACAGATATTGGGACTGTAAAAAAAGAGCGCTGTATCCTTTCAAATACAGCGCTCTTCATTTTACAGCAACAGGCCACCCGGCTTAGCTCTTAAAGCATTGTTTTATGCCAGACCCGATGGGTCATGAATGTTTTACTGCGAAGACTAATAACCAAAGATCTCTTTCAATGATGGTTTCTTCAATTTACCGATCTTTTCCAATTCCTGATCTGGTAAACTTTCTTTGTCTCCAACAATGCAATACACATACGGTTTATTACTGAATTCGCGCTGGTGAAATGCTTCCAGATCAGCATACTGTAACTTTGGGGCTTCCTCATAAACAGCCTTTCGGATATCGCTCGTATTCCCCAGGCGTTTAGATGCAAGATAGCTGTTTAAGATACCTGCATTGGTAATACGCTCGCTTGCCAACGATTTTAAAAGACTCACTTTGGCCGTTTCCAATGCCAACGGAGATTCCGGAAGAACATTTAGCAGTTCATTCATACCATCAATAGCCTCTTTAAATTTATCGCTCTGCGTTCCTATATAGGCACCGACCACGTAATGGTTCTCCTTCTTTTGGGGCTGACCGAAAAATGCATAGGTTGAATAAGCAAGAGCCTTCGATTCCCTAATAGTTTGAAAAACGATGCTTCCCATCCCCCCACCGAAGTAATTGTTGAACAAGGAAATAACGGGCGTATGGGCAGGATTGTATAACTCGGAATTGCGAGACCAAAATACCTCTGCTTGCTTCATGTCATAATGCGCAAACAGCACTTCGTTCTCGGTGGTAGACAATTCTTTAAAGCCAGGACCACGCTTTACCTCTACATACGGATTTTTATCGGCTTTAAGCGGAGGTAGTCCCGCCGTTAATTTTTTCATTTCTCGGGGTCCGTAATATAATATGTTATGCTTCGTGCGGGATAGATCGTGCAGAATGTTAACCAAGTCCGCAGCTTTCAGATTATGAAGTTCTTCGTCCGAAAAAGTATTATTAAATGGATTTTTTGGGCCATACTTCGCATAGGCTTTCAAGCCGTCCAGAATATTTTCTTTGTTCTCTTTCGCATTTGATCTCGCTTTTTTCAACCTCGAAAGATAAGCTTGAAACGCATCCTCATCCACCACACAGTTACGAAGCAGGTCTTGGATAAGAACAACTGTTTTCTCGAAGTTTTCATCAAGTCCGGAGATTGAAACACGCGTTTCCTCATTACCGGCAGAAACTGAAAATGTAGAAGCAAGCTGATAAAATTCTTTGCTAAAGGTTTCGCTGCTCTTATCCTTTGTTCCTAAAAATTCAAAATAAGCTACTGCCAATGGAAGAAGTTTATTATCCCATTTTCCCAGAGAATATTGATAGGATAGGCTAAATAACGCATTATCCTTATTTTGAACAGCGAGCACTTCCGTATCATGTAGTTTTCCTTTTGCAACGTCCTTCTCGAAATCAAGCCATACGGGGCTGATCTCGGTCTCCGGCAAAGCATTTACCGATTTCAAAAAATCGGACTGACTATCTCTATTTACCGTGACCGGTGTGATCGCCGGCTTTTCTACTTTTACAACATCGGAATCTACACCTTGCCTTTTGTAGACTACTACATAATTATTATCATTCAAGTACTTATTAGCAAAATCGACGACGTCCTTCTTCTTGATCGTTGTTAACCTATCAAGATAGCCAATCTCCCTAGCCCAGTCGACGTCTGAGGTGAAAGCAGACATCAGCTCTTCCGCTCTGCCCTGATAGCTTTCGTTAAGCGATATTTGGTCTTTTCGTTGGTTGTTAATTATTGCAGTAATAAGATCTTCCGAAAACTCCCCGCTCCTAAGTTTTTTTAATTGGCCTAGGAGAAGATCGCGCACCTGCTCCAAAGACTGGCCTTGGGAAGGGTTGCCTTGGAGAATTAACAGAGAATAATCTTTCAATACATAAGGAAATGCGGCTGCTCCTAAAAGTTTCTGTGACTTAACCAAATCCAGATCAATCAAACCAGCAGAGCCGTTTGTCAATATATTGGCCATTAATTTCAACATTTGCGCATCTTCGCTGCCCGCACCTGGAAACCGGAATCCCATAAAAAGGAATTCGGCAGTCGGTCCTTTTATCTCTCGGACGATAGGCTCATTAATCTCATTTTCCTTGTCGAAATCGTAGGCCGGAACAGCTTTCGGCTGCATATACGCAAAAGCTCTATCTATCTTTTTTATCATCTCGGCCGGATCAAAATCGCCAGACATGATAACCCCCATATTGTTTGGAACGTAATAGGTATCGTAATACGTTCTTATAGCTTGTAAGGACGGGTTTTTAAGGTGTTCCACCGTACCTATAACGGTTTGCTTACCATAGTTGTTATTTGGAAAGCTAGCTTCGAACATAGCTTCAACGGCTTTCCGACCGTCATTGTCCAACCCCATATTTTTCTCTTCGTATACGGCCTCTAACTCCGTGTGAAATAAACGTAGGACTGGAGCACGGAAGCGTTCCGCCTGTACAGCCAAATATTTATCGATCACATTATTGGGAATGTTCTCGATATAAACCGTCTGTTCGAACGATGTAAATGCATTGGTCCCTTCAGAGCCCATGTTGCTCATCAGCTTATCGTACTCATTCGGGATTGCATATTTTGCCGCTTCACCAGAAACGCTATCTATTTGTTTATAGATGTCCTTCCGTCTAGCTTCATCTGCCGTAGAATTGTACTGTTCATACAGTGCATCGATTTGGTCAAGCAGCGGCTTTTCCTTTGCCCAATCCAAAGAACCAAATTGATCCGTTCCCTTAAAAAGCATATGCTCTAGGTAATGCGCAAGGCCGGTATGATCCTTTGGATCCGTTTTGCTCCCCGCCTTAGTAGCGACATATGTCTGTATTCGTGGCTGCTTTTTACTCGGACTTAAAATCACGGTCAAGCCATTACGTAGTTTGTAAAACCGCGCCTGAGTCGGATCATTAGTTACATAGCGGTAGGTATAGCCATCATCCGAAGCTTCCTTCCATTCATATTTTTTTTCTTGGGCAAAAGATCCAACCCAAATGAAAAGCAACGAAGACAAGATCGTGGCTCGAAAAATTTTTCTCATACGCTTTTAGATTTTAGATAATAATTTCGTCAAGCTATTTTCTACACTCGAATTACAGACCCCTAAATGGGTAGTAACAATAGCTTTCAGGGTTAAAATTATAGAAAAAAGAGTGAATATTCAATCTTTTAATGAAACTTACATAAGTTACGTTACATATAACGTATACATAACGTGAAATATGGAATGCAAAAAATTGTAGAAAGCAGGAGACTGCCAGGCCTATAAACCTACGAATATTCTATTTTTCAGGCTTTTTAAAGATATTGAGTTCGCCCAATAGCCTATTGAAGTTTTCAGTCCCCTTTTCCTCCTCTCCTAACAAGAACCCCCATGCTTTAAGGTCTCGCACACGGTCAAACAAAATTTTGCATATAGCGAGGATAGGAATTGCCAGAAACATACCCGCAATACCCCAGATCATCTCGCCAACAATGATGGCCATCATGGCGAAAAGCGAATTTACTTTCACCTTTGAACCGACGATCTTCGGCACAACATAATTGCTATCCATGAGATGTACAACAACCAATGCGACGATAACTAACAAGACATGCGTAACCGATGATGTAGCAAACGTAATGATCGATATAATTAGCAAGGCTATAAAGATACCTATGTATGGTAACACATTGAGAAAACCCGTGATAAGCGCAAGCATAAGACTATATTTCACGCCGATAACACTTAATGCGATAAAAGTTAATGCAGCAACAATCAGCATTTGCAACACCAAGCCAATGAGATATTTTTTAACAACATATTGGATCTGCCGCACAATATCCATCACGATAACATGATGTTCCGTGCGATTTACAAGAAGTAGGAAGCGGACAATATGTGCACGATAGATGAGGATAAAGAATGTGTACAGGAATGTGAATACGAGCAAAATCAATAGCGATGACAACGATAGCAACGCAATCCCTACTATTGCCGTTCCCTGACTGATTGATTTCGACACGGTGCTAGTAAGATATTCCATTTGTTCGGCCTGTGCTACACCGAAAGTTTTGTGCACCCAAATCTGCGACATACTGAAACTTTGTGTAATTTGCTTTTCAAAAGCCGGCCAGTCGTCTTTTAACATGGATAACTGTGCGCCCAACATCGTGAAAAGTATAACTATCAAACCAAAGAAAAGCAGTAAGGACGTAATTGCGGCAAGCGTTCGGTGAAATTTCAGCTTGTTTTCCAATATATTGCATACGGGAACCAGCAACAAAGAAAATAAACTTCCTAAGATCAACGGCACAATGATAGTTTGACCTATGTGAGCGATATAACCAAGCGCAATGATCGAAATCAATGTGCAAGATAGCTTAATATAAAAGGGTAAACTTAGGAATCTGATCATTTTGATTATTAATTTGGACTAATATACAATTTTAGAGGATTGCGACGAATCGATACTGAAACTACATTGTGAAATACGGCAATTAAATTAAAAAGTAAACTGCAATTCGATATGGCGCAGATTATGACGAATTAAGGTCTAACCGAATTACCCCACATGCTCATCCAGCAATGTCCGGTCTAATCCTTTTTCAAATTTCGCGATAACGAAAGTCGCGGCCGTGTTTCCAATAATATTGGTGAGCGCCCGCGCTTCACTCATAAATCGATCGATCCCTAAAATAATGCCGACTGCCTCTACTGGAACATGCCCTACCACCGGCAAGGTAGCCGCTAACGTCACAAACCCGCTACCCGTAACACCGGCCGCACCTTTCGATGTTAATAGCAATACCAAAAGTAGCGAAATCTCCTGATGCAACGACAAATGCATATTAAGTGCCTGGGAAATAAAGACAGCAGCCATAGTAAGGTAGATACAAGTTCCATCAAGATTAAACGAATAACCTGTAGGAATAACAAGTCCAACAATGGGCTTCGCGCAGCCAGCTTGCTCCAGCTTTTGCATGATGCCCGGGAGTGCGGATTCAGAAGAAGATGTTCCCAATACAATCAGTAACTCCTCCTTAATATACCGAATGACCTTGAATATATTGATACCTACATAGAAGTATAAGACTGACCCTATAACCACGAAGATGAAGACAATACATGTGAGATAAAAGCTGAGCATCAGCAAACCTAACGACGATAATGCTTCAATGCCATACTTTCCTACCGTAAAACCTATCGCACCCATCGCCCCCAAAGGAGCGAGGTACATAATCATCTTTATAATCGCAAACAGTCCTTTAAGAAAAGAGTTTAAGACTGATAAGACAGGTGCCGCCTGAGCTTCGCCGATTTTTGTCAACGCTACACCAAACAAGACGGCAAAAACTAAAACCTGAAGCAGATTATCTGAGGCTACAGCGGCCACAACATTCTCGGGTATAATACTAAGCAACCAACTCACCATGTCCTTTTGCGTCTGGGCCTCTTTCACATAATGCGCAACGCTTGAACTATCCAGCGTTGCCGGATCGATATTCATGCCCGTGCCCGGCTGCATCCAGTTTACAAAAATTAGCCCAATGAGAAGCGCTACGGTCGTCATTACTTCAAAGTAAACCAATGCGGAAAAGCCTATCTTACCAACCTTCTTGACATCTTGCATACCAGCGATGCCGATAACAATCGAGCTAAAAATCAGCGGGGCAATCACCATCTTAATCAATTTTATAAAGCCATCCCCTAACGGCTTCAACTTGATAGAAAATTCTGGATAAAAAATGCCCAGCACGATACCTATGGTAATACCGAGGAGCACCTGCACATACAAACTCTTAAAAATTTTGGGCATACCCTAGTGTGATTTGAATATAATTGTTAGCGCAAAAATAGTAATTAATATTGAGGAAGAGGCGCATTACGAGCTGCGAAAAAAAAAGCTCCCTTAAAAATTAAGGGAGCCAGATCATACGTATGTTAATTGTCGTACGTTACTTCTTCGCAGCGTCAACGTGTATACCAATCTCAATGTCTTTACTGATCATCCATTCCGCAGGGTCGCCTTCTGACGTGCCGAATTTGATTCCCCAGTCTGCGCGGTTAACCGTAAATTTAGCATCTACCGATACTTTGTCACCTTCTACAGCAATTTTCGCAGGGAAAGAGATGTTTAATGTGCTGTCTAACAAAGTCAAGTTTCCACTTACAGTTTTGTTAGCCCCTTCAATTGCATCTTTCGCTGTTGTGGCGTCTAAATCAGACACCTTCGTAATCGTAAATGCAGCTGTGGCAAATTTCTCTACGTCGAAGAAATCAGGATTTTTCAAGTGGTTTTCTAGATCGGACGATTTTTTATCAGCTTCTGTTACTGACGCAGAATCTACTTTCAATGACTTCATATCAATAGTGAACTGACCTGCAGTCACGTTTGATCCGTCCACAGATAATTCTCCGGATGTTAACGACAGTGTACCCCAGCGTGGAGCAAATCCACCTTTGTGGAAAGCTTTCCAGTTGATTTTTGATGAATTCATGTCTACTGCATAGTTATCACCCTGCGCTTCAGCAACTGTTTGCTCGGCAGATGTAGACGTGTTTGAGTTGCTTCCACCGCATGAAGCAAAGATGATTGCTGTAGCAGCAACCAAAGATAAACCGACCTTTTTCATAAATTGTGTGTTTCGTTTTAAATTAATTTTTAAAATTATTTATCTTTTTTCATTTTGACAACTTTGCATATAATAAAAATCATAAAAAGACACCCACATTACGATTTTGTAAAAGTTTAAACAAGCAATGTTGATATGTAAGTATGTCTAGAGCGCTTTTTATGATAACGACCGCATCCTGCAATTGTGCTTTCGAAATTACCAGCGGTGGCGCAAAACGAATTTTATCTCCGTGCGTAGGCTTCGCTAACAGACCCCGGCGCATCATTTCTTCGCATAAGATGTATGCAGCCTGCGGATCGTCATGTCGAATCACAACAGCATTTAAAAGGCCCTTCCCACGTATTTCCATCATGCAAGGATGACCAATCTTCGCAAGTTCCGATCGGAAGAATGCGCCTAGCTCCTCAGCATTCTCGGCTAAATGCTCTTCCTTCAACACTTCCAGCGAAGCTATCGCAACAGCACAGGCCAGCGGGTTTCCGCCATAGGTGGAACCATGCTCGCCCGGCGAGATGCTTAACATCACTTCATCATCAGCTAACACCGCCGATACGGGGAGCATGCCGCCACTCAGCGCTTTCCCAAGCAATAACACATTGGGTCTTACTCCTTCGTGATCGCAAGCCAATAACCTCCCTGTTCGTGATAGGCCGGTTTGAATCTCGTCTGCAATGAAAAGCACGTTTTTAGCTTTGCACAATTCGAAAGCCTGCCGGAGGTAGCCATTATCCGGCACGACAACACCCGCTTCGCCTTGAATTGGCTCAACTAAAAATCCGACTACATTGCTATCTTCCAGCGCCACGCTCAATGCATTCAAATCGTTGTAAGGAATATTAATATAGCCTTCAACGAATGGACCAAAGCCTTGACGAGCAGACTCATCCGTGCTGAACGATATCACGTTTATCGTTCGGCCATGGAAATTACCTTCCAAAGTAATGATTTTTGCTGAGCCCTCTTGGACACCCTTCTTGCTATAGCCCCATTTACGGGCGAGTTTTACCGCTGTTTCAACCGCCTCCACACCGGTATTCATGGGCAAAACTTTATCATAACCAAAGTAGGAAGTAATGTACTTCGTATATTCTGCTAATTTTTCGCTATGAAATGCTCTGGAAGTCAACGTCAATTGTTGCGCTTGCTGCATAAGCGCATTCACAATTTTAGGATGGCAGTGGCCCTGATTAACGGCGGAGTAACCGGAAAGAAAATCAAAGTATCTTTTACCTTCGACATCCCATACAAAACAGCCCTCGCCCTTTTTTAAAACTACAGGCAGAGGGTGGTAATTATGAGCCCCGAACTCGTCTTCCATCGAAATTAAATTGGCTGTCCTACTCATTGTCGTAAGGTTGTTATTCATCGTGGTCAATTTTTACTGCACTATACCGTGGTAGACCCATCAGTAAAATTAAAAAATATATCGACTTTTTGGCACATCTAAAGTTAGCAACACACAGGTGGGGTAAAAGTTTGCGGTATTTAAATTATTTTGACATCTTAGCAGTATTCCAACGGACAAAACTTAGACTATGCTGCGTTTCATTTTTATTTTATTCAGTTTGATCTCCACCCTTACAGGGAGTGTACATGCCCAAAATGTACAGGATACGATACCAACCGCAGCATCCGAGCAAATTGACAAAAAACAGATTGAGTTGGAAGTGATGCGCAAACAGCAGCAGGAAGATTCCTTGCACAGACTTCGCTTGGAAGACCAGCTGTTGCGCGTCCAGCGAAACGACTTTGAGGAAAAGAAAAAGCTTGTTGAAGAAATCAATCTTTTAAAAAGTCGTGATTCGCTAATTGTCAACCGCAGGAAGCTAAAAGTAGATTCGCTCAGAAAGCTTAACAACGGCATTGGGGTCTCGCCTTTCGGAGATACCCTATTCAGGGTTTATAACGCTGTTGGCAGCTACACAGCAGCAGAACGAGCCGCTGCGATAACGCAAAGGATGAAAACGCTGGCAGCTAACATCAAGTTTGATACGGACTCATTGACCATACAAAAAAATGAGGAAAACTGGCTTTTACTTTGGCAAGATCAAATTATTTTAAGCATTAACCAGCAAGATGCGCTTTGGGCAAATATGGATGCAGAGACGCTGGTGCGCTCGCGAGAAAACAGTATAAAGACCGCCGTTGACCAATACCGTGAGGAAACCAGTGTAAAACGAATGCTTGAAGCAGTGGCGCTAGCCACCCTCATCTTGTTTATCCTCGTGCTGATTATCTATTCAATAGGAAAATTCACATTATATCTACGAAGAAAGACATTATTGGGGAAAGGGCGCCTATTTCATGGCATAAAAATTAGGGGCTATGTATTAGTAAGCGCTTCTAAACAAATAAAGTTTATTTGGACGCTGCTGGCCATTTTAAGGTGGATTTTAATTATCAGTGCTATCTACCTAGCTCTTCCGCTGTTGCTAAACTTATTTCCCCAGACAGAGGGCTATGCACCGGTGTTACTTGGGTATTTTCTCTCCCCCTTGCGCAATGTTGCCCTGGCGGTGTTTTCCTATCTACCTAACTTAATTACCATATTTGTTATCTGTTTTGTGTTCCATTATTTGCTTAAACTTTTGAAGTTTTTCGCCCAGGAATTGCAAAATGAAGCACTGACTATCCCCGGCTTCTATAAAGAGTGGGCGCTTCCTACTTATCACATTTTACGGGTACTCTTACTAGCCTTCCTGCTTGTCGTGATCTTCCCCTATTTGCCCGGATCTGAATCACCAATATTTAAAGGTATTTCCGTTTTCATAGGGGTCTTGTTTACTTTTAGCTCGGCCGGGGCGTTGGGAAATATCGTTGCGGGACTGTTACTGACCTACATGCGTTCATTTTCTCTAGGCGATCGCATTAGGATTGGTGATGTATCGGGCGATATTATTGAAAAGTCTCTACTGGTAACCAGAATCCGAACAATTAAAAACGAAGTGGTATCAATTCCCAATGCGCAGATTTTAAGTAATCATACCATCAATTACAGTGCTGATGCCCAAGAATTAGGGCTGATCGTTCATGTCGTAATCACCTTATCTTACGAGGTGCCTTGGCAGCAGGTGCACGAATTGGCTAAAAAGGCAGCAGCGAAAAATAGCCGTTTGGAAAAAACGCCGGAACCTTTCGTTTTGCAGACAGGTCTAGATGATTTTTATGTTTCATACCAGTTGAATGGCTATACCAAGCTACCTAATCAGCAAGCTCTCATCTATTCAGATCTTTATAAAGATATTTTAGACGTTTTTCACGAGGCGGGCATTGAGATACTGTCGCCACACTATCATGCCGTTCGTGATGGTAGTAGCCGTGACATGCCTCAGGAGTTCAAAAGCGAGCATCCCGTAACCGAGCCTATTCGGGTAAAGGTGCAGAAAGAGCAGGAACAATAATGGACAGAGATCGAAAGCCTAGGCGCCTTGACCCACATTTATTCGCAAGCCACCATCAATAAAGATGGTGGACCCAGTTACATAACTACTCTCTTGGCTTGCTAAAAACACTGCCGCAGCGTTTATATCGCCTACGTTCCCAGCCCTTCCTGCCGGAATATTCTTCTCTTGCTCCTTTCTCACTTCTTCATTGTTTACCGCATCTTTATTCATATCCGTAAGAATCATGCCGGGAGCAATATTGTTGACGGTGATCCCTATCGGTGCAAGCTCAAGTGCCAAGCTTCTACTAAAATTTTTTAGTCCACCTTTCGAGGCGTTGTAATCGGCGCTACCGGGCGATGCTACATCTTCATGGATAGAGGTGATATTAATAATTCGTCCATAATGCTGCGTATCTTTCCAAACGTTCAGGTATGCCCGCGAACAGAAAAAAGGTCCGTAGAGATTAGTCTTTAAACAGCGGTCAAAGGTCTCAGTTGCCATTTCCCGAACCGGACTATTGCTTCCGATCGTGCCCGCATTATTCACAAGAATATCAACTTTTCCAAATGTCTTGATTACGCTTCGAAAGAACAGCTTCACATCGTTTTCATCGCCTACATCTAGTTGGTAAACGCCATGCTTTAGGTTTTTCTCTGATAATTCCTTACTAAATGTATTTGCCTTTGCTTCATCCCTATGGTAAGTAATAATCACACTCGCGCCTTCGTTCGCAAATGCTTCAGCTATAGAACGTCCAATACCGGAATCTCCACCTGTTATTACAGCAACTTTATTTTCAAGCTTCTTTTCCAACCCCAATTCAATGTTAAATGTAAATACAATGATATGATAAGGTGCATGCCGCGCTAGGCTATACCCCGAAACAGCTATATATCCAAAAATTCCCCAGCAGCTCTTCCCCGTGGAAAACTAAAGGTTTTTACTCGAATTGAATCGAGTAGGCAAACCGTTAGTTATTTTGCATCAGCTTCATTTAGAACCCGCTCCACCGTGTTTTCAAGTTCTGTGATATCAAACGGTTTTGGTAAGTAAGCGTCTGCACCCGCCTTTTCCGCCAAGAGGTGTATATCATTATTTGCCGAAATGTATACCACCGGGATGTGCCTGTATTGCTCATTCTGTTTGAGCAGACGTGTGGCCTCGATGCCTCCTATTTCTGGTATCCAATTATCCATTAAGATAATATCCGGCTGTATCTCGGTCACCTTTTCAATAATATCATGAGACGTTTCAGAAATTTTCACGGTGTAGCCCGCATCAACAAGGATGATGGTGCAAACTTCCAGGATGTTTACATCATCGTCAAAGATTAATATTGTTTTGTTTTTCATAGTTTGTTTCAAGTGGTTCCTTCGCGGAAGCTATATATTAATATAAATTATTTATCAGTTGCCCAAATTCTTCGGGTTTTAAAATTGCATCCACCTTCGTTTGTAAGATAGCCTGCCGCGGCATATACTCGACTTCAGCAGTTGCTGGATCCTGTACAAAAATGAGCCCGCCTTCAGATTTCACATACCTTAATCCCTCTACGCCGTCAGCGTTTGCGCCAGACAACAATATGGTAGCTAAGTTTTTTTTAAATATTTGAGCTGCCGACTGGAACGATACATCAATAGATGGCCGGGAATAGTTCAACTTCTCCGAACAATCCAGCGAGACTAACTCCTTATTTTCAAACAATAGATGGTAATCGGGCGGTGCTAGATAAACGGTGTTTTTGGATAAGCTCATTTTATCGCCCGCTTCTAGCAAGTTTAGTTTTGTATAATTTTTTAAAAGCAGATCTAAAACAGAATCCGGATCTGGCTTCCTATGCAAAACAATAACAACCGGAAATGGAAGATCAATACGTAGTTCTGGCAGAAGTTGCAGGAGCACTTTTAGGCTTCCGGCTGAACCACCAATAACTAATAACTCTATTTTTCTTCCTGTAAAATCTAACATAGGCACTATTGCATATTTTTACGCCAAATTTTTTCACCTTCGAACTGCTTATATCTGTTTTCCAGATTAGAAAAACGAATAGTCTCTTTCGATCCTAAAGCTAAAAAGCCCAAGTTATCCAAGCTTTCATCAAATAGCCTAAACACATGATTTTGTAATTCCTTGTCGAAATAGATCAACACATTTCTACAGATCACCAATTGAAATTCATTGAAAGAACTGTCCGACACCAAGTTATGGGTGGAAAAGATAATTCTTTCGCTCAACTCTTTATCGAACTTAGCCATATCGTAGTTGGCCATATAGTAAGAGGAGAAGTCTTCCTTGCCGCCAGAGACAATATAATTTTCGGAATACTGTTTCATTTGAGCGATCGGAAAGATGCCTTTGCTTGCCTTTTCAAGCACACCTGGGTTGATATCCGTTGCGTAGATAAGTGACCGTCTGTAGAGATTGGCTTCTTTCAACAAAATGGCCATAGAGTATGCTTCTTCCCCGGTCGAGCATCCTGCGAGCCATATGCGGATAAATGGGTAGGTACCTAATTGTGGGAGCACCTTCTCACGCAACGCTTTGAAAAACGTAGGATCACGAAACATCTCCGTTACGTTGACCGTAATTTCTTCAACAAAGCGTTGTAAATATTCTGGATGGTTTAGTAGCCTATAACGAAGCTCGGCAAAACTGGTAAACTTGTCGATCAGGCAAATACGGTTCACACGTCGCTTAAGCGACGCCTTGCTGTACTGCGTAAAGTCATACCCGTATTTGGAAAATACATCGATCAACAGTATTTCCAGTTCCTCGTCTTTAATCACATTTGGTTCTAGCATCTAACACACCTCTTCAATAATTGCAACTAATTTATCAATATCTACAGGTTTAGCAATATAATCCCTTGCTCCAGCTTTTATACATTTCTCACGGTCCCCAGCCATGGCCTGTGCGGTGACTGCGATAACAGGCAAGTCCGCATAATCTGAATCTGCTTTTAACAGTCGAATTGCCTCGTAACCATCAATCTCCGGCATCATCATATCCATCAAGACCACGCGAATATTTCCATCTCCCTTTATCAACGACAGGCCTTCCTTCACAGATGATGCCGCAATTGCGGCATAGCCGCGTGATTTTAACGCCAAGCGCAATGCAAAGATGTTACGCCCATCGTCATCTATTATTAACACTAACTTCTCCATTTCAGTTGCACCAAGGTTAATTCTCATACAACCAAACGCGTAATAAGGATAGTAGCTGATCCGTATCTACCGGTTTGGATATATAATCAGAAGCTCCAGCCAAGATACAACGTTCGCGATCTCCGGTCATTGCTTTGGCCGTAACCGCCATAATCGGTAAGCGTGCATATTGAGGGATACTACGTATCAATTTGATTGTTTCATAGCCATCCATCTCAGGCATCATCATATCCATAAGTACAATCGAAACCTCCGGATTGTTTTGCAATTGTGTCAATGCATCCTTGCCGTCTATTGCGGAAATCACGTTCATTTGGTATTTCTCCAGCGCTTTGGTCAACGAGAATATATTCCGCACGTCATCATCAGCAATCAAAACTGTTTTGCCATTTAAAACTTCATTCAGCGAACCTAATTTACTCGTAGACCGTTTAACGGGCTCGGTATTTTTTTCTTCGACAAGGTGTAAGAAAAGACCAACTTCGTCTAGGATACGCTGGTAAGAATGCGCTGTTTTGATGACAATTGAATCTGCATATTGTTTGATACGAAGTTCTTCAGCTTGAGAAAGGTTTTTACCCGTAAATATAATGATGGGAAGATTTTCCAAGCCCTCGTTTTTCTTGATAGCCTCCAAGGTTTCGTATCCTGTTTTGTCGGGAACCCCCATATCGAGGATCACACAGTTCACATCTTCTGACGATAGTGCCTTGACACTGTCGTCAACGTTGTCTTTGATTTCCGCCGATATATCAAAACTACTCAGAAAATAAGATAAGGCCATAGCATGCTTAGGATTCTCCTCCACAATCAATACCTTCTTCGGGTGAATGCTTAGGGCATGTTCAATCCGCTGGAACATACTTCCAATTTGCTCCAAAGCGATAGGCTTATTTATAAAGTCTATTGCGCCTTTCAACAAGCTCTCCTTTTTAACTTGCATTGATGACATAATATGCACCGGAATATGGCGAGTCGCAGGATTTCCTTTGATCTCATCCATAACCTGCCAACCATCTTTTACAGGTAACTGAATATCCAACAACACGGCGAGTGGTTTATACTTTAACACCGCATCAGCCGCTAGGTCGCCACGAACGATGACGATACCCTTATAGTTTTGCTGCCGCGTATACCGCAGCAATGCTTTAGCAAAATTGGTATCATCTTCAACTATCAGTATGACACGATCCCCGGCAACAATACTGTGCCGATCATCATCCACATCATCCGGAATCTCTTCAATAGCAAAATTCCCTTCAGAATCTTCGAGTAGATTATTAATCTCTTCGATATCTGAAGCAATGATATCAATCAATTCATCAGAAGCCGGCTTAACAGCTTTGGAGCTTTTCTTCTTAGGCACGATGAATGTAAACGTACTACCTTCGTCTTCTTTGCTTCTTAAACGTATCTCCCCGCCTAATAACCTTGCTATCTCACGGCTTATTGAAAGACCTAATCCTGTACCGCCAAATTTCCTCCGTGTAGAGCCATCGGCCTGTTGAAACGCTTCAAAAATCACCAGTTGCTTGTCGGCCGCTATACCTATCCCGGTGTCGGTCACCGCAAACTCTATAAAACTTGGATCTTTTTCGTAGTCCTGAATAGTGAGGATAACGCTGCCTTTGTTCGTGAATTTAATCGCATTTGACAAAAGATTGCGCAAAACTTGATCCAAACGCAGCCTGTCCGTTTCCATCTGCAGATCCGCTTTCGGATCTAAGTCAATGGAAAATTTAAGGGATTTCTCATTGACCAGCGGAGTGAATAAATTTCGCAATTCGCGGACAACATCGTTTAGATTTACAGGCTGATATTCAAGTTCCATCTTTCCAGCCTCAATCTTAGAAAGATCTAATATTTCATCAATGAGACTCAGCAAACTGGTTCCGGAACTTTGTATAACCTTCGCAGATTCCACCTGTTCTTCGTTTAAGTTTTCCTCTGTATTTTCAGACATGAGTCTAGAAAGCAATAAGATGGAATTTAACGGTGTGCGTAACTCATGCGACATATTTGCTAAGAATTCCGACTTGTACTTTGTACTTAGTGCCAGCTCTTCTGCTTTATGTTGTATTTCAATATTGCGTTCTGCAATGAGTTGGTTCTTTTCTTCCAGCAATTTAGATCGTTCTTCCAATTCCTGATTGGATTGCAACAACTCTTCCTGCTGAACCCTCAACTCTTCTTCGGATGCCTGTAGCTTTTGGGTTTGCGCCTCAAGCTCCGTATTTAAGTTTTCCAATTCCCCGTGCTGCGTTTGCAATTCTTCGGCCTGTGCTTGCGTTTCTTCTAAAAGGGTCTGCACCTGCCTGCGACTTCTTGCCGCAAAAATAGCCAGTGCTACATTATTCGCCGCCTCTTTCAAGAAGTCGATTTGAACTTTTTCAATACTTTCCGTAGATCCCAATTCAATAACACCAATGCAGCGCCTCTCTAACATGATAGGCAATAGCAGTATACTACTTACTGGTAATACGCCATTCGCAAAGCTGACCATATATTCACGATTTGCCCCGAGATCAGCAAAGACCTTTTCTTTTTCATCCACAAAAACTTGCCCAACCATACCTTCTCCAGGAGCGTAAAACATCTTCATGTTATCTTCAAGTCCATAGGCGCCCTGTAACACGAGCCCCTCACCTTCGAAAGTATACAAGGCTCCATTTGTACAACCTGCATACGTCACAAGATGATGCAAAACATCCTTTGCAATAAGCTCTTGACTTTTGTTCCCCATCAGACTTTCATTCAACATTGCCAAACCTGATTGTCTCCACTCATTATGGTTCAGACGGTCAAAAGAAGTTTTTAACGACTCCATCATATTATTAAGCGACACAGCAAGGCTACCTAAATCGTCTTGTTCGTCATCTTCAACTTGCGTGGAATAATCGCCGTGGGCAATTTTGTAAGCAATACGCTGTATGACGTTCAATCGCCGTGATATCTGTTCATCTTTATCCCGTAGCGAGTTTTGTAACTCCTCTCTTTTTTTGAAATCTTCGCGGATCCTTAGGTAAAAAACTACCGTAATGATCAGGGAAATAAGCGCTGCGATAATAATGAATATTGCTGTATAGCTGGATGATACATCAAGTGCGCTGCGGCGGCTGTTCAGGAGCAATTCTTCATGTTGGATAAAACGGCTAATGGTGCTTCTACAGCTATCCATATATCGCTTTCCTTCTTCCAGCTGCCTAATGGTTACATCTTCCCCTACACGCTTTCTAGAAACTAAATCTTTTAATATTTGCGTGCGTGAATCGATAACTGATGTCAGCGTATCTAATCTACTCACTTGAAGATCGCTATCGTAGGTCAGCTTTCGTGCGCTCTCTAAAGACTTGGGCAGCGATTCCAAGCTTTGCGTATACGGTTCAAGAAATATCTCGCGACCCGTTAATTGGAAACCACGCTGACCGGTTTCCGCATTCTGAAGATCACTAAGTATATTATTTGCAGCAGCGATTGTTCTGCGGGTTTGGTCAACGCGTTCTCGGTTTCCGACTTGCTGCCTTATACTGATATACGATGCTGTTGAACTCGCTAATAGTATCACGAGTGAGATTCCGAAACCGACCTGTAGGTTTCGTAAAAATTTTCTAGGCATAGCGGTTAATTTAGTGGTATGGTAAAATAAAACGTAGATCCTTTTCCAACTTCACTTTCTAATCCAAAAGTTCCATGGTGCTGACGGATGATCTCTGAGCAGATATAGAGCCCGATACCCAATCCCTGAAATTTCACAGATGATTCTTCGACGCGATAAAACTTATTGAAGATGTCTTTCTGCTTGTGCGGCGGAATGCCAATCCCAAAATCTTGCACCTCGACTCTGAGGGCTGCAGATTCATTGTTTGTTTTGATAATTATGCGCTCGCTGTTTGGCGAATACTTAATAGCATTTGTTAGATAATTAATAATGACTTGCTCAATTCGGATTTCGTCGCCCACGACGGATATGTCTAGACAGTCTCCAACTCGATCAATACGAGGACACTTTTCATGGGTATGACAAATCGTGTCTATCACATTCGTTAGAAGATCTTCAAAATTGAACGGATGCATATTCATTTTAAGCTTACCATTTTCAATTTTCGATATGTCTAATAAATCTGTTATCAAGCTATTAAGCTTCGACACTTGTACTTGAACTTTATCTACGTATTTATTCGCTGGATGCTCTTCATCATGCGAAACGGTTCTACCTAGCAATTGGGTATACGCTTTAATGCTGGTCAAAGGCGTCTTTAACTCATGGCTGGCGATGCTCAGAAATTCATCTTTCTTTTTTTCTACCTGCTTCCTGTCTTCGATATCAGTAAATGTGCCCACCCATCTGGTTACTTTTCCTTGTTCCTTTATAGGGATAACACGAAGGAGGTGCGATCTAAAACTATCCGCATCAATTTCTTTAATGCGAACTTCCATTTCTAGCGAGCTGTGTGTCATCATGGAAAGCAGCCACGCGTCGCGAATGGACTTGTCATCAGCGGCCGTTTCCGGAAATATGGCGGAATTGTTGGAATACCGAAACCATTTATTGTTCACGAAGTCTATCCGTCCTTCGTGGTTTGCGGTAAAAGCGATTTGCGGTAAAGATTCCAATATAAGATGCAGATAGTCCACCCGCTCTTTCAATGCGGTCTGCGCCTGCTTCCGACTTTCAATTTCACTACGTAAAATTCGCTGCGTTTCATTCAACGCAAGGGTTTGCTCGTAAAGGCGATAAAATGTTTTCACCTTCAACATCAAAATATCGGGATCTACAGGCTTCGTAACATAATCTATACCTCCGGAAGCATATCCCTTGGTGATAAATTTTTTGTCCGTATTCACGGCCGAAAGGAATATTATTGGGATGTCCTTTGTCTTGCTGAAACCAGAGAGTGTCTCCGCAACCTCAAAACCATCAATGCCCGGCATCTGTACATCAAGTATTATTAACGCATAATCGTTACGCAACACCTTCTTTAAGGCCTCCTCGCCTGATAATGCTGTATCCACCGGAAAATCTTTAGACTCTAAAAGCTTTTTTAGAGAGTATATATTTTCAGGCTTGTCATCGACTATTAGAATCATCTAAGCTATATTATCTTAAAGTACTTTTGCAGATGTAATGTTACCATCCGAAAAAGCGTTTATTTTTCATCGTTCTCATAAACATGTATACTGCTAATAAGTACATAGGAACAGTAGAGGTTTCGTTATTTAGCACGCCTTCCAACATCAAAAACTAATCCAAACTATCCTATTTTTCTGGTTAGTAAAGTTAACTAATAATCTTCTAAAACCCTATTATAGCAGGGCGGCAGCAAATATCGCCTTCGTTTCCTCACAGCTAAAAATCAGACGCCGTTTTTTATACTTGAATATGAGCTTATTCCGCACGGGGCAATAGACTCATAGACTGTTGCCATTGCTCTTTCGTGCAAAACTTTTATGGCTTAGCAACGTTATTAAAGCGTTTTAGCGTGTATAGTCAACCCGCCTTCCTGAGCATTTCAAGTATTTACTCCCTCTCATCACGTATTTCCCCTTCGTTTGACACGTCTATTAAATCTGGTAAACCCTGTTTAACTATACCAAAATTGCTACAGAAATCCATCGTAGACGAGATGTAATCCGATACCTTTAGCGCAACTAGTTAGATTTTTCCAGCTGATCAAGCTTTTTCTCCATTACAGTGTTATAGAATATGGAGCCCGTCTAGGTGCTAAGCTTTTTTTTTGCGCTGCTTTTATTGGATAAATGCGTGTCATTTATTACTTTCGGTCAATATAAACTTAAAAACCTACTCATGTTAAAGAAAAATTTGGCCACCTTAATTACGTTATCGCTTGTTAGCATATGTACATTATCGAGCTACGCCCAACAAACTTCGAAAGCTACCGTAGAAGCTTCCGTCGAAAAGCTTAAAGATGCTATGCTTAAACCGGACGAAGCGGTCTTGAATGACTTAGCAGCTGAAGAATTAACATACGGTCATTCGAGCGGAAAGATAGAAACCAAAAAAGAATTTATCCATGCATTTTTATCCGGAGCTTCGGTGTTCAAAACAATTGAGTTGTCGGATCAAAAGATCTCCATATTAAAAAACACGGCTATAGTCCGCCATATACTGACTGCGGAGACAGACGATCCTGGCAAAGGTGTTGCCAATATAAAATTAGGCATTGTTCTTACGTGGGTAAAAGTGGGTCAATCGTGGAAGTTATTAGCACGCCAAGCATACCGGGTTTCGTAAACATTTTACAAGGTATACCTGTACTGCATGATCTGCGTTTCAGGAAGTAAAGCCTATGAACACGCTATAGCTAAGGCGGAAAATAAAAAAGCGGCACATATATAATATGAGCCGCCCTATATGAAATATTAAACAATTATACGTTTACAGACACTTCGGAAATTTGATTTCCCTGTTTCGTGCGAACAGATTTATATTTAACTTTTTGATTAAGCTGCAACACCTTACCTGCCAATAAATCATTGAAATATACAGTTTGGCTCGTAAGATTATCGCGAATGAAGCCGTAGCGTCCTTGTTCATTATAGTATGATACCTTTCCGTACTGATACTCGTCCAACTCTACTGGTCGTAAGAGATCTGTCTCTTTGAATTCATACTTTTTCTCTGGCGGCGTATTCGATATATTACCGAATTCATCGACATAGGCAAACATATCTTCTAAAGACTTGCCTTTGTCATTTTCCAACTTATGCATTTCGCGTCGCTCTTGCTTATGCTGCTTCTTAAGCTGTTGTTTCTTTACTCGTTCTTTTTTGTTAAATGTAATCTGGCTTTTTCCCATGCAGTGCTTTAAATATTAAATAATTTATTGTTGTTTTCCCAGGTACGGTAATTCCAATACTCAAATGGAGCAAGGAAGCTTCTGTATAGTGAGGTGTGATACAAATATAAGACAAATTAACTAATTTTCCAAGCCTTTCATCCGCATGGGCAGATATGACACTGCTGCTACACTCCGATTTCAAGACTTTGCAAATCGCGCTATCGCTGACTTTATGATTCTTAAATTCGCTTCTTACCGTGCTCGTTTTCCGCTACCCCTCTGGTAATTTGTAGCCGTTTTGATAGGTTGCCGCCAGGAATTTATTGGCTTCAGGATCATCGAATTTTCGCTTATCACTATCCCAAAACAGCTTTTTCTTAGTCCGATAGGCAATGTTACCCATTTGGGAAAAAATCGCTATATGTGCTCCCGCTTCTACCGGTGCATGCAAATGTTTTTTATCGTTTTTCCGAATAGCCTCTACGAAATTTTCCATGTGCTTGTCTAACCCACTATCCACAGATTTTTGAAGCGGTACCGCTTCCATCCGTCCTTTTTCCGGTATTACCTCCCAACCCTGCCGATTGAGCACTAACGTTCCATTATTCCCGATAAAAGCTACGCCGTGATTTCTTTCGTAAGGTCCCAAATCAATTCCATTTGCATGTTCCCATTGAATATTAAAATCATCAAACTCAAAGACAGTAGTTAAAGTATCTGGCGTTTCCGCGGCATCGTCTGGATATGCAAATTTACCACCAGCAGCCATGATTGATTTTGGATTAGACACGTTCATGCCCATTAATGCGTAGTCAAGCATGTGTACGCCCCAGTCTGTCATTAAACCACCGGCATAATCCCAAAACCAGCGGAATTCAAAATGAAAGCGGTTAGGGTTAAAGGGGCGCTTTTTTGCAGGCCCCAACCATTTATCGTAATGTACACCCGCCGGAACACTTACATCGGGCTTTACGGGAATGCTTTTCATCCAACCTTGATAAGCCCATGCTTTCACTAATCTAATCTTGCCTAGCTTACCACTTTGCACATAAGCAATAGCATCTTTAAAATGTTGCTGACTGCGTTGCCATTGGCCTACCTGAACCATTTTATCGTGTTTTGCAGCAGCAGCGGTCATCACCTCACATTCCTTGATAGAATTTCCAAGTGGCTTTTCCACGTAAACATGCTTGCCCGCTTTCACCGCTTCCACCATCTGTAGGCAATGCCAATGATCGGGCGTCGCTACAATAACCGCATCTATGGCATCGTTTTTTAATACTTCATTGTAGTCTATAAATCGCTTAACGGTTATTTTTCTTTCGGCTAATTCTTTGATGCGCTTATCAAGCACACGTTCGTCTACATCACATAGTGCCGTACAGACTACACCGGGGACTTTTAAAATAGCGTTCAAATTGGACCAGCCCATACCGTTTACCCCAATAAGGGCAACGCGTAAAGGTTTTGAAGGTTGTGAAAAAGCTTGCGCTTTTAGCAAGAAGCTGGAGGCGGCGAGGAAGGATGCCTGGCGAATAAAGTCTTTTCTTTTCATATCGCTAATGGAATTTTGTAGTGTGTATTAGATGACTGGAAGGTGATAGCCGTTTTGATAGCGCGCTGCTAGATATGCATTCGCATCTTTTTGAACGAAATGACTGTCGCGCTCACTCCAGATTAACCTGTCTCCCGTCCGGTAGGCTATATTTCCCATGTGCGACAACTTAGCAATATGGGCAGCATCTTCCAGTGGAGCCAGTATAAGCGAAGGATCTCTTTGCCTTACTGCGGTGATAAAATTTTCCATGTGTAGATCTAGACCAGAATCTACCCTTTTTTGAAGAGAAACCGCTTCCATCTTCCCTTTTTCGGGGATGACCTCCCAACCGCCCCTATCCAACACCAGTGTACCCAGATCGCCGATAAAGGCGATCCCATGTTCTCGGTTGTAGGGACCATTACTAATGCTCGTCGCATGTTCCCAAATAATGTTGAAACCGTCAAATTCATACACGGTGGTTAAGGTGTCGGGCGTATCACCAGCATCATCCGGATAGGCAAATTTACCGCCGGTAGCCATAATAGACCTAGGGCTATGCACTTGCATTCCAAGTAATGCGTAATCCAAGAGATGTACGCCCCAATCAGTCATTAATCCGCCCGCGTAATCCCAGTACCAACGAAAGTCGTAATGAAATCGATTAGGATTAAACGTATGCCGCTCCGCAGGTCCCTGCCATAACAAGTAATCTACGCCCTCGGGCACATTGGTATCAGGCTTCTCTTCCACTCGTTTCTTCCAACCTAAATAAGCCCAAGCCTTCACCGTTCTAATTTTACCCAACTTGCCACTATGCACGAAAGAGACGGCATCTTGAAAATGTTTCTGGCTGCGTTGCCACTGCCCTACCTGAACAATCCGTTTGTACTTCTTATTAGCATTTACCACGGCCTCGCATTCGGCAATGGAGTTTGCCAACGGCTTTTCTACATAAATATCTTTACCCGCGGCCATCGCATCCACCGCTTGAAGGCAGTGCCAATGATCAGGCGTTGCAATTATTACTACATCAACATTTTTATCAAGAAGTAGTTGCGTGTAATCTTTATAAACGGTGGGTTTAATACCCATAGCATCCAATTCTGCACCTCTACTGCTTAATACAGCGTCGTCGATATCACAAATTGCCGTGCATTTCACAGCATCAATTTTTAAGATCGCTTGCAGGTTATTCCAACCCATTCCTTTTATTCCGATTGCGCCGACACGTACCGCAGAAGAGAATTTATTAAAAGCCATTTATGTACGGTTTACAAATTAGTGTAACCAAGATAGCAAACTTTATAATAATAGCCCCTGTAAACTGCAAGTTAATATCGACATTGTTACAAGACGTTTTTCTTGCATATTTTTCGTAGATTTCGCCTACATCAAAGTAGTAAATGAAATTCTTTATTAAAAATATGGTCTGTGCGCGCTGCAAGATGGTTGTTGAGACGGCTTTTCAAGAAGCGGGCTTAAAAGTCGTGAACGTGGAGTTGGGTTCGGTGCAAGTCGCTGATCAAGACGTGGCAACCGAGCAGCTAGAAGGCCTCGAACAACAACTAGAATCACTAGGATTTAGTTTACTAACCGACAGCCGATTAAAAGATATAGAAAGTATAAAAACCTGTATAATAGCGCTGGTGCATTCCAGCAATAATGCATTGGAACAAACCTTATCCGTGTACTTGTCAAATCGCCTTCATAAAGATTATGCAACATTAAGCACTATTTTTAGTCAACATGAACCCTATACTATCGAAAAATACTTTATCAGGCAGAAGATAGAGCGTGTAAAGGAACTACTTAGCTATGATGAGCTCAACTTAAAAGAGATCGCTTACAGATTAAATTACAGTAGCGTGGCGCACCTCAGTAGCCAGTTTAAAAAGGTGACCGGGTATACACCTTCCGCTTTCAAAAAAACAGCAAAAGATCTCCGGCAAAATCTCGATCAGCTTTGACCGTAAGCTGTGCACAGCAGAGCTGGATCTCGAATTATATAAAACATAGCAAAAAAAATATAAGCCGCTGTTCATTCGAATTATTGAACTTTGTTTTTTAGCAAAGAAAGAACATATGGCAACAATAGATGAGCTGAAAAGATTAGCTGCACAGCTAGCCCATCCCAGCGGCGAAGAAGGTTTACGCTTAGCCCAAATGATGGAAGAAACCAACTATGGCATGACCAAACAGGCATGGCATGCGCTATCCGTGCAACCTGGACAACATGTGCTAGAACTGGGACACGGCAATGCGAGCCACGTAACACCATTTTTAGCTGCAAACAGCAACGTACACTATTCTGGTTTGGAAATCTCAACAAGCATGCATCAACTAGCTATGCAGGTAAACCAAGCATCTATAGTATCCGGAAGAGCAGATTTTCGGCTTTATGACGGGCAGGAATTTCCCTACCCTCTCGCTTCATTTTCCTGTATTTTCGCTGTAAATACCATTTACTTTATAGATGACCCCGCAACTTTCACAACCAAGCTAAGCGGTTTATTAGCCAAGAACGGCAAATTAGCTTTCACATTCGCCACTAAAAGCTTTATGGAAATGCTGCCTTTCACGGCCTATGGCTTTAATCTTTATGAACAGGAAGATGTTTTGCGCTTTGCCGATCCGGATGTGCTTACCCTTCATTCAATCATTCGCGATAAGGAGATGGTGTTAAGTAAAAATGGCGATGAAGTTGAACGCGAATTTGTAACAATAGTGTGGAGTAAAATTTAGAACGCGATGAAAAATCAATATAAAATTTTAGGAATGACTTGTAGTGGCTGCCAAAACCTTGTTCAGCAGCGGCTTAATGATTTAGACGGTGTTGAAGCCGTAGTGAGTTTGGAAAAGGGACTGGTTGATATAGAAACCTCTAAAGAGTATGCATTGGAAGATTTCCAAAATCAATTGGACTCCCTAGGGCATTATGAAATTGTACCCTTAGGTTCCGATAAGAAGATTAAAGCACCGTCGCTTGCCGAATCGGAGAGCGGCACATATGTTTGTCCAATGTTCTGCGAAGGAGATGATCAAACCTATGATGAGCAAGGAAGGTGCCCTGTTTGTCATATGTTTTTGGTGCCTGTAGAAACAATAGATCGGCAAACACATAGGCCAATGGGACATGAACCTTCGATCAAGCATGATGCTTCCCATGCCGGAAAATTTTATTGTCCGATGCATTGTGAGGGCGACAAAGTGTATGATGAGTTCGGATCATGTCCAGTATGCGGAATGAACTTGGAGAAAATTCCAGACATGACATTACAGGTCGAATACGTATGTCCGATGCATCCCGAAGTTGTTCAAGATCACCCAGGAAGTTGCCCGATATGCGGAATGGATCTTGTTGCAAAGCACATCGAGGAAACTAGCGATCCAGTATACCACGCATTGCAGCGGAAATTTTGGATTAGTGTCGGATGCACCGTGCCAGTTTTTCTCCTAGCCATGGGAGATATGCTGCCTGGCGCGCCCGTTAGCAGATTGATTCCTGTACATACTAACGGCTGGATGCAGTTGATGTTTACACTGCCAATCGTCTGTTATACCTGCTGGATGTTTTTTGAACGTGCCTGGATATCATTCAAAACTTGGCGTTTGAATATGTTCAGCTTGATAGGCTTAGGTGCAGGAGCCGCCTTTGTTTATAGCGTAATAGTGCTCCTTTTTCCAAATGTATTGGGACATGGGAACGGGAGTATGCAGCACGTACCGCTATATTTTGAATCAGTTTGCGTTATCCTGACCTTAGTGCTGCTAGGACAGCTTATGGAAGCAAAGGCGCATGCCAAAACCAGTTCTGCTATTAAAGAGCTAATTCGATTGGCACCTGCCGAGGCGATTTTAATTGAAGGTAGCGAACAGAGGAAAATTCCGGTCTCCGATATAAAGGTCGGCAACCTGCTTCAGGTTCGTCCGGGCGATAAAATCCCTATTGATGGCGAAATTATTGAAGGAACGAGCAGCGTTGATGAGTCTATGATCACGGGCGAACCTATTCATGTAGAAAAGACAATAGGTGATAACGTAATTGGAGGGACGATAAATGGAAATCATAGCTTTCAAATGAAGGCCAGCCACGTGGGAAACTCCACCGTATTATCGCAAATTATTCAGCTCGTTAATGAGGCTAGCCGTAGCCAGGCTCCGATCCAAAAGCTCACCGACAAGGTATCGCGCATCTTTGTACCTATCGTCATCGCTATAGCCATTGGCACATTATTGATTTGGTCGATGATCGGTGCAGAACCAGATTACGCGTTTGCATTTAATAATATGCTTGCCGTATTGATTGTCGCCTGTCCGTGCGCTTTGGGATTAGCAACACCTATGTCTGTAATGGTTGCCGTAGGCAAAGGGGCTAAAACTGGGATTTTGTTTAAAAATGCGTCGACATTTGAACTACTTAAAAAGGTTGACACATTGATCGTAGATAAAACGGGCACGGTGACGGAGGGCAAACCGAAAGTGAGCGCGGTGAAGTCTACTGCCCCTCAACAATTCACGACAGATGATATTTTGCAGATAGCGGCATCCGTTAATAAAGTGAGCTCACACCCGTTGGCACAGGCGATCGTTAATCATGCACAGGAAAAATCACTGTCTTTGCTGGATGTGACGGCTTTCGAAAATTTAACTGGAAAAGGTGTCTCCGGAAAAATATTTCACATGCACGTATTGCTAGGTACGCGCAAATTAATGGAAGAGAATGAAGTAAACTTATCCGACGCTGCCCAAGAACGTCTTATTGAATTGCAGGAACAAGGCAATAGCATATCATTGCTGGCCATAGACGGGGAAGTCGCGGGCATTGTCGCGATAAGCGACGAAATAAAAGCGAGTAGTAAAGAAGCGATCGCCCGGATACAAGAACAGGGTATTGACATACAGATGTTCACAGGGGATAATGAGAATACAGCGAAAATTGTTGCTAAACAAGCCGGTATAGCGAGTTTCAAAGCAAATATGCTTCCGGCAGATAAATTGAACGAGCTGAAAAAATTACAAAACCAGGGACACGTTGTGGCGATGGCCGGCGATGGTATCAACGATGCACCAGCACTTACGCAGGCGGATGTTGGTATCGCCATGGGAACAGGAAGCGACATTGCCATTCATAGCGCGGAGGTTACGCTGGTCAAAGGCGATTTGAAAGGGGTAACAAAAGCGATTGCGCTCAGCCATAAGATGATTAGCAATGTAAAGCAAAATTTAGCTTTCGCCTTTTTATATAATGTTATCGGGATTCCGATTGCGGCAGGTTTACTATTCATGCCCTTCGGCATATTGATGTCACCCATGTTGGCGGCGGCTGCGATGAGCTTAAGTTCTGTATCCGTTATTCTAAATTCATTACGTCTGAACGCAGCGTCATTAGACTAAACGAAAAAAAGGCGGCACTGCTGCAGTACACACTAACCATAAAAAGTCTAACAACTCTTTCGATTTATGCGTACTTAGCAATGCCGCCCTCCTACTATGACTCAATTATTTATCGTCCTTACTAAGGGAGAATGGCAAATCTGCTTTGTTCACACCTCTGTTTTTATTCGGTTCCGAACGCATATCGAAATTAAGCGTAGCTCCTTTTAGTAACTCACTGTGCTTTACAAAATTTTTCGTATGATTTTTACCGTTCCATTTTAGGTTGTGGACATACCTATTCTCCACGGAATTGTTTTGCGCATTTATCGTGACCTTCTTGCCATTAGCTAAATTTAAGGTAGCTTTTTTGAAAAGTGGGGCTCCTAACACATATTCATCTGTTGCCGGCGTTACCGGATAGAAGCCTAATGCCGAAAAGACGTACCAAGCGGATGTTTGTCCATTATCTTCATCACCGCAGTAACCATCCGGATTCGGTGAATACATCCTTTTCATAGTTTCTCTTACCCAATACTGCGCTTTCCATGGAGCACCCACATGGTTATACAAATAAATCATGTGTTGGATAGGCTGATTGCCATGCGCATACTGCCCCATGTTGGCAACCTGCATTTCCCGTATCTCATGAATTGGAAAACCATAATACGAATCATCAAAAATAGGCGGCAGACTAAACACGGAATCCAACTTAATTTCCATAGCCTGGTGTCCACCCATCAGTTTAGCCAAGCCTTCCACATCTTGAAAGACAGACCAGGTATAGTGCCAGCTGTTACCCTCGGTAAAGGCATCACCCCATTTAAATGGATTGAAAGGAGATTGGAATTGACCGTCCTTGTTTTTGCCTCGCATAAGTCCCGTAGCTGGATCAAAAAGCTTCTCGTAGTTGTATGAACGTTGTTTGTAGCGCGTAATATCCTCTGTAGACTTGTTCAGCGATTTTGCTAACT
The DNA here is from genome assembly GCF_000757725.1 of Sphingobacterium deserti. Classification (GTDB taxonomy): domain Bacteria; phylum Bacteroidota; class Bacteroidia; order Sphingobacteriales; family Sphingobacteriaceae; genus Sphingobacterium; species Sphingobacterium deserti. The sequence goes on from NZ_JJMU01000072.1 coordinate 47,386, forward strand.
GGTAAATCGCAAAATCATCATACGCATATTCTAATGTGCGTGCAGCGTTCTCATTGATATCCACATCATAAGGAACATAACCCAAGCTGGTGTAATATGACGCGCCTGCTCGACCGACGGCTGGCAGCGGCCCGGCATGGTTAGCACCGTGTATTACGGCTTCATACAATGTCTCTATATCTTTGGAACGGATTCCTTTTACCCATGCGTCAGCTACCACTGAGGCGGAGTTGTTTCCCACCATGACACTCCGCAATCCAGGGCTTGCCCATTCAGGCAGCCACCCGCTTTCCCTATAAGCATTCGCCAAGCCATCCTGCATCTTTTCGCTAATTTCAGGATACATCAGATTTAAGAATGGAAATAAGCTACGAAAAGTATCCCAAAAGCCGGTATCAGTAAACATATAGCCGGGTAATACTTTTCCGTTGTAAGGGGAGTAATGCACCACCTGTCCGTTTGCGTCAATTTCGTAAAACATGCGCGGAAACAGTAATGATCTATAAAGGCAGGAGTAGAATGTGCGCATGTCATCAATTGAACCGCCCTCTATCTCGATCTTCTTCAATTCGTTATTCCACTGCTCCTCACCAGTAGCAACGCGCTGATCAAACGTGCTTCCATCTAGTTCTTTTAGATTGATCGCAGCCTGTTCCTTCGATATAAAAGAAGATGCTACTTTCATCAACACCTGATCGCCGGCATTGGCTATTTGAAATCCAACCAAGGCGCCCACGTGGTCTGCTTTGACCAAGTATCGACCATCCGTAAGAACAGAGTCTGCAAACGTGGCGATATTCGCGAACGGACGATCAAATTCCAGTACAAAATAATTTTTAAAGTTATCAGGCACACCTCCGCTATTTTTGGTTGAATAGCCTATTATACGTTGCTCCTTTGGAAGAACCTCTACATAAGAACCCTTATCAAATGCATCGAGTAATACATAAGCATCGTTTGTTTTCGGAAATGTAAATCTGAAAAACGCGGCGCGTTCTGTAGGTGTTATCTCGGTTTTAACGTCGTAGTCTGCTAGGTAAACAGAATAATAGTGTGGTTTAGCAACCTCTGCTTTGTGCGAGAAATAACTTGCTCGCTCCTCCTGATCGAACGATTTTTTTCCGACCATAGGCATCACGGAAAACTGCCCGTAGTCATTCATCCAAGGCGACGGCTGATGTGTTTGTTTAAAACCACGCAGTTTTTCTGCGGTGTACATATACATCCATCCATCGCCCATTTTGCCGGTTTGCGGACTCCAAAAGTTCATACCCCAAGGCATCGCTATCGCCGGATAGGTATTTCCTGTAGATAAAAAATAAGTGGATTGCGTACCTACCAACGTACTTACCAGATCGATTGGTTTTTCAATCTTGTCGACCACTTGTGCTTGTGCCAGCAAAACGCTGCCGCTAAATAAAAGTGTCGCTAAAAATTTAAACTTCATAGAGCTATAGGCTTATTATATTTTTCTAAAAATACAAAATACTTTTAAAAAACCATAGCTAAAAGTATTTAGCAACCTATATAGTCAACACTAGTTTTCCAAGAAAATTTCCTGTTTCCATGAATTCATGTGCCGCGGCAGCATCTTCCAACTTAAATTCCCTATACACCTGCGGTTTAAATGACGCTCCAATCAATGGCCAAACAAACGCCCCTATTTCTCTGGTCAGCTGTGCCTTAAATGTTACATCACGTGCCCGCAGCGTGCTTCCCGTGATTACAATACGCTTCTGCATCACTTTCATCAAATCAACAGCGACATTTTTACCGTTTACCGCATTAATGTATACCAATCTTCCGTCGGGCATCAGCAGGTCGATATTCTTTTCGAAGTAATCGCCACCGATACTGTCCAATACAACGTTTACTTTCTGATCTCTTAAAATACTCAGAAAATCCTGCCGCTTGTAGTCTACGACGATGTCTGCGCCTAAACTCTTACAATAGGCACATTTATCGGAGTTGCCTGCGGTAGTCGACACAAACGCTCCGCTTGCTTTTGCTAGCTGTATGGCTGTACTTCCTATACCTCCTGAACCACCATGAACCAAAAGATGCTCCCCTTGCTTTAACCCTCCGCGTCTAAATACGTTATCATAGACCGTATAGATAGTCTCTGGAAGCGCCGCCGCCTCCGCAAAACTGAGTCCCGACGGTATCGGAAGACATACATCTGCATCGGCCAGCACCAGTTCAGCATATCCCCCACCTGGAATCAGAGCACATACCTTATCGCCTATTTCCCAGCGTGTCACTGCGCTACCTAACGCGACGATAACCCCGGAAACCTCTAGGCCCGGAATATCGACAGACGCGCCGGGCGGCGCAGGGTAATATCCTTTACGCTGTAAAACATCAGGCCGGTTTATTCCTGCGGCTCTGACCTCTATCAATACTTGATATTCACCAGCAGAAGGATCTTGTCGGGAAGCGATTTGTAACACGTCCGGTCCCCCAGCAGCCGTTATAATTATTGCATTCATGCTTACTTTTTCTTTGGGTATTTTTGAAGACGCATATTAAATGTGACCATAAAATAGCGCCCCAGTCTATTATTTCGTGCCTCGTACAAGTCGTTACCAATGTATTCGCTATAGGTGCCCATGTTTTTGTTTTGATCCAATAGATCGAAACCCTGAAACCGCAAAAGGCCTTGTTTATTAGGTAAGAATGAAACCTCAAGATAGGCGTTCAAAATCGTAGGGTTGTTATTCATGAAACTGCTTTCATATCCCGAATTAAATCGTTGGGAAACTTCCGCTCCCAAGGTTACGTAGTCACTGATATAACCTTTTGTAGCACCACTCATCAGCAGGCTGTGCGCTGTAATCTCATTGTTGTATGGCCACGTGTAACGCGCGTTATTTAAGAGGTAACTTGTATTGAAAAGCGACTCAAAGTAATCGCTCCAGGTATAGCGCACTTGCACGGATTGGGAATAGATGAACTGTTGTGTTTTGTTGCGTTCTTCGTTTATAAATGATATGTTATTATAGTAATCTGTATTCCCTACCAAATCTAGTTGCAGGCTTTCGTTAAACAAAGGAGTGTTGAATAGGAAATACCATTTTAAGTCGTAGTAACCGTCTGCATTTCGAAAGGTCGTTTGTTGGATAGTCGATGTGTTAAGCGCGGTTTTATCAGACACAATTTTATTTAAAACCTTATTAAATGCAAAGTTAGTCTCAAAATACTGGCTACGTTTTGTGATAAACTTCCGTAAGGTAGTATTGATCCGATTGGAAAATTCAGCCTTTAGCTCAGGATTCCCCACGACAATGTTTTGTGAATTACTGTTATCCCTTATCGGGATGATGTGCAAAAAGTTAGGCTGATTATTTTTTCCAACATAATCCACACTCCAATCTAACTCGTCATTGATCCGCCATTTGAAACCAGCGCTAGGAACAAGATTTACATTATCATATTTATAGTACATGTCTTCCCGAGGGAGATAGCCATTTAAAGTAAGTGGTTGCACTGCAAACCCAATATTAGAACGAAACGTTTTATTGGGAATGTATTGATAATTCAGTCCTACACGACTACTTTGAAATCGGTAATCATAACTAACACCAAGTGAATCGACATAGAAAAACTGGTCAAACTCCGCCGTTTTGAGTTTGTCCTCGACACGCCTCACAGCGGTCATATCCGTTAGTTCATAATCGTAAAACAGCTCCATAAAGCTGGATTCAGTGAAAGGCTCTACAAAGGATACAGAGGCTTTCACACCGTCGGTTCCACTAGTTTGCTGTATGTAGTAATGTTGATCAAACTTAGTAAGTCGCGGAGGAGCCTGTGAGGAATCCACCGTGGAATAGGCATCTACGACATCTTCGAGCCGTCTTTGGCTGTTAAAGTTTAAGGTCAGATTTGCAACGAGCTTTCTCCCCGGCTTTTTAAACGATCGGGCGTAAAGCATATTCACATCCAAATTTGGATTTTTTTGGTTTGATGTATCTCGATAAACGCCATCATTCGTGATACGATTATTCGTGATAAGGCGCTCCCGAAGATTTCCAAAGTAAACACTATTATAGGAAAAAACTGGCTTGATCTCTAAAATATCATTATTCTTAAAGCGGTGCTTAAACTCCGCTGTAAGCCGGTGAAAATAGTCATCACTCATCGTTCTGTATGATTCCTCGTTTGATATTTTATTCATTTCGTAGTCCGACCGTAAAAATGAATTTCCCGTTGTTACATTTCGTTTATTCGCGAAGCTGTAGCTCGTGCTCAAGACAGTGTTTTCTGCTAAATTGTCGGAAAAGTTGAAGCCCAATGAATTTATATTATTCAAACCATCTGTCGGGTCTACAAAATCATTGGCGTCAAATAATGATTTCTCCCGCTCGCCGACCCCACTAGGAGAACCAAAAGAAAACAGACTTGTATTAGTGTTGTTTATTGAGCCTATGACGGAGAATTCCTGCCCATCGTTAAACCTATTCACACCGACGCTCCCTATATAACGGTCGCTCGTCCCCACTCCAGCAGTTAGCTGTCCAAAAGTTATCTGTTTACTATCTTCGTTTAGAACAATGTTGATTACTTTCTCCGGATCTTCGGTCCTTATTCCGCGTTCGGTCGCATAATCGCCGAAATAGTTAATCACTTGTATTTTCTTCACGAAATTTGCTGGCAGGTTCTTTGTGGCCGTAGCTACGTCTCCGCCAAAAAACTTCTTGCCATCCACCATGACAGATGAGACCCGCTTACCTTGTGCGTAGACTGTACCGTCCCGCGACACCTGAATACCGGGCAACTGCTTTAATGCCTCCTCAAGTAAAGAATGTGGCCGAAATTTAAATGCATCCATATTATATTGTATGGTATCGTCGCCATACACCACCGGAATTACTTTAACAACGGATATACCTTCGATCAGCGAATTTTGTGGGGTAAGTTTCACATTCGGAATAACTATAAAAGAGCTGGATTCACTATTCGACAACGTTTTAGTAACAATTTGATGCCCGAGCATACTGTAGGAAATTCTGATTTGATCGCCCCCTACATTTTTGAACTGATAAAGGCCATACTGATCACTGGTAGTAAGTAAGGTATCTGACGAACTTGTCAACCTAATGTTGACACCTCTTAAACCTACCGAAGCAGTGTCCAGAACAATTCCACGAATTTGTTTACTTGCGGATTGGGCATGCACGTCGAGCAATCCCGATGTACAGGACAACAGCATTATGATCAAAAACGTGATACACCTATTACTATTCACAAAAACTGCTCGTTTGCTCGATTGAGATCAATATACAAAAAAAATGAAATTCAGTAAAAGTTTCTACTATAACGTCCCATATTCATTTTCCGTATAAATAAAATCGGGTTATTTCTACAGAAATAACCCGATTTTAAGACTAAGCGTTGTATAGCTTATTCGCCGTCGAATGTCACCTTTACCAAGTGTCTATCAATTTCCCAACGACCAGTACCTTCTTCACCGATAACGTCAAAAAGTTCAAGAATACGACGAGCTACATACTCCTCTTCTACTTGTTCTTCCAAGAACCACTGTACAAAATTAAAGGTAACGTAGTCCTTCGCTTTCATACATCTGTCCGCGATGTTATTAAACTGCTCCGTTACGAACATCTCCTGCTCTAAAGTCTGTTCAAACACCCCGCGGAACGACTCGAAATCAGTTGGTATATTGGTGATCTCTGGCGATATCGCACGACCACCGCGGTTATTGATGTAATTGAACAACTTTAACATATGCTCGCGTTCTTCATTCGCTTGTTTCGCAAAAAAGGATGCAGAATTGTCAAATCCTTGATCATCACACCAAGAGGACATGGCTAGGTACAAAGCTGAAGAATGAGCCTCAACTTTTACCTGTGCATTCAATATATTTTCGATCTCTTCAGACAGTGAAGATTTTATTTTTAATAAGTCTTTCATATGATGTCTCTATTTATATTCCTTACTACTATAAACAATGATTTCCCTACATTGTTTGTACAAAGATAAAGTAGAAAATTTCGTTTCTCAACAAAAAAATGCAATACAAATTAAGTCTAAATTAGGAAGGATAAAACCTAAGCAGTTTAGAATCAGTACAATTAAAGGCTAATAGTTACTGTGCAAGAAGACAGTCTTTGCGAAGAATCTTTTTGACCTCGCTATTCAATTCGATCATAAATTTCGCGCCTGCGAGTATCTCACGCAAAGCCAAAACATCCTGCACAGACAATAGGAAACAACGTTCCGTACGAAATGGCATTACAATTTCAAAGTCTGATCTGCGGGATGCATCGTCTATCATAGAAGCAAGGTTGATCGCGTCGATACGCTTCTTAAAGGAAAAGAAGTCCGATATTCTGAAAGCCGTTGTGGTATGTTGAAATTCTAACCAATAACAGTTCTTTCTGCTGCATTGATAGACAGCACCGTTGGCTGTGGCGAAAATCTCTTCTACGTGGGCTAAAGGACAATTCATTTACTACTTTTCTTGATGCAACAAATATAATCCTTATTAATATTCAATCCAAATAAAAAAGCTGATTTTTCAATCAGCTTCTCTATTCATTTAAAAAATATGTTAAAACTCTTCACCTGCATCATTCAGCAACTCTTTATGGTTGCTGGCGGTCGTACGGGTTTTAGTTTTATGTTTATTAATCTGCCGTCTCAGGGATTCTACTACAGCATCCGTGGCCTCCTCGAAACTTTTCGCCTGTGCCTTTGCAAACAATTGACTTCCCGGTATATTTATTTTTAGTTCGACAACTTTATTCGACTCGTCATCAACATTTTCTATACGCAAATAACATACTCCTTCAATGATATTGTCCAGAAATTGTTCTAACTTGGATGTCTTCTTTTTAATAAATTCGACCAATTTTTGATCTGCATCAAACTTAATAGATTGCACAGTAATATTCATTTTTCCTCCTTTTTTTAAGCCTTTGGATGGGCTTGTTTATAAATAGATTTTAATCTTTCTACAGAATTGTGCGTGTAAACCTGTGTCGCAGCGAGGCCAGCATGCCCTAACAGTTCTTTAATGGCGTTTAAATCTGCTCCATTGTTCAAAAGAGCCGTGGCAAAAGTATGTCTGAGCACATGCGGGCTTTTTTTCTTTTGCGATGTTATCTGGCCTAGGTAGTGTTGCACGGTACGGTAAATCAAGTATCGACTCGCCGACTTTCCTTCTTTGTTAACGATTAATGAAGTGGAATTGTTTTCGAAATTCTGATCATATTTTAGCTTAAGATATCTTTTGATAAGCGCATCCAATGCCTGATGGATGGGAACGAAACGTTCTTTGCTTCGTTTTCCAAAAATTAAAATCTTCCGATTGTATGTATCCACATCCCGCTCCTGAATGGCAAGTAGCTCAGCAAGACGGATACCTGTGCCAAACAAAAGTTCCAAAACGAGATAATCTCTAATTTCTTCAAAATTAGCTTCCTGTTTAACGCCATCGCGCAACAAACTTACCATCTTCTCCTCTTCGACCACGACGGGCAATTTTCGCGCGGTCTTTAATGCATGGATAAGCGTTAACGGATTACGATCAGCGAGCCCTTCTCTGTTTAAAAATTTGTAAAAAGAACGTAATGACGAAATAGATCTATTGATGCTCGTTGCTTCTCTCCCCTTTTCTTTCATCTGCGCTAGATAATGTCGAAGAACGCGATGGTCTGCCTGTTCGAAATCGACGTCTTCGCTTTCCAAGAAAAGTAGGAAATTATCTATTTCCATAGCATACGCCGTAACCGTATGGGCGGAGTATCGCTTTTCAAACTTTAAAAAATTTAAAAACTTGTCCTTGTTCATCATTGATCTTCTTCAGTGATAAATATAGCAAAAGCGACGACATAAACAAATTTTATTTTATCAGCGATTGGTAAGGTTTACAGTAAATAATTGGAATAAAGATGAAATAAAGAAGCCCGATGAGTACATCGGGCCTGGTATATTTTACGAAGTCAATAGCGACTACAATTTGCTGTTTACATCTAAAGCGTTCAACTCGCTGAAAGCTTGTTTTAAACGTGTAACAAAAGCCTCCTCGCCTTTCCGCAACCATACGCGCGGATCGTAGAATTTCTTGTTTGGTGAATCGCTTCCTTCTGGATTTCCAATCTGTGCCTGTAAATAATCGTGATTTTTAGACTCATAAGCGCGAACACCGTCCCAGAATGCCCATTGCATATCCGTATCGATATTCATTTTAATAGCTCCATATGAAAGTGCTTCTGTTATCTCTTCCGCTGAAGAACCAGAACCGCCATGGAAAACAAAATTCACCGGCTTCTCCGCATCTAAATTGAATTTTTCACGGATAAACTGCTGCGAATTATTCAAGATAACGGGCTGTAGTTTTACATTCCCTGGTTTGTAAACACCATGAACATTACCAAAAGCGGCCGCAACAGTGAATTTATCAGATACTTTTGAAAGTTCTTCAAAAGCATAAGCTACTTCTTCCGGTTGGGTATACAATTTTGAACTATCTACATCAGAGTTATCGACACCGTCTTCCTCTCCACCAGTAACACCCAATTCAATCTCGACAGTCATACCTAGCGGCTTCATACGTTCCAAGTACTTGCTGGAAATTTCAATGTTTTCCTCTAATGGCTCTTCTGACAAATCTAACATATGTGAAGAAAATAAAGGCTTGCCATGTTGCGCAAAGAATTTCTCACCCGCATCCAATAAACCGTCTATCCAAGGCAACAATTTTTTGGCAGCGTGATCCGTATGAAGAATGACAGCTACACCATAATGCTCGGCAAGTAAGTGAACATGATGTGCAGCAGAAACCGCACCCAAAATGCAGGCTTGAAGCCCATCGTTGTTCAATGTTTTCCCTGCATAAAATTGTGCTCCACCATTGGAAAGCTGAATAATAACAGGTGAATTAACCGCTTTTGCCGTTTCCAAAACTGCGTTGATCGAGTTTGTACCGATGACGTTCACCGCAGGTAACGCAAACTTATGTGTTTTAGCAATCTCGAAAAGCTCTTGAACTTGATCTCCTGTCAAAACACCTTTAAAATCTTTTAGGCTCATATGTTTTGTCTTTTTTTATTATGTGCGACTAAAGGTAAGTAATTTTGGAATACAGCACAAGGCTTAGTGTAAAAAATACACGCAACGAAAATATTTGGCTCCTCGTCTGCTTTCTGTCAGCCTGGGCAACTTCATTAGATGGTATCAAACGCTTTAAATAAACAGGAATATATTTTAGTGGAGAAATGTATCTCAATTTTTACCTTTTTGCACATTTTTTAGTTTTCATAGTGAAAACCCTGATGTACTCGTATCCGAGAATGCCCAATTCGCAGCGTTAACAATTCATTAACGCCATTTGCAACAAAATATGTGGTTAAAACGATAGCCGGCTGACTGCTTTTTTAAATATATTAATATCTTTATCGGATTAAACTAACAAGAAATTAAAATGGCATTGCATATTTATGGTATTAAGAACTGCAATACAGTAAAAAAAGCGTTAAACTGGCTTGAAGAGCATAAGTTGGATTATGTTTTCCATGATTATAAAAAAGAGCCTGCAACATTGGAAAAATTGGAGGAATGGGAAAACATTACGCCTTGGGAATCGTTGCTAAACAAAAAAGGAACGACGTGGCGAAAGCTGAGTTCGGAAGAGCAAGCTAGGGCAATTGATGCAAGAGGCGCAAACGTTTTGCTGCTAGAAAATAATAGCATGATCAAAAGACCTTTAATTGAAGCGGGAGCCGACATTGTCCTTGGTTTTGATGAAGCAGAATACGATAGAAAATTTAAATAACATATGAGGGGTAAAATCATCTTTACATCACTATCTTGCGCTTTACTGGCGTTCGGACAGGTGCATGCCCAAACACAAAGTAAGAGTGTCTACAGTTACACAGATGCGTTCAATCCGATCTTCTATACGAGCAATGGAAATGCTTATCGCTCTGCCAGTGGCAAGCCGGGACACGCTTATTGGCAAAATAGTGCCAGTTATTCAATAAAAGTCAAGCTGGATGATAAAAGCAATACGGTTTCCGGGAGCGTAACGCTTCACTATACGAATAACAGTCCAGATGAGTTAGGCTATATTTGGCTACAATTGGATCAAAATCTTTTTAACGAAAACTCACGCGGTCAGGCCACCATCCCATTGGAAGATAGTCGATATGGATCGGCGAACTCTGATTTTCAGGGCGGATTTAAGCTGACGAAGGCCACATTTGATAAGGGTGAAGAAGCTAAATACGAGATTATTGACACGCGTATGCGCGTGGAGCTTCCTAAGCCTTTGGCAGCCTCAGGAGGGCAAACCTCCATGACTATCGATTTTGCATATACCGTGCCGCAATACGGGGCAGATAGAACGGGCATACTTCACACCAAAAACGGAGATGTGTTTGCTATTGCCCAGTGGTATCCGCGAGTTTGCGTTTACGACGATGTTCAAGGTTGGAATACGGAACCATATACTGGGCCTGGTGAGTTTTACCTAGAGTATGGCGCCTACGACATTGAAATCACTGCGCCAGCAAACCATATCGTGGTGGCGGGCGGCGAATTGCTAAATCCGGAGGAAGTCTGGACAACAGACCAACTTTCGCGCTACAGAAAAGCCTTCGAAAGTGATAAAACAGTCTCGATCCGGTCTGCAACGGAGGTAACCGCTGCAAACTCACGTCCAAAAAAGACCAGTTTAACCTGGAAGTATAAGCTCGAAAATGCACACGACTTTGCATGGGCTTCCTCGGCAGCCTTTATCATTGACGGTGCCAAAATCAATAAACCTAGTGGCAAAAAGGCGTTGGCTCTCTCAGCATATCCAGTAGAGAGTAATGGCAATAACGCTTGGGAGCGCTCGACAGAATACACGAAAGCCTCTATCGAGTATTACAGTAAGAAATGGCTAGAGTACCCCTACCCCGTAGCTGTAAACGTTGCGGCAAATGTGGGAGGCATGGAATACCCTGCCCTATCATTCTGCGGATACGAAGCAAAAGCAGGAAATTTGTGGGGCGTTACCGATCATGAGTTTGGACACAATTGGTTCCCAATGATTGTTGGTAGCAATGAGCGCCTACACGCCTGGATGGATGAAGGGTTTAATAGCTTCATCAATGAATTATCTACGCAGGAGTTTAACAGGGGTGAATACCAAAGAACCCTCGGACACAGAAATAGTATGGCGCGTGCCTTTGCTCTTCCCAACCTAGAGCCTATCATGTCGTCTCCCCAAAATATGAAAGAGCGAAACCTTGGAACTCTCGCCTACTATAAACCTGCATACGGACTAAGATTACTGCGCGATGAAGTGATCGGCGCAGAGCGATTTGATCGCGCATTCCGGAATTATATTGCAGCTTGGGCTTACAAACACCCCACACCCGATGATTTTTTTCGCACCATAGAAAACGAAACGGGAGAAAATCTGGGATGGTTTTGGCGAGGATGGTTTAAAAATAACTGGATGCTGGATCAAGCTATTCGCTCCGTTGACTACGATAAGTTAGATCCTAAAAATGGCGCAATAATCACCATAGAAAACCTACAGCGCTTGCCCATGCCGGTAGTGATTGAAGCGACGACGGAATCCGGAAAGAAAATCAGGAAGAAATTGCCGGTAGAGATATGGCAACGAAACACGTCATGGCGGTTTAAGCTTCAATCAACGGAGAAGTTGACCTCTGTTGTAATTGATCCAGATCATGTGTATCCCGATATCAATCCAGAAAATAATGTTTGGCCTAGAAATTAGAAAGCGATGAATAATAGAAAAAGAGAGAAATTATTTACGGTATGCTCGATCATATTATTTGTTTTGGTTGGTCAGTTCGCCAAAGCACAACAAATCAAAGGTATCGTCCACGAACTGGAGAGCAGTCAAAAGCTTCCCCATGTGCTGGTAAAAAATCTACGTACCAACCAGACCATTGAGACTGATAATGAAGGCGTCTTCACAATCGAGGGGACGATAAACGACTTATTGACATTCACACAAGCTGGCTATGAAGTTGATACAGCTTTTGTTTACCAAGAAGGGATACAGCGTATCTATTTGGTTCATGACGAGAAAAGTATCCTCATAGACGAAGTTATTGTAAGTAGACTTACCGATAGCCGTCTTGCAAACGAAATCGAAAGAGCGAAAAAAGAGGGGCAGGTAACGGAGGCCTCACAAAACAGAGGTGGAATGCGTATATCGGCCTCTCGCCTATTCGGTCGCCAAAGCAAGCAAGCGCGCAAAAATTTAAATTTGCTCATCACGGAGCAGAGTAACCGAAAAGTAGATCGAATATTTACAAGTCAGGCTATCAGAGCTATTGTGCCAGTTACAGATGCAGATCTACCATTATTTAGGGAGCAGTTTAGACCTACGCTGGAATTTATGCAAACCGCATCACCGGAAGATGTGAGGATATATGTTCTCGATTCCTACAGTAAATTTAAATCGAAATAAAACCCGTCACAAAACTACTAACCCTAGAATAATTATGCTTTTTAAAAAATCTATCCCTCAAATTATCAGCGAAGCCAAAGAGAGTGGCGAACATACGCTAAAACGAACGCTTTCCAGCGGCGGTTTAGTTGCGCTGGGCGTCGGCGCGATTATTGGCGCAGGGCTCTTTTCACTTACCGGCATTGCTGCTGCCGAAAACGCCGGTCCGGCTGTTATCCTATCTTTCGTGATCGCCGCCGTAGCTTGTTCTTTTGCCGGCTTGTGCTACGCGGAATTCGCGTCCATGATTCCAGTAGCGGGGAGCGCATACACCTATTCTTACGCGACTATGGGAGAATTTGTTGCGTGGATTATCGGCTGGGATCTCGTGCTGGAATACGCATTGGCAAGTGCCACCGTAGCCGTCAGTTGGTCGCAATATTTCAACCAGCTGCTCATGACTTTTGGTGTTTCTATTCCTGATCAATTTTTGAAAGGTCCGTGGGAAGGCGGCGTCGTGAATGTACCTGCAATAGTGATCGTATGTTTGCTCTCGCTGTTACTGATGCGCGGCACCAAAGAATCGTCTACGGTGAACAATATATTGGTAATCTTAAAAGTAAGTGTCGTTTTGATCTTTATCGTTTTAGGGTGGAGCTTTATTGATTCTGCAAACCACAGTCCTTTTATACCAACGAATGAAGGTGAGGAGCTGGTAAAAAGTGGGCAGAAAAGTTTTTGGTCATTTTTAGGAAGTGAAGATTTTGGAAAGTTCGGAATTAGTGGAATCTTGCGCGCTGCAGGTGTGTTGTTTTTCGCATTTGTTGGGTTTGACGCAGTAAGTACCGCGGCGCAAGAGGCGAAAGATCCTAAAAGAGGAATGCCAATTGGTATCATCGGTTCGCTAATCGTCTGCACCATACTCTACGTTCTCTTTTCATATGTGATGACCGGACTGGAGAATTACCAAATGTTTAAAGGCGACGCTAAACCTGTTGCAACGGCATTTGCTAAAACAGGTTATACGTTTTTAAACTCTGCACTTATTGTTACCATCATCGCTGGTTATACCTCAGTTATTCTCGTAATGTTACTCGGGCAAAGCCGTGTGTTCTACTCTATGAGTAAGGATGGGTTGTTACCAAAACTTTTCTCTGACCTTTCAAAAAATCAGACGCCATGGAAAACAAATCTAATTTTCATGATATTTGTATCCATCTTTGCGGGATTCGTTCCGGTCTCCGATCTGGGACATATGGTTAGTATAGGAACACTGTTTGCCTTTACTTTGGTGTGCATCGGGATATTGGTTTTAAGAAAATCTAATCCAGAATTAGAGCGGCCTTTCAAGACGCCGCTCGTTCCATTTCTGCCGATTCTGGGCGTTATAGTCTGTATACTTCTGATGGCTTCTTTGCCAATAGAAAGTTGGGAACGTTTAGGAGTTTGGTTGCTGATTGGCTTAATTATCTATGTACTGTACGGTATGAAACATAGTAAAATAAGACAGCAACATCGAAAAGGCTAATTAGCCAAAGGTTAATAGCAAGACCGTTTCAACACATATTGGAACGGTCTTTTTTTATATCTTCATTCGATGTCTCCCTTTTCAGCGAGAAGTTGTTCGCGTCGCGAAATTCCCTGCGTAAAAGAGATGTATAAACACCTCTTATGCGCATAAAAAATACCTATTTACTTTACAGACCATGATGTGGCCTGTAATTTGTTTAGTACTGCCAGAACCTTATACCAAACGATGGAACGCAACGATCATTATGTGGAAGATATTCCATTGCCTCAAATAACAATTGAACCTATTGCGAGCGAAAGCTCTAATACCGTTATCCACAAAGACTTCATATCGCTAATAAATCAAAATAAATCTGTTTTTTTAGGCTTTATAAAGCTATTGATCGTACTAGTGGCTGTCAATGTTTTATATTTCCTATACGACCCAAAAGTTCTACTAGATACGTTGATTTTTATTTTCTTTATCAACTTTGCCATACTGTGTCTCCTCTTCTATTTTTGCAAATCGCGAAATTGGAATTCCGAAGCCAAAAGACATACCGCTCGATCTAGGGATAAAGCCAGTAAACCGTCTTCGTAGCAATTATCTCAATTCCTGCGCAGGTAACGTCATCCTTCATCGCCCGATTATAAGCGTCCATTTGTTTGGCCTGGCGACAACGCAATCAGAAACTACAGCAAATTAGTTTAGTGCATAGTACTGAAATGAACGAATGCCGTCGAGTGAATTCCTCATTTATTGGGTTGAACAATTTTGTTGAAGATCAAGATTCCCTAGCCATGAACTGTGCACGTACCAACTTTTTCATAAGAGGAACAGCCCTTGCTAGCGAGTTTCGTTGGATAGTTCCTATTTGATTCAACCATTTCCCAAGAACTACGCCGAGGGCATCCCCCCAAACATAAGTATTTTATACAACCATAATAACGCAATTGTGCCATTCGTATCCAGCTGATGCACAGTGCAAAAGCAGCGTATACAAGCACATCGTTGTTGCATCTAGGGCCTACTAATATGACTATAAATTATTCAGAAAAAACTTCCTACTATCATGATATAACAATCTGTTTAAATGCCCTTTTTATCAATTTTTAACCGACAAAGAAAACAATTGAAATCAGAAAAATAAATCATAAGACACTATTAGTGAGTATATTACAAACTAGATGTAATGCATTAGAATTAAACACCCACTCTGTAGACGCATCGCTACAATAATTTATATTTCAAAAGTTATTCCATCTATTATTATTGAATTATAATAAGTTTGCGCCCATCAAAGCGTGCCGGTTGATTGAAACCGCCCCTTTTCTCAGTAGCATGGAAAGTCTGCCCCATTGTACGGTTAGCAGTACAACTATTACATCTGAAGTCAAATGGGCATTATGTGTTCAAGCGCTTTGCAGATTAAAAATTTTTTAGTGTATAACATAAATATAAGGCGATGAAACTAAAGTACGAAAATCCGACAATTGAATTAGTGACTATCTTGATGGAGGAAGACATTGTTAAATCCTCGGTATTACCGCAGAACAAAAATGGCATTGTTGAGCAGGAATGGGACCGTCAGGAAACCGAGTATAGAACAATAGACCTAGGCGACATTTAAATAACGATGATAAATCCATTTATTACGATGAGTAAAGAAAAGCTAATTCTGGGCGGGTTAATACTTTTGATCTTGCTAGGTATAGGGGCATGTAGTAAGGACGTTATTTCGGATGTATCTGTAGAGGCAAATGTGACGATCGAACTATTGGGCTCCGAGATTGATTCTGAAAACGCCGGTGCCTCACAAAGTGTCAGTAAGCACACTGCTCAGGGAGCAAGTGGTGAATTTAAAGCTCAAGCCATCAATTATGGTAGCAATGAATTAGAACCTGCTCTACAAGAACAATCCAGGGTATTGAGTTTGGACAATAACTTTTCATTAGTCGCAACCTTAAAACCTCGTGCGCTGGATTCTACTTCAGCAAAAGAAGTCGCTGCGAAAGGCTTAAAAGCATCGACAGCTGGCAAAAAATCAGCTATCGTTAGAACGCCTTTGGGTGCAGGGGTGAAATATCGAGTGATGGCCTATCTGGGTGACAATTTCGTAGCACAACAAGACTATGAGGTAGGCAAAGGCCCATCAGGTTTTACAAACCTAACCGTAGGGGCTACATACACTTTCATAGCCTATTCAGTAAACAGTTCTGCCATTTTGCCTGAAGTAACCAATCGAGCAAAACTATCTACGGCGAGCTTTACCAGCAGCGAAGACTTGATGTATTTTAAGAGTACACTGAAAATCGCCAACGGTGACAATTACTTAGGCGTAGTCTTAAAGCATCAATTTAGCTTGATAACGATGACCACCCGTTTGACTGATGACACACGCGGCGAAATCGTTTCTTTGACGAAAGTACGCTTTACTGGTCAAGGAAATAGGACGGACACGCCGCGAAAAAACGGTACAGTAAAAATTAGTGATGGAACGCTGACCTATAGCGCGGATACGACATCAGTAGCGGTTAATTATCCAAATTTGGGAGGAGGATTGCGCACGGTAACGGCTAATCCGACATTATTAATCTCACCGAAGATATCAACCGTAGACCTCGCTATCGGCAACCTTCTAATCAACGCGGTAATCAATGGTAAACAGGTTTCAACCGTAAGGAATAATCTAATCTTGGAAAATTTTGTGATTGCGCCCAATCAGCAATACGACTTGGTTGTCCAAATTAAAAACCCTTGCACGGAGCCTACCGGTGATGATACCTTTGAGTGGCGCAGCCAATATGGAGATATCAAAACAAACACGCTGTATGCAAGCGGCGCAAACTACGGTTACACATTTGACATTTATGAGCTAGACAATTCCTTTAATATGGAAATTAACGGTCAGAAACTTGCAACGAAAGAGATTCAATTTGAGTACACCACGGCTACGAACCTTCCAAAACGGAACGTCCAGTTTGCAGATGGCAGTATTTGGGGATCAGGTAACGTGTTCCAAATTTGGAATATCATTGGAAATAGGGATTACCCGTCTGTAAAATTAGTGATTAGCTCGAAAGGTGAAGTATCTCTTTTCGGACGAAAAAACAATACCGATAGAGCGCTTTACCCGATAGTATTTACCGATGATACCAAATTCAATAAAATCATATGGAACACTAGTGGACAAAATAAGGTAGTGGTTACCCAATCGGTTATTAACATAACGGTCATGCACGGCAGAGGTTACGGCGTGAAGGTTATTCCTTGTCCATAACGGAATAATGCTGATTAGGTTGATATTTTAATTAACCCTTCTACGTTGGCAATAAAGCGATTATCCAAGGATACCGAGTTAACAGAAATTTCTCGGTATCCTTCCTATAGGAAACAAGACGTCCGTTATGTACACAACACATCATTTTTCCCAATCTCGAGCAGCAGAGCGCGCTATGCAACTGCCACTTTTATTGAATGGTGGCGACCGAGCACCTCTGATAGATTGCAACAATTCATCCAAAGCTACACACGAAAGCGTCAAACAGCGCAGTAGGTTTACTCGAACGTCTTCCAAGCGTAAGCCTCGTCCATAGTATCAATTCCCCCCTCCTTTTAGGTCATTTTTTTCCTATTAATACATATGGAAAATTATTTCTATATAGTTTTTTGGTACCCAGATTTACAACGACTAAAAAATTGATTTCTGAATACAACATGTATTGTAAATCTCGATGAGCGCTCGCTCGTTGACTTCAACCTATCAGCCTCTTTCTCGTATATTATTAATAGCGAACTGATTAAATAGCGAACTGTATCCTAAAGAATTGCTGCAGGTTATGCCGACCGCAGGTATCTAGCTTACGCAACTTATTGCTTAAACAACTTTTATCCGGATGTTTTCCCTCATCGTTTGATAATATCATACATTTTTGGCACTTCGTTTGCCAAAAGCGTATTTATTGAAAAACATTACTATTTATTTTTAAAACGATGAAAACAAAATGGGTTACCGCCATAATAGTGGCGTGTGTGGCATTTGCATTTGCCGGATGTTCAAAAAATGATGAAGTATCGAACAATACAAGCATCGATGCAGCAGTTGGTCGCTACAAGGGAAGTCTTGAAATTGTTGACGGCAGTAACAACACCCTGTTCGATAAAACGATCGTGGTGAGCAAGGTTTCTGACAGCAGAATTAAAGTCGTTGTGGAAGACAATGCTTTAAATCTTCCTGATCGCGAATTTAATGTCACGAACAATATGAATATATCCATTACAAGCGCAGCTATCTCAACAGGCGGTACTTTCCTCTATGATGTCAAAGAAAATAGCGTGGTTTATCAGGCGGAGCCAACCGCGCAAGGTGAAGTATTATTCACTTTTAAAGGAAATAAGCAATAAATCTAAGATTTATTCATCCCTGCAATTTAAAACGCGGGCATATGCATGAAATAAATCACACATCTAAGCAGTAGTAAACAATAGTTTGCTACTGCATTTTTATTTTCTAGCTCCCCTAACACCGGTACAATTGATTTAAAACGCAAAAAAGCGGCTTTTTCGTGTAAAAAAACCGCTTTTTATAGCTGAGCCTCCTATCGGGATCGAACCAATGACCTACTGATTACAAGTCAGTTGCTCTACCAGCTGAGCTAAGGAGGCTTATTGTTTTGGTTGAGCAAATATCTGAAGTTTCCTCAAAAAAAGCAAATCTCCTTTTTGTTTTCATGAGGCGAAAATCGTAAGAAATTGATAGACAGACTGAAAAAATCAATAAAAAGACATTTTGTCTTTCTATTTAAAAATTCAATGACAAAATTTCCGACAAGACGACTTAAATCCAAAAGGCATGTAAATTGTTAATCAGTACTAAAGACAAACAGCAATAAAACACAAGCACATATGAATTTTAACAACTATACAATCAAAGCACAGGAAGCCATACAAAAAGCTTCTGAAATAGCTGTTGGAAATCAACAACAGGCTATTGAACCTGCACATATTTTAAAAGCACTTCTTGCGGTAGATGAAAACATTGTAGGACATCTCCTCAAAAAGCTGAACGCTAACCTAAGCTATATCAACACGGAAGTAGATAAGCTAATTGATTCACTGCCGAAGGTGAGCGGTAGCAATGTATACCTGAGCAATAGTACTTCAGCTGTTCTGCAAAAGGCACAGAGCTATCTCAAGGAATTTAACGACGAATTCATCTCTATTGAGCATTTGCTTCTGGCGTTATTATCCGCGAGCGATAAAACAAGTGCGCTATTGAAGGATCAAGGAATCAATGATAAAGATCTGAAAACCGCTATAAAAGAACTTCGTGGGTCATCGCGCGTAACCGATCAAAATGCCGAAGCGACATACAATGCATTGGGCAAATATGCGCGAAACCTCAATGAGTACGCCGAATCAGGAAAGCTGGATCCAGTTATTGGACGTGATGAAGAAATACGCCGGGTGATGCAGATTTTATCGCGGCGCACAAAGAACAACCCGATCCTCGTGGGCGAGCCTGGCGTGGGTAAAACGGCTATCGCTGAGGGAATAGCTTACCGGATTATCAAAGGAGACGCACCGGAAAACCTAAAGTCGAAGATCGTCTATTCCCTTGATATGGGTGCGCTTATCGCTGGCGCGAAATACAAAGGTGAATTTGAAGAGCGGTTGAAGGCGGTTGTGAAAGAAGTCGCCGAAAGCGATGGCGAAATCATTTTATTTATCGATGAGATCCATACGCTGGTAGGTGCTGGCGGCGGGGAGGGCGCTATGGATGCCGCCAACATTCTAAAGCCGGCCCTTGCCAGAGGCGAATTACGCGCCATCGGGGCAACCACCTTAAATGAATTCCAAAAATATTTTGAGAAGGATAAAGCGCTCGAACGACGTTTCCAAAAGGTGATGGTGGATGAACCGGATACACAGGATGCCATTTCCATATTGCGAGGATTGAAAGAGCGCTACGAAACGCATCATAAAGTGCGTATACTGGATGAATCTATTATTGCGGCTGTAGAGCTGTCGCAGCGTTACATTACCGATCGCTTCTTGCCCGATAAGGCAATTGACCTGATCGATGAGGCGGCTTCGAAGTTGCGTCTGGAGATGGATTCCGTGCCGGAAGCAGTTGACGAGCTCAACAGACGCATTATGCAGTTGGAGATAGAACGCGAGGCGATAAAGCGGGAACACGACGAGCGAAAGGTTCAGGAGCTTTCTGAAACCATCGCAAATCTTTCCACAGAACGAGATTCTTTGAAAGCGGCATGGCAATCAGAAAAGACCCTAGTCGATCGCGTTAACCAGGAAATACAGAATATAGAGGACTACAAGCTGGAAGCTGACCAGGCTGAACGCGCTGGTGACTATGGCAAAGTTGCTGAGCTTCGCTACGGCAAAATTAAAGAAGCGCAGGATAACGCAGAAAAGTTGAAACTTGAGTTGGCGGAAAAACAACAGAGCAGCCGTATGTTGAAAGAGGAAGTTACGTCTGATGATATTGCAGATGTGGTATCGCGTTGGACGGGCATCCCTGTCAATAAAATGATACAGTCCGAACGCGAAAAGCTGTTAAATCTGGAAACGGAACTTCACAAACGCGTTGCTGGACAGGAAGAGGCTATAGAAGCTATCGCTGATGCTATTAGGCGTTCAAGGGCTGGCTTAAGTGACGCCAAGCGCCCTATCGGCTCTTTCATTTTTCTCGGTACGACGGGTGTAGGAAAAACCGAGCTGGCCAAAGCACTTGCGGAGTTTTTATTTGATGACGAGCAAGCATTAGTGCGGATTGATATGTCTGAATATCAGGAACGACACGCCGTATCGCGCCTTATCGGGGCGCCTCCGGGCTACGTCGGCTATGATGAAGGCGGGCAATTAACAGAAGCCGTAAGACGCCGCCCCTACTCCGTCGTTCTGTTGGATGAAATAGAAAAGGCACACCCGGATGTTTTTAATATCTTGTTGCAGGTGTTGGACGATGGACATCTTACCGACAACAAAGGCCGTGTCGTAAACTTCAAGAATACGATTATCATTATGACGTCCAATACAGGATCCGCCGTAATACAGGAAAATTTCTCAACGTTAACGGAGGAAAATCGAGATGAAGTAGTCGCAAGAACTAAAGACGACGTTTTTGCTATCCTTCAAAAATCCATACGTCCGGAATTTCTAAACCGTATCGATGAGGTTATTATGTTCACACCGCTCGGCCGCAATGAGATAGGTAACATCGTGCGGATGCAATTTAATAAGCTACAGCATCAGCTTGCTGATCAAAACATTTATATCACGGCGAGTGAAGATGCGCTCGACTGGCTGGGACAGCTCGGTTACGATCCAGTGTATGGTGCACGCCCGCTGAAACGTGTCATACAGAAGAGAATTCTAAACGAACTTTCCAAAGAGATTTTGGCAGGCAAGGTATTGCGAGATTCGGTCATTGAGGTCGATGTTTTTGACGGCCAATTTGTATTTATTAATAAATCCGCGACCGAGCAAGTATCATAAGCAATTGTAGGCGTAGATAGCTCATATAAAGCTGTAATCCCAACGGATTCATTCGTTAGGATTACAGCTTTAAACATTATTTCACCTCTTTATATGGGATAGGGTCTACCAACTGAAATTTGAGATCTTTCACCTCTCCATTTCGCAGTAATGTAACGCGGATAGTTTCACCTTCGCGCGTTTGCAATATAGCCATGATTTTTGAAAGGTTGTATGCACTAACATCCCTGCCATTAATTTTTAACAGCTCGTCACCTACTTTAATGCCAGATAAGGCGGCAGGCCCACCTTTACGCAACCCGGCGATACGATATGTATTACGCAATACAAATGTGTACTGCATATTGTCATTAGATAAATCAATCGTGATACCTTGTTCATAGCCGTATGAACCCGAGTTGCGCTCTCGCTGTTTGGGCTGCTTAACCAATTCTTTTTTCCAGATCATACCATCATGCTTCACATCCATTCCGGCCATATTGAGTAAAAAGGCTTTCGAAAACAATTTATTCTTTCGCAGAAACAAGCGTTCCTGTTCATAGTCAATCAATATGTCGAACCGTTGTAAGATTTGGTTTCCTACCGACCCAATACGATCGGGCGTGAGTTTGCTCATAAACACGGCTGCAGAGTCCGGATAAGCTGCAATTGGGTAGCGTAAGGTAAATTTTCCTATTTGGGCTTCTTTGATCCGATTTCGTTTTCCATAGATCTCACCATTGAATCCACGACCGATATACTCTTCCACATAAGGCGCTTTGACTTGGAAATCTGGCAGCAGAAACGGAAACAGCATCAGCGGATCGGTATTCCCCATATCCACAAGCATCTTCCCGCGGGCGAAGTTGTTGGTATCACCAAGCTGGGCTTGTATATAAGGTCGATCATTTTCTATATCCATCGGCACAGCCGAGAAGCTTCGCACAATGTTGTTGTAAGAATAACCGCGCGGATACAAGGTCATTTTCTGCCTAATGTAATCCATACGAATGACAAAGCTGTAAAAGAACTTCGATCCCAAGATCCCATTAATAGGCACGCCGACGTCTGTAGAGATATCGAGTTCAGACGCTTGTATCACGTATAACCAGTGTAATGAATCCACAGCGACTCCGGCGACATCGACAATATTTCCTGTAGAGAGTATGCCGTCAACTCCCTGCTCCATCCCTATCCCCTGAAAACGCATTTTATTCTGATTGTTTAGATAGAGCGAATCATTGGTCTGTGCAAAAAGTATCGTCTCTTTAACACCAGTATCCAGCAAAAACGAAAATAATATTCCGTTGATTTTGAGCGGTAAAAGCACGACGTTGTTGTGCAATTCAAACTTTACGGTAACTGGCTTGTTCTCCTTAAGTCGAAAGATGCCCTGCCCATGTAATATACATGGCATACATACAGCCATCAGGTAGACATACCATTTCATTTACATATTTATAATTGGAGCGCATACGAATGTAGCGATTTTATAGTGATTATTCACAACATCGCACCGTCGATATGATGCCAGCAATTGCTATATTTGATAGACCGGACGTAAAAAACGAAAGTGACCATACATGAAATTATACAGTAAATTTGTTTTCTTAACCTGTAGTTTGGCGGTGATTGCCTGCAACCAGCCAAACAATACTAAAAATGAAAAGCCTGATCCGGCCGAGCAACGACGCATAGACTCGTTGGAAACGGTAAAAAAAGCAGAGGAAGAGGCTAAGAAAAAGCCACGTACTTCGGAAGACATTAAATTATCGAAAGATTTAGCTTACGACAAGCACACCTTGGAAGAAAGCTATCCGTATAAAGATACCAACCGTGTCTTCCAATTGGATAAAATAAAGGAAAAGCTGGCTTTAGTTGAAAATTTCCAACGTGCTCCCGCATCTTACGTTGTACTTCAAAATCATAAAAATAAGAATCAGGAAGCACCACTTGTAAAAAAATATAAGCGGAATGAATACACACGGATTTCCGACACATTGGGCAATGAACGTTACCAATCTGCACCGCTATATGCACTTGGCGAGACGGAACGCCCATCAATTTATGGACGTGATGGCTTTTTAGCAAAACTACGCAGCAGTGACACGATCCCTATGGTGAAAATAGAAGGTGTATCCTTTGAGGGAACATGGGAAACGCCTAAGCGCTATGTGAAGACGATAGGAGATTCGGTAAACTTCCATCACGTCGTTTTTGTCGATGTTACAAACCAAAATATCCTTACGGCAGAGCGCACTGGAGATTGCGAGTGGGCCATACGGAGTATGAACCCGGCGACGACAGGACGACACAAGCCACCCTACGCGCAAGAGACACCAGCAGGCTTGTACGTGGTTCAAGAGAAGAAAACAAAAATGTACTATTACAAAGATGGCACAACAAACATAGAGGGTTATGCCCCCTACGCTAGCCGATTTACAAATGGTGCATATGTGCATGGCGTTCCGGTCAACAATCCGAAGGGCGCAATCATCGAGTATAGCTGGTCGTTAGGCACCACCCCTCGCTCCCATATGTGCGTGCGAAACGCCTCCTCACATGCTAAATTTGTTTTCGATTGGGCAAAGAAGTTTAACGCGCTCGTTATTGTAATAGAATGATATTGACATAAATTTAACACTTTGGTTAGCATAATTTTACTAATTTTGCATGTGAATCAAAGATATGTGTGTATGCGTAGTTTATTTTTTGTAATGTTGACAGGGTTGTTTGTGAGTTATATACCAGCCACGTTGTCCGAAGACTTTAAACCAAATTCAATTAAAACCATTTCCGAAAAACCTGAAGAATCTAAATCCATAAGTCAACTGCTATATGACAAGATGAATTTAGCGCAGGTTTTAAAATTTGAAGCATTTGACCAAGCTTTACAAGGATACAATATCTTACATCCGCGAAAAACGAATATTCTAACGGTCATCGACTTTACTTTGCCTTCTACCGATAAAAGGATGGTAGTCTTGGATATGGAAAAAGAGAAAGTTTTGTTTCACACCATCGTTTCTCATGGTAAGAATTCTGGCGAAAAATATGCGAAGTCATTTTCTAACAAACATGGTTCCTATCAGAGTTCTTTAGGATTCTATGAAACACAGAATACCTACCAGGGTGGAAATGGTTATTCGCTTGTTTTAAACGGCTTAGAAAGAGGAATCAACGACCAAGCGAAGGCGCGTGCAGTCGTTATCCATGGCGCGGATTATTGCAGCGAATCTGTTATAAAGTCTACTGGAAGATTAGGTAGGAGTTATGGCTGCCCGGCATTACCGCGTGCGTTGACCAAACCTATCATCAATGCAATAAAAGATGGTAGCCTGCTTTATATTTATGCTGAAAATAAGGAATATATGGCGGCGACGAAAGTTCTCACGCCTGTAGCCAAAGGTGGTATGTTGGCGCAGCACGATGAGGTTAAGACGGTAGATAGCGATCGTTTGAACTAAACGTGTTTCCATCTGAAAAATTTAGAAAGCAACCGAAGGTTTTCCGGTAAGTTTTCCACTTTATATCAAAAAAATAGCTCCCGCTTCATAGAGGCGGGAGCTATTTTTATATAGCATATGATGTTGACTATAGTGAATCTATAGCGTTGTTCAACGTAGCCGAAGGGCGCATCGCTTTAGAAGCAAGTTCGTCGTTCGGAAAGTAATACCCCCCGATATCCTGAGCTTTTCCTTGTGCAGCAATCAGCTGCTCGTTTATTTTAGCTTCGTTTTCAGCCAAACTACTTGCCAATGGGGCGAACTTAGCTGCCAACTCCGCATCTTCCGCTTGCGCAGCTAATGCTTCTGCCCAATATGACGCGAGGTAGAAATGGGATCCTCTGTTATCAATTTGCCCTACGCGACGTGCAGGTGATTTATCGTTAGCTAAGAATTTCTCCGTAGCCACATCAAGTGCATCAGCCAAAACTTGGGCTTTTTGATTGCTTTGCGTTTGCGATAAGTGTTCAAAAGAAGCACCTAATGCTAAGAATTCACCTAAGGAATCCCAACGTAAATAGCCCTCTTCCTGGAATTGCTCCACGTGTTTCGGTGCAGATCCACCAGCACCTGTTTCGAACAAACCTCCGCCATTCATTAATGGTACGATAGAAAGCATTTTAGCCGAAGTACCCACTTCCAAAATCGGGAACAAGTCTGTTAAATAATCACGTAAAACGTTACCAGTAACCGAGATTGTATCTTCTCCCTTGCGAATACGTTCCACGGTAAGTTTGGTTGCATCTACAGGAGAAAGAATACGGATATCTAGTCCATTGGTATCATGATCCGCTAAATAGGTATTTACTTTCTTAATGATTTCGCGATCGTGA
>NZ_JJMU01000073.1 GCF_000757725.1 Sphingobacterium deserti
AAACACAGCCGGTGTAGCCGACAGGCGGGCGCGGTTAACCGCTAGTTTTACCCAGTCTTGAATGGGCGCGTCTTTGGTTTGGCACATACGGAAGATGTCCCCCGCCTCAACGACTTGCTCCATCAACACATCACCTGCATTCGACACAACACGGATAGTACCGTTTGCTGCTGCTTGAAAAGTTTTATCGTGTGATCCATATTCCTCCGCTTTTTGAGCCATCAAGCCCACGTTAGGCACAGATCCCATGGTTTTCGGATCGTAAGCACCATTCGTTTTACAATCTTCGATCACTGCAGCGTAAACGCCAGCATAGGAACGGTCAGGGATAATGGCAAAAGTGTCTTGTGGTTTACCTTCTTTATTCCACATTTGGCCTGAAGTACGAATCATCGCAGGCATAGAAGCGTCGACAATCACGTCCGAAGGAACATGCAAATTGGTAATCCCTTTGTCCGAATTAACCATCGCCAAATCAGGACCATTAGCAATGGCAGAATCGATAGCAGCCTTCACTTCGGCTTCTTCCGGCTGTCCGGCAATTTTGCTGTATACTTCACCTAACCCGTTGTTTTTATTGATCCCCAGCTTAGTGAAGAGTTCGCCGTATTGATTGAATAAATCCTTAAAGTAAACCTCAACAATGGCGCCGAAGATAATAGGATCAGAAACCTTCATCATTGTTGCTTTCAAATGCGCTGACAATAACACACCTGCAGCTTTTGCTTCATCAATCGTTTTTTGAACAAAAGACTTCAGTTTACTTACGCTGAGTACCGAGCTATCCACCACTTCCCCAGCTTTTAGATTGGCCAAGCCTTTTAATTCCTTTGTAGCTCCATCTTCGCCAACAAATTCAATACGAAATTGACTATCTTCAGCAATCGTCAATGATTGCTCGGTAGCGAAGAAATCGCCATCCGTCATAGATGCCACTTTTGTTTTGCTATCTGCAGACCATGCGCCCATACTATGCGGATTCGCTTTCGCGTAGTTTTTTACAGCCTTAGGGGCACGACGATCCGAGTTTCCTTCACGAAGAACAGGGTTTACAGCCGATCCCAATATTTTAGCATACGTCGATTTAATTTCTTCTTCTTCAGTTGTCGCAGGACTATCTGGGTAATTTGGAACACTGAAGCCCGCCTTTTGCAATTCCGCAATAGCCCCTTTTAGCTGGGGAATAGAAGCCGAGATATTCGGCAACTTAATAATATTTGCATCGGGCTGCGTAGCTAATTGTCCAAGCTCTGCTAATGCATCTGTCGTTTGTTGCTCAGGCGACAAAAAAGATGAAAAGTTTGCAAGAATACGCCCAGCCAATGAAATGTCTCTCAATTCCACGTCGATATCAGCAGTTTTGGCAAATGCCTGAACAATGGGTAAAAACGAATAGGTTGCCAATAAAGGAGCCTCGTCCGTTTTAGTGTAAATAATTTTAGATGACATAATTTTCTATTGAAATACTATTTAAATTTCACTGAATAAATTACGGATTTTGCCGATAGCAAAGCCCGATTTTTAAATTTGCCTAAAGATAAGCATTTACAAATAAAAACGCCATAATTCATATAATAATGGCGTTTTGAGTTAATCTGCTCTTCAGAATTGCTGTCCATAATGGACAATCCTATTTCCCATTTCGGTTATAGTCTTGTGTCGTTATGATTGAAACACCGGAATGCTTTATTAAGGAGGCATCAACCAAGACTTTACCCAATTTCGCCGTACTGGTACCTGCGTATTTTTTAAAAAGGCCAACCTTATTCAGCAGTTGCAAAACTTTTCCCGCAATGACCTCCCCTGTCCTATTGGAGTCGGGTCTAATAATAAGACTAGGTTGCACAATGGTTAATTTGGCGAATCCAAGGGCTCTCACAGCCTCTTCCAGTTGCCCTTTCATCCGATTATAAAATAGGAGCGATTTGGCATCTGCCCCCAAAGCAGAAAGTAGCACAAAGTTCGATACGCCCTGTTGCTTACAGAGTTTTGCAAACAGCAGTTGGTAATCATGATCTACTCGCCATTGTGCTTCTTCGCTACCGGCATCTTTTTTCGTGGTCCCTAGACATGAAAAAGCTACATCGCCATGCATCTCCGTAGCGAATGATTCAAGCTTTTCGAAATCTACCACGACTTCTTTGAGTGTTGGATGCGTGGCAAAGGAAGGGCGACGCACGAAGACGCTGATTTCAGCGTAGTCCGGGTTTTCTAAAAGATGCCTTACAACTTCCTTTCCTGTCGCGCCTGTGGCGCCAATAACGAGTGCTTTCATAACTAAAGTACATCAATGACCGTGCCCTCTTCTAGCGGATGGGCAACACAAATTAAGCATCGTCCATTCTCCACTTCCCGGTCCGTCAGCACCTCATTGTAATCCATGCGAACACTGCCGCTAACACATTGGGATATACAGGTGCTGCACATACCAGATTTACAGGAATAAGGCAATTTAATTTTATGTTCCAAGCCTACATCTAAGATGGTCTTATTGTAGGGAATTTGCAAAGCATGGGACTGCCCCTGAAAACGTAATTCGATAGCATATGACCTCATGTCTACGGGCTCCTCATCGCGCTCATCATCATCCTCTTCTTCCTCCGGAAAATGAAAGGTTTCTTTACGAATGTCCTGATCAGGGATTCCCATGCCAAGGAGCGTGAACCTAACCAAATCCATATAGAAAACAGGCCCGCAGGTAAAAAATAGAGCTTGCTTATTTGCTGGCAAGTGCTGTTGTACAATCCGGAGCAAATATTCCCGATTCAAACGGGCATTTAGTAAATTCTTGGTGTTAGAAAAAATCCAAACAATTTCCAACCGCTCGGAATAACGTTTTTGCCATTCCTGCAATTCCTCATAAAAAACGGTCCGTTCTGCCGAACCGTTGCTGTACACAAGAACTACTTTAGTCTGTTCTTCTGCAACCAAGGCCGTTTTTAATATCGAATACAACGGCGTAACGCCAACACCTGCTGCAAACAGAAAAAGAGTGCGATCGACAGATGCATCAGGCTCATAAAAGAATATACCTTGGGGTTCGAGTACATCTATTATATCGCCAACTTGCGCTTTATGATGGAGAAGTCTGGAGATCTCACCGTTGTCGACACGTTTTACCGTGACGGCAAGCGGCTCGTCAACATCAGGCGAACTGCTGAAAGAATACGAACGTCGCACTTCGCGTTCCCCAAACATAAAACATAATGTCAGAAATTGTCCGGGTTTGGGAGCAGGATAATCACCTGATAAGTCGTTGAAAGATATTGTTACGTTATCATTGGGTTGATGAATAATCGCTGCGATTTCAAATTTGTACATAGCATAAAAATACTTTAAATAGAGAAGATAGCCAAATACATATACCGTATGGGCACATAAAAAATCCTGACAGTTTTCACTGTCAGGATGCTATATCACTAAACTATTACTGTCTATTCCAATGCATGAAATTCGCAGAATATTTCTTGTTCTTATTACTCGTTAGAGTTTACGTTTAACTTCGACTTGTTCGTAAGCTTCAACGATGTCGCCCACTTGAATATCGTTGAAACGATCGATATTCAAACCACATTCGTAACCTTGCGCTACTTCTTTGACATCGTCTTTGAAACGTTTTAAAGAGGCTAACTTTCCAGTGTGAATAACGACACCTTCACGAATCACGCGGATATCATTATTTCTATTGATCTTTCCGTCGATGACCATACAACCAGCGATAGTACCCACTTTAGAGATCTTGAACGTTTCACGAATCTGCACTTCGGCAACAATTTTCTCTTCAAATTTCGGTGCCAACATACCTTCCATAGCCGATTTCAATTCTTCGATGGCATCATAGATGATAGAGTACAGGCGGATATCAATTTGCTCTTGCTCCGCTAGCTTGCGCGCACCTTGCGTTGGTCTCACTTGGAAACCTATGATGATCGCATCGGAAGCGGATGCCAACAAGACGTCGGACTCGGAAATCGCTCCCACAGATTTGTGGATAATATTGACCTGAATCTCGTCAGTCGATAGTTTCAACAAGGAATCGGAGAGTGCTTCAATAGAACCATCCACGTCACCTTTAACGATAACGTTAAGCTCTTTAAAGTTACCGATAGCGAGACGACGACCGATTTCATCCAAAGTGATGTGTTTCGTCGCGCGCATCCCCTGCTCACGTTGTAACTGCAAGCGTTTATTAGCCACTTGACGTGCTTCAGACTCGCTTTCCAATACATACAATTTATCGCCAGCAGTCGGCGCACCAGACATACCTAAGATTTGTACCGGTATAGATGGTCCAGCTTCTTTTACGCGCTCACCACGCTCATTCGTTAACGCCTTTACTTTACCAGAATGTGATCCGGCTAGAATAGCGTCTCCTACGCGCAACGTACCACCTTGAACCAATACCGTCGTTACAATACCACGTCCTTTATCTAAGGCAGCTTCAATAACAGAACCTACAGCACGTTTTTTCGGATCGGCTTTCAATTCCAGTAGTTCAGCTTCAAGCAATACTTTCTCCAATAGTAGCTCAACATTCTCTCCTGTTTTCGCGGAGATCTCTTGCGCTTGGTATTTACCGCCCCAATCTTCAACCAAGATATTCATGGCAGAAAGTTGTTCGCGAATCCGATCTGCATTGGCTCCGGGCTTATCAACTTTCGTGAAAGCAAATACAATCGGAGAACCAGCCGCCTGCGCGTGATTGATAGCCTCTCTTGTTTGCGGCATCACCGCGTCATCCGCAGCAATCACGATGATAACAATATCCGTTACCTTCGCACCACGAGCACGCATGGCCGTAAAGGCTTCGTGACCTGGTGTATCTAAGAAGGTGATCTTACGACCATCATCCAGTTTTACAGCATAGGCACCAATATGCTGGGTGATACCACCTGCTTCACCTTTTGTGACATTCGCCTTCCTGATATAATCTAGTAAAGATGTTTTACCGTGGTCAACGTGACCCATCACCGTTACTATCGGCGCTCTGTCGATAAGGTTATTAGCTGTATCTGGTTCTTCTAGTTCTGTAACTTCTTCGTCTTCCGGTTTTATAAACTCTACTTGATAGCCAAATTCATCAGCTACAATAGACAATGTTTCCGCATCCAAACGTTGGTTGATGGAAACGAACATGCCTAGACTCATACAGGTAGAGATAACTTGGGTTACCTGTACATCCATCAAATTTGCAAGCTCATTCGCAGTAACAAATTCCGTCACGCGAAGGATTTTGGATTGTGCAGCTTCCTCCATTGCCGCTTCTTCAGCTGAAAGGGCTATATCATCCCGCTTCTGTCTGCGCAATTTTGCACGTTGTGCAAATTTTCCAGACTTACCAGCTCCACTCAAGCGAGCAAGCGTTGCTTTGATTTGATCTTGGATTTCTTTATCAGAAGGCTCCTCCTTTGGTGTATCCGCTGGACGGCCTTTGCCACGATTATCGTGACGATTGTTTTGTGGGCCTCCTGTACGGTTGAAGCCACCACCTTGGCGGTTATTTTGCTGACCGCCGGTGCGGTTGAAGCCGCCGCCGCCCTGACGATTATTGTTATTCGTATTGGTGTTACCACCTGCTACGCCCGTATTTCTGTTGTCGCGTTGTCCTTCCGTAGCATTCGGACTTACCGGCCCATTAGGGTTCTTATTAGAACGCTTACGCTTACGCTTGTTATCGTTATGCGCTGCATTTGATGAGGAAGCGACAGGTTTACGCTCTACGGGCAATTGTATCTTGCCGACAACCTTAGGACCGGCCAACGTTTCTGAACGCGCGCGAATCACACTACTTTGAGGCTCTTCTGCCACCGTTGCAGGAGGAGTACCATCTCCTTTCACAGGAGCTTTCGATTCTGTAATTTCTTTATTCATGTCGGCCTTAGGCTCGGTTTTAACTTCTTCTTTAGGTTCCTCCTTAGCCGGAACGACTACAGGTTTCTCAGCAACCTTTTCCTCCGCAGGTTCTGCTTTTGGTGCCTCCACTTTCGGAGTTTCTGCCTTTGGAGCTTCAACTTTCGGAGACTCAACAACCGGAGTTTCAATTACAGGTCGCTCCTCTTCCTTTTTAACAGGCGCAGACACCTCTTCCACTTTAGCCACAGGCTCCTGCTTTGCCTCCTCCTTGGGCTCAGTCTTTTTGGACTTACCTCTATTCAGGCTATCTAGATCTATTTTGCCAACCACTTTTAAATGGCCAACTTCATCCTTCTTAGCATCTTCGTCCTTGGGCTGCACAGCTTCAGTTGTTTCCACCTGTTGCTGGGTATTTTTCACCAAGACTTCTTGATCATTAGAAGTAGTATCTTCATTATTATCTTTAGATTCTGTAGGATTCACACCAGCTATTCCAGCAGTAGACTCATCACGACGAATTTTCCCGATAACTATTTGTTTTGCTTCGTCTTTTACAATTTTGTCGCCTTGAAATTCTTTGAGAAGAACAGCGTACATATCTGGCGACAACTTGGTATTGGGCTTTGACTCTACATCAAACCCTCTTTTTCCCAAGAAATCGACAGCTGTACCTATCCCAATGTTAAGTTCTTTTGCTGCCTTTAGCAAGTTTATGCTTTTTCCTTCTGTCATCTATTTATTTACCTTCTAATATTAAGTACTACAAAAATATGCTTTTTTACACTGAAAAAACAATTTAAGCACAATTGTTTTTTCAGTCTCTACAGATGCGGAAGCCCTATTCGAACTCCGCTTGCAAGATGCGTACAATTTCCTGAACGGTATCTTCCTCCAAGTCTGTACGTCTCACCAATTCCTCTTGTGTTAAAGAGAGCACCGATTTTGCAGTATCCAGCCCAACGCGTTTTAACTCGTCGATTATCCAGCTGTCTATTTCATCTGCAAATTCTTCGATATCAACATCCTCCTCTACTTCGTCATTTTCGCGGTAAACATCGATTTCATAACCACTCAATTTACCTGCAAGTTTGATATTGTGACCACCACGGCCAATGGCCAAAGAAACCTGGTCTGGTTTTAAGTAAACGGCAGCCGTTTTATTGTCTTCATCTATTTTAATGGAAGATATGCGGGCTGGACTCAAGGCACGTGTTATATATAACGAGTGGTTAGACGTAAAGTTTATCACATCGATATTTTCATTGCGCAATTCGCGAACAATACCATGGATACGTGATCCTTTCATACCCACACAAGCACCTACCGGATCAATACGATCGTCATATGACTCGACAGCAACCTTAGCACGCTCGCCCGGCTCCCGAACAATTTTTCTGATCATGATTAAACCATCAAATATCTCTGGAACTTCCAACTCAAATAAGCGCTGTAAAAATTCTGGTGCTGTACGTGATATGATAATCTTTGGATTGCTATTCATCATATCCACTTTGGATACTACCGCGCGAATGCTGTCACCTTTTTTAAAGTAGTCCGCAGGTATTTGTTCTGTCTTAGGCAAGATCAACTCGTTACCATCTTCATCTAAAACAAGAATCTCTTTTTTCCAGATTTGGTAAACCTCACCAATTATCAATTCGCCTTCACGATCTTTGTATTTCTTGAATACCTCATCTTTCTCCAACTCAAGAATTTTGGAAACCAGTGTTTGGCGAGCGGCTAAAATAGCACGGCGACCGAAACTTTCAAGCGTTATTTGCTCGATAAAATCATCACCAACTTCCAAATCAGGATCGTGCTGATGTGCTTCCGCTAACTCAATTTCTAAATCATCATCCTCAGAAAATCCATCTTCCATAACTACACGCGTTCTCCAGATCTCTAAGTCACCATTATCGGGGTTAACGATAACGTCAACATTTTCATCGGTACCAAAACGCTTGCGGATCATACTACGGAACACCTCTTCCAACACCGTGATAACCGTAGGACGGTCAATGTTTTTAAAATCCTTGAACTCTTGAAAAGAGTCAATCAAATTGATATTGCTGCTCATTTTTATTTAAATGAAATTAACACCTTAGTTTCCTTTATTTGCTCAAACGGAATTTCCGACTGTATCAACTCAGCCTTCTTCCCTTTCTCTTTTACTTTTTCTTCGATAACAATACGTGTATCGTTAACTGCAAGCAGTTTTCCTTCTCGCTTCTCTGCTGTGGTCGTTTTCACGCGAACATCTCTACCCACATTTTTCACATATTGTCTGTTCAACAATAAACCCGTATCAATCCCAGCAGATGAAACTTCTAACCAGTAAGCTTTATCAATGACATTCTCCTCTTCCAAATGAAAGCCTACATGTCTGCTGATCTTAGCGCAATCTTCGATGGCAATACCGTTATCGCCATCCAGTAAAATCTCCAATAAACCATTGATGTGCATTTTAATACGAACGATGAAGAGATCTTCCCGATCAGCGATCTTTTCTTCAACGAGTTCACGCACCCTATCCTCTATTTGCATGGCATTTTTTTCAATATTTGAATTAAAAAAGGGGGCATACCATGCCCCCTCTTTCCAGATTTTACAAATGTATCAAAAATTATTTAAACAACAAAGCGGGATTTTATTTATTATCAACAACTGCGCTTATCGTCTTTTGCATCTGCGCCATCATGGCTGTCAGCGTTTCCATCGTTGGTTCAGGGTTAGGTTCAGGCAAAGCTGTACTGATAAATGCCTTCGCACGCCATACCTCTATAATACTCGTCGTTTCCACCCAATACGGGTCATACGTTTTATTGTCTGAAACTAACTTCAATCCTTTATCTTCCTTAAACTTGGCTCCTATACGTTTATAAACTACACCGTCATCTTTCGATACAACCACGTAAGTTTGATTAACTTTAATATCATGCCAGTTTTCTACGTATTCTGCTATAATAATACTTCCAGAAGGCAACGGGAGCATCGAATCACCTTTTATTTCAAACGCACGATAACTTCCCTGATTAAACATCGGAAGAGAGAACTTAGGCAATTCCGCCACATACTCTGGATCGCCATAACCATTTAAATAACCAGCACTAGCCTTTACCGGAACCAGCTCTATATTCTCCTTCTCTTGACTATCAACTGTGACCGCCAATACGCGCAGATTGGAAGCATTACTTCTTGGAGTTGGACGCCACTTGTCGTCGATCTCCTCATTAGCGAGCTCATCCATCGTAAGCTCGTAAAATTCAGCTATTTTTTTTAGCAACTCATATTTAGGCTCCGCCCGATCTTCCTCATAAGCGCCTACAGAGGCTCTTTTAATGCCTATTGCGTCAGCAAACTGCTGCTGTGTTAAACGCTTTTTCTTCCTTAGGAACTTGAGATTGGATGCGATATTTGACATAATTTTCGAAAAAAATTTTAAAAAACTAATTTTATTAGTATTATTGTGCCAATAAAATTAGTAATTAAGATTTAGATCACCAAATTTATTAGCAGATTAGTGTAACATAAGCATGGAAAAATATACCGTTTATATAGTAACAGATAGCAATCGCACATACCTCGAAACCGGCATATGTACCGACATTAATATGCGTCTTGCAGAAATTAAAGACGCTTCTTCCATCTTGTTCGCTGGAACAGCGCGGCTGAACAACATGGTTTATACGGAAATTTTTGACAATAAAGAGCAGGCTGAAACTCGTCAACAACAGCTTAAGCATTTCACGAGAATGCAACGGGAGCGTTTAGTACGTTCGAAAAACCCCAATTGGCTAAATTTGACTATGGCGCCTGCTCCAATGAGCAATAAAAAAGTCGTTGTTTACGCCTAAGCAGTAAACAACGACCCTTAACAACCTCACTGGAACACGATTACTTGTCGTATTCCTACCAAAAGTTGGACTACCAACCCGGCATAAAGTTTAATCCGAAAGTTCCAAATCTTGTCCTCGAACTGATAAACGGAACAGCATAGAAGGGCTCTAAAACCATCGCTCCAAAAAGGTTAACACGAAGCGAAACGCCGGCACTAAAAACGGGCACGCGGTAGTTACTATCGTAACCCATAATAGGTGCACCGCTTTCATCAAAAAGGGGTTGGTTATCTGGATCCGTTTGCTGTACTAAAGGTTTCCGCTCCAAACTGCCTACAATCCTATTCCCCCCGTTCCAAGCTAGCCCTGCATCAAAGAAAATATTCAAATCAGAAAATAGAAAGTTTGACTTCACCGCTGCAAGTTTTTCTGGCCCGGTAAAAGGCAAGCGAACCTCAAAATTACCCACCACAACGCGGGCTCCCATCAGATCATTGAAAGAAAGATCGCCAACTTTCTCGGGTGTCAAATCATCAAAGCCGCGGATGAAAAATGGATACCCGATATAGTTCCCGCGCAACCTATTTTCATCTTCCCCCATACGTATATACGAATACGCGCGAGCGGCAATCGTTACCGGCTTCAAGCGGACGTAACGCCTCAAATCAACCGTGTACGCTGTAAAATTCAAATTCCCAATATACTGCGCTGCACCAACGCGATAACGAAAGCCATCCAAAGGTGCAGTCATACCAAATGTAGATTTATCACCTACAAAAGCTGCACTGGCCTGCTGCACACTTAACGCATTTAAATTTCCAAAACCTAAAGCACTAGCTTCATCATTTGATAAACGTTCCCGGTCTCCATAACCGAAGAAATAACTCTGTCGCCACCGCTCGGCGCGATAGCTGTAGCGTGCTACGGCTCCACCAATTTCAAATCGATGATAGCGATTGAAAGGATAGGCCACAAAAGCATCCAGCTGCGTTTCGAATTGTCGGATAATATAATCATTGACAACAACTTCTTCCCCTTGGCCTTGCCCTAAATCTTCCCTTGCGTATCCTCTAAACCCATATCGGTAAGGAATATGCGAGATAGATCCGCCCCAATTCCATCTGCTACGCTGATTGATGTAAGCAACCTGCCCGCCGAAATCAGTAATCTCGCCATTTATATTTAAGGTAGTAAATATTTGATTGTATCCTAAAATATCGGAAAAGCTACCGAACACTCCGCCGGCCATACCTGCGCCATAACGTGAGCCTATGGTCATGCCTACGCCTGTGTTCGCAAGATAGTCTAACTTAAATTTGGAACGATAAGCGATCGGATTGATCTGTGATCCATCAATCCGTTGGTAAAGGTTAAAATTTTGAAGATTGGTATTAACTACATTTACACCGCGATTGACATAAGGCGGTAGCATTGCTGCCGACAGATCAACGGAAGTAGCATCTACAACCTGCGGCTGAAAATCAGTCGCCCGAGCTTTATAGACATTGTATTGATTGCCTTTAAAATAAGAATAAACGATCTCATCATTATCGGACACACTCATAGCAGGTGAGTATTCCGTAATTCCACTGATACCCGTAAAGTAATCCGTCATCTGTTCTACGGCTAATGTGACAAGGGAATAACGAAACATGTTTCTATAGCCATCGGCATTGGAGAGGAAATAAATATGTCGTCCATCTCCGGAGAAATGCGGATTTAAATTGTTAGCTCCGAAAAACACCTCGATAGGGGTTACTTGCTGCGTCTCTACATCCAACATAGCTAATGATAGCGGTATATCTACAGAGCGGTCGTCACTCTCGTAAGATGTTCTATCCGTGCTAAACACGATTGATTTACCATCAGGGGAAAAACTTGGCTGAAAATCGGAATATTTATCGTTGGTAAGTTGCGTAAGTTTTTTGTCGGTCAAGTGGTATGTATAAATATCACTCTGTCCATCTTTGAGCCCTGAGAAAGCTACGGTCTCGCCATCCGGTGAGAAACTAATATTGGTAAATTCATACATATCGCCCATCGCTTGAACGGATAGCACTCGCCCGCTTTCCACGTCAATTACCATCAGTTTGTTTTTGCCTTCACTAAAGACGCTAAAGGCAAATCGTTTACTATCTGCCGAGAAATCGCCAGCAGATTCCAGGTAGCTGAATTCATCGATATCTTTGTTTGTCATCCTACTCCCCAACTTCCTTAGTATAGCACCCGTTTGCGCATCTGCTAAAAACAGGTCTATGCCGAAAAGATCTTTTTCCGACATAAATGCGACGAAGCGTCCATCCGGCGATATTGCAGGTGCAACATTCATCCGTCCGCCGTTATTTGCTGTTATCAACGGCTGGCCTATCGGTCTTGACGCGGTGTCTTTATCTAATGTCTTAAAGGCGGTCTCCATGCTATTTCGCCATAGGGTCGACATGGTTTGTGCATCATAGCCAAAGACGCGTTTCATAGCTACCTCATACCCATATTTCGCAGTTTCTATAAACATGGGCATAATAACGGTGTCACCATAGGTCGCACCTAGGTATGCTAAAAACGCCTGACCGTATCTATAGGGAAAATATTTTTGCGACTGCTCCGTTAATTGCTTCAGCGATGGGATGTCGTTACGGGCATAGGCATCACGCATCCACATGGCTGTGAAGGCATCCTTCTTTCCTATAGAAAGATATTCTGCCATGCCTTCTACCATCCAAAGAGGGATATTTGCAACACTTTCTAAACGTGTGGTATCTTTTCCTTCCATCAATGCGCGGTATTGAAACGCATGCACCATTTCATGTCCTAACACGTGGCGCGTCTGTTGGTTGATCTGCATGACGGGCATTACAACGCGCTGTTTAAAAGCTTCCGTCACACCCCCTGTACCGACAGAAATCTCGCCGGATATGGCGGTTGTTTGTTGAAATTCAGGATGATTGTTATAAATAATAACTGGATTTTTACGGAGAAATGTATCTTGAAACACCTGCTGATGCAATCCATACCATACTTCGGCTTCTTTAGAAAGCCAATTGACTAAACTGTCGTTTTTTAAATAAGTATACATTTCAAAATGCGGCGTTTCCTTCACTTTAAAATCTAGCTTTTTATAGCGCATTTTATTTTGGCCGAAGTATTGCGCTTGCGCCAAGGGGGGTGAGAATGCAAAAAAAAGCGAAAAAACGAAAAAAAGGCGCCATAAATTTAAATAGCGCGAGTCACGTGTACTATTCATAACCGAAGATTAGTGCAACCAAAAATAGGAAATATCTTTCTAAAATTCCGTTTCTATAGTTTCGGGCAGCTGGACCTCTTCTTCCGGAAAGAGCTCTAAATTTTCGTCAAGCAGGGTGCTGTCTACAGGTGCCGGAATAACAATACGCGGACTTGGACAATAATATTTTTTTGTAATCTCTACCTTCGCTTTTGGGTATTCGCCAAACGTTACGCCTAATTCTGGATGTTTGTAAAGCTCCTCCATAAAAAGGGCGTAGATAGGAAGCGCGGTCTTTGAACCTTCCCCATTATGGGAGCCTTTGAAATGTATACTTTGTTCATCACATCCTACCCAAACGCCGGCTACAAGATCCTTTGTAAGCCCCATATACCAACCATCTACATAATCTGATGAGGTGCCCGTCTTTCCACCTATTTGGTTATTATCCCGGAACAAATCCCATTCCCAAAGTGCTTGAGACGTTCCCCCTGGTTCTTCGATAGTTCCCCGGAGCATGTAGGTCATTAGCCAAGCATCTTGCGGATCGACAACCTGCTTTTGATTAGGTTCGAAAGAAGCGATTAATTTCCCGTCGCTGTTGTATATCTTTGAAACGAGTATAGGTTCGGAACGTTTACCCTCGTTCATGAAAGTTGCATAGGCATTCACCATCTCAAATACGGAAACATCGTTTGATCCCAACCCTACCGACGGGACGGACTCTAGGTGACTATTTATACCACAGCGTTGCGCAGTCTCCACAATTTTATCCCAGCCTACATCGCGGGTGATTTGTGCGGTAATCGTATTTAGCGAACGTGCCATAGCCCAACGTAGCGACATATTGCGGTGAGAAAAACTCCAGTCCGCATTTTTAGGTTCCCACACCTCTTTCTCTCCCTTTTTATTCACAAAATCCAAACGGACAGGTTTGTCTTCGTAGGTATCACAGGGTGCCATTCCGTTCTCAAGGGCTGTTAGGTAGACAAAAGGTTTAAAAGTAGAACCTGCCTGTCGTTTGGCCTGGTTTACGTGATCAAACTTGTAATACCGATGATTGATGCCTCCTACCCACACCTTAATCTTTCCGCTATATGGATCCATAGCCATCAGTCCGGTATTCAACATGGTAAGATAATGCTTCAGCGAATCCATACTGGACATCTCCACTTCTTCATCGCCATCCCAAGTGAATACACGCATCTTTTTAGGTTTATTCAGCAGTTCGAAAACGACTTCCTCACTCTTGTACTTATCCATTAGGGAAGCAAAGATGGGAAGCTTACGGGCTTTGTCTTCCAAAAATCCGGGTAAAACATTT
This sequence comes from Sphingobacterium deserti, assembly GCF_000757725.1. Taxonomy (GTDB): domain Bacteria; phylum Bacteroidota; class Bacteroidia; order Sphingobacteriales; family Sphingobacteriaceae; genus Sphingobacterium; species Sphingobacterium deserti. The sequence goes on from NZ_JJMU01000073.1 coordinate 14,234, forward strand.
CCACTTTTATCACGCCAAGGAATTTCGTTTCTCCATGTGTTATCGAGTCGCCTCTGCAACTCCTTCATTTGCACGGCGACAACGTCTTCCGCGATCTTCTGCATCCGCGAATCGATCGTCGTATAGATCTTCAATCCAGCGGTGTGGATGTCAATATTATTTTCCTCACTCCATTTATCCAGCCATTTTGCTACTGCTGAACGCAGATAAGAGTCGTTGTTGCTCCTCTCCTCAATATTGTTAAGATTTAGATTAAGCGGTTCTTTGGAATAAGATTCAAGCTGACCTGTACTGATATAGCCTTCTTTCTGCATTTGCCCTAAGACCACATTCCTTCGCGATAGCGAAGTTTTCGGGTTGCGAATAGGATTATATAAGGTGGTGCCTTTCAGCATACCTACTAACACTGCTGCTTCGGTAGGTCGTAAATTTTTTGGGTGTTTGTTAAAATAACGAATGGCTGCAGATTTAATACCATAAGCATTGTTACTAAAAGAGACTGTATTCAAATACATCGTGACGATCTCGGATTTCGAGTACTTACTTTCTAATTTGTAAGCGGTCATCCACTCTTTAAATTTCGTTATGCCGATACGAACGACAGGAACTTTTCCTAATAATCCCTGAGAGGCATTATAGCGGGTTCTGTAAAGATTTTTTGCCAACTGTTGCGTTATCGTGCTGGCGCCCCGTTTATCCCCTTTTAACGTAGAAATGGCACTGGAAAACAATCCGATAAAATCTATTCCATTATGTTTGTAAAAGCGAACGTCTTCCGTTGCTATTAATGCATTTAAAATATTTTCAGAAATACTATCATACGCCACGGGGTCGCGGTCTTCTTCGAAATACCTTCCTATTAATACCGAATCCGCCGTGTACAATTCCGACGAAACGTTTAATGTGGGCATGACAATATCCCGTTTTGTAGGCGAATAACCGAAGAGCCATAGGAAGTTAAGTTGCGCTGCGCATACCAAAAGAATAAGACTATAAATTGCAATTAACAGAAAGCGCAATAATTTACTTTTAACCCTTTTAAACATACGGTAAAGATGAAGATTGTTTTTTGAAAAACAGCCATACGTGCTAAAAAATAGGCTATGCAGTTTTAGAATTAACGTATTTTAACACTTCATGGCATGGAAAAAATTTGAGGAAGGCTAGCTTGTTCTACAAAAATTGTACCTAATACATAATACCTAGCCGTAAAGTTTAGAAATCTCAATTATTTGCGTAGTTTTACGTTTGAAAACAGCGCAACATGTTAAAACAAACACTACAGCAGAAGTTATTACAAAAACTTTCGCCGCAACAAATACAATTTATAAAGTTACTTCAAGTGCCGACGGTATCGCTAGACGCACGAATAAAAGAAGAACTGGAGGAAAATCCTGCGCTTGAAGATGGAAGCCTTGCTAATATGACGGATCCCGTGGAAGAGTACCCTGATCGCGATCCAGACGAAAGTTACGATAATGACAGCAGTGAATTTGATGACGAATTTAGTGTTGATGAGTATATACAAGAGGATGACTACAGTGATTATTCGGGAAGTTATGGTGGGGATGATGATGAAGATCGGAAAGAAATACCGATCGCTATACAAGACTCTTTCTTCGAAACATTGCAAAACCAGCTTGATCTTCTTGCACTATCCGACCATGATTATGTAGTCGGTCAGCAGATTATTGGAAGCTTGGACGATGATGGTTACCTCAGAAGACCTACGCTGTCCCTTATTGACGACTTGGCCTTTTCGCAAAACGTTAGTGTGACGGAACACGAGGTGGAATCTATTTTGAAGATTATACAAGATTTTGAGCCAGCCGGTATTGGCGCCCGCGATTTGCAGGAATGCTTATTAATTCAACTTAGGAAGAAAGATACAAGTAATCCAATTATCGTACAAGCCATCAAGGTCGTTGAGAATTTTTTAGAGGAATTTACGAAGAAACATTACGACAAAATCGAGAAACAACTTGGCGTTAACTCCCTCGAATTGCGAGATATCATTAATGAGATTTTGAAGCTAAATCCTAAACCAGGCGACTCCGGATCTGCCTCAGGCAAGCAGCTTCATATCATCCCGGATTTCCATATTACAAATAATGATGGCGTACTTCATCTTACGCTCAATGGACGAAATGCACCGGAACTGCGCGTATCGCGTTCGTACCAAGAAATGTTTGAACATTACGAAAAGGCGGAAAAGAATGATAAAAAGATGAAGGAAGCCGTTCAATTTGTCAAACAGAAACTAGATTCCGCCAAATGGTTTATAGATGCCATTAAACAGCGACAGCAGACTTTACTGAAGACGATGAATGCCATCATGGAGTATCAATATGAATACTTTCTCACGGGCGACGAAAGACTTCTTAAACCAATGATTTTAAAGGGCATAGCGGATCGTATTGAAATGGATATTTCAACTGTTTCTAGGGTAGCAAATTCAAAATATGTACAGACGGAATTTGGGACATTTCTGTTGAAATCATTCTTTTCGGAAGCTATACAGACAGATTCTGGGGAAGAGGTTTCCAACAAAGAAGTGAAGAAAATCTTAGAGGAATGCATTGCTAACGAGGATAAAAGAAAGCCGCTGGCAGACGAGAAATTAACGGAAATATTAAAAGAAAAGGGATACACCATTGCACGACGAACGGTAGCAAAATACCGGGAGGCTATGAATATCCCAGTGGCAAGATTGAGAAAGGAGCTTTAAGCTCCTTTTTTAAGGAAAGGTAGGCTTTAGAAGAGTCGCAATTGTGGGTTGCTCAATTTTTCAAGATCAGCATCATAAAAATTCGAGAGTGTTACACCAAGAAGCCTTACCCGCTTTTCTTCGGTATCAACCTTTGCAAATAAATCCAGCACCTGCTCCAACACATCCTCCGCCGAGCTGATATAGTATCCGGACGTCTTACTTCGTGTAATCTGCGTAAAATCTGAAAACTTGATCTTTATGGTTACGGTACGTCCTTCTTTCGACTTTCCACTTAAGCGTTTCTCTAGCTTTTCGCACAGCAATTTAAATTCAGTAATCATTTCAGTCCGCTCGCGCATATCCGTCTCAAATGTATCTTCAATGCCGACAGATTTTGATATTCTATTAGGCTTTACCGGCCTATTGTCTTCTCCCCGCACCATGTGGTAGAAAAACTTACCTGATTTCCCGAACCGCCTAACGAGCTCATGTTCACCAAATTGTTTTAGATCCAGGCCAGTATAGATGCCGTAACCCTTCATTTTTTGCGCTGTGACTTTTCCCACACCAAAGAATTTCTCTATCGGTAAACGTTCTAGGAACGTTATAATTTTTGATGGTCCAATGAACGTAAGACCATTGGGTTTCTCAAAATCGGAAGCAATTTTAGCAATAAACTTATTGGTAGACACCCCAGCGGATGCCGTAAGTTGAAGTTCTTCTTGAATAGCAAGCTTGATCGCTTTTGCGATGTCTATTGCCGAGCCTATTCCCATCTTATCGGTGGTCACATCTAAATAGGCCTCATCTAATGATAAAGGTTCAATAAGATCTGTGTAGCGCCTGAAGATCGAACGGATACTGTCAGATACCTCTTTGTAAACATCAAATCGTGGTCTTGTGAACACTAAGTGTGGACAAAGCAATAATGCTTGTCTGGAAGACATTGCTGAGCGCACCCCAAACTTCCGAGCCTCGTAACTGGCAGTAGCCACTACACCTCGCCCATCTGGCGAACCGCCCACAGCAAGGGCCTTGCCGCGCAGCTCGGGAAAGTCACGTTGCTCTACAGATGCATAAAACGCATCCATATCGACATGTATAATTTTTCGGGTAACGGCCATCACTCATGCAGCAACTATTCACAACATTTCACACTACGATAATCTTATGGAAAATAACCATGCGATCATGGATAAAAGCCTCTGTAGCGTTCAATCCTACACAATTACGAAGATAGTGTGGTTCTTTGGGATTTAAAAGCGCTAAAAATTATATTACACAAATGTTGAATTTTGAGAAGGCGCGATGATCATTTATTCATGACAACGATATGTTTTAACGAATAATACTATCTTTGCAGCTTGTAGCTATTGACAATAGTTACAAGATCTTTATCCACTATATACTGACGATGAAAAATAGGCTTAAATATTTGCTGGCAGGACTGAGTGCGCTATGTTTCACTGCTGCAGTGAACGCGCAAGAGCGCGATGACCGGGCTACCATATTAAATTTTAAAGGCATTCAGTATCTTAGTAAAGATTCGCTTTTTTATACAAATTTCAGGTTTCGGATGCAGAATAGAGCTGGATTTAGCAATCAGCTTGACGGCGAAAGTAATGGTGAATTTGATGCGCGTATACGACGTCTGCGCATGCGTATCGACGGATACATCTATACACCGCGCGTTTCCTACTCCATACAACTTGCGTTTACGCGTTCCGATCAGGATTTTGATGATACGGGTGTGGCTAACATTGTGCGGGACGCTGTTGTTTTCTACAATTTTTCGGATGATTTTTATATTTCCTTCGGACAAAATAAACTGCCCGGAAATAGACAGCGTGTCAATTCATCGGGTCAATTGCAGTTTGCAGACCGATCGCTCGTCAATGGCAATTTCACATTAGATCGTGATTTCGGATTAACTTTAAACCTAAGTAAGAAGCTCGGGAATATGCCCATCAATGCCAAAGCAGCAATATCTACGGGCGAAGGGCGTGTAGCTAGCGGCACAGACGACGGGCTTGCTTATACCGGACGTGTTGAGTTTCTGCCGATGGGTGATTTCACCAATGATGGTGACTATTCTGAAGGTGATATCGAACGTGAACCAACGCCAAAACTATCGGTCGGCGGGGGCTATAGCTATAACGATCGTACCACACGCGAGGGTGGACAATTAGGGCGTTATGTAGTGAATCCTTTCACGTTGAAAACAGCTTTCGCAGATGCTATATTCAAATACCGAGGCTTTGCTTACCAGGTAGAGTACATGCGCCGGGATGTGGATAATCCTTTCAATATCATCGACGATCAGCTCAACCAAATTGACGGTCCAGAACAACAGGAAACCTATGCTTACAAAGGTTGGGGTATCAATCAACAGACCTCCTACCTTATCAATAAAGGTTATGAGGTGGCGGCACGCTATACCCACGTTGAACCGCACGAACAGATCCGCACATACGAAGATGAGGTCGATGTAATCGAACTCGGGTTGACCAAGTATGTTAAAGCGCACCGATTGAAAGTTCAGGTAAATGGTAATTACACATTTAAAAACGGTGAATTTAACAATCAATCGAACAAAAGCAGTTGGGGCGGCATGCTTCAGATCGAACTGGGGATTTAGACGGTAGCGTACGCTGGCCTTTGGAGGTAGAAATAACGAGGAAACGACACATATTTTTCATAGAGATCTGGCAGAAGGACTACACGGTTTACGATGCGCATAGCTTTATTTATGGACTTTGTCACCCTTACACATCATTTATTAAGAATAGTGTATCTTTATGACATTGAATTTTAGCATATGACGTATTACCTTATCGCCGGCGAAACATCTGGAGATCTGCACGGGGCAAATCTAATCAAAGCATTGAGAAACGAAGATCCGAACGCCACGTTCAGGATTGTCGGTGGAGATGAAATGGCTAAATCGGCTCAACAACAGCCCCTTATCCATACCTCTGAAATGGCTTTTATGGGCTTCGTGGAAGTTTTAAAAAATCTGGGAAAAATTCGAAAAAATTTAAACATCGTTAAAGAAGATCTCCGGATAAATAAGCCTGATACCCTCATACTGATTGATTTCCCGGGATTTAATTTAAAAGTTGCCGACTTCGCAAAAAAAATGGGTATAAAGGTCTGCTATTATATATCTCCCAAAATTTGGGCTTGGAACCAAGGGCGAGTTCATAAAATCAAAAAGCTGGTTGACCACATGTTTTGTATACTTCCGTTTGAAGTAGATTTTTATAAGCAATACGGTTACGAGGTTGATTATATCGGTAATCCCCTTTTAGATGCCATAAGCCAGTATAACCTTAATCCAAATTTCAAGGCGGACAATACGCTGAACGAGCGGCCGATTATCGCGCTCTTGCCGGGAAGTCGGAAGATGGAGATTGATATACTCTTACCCGAGATGGTTGATCTATACTATTTGTTTCCGGCCCATCAATTTGTTGTCGCTGGAGCGCCTAATTTTGACGAAGCGTATTATCGCCGCTATATTGGCGATTTGCCAATTAGCATCGTCTTTAATCAGACCTATGATTTATTAAAGAACGCGCAGGCAGCCGTTGTGACGAGTGGTACAGCAACATTGGAGGCTGGCATTCTACGGGTACCGCAAGTCGTCGTCTATAAAGCGAATAGAATAAGTATTTGGATTGCGCGCATGGTTATCAAGGTGCGTTTTATTTCCCTTGTTAATCTTATCAACGATTTTTTATCTGTGCGGGAACTTATACAGGAAGATTGTAATAGCCGAACAATCGCTGACGAATTGAGCGACCTCATTACAAATAAAGAATATCGCGAAAGTGTGCTGGAAAATTACGACACCCTCGCCGAAAAGCTTGGCGAAGCTGGTGCATCAGAGAAAGCGGCAAAGTTAATCGTGAAGTATCTCGGGAACACCTAAATTAAACCATCAACGATTTTAAGATTCTAACGTTATGCTAGTAAAATTTAAAGGTTAGAAGTCATGAAACTAAAACAACTATTTGCACTGCTATTAATATTTTCAACGGGTATAGCATTTGCTCAAGACAATGAGCAACATATTACGAAATTAGTTCTTAGTAAAAAAGACAAGAAATCGTTTAACAACAGGGATTCATCCATAACCGTATATATCGATACGTTGATCATGAAAGATCGGTCTTCGCTTCAGTTTTATGGAAAGAAAGATGTAAAACTGATTGTGAAGCATGCCGAATTAGGGAAACGCGTATTCTTTAGCGGCATAGGAGCTAAAAATAATGCATCGAACTTTGACATAGATATCAACTTTAAAAAGTTGGGTTCCCTTTATGTTATCGCGAGCGGACGAGATGCGATGAATGGTACGCGTACATTTGACAATGGAGACGGAGGCACAGTAAACTTTCATTACGATGGAAATGGCATTATCCCACAATCAACGGATAAAAAATCTAATAATTATTTATACATAGACGTATCCGCGGGTGGAAGAATTACGAATCCGCAATCGGATTTGAATCAGATTCATTCACTCATATCCATGTCCGCACCTGGCTTGCGTGGCGTTCCGCAAGGACAAATCTATTCAGGCTCGCCTGGAAGAGAGGGAAAGGCCACTATAGAAAAGAGCATGGATTAATTTTAAATTGACAATCCTAATCTATAACGCATATTAATGAAGAAATTACTCCTTGCTACATTAACCACATTTTGTCTGGCGCTAGACGCTGGCGCGCAACAGCTTACGCAACTAACTACGCGCAGCGGCGTAAGTTTCAGAGGTATAGAAACAAATAGCGATGCGTGCATTTGGGTAGCTGGCTCATCTGGAACAGTTGGTAAATCTTTGGATGGCGGGCAAACATGGGCTTGGGTGTCGCCGTCAGGTTATGAAAAATTCGACTTTCGGGATATTGAAGTTTTCTCTCCACAGGAGGCCGTCATCGTATCGGCGGGAACACCAGCAGTAGTTTTACGGACAGCAGACGGCGGAAAAAGCTGGCAGGAAGTTTATCGTGACGAGCGACCAGAGATATTTTTAGACGGCATGGATTTCAATGGTAACGAAGGCTTCATTGTCGGCGATCCTATCGATGGCGTCTTCCAACTTCTTCAGTCTAAGGATAAAGGAAAAACCTGGCGCGATGTATCAAATTTTATGTTTTTATTTGCCGACAGCGAAGAGGCTGCATTTGCGGCGAGTGGCACCTCCATTCAATACCTGAATGACAATGTCTGGATAGGTACTGGCGGAAGCACGGCAAGTATCTTCAAACGGAACGAAAAAGCGTTGACGATGGATAAATACCCCTGTTCGATCTTGCAGGGAGCAAGCAGTAGAGGCATTTTCTCTATTGATTTCCTAGATGACAATGTTGGTATTGCGGTAGGCGGCGACTATCAGGACGATGCGAATGTCGAAAACACAATCATGCTTACGCAGGACGGTGGGCGAAACTGGATAGCTAGCGAAAGCAATACGGGATTTAAGTCTGCCGTGAAGTACATCAATCAATCTCTTGTTGTGGCTACAGGAACTTCAGGAACTGTTCTCTCGAAGGACGCCGGTCAGCATTGGACGCTAATCGCGCCGGACAGCTTCAACAGTATTGCTTTGGGAAATGGAGGAAAGACGGTTTACTTGACGGGAAGCAACGGTAATATTGCAAAAATCGACATCGAGTAGCTCCACAGTTGGAATTGAAACATTTATGAGATAATAAAAAAGCTAGTCTTTTCGGGACTAGCTTTTTACTTTTTAAAGCTGCTTGGTAAGTTTTTCAACTAAGACTGACTTTGGCACAGCGCCAATTTGCTTATCAACAATTTCACCATTTTTGAAAAACAATAATGCTGGAATGTTTCTTATACCATATTTGACAGATATCTCCGGATTATGATCGACATTAACCTTACCAATAACTGCCTGACCATCATATTCCGTAGCTATCTCATCTACAACAGGGCCAACCATACGACAAGGACCACACCATTCTGCCCAAAAATCGATTAAAACTGGTTTATCTGATTTCAATACCAATTCCTCAAAATTGCTATCCGTTATTTCTAAAGCCATAATATTTAATTTTTATTTGTTATCAAACTTGTTAGACAAATATAGCGATTTTGAACATACATAACCGTCACGCCCTATTCATAAAAATTCTATAGCCTATCAATTTAATTTATAACTTATCTCGTGTTTTTCTAATCCATCTAAAAATTCATTTGTCAGGTTGATCTTTACAGATTTCGCTGGCATTTCTATTGATAAATTATCCTGCATATCCCGTATCGTAAATTTGAGCTGACATTTAGACTCCTCACTTTCGATTTTCGCAGAGTCCACAAGCTTATGCACCACAGCCACAAGTTGATCATCCAGCAAATGTAATGGAAGCTGGATAGTGAGTGATTTAGCCATTTTATCCCGCATATCAGATAGCAGCTGTATATGCTTTAGTTCGAAGCCCCAATTTCCTACTTGCTTAAATCTCTCTTGGACAAGCCCGCGAATCTGCACGAAAAAGCCCTCCTGAAGATATCCTTTGAACTTAACATAATCTTCGCCAAATACCATTATCTCATAAGAATCGCTGTAGTCTTCAATTACGAAGGAACCAAATGGTTTGCCCGATTTCGCCACACGATGATTCGCCATAGCAATAATACCGCCCAACACAACTTCCTTATTTTTTATCCTATTGAAGTCAAGTAGCACCTCCTCTTCCACTTCACTGGCTTTTACCTTATTTATAAGTTGTAGATCGCTGACTTTGTTAGAACAGAAATGTTTGATTTCAAACTTATAATTGTCTAATGGATGGCTCGTGAGGTAAATCCCGATTACATCCTTCTCATACTTCAGCTTTTCAATTAGCCCCCAAGCGGCACAAGGAGCGAGAACGGGCTCGGGCAGTTCCGTTGCCGCCGAACCGCCGAAAAGACTCGCCTGTGCTGAACTTTCATTGTCCTTAACACGGTTTCCATATTTAATCGCTTTTTCTAATCCAGTCGAGTTATCGCCCTCTGTGCTGAAATACTGCGCGCGGTGCGTATTGGTAAAACTATCGAAACCGCCAGCGTAGGCTAAGCTTTCAAACGCTTTTTTGTTCGCCGAACGAAGATCTATCCGTTTGGCCATGTCAAAAACCGACTTATATCTACCGCCTTTTTCACGAGTTTGCACCACCGTATCTACTGCGCCCGCTCCCACGCCTTTAACAGCGCCCATTCCAAATCGAATGGCACCCTGTTCGTTTACCGTAAATTTGTAGTACGATTCATTCACATCAGGTCCTAATACTAGTAATCCCATGCGCCGGCATTCTTCCATGAAAAACGTCACCTGTTTGATATCGTTCATGTTGTTGGACAGCACGGCAGCCATATATTCAGCGGGATAATGCGCTTTTAGATAAGCGGTTTGGTAGGCGATCCACGCATAACAAGTGGAATGGGACTTGTTAAACGCATAAGATGCAAAAGCTTCCCAGTCTGTCCATATTTTCTCCAATACCTTGGGTGCATGTCCTTTTTCAGCGGCTTGGTTGACAAATTTGGGCTTCATCTTGTCGAGTACAGCCTTTTGCTTTTTACCCATAGCCTTCCGTAAAACGTCGGCATCACCTTTTGAAAAGCCCGCTAACTTTTGCGATAAGAGCATCACCTGCTCCTGGTAAACAGTAATCCCATAGGTTTCTTGAAGGTATTCTTCGCAGGCATCTAAATCGTATGTAATGGGTTCAATACCATGTTTACGTTTGACGAATGAAGGTATATACTCCATAGGCCCCGGTCTATACAATGCATTCATTGCAATAAGATCGGCGAAAACAGTTGGCTTTAGCTCTTTCATGTACTTCTGCATTCCCGGCGACTCATATTGGAACACGCCTATAGTTTCGCCACGCTGGAACAGCTCGTATGTAAGAATATCGTCTATCGGAAATTTATCAGGATCTAATGTCACGCCATGACGGAGTTTTACATTAGTGACCGTGTCTTTAATTAAAGTTAGAGTCTTTAGCCCTAAGAAGTCCATCTTCAACAGGCCGGCACTTTCAACAACGGAGTTGTCAAATTGCGTAACGAAAAGCTCGGAATCTTTGGCAAGCGACACGGGCACGAAGTTGGTGATATCGTCAGGTGTGATGATAACACCGCAGGCATGCACACCTGTATTACGCATTGAACCTTCCAGTACACGTGCTTGTTTAATGGTTTCCGCTTCCAAACCGGCGCCATCGGCTAGGTTTTTAAGTCTGTTTACAGCTTCTATTTCCTCTGATCGCAAAACCTCCTTCAGACCTTTATCATCCATATTGAAGATTTTGCTGAGCTTCAGGTTCGGAATAAGCTTTGCGATTTCGTTTGCATCTTGCAAGGGCAAGTCAAGCACACGCGCGGTATCCTTTATCGACGACTTGGCCGCCATAGTTCCGTAGGTGATGATCTGCGCCACCTGCGATGCGCCATATTTGTCGATTACATACTGCATCACGCGTCCGCGACCCTCATCGTCAAAATCCACATCGATATCGGGCATCGAAACCCGGTCTGGATTTAAAAAACGCTCAAAAAGCAAATCATACTGGATCGGATCAAGGTTAGTGATGCCTAGACAGTAGGCTACCGCCGAACCAGCAGCGGAACCACGCCCTGGTCCTACCGAAACGCCCATCTCCCTGGCTTTGGCAATAAAATCCTGAACGATAAGAAAATAACCTGGATACCCTGTCCGCTCAATCGTCTCCAATTCAAAATCCAAACGCTCCGTTACAATGTCGTCAATTTCCTCATATCTACCTTCGGCACCTTTGTAGGTCAAATAGCGCAAATAGGCATTCTCCCCGCGTTTCCCGCCATCGACTTCATCTTCGGCATGCTGGAATTGCTCTGGAATATCGAACTTGGGAAGTAACACATCACGGTTAAGTGAATAGATCTCTACCTTGTCAAGTAAAGATTCAATATTGATGATCGCCTCCGGTGTGTCTGCAAAAGCCTTTTTCATCTCATCGGCAGATTTGAAATAGTATTCCTGATTTGGTAGACCAAAGCGGAACCCACGGCCACGGCCTTTCGGCGTTGACAGTTTTTCGCCATCTTTCACGCATAGTAAAATATCGTGTGCATGCGCATCGGCTTTATTCAGGTAATAGGTGTTATTCGTCGCGATCAATTTAACATCATGTTTCCTCGCCAACTGCACTAGCGTTTCATTCACTCTGTTTTCATCTTCTTGCCCGTGACGCATCAGCTCGATATAAAAATCGTCTCCGAATTGTTCTTTCCACCAAACTAATGCTTCCTCTGCCTGCGTTTCTCCAATATTTAACACCTTACTTGGCACCTCACCTTGCAAGTTGCCAGATAGCACAATTAAATTGTCTTTGTAGCGCTCAATAACTGATTTGTCAATACGAGGAACATAATAGAATCCTTCGGTATAAGCTGCAGATGCCATCTTAGCAAGATTGTGATATCCGGCCTTATTTTTTGCTAAAAAAACAATTTGATAGCCATTATCTTTCCTTGATTTGTCTTTATAATTCTCGCAAACGTAGAATTCACACCCCACAATAGGTTTGATAATCTGATCGGTAGGATTTTCACCGCGTGCTACGGCCTCCGCATTTTTTGCTTCTGCTTCTTTGTTATGGCTTATGGCTTTACTAACGAAATGGAAGGCGCCCATCATGTTTCCATGATCGGTAAGTGCCACTGCGGGCATCTTATTCTTTATTGCAGCATCCACGAGCGGTGCAACGCCAATAGTACTTTGTAGAACAGAAAACTGCGAGTGGTTATGTAAATGCGCAAATGCTGCCGCGCCAAGCGCTTGTTTAAGTGATTCATCAACCACCGTAACTGGTGTATCACTTTTCTGCTCTTTACGAATGGCGTCTGAAGCCGCCTTTAGATTGATATGTTTTAGGCCAACAGGCGCTATCAGATCTGGGTTATGCTGCTTGAACTCTACAAAATAGCCCGTATCAACCTGTACTTCCTCGGGTGTAAATATCTCCCGGCGAAGCAACTCGAAGAAGCAGCGTGTGGTTGCTTCTACGTCGGCTGTCGCATTATGCGCTTCGGCAAAAGGTACACCGAAAAGGTGGCCATGCAGCTCAGTCAGGTTGGGAAGTTTATAGCGACCACCACGACCGCCTGGCAACTGCAAAAGTTCTGCCGTCACTTCGGTACAGGTATCCAGAACGGGCATGCCCGACATCGGGGAATCTACGCCATAGCGGTAGAACTCCGCTCCCATGATATTTAAATCGAAGCCTATATTTTGACCGACTACGAATTTAGCCTTGCGCAGTGCGTCATTAAACTTATGCAGCACATCAACAAGAGGAACACCATCTTGCTCAGCAAGTTCTGTAGAAATCCCATGGATCTTTTCAGAGTCGTAGGGAATGTTAAATCCATCAGGGCGAATGAGATAGTCTTGATGTTCGAGCAGCTTTCCCATTTCATCATGAAGCTGCCACGCGATTTGAATACATCGCGGCCAGTTATCCGTATCCGTAATCGGTGCATCCCAACGTTTTGGTAAACCAGTCGTCTCCGTATCAAAAATTATATACATAGCTATTCCCGTTCTCTTTTAACAAAGTTAAAAATTAGAAGATAGAATATAATACATCGGCAACCAAATCGTGTATTATAATTGCTATAGCCGTGAGGCCTAATGGAAAAAAAATTGCGCTGTTCAGATTATCCTAACGCGAGAGGCCGTTTCATCCTTGATAGCTAGATAGGTCTAACCAAGTCCAACCCCTCGGGGATGTATAGTGTAAAATATGACCATAAATTGGCAAAATAAGAGAATTAAAAGTCCCTGCTTTTTAGCAGATTTACAACGCACCGAATTGACAATTGACTTGGTGCCAGATAGTAAAAAATCCATATGTTTTCACCACAAACTTACCAGCATCGTCGAGATACATTGCAAATGAAGGTCGGCAGCGGACTTATTCTATTACTGGGCAATACTGAAAACCCTATCAACTTTGAACATAACACCTACCCCTTTCGGCAAGACAGCACGTTCCTTTATTATTTTGGCATAAAGGCAGCAAACATCGCTGCTGTCATCGATATTGACAATCAGCGAACTATTATATTTGGCGACGAGCTCAACATGGATCAAATTGTATGGATGGGCAGGCAGGAAACGCTAAAAGAAAAATGTGATCAATCCGGTGTGCAAACCAGCATGCCCTTTTCAGCCTTGCAACCCTTTCTGCATAGCGCTTCTAAGGCAGGACAACAAATACATTACCTGCCACCCTATCAATCCTTCAATAAAATAGTAATAAGCGATCTTCTTGGCATCGCTATTAAAAACATAAATCCTTCTCCTTCACTCATTAAAGCAGTAGTATCACAACGATCGATTAAAGAACAGCAGGAATTGGAAGAGATCGAAGCTGCCCTGAAGGTGTCTGTAGACATGCACTTATTAGCGATGAAATTCACGAAACCAGGGATGATGGAACGCGACATTGCAAATGCTATTCAACACCACGCGGCTAACCATGGATCACCATTGGCCTATCCACCTATCGTTACGGTTCACGGTGAAATTTTGCATAACTCCTATAAATTGAATATACTAAAGCAGGGCGATATGCTGTTAAATGATTCTGGAGCAGAAACAGCGTTGGGTTACGCCGCCGATTTGACGCGTACTTTTCCCGTTGGAGCGAACTTCACTACGCAACAGCGCGAACTTTACGATGTGGTTTTACATTCCTTTTACGCGGCGCGGGAACTTTTAAGTCCTGAGATAACGTTTAAAGAAGTTCATCTCTCTGCATGTGAACGTCTGGTAGAAGGTTTGATAGCATTAGGATTGATGAAAGGAGATCCAAAAGAAGCGGTGCGCCAACATGCACATACGCTTTTTTTTCAATGCGGACTTGGCCATATGATGGGACTTGACGTTCATGATATGGAAGATTTGGGCGAACAATATGTGGGGTACACGGAAGAAGAACCAAAAGATACGCGCACGTTTGGCTTGAAATCCTTACGATTAGGTAAAAAGCTAGCGCCTGGATTTGTCTTAACTGTTGAGCCCGGCATCTACATAATCCCAGAATTGATTGATCGCTGGCAAGCGGAAAATAAGCTTTCTGATTTTATAAACTATGATAAACTACGCACATATCGAAATTTTGGCGGCATCCGTATCGAAGATAATTTTGTCATTACAGAAAGCGGCTATCGTCAGCTAGGACCCGAGCTAATAAAAACTGCACATGAAATCGAAAACTTTAGAAAGGATTATGTTTCGTAAAAACACGATAGTAAAAACCATTGCTAGCGCTGTGCTATGGCTAGTGGCCGCGCATACAACACAGGCACAGCTTCAATGGACGCCAGACGGAACTGGATATTACACTTTTTCTGAAAAGGGCATTGACATTGTAGATGCCATAAACCCTAATAAACGAACCACATATCTGAGTGCAGCGGCTTTGCGCCCAGCCGGGGCATCCCGCGGACTCGATGTGCAAAGTTTTCAAGTCTCACCTGATGGAAATAGCCTTTTGCTATTTGCTAACACGGCACGCGTATGGCGTGAGAACACTCGCGGAGACTATTGGATATTTGAGAAGACGACAAAGAAGCTTACCCAGCTCGGCAAGGGACTTCCGGCATCGTCTCTCATGTTTGCTAAGTTTTCCCCTGATGGTACACGCGTAGCCTATGTTTCTAAACATAATATTTATATAGAAAAGCTAAAAGACAACATTTCCAGACCTATAACCGAAGATGGAACAGATCGCATCATCAACGGCACATTCGATTGGGCCTATGAGGAGGAATTTGGTACGAAAGATGGCTTCCGCTGGTCGCCAGACGGATCTAAGATTGCTTTCTGGAAGCAGGATGCACGCAGTACCCGAAACTTCCTGATGATCAATAATACGGATAGCTTATATGCTTTCACTATCCCGGTAGAATATCCGAAGGTCGGGCTTCCGCCTTCACCTACCAGCATTTGGGTGTATGATCTTGCAAAACAACAAACGAAAGAAATCGATGATCTATCGACTACAAAAGACGGATACATCCCTCGTATGGAATGGCTCACAGATTCGAGAGGCTTGATCTTTCAAACACTAAACAGGAAGCAAAATGTAAGCAAAATCGTTGTTTCGGACATTCAAGGTGAGAAAAGTAAGGTCATCCATACGGAAACGGACGAGGCATGGATCGATATTAAATCGCGTTGGAATGATGGAGATCCTGCTGGATGGGACTGGATCAATGGTGGTAAAGAGTTTATTTGGGTATCTGAAAAAGGTGGCTGGCGGCAAATATATAGCATTGACCTACAAGGAAAAGAGCGTTTAATCACGAGGGAACCCTTCGACATCATTCAGATCGATTTTATAGACCCGAAGTCGAAAGCAATTTATTTCTCTGCCTCGCCGGAAAACGCCACACAAAAGCATCTTTACCGCATTGGTCTCGGTGGAGGAAAGGCCACTCGCGTTACTCCTGCTGAGCTCAAGGGAACTAATGCCTATCAAATTTCTCCAAATGGTAAAATTGCGCTTTTCCAGACAAGCAGTACATCCTACCGAGCTGGTACCGCCGTGGTATCGCTTCCAGAACATAAGGAGCTGCGCGCCGCGCAGAACATAGATAAGCATGCATCAAATAATGCGGAAACTGAGTTTTTTCAAGTAACGACGGAAGATGGTATCACACTCGACGGCTGGATGGTGAAGCCGACAAACTTTGATCCTTCAAAAAAATACCCAGCTGTATTTTACGTGTATGGTGAACCCGCGTCACAAACGGTGACCGATAATTTTTATACAGGTAAAAACAGATTATATGACGGCGACATGGCTGCTGACGGCTACATCTACATATCTTTGGAAAACCGAGGCGCACCAGCACCTAAGGGTCGCGAGTGGCGCAAGTCTATCTACAAAAATATTGGCACACTCAATATCCGTGATCAGGCTATGGGCGCCAAAGAGGTTTTTAAATGGGGATTTGTCGATACGACTCGGGTAGCAGTCTGGGGATGGTCTGGCGGAGGTGCTTCTACGCTCAACCTCTTAGGACAATATCCGGAGATCTATAAAACGGGTATCTCTATTGCGCCGGTCACGAACCAACTGCTTTATGACAATATCTATCAAGAGCGTTACATGGGGTTACCGCAGGAGAATGAAGAAGACTTCGTAAAGGGTTCTGCTTTAACTTACGCAAAAAATGTAAAAGGCAATTTATTGCTCGTTCACGGAACGGGAGACGATAATGTGCATTACCAAAATGCAGAGGTGTATATCAATGAATTAATTAAATACAATATTCCTTTTCAAATGATGTCTTACCCCAATCGAAGCCACGCTATCAGCGAGGGAAAAGGTACGTCAAAACATCTTTCCTTAATTTATACACGCTTTTTGCGAGAGCATTGCCCTCCAGGTGCTAAATGATAATATTGATTTGGAGTGTTTAGGTTTTCGCCGCGGCAAAGCGTAACTTTTGTAAGGGGATTTTTAGTTTTCCAAACGGATTGTCCTTAGCTCAGACCCTTCCGCCGCATGCCGCAGCAAGTTCAAGTTTCTGTTTATAAAACAGTTTGTCCTTCGCTCAGACCCTTCCGCCGCATGCCGCGGCAAGGCAAATACTTTTGTAGGGCAAAAGTATTCAAAACCCCGTCGCTTACTTTTGTTGCATCCTTATTGGATAGTGCGAAGGCAAATAACTACAGACGCAACAAAACTGATGCGACATTTCGTTTAATAATGACCCCTGCAATCACCTATCTGCCAAAGCTTTTCTACGTACTAAGTACTTCATACTATCATCTATAAAAAGCCGACATGTCGTTTAATATTGGGAAGAAGCGATAAAATATACAATATCTAAATTTCTCGCAATACACAATACGCATTACGCAATACCTCTTCAAATGCGCCATTTCGTTTAATAATGGGAAGAAGCGATAAAGTAATGGATATTTAATTTCCCGCACTACTGTATTTTAATCAGTTTGTCCATCGCACATCCTTTCCGTCCTTAGCCAGGACATGGCGTTCCTTTTGTAGGGCAAAAGGAACCAAAACCCCGTCGCTTACTTTTGTTGCATCCTTATTGGATAGTGCGAAGGCAAATAACTACAGACGCAACAAAACTGATGCGACATTTCGTTTAATAATGACCTCTGCAATCACTTATCTACCAAAGCTTTTCTACGTACGAAGTACTACATACTATCAGCTATAAAAAGGCGACATTTCGTTTAATATTGGAAAGAAGCGATAAAATATGGGAAACTTAAACCTCTCGCACTACGCGCTACACAATACTCAATACCAATCCCCCCCACAACCTTTCCGTCCTTAGCCAGGACATGGCGTTCCTTTTGTAGGGCAAAAGGAACCAAAACCCCGTCGCTTGAAACCTTTGCAGGGTAGGTTTGTGCAATGGCAAATGATTACATATTGCAAAGCTTTCGATGCGACATTTCGTTTAATAATGGGAAGAAGCGATAAAGTATAAAATACCTTTCGCATTACGCGCTAAGCAATACACTGTACTAATCGCTTTCGATGCGACATTTCGTTTAATAAGGGTTGGAAGCAATAAAGCAGAGAAGACCTAACTTTTCTCACTACGCTATACGCAATACCCAATCATCGTCAAGATTGCCGCGCCATCGTTCCTCTGGCTCGCAAGGACGTCCACTGCTATAAAACCTAATATCTCACTACGTTATACGCATTACGCAATACTATATACTACAATCTATTTTCACTACCCACTACCAATCGAGCGAACGCTAAGCTTGATCTACAAAGACCGATTAACGGCACTTTTTACGTTTCATCAAGCGATGGAATTAGCAGCGTGCTGCTGTGGCCTAGAGGGTATGGGCAGGCATTAGATTATTTACCAAAATCCATTCTTAAAAGGATTTTGGGATGTCATCTAGCCTAGCAGGCAGCTCACTGCTGTGCGTCGGGTTGCGGGTGATATCGCCTCGATGAAACAAAGATTTTTTGTATACTTTTTCATCTGAAAAAGTATGGCCCCGTCCGGGCATAGGACGAAGATCT
>NZ_JJMU01000074.1 GCF_000757725.1 Sphingobacterium deserti
ATCAGCTATAAAAAGGCGACATTTCGTTTAATATTGGAAAGAAGCGATAAAATAAAGAATACCTAAACTTCTCCCGCTACGCATTACGCAATTCTAAATACTAAGTACTACAATCTATTTTCACTACGCACTACGCAATACTCAATACTGAAGATTGCCGCGTCGTCGTTCCTCCTCCTCGCAATGACCCTGGCTCCTCTGTTAGACTTACTATCTCATTACCCACTACGCACTACGCACTACTCAATACTGAAGATTGCCACACCATCTTTCCTCTGCCCCGCAATGACAACAACTTTTATTCATCTTAATATCTCAATTCCCAATACTCACTACGCACTACTCAATAAAATAATTGTCAATATCTTTATACTGTTTAAAACGATCAAATCATGGAAAAAGGTAGAATGGAAAAAGAAGTATGGATGCGCGGCACAGTTGCAGGTGTTCCTGACCTGTTGCAACCTGTGGCACATGCGCTATTGCAAGTGCAGGAAGATGCGCAACAATATGTGGGTAATTTGCAAGAAGACGAATTATGGATCAAACCTGCAGGTGCAGCTTCGGTAGCATTCCATCTTCAACATATAGCGGGTGTTATCGATCGTATGTTTACCTATGCCCATAATAAATCATTAACGGAAACACAGCTGGCTTATTTAGGAGCCGAGGGTCGACAAGAGAACGGTATTACAAAATTGTCCTTAGTCCTTAGTTTGCATGCGTCTATCGACAATGCTGTCAACCAGCTAAAACATATATCGGTTGACGACCTTACTGCGGTGCGTTATCTAGGACGGCAACGTATCCCGACAACTCTAATCGGTCTACTTTTCCATGCTGCAGAGCATAGCCAACGCCATATCGGCCAAATGCTCGTTACTATTAAATGGATCACGAACAGTGACGATGTTAAAACTTGTTAAACTCAAGTATAGTTTATACCATTGCGGCAAGCCGAGCGTTTTAAATACAAAGAGTAAGAGAAATACTTCATAGGTTAGTTTATAATTAGTTAGTTTGAAGATCCTGCGATTCCCCGATCGCAGGATCTTTTTTTTCATATAAGCTAAGAGTAATTGCATGTCGGAGGTTGGGAAATAATGCATATATAAACTCCATTTTTTACTTTTCGACTACTTTCATATAGGAAAGATTTAAGCTCGGAATCATTATCTTTGCACTTCAAATTTAAGGCATTTTAAAAACGAGGATTGGTAATGAGAAATGTAAAAGTCGGTGTTGTACAGATGAGTTGTACAGCAAACAAACAAGAGAATCTGGATAAAGCAATTGTAAAAGTGCGCGATGCGGCCGCGAAAGGCGCTCAAATCGTGTGTTTACAGGAGCTATTCACGTCTTTGTATTTCTGTGATGTGGAAGATTATGATAATTTTGAATTGGCCGAAACTATACCTGGGCCTTCTACAGATGCACTATCGGAGGTTGCAAAAGAGCTGGGTGTAGTGATCATTGCTTCCTTGTTTGAAAAGCGCACGGAAGGACTATACCACAATACTACCGCTGTGCTTGATGCTGATGGAGCGTACCTTGGAAAATACCGTAAGATGCATATTCCGGATGATCCTGCGTTCTACGAAAAATTCTATTTCACACCGGGTGATTTGGGTTACAAAATATTTAAAACAAAATTTGGTAAAATTGGCGTGTTGATCTGTTGGGATCAGTGGTATCCAGAAGCATCACGTATTACCGCCCTGATGGGCGCAGAAATATTGTTCTATCCTACAGCAATAGGTTGGGCTACCGATCAGGATGAAGAGACGAATAGCGATCAATACAATGCGTGGCAGACCATTCAGCGCTCACACGCCGTAGCGAATGGCGTGCCTGTCGTATCCGTAAACCGTGTAGGTTTTGAACAAGATGGTGCGATGAAATTTTGGGGAGGTAGTTTTGTAACGAATGGGCAAGGTAAAATTTTATACCTCGCCTCACACGATAAGGAAGAGACGGAAGTCGTGGAACTGGACTTAAGCCAGGCCGATTACTTTCGCAAGCATTGGCCTTTCTTGCGAGATCGCCGCATTGAAACCTATGCCCCCATTACGAAAAGATTTATAGACGAAGATTAATCCTATTTATAATATTGACCGTTTTCATGTTTTAGTAATACAACATGAAAATGGTCTAACCTTTATTTATGTCACAACTTCCAGACTCTTCACACGACTTGTTTACAAATTCTCCAAAAAAACAAGGTTTTTATTTTCCTGCAGAATGGGCGACCCAAGAAGCTATGTGGCTTAGTTGGCCACATAAGGAAGCTTCATGGCCAGGCAAGCTCGATAGCATCTTTGGCCCCTACAGTGAATTTATAAAAGCAGTTGCTGATGGGCAGAAAGTGCGCGTCAATGTCGTTGACGAGGAAATGAAGCAATTTGCTTTAACACACCTGCAAAAGGTAGGTGCGAAACTTCAACATATAGAGTTTTATTTTAACCCGACCAACGATGCCTGGTGCCGTGACCATGGCCCTGCTTTTTTGCTAAAAACTGATGGCAACGAGAAGGCTATTGTCGATTGGGGATATAATGCCTGGGGTGGAAAGTACCCACCCTATGATCTTGATGATGTTGTCCCGACGCGCATCGCAAAAACCTTCGGATTACCTCTTTTTACGCCAGATATTGTTATGGAAGGCGGCTCAGTAGAATTTAATGGCGCCGGCACAGTATTGACCACAACCGCTTGCTTATTAAACGAAAATAGAAATCCGCACTTAACGAAGGAACAAATCGAAACTTACCTGAAAGAGTTTTACGGGCAAGAGCAGGTTCTTTGGTTGGGCGATGGTATCATCGGCGATGATACAGACGGGCACATCGACGACATCACCCGTTTTGTAAGCAAGGACACCGTAATCACCGCCGTAGAAGAAAATCCGGAGGATGAAAACTATGCTATCCTTCAGGAGAATTTGCAGCAGCTAAAGCGAATGAGACTTCTTGATGGCTCAGCGCTAAATATTGTCGAAATTCCTATGCCGGCAGCTGTTATCTATGATGAGACCCGTCTACCTGCTTCTTATGCTAATTTTTATATAGCCAATGAAGTAGTCGTTGTCCCTACATTTAATGATCCAAATGATCAACGCGCGCTAGATGTTATCCAATCGTGTTTTCCTACACGTAAAGTAATAGGTATAAATTCGGTTGATATTATATGGGGGCTAGGCAGTTTCCACTGTTTGAGTCAGCAAGAACCTGCATAAGGTAGGCTTTTATAGATTTTTTTTGCCGGGAGGGAATCGTAAAGATCCCTCCCGGCTTGTTTAAGCGGTATTTGTTTAGCTCCAGTATGGACAGCAGTCTTATATACAATAGAATCGAAATTGAACTTTTACTGCATAACGGGGTTTTATAGATATAAAAACTTTTTCATTATGCAGTTACAAGAAATACAGATAAACGACACAACCGTATCACAGGAAGACAGCACGCCCCGCGTTTCTTTTAATGTAGATATAACCCTTTTATGTTCGGGTGACCTGGAACAGTATAAGGTGAACGGGAACTTGGATACCACCTCGCTGAAAGATGCAGCGCTGAAATTACTCCAAAACAAGCTGAACGATATAGATGATGTAGCGAGATAGCCACAGTTTAGCGTTTGATTTTCGGGATTGGAATACAATTTGACAGGTTTAAACCATGAAGAAATTTTTAATTGTCCTCTTAATTATCGGACTTATAGGCGTTATCGGATGGATGGTGTTTACAAAATATAGCCAATCGCCGGCTAGGGAAACTACGCATCAAATTCTTGTAGAGCGCATTGAAGCCATGGGTAAGCTGGAGCTCGTGAAATATAGACTTAGTGATGTTATTGAGCACAAAGCCATAAGCACTTTCCTTCCAGATGCCAGTGTATTACTTATTGTTAAAGCCGATGCAGTAGGATGTGTTGATTTGACCAAGCTTGATCCAAACAAGATTGCCGTGCATGGAGACTCGGTTTCAATACAACTTCCAAAACCAGAAGTTTGCTATGTCAAGATCGACCATAAAGCGTCTCGTGTATACGACACAAAGATGGCTTTTTTCCGGGAAGCGACATTAGTAGACGAAGCTTTTAAAAGTGCTGAAAGCCAAGTCGCAAAGGAGGTCGCCAAATCGGATATCATTCAGCAAACAAAAACAAACGCAACGCACGTTTTCAAGCCTTTTTTAGAAGCTTTGGGGTTTAAAAAGATCTACTTGACATTTGATTAACGCCTGGTTTTAGCCCCTTTTATTATAAATTTTGAAGTGGTATCTTGCGCCCAAAATATTTTAAAATATACGGTGGGCTAAATATTCATGCAAAAACAACATTTCTTGGTACTGGATGGGCTGCGTGGCGTGGCAGCGATTCTTATTGTGGTATTTCATTTTATGGAATGGATTATCACCGACTTTGAAAAAAACTTTATTGGTCATGGCTTTTTAGCAGTAGATTTCTTCTTTTGCCTGTCGGGTTTTGTGCTGGGGTATGCATATGATCAGAAACTCAAAATCATTGGGCTGAAAAAATTTTTTGTAGCCCGACTTATCCGACTGCAACCCTTGGTGGTTATTGGATCTCTCCTTGGATTGATTGGCTTGCTATGGGCTCCATTTAGCAGCATAGATATTCCGCCAACAAGAGATATCATTTCCATTTTTCTATGTTCCATATTTCTTATTCCTTATCCGGTTTTGGCAGACAAAGCCTATAACCTCTTTAGCTTAAATGCTCCCTCCTGGTCCCTTTTCTGGGAATATGTCGCTAATATTTTTTATGCTACTATGTTAGCTAAGCTGAATAAGAAGTGGTTGATATTACTACTACTGGTTGCAGCGGCAGCACTTGCATATACCAGTTATTCTTACGGAAATCTTTCGGGGGGTTGGAGCAAAGACAACGTTGAGGTTGGCGGTATTCGATTGGCTTATTCCTTTTGCGCTGGCTTATGGGTTTTTAGAAACCGATATATCGTAAAAAACAACTTAGGGTTTGGTAGTATAGCAATATTGTTGGCGGCTGTACTTCTTATGCCCTTTACATCTTTAAACTGGCTAGTCGAAACACTTGTTGTGTTGTTTTACTTTCCTTTCATTATTTCGCTTGGAGCGGGAACCTCACTTAAACCTCCCCTTCAGACAACCTGCAAATTTCTAGGCGACATATCCTATCCGTTGTATATGACGCATTATGCCGCTATTTGGATTTTCGGAGACTATTTGCGAAGTACATTCTTTGTGGATAAGCATTTACCGTATATTGTGATTATTGGTACATTAGTATTGCTCCTTTTCGCATGGCTAATTATGAAATATATTGAGGTTCCTATCAGAAAATACCTCACGAACGCCTATTTAAAGATTTAACGTTGAAACTTAGAAAGAGCGCTTTTACAGCTATTTCATGCCTACCAACAGGGAAAAAACATCATCAATTATTCGCGTAGCTGATAAACGGCATTTTTCTTATAGCCCGATCCATACTAAATCTTTGGAGTACACGTTTTAATAGTATAAGATGAAATTTCATAATGAGTTAATATTTAGTTTGATAAATCCTGTAGTCCCAGCTACAGGATTTTTTTAGCTTTAAACAGAACTTTTCAAATCGCAAGACGTTAGTAGCATATGTAGATTACAAATTTATTGTAGCTCAAGATATAGGGCATAGTTTGTGATCAAATAAAAGCCCGACGCATATGTGCCGGGCTTTTGCATGTTTTAATGCACGTCTTGCAACAGGTCGGGAATAATCTAAATAGTGGCTAAATATGTTAAAAAATGTAAAGATAATAATAGGGATATACTATATAAATCGTATTCGCGTTATTGTAGTATAATTTCATAATTTAGGTTAATAATTGGTTTGGTAAAATCCTGAAGTTCCCCACTTCAGGATTTTTTATTTTGTTTTTTTGTGCATTTGTGTGTAAAAATCGTATGCCATATGGGCAATACGAGCGATAATCTCTTCATTCGTAGCCAAATCTTCTCTGGATTTACTTACCAAAACGGAGATAAAAATAGGATCGTTGTTCGGGAGATAGATGACGCCTATATCGTGTACAGCTTCAGTAATTCCATCTTTCGTTCCGGAATAACCTGTTTTGTGTGCTACAGCTGTATTTGCCGGCAAATTTCCTTTCAAGCGTTTCAAACCGGTCTCTGTTCCTTTCATCACAGTCCATAAAAATTGATGGCTTTCAGCGGATAGTTCTTTTTTATCATTATAAAAGTATGTCTTTAGCAGATCGGTACATTCCTCAGCTGTTGTCCAGTTTTTGAATTGTGCCTCCCAATTGCGCTGCATTGTTTTTTCATTAATTTTGATCGAAAGGTCTTTTACCCCTTTTTCTTTATAAAATTGATCAACGACCTCAGGGCCACCCAATAGCTTTAAAACGATGTCACACGCGACGTTATCGCTTTGGGAAACCATATAGGTTATGACGGTTGATAATGGCATTGTTGTACCTTGTGGATAGGCGTCGCGTAATGGGCTCCAAATATCTGGTGTCAAATCTTCTTTTTTTATAACGATAGGCTGCTGTAATTTAAAATTTCCTTTATCAATTTCAGTAAGCATAGCTACGGCAATATGAAATTTAAAGACGCTTTGCATCGGTAACTTTTCATCTGCGTGAACGTGGACAATATCCCCTTCACGTCCATTTTTAATAGCTACAGCAACTATAGCCTTTTTATCGTGAATGAACGTCTTAATATCATTTTCCAAACTTTTGGATTGGGCATGGCCAAACGACAAGGAAAGACTGCTTAAAAAGCATAAAATCAAAATTTTACAAAAGTTCATACGCCGGTATTTTTTCTAGGCTAATATACCATTTAAGTACTTAAAATATCCTATCTGAAATTTCGTCCCTTATGAAATACGCCCATGGTTTGGGATTCATCAGCCTCTTGGAGTTCTTGCAACCAATCGTTGAGATTATAGCATTGTTTCACGACAACATGGATCACTTTACCTTCTATTTGCACAACGCCACTTACTAATATCAATTTAGATTGTAAAATTTCGCGTCTATAGCGTTCAAATACCTTTCCCCATACGACGAGGTTTGCAAAGCCAACCTCGTCCTCAATAGTCACAAATAAAACCCCTTTCGCGGTGCCAGGTCGTTGCCTTACGGTAATTAATCCGCAGACCTTAACGGGCATCCCGTTTTTCACTTTAGAAAGTTTATCGGTAGGCACAACATGCTTTTTATCTAATCTATCCCTCAAGAAACTAACAGGATGTGCTTTCACGGACAATCCCGTCGTTGCATAATCCTGCACTACGTGTTCACTTGCTGTCATTAAGGGCAGCTCCATTTGCATCTCTAATGTACTGGTCGAGGGCTGCTCTTTAAAGAGCTGTATAGGCCTATCACCAAGTGCAGCTACCTGCCATAAAGCCTGTCTTCGATCTAAACCCAGCGAACGGAATGCATCGGCATCAGCAAGCCTTTCCAAGAGTGTTAGTGAAGCAACTTCGGCGACATCCTCCATTCGCTTATATGCAGTTTTCCGGTGGCTAATCAGTTCCTGTATTTCATTTTCACTTACGCCTTTGATCTGACGAAACCCTAACCGAAGTTTGTGCAGCTTTTCATTAAAGTTTCCTTCAAGCGTATTGTCCCATTGGGAATAATTAATATCCGTAGCGCCAACTTGCACCCCGTGCTTCTGCGCATCAATAACAATTTGTGCCGGATGATAAAAACCCATCGGTTGGCTATTGAGCAAGGCTGCTGCAAATACATCGGGATAATAGCATTTAATATAGCTTGACACATAAACCAACAATGCAAATGAAGCCGCATGACTCTCTGGAAACCCGTAACTTCCGAAACCTTCCAACTGTCGAAATACGCGCTGTGCAAAATCTTCTTTGTAACCTTTTTCGAGCATGCCCTTCACCATCTTTTCACGAAATAGGCTCACTTCTCCTTTTGATTTAAAAGTCGCCATGCTGCGCCTTAATCCGTCCGCTTCGGCCGGCGTAAAGCCAGCCGCCACAATAGCGATTTCCATAGCTTGCTCCTGAAATAAAGGAACTCCTTTCGTACGACGTAAAATATCACGAATTTCTTCCGAAGGATAATCTTCGGGTTCTTCCCCATTACGCCGCCGCAAATAAGGATGAACCATATCGCCTTGTATAGGGCCTGGTCTTACAATAGCGACCTCGATAACCAAATCGTAAAACTCTCTGGGTTTCAAGCGGGGCAACATGGACATTTGCGCTCTACTCTCAATTTGGAAAACACCCAAGGTATCTGCTTCACAGATCATGTCATACACCTGCTTATCGTCTTGAGGAATATTCGCCAATGTCAATTCCTCGCCATAATGCTTTTTAACCAGATCAAACGCTTTACGAATACAGGTCAACATACCAAGCCCCAAAACATCGACCTTTAAAAAGCCTAAAGCCTCCAGATCATCTTTATTCCATTCTATATTGGTTCGGTTTTCCATGCGGGCATTGATAATCGGACAAAGCTCATGCATATTGCCTTGGGTTATGACAAAGCCCCCTGTATGCTGTCCTAGCTGCCTGGGAAATCCAAGTAATTGCTCGCTAAGTTCAATAATCTTTCGAAAGTGCACATCTTCTGTACTAAAGCCATGCTCCGCGAAGCGTTCAGGATCTATCTCACTATCCCAGTGAGAACTAATTGTTTGCGACAACCTACTTAAAGCGTCCATCGACAATCCCATAGCTTTTCCTACATCCCGGAGTGCACCCTTCGGTCTCTCTTGTGTTACCGTCGCCACAATAGCTGCACGATCATGGCCATATTTTTCGTAAATGTATTGAATCACCTCCTCTCGCCGTTCATGTTCAAAATCGACATCAATATCAGGCGGTTCATCCCGTGCATCAGACATAAACCGCGCAAAAAGCAATTTGATCTTCGTTGGATCAACCGACGTGATACCTAAGCAATAGCAAACAATAGAATTGGCGGCGGAACCTCGCCCTTGACATAGTATGCCGCGGTCACGCGCAAATTTGACATAGTCATACACTGTTAAAAAATAAGAGGGATAGTTTTTGCGCTGAATAAAATCCAGCTCCATTTGAATCTGTTCCCGATATTTTACTAAATTTCCTGCATCAAATTTGTTTTCCGCACCTGCCCATACCAGCATTTCCAATTCTTCTTGGGGTGTACGTCCACCGCTTGTTAATTCCTCTGGGTACTGATAGGTGAGTTCGTCTAAAGAAAAACGACATTCATCCGCTAGCTTACTGCTATTTTCAAGAGCTTCAGGATAATTACGAAATAGGCGCTCCATTTCATCCGCAGGCTTGAGGTAACGCTCTGCATTGGCGTGCAATCTATAACCTGCGGTATGTATTGTACATTTCTCTCGGATGCATGTAAGCACATCACACAGTTCCCGTCTATCTGCATCGTGGTAATGCACATCGCCAAGTGCGATAAGCGGCAGGCTTAGTCTTATCGCTTGCTGATGCAAGCGATACAAACGCTTTTGATCGTCACCTGCATAAAGCTTTGAAACACCTATATAAACCTGATTTTCAATATTCTTAGAAAACCAATCTAAATCATCAATATAACCCGACTCTAGATCAAAACATCCTGTTAGCTGAGCTGGTGGAACGATAACAAATAACAAATCCTGTTTAAAGGCTTGGACATCTGCCTTGTAAAGGTGGCATTTTCCTTTTTCGGCACGCTGGTTTCCTAGAGACAGTAATGCACACAGTTGCGCATAGCCATTTTTATTTTTAGGGTAAGCCAGCAAACTTATACCGTCCACTAAATCCAAACGGCACCCCACAATCAATCGTATTGCATGCTTTTTTGCAGCAACATGAGCGCGTACAATCCCGGCGAGCGTATTTCTATCCGTTACTCCCACAGCCTTGTAATGCAATTCTTGCGCTTTCTTCATCAGCTCATCCGGATGTGAAGCACCGCGTAAGAAGCTAAAATTAGTTGTTACATTCAGTTCAACATATCCCATATTATGCTAAGCAAAAAAACCATGCAAATACCATTCTGATGTACGATCACCGCGGTAGTGGCCGAGTCTGAACAACCAATACCTGTTTCCACTTTCATCTTCTACATAATAATAATCGCGGTGTTCTCCATTTTCCAACCACCATTCGCGTTCTATACGTTCAGGTCCATCCGCCTTTTTAATGTGGTGCACCTCATTGGCATATCGAAAAAGCATCGGAGGATAATCGGGTATAGGCGCTGTTACCTCTATTCGCTGCGGAGGATGCAACAGACGTGTGGGGCGCGGTCTATCTAAAGGCCATTCCATACTAGGTTTTTCCGCGAATGATGTTGCACTCTTTATAGAGCGTTCGGGCCAATGGTGCTGATCGGGCACATAGCGGTTAATAAGACAACTACGATCGCGGCCTTTAATTCGATCCAACAATTCGATAATAGCTGTATTGGAGACCCCAAGGCCTTCTCTCCATAGTGTTTCCTGCGATGAAGCTGCTTCATCCACGACAAGAGCTTCAAGCAAAAATAATTCTATACCTAAAGCTGGTTCTATCTGGGCAATTTTCTGGCTAAATAATCCACTTAAATGCGGAACGTGAGCAGATGCTCGATTGGTACCTATTTCTACAAACACTTTTTTCCCGTCAACACGGTAACAGCTCAGTCTAGCTTTACGCAAACCTTTACCTTCATTAGTCAACCGTTTACATAACATTTCCAATAACTTAAGAATAGCCACTTCTATGCCTTTATCTGTACGGATCGGCTCCAGGCAGGGTAACCGTTCGGCATATGGAGCTATGCCTTCAAGCGGCTCTATGTGCTCTTCTCTCTTTCCTAAAAATTGTTCTAGACGATGTAAAAGCCCAGCGGAAAATCTTCTTTTTAATAGTGCTGATGACACCGTAGCAACGCTGCCAACTGTCCGGAAACCCAATTTATACAATCTTAGGATATCGTCTTCATCTAAACGAAGTGCTTCCACAGGAAGGGAAGCAAGCATGGCCAGCTGATTCTGATCCGGCACTATTATTTTATCCGGACCATAGCGTGAGGCTGCCCATGCAGCGCCAATAGTATCAGCACAGCTTAAACGTGTTTGGTATCCTTTCTGGTGTAATTGTACTGATATAGTTTCTATATAGTTTATTTCTCCTCCCCATAGATGAGAGCATCCACTCATATCCAATAATAGTCCACCTCGTGCATCCATAGCTACAGTAGGAGTAAATTTAAGGCACCATATCCCAATAGCTTTCAATAATTTATAACTTCGTAAAACCTTATCATTAACTACATGTAATTCTGGCAAAGCAGCCTTAGCATCAGCCAAAACCATAGGTGGAGCTATACCCATTTTTTCTGCTATTGAATTCACCGCCGTAATAACCATTCTTCCTTTCTCCGGGAGAACAAATGCAATAGGTTGATTGGCCACGTTTTTATTTTTCCTGATATACCAATCTGCCAGCAGATAAGGAAGCCAAATTGCAGCATAACGCTTATGCATAGTTACCCTACTTTTAAATCAATTATCCTTTGTTTCTCATTTGGTACCTGCTTAGAGATTATTGTAAATCGGTTACTTTGCCAAGCTACCTCCCAATATCCTGGATTACCATTGCGTACCTTCAGTAAATGGATAGCCCACAAGGGAAAGCCTACCCCTGGCAGTCCATCTACGACCATGCTTGGTAATGGACGCACGTGCCAGCGTGCAGCACAGGCCGTGGTCATTTGCTGGCGAATAGCGGTACGCAAAATCAAACCTGTAACCTTGCTTTTTTCCACGGCCAATTGTAATCGCCGGGATTGGATAAAATCCAAATCTTTGATCTCTGCCACTACAACCTGAATCTCAACGCACTTTAGCGTTTCTTCAAGTGCCCACAATATATCCTTCTCACGCTTCATGCAAATAAAAATGACTTGGTCAGGATGGACTCCAAAAGCCTTTAGCGCCGGAGCAAATAATTGCTGCGTACTACCGATCCAAATACATACACCTCCCTTGTTTAATAGAGTAGCCAGGAGTCCTCCTATAAACCCACTTGTTGCCGCTTCATCTTCATACTTATCCGCTATAAACTCGTGAATGCAGCTTAGCGGAAAAGTTTGCCCCGGAAATGCATGCTCCAATGCACCAAGCCCAAGCGATTGGGATGATTCGTCTTTATCTTTATAACCTTGCCAAGCCAAAATTTGTCGCTGAAGATTGGCGACCTTAGCCTGTTTGATTGTATCGAGTTGCATAATAGTTCCTCCTTTCACATCACAAATGTAATACTAAATTTTTTAGTAAATAGTTTTAAAAATTTTTTATTACTTTTAAGTGTTTAAACCTCTCGCTATGCGCTATATACGCTTTTTTTACCTCACTGCTATTCTAGCCCTCGGGCTATCTTTGTGTGCTAAGGCACAGCATAAAAAATCTAAACCGAATATCGTGTACATCATGAGTGATGACCATGCTTATCAAGCTATTAGCGCATACGGCCATGGCTTAAACCATACTCCAAATATCGATCGGCTAGCTAAAGAGGGTGTAATGTTTACTCGCGCCAGCGCGACTAATTCACTTTGCGCGCCAAGCCGAGCTGTGTTGCTCACAGGCAAACATAGTTTTGTGAATGGAAAGATTGATAATATGGCAAAATTTGATTGGAGTCAGGATAATTTCGCCAAGATGCTTCAAAAGCATGGATATCAAACTGCATTAATAGGCAAAATTCATATGGATGGATTACCGGATGGGTTTAACCATTCTGCCGTGCTGATTGATCAAGGAGAGTATTACAATCCAAATTTTGTAATCAATGGCCATAAACAACAGCTTTCAGGCTACGTAACAGATTTAACAACAGACATGGTTATCGACTGGATCGATCATCGAGATGCCGACAAGCCATTCTGCGTTTTGTACCATCAGAAAGCTCCGCATAGGGAATGGCTTCCTGCACTTAGGCATATCGAATCGTATACCGCAATTACCTATCCGGAACCTAAAACATTATTTGACAATTTTGAAGGTCGCGGCACGGCAGCAAAGACTGCTGAAATGAATATTTTGAAACATATGAACTGGGCAGGAGACAATAAGGTCCCTCCTGCCCTTATGGATGAATTGGGACTGAAAGAATACATGAATTGGGACAAGGCTGCTTATACAAATAATCTAGGGAGAATGACGGCGCAGGAACGTAGGGAGTGGGATGCTGTTTATGATCCCATTATGCAAACATTCAAAGCTCAATACCCTAACATGTCTAGTAGGGAGCTTCTGCAATGGCGCTATCAACGCTATATGCAAGATTACATGGGTACGGTCGCTGCTGTAGACGATGGCGTAGGTAAACTACTGGATTACTTAAAGGCTAATGGACTGGAAGAAAACACTATAGTTATCTATACATCCGATCAAGGCTTTTATCTAGGCGAACATGGATGGTTTGATAAGCGATTTATGTATGAAGAGTCTCTACGCACTCCGCTGTTAATTCGTTATCCAAAAGAGATCCCGCCAGGAAAAATAGCAGACGATCTCGTGCAGAATCTTGATTTTGCCCCCACACTGTTAGACTATGCTGGCATCGAGATTCCCAAGGATATACAAGGCGAATCTTTTCGGGCACTTGTTGCTGGTAAAGATACGACCTGGAGAGATGCTGTTTATTACACGTACTACGAATACCCGAGCATTCATATGGTAAAAAGACATTATGGCATCCGGACAGATCGCTATAAGCTTATCCATTTCTATTATGATGTTGATGAATGGGAACTATATGATCTTGAAAAGGATCCGAACGAACTTAAAAACGTCTATAATGACCCTACATATGCATCCATAAAACAACAAATGACAGTTAAACTGAAAGATGTACGAAAAAAATACAATGATTCTCCGGAAAATGATGCGCGTTATCTCCCTTCAAAGTAGCTTGTACGATTCACACTCCACTTATACCGCGATCTTCCTCTCAAAGATCTGCTCTTATGCAAATTCGATTTCGCCAAAAAACTCAGGAAGATGAAAATTAGGTTTCGGCCATGCAACGGGTTTCCACGAAATGAAGTGAGGCTCAGGCAAGGCATCGCCGCATTTATAGAAATTAGCATGTGCTGAAAGACCGGCCAACGACGTAATATCGCTTTTTGAGAATATTCCAATTGGAATATAAAGGATGATATTCCAATTTTTCTCACCCTGCTTGCTCACTATGGATGTGGCAGTAGATACTTTTGTAATGGTTTCGGCATCAAGCCGGGCTCTTTCTGTTTTAATTTTCGGACCATAGCCAATAAGGCCTGTACCAACCACATTGAATTCTAGATTGTAATAATGATTCTTTTGATCAAAAGAGATAAAAAATTCCACACAACTATCTTCCCACACAGATTCGTTTGGTCGCACGTACTGCCCTTTAATGAATTTCTCTTCAACGGCAAAATGCAAAAGAATTGCGGAGCCTGTATGTCCGATTTGAAAATTCACTATCGGTTTATAGGGGTACTCCTCTTTCCAATTGTGCTGATCTAAAATATGCCATGTCAATACCTCCATACTGCGTGCCAACTGCGCGTAATTAAAATTTCCGGCATCTATAGCCAACTGCTCTACAATCAATTTACCCATTACATTTTGGTTTTATACGTTTAAGCTCGCATATAAAATAGAACGCAACTGTTGTTTTTCTATTTCGAGCTCCTCCACTAATTTAAGCTGTGCTTTCGTTCTAACCAAATTATGGCTTGGGTATTGTATTTTATAATATATATCCCCATTAAGATAATCCGTTAAAAAGCGAACCGCTTGCATAAATGGGAGCAAAAAGACACCTTCAAGCAAAGATTCAATTTCAGCTGCTGTAAGAAAATGTTTAGCAGCCTGCATATAACCGTTTGTGTATGCGCTAAAAAGCGCTATATCGAGTTTGACTTTAGTTATATCAGGTTCGTCCTCTGCAGCAGAGTTGATGACTGTACGTATGGCATCACCAAAATCATAAGCGACATAGCCCGGCATCACCGTATCCAAATCGATAACACACTGCACATTATCATCCTTATCCAGCAAAACGTTATTGAATTTGGTATCATTATGTGTAATTCGTAATGGGAGTTCGCCTTTCTCGGCACGCATCAATATACTTCGCATTATTGTTTCGCGGTCCGCAATAAACCGCAGCAAGTCGGACACCTCAGACACACGCTTTGCGCTATCTTTTGCAACTGCTTCCCGCAAATTTCCCATTCTAAAATCGATATTATGAAAATTGGGCAATACTTCCACCAAAGCGTTGGCATCCAGGTCGGCCAATTGCATTTGAAACTCGCCAAAGGCCTGTCCTCCAGAATAGGCTTGCGCCTCTGTTTCTACAATATCATAGCTTTTTGTGTCCTCTAGCAAAATAAACATCCGCCAATATCCATCTTCGGCATCTTTATGGTAAAGATTTCCAGAGAGCGTGGGCACCAATGTTAGTGTACTTTTCTCGACTACCTCTGGGCCCCGATGGGCTAACTTCAGTTTTAGATGATCCAACACAATTTTCGTGTTTTGCATCAAAGCCGGAATATCTGTAAAAATATGATGGTTGATCCTTTGCAGGAGATAGCTTTCCCCTTTCGGATTATTGGTCTTTACACAGAACGTATCGTTTATATGTCCGGAGCCAAATCGCTCGACACTTAATATTTCGCCATGAATATCAAAATGATTTACGGAATCTACAATCGTACTATCTTTACAATCAAACATACATAACAAATTAAAAACAGCTTTCAGGCTTAATTATTTGCAATATCCCAAATAAATAATAAAAACAAAAGCTCGAAAAGCAAGCAATCGTTTGTTCTTTTTTACATTTCCCCTTTGAATACAACGGATCCCTTTTTTCTGAGAGCCGAAACTTACGAGTTACACTATTTTGTTTTATCTACTACTTGCCTACTTTATTTTAGGAATCAGACAAATTCTATTGAAAAGAATGTGTATTTTGGGTTATTCAAAATAAAGTAATATGCTCACAGAGATCATTATAATTTTAACCTTGATTGTTTTAAATGGCATTTTTTCAGCTTCGGAGATATCTATCGTTTCCAGTAGAAAAGCAAGGTTGCAGGCCATGGCAGACAAAAGAAACAATTCGGCTAGAATAGCCTTAAAGTTGAAAGATAATCCAAATCAGTTTTTATCCACTGTACAGATTGGCATCACGCTGATAGGTATATTAACAGGTTTTTTTAGTGGTGGGACAATATCATTGCACCTTGCAGAGGTTCTTAACAATGTATCGTTTTTAGCGCCTTACAGCCAGCAAATATCGGTGGTCTTAGTGGTCCTCGTTATTACATATTTGACCCTTGTTATTGGGGAGCTTGTACCAAAGCGCATTGGTATGGCCATTCCTGAGGGGTATGCTTCGTTAATTGCTGCTCCGATGCAGTTTCTGAGTAAGCTCGTTCGCCCGTTTGTGTGGTTACTTAGCGTTTCGACTGATGCTATTGTGAAACTGCTGAACATTAAGGTTTCTGAGAACACAGTAACAGAAGAGGAAATTAAGGCATTGGTGGATGAAGGTGTTAGCAGCGGCGTCATTGAAAATTTTGAACATGACTTTGTAGACCGTCTTTTGGTGTTGGGCGATAAACGGGCTATCAACCTGATGGTCCACCGTTCGGAGATTGATTGCTTGGATTTGCAAAACTCATTTGAAGCGAACAAAGTTATTATTAGACAATCTGAACATACGGAGTTTCCCGTTGTTGACGGTAGTTTTGATAATGTAAAAGGAATTATCCATGTCAAAACATTCCTTAAAAAATACATTGACGAGCATCCGATAGATTTAGAAGGTCTTATAGAACCTATTCCATTTGTCAATGAAAACACGTCTGCCTATAACATTCTTAATGTATTTAAGAATGCAAAGGCTCAACTTGCCATCGTCATTGATGAATACGGTATCCCGCAGGGGATCGTTTCTATAAAAGATATTGTTCGTACGTTATTTGGCGACATGGAATCTTCAGATGACGAAGATGGAGATGGAAATATCCGCAAGCGGGATGATGGCACTTTCATCGCTGATGGCCGTATACAACTCGATGACTTTTTCAAATACTTCAACATTTATTTATCTGATGAAGAAGACGAAGAGCTCGGGAATGTGACCACGCTGGGCGGTCTAATATTCCTGACGCTCGATCATGTGCCGGAAGAAGGCGAACACATCCATTTTAAACGATACAAGCTGGAAGTAATCGATATGGATGGACACCGCATCGATAAAGTGCTAATCACCAAACTGCCTGAATTACTGAACGACATTGCAGAGAATGAAGATTAGGCGTTAAGCGCTGTGCTTATCAACAACCCCTATAAGATCGGGCAGTGTAAGTACACCACTTTGTCGCCACACTTGTTTGCCATCCTGAAATAATAGCATGGTAGGCACACCCTGCACTCGGTAATTACTTGCAAGCTGACTGTTTTTATCTACGTCGATTTTTAGGATAGAAAGCTTTTCCCCATAATGTGTCTTCAAGTCTTTCAAGATCGGTGCTAACATTTGGCATGGACCACACCAAGTTGCCGAGAAATCCACCAATACCAGCGGATGTTGTTTTATAAGATCGTTAAATGTTGCCATATGGAATATACAATTATAGTTAATAAAAGTTTAGAGGTTAGTAAGGAATTGCTAAACTTTCAATATCCTCCATCGTCCCTTTGAACATGTTAAGATCTACATTACCTTTTATACCGCGCACGCGTCCGCGCTCTGAAAACTGCCAAAAATTCCAATGCTTTTTCGGTTTTTCAACCCAAAAATTATAGTTAGCAATCCATAATGTGTAGTCGGAGAACTCCTTTTCTAAGAAATCGGTAAAGTAGCTGTCGCCGGAATACAAAATAGGTCTGATTCCGTAATGCATCTCTACCTCGTCAAGCCAGCGCTTCAGTCCTACCTTCAACGAATCCATAGGTTGTTTTCTTGGCCGTTCTTCAATATCCAACACGGGAGGAAGATCACCGGGTTTCAGCTTGACGGTACGTATAAAGTTGCGTGCCTGACGCTTAGAATTTTCATTTGGCCTAAAATAGTGATACGCACCCCGCAACTTAGTACGGCTGGCGGCTGCATTCCAGTTCTCTTTGAAACGTTTGTCTTGCTTCTTCTCCCCCATTGTGGATCGAATAAAAACAAAATCGAGCGGTATTTCATCATGGATCGTATTCACCTCGATCCAATTTATCTGTCCTTGATACTCCGAAATATCTATCCCATAAAGATATGTATCGTGCTTATTCATCAGGCTTATGTTTCGCCTTAAATGCTCATCATCATCATACTTTTTACCAAAATCATCTGCATAAAAGTAGTTTTTGATAGTATACATCAAATCAGTTTTATAGAATAACAAGGCGCCCAAGCTCACCACGACGATTGGTATTATGATGCTCCATAGCAGAAATTTCCGCCGATCAGGTTCTTCAACCTTTTGTTTTCTCTTGACCGTTCTCTTGGATTTTGGCATATTGCAGTGAAAATAGGCATTTATTTTTTTTTGACAACTGTAATTTCTCAACTTCAATATGCGTGTTTATAATTCCAAAGAATGGTTTACGGCCACCGTGCTCTTTCATCGAAGTGATACCTTTCGTAAACTTCTTCCTTTTCTTGTGTTAATGGCCGTTTATTCTTGGGGAATAGCCTATTGGGAATTGGAATACTTAAAACTTTCCGAAAAAAGCTGGATCAAGAACATCACGATGGTGCATAATTTACTGGGCTTTGTTTTATCCTTGCTGCTGGTATTTCGGACAAATACAGCTTATGATCGATGGTGGGAAGCGCGAAAGCAATGGGGAACACTAACGAATGTCAGCCGGACGCTCGCAATTAAACTGAATGCATTTATCAAAGAAGATGATGAGGTCTCGAGAAGCTTTTTTAGAAAGACTATCCCTTTATTTGCAGAAGCTGTTTTTCACTTCCTCCGGTCCGATTATGTCAAGTTTATGTTAGATGAACAAGAGCATCCTGAATTAACTACATTAGATGAGCAAAAGCATGGGCCGAACCAGGTTGCCTCATTAATATTCACTAAAGTAAATGCGCTATATCAAGACAAGGCTATCTCTGGTGAACAGTTTATCATATTAAACGATGAACTTCAGAGTTTAACGAATGTTTGCGGCGCGTGTGAGCGTATTAAAAACACGCCTATACCACTAAGTTACAGTTCGTTTATTAAAAAGTTTGTCATGGCATATGCTGTCACACTCCCTGTGGGGTTTGTGTTTTCCATGGGTTATTTTGTGGTGGCCGCTGTACCGTTTATCTTTTATGTTTTAGCGTCGCTGGAACTGATCGGCGAATCGATTGAAGAACCTTTTGGTACGGATACAGACGATTTACCGATAGATAAAATCGCTCAAAATATAAAAAAACATGTCTCAGAAGTACTTAAACCATGATTTTCAACTTCCCGTATTCAATGAAAACAAAATAATCTCGCTCATTTTCAATGCATAGAAGAAGACAGTGGAAATATTTTTTGCAGAATAAGCCAGAATTTCTACTTTTGTCGCGGAGAGTTGGCAGAGTGGTCGAATGCGGCAGTCTTGAAAACTGTTGACTGTCACAGGTCCGGGGGTTCGAATCCCTCACTCTCCGCCAAACAAAAGCAGCTTTTTTAGCTGCTTTTGTTGTTTATGGTCTACTTGGATTCGAACCGAAGCAAGGGCCGGGGTTCGATCCAAGGGAGGTTCAGGGATGAGGATGGGGCTTGCGGGGCTGAAACAATCCTGAACGCTCCGCCAAACAAAAGCAGCTTTTTTAGCTGCTTTTGTTGTTTATGGTCTACTTGGATTCAAACCGAAGCAAGGGCCGGGGTTCGATCCATTGGAGGTTCAGGTCTCCTTGGGGGCAGATACTAACTCCCAATTGATTTTTATGGCTGCTAAGATATTTATAGGCGTCTCAAATTTAGCATGTTAATATAATAAACATACAAATAATATTACCATATTGGTAATATTATTTGTATGTTTGCTTATGAGAATTATAGCGGTTAAAACTTTAAAAATCTATATTAAAGATTTCCCAAAGTCGGAACAGCCATTATTGTCATGGTATGATGAATGCGAGAGTGCAGAATGGAATAATCCTAATGAATTGAAAGCCCAATTTGGAACTGCTTCAATCATTACCGACAAGAGAGTGGTCTTTAATATTCATGGTAATACTTATCGCTTGATTGTAGATATTGAGTATAGACTAAAAATTGTTTTTATTGTTTGGTTTGGAACTCATAAGGAATATGATAAAATAAACGCTAAAAAAATTGATTATGTTAAAGCCGATTAAATCTGAACAACAGTACGAAAGTTATTTAGAAAGAATTTATGTCTTAATGAAGACTGATTTAAAGGAAGATTCTAATGAATCTGATGAAGTAGAAATTCTCTCTATTCTTATTAAAAATTATGAGGATACACATTATGTGGTTGACAAACCCAATCCATTAGACGCTATTAGATTTCGTTTGGACCAAATGGGTAAAACTGAATCTTTTTTAAGTAAAATTCTAGGGGCGTCTAGAAAATCTGAAATATTCTCAGGTAAGAGAAAGCTAAATCTTCCTCAGATTAGAAAGTTAAGCAATGAGCTAAATATTTCTGCTGATGTTTTAGTTCAAGAATATTAAATAGTGTTGAAATGAGGATAGAATAAAAACTGTAAATTCTTGTATATACCAGAAAAGTGATCAAATTTTAAATTGCCTAATTGCATTTCAAGTCAAGAGGTATCAAGATATTTTGATAGTAGGGGTGTGGTCTCTGAAACCATTCACCATTTGATAAACCTGGATATGCCCTTTCCCATCTGGTATTTATCGTATTCGTCGGCAGAATTAGAAAATAAACTTCCCAGTTTCGACGCCATGAAAGATTACGCTACAAGAAACAGTAAAAATAGAACCAGTGGTTTTAGTTCATCCTCTATCACGTTTTCGGACTATGCAGAAATTCAACGATGGATACCGAATAATGTTGATACAAAAAGATTTTTAGAGCTCGCGACCTCTCAGGACTCAACAGTAGTGCGAAAACCTTTTACAACCTTAATGCAATCAGAAGCCATATTATTTGATTTCTATACAGATCTAACAGACTTTCAACCTTATTTTACAGTCAAATACATAAACGAGCTTATCACACTCGGGCGGTCCCCTTACTTCGTCCATTCAGTTTCTTACGGCAAACACTATATTATTATGGCGGAAAGTGACTCGTCAAGAGCTCACTTAAATAGAACGATTGAAAAGTTAGTTGCGGAGAATCCATTGACCATGCAAGAAGAAAACGTTCTTGCGGCTAGTAAAGTACTTATCTATCTCCGCACGGGTAAAAAAGAAAGCTTTATTGAAAAAGGTGAGGGAGCTCAAGAAATAAAAAACATGGTCAGTAGATTTAACACGGAATGGAAAGATGTATCGCATCAGTATGATTATCCATTGAGTTGTACATTAACCAGTCTAAAAGATTATCGTCCTTTACGGTACAATCAATCATTTGATTTCAATGTTAAGGAAAAAAAGAATCCTGCGCCGCAACAATAAGAGATCAGCATACCTATTATTTCTTGCCGTCTTCCCTATCTGCACGTTCATTTACCCTTGGTTCTTGGCTGATATGAATTTCCTGTTGGCTGATTGATAATCGTATGCCGTGTTCTTGAAAAGCTGCGCTTACCGAAACCAAAATATCGCTTTTGATCTGACTTGCATCTTTCAATGTTTTCACCCAAAAATAAATATCTATCCCAACGGATTGCGCTGTCACATCTGCAAATTGAACTACAGTAGCCGGGTTTGCCAACACCTGATCTTGTTTTTCGAAAAGCACTAATAGTAATTCCCGAGTTTGGTCAAGGTTAGTTCCATATTGAACATCCAGTCTAATATGCAGTCGCTTTCGAAAACCGCCCAATGTCCAATTGACCACATGGGAATTTAGCAAGTCTCCATTCGGCATAATAAGGTCTGCCCCATCGGCGGTAGCAATTACACTACTTCGAAACCCTATTGATTTTACCTTGCCAGACTGGCCGCCTACTTCGATCAGATCATCCACGTTTACAGGCTTCTCGAAAGCGATGATAAGACCGCTAACTAAATTATTAACCAAGGTTTGAAGACCAAATCCAATACCCACGCCTAGCGCGCTAATGACCAGTGTAATTTGCTGCAAAGGAATCCCCACTGCTGAAAAGGCGAAAAAGAACCCTAACATGAGGATGCTTATTCTCACCAAAAGGATCCAGCTTCCCAAGTGGAATTTTTTATCATCCTTTTCCTCGCGCGTATTCCATTGCGGATCTGCTGCGAAAAAAGAAACCACTTTGGACAATACGGTAGCGCCAAGCATGATTAGAAAGAACACCACAATACTTATAACAGAAAAACTGTAGGAGCCCAACTGATGTTGATCATACAGAAAATCGTGTAGTGGCTCAGAAAGAAAGCGAAACTCATAAAAGTTTCGTCCGAAAAGCACAAACCAGCCCACAACGAGAAGCGCGTAGAAAAAAGCAGGCGCGCGCTGCCCTACTCTATTGTAATTGATGTAAAACAGACGGCGTTCTTGTTTTGTGTACAATTGTGACGCATAACTAAGCCCCTCATTGACCAACCTGACCACCCACAAAAAGATGATCGCAATCAATACGTTGAGTAAACCTGCAATCATCAACGCCTTAGCTATATTAAACAAACCAAATATATTTAACAGCACAGCGCTCATTTCCAGCACACTCATCAGCGCAATCGGAAATAAAATCCATTTTTCCTGAAGTTCTTCGTGCTTCTTTCTATTTAATAATGCAATACCCCCCGTGAGCGCCGCAAGTAGGCCAATTGCCATCATCACATAGCGCTCAGGCCGTGAAGCTTGAAGCACCATATTATCCAATGATGCAAGAAGAAACAATACGAAAATGCTCAGCCAAACAGCCATCCAGTATTTCGAAATAAAGCGACGAAAGCTTAGCGTTAAAGCTATTGATGTGGCAAATAGGATGATTGTCGAAAATATAAACGGCGGGTTAGGAAAAATAAACTGTCCTGCCGAAAGCGCTATAACTACCCCCGATAAGACTGGGGAAAATAACAGCATGCTTAGCTGTTTCGGCTTTCGACTGTTACTTAAAACTCCACGCTTAAGCATGTAGATATACCATATAACTACGGTCAAGAGCAATAGTAAGATTGCGATCTTACCCAAATGAGCCTTTACATAATATGTTAGTACTAATTGTGCTTTGAGGCGTGAGAAATATTGGATCTCCTGTAAGGATCTATCGTATTCACTTTTCTTCCACAACGGCGCAAACTCCCTTACAAAAGTTTTATTTGCGATTTCACGCTGATAATATAAAATTTCCTCTACACTATTTTCCAATGTCAATAGCGCTAAATTTACCTCATCCTGAATAGCCTGAACATCGTTTATATTTGCTGTGAGCTGTTTGTTAATAGGGCTAATAGCCTTTGATAGCAGTTTTATTTTCTTAATATACTCACTGAGCTCAGATGAATCTCGCGAGAAAACAAAAAGCGACTTATCATTAGATAATGAATCGATCTGTAATCGATAGCTCACTAACTGCTCCTGATAGTCGTCAACTTGCTTTTTGTAACTCAGCACTTGGATTTGCAACGCATTCAGTATATTGTACGTTGCCGTAAGGTTTCGGGAAGTGTGTGCTGTGCCTCTATTTTCAAAGACACCGTCTCCAGCTAACCGATGCCAATTCATGACTTCCTTCAGTTGCGTCCGAAGGGTTACACTGTCGAAACCTTTTTTCAAAAACGAACGTGCTTGCCGTGACACCACCTTTATCTCTTCGAAAACACGTCCCTGCCGAATCAATGCCCTATCCAGCGCTAGATCATTATCACTCTGTAACGATGCGTGTCGGAAAAACTCCTCTATACTGGCCACGTAGTCTTTGCGAGCTGTGTCAACACGCGTCACAGTGCTATCTTGCGTGTCAAATGAATGGGCTGCAGCAAGCGATATCCAAGGCCATAAAACGGCACAAAAGAGAATAATACTCCGTAAGTTTTTCATAAAGTTAGTTCATATGTTCACAAGTTCCTTCCGCTAAAGCTGTTAGGTGATTGATCATTTAAATATACTACTATTAACTCAATTAGTTAAGAGCAAAAGCTGCGATAATCAAGGCAGCGTTGGAATAGAACTGGCGCAATTCACAGCATTTCAGATATACTGCACGATGAACTGGGCCGATTGGCTGTCGTTGCTGGTACATCAGCATCATCTTTTTTCAACGCCGTGGAAAAGCATTAACTTTATACGTTGTCAAACATCAGCATGTTGAACCCAGAGCTATGAAAAGTAAGATCGAGACAGAATTCGGAAAGGTCGCAGACCATTACAGCGCCTATCGTCCCTTTTATCCGCAGGAATTGTTTACGGAGATCTTTCGTTCAATACCCTCGCAATCTTTCGATATTGCTATCGATGTAGGAGCCGGTACAGGGCTGTCAACAATTCCTCTTTGTGAAAAATTTAAGACCGTCTATGCGGTGGAGCCTGACGCCCACATGGCCAACGTGTTGCGAAAAAATTTAACGCAATG
The DNA here is from genome assembly GCF_000757725.1 of Sphingobacterium deserti. Lineage (GTDB taxonomy): Bacteria > Bacteroidota > Bacteroidia > Sphingobacteriales > Sphingobacteriaceae > Sphingobacterium > Sphingobacterium deserti. Next base: position 24,688 of record NZ_JJMU01000074.1, read on the forward strand.
CTGTCCTAACACCAAAGTATACAACGACCTATTGGAAAGCATTACTGATTTTAAAAGCCAGCGTATTGACTTGGTCAGCTTTGGAACATCATTTTACTGGGCAGATGGCAATAGTATCATCAAGAAAGTAAAAGAAATTTTGGATAGTGACGGGCTTTTAGCGGTATATCGCTATGATTTCCCAATAGTCCCAGTAAAAATACGAGACTTTATTAACACAGAGCTATCGGATAAATGGGATAGCTTTAGGCACGAAAGACTTCGGGATACGTCATATTCTTATCGGACTATAACAGAATCTGATGCATTTTCGAACGTACGCCTATCTAGAATAGAAAATAATGTAGTATTATCTGTTGACGAGTTAGTTGGCTTTTTCACATCGACATCATTTGTCTCCAATTACTTGAAAAGCCTGAATGACCCAAAAGCTTATGTGCAAAACTTTAAAGAAGAACTGTATAGGAGAATAGGCATGACGGATATGGATATAGATTTCGGTATCGAACTGATACGCGCTCATAACGGACCGAAAAATACCAGGTGAAGGAAGACTTTCAGCAAATGCATCGACGACATATGGACAATCACCCTTTCGAAATGGAATTAATCGAGATGGCCGACAAAGATCTAATTAACCGGGAGAAACTATTGTCGACCGGAAAATTATCCGGAGGTTATCATCCGGAAATGGAAAGTATTCACAGATCCAACGCAAAGCGATTGCGGGAAATTATAGCTGACATTGGCTATCCAACTATTTCCAAAGTGGGCGAAAAAGCAAGTAACGCAGCGTGGCTGATTATTCAACACGCAATAAGCGAACCTGAATTTATTAAAGCGTGCTACGTCATGATGAAAGAAAATAAGGATGATATTAACCCCTTACACATAGCTTACCTGCATGATCGGATTCTGGTGTTTCAAAGTAAACCTCAAAAGTATGGAACACAGCTTACCTCCGGTGGAGCGATATACCCTGTAAGAAATAAGGCAAATTTAAACATAGAGCGTAAAAAGGTAAATCTTCCTGCATTGTCTAACGCGGAAATCGACAAAATTCTGAAACCTGAAGATATTACGGAAATAGATGATAAAGTCTCGGGATATACACATTGGAGGAAAAAGGTGGGATGGATTTAAATGTTTACCCAAACAGCAACAGATCGGGTTTTAACAAGCTTTAACGAAAATAAAAACAAAATGCTCAATTATAAGGCGTAGATTTACAGCAGCTAAGCATAGCGTCTTAGCTTAAGCATAATTAAATACCCGGCAGAAGCATAGAGATGAGTCAAGTTATAAAATTCAACAATGTAAACACATTGTTTTCTAAATCCCTGAAACAGAAAACCAACGAATATTTCCAGGTCACGGCACAGAAGAAAACGGGCAACCGTCGCATATTTCTGAAAGCCGTAATATTGCTTGCCAGCTTTGTTACACTATACTACGTACTTGTTTTTGCGCAACCCCATTGGGCTATCAGCATCATCTTATGTTTGTTATTTGGTATTAACCTTGCCGCTATTGGGTTTAATATTATGCATGATGCGGGACATAATTCTTTCTCAGACAATAAAAAGCTGAATACATTGCTCTCTTACTCACTCAATCTTTTGGGAGGCAACATCTACTTTTGGAAGATCAAACATAATGTAGCTCATCATACTTACACCAATATCGATGGAGAAGATCATGATATTGAGATAAAGTTTATGCGTATACACCACGATCAGAAACTCAAAAAGCACCATTACTATCAACGGTTTTACTTCCCTATTTTATACGGAGTATCCTATTTGGCTTGGATCTTTTATCAGGATTACGAGAAATATTTCAGGCAAAAGATGGGTCCTGCTTCTGAAAAGTTTCAATTTCCAATGAAGGAAAGATGGATATTTTGGACGAGCAAGGTTTTACACTTTACGCTATTTATCGTTGTACCCGTGCTTGTCGTTGGCTGGTTACCTACGCTGATTGGTCTGCTGATAGCAGGAGCAGTTTGTGGCATGAGCTTGGCAACCGTCTTTCAATTGGCGCACGTGGTTGGAGGTACGGAATTTAAAACTATCGACGCGTCTAAGGTCGAAGAAGAATGGATGATTCATCAGATACAATCTACGGCTAACTTTGCGACCAAAAGTAAAATACTGACATGGATGCTCGGAGGACTGAATTTTCAGGTGGAACACCATTTATTTCCTAAAATCAGTCACGTACATTACCCGGCTATAAACCGTATCGTGCGTCAAACCTGTCAAGAATTCAATATCCAATATAATGAATTCAACACCTTTTGGTGTGCATTTAGATCACATGTGGGCGTTATTCATGCGATGTCTCGATAGTGAAGCGACCAATTCTTAATCGGTCAATAAAAAAAGCTAATTGATTGATTTTCCGTGCAGACTACGCGACGACTGTGTTAATTACGCTATTTCGTTAGATTAAACACCTGTTTAAGTGTAAATAGCCATGCATCACCGTATTTTTCCCCTATCTTGTTACAGATAGAAAGATAAGTGATTTAGAGATGAAAAATACGATGATGAAGGAAAGCATATTGACATTGGTTACAGCGATTGAGAAGCGAATGGTTGTTTATAAAAAAGCACTCGTTTCTTCCCAAAAGTATGCTGATAATGCGCTTTCGAAAGTATTTCAGCAATACTACAATGAGAGCTACGCATTTTCCAAACAGTTAATCGACGATTTTAAGTTAACGATTAATCTGTCTGCCGAAGGCAAAATCGTAAAGATGCAGCAAGATAACATCGATCATGATAGAGACTTATATTCAACAATCGTAGCTTGCCGGAAAATTGAAGATTTGTGCAAAGATTCGTATTTGGATGCTATTAGAGACTTAGACGAGACCTTTATATCACAATCGTTTCGTTTGCGAGAACAGGCCGAAAACCAGTATATGGCGTCAAATCATATCAATACACTGTTAGATTGTTACAGGTTGGATAGTCAGGCGGTATAGGTGAAAATCTGTCGCATTTGATAGCTTTCATCAACCTTTTATCGAAAAATTTTAGTAAACAAAAGGAATACAAGATTCATAATAAATTACTTATGATACCCTGGGGAGGCAAAATGGCGGGTTATACTTGTAAAAGTGTGCCCGCTGTTAGGGTGTGCATAGGACACCCAACGCTACACTAATGTATTAAGGGTATTTTAAATCTCCGTTAACTTTTATCCCACAGGTAAATCCCAACATATCAATGCTTACTTTTAGGTTTCTTAACGTATTCCGGCATACATAATCTTGCCGCTAAACGGTAATTATCAAATTTTATATGCAAGATTTACAGGGTAAATATTTTGAACTTTTTTCCGCTGCGGGCTTTATAACCGCCAGAATAGAAATAAGGCATATCAAGCAGGAATACGTACCATCCAAGATGTATGACGATGGATCTGTTTCTGAGGCAAAGACCTACACAATGATCTCGGACAACGGCTATCTGTGGTATCGTTACGATAGACCTTTTACAAGGATAGTCTAGCATCGGATTCATTCAATTTAATCGGTCAGTGGTACAATTCTATCCGAAACCGGAAATACCCGGAATCTTTCCTTAGCGCTATATCGCCATTAGAGGAAAATAGAGCGACGAAAAAGGGAGAAATGAAACATCTCTCCCCCTTTTTATCGTTTGGGCGATAGTTTACGGATGTCCCATACCACCCGCCGCTCCGAAGACTTGCCCCGTGGAATAACTACCCTCATTTGAAGCAAGTAGAACGAATATTCCAGCGAGCTCTGCGGGTTGTCCTGCGCGCTCAAGCTCAGCCATCTTTCCAAATTCAGGTATTGCTTCTGCCGGCTGTCCGCCACAAACCTGCAAAGGCGTCCAAATAGGACCTGGCGAAACACCGTTCACGCGAATACCCTTAGCACCCAATTGTTTTGATAGCGATTTTACGTAGGCTACATTAGCCGCTTTGGTTTGTGCATAATCAAATAATATTCCGGCCGGATCGTATGCCTGCACAGAAGTTGTGGCGATAATTACAGATCCCGGCTCCAAATGTGGCAGTGCCGCCTTGGTGATCCAAAATGGCGCATAAATATTTGTTTTCATCGTGGCGTCAAAGCTTTCGTTAGTAATATCCAAAATCGACTCACTCGCTTGTTGTCTACCAGCATTATTCACTAAGATATCAAGCCCTCCAAGGCTTGCGGTTGCTTCTTCAACCAATTTCTCACAAAAAGCATAATCTGTTATATCACCAGGGATGGCATATCCTTTTTGTCCCGCCGCTTCAATTAGTGCGATCACCTCCTGTGCATCACTTTCCTCAGCAGGCAGATAGTTAATAGCCACATCAGCACCTTCACGAGCATAGGCGATAGCGGCAGCTCTACCAATACCTGAATCGCCACCAGTAATTAACGCTTTACGTCCCTTTAATCTACCCGAACCAATGTAACTTTTTTCGCCATGATCAGGCAGGGGATCCATTTTCGATGCGAGGCCTGGAAAAGGTTGCTGCTGACCCGGATAAGGAGGTTTTGGATATTTTTCTATTGGATTTTCTAGACCTGAATTTCTCTGATTTTCCATACTATTATTTCTCGTTTTAAAATGATAAAATATTGAAGTTGCTTAACAAACATGTTTAAACGATCTTCTTAAATGGAACGCTGTGCACGATAAATCGTTCTCTATATAACCCATATTTCTATCCAAAATAAGCCTGTTTTCTCCTCCTAAAAATAGAAAGAACTAAGCAGCGGCAGAACCGTTCTATTGGTAAAGGTTACAACAAAAAACATAGAGCTATGAATACAGAAAATGAAAACCAGCAAGGGAAGAAGCAGCTGATCGTTGCTTTTGCGGTTGTAGAGCCATTTTTCGATGTGCCAGAAACAAATGGCGCTGAAGAAAATAGAGAAGACGATTTGACGGGCACAGAGCCTATTGACAATCCCTTAGAACGCGAACGTGAAAATTTGGGTATAGATGATGTGGAAGATTCAGAACCTGTAAAGGAATCAGATTTAGCTGATCTGGAGCCTATAGACCCTAATCTCGAGGAAGTAGATGATGATGACTATGCAGATCTCGAGGAAGACGAAGAAGATTAATAGTGGAGAATAAGGGGAGCTAATACTCCCCTCCCATTTCGCGATGATAGCTTAATGCCTGCATGCACAAATTAGGTAGGCCATGAAATAAGCTGCCTTAAATTTGTCAACGAACCCAAAAATAGTATGCCATTTTGTGAAGACGTTATCTGCTGAAACAAACGCGCTGCAAACCGAAAAGAGGCTTCATTTTTACCAATATAACCGATACGTTTCGAACGTTCAGACCGACAATATCCGCGCTGTCAAGATAATACAATAAGTAGAGAATTTTATATATCCGCTATATTGTTTACGCTACTATCTTTGATTCATAAACCTTATAAACAAACATCTTATGAAAAAAACACAGCAATTTTTGGTGTTGACATGTGTATTGGTCGCACTCTTGACGTCGCTTACTGCAAAGGCACAGTATTTCGCACCAGTATGGCTAAATTATGGGACAAGTAGTTCGACTACCTTCAATACCACAGGCTTCAACCTTACGCTTTACAATATTGAAACCGCGGAATACTATTATTTTGAAACATACGCCCGCCCTAAAATCGATGCTACGACCTACAATATGGGTAATGTGCCCGTAGGAAATTATAAGATATCAATCTCGATGCAATCCTATTTCCGGACCAGTGACTATTTTGATTGGTCAGCCAATGGACAATATGGTTCCAATATTTCCATTGGAATCTTCGGAGAAACCGTGCTTACAGAAGACATCGTAATTAACGCGACGACACCTGGCATAGAACTGTATCTATGGTCCTATTAAGCATCCTTTTTTTCCAGCGAACAAAATCAGGATAAAAAGACCTATTTTACTAAATAAAAAACGATCCAGCAGCTTCTGCGTTATATCGTAACAAAACATTGTTTTTATACATTTTAGGTTAATAACTAAAATCCCCCTGTCGTGAGACACGGGGATTTTATATTGTAATCCATTAAATATAATTAATGGCTAGTGTTTTACAGCGTCAAAAGTTATTTTTGGGACAGCTTTACGGTTAAGACACTAATGGCTGATCGCCCGCACCGGAAATAGGTTGATTGGGCACCGGCATATTGCTACGCATGTCTTCCACTCTCCGCCTCACTTCATCAAATTGCTGATCAATTAACAACTGTACATCTTCGCCTAACCGGTTACTCTCCATAATGAATGCACTTGCACGATCGAAAACCTTTTGCAAGTCAATTTCGTCAACATTGTCTTCGGCCAACCCGACAAAGACTGCAATATGTTCCTTCCCTAGCTCTATTTCAGTGGTGCTGGTTTGTCTCAACATTTCGAATACCGCAGCAGAGTTATGTTGCAAGGTTATCGGATAGGAAACCATTGCAAAACGATGCACAATACCGCCTTCTCCGGACTTATCTTCGTTAAAAATTTCTACCCTTCCATGGACATCATCCAATTTAAGATCAAAGCGGTACAATTCTTTAACTTGGTTTATGATATGAGCGGCTACGACGTCTCGATCCAGGCTATTGAAAAGATCGCCTTGCGAACTAATGTTTTCAAACTCAATGTCTATCCTCGTTTTTATATCTTCCCTGATTTTATCTATCGTTTCCATATTCCGTCGTTTAAAGCTATTAAGATTATTCCTCGTTCATTTTGGGCTGGCCAATGGTATCGTTGCGCTCTGTCCTATCGATATTGGTCATAGGTACTCCAGTCGTTTCTGTTTTATCTGTCGTTAACGTATCGGCTGTAGTTTCCCGATGTATATTGTCTAAGGGGACACCATTATTACTTATCGATGTCGTATCTGATGCTTCACCATCTCTGCTTCCTGCATTACGGCTCTCACCAGAACCACTGCAGGCAACTATTGCGAACAGCACAAATGCCATGCCCGTGGGCTGATATATTTTCTTTATGTTCATCGTTTCTTACTTTTATTACCAGTTATCCACCTGTGAGCTAATTCAGCAGCTAAGGGATAAGAATAGGTCTGCGTAAAAATAGAACATTGAAATCTGACGAAAGTTCTAGATTATTTTACCTCATAGTCGACATAGTAATAAAGCTTCGCAGAAATTGAGTCCACTTCGGGAACCTCTTGCAGAAGCTCTCGCTGCTCAAAATCAGATAAAACCTCGAACCCTTCGAAAGTCGCATTAACACCGTTTGTCACTTCATTCTCTTTCACCTGATCTTCCATTTCTATCCCTTTTTCATAGAAAAACACACCTTCATGCTGCATAACGATCCTCTTTGGTACGGTTATCAGCACATAAATTCTATCTGTTTTGATACGCATGGTATTTATGATGTTGTTTGTAATTCTTGTTTATACATTGTTTTCCTTGCCATGAGGGCATCTCTAGATAAAATTACCCGACCTGTTTGACATTTTGGATGCACGTTTATTAATCCTTAGGCATCACTTTGTAAGTCGGGTCTTCTAGCACATTGATTATAACAACACCCTCTGCATCAGCGAGCAAATCCCGACAATCTGGGCTTAAATGTCGCAAATAGATTTTTTTACCCGCTTTCGCATACCTATCTGTGATTTTATTTAGCGCATCAATAGCAGACATATCAACAACCCGACTTTGTTGAAAATCTATAATTACCTTTTCCGGATCATCTACAATATCAAACTTTTCGAGAAAATTCGTGGTTGAGCCGAAGAATAAGGGGCCATATATCTCATAATATTTAACGCCATGTTCATCGGTATACTTGCGTGCGCGTATCCGCTTTGCGTTGTCCCAGGCAAACACCAATGCTGCTATAACAACACCCACCAGTACAGCGAGGGCGAGATTGTGCAAGACAACGGTAATAAGTGCAACCAGCATTCCTACGAAGATATCCGATCTAGGAAACTTGCGAACGATACGTAAACTTACCCATTGAAATGTCTCTATTGCCACCATAATCATCACACCTACCAATGCCGCCATCGGAATGCCCTCGATCAATGGTCCACCGACCAGTATAACAACCAAAATGGTTACCGCTCCTATCAGTGCTGAAAAACGTGTTTTTCCACCAGCGTTAATATTAACCAATGTTTGAGCAACCATAGCACAGCCACCCATGCCTCCAAAAAGGCCATTGACGAAATTTGCAGTACCTTGTGCCATAGCCTCTCGGTTTGACTTCCCTTTCGTTCCCGTTATCTCGTCAACCATATTTAAGGTAAGCAAAGATTCGACAAGGCCTACACCCGCCATCACTAACGAATATGGGAAAATTAATGAGAGCGTATGCATGGTGAGGGGCACCTGTGGAAGATGAAAGGAAGGAAAAGAACCACTAACAGAAGCAATATCAACAACTTTTTTGGTATCAATTCCAAACAGGTAAACGATTAAAAAGACAGCTATAATTGCAACCAGTGATGCTGGTACAGATTTCGTGAGCCTGGGGAAACCTAATACAATGAAGATCGTCAGTAATGTGAGGCCAATCATGGTATACAAAGCTACCCCACTCATCCACTGCGTATTATCTCCTACAACCTTAAATTGATTAATTTGAGCCATAAAAATGATAATAGCCAAACCATTTAGGAACCCGTACATCACAGGCTGCGGAATAAGACGCACAAACTTACCCAATTTGAACAGGCCCACAGCAAATTGAATAACCCCGGCCAATAACACGGCTGCAAAAAGATATTCCACACCGTGCACAGAGGCTAGTGCTATAAGCGTAACGACTGTAGCACCGGCACCGCCGGAAACCATACCGGGCCGACCGCCGAATATAGCCGTGACAAGCCCCATTAAAAAGGCAGCATATAGCCCTGTCAGCGGCGTGAGACCCGCTAAAATCGCGAAGGAAAGCGATTCAGGTATCATCGTCATAGCGACGGTCAGGCCTGCGAGAATCTCGCTTTTAAAATTTAGTTTAGGCATCGCCAATGACCGTGTTGCATTTATCATACGAAAAAGATATTTAAAGATTTGCTATATCACTTGAATCAGCTATACATGCCACACCGGCTTACCTTCCACCCGTGGCCATAGATACTGCACTCATCCAGCGGCACAAGATCGCAGGTACGCCTTAAGAGCTCGAAATCAATTTTTAAACGAACAGCTCAATTCTCCGCAAAAATAGATCAAATTATTAGATTCTTGCTACATATTAGCATAAACAGAAAAAAGGCTGCTCACTAATGTTTAGAAACAGCCTTTGTATGTATTGACGATTTTTACTTTGGTCGTTAACTTATCGTATCAACGTTATTACCTAGATTTCGATAATTTACTTTTTCTGTCGGATTAGTTCCGTTGAGATATTCTTCGATGTTGGTGTAACCATCGCCATCGCTATCCAGCGCGCCATCTTTGGGATCGTTTGGATTGAGCTGATATTTAATCTCCCACTCATCAGGCATTCCATCACCGTCACTATCAACAAGCAGCTTTTTAGGGTCGTAGGTCAAATTCGGATAACCGCCGACCTCGTTTACATCTTTGATAATCCCCGTTTCTGTAGACGGTTTGCCCGTGCGCACCATTTCCACTACCCGCGTGTCGACGGCATCTCTTTTTGGTAGGGTAGCTCCTGCTTTTGACAAAACCGACTCCATCGCCAGATCAGCCGTTTGGTGTGGCGAAACCGGCCAACCTTCAAACGGTGTGTTTACGCGCGCAAGGTGTTCTGAATCTTGTTCACCAGTAACCAAACTATTTTTTGTTTCCTTCATTCGCATACCCCGCCAGTTATTATTAGTCACATCCTGATCCCCGTGCATAATATTGCCAGCGACATACCACTTTCCTGGGCGGTTTGGCTCTTTCGGGTACCAATCTCCCTCCGCCCAAGCGCTCCCAGGAGAATACATACTCCGCTGCTCGATTCGAGCAAAAACGGAACGCATATTAGCGTTGGTGCCCGGGCCTGGCTTGAAGTAATTGTTGATTAAATTGATTGTTGATGTTTCATCACCACCGTCGATAGAGCGGTGACGCCAGTTAAAAATTACGTTGTAACGAAAATCAAAAGGACCTGACATACCTATAGATGGGTTCCTTGCTGTGTTACTCGCGAAGAGGTTGTGGTGAAATGTAGATGGATTTCCTCCCCATGTTCCACCAAAGGCATGTCCCTTGCCATCCAGCGCCTCACTAGATATTGTCCATTGTACGGTGATATGCTCCGCGGGATCCTTGATCTGTGTCTTCCCATCTAGCGAAGGACGCATATGCCGGTATAAAGAGATGTTTTCATCCATTCCCCAGCTGGTAGAGCAATGGTCAATGATAATGTGGTGATAAGGATTGCCGCCGATGTTATCATCCCCTTGTCCACCAGTCGGAACACCTCGCCGTACGCGCAAATGTCTGACAATAACATTATGTGTATTGATGTTCAGCGTTCCGGCGATACAGATACCATCACCAGGAGCAGATTGGCCAGCAATCGTTATATCCGGATGGTTAATGTTTAAATCGCCATCAATCTTAATGGTTCCAGCAACCCGGAAAACGACTATCCGCGGACCTTCCGCTTCCAGTGCTGCGCGAAGGCTACCTTCGCCTTTATCGTTAAGATTGGTAACCGTCATGACTTTGCCACCACGGCCGCCAGTCGTAAACATACCTGCTCCCCACGCTCCTGGAAAAGCCGGAATAGCGCCCTCAGGCAATCGGGGTGGATGCGGCGGAATTTGACCACGCTCATTAACTGCTAAATTGTTTCCCATCTGTTGCGCTGACGTTTCCATTATTCCTGACATACATGCAAAAAAAAGGAGACCCGTCGAGGCAATTCTATACGATCTTTTCATAATTAATAAAATCTTAATGATATATTTTCTTTCGTTTATAACCTTGCTCTAAATATAGAATAATCACTGGAAATTAAATGTAACATTTACGTTTAATTACATTTTGTTGGTTTCCCATCTCACCTACGGCGCGTTTATAATTCGCATTAACAGTGTTAAAACATGACAAACTCTATATTCCACAACAATACGTAAAACTTTTAAAAGATGATTGAAAGCAAAAGTTTCCGCGACTTAAGCAAACACACTCTCGACGTTCGAATTGGTTACGCAACGTTGCCATCTTTGCAACGCAGGATGTTAAAATGTTACAATATCATGTTAAGATGTGTGAAACAGTTACCTATCGGCGCGGTGGAGCGCTAACAGGTATTTATCAATATAGGTCTGTTTGTCTTTTAGTTTATACTGCTGAATAAATCGGGGATGATCGAGAACGATCATGCGACCGAACAGTTGCTTTTCTTCATTCAGCTTGTCTAGAAATTTTGCATTTTTTTTGCCGAGCACAAAAACCTCTTCTGTATTTAAGCCGATGGATATATGTTTCCTAAGGCAAGAAACCATAAAGGGTGCAACCGCTTTAAAGAGTCCAGCATCATCGTAGTAATTAGCGTTGACCCATTTCGCACCTTTACGTCGCAAAATGGCTAGTGGAAAAGGCGAATTGATATAAAAGCTCGCATAAAATTGACTTGCTCCACCGAAAGCTTCTATCATATCATACATAAAAACTGAAGAAATCTCGTGCGTTTTTGCGGAGGACATCGAAATATTGCACACTGCCTCGAGACGTTTCGTGTCTGTAAACGGAACGCCCGTTACCCCGGCTCCATGCCGACTAGGGTTTATACCGATAATAAAATGGCGTGTATTGGTATCACCGTAGTAATGCTGATAGAACCTTGTCATCACACTAAGAGTTTCGGGGTTATCACGATATGGATTAAGAACATCGAAGTCTTGGGGAAGATCTCCCGCATAATGCAACTGCTTATTAAAATTAACCACTTTACCGCCAAACGTGTGCTCAAACTTCATTGTTTCTATATCAGAATTATGAAAAAATACTTCCAACCCTATCGCATCTTATCGACACTTCTTGATAAAAGTCCAACAAAGAACTGCCTGGTTTTGTTTACGCCAGGTATTTCCCGCAATCTCACGCAGTAAAACGAAATAGCTAGGTATTCTTTCTTTAAACAACCAAAGCTGTATGCTGAAATAAAGAAATCATCTAGCGTTAATATAGTATTCAATAAACTTACTTGCAAATACTTAAAAAAAGGTGATTACGAATTGCTTAACGCATGGAGCTAAAAGCTAATCTTGCTATATATACTCGAAAGGATTATAAGCCGCGTAACATTTAGGATGACGTAGAACTTTTGCTATCAGCACTCGTTCTCCTTACGTTCTAAAAGATAGGCGATTTATGAAAATAGGAATAATAGCACACCTCAAACACCCCATTCGGAAACCGTTTATGGGTGGTCTAGAAGCATTTACGTACGATGTTACAAAGCTTCTTATTGAGAGAGGCCACGAGGTGACGCTTTTTGCAAGCGAACTATCCGATCCATCGTTGAATGTATATTCGATCATGAGCGACACAGACTACGATCGGGAAACGTTTAGCCGTTTTCGATCACACGAGATGAGCGAAGATTTTATCTCTACCCACCACGCGTATCTCGAGCTTATGCAAGATATTGATACTAAGGGATTCGATATTATTTTCAACAATAGTTTAAACTATGTGCCAATAACCATGGCATCAATTTGCGCAACGCCTATGGTTACCGTACTTCATACGCCACCTATTTTCGAAATGAAAAGAGCTACGGCACGTGAAAAAGCTCTTGGAAAGATCACTTATGTTTCTGTGTCGAGACCGAACGCCGATGCCTGGAAACCCTACGTGCACGATTGTGCCGTGATTAATAACGGCATAGACCTTCAGCAATGGAAATTTGTAGCAGAGAATGAAAAAGGATATGTTGTTTGGTTCGGCAGGATTCACCCAGACAAAGGCCCTCACCTCGCTATACAGGCCGCAAAATTAGCCGGGAAACACATCAAAATTGCAGGCTCCGTTGCGGATAGACATTATTTTGAAACCTTTGTGCAACCTTTGCTAGATCAAGATGCAGAATGGGTAGAACATTGCACACATGAACAACTAAATGTGTTAATCGGCGGCGCGGAAGCAAGCATTATCACGCCATGTTGGGATGAGCCATTTGGGTTGGTCGTGGCAGAAAGTTTAGCGTGTGGCACACCCGTCGCCGGAATTGCGCGCGGAGCGCTTCCAAGCATCTTGAATGATAAGACCGGTGTGCTTACCAAGTCTTGCGACCCGGATGAGTTAGCGAAGTGCATCCATCTTGCCGTTCAGTTAAAACGAGTAGATTGCCGGGAACATGCTGAGCAGCACCTTTGTAGAAATGTGATGGTAGCACAATATGAACAGCTATTCAACGATGTTATCCAAAAACGATTTCTGCGGCATGCTATATAATTTTAGCTTTTATATACATCACCATGGATCTGGACACGTGACCCGGGCCACAGCGATAGCGAAATTTTTAAAAACATATGTGGACTGCAAAATCACTTTTTTAGGCAGCGATTTGCTGGCCTACCAGCATTTGATACCTGATGATATCGATCAGCTGTTTTTGCCGCTCGATGTTCCTACAGTGGATGACTTATATCATCAACCGCAGAATCTGAAACATTTGCACTACGCACCGCTTAATGTAGCTGGCTTGCTAGCACGTAACCAAATGATCATTGAGCATTTTTGCAAAAATCCGGAAACTGTCTGCGTCGTTGATGTATCTTGCGAAGTTTTGCAGTTAGCAAGGCTTTGCGGAATTCCGACAGTAGCCGTTCGGCAGCATGGCAAACGAACAGACCTTGCACATGCATTGGCCTATGACTCCGCACAGCAGATCATCGCACCGTATTGTAGGCAAATGAGTGATGCGGACGAAGAGGGGATTTATGCAGATAAAACACTCTTCACAGGTGGATTTTCCAGGTATGACACTCTTAAGACGCCTTCTTCAGTACAGCAAAAAAAAAATATCGCCATTTTTATAGGAAAAGGTGGAAGCAGCATCGACCAGCATTTAATATCCCGACTTCAGGCGTCGTTAGACGCTTCCTACACGGTACATGTCATCGGTGATGCGCCATCTGCATCAGGCTCGGAAAATATTATTATACATGGCCATTTGGACGATCCTACGCCCATATTAAATTTATGTGCGGTAATTGTGTGCAATGCTGGACACAATACTATTATGGAAATGGGTTCGCTACGTAAACGCATTATTTGTATACCTGCTGATCGGCCATTCCGTGAACAAGAAATAAAAGCAGCACATCTGCAACGCCTCAATCTCGCGGTAGTTATTCCAGAAGATCAAGTTAAACATACCAATTGGAAAAACGCTATAGAGCAAGCGCAGCAGCTTGATACCAATCGATGGTCGGATGTAATGGACGATAAAGCACTTACGAAAATAGCCGACTGTCTGATCGCTACCTATCGTAAATTCTACACAACTCAACGAAAGAAAACTGGCATTCATGCATAAGTCTATATCACTTTTAACAATTGTACACGGGCGCCAAAACGCCCTTCGCAACCTTTTAAACGGCGTGGCCGAGGGAAGTTTATTCCCCATGGAAGTAGTTATTGTGCATATGAACGAGCAGCCCTTGCAGCTGGATAACTACCCTTTCGCGATCCGCCAAGTATTGCATAAAAGCCAACACGGGCTGAATTTAGCAGCTGCTCGCAATTTTGCTATGTTGCATTCACAATCGCCGAAGAACGTGTTTTTGGATGTTGACTGTATCCCAGAGCGTACACTTATAGCACAATATGCGGAGGCGCTTGATGACAGTGCCGATCTAATAAGTGGTAGAGTACGGTACCTTTCTCAAAAAGCATCAGAAGAATTGCACGCTAGCAACGATCTCTTTAAGGAAAGTACGCCTGATCCCGTGCGACCTGAGAACAAACCATTCGTACATGAACTTTTCTGGACCTTGAATTTCGGATGTAATAAAGAAACTTTTCGCGCTGTAGGTGGGTTTGATGAAAACTATTCCGGATATGGTGGTGAAGACACGGACTTTGCCTTTACGGCCCGAGCGAAAGGTATTGGCTTGAAAACTATAGATGCTACAGCTTTTCACCAATATCACCCAAGCTATTCCCCACCTCTTAACCACCTCCAAGATATTATACACAATGCAACAGTCTTTTATAACAAGTGGGACAAATGGCCCATGGAGGGCTGGCTGAAAGCGTTTCTAGAAAAAGGCTTTATAGAGGAAACTGTCGAAGGCTTACGGATAAAGCGATTACCCACGGCGTCGGAAATTCAGATGGTAAAAAAGCTCTAGATGCGATCTATAGCGATATGATCAGGATAACGCACGCGTAGCAATGTGTAATCGTCGGCAATGCCATGAAGTAGCTCGCCTATTCGACGAGCTGAAACTCCAATATGCAACCTCGCAAATTTACTTCTTTCGGATTTTCTTTCGTCGGCCCCGATGTTACTGCAGAGCGATCAGTGATCAAGTATACCTTTTTACCATCTTGCGAAAAACAAATGTCCCGATAACGAACTTTATTAGGAAACAGTTCCTCAGGATCTCCGAGAACATGACGTCCATCGGCAGATAGCTTTAAACGATAAACTAGCCCGGTTTTGAGCGCTGTTACGAATAAGCTATTCTTCCAATTGGGAATAGCATCGAAATGATAGAAGGCTAAGCTGCTGGGCGCTATAGACGCCCATTCTGCATCTTTAGAAGCGCGTACACGCTTAAATCTAGTTTTAAGGTAAGTCGCTTTTGAAGCCGCAAAGCTATATAACGGATTACGGTAGGTATCACCAAGAGAATCTGCAGAGCTGCTTTCATTACGTATTAATGGTAGCGTAGTACCCCAAATCCCCGGAAGCGCTTGATCATCTGAAACGGCGGCTGATAAACCGTTGTAGTTCCCGTCTGCATACCCCACAATAAGCGGATGTCCATAATTTTTTCCTTTTTCAATGATGTTGACCTCATCGTCAGACATTGGGCCATGCTCGCACGAAAAGAGCAATGTGTAGGTTTCAGAACGTGCCGCGACCAAACCTTGCGGATTGCGATGTCCAATGCTGTAAATTGCCGTTGCTACATCTGCATAAAATGGATTATCTTGCGGAATCCATCTTTCGGCACTTACGACTGAGGTATCCGGATCTACGAGAAATCGTAATATTTTCCCTTCTTTACTTGAGGTGTTTTGCGCATTATTTCGACGACCGCCGTTGCTATATTGTCCGGCTCCCATATCGCCGACAGCGTAATAGAGATAGTGAAATCCATTTTCAGAAACTGTCGCCAATCTTCCGCCGTTATGGTCATTACTTCCCGGGATATTATTATCTAAAACAGTTTCCCTATCTAATGTTCTTTTTTCTTTATCAAAATGAAACCTCGACAAACGCGTTAAGAACCTATTGCCTTCTAAGTGCTTATACACGTATGCAACAAATAGATAAGGATCAGTCGTATCAAAATTAGGGTGAAGCGCCAATCCCATTAGCCCCCCTTGCGGCCAAGGTTTGTCTTTCATCTTTAATGTGTCATACCGTGGAAATTCCCTTGACCCTGATAGATCTGCGGAAAGTTCAGTCGTACCGTTTTCAGGATTTATCCGTAGGATTTTGTATGTTTTACTCTCAGTAACCCAAAGACAGCCTTCCCCATCGATGGCAATCGACCAAGGGTCTTGCAAATTTGACGCAATTACGGTTTGTTTAAACGAAGGTTGCTGTGCACTACAAAGCTTGCTAAACATAGAGAACGCAATTAGCGTGTAAAATAATTTACGCATGCTTGAGTATCGCTATTCTTTTGGTTTTTGCATTTTGTTAATTTGTTTAGCTACCGCCGCATCAGGAAGTATGTTGCTTGCAGAAACGAAGATCTTATTTTTAAGTCCGGAAACCACCTTATCTTTTCCTTCCATCAGGGCTTTAAAGCCGTCTGCAGCCACTTTAGCTGGATCGCTTAATTTCGAGTCCATAATTTTGGAAGTGGTCATCCCTGCTTTATTGAAGAAGTCGGTATCTGTAGCACCCGGTTCTAAGACGGTGATGGAAACTTGGGTATCAGCAATTTCTTCCCGAATAGCTTCAGAAAGCGATAGGACAAATGCCTTTGTAGCGTGATAAACTGCCTGCCATGGGCCTGGCATTTCTGAAGCGATCGAGCCGAGCTGCAATATCTTACCTTTATCGTGGGCCAGCATATCCTTTAAGAAAAGCTGCGTTAGTTCTGTCAGTGCGGCAACGTTTAATTGGATGATTTCGAGCAAGCGTCCCAAATCTGCTTGGGCAAACAAGCCATACTCGCCCTGTCCAGCACTATTTACCAGTATGTCGACAAAGATATGCTGCTCCTTCACAAACTCATAAACAGCTTGTGCTGAGCCTGGCTTGCTTAAATCTTGTGCAAAAGTAAGCACCTCTACCGCGTATTGATCAGTGAGCATAGTTTTCGTTTGTGCAAGAGCGTCTAGACTTCGCGCAACGAGGATGAGGTGATAATTATTTTCTGCAAAAAGCTTTGCTAGTTCTAAGCCGATGCCGGATGTTCCACCGGTTATTAAAGCGTATTTTTTCAAGTTTTCGTTTTTCATGATGTAGAGCGAAACAGTTCTCTTTCAGAACGAGATCACTCCCAATTGGTTCAAACAAACTATCGCAAAATGCCCGGTCAAAACTTCTCGGTCGGGCGAACAAAATAAAAATTAAGAAAAAACAAATACGAGTAAACTATTTATGCGCAATTGTTGTTCACCATCAAATTATAAAATATGCAGCGATACAAACACGATATTATTTTGATAGCCAGCGCGCTGATGATCTGTGCAACAGTACTGGTCGTTGTTCTTGGATTAACCAATACCAGCAAAGCACATTCGACCCCCATATCTCCTGTCGAGCGGCAATTCAGTCACAACAAAAATTAAGCGCTCTCAACCATAGTTAACCGTACCTCGGTGAGCAAATTCGCAGCTCATCAGCTGCTACTGTATTACCATAGAGAATACCCAAAAGAGAGCATGACATTCCGTGGTGTTCCTACGAATCCTCGGGTGTAGTCGAAGCCGCCTACGTAATAGTAACGATCGAATATATTATTGACATTTAAGGCGATTTTCATGCCGTTCTTATGATAATAGAGCGCGGTATTCACTGTGCTATATGCGGGCCACATGTCCCACACATTCATGCCATTTTCGCCAATCCGCGCCGCATTATCCATTCTTCGCTGGTCTACATAATAAATACCGGCTCCAAAACCCAACCCCTTCAGCACATTTTTTGAAAACACATATTTAAGCCATATCCCGCCCATATTTTTTGGGGCATTTCCTAACGGCTGTCCTTCCTCGCCGGTCAACGAAGATGATACTACGCGAGTTTGGTTAAATGTATAGTTTGCCATCACTTGAAATTCTGGCGTAACTTGCCCGCGAAAATCCAACTCTACCCCTCGTGATAATACTTCGCCGGATTGGCGGTAAACAGGGAAACCTGTATCCGTTAATTCCCCAGTGGGAACTAACATATTCTGACGACCAATATGAAAAAGGGAAAGTTCTGTCTGTAATTGATTGCGAAAAAAACCTGTTTTAAAGCCAGTCTCCACTTGGAAGCTTCGCTCTGCTTGGAAAGGTTCGTTTGCGCCGTAATTTTGATAATTGTGGATGAAGTCAGCGCCAACAGGTACGTAGCCTTGCGAATAACTTGCAAAGTAGTTCACCTGTTCGTTAAGTTTATAGGTAAGTCCGAGACGCGGCAGCCAAACACGTTGCGACGTTTCGAATGTGTTTTGAAGATCTGCGCTGCTAGAACGATAGTACTCATGACGTAGCCCAAGGATAAGCTTTAACCGATCTGCAATTGTTATTTGATCCTGAACATAAAGACCTAAACTGTTGTAGGGATTGAGGAATGGAAACTCCGCTTGTGGGCGCCATACATAGGTTGACACATCAATGATGTTTCTATTTGGATTTTCGAGATCTATCGTTAATGGCACTTCCTGTCCGTTGACTATGCTGCTTCGAGCTTCCCGCAGCAGGTTGTCAGCATCACCAGCATATCTCGCATAATCCACTCCCACAGCGATCTCATGCTGTATATGTCGACCCTGAAGGGAATAACGTACATAACTCACAACATTATCAGTATAGTCCCTAGCCTGCTTGGATTGAAATCGCATATTCATAATCGTATTCGCCGGTGCATCAGCAAACGTGTTCAGTGTTCTAAACTCATTTAAATTTTCGGAATAGATAGATTTCATATAACGTACATGTAAAGACATATGCGAACTTAATCGCTGCGATAACCGGGCGGCCATAGTAAGAAAGCTTGTCTTTAAGAAATCTGTAGGTTGATTAACATTGAAGGAACGTGGTTGCCCATAAAAATCGTTACCGCGAATACCTAACCCACGATCAAGGTAGCCGTCGAAATTATCATAGGTCAAATCAACATCCAGTTGTGTGCCATCAACTGGACGAAAGCTGAAAGAAGGTGCTAACAGCATGCTTTTCCGCTGATTTACATCGCGAAAAGTTCGTGCATTTTCATAGCCTACGTTCAATCGGTATAATACTTTACCCGCTGTATCGACCGCACCGCCTACATCCAACGTGGTCCGGTAGGTTTCAAAACTTCCCACTGAGAAATTGATGCTGGCATGTTTTGCAGCTTTAGGCTTTTTGGTAACGAGGTTAATTGTACCGCCAGGCGTGATATCACCAAACAAGGAGGCGCCGGGTCCCTTCAAAATTTCTATACTCTCTAAATTGACCGTAAGCGGTGTTCGCCAAAAGCTGGTTCCGTAACCATATCCCGAGCGCATACCATTTACCAACCGTAGTCCACTCATATATCCGCTGTTAAATCCTCTAATCGTTACATCATCATAAGACGAGGCTTGATTCACACCGGCCAAATCCTGAACCATATCTGTAATAACAAAGGCTTGTTTATCTTCCATAAACTCTTTGCTAACGATAGAGACGGATTGTGGCAAATCCTTTAATGAACCAGAAAATTTACCGCCCAATTCCGTATTATTAATCAGGTAAGAATTGTTTCTTCGTCCTGTCACTAAAACCTCGTCCACCTGTTGTACACGTTGCGAAAGTACAACGACAATAGCACGAGGGCTCTGCAATTGATGATCATCGATTGAACGTACCAGCGTTTCAAATCCTACGCCTTTAAATGTAGCTTTAACAGGTAGTTTTAAGGTTTTCGGCACAATAAACCTACCGTGGCTATCGGTTTGAAGGTCAGCATAGCCGGCTATCGAAATTGTGATACCAGGCAGCGCATTTCCATGCACATCCCGGACTATTACCTGTCTATTAGACTTTAGTCCATCTTGTCCTTTTAATGTCGCTGCTAAGAAAAAAGTGAGTATAAAAAGAAATACAGCATGCCCTATGCTGGATGTTGGAAGGAAAACTTTACACATCCTGAGCTGAGTTAGGCTTTAACATATGGATAGTTTCGTAACTGCCGTGCTTTTTGATTGTGAGCACCTCAAATCCGCATTTTTTCCAAAATTCCAATGCTCCCGAAAGAAAAGGGTGCGTGTGCAGATAAAGGGTTTCAACACCTTTATCAGTCGCGATCTCGTTCAACGATTGGAACATTTTATACGCCAAGCCTTTCCGTCGATAATTTTTATCGACATACAAACGAACGATTTCTACGGCAGCATCTTGTTTAAACTTCAGGAATGGAAAACGTCCATCATACCGCAGCATACCTATTGCAGCAACAATCGTTCTGGAAGCATCCCGTGCAACCAAAAAAGCGCCCTGTTCATCATCAATGTAGGTCGCTCGAAACGCGAATAAATCGACCGGAAAAAGATGACTATCCAGCTCCGGAAAAAGTTCTTTTCGCGCCCGAATTACATAATTTATCACCTCTTCCTGCTGCGATAAATCTACTATCTCAATCGTTACATGCTCCATTAAACCCATAACTTCGATTTTGGTATAAGTACCATTTTATCATCTATAACTGCGCTGCTTAAATCTACATGATAGGCTTCCTCCAAAACTTGATGTATAGCAGCTTTTGACATGCCGTCCAAACTCTTCAATTTACCACCGCCCATGACGAAAAAGCGATCACCGTACTGAAATGCTAAATTTGGATCATGCATGATGCAGATCACTGTTTTATCCTTATGAACCAGCTTTTTTAAATTATCCAATACCGCTATCTGATAATGGAGATCCAGGTGATTTGTAGGTTCATCGAGTAGGATAATATCTGGATCCTGCACCAATACCCGGCACAATAGAACCAATTGTCGCTCCCCTCCAGACAATTCTGTGTAGGGCTTATCTTTATACCGAAGTAAATCAAAGCTTTCCAAGACAGCTTCCACGCGCTCCCGGTCGCCCTTGCTAGGACCGAATTTTGAAAAAGATGCGCGTCCCGTTAAAACAACATCAAAAACGCTAAAGGGAAAAGTAGTTTGGTGGAATTGGTTCATGAATCCTATGCGCAGCATATCCTTTGAGCCTTTTCTCAGCCGCTTAATGTCATGGCCATTTATATGGAGAACGCCACTATAATCGCGCTGAATTCCGGTGAGAATGTTAAACAGCGTGGACTTTCCGCTACCATTTCGACCCAGTACAACAGCCATCTCACCCCTACGAAAGCTTGCAGATAAATCTTTTAATATAAGCTCTTTGCCGTATGAAAACGCAATATTTTTTAGTTCTATAGCTTCCATTATCCGTTCCAATTTATGGCGTTCTTACGCATTAAGTAGATAAATAACGGTGTCCCCAGCATCATGGTAAAAACGCCTATAGGAATTTCAAAAGGCAGCAATGTTCTTGAAAAATCGTCAATAATCAATAAGAACGATCCGCCTATGCTGATATTGGCCAACACACCTATGCTATTGCTTGGTCCAAACAACATACGGCTTATGTGCGGGACGATGAGACCAAACAAGCTGATCATGCCCACCGCGGCTACGGATGATGCCGTGATCATGGTAGCGGCTCCTACCATAATCAGCTTTATAATCTTGGGGTTAACGCCCACCGCTAACGCCTCTTGCTCACCCAAGGAAAGAAGATTCAATTTCCAGCGAAAGGCGATGATAATAATTAATCCCAACGTGATCGGCACAACGGCCTGTTGCACTTTGTGCCAAGACGCTGTATGTAAATTTCCCATCGTCCATTGCACAATAGCTTGCAGCTTATAGGGGTCGCTTAAGTATTGCAGCACCGTCAAAAATGCGGTAAAAACACCTGATATAATCATGCCAGCCAGTACCATGGTCACCAAAGAACCACGCATGCCACTACGGGACACAAAGTAAGTGATTAACACGGCAATGACGCCAAATACGAAAGCAGAAAGGTTAAGCGGGATAAGAGAAATTAACATAGACAGCGCTGCGCCAAAAGCTGCTCCGGAAGAAATCCCCAAAGAAAATGGATCAACTATAGGATTACGAAACACGGCTTGCAAAACGCCGCCTGCCACCGCAAGTGCCGCTCCCACCATAAACGTTAAAAGCACGCGAGGAAGCCTCACCTGCCACAATATTGTTTCCATATTGGCGTCTTGAAGGATAACCTCTTGGCCAAGATAGGGCGCTAAGCTTGCATAGGTGTAGCGAAATAAGTCGGATAGGCTTAAAAAGCCAGTACTTCCTAACGCTAGTGATAGAAATACAACGCAGATAGGTGCAAGACATAGCATAGAAATTTTCACATACATTATCTATTCCTCCTTCCAAGCTCGTTGCCATACAAAAAATGTAGCACTTCTGTACACTCGTTATCGAAATCGGTTTTTTTGTACGAAGGGTAACACCAGCTCTTCAACTGTTTCGCCAGCAGTAAAAACTTAACGGTATGCGGGTCATAATAAAAAGTGGGTGCGGCTTCGAAAACCTGTTTTTGCGTCACGGCATTCAAGGATGAAAGTTCTGTCAGGTTATACACATCTTCCAAGCGTGAGTTCCACAGCACGATAATATCCGGATTCCACTTATACAATGATTCGGCGTTTACATTTGGTGCATCCATGACTAACGGACAAGCATTCTCCGCACCGGCAATCTCCATGGCTAGATCGATCAACGTTCCCTTGCCCGACGTGGAAAAGATGCGTCCCTTCGACCAGGCGTAATAAATCTTTTTACGCTCGTCGCCATGTTGCGCTATCATCATGTCGATTTGTTGTTCTATATAATCTACGATTTCCCGTGCACGATCTTCTTTTCCTAACAAAGTGGCTACACCAATAAGCTCTTGATAGATCTGTTTCTTACCTGCACTAGATACCGCGTAAACAGGAATGCCCAGCTCTTCCAGCTGCTCAATAGTCTCCGTATCGTGTTCATAAACAATTGCAAGATCTGCCTGTAGACTTACAATATGCTCAACATTGCTGGACCTTCCGCCGAAAGTCGGCGTTGCAATCGTTTTCTCTTCGATACGCTTATCCAGCAAAGAAAGATATTGATAGGTGGACTCATTCTGATAGATTTGTTGCGGAATACCAATAAGCATGTCTTTTGCCCCCAACATGTACATTTGATCGACAAATGGTTCGAATAGCACGACAACACGCTCCGCAGTTTTTTTTAAAGCGATCGTCTTTCCTCGCTTATCTACAGCCGAAATTTCGAAAACATTCCCTGCTTTCTTAGACTCGCTTCCGCAAGAAGCTATCATCCCGACAAGCAGGATGACACTAATAATAAAAACTAAGCAAAATAGGATCTTAAATAACTCTCCAAACTTCATACTTTCCACTTTATGCCCCATTCGTAATCAACCGTGATTCCGGCAAGAGCTTAACAGACATCAACCTTATTTTATCGCCATACTTGTTCGCCAAAGCATCATAAAGCCTACCGTCGTACGCTACTGCTATTTCGCTCTCACTCAATACGAATACCGGTAAATGTCGATTTCCTACATCAAAGCAAAACTTGCCCATAAGCATAGCATCGTCGCTTTTTAGCACGATACTATTGCACGGTTGCAAGTCTATAGCGATATAAGATTTTTCATCTTGATAGATGACTTGCTTATCGCGGAGATACTTATTATTGACGCGTTTTAGTTTGATCGGCCTATCGCCGTCAGTGTGCCGCTCAAACTGACTTTTACTAACTTCAAACCACTCGACAGCAAGTTTTTCTTCCTGCAGGTTTTGAGGTAGGTTTTGGTAATCATTATCGACAACAACTAGCATATGAATACGATCAAGTTCTAGTTTTTAGCCATTTTTTTGGCTTCAACTTTATTCAAAAGCCAATTACACCACGCATCCATTCCTTCCCCCTTGAGGCTGCTTAACGAAATAACCTCAAGGTTCGGGTTTACTTCGCGCGCATCTTTGGTTACTGCATCAACCGAAAACGGTACATAGGGTAATAAATCTGCTTTGGATACAAGCATAAGCTCACTTGTTAAAAACATGCGCGGATACTTTTTAGGTTTGTCGTCTCCTTCGGTTGCAGCAAGCAATGTGACCCGAAAATCTTCTCCTAAGTCAAACGCGGCAGGACAAACAAGATTTCCTACATTTTCGATAAAGAGTAAATCTACATTGTCTAAATTGATATGGTCTAATGCCTGTAAAATCATTTGTGCCTCGATATGACACATGCCGCCGGTCACGATTTGGAGCGCGTTGATACCCACCTCACGCATGCGAACAGCGTCACGCTCTGTCTCAGGATCGCCGACGAGAACAGCCATATTAAGTTTTTTCCCCAATAGCTTACCCGTTTCTTGCATCAAGGTGGTTTTTCCGCTTCCTGGAGATGAGCAGATATTGATAACGCAAATATCTTTTAATCTTTCCCGAATTGCCTTCGCTACAAAATCATTTGCTTTTAACAAGTTTAAACTTGTATTCTCGCATTGAACAGACCCAACCGGCATCTGATTGCTTTTAGGTGTTGTCGTATTATTCATTTTCTTTACTTTTAAATATTATCTGTGTTACTCGTAACTCCTCGCCTTGTACAACCTTGTCTGATGGCTTCCCACAGCTGCAAACAAATCGGTGGAAGACAACTTCGAAGGATAGTTTACAGGCATCGCAAAATGCGAGTATCGGCAAAACTTTTACTTCAAGTTCCACCCCTTGAAATCGTTGATGATCCAGCACATAAGCCTCAAATGCATTTTGTATCAAAATAGGCTGGATATTGCTCAAAAGCCCCGCCTCCAATTGAACCTTAACGATATCTTGAAATCGGGTTGGATATTCCTCTTGAAGAAGATCAAACATTTCCTGTATTATTCCTGTTTCGTGCATCCTATTTCTTGTTTCTTTAAGCTGCGGGCTGCTTTTTTATTCTTCCTTTTTTCACTTTCACTGGCGCTTCCGTTGGCGAATCAGCAAGTACCTGACGCTCTGCTTTATCGACTTCGCTCGTATGTGCTAAAAGCTCCTTTAACTTCGCTTGTTCGTGTAATGTGAACTCCCAACACATCTGCCCCAACATCGATAGGAAGTTATAAAGTAGCTCCCCGTCATTTCCCAAAGCGCGTAGAAGAAGCGTATTTTCAGCAGCATAGGTAAAGCCAAACGCGATGTCTTCGTACTCACCTGAAAGAATTTCGTCAAACTCAGCCTTCATTGCTTTTGCCCAAGGTCCGCTGTACATAAAGGTGGCTTGGTGCGTGTACGATTCGAAAAACAGTAGCTTTTGAATCGGTTGCACTTTGGGCATTAAGCACTGGTTATCTGTAAGAATAAGCTTGCCCTCTCGAAAAATCTCTGTCCTACTGTGTAGCTTTTCGAATTGAAATGCTTCATCCATGTAAATACGTCCGGCGGCAATAATATCCCCCCATATGAGCGTTGCATCAGTAGCCATATCAATTCGACTGTTCGCATAGAAAATGGCATCCTTAAACGGCGTAACCGGATGGGGTACATAATGCAACATACTTCTAGGAGACAATTTCATGTGTGTATTTTGATAGGCTCCATTTTTCATCGGATGGAGCTTATTGAAAGACTGCGTGAACAGTTTAAAATGCACATCTTCCTTGACGTTCACATCAATGGTCAAGATATCGCCATCCATAATGCCTGGCGAAGCACTCATAATGATCATCTCAAGATGCTTCTGCGCGCGAGGCGATCCATAGTGGGTCAATTTATAGGGTGCATTGTGAAAGCTCTCTTTAAGCACACTGTAATTTCCCTCTCTTTCGGCATTGATCTTGATCGTACTTTCCATGATTGTTTAATTTTCCAATAGCGCATACTTCTTTATCCAACTCTTCACCTCTTCCAAACCTTCTAAAGTCATGAGGTTTGTAAACAGAAATGGCCGCTCGCCGCGCATGCGCCTAGCGTCGCTTTCCATCACAGAAAGATCAGCATGCACATAAGGAGCCAGATCGATCTTGTTGATCAAGAGTAAATCTGATCGGGTGATACCGGGTCCACCTTTGCGTGGTATTTTTTCGCCTTCAGCAACGTCTATCACAAAGATGGTTACATCCGCTAAATCCGGGCTAAATGTAGCAGTTAGGTTGTCGCCTCCACTTTCTACAAATACAATCTCCGTGTCGGGAAACCGCTCCACCAATTCTTCAACCGCTTCAATATTCATCGAAGCATCTTCTCGAATAGCGGTGTGTGGGCATCCTCCAGTTTCAACACCCGCTATGCGCTCAGCCGGTAATGTGGAGTTCTTTTGAAGAAATTGCGCATCTTCCCGCGTATAAATATCGTTTGTCACCACGCAGATGCTGTAATCATCTGCCATCTGTCTTGTCAACCGCTCTATCAAGGCCGTTTTGCCTGACCCTACAGGGCCAGCAACGCCAATCTTAACATACTTTCTGTCCATAAGTAATAGTTATGAAATATAAATCCTTGTGTATAATTTTTCATGTTGCATGCAGCGTAAGTCTTGTGCTATGCAACAATTTCCCAGCATAGACTCTTCCATGTCTTTTTGAGTTGAAACGAGATCCTTAATTAAATCTTGCATGCTAAATAATATCTTTTGGCCCTCGGTCTGGCTTATCGGAACTAACTTGGCACAATTCGTCACTATTCCGTTCAGGGTATTGTAGTAAAATGCGCTGAGCGCGTCCTCGAAACTGATCTGCTGGTACTGTGCATACATGGCAAAGGCGATAGCATAATGCCCTCCCGCTTCTCCTGTTTGAATAGCTTCCAAATATGCCTTACCGCGTCTTATCGATTTAAAGCTTTCGACAACTTTCAGAAATCGTATTGCAAGTTTTCGACTCGCCTCTCTTATCTCGTAGGGTGATTTCAATGAGGATACCAACGTATCTAACTCAATCAATTTACGCATCGAAAATTTACCTGAGCAGATCTCCCATGCTCTTAAAAAGAATGCCGCGTCGTTGTAGTACACATTGTGTTTCAACATCGTCTCTGCGTAGCTTCGTGTCGATTCCACATCGTGCACGATTCTTTTATGGATATAGGTTTCTAATCCGTAAGAATGTGTAAAACTTCCGATTGGAAACACAGAGTCATTAATCTGCAGCAGTGTCAACAAAGGATTCATGTATCGTTTTTGCTAATGTGATTTTAAATTTTGTTTTCCGCGTCCACGCATGGATCTTCAGCGTTTGCGTTTGTT
The DNA here is from genome assembly GCF_000757725.1 of Sphingobacterium deserti. Classification (GTDB taxonomy): domain Bacteria; phylum Bacteroidota; class Bacteroidia; order Sphingobacteriales; family Sphingobacteriaceae; genus Sphingobacterium; species Sphingobacterium deserti. The sequence continues at coordinate 52,315 of NZ_JJMU01000074.1, forward strand.
CCAACGTACGTTCTTCGATACGTGTTGCGATAGCCCGCTTTTCGAATAGCACACGTAGCGGTTCTTCAAAGGCAATAAGTACTTCATCTGCTGAAGGTATCGCAATGGGCAAATGCCTGTTCCCTATCTCGAAACAAACACTTGCCATTTCGATCTTATTTTTTGGCTGTATAACAAGGCACATACAGGGTAATATCTTCACCACGATGCAGGATTGTGCGTCCCTAAAAAGGACATCACCATCCTGCAGGGCTACCCCTGTTAGGTTTCTGAAACCAATCTCCTGTCCGTTCCGTGTAAACTTCCGAAGCACACCTCTATCGAGCTCATGCCATGCTAAGTCCAAAAAATCCAGATTAAGATCGGCGAACCCATCAGCGCCGTGTAGGATATTGCCTGCTATGCCTTGTGACAGAATCATTAAAATAAGAAATAACGCTGTGCCATAGGAAGTTCAGCCAGCGGTTCGCAGCGTGCTAACACACCATCCACTGTTACATCATACGTTTCGGGATCTACAACAATATTTGGTGTGGCATCATTATGCACCATATCCTTTTTCATTACCGTACGACAGCCCATTACAGGTAAGCTTTTCCGAGCAAGTTTCAGCGAATCAATCGTTCCATTCTCGATGGATACTTTTGAAACGAAGTTGAAACATATGCTACTTAAAGCTTTACCAAAATTTCCGAACATCTGCCGATAGACAATCGGCTGTGGTGTTGGTATAGACGCATTTGCGTCGCCCATTTTCGAACCTAAGATCATCCCGCCTTTGATAATCATTTCTGGCTTGACACCAAATAGCTCTGGCTTCCACAAAACGAGATCCGCATATTTTCCTGCCTCGATAGATCCTACGTAACTATCAATACCGTGCGCTTTAGCCGGGTTGATCGTAAACTTGGAAACGTACCGCTTTACTCTAAAATTATCATGACCTGTCCCTTTGTCACTCTCCAAAGCACCACGTTGAACTTTCATTTTATGCGCGGTCTGGAATGTTCTGGAGATAACCTCACCAACGCGGCCCATCGCCTGGCTATCCGAGCTCATAATAGAAAACACACCCATATCCTGAAGAATATCCTCAGCGGCGATTGTTTGCGGACGAATGCGAGAATCGGCGAAAGCCACATCTTCCTTGACATTTTTATCTAAATGGTGACAAACCATCAACATGTCTAAATGCTCTTCAGCCGTGTTTACTGTGAATGGCTTAGTCGGGTTGGTGGATGCCGGCAAGATGTTCGGGTACATCGATATTTTGATAATGTCTGGGGCGTGGCCACCACCTGCACCTTCGGTGTGGAACGTGTGAATTACACGTCCATTGATTGCAGCTACGGTGTCTTCTAAAAATCCAGCTTCGTTCAGTGTATCTGTGTGTATGGCCACCTGTACATCATATTTATCAGCAACTTTTAAAGCAGCGTCGATTGTTGATGGCGTAGCCCCCCAGTCTTCGTGAATCTTGACACCCAATGCACCTGCTTCGATTTGCTCTTCAATAGGTCTTGTTGTCGAAACATTTCCTTTTCCAAAGAAACCTACATTTATAGGTAAGTTTTCAAACGCTTCCAACATTTTATGGATAAACCATTTACCCGATGTTACGGTCGTTGCATTCGTTCCATCGGCCGGTCCTGTACCACCACCAATAAAGGTGGTTACACCGCTATAAAGGGCAGTCTCGATCTGCGTCGGGCTTATAAAGTGGATGTGTGTGTCGATCCCCCCGGCAGTCATGATCATCCCAGCACCGCCATGCACTTCTGTTGAAGGCCCAATAATCATTCCTTCTGTTACGCCATCCTGTACATCCGGATTTCCAGCTTTACCAACGCCAACTATCTTTCCATCTTTAATACCCACATCAGCTTTTACAATGCCCCAATGGTCGATGATAATAACGTTGTTTATACAAAAATCGAGCACGTCTTCATCGCGCAAAGCACGCGCCGACTGGCCCATACCATCACGAATTGTCTTTCCGCCGCCAAATTTATTTTCTTCACCATACACGGCGAAATCCTTTTCAATTTCGATCAACAGCTCCGTGTCTGCCAAACGAACTCTATCACCAGTTGTCGGACCAAAAAGCGAGGCATATTTATCCCGAGGTATATAAAGTTCACCATCCACATAGCGGATCGATGATTTATCAAGTCCTAGCTTTTGGAGACCTAAAGCATTTAATTTCGTCGTAGCGACACTCGCCGAAGCTAGCCCCACGATCTTTATCCAGTCTCTTCTATTCCATTCACCCATTGCGATTCTGTTTTAAGTTATTGAGAAGATTTATAGTTTTGTTTTTTCATTTTGGCAATTGCCTCGTTCTTCACCTTATCCTTAGTGTAGTTTCCGTTGGTCAAACCGTTGAATCCGTGTATTTCCTTGGCGCCGCCAATTTCCACGAGGATGACGTCTTTTTTCTCACCCGGCTCAAATCGCACGGCTGTACTCGCCGGTATATTGAGACGCATGCCGAAGGTTTTTTCACGGTCGAATGCCAATGCTTTATTGACCTCAAAAAAATGATAGTGTGAACCTACTTGTATAGGTCGATCGCCAGTATTGGCTACAGAAACCGTCACCGTGCGGTAACCCGCATTCGCTTTGATGTCGTCTGCTTTTAAAAAGTATTCTCCAGGTACCATAAGTATCTCTATTTATTTGTTAACGTATAGGGTTATGAACAGTAACCAGTTTGGTTCCATCCGGGAAAGTAACTTCAATCTGTACATCGTGGATCATTTCGGCAACGCCCTCCATCACCTGTCGGCGCTTCAGCAGCGTGGTTCCCCATTCCATAAGTTCGGCTACACTTTTTCCATCTCTTGCTTTTTCCATTAATTCGGCACTGATGTAGGCTATACTTTCAGGGTAATTCAGTTTTAAACCCCTTTTCAATCGCTTTGCCGCTAGTTCTCCTGCTAGATGCAACATCAACTTTTCAGTTTCTCTTGGTGTTAAATGCATGCTGTTTGACTATAAAATAAAACCATCATATTCTTTATATTTTAATAAACCGGAATGGTAAAATACCCGCCCAATGCCAATCTGTTAAATTGTGTCTTGGCAAGCGCCGTCCGTTCCGCATAGGAAATACTGTTCCCTATGTATCCTAAGTAAAATCGGAAATCCTGCTTTTTAAAGGGTTTATGTTGCAAGGCCGCGAAGTAGGTGTAGTTTGTTCGGAAATCATTCCCTAACGCATCATCATCTCTACTGCCTACCGTTTCCACAGCGCCTTTGACCGCTATCTCCCACTTATCCGTAAGAAACTGGTCGTATCGCACTACTGCGGATTTGTAGGTTACGTTTTGAGCCAGCTGTCGCGCTTCGCCCGTAAGTGCATAAAAGTCATTAATAGCCCGTGAAGCTATCAGCGCATGGTCAGTTCCCATATGCGTATACTGGAGATCAAGATAAACCATCTGCCGCTCTGTTTTAAACTTATTAGCTAGGGATATAGCTTGTGTTGGTCTACCTTCAGCAAATTGAGCTAAATTATATGACCATTTTGTCTGGAAACGACGATCTGCAAACGCCCCCGTCCAAGTCAAATAGCCCCCTAAAGGAGCTTTTGCGCGTTGGATACTTCCTAAAGCAAAACCGTTACTCGTTAGGTGGTTGTCGAATGTATTGTTTACAGTGTTGTATAGCTGTAGATGCAGGCCGTGGTTGCTATTCACTTGATAAGAAAGCTTACCACCTACTACGAAAAGATTCAGTATACGATCAACATAATCTGTAAACATAAATTCATAGATAGGGTTGTTTTCAAATTCATAGGAGCCTACCATCGCACTTTGCTTACCAAGGCTAACCATCCATTTATTTTGCTTACCAAACTTATAATCCACCTGTGCGAAATCTAGTGCTTGCGATGAATTATCCAAGCCGGACTGTGCAAACGATCGGTTCAGCCTAAACCGGATTTTGTATGATAATCGATCGTTATACTCTCCATGAAACAGTATGCGTGCCTCGTCTAGGTTGAAGCGTGTTAGCGCTTCCTCTTTTCCCAGGTTATCCGCATCTAATGCTGCACGCAGCAAAAAATCAAATTTAAACAGCTGTGCACGGTCTGGTTCCTTCGAAGCTAACGAGTCAGTTTGGGAATCATCATTCCTATTTAGGAGTGAAGAGCGAGCTTCCTGAGCAGACAAAGCAGACAGGGAAAATAGTGCGGCAAAAATGAGTGAGAATTGTTTCATAAAGTAAAGTGAAATACCTTTTCATCAAGTATATCACCTCCGCTTTAGAAAGCTATAAGAATAACATTAAAATAGTCTTAGAGAGTATTGGTAATTGGTAATAGGATACGAACATTTGTGCCCTCCCCCTCCTTCGAGCGAAGTAAAAGATCGCCATCGTGATGGTCAATAATATTTTTTGCTAGCAATAAACCGAGTCCAGTTCCGTGGATATCGTGCACATTAGAAGCACGATAGAAAGAATCGTAAACAAATTTTTGCTCTTGATCAGGGATACCGATCCCTGTGTCATCGATATCGATGGCTACGTTACTTTTTTGTATACTTAGTGATATAATCACATCGCCATCTTTTCCATATTTACAGGCATTGGAAACAATATTACTGAGTGCGATGAAGAGTAAATCAGCATTCCCATATACTTCTAACGCTCCGGCATCTTCAGGCAGCGCGTCAAAATCCAATTGAATGGATTGGTGATGAATAGCTTTTCGCTCGGAGTCGATCACTTTAAACAATACCTCATCAATACGTACCAAGTGATAGTCATTTTTCGTATCATCCAACCCAGAACGAGCTATCATAAGCAAGCTATTGATCATCGTAATGATACGATCAGTTTCTGTGACGATATTTTGTACCGAGGATACTGTATCCTCACTCAATTTATCTTCCTTGAGTATGAGTTCAGCTTCACCGCGAATAATGGTTAAGGGCGTACGAAAAGAATGGGATGCATTTGCTATAAAGCGTTTTTGTGATTTTACAGAGATTTCAAGTCTGCTAATCATATCGTTGAAACTGTCGATAAGCATCGTTACTTCATCCTTCACGTCATTGGTTTTTTGCAGTCGGAGGTCGAGTTTTGATATACTGATCTTATCTATTCCTTCATTAATAACGGCTATTGGCCGCATAATATGTTTAGCAAATAGATAGGAGATTAAGGCAACGATGACAGCGCAAAATAGACCTGCATGAACCAGTGTGCGATCCAACTTCACCTGCTCTCCCAAACCATAATCGTCTCTACCTGACGATACGATGATCAAATCCTTACTGTTGTGGTCATTTTCAAAATATAAAGCAAGGTAGGCCGTATCACCGTGCATATATTGCGCCTTGCCCGAAGAGATCACGTCTTTGTAGAAAGATGGAGGAACGGGCAAGCTGGGTCTATTTTTAACCGTTGTTTGGCCACTGTCGATAGGGATGATGTAATCCTTACCTGCCGATAGTTGCCGAAGGTAAGTCCGCATAATTTCATAATAAATCTCGTTGATGTGCTCTTCCTCTTCGATGATGTGCTTCCCGACTATCTGCGCATTTTCTTCTAGGCGATGAAAGAATTTAGTCCGGAGACTGTCCCACGTAAAATAGGATATATAGATAGCAAAGCCTACAATAAGCGCCCAGCATATAAGGTTGAAAAGAAGAATTATTTTAGTTCTTAACTTCATCAATTTCCTTTAGAACATATCCCATCCCGACAACAGTATGTAAGAGCTTTTTGTCATACCCTTTATCTATTTTATTCCGCAAATAATTGATATAGACATCTACTACATTCGTACTAAGATTGAAATCCATACCCCAAACGCTTTCCAATATATCTACCCTTGACACCACCTTTCGCTGATTCTTGATTAGGTATTCAAGCAAACGAAACTCGGTAGCGGTTAGTATGATCTCATTATCCTGCCTTATCGCGATTTTACTATCGTAATCGAGCAGAAGGTCAGAAAAATTTAAATTGTTAGGACTTTCTACCTTATCTACTACCGTTACTTTTCTAGAAACCCGACTAACACGAGCTCTAAGCTCGTCCATATGAAATGGCTTTGTTAAATAATCATCCGCATCATTTCTGAAACCATCGACGATATCCTCAGGTTGGTCCAGTGCAGAAAGAATAAGTATAGAAACGTCGCGATTGGAAGATCGTATATTTTGACAAACCTTTAGGCCATCCATCCCGGGCAGCATAATATCTAAGATAATTAAATCATAGTTCCCCGCCCTTGCCATTTCTAGACCGGTAAGCCCATTAAGCGCTACCGAAATATTAAAGTTTAAATCCGAAAGACCGCGTCTAATAAGTGAAACCACCGAACTGTCGTCTTCTATCAATAATATTTCCATTACATCTTTATTTATACCGCAAAATATGTTGTACCAGCTCGCGATAATATGTTGTCACTTATGCGGCAAGGTATAAACTATTTCCTTCAATGATACGATTTTTCATGGTTTTTTTCACCATCTAATCTGATATTTTGACATATTTTTAGCTTATCATTACGATAGGAAGAATAGTTTGGCTAATCTATCACCCTAAATGTTTTTGGTGAAATAGAAACGGTTTGTCTGTAATGTTCTTATGGTATGTTTAAAATTCTGTTACCAATATATGCCTACCAATAAAATCGGAGAGTTCTTCGAGATCGCCGCCAGAATAGGAAAATGTACCGTCCTCTATGTCAAACGAAAAGACATAGACTTTGTTCGCTACTTCCATATCGACGACCTCAAAACTATTTTCGTTACGTCCGGGATAATATATAAATTCCTTTTTTTTGCCGTCTTTTTCTAGTTTCAAGTGTCTTTCAGATGGATGCATATTGTGGTTTTTTCAATTTAAATATAGCACAATCGGTAGCCGTAAATGGTTTTGAGAATAGATAGTATTTAGATTTTAGTACTTAGTATGTAGAACTTGTACGGTGTACATTTTTTTTACTTTTTAATTTTGACTTTTTACTTTCAAATGCGAGCCGGAGGAACGACGACGTGGCAATTTTCAGTATTGCGTAGTGCGTAGTGGGTATTGAGATAGTAAGTCTGACAGAAGAGCCAGGGTCATTGCGAGGAGGAGGAACGACGACGCGGCTATCTTCAGTATTGAGTATTGCGTAGTGGGTAATGAGATAGTAAGTCTGACAGAAGAGCCAGGGTCATTGCGAGGAGGAGGAGGAACGACGACGTGGCAATTTTCAGTATTGCGTAGTGGGTAATGAGATAGTAAGTCTGACAGAAGAGCCAGGTCATTGCGAGGAGGAGGAACGACGACGCGGCAATTTTCAGTATTGCGTAGTGCTTAGTGGGTAATGCGTAATGAGATTAGATATTAAGAGTTAGATTTTAGTGCGCCGTATGTAGGATGTAGTGCCGGTATAATCCTTCTTACTTTTTACTTTTTAGTTTCAATTGCAAGCCGGAGA
>NZ_JJMU01000075.1 GCF_000757725.1 Sphingobacterium deserti
ACAAAAAAAGCCCCTCAGTTTCCTGAAGGGCTCCGTATTAAATTATCCGCCAGTCGGCGGACTACTCTCCCATCCGCCAGCTGGCGGACAATACCAACGGCTCCGGTGGGACACAAAAAAAGCCCCTCAGTTTCCTGAAGGGCTCCGTATTAAATTATCCGCCAGTGGGCGGACTACTCTCCCATCCGCCAGCTGGCGGACAATACCAGCGGCCGGGCAGGGCGCAAAAAAAAGCCCGTCATCTTTCGACAACGGGCTTCGTATTAAATTAGGCACCGACCTACTCTCCCACCTGTTACGGCAATACCATCGGCTCTGGCGGGCTTGACTGCTCTGTTCGGAATGGGAAGAGGTAGACACCGCCGATATAGGCACCTGAAAATCTTTTATAGTAGTGGGTAATGGGTAGTGCGTAGTGGGTACAAAAATCCCAGTTCGCAATACTCAATTCTAGCTACTAGAACTGACATATTATTGAAAGAAAGAAAATGAGGGAAGACAACAACGTTCTACCGGCGTGGAAAGCTTCG